>JANWVO010000006.1 GCA_025056865.1 Bryobacteraceae bacterium
AGCGTCTTCTGCATGTTTTCGGGGAGGAAGTTGTTCGGCCCGTTGTGCGTGGAGAGGCACTTCACGTTCAGGTCGTCGAGCAGCTTGCGCATCTCCCTGATCTGGTCCATGGTCCAGCCGATGTAAGGGCCGTAGAACTCCACGCATTCGTAGCCCATCTTCGCGACGGTGCGGACGGGCGTGAAGATGTCCTTGGCCATCTCCGTGCGGACGGAGTACATCTCGATGCCGATGAGCGGCCTCTTTTTCTGCGCGGCCAGGGGCAGCGCCGCCGCAGCGCCGGCGGCGGCGAGGAAAGAACGGCGGGAAAGGTCCTGTCTCGTCATGACGTAAGAGACGATATCACAGCGCCGCGGGCAACAGTGCAACAGCAGAAAGGCCCCCGCGGAGCGCGGGGGCCGGAGAGGCGCGGCAACGGGGCGGGAGTCAGGAGCAGCTCTTGCCCTTGCGGAACTTCTTCACGCCGCCCGGTGGCGCGGCGACCGGGGCGGGGCCTGCGGCCGGCGCGGCGACGGCTCCCGCGGGCGCTGCGGGAACAGGCCTGGCGACGGCAGGCGCCGGAGCCGACTGCGCCACCACCGGCTGCGGGCGCGAGGCCATCGCGTAGCCGGTGACCAGCCCGAAGGCGAGCAGCACGGCCAGAGCCGCGCCCGCCGAATGCGGCGTGAGCCGGACCTGCCAGACGCGCGGGGATTCCACGCTCGGGTTGCCCCAGATCTCGGTGGCGGCGAAGGCGGCCAGCGCGATGAGAACCACGGCGGCGGCCACGAGGCCGGGCTGAAGGCCGAGCACTTCAGGCAGCGTCTTCACGCCCATCCCGCCCCAGTGATAGAGCGGCTGGATCCAGTCGTAAGCGGCGCTGAAGAGGAACGTGCCGGCGAACATCCCGCCGATGTAGGCGAAGGCGTCCAGCCTGCCGGAGGCGGCGGCGACGGCCGACGTGCCGGGGCAGTAGCCGCCGATGATGAAGCCCGCGCCGAGAAGGAGGCCGCCGACGATCTGCGCGCCGAGGACCGTTTCCTTGACGGTGACCGCCTCGCCGTCCATCCAGCCGATGCCGGTGAGATAGAGCAGGCCGATCATGGCCACGACGATGGCGGTGAACATGACGCGCAGCACGGACCAGTCTTTGAAATAGAAGATCGACGTCAGCTTCTTCGAGCTGCCGAAGCCGGCGCGTTCGAGAAAGAAACCGAAGAAGAGTCCGAGGAAGAAGACTGCGATGAAGCCGGCTTCTTCGCCGATCAGGCCGAGGGGATACAACGGGGCCTTCATTGCCACTGCCTCCTGAGGAAGAATGCGAGACCGAATGCGGCCGCGAAGACGGCCATCATGAACGCCCAGCTTCCGAGGGCGAGCTGGGCTCCGCCGGTGAGGGCCTGGCCGCTGGTGCAGCCGCGCGCGAGCCGCGCCGCCACGCCGGTGATGGTTCCGCCGGCGAAGGCCAGCAGGAGGCGCATTCCCGGGGTGGCGTGCGGGCCGCGCTCCACTTCCAGCTTCATGCGTCCGGCGGTGAGCGCGCCGATCAGGCCGCCGAGGAAGACGCCGGCGAACTGGAAGGTCATCCAGTCCTTGAGCGGATTTCGGCCTTCGCCCACGAACTGCCTGAGGTAGGAGTTGGCCTCCGTCCAGCCCGGCGCGGCCTTGTGGGCGGCGGCGGCGAGAAACTGCGTGAAAGCGCCCGAGGAGCCGAGGCCCGTTCCGAGCACGATGAATGCGGCCAGCAGCGTGAGTCCAATGGCCACGCCGGCCAGATATGGAGACCAGTATCTGGATTGCATGGATGTCATAGCAGCACCTCCCAATGGCTCGCCTGACCTGCGAGCAGGATGACGGCCCGAAGAGCGAGACCGCCGAACAGAACCAGCACGGGCGCCACGGCGCTATGGGCGATGCGCCGGCGCCGCTCGAGCCGCTCCAGCCACGCCGGCAGCGCGATGCCGGCGAAGGCGACCATCACCCAGAAGACTGCCGTGTAAGGCCCGCCGAAGAAGAGACCGGCGGCGGCGCGCTGGGCGTGGCCGCCCGTCGCCAGCGCGAGAAAGAACAGCGCAAGCAGCAGCGCCTCGGCGGCCAGGAAGCGCAGGTCGAGCGCGGCCAGGCGGTCCCGCCACTGCCCGTCCTTTTCCAGCAGCACGAGCAGCGCCGCCGCCGCGGAAAGGCCGCTGGCAAGGAAGAGCGGGCCAAGCAGCGGCGAGTTCCACAGGGGGCGCGCTCCGAGAGCGCCGAGCAGGATGCCGGTGTAGACGCCGAGGGCGACGCCGAGGACGATGTTCAGCCCGGCGATCCAGCGGCGCAGCGGAAAGGGCGCGCCGGTGACCCAGCGCCGGCCGGGCGGGCCGAACTCGCTCCAGGCGGCCCAGGCGAACAGCAGCGCGGCGGGGAAGACGAGCACGAGGATCCAGGCGCCCCAGGACATGGGCGCGGTGAGGCGGAACGCCGTATAGAAGCGCCAGACGTTGAGCCTGTTTTCCAGATCGAGGAACAGCGCGAACATGCCGACGCCGAGCACGGCCGGCGCGAGCACGGGCGCCATCCAGCCGAGCGCCGGCCCTGGCGGGGAGGAGTGCGCGCGGCGGTGCGCCCAGCCGGCCAGCACGAGCAGTCCGGCGGCGAGCCCGCCGAGGAACAGGTAGAGAGCGATCTCCCAGCCCCAAACATGAAGCACGGGGAATGTTTCGGGGTTTTTTCCCGCGATGTCGATATCCATGGGCATCATTGGCAGCTACTCCAGGTAGAACAGGTTCGGCGTGGTGCCCGCTTCGGGCTTGAGCGCGCGGTGGCGGCGCGAGCCGAGCGCGCGCGACAGCCCGCTGGACGGGTCGTCCAGATCGCCGAAGATCATGGCGCGGCTCGGGCAGGTGGAGACGCAGGCCGGCTGGAGCCCCTCGCGCACGCGATGCACGCAGAAGGTGCATTTTTCCGCCACGCCGCGGCTGTTGATGAAGCGCGCGTCGTAGGGGCAGGCGGCGAGGCACGCCTTGCAGCCGGTGCAGCGGCCGGAGTCCACCAGGACGATGCCGCCGTCGGCGTAGTGGCTGGCGCCGGTGGGGCAGTTCCAGACGCAGGGCGCGTCCGAGCACTGGTTGCAGCGTTCGGAAAGGATCTCGAGGTGGACGTTGGGGAACTCGCCCCGGGAGCGCTGCGTGACGCGGCAGCGGAAGGCGTCTTCGTCCACGCGGTTTTCCACCTTGCAGGCGACGACGCAGGCGGCGCAGCCCATGCAGGTCCGCAGGTCGATGGCCATGCCGTAGCGGGGCATCGCTCAGGCCTCCTTTTCGATGCGCACGAAGTTGTTGAACATGCCGGTGCCGCCCATCAGCGGATCCACGTCCACGCGGGTGACGAGGCTGGTGGTGGCGGCGCCGCGGCCGGCAGTGAAGCGCAGGCCGCGCGCGGTGTGGCCGAATCCGTGGACCATGTACACGCAGTCGGGCCGGATGCGGTTGGTGACGCGCGCCCGCACCGGCGCGCTGCGGACGCCGTCCTGGTTGACGAGCCGGATGCGTTCGTTGGGGCGGATGCCGAGGGCCGCAGCGGCCTGGTGGTGGATCCAGACCTCGTTTTCGCGCACGACCGAGCCGAGGATGCGGTTGTTGGTGGTGCGGCCGAAAGTGTGCAGCGGCGAGCGGCCGAACAGCAGCCGGAAATGGCCTTCCGGGGGCTCCGGCTTCGGATAGTACTTCGGGACCGGATCCACGCCCATATCGGCCAGCAGCTTCGAGTAGAGCTCCACCTTGCCGCTGGGCGTGTCGAACCTGTGGTCCGGCGGCAGCGCGGAGTCTTCCGCGGGGTAGACCACGACGCCGCGCTTCTTCATGTCGGCGAGCGTCAGGTTCAGCCCGCGAAGGCGCTGGTCGAGATACTGCTCGATGTGCTGCCAGGGGAAGTAAGCCTCGAGATCGAGGCGGCGGGCCAGCTCGCGCGCGATCCACCAGCCGGGCTTCGAGTCGTACATCGGCGGCACCACGGGCTGGCGCAGCGCGAGAAAGGGCGTGCGGAAGGCGCCGGCGTGGAGGTCGTCGTAGCGCTCGAGATAGGTGCATTCGGGCAGCACGACGTCGGCGTAGCCGGCGATCTCGACCGGCAGCACGTCGACGACGACCAGCAGGTCGAGGGCCTGAATGGCCTCGAGCGTCTTCTGCGGCTGGGGCAGGGACTGGAGCAGGTTGGTTCCGTAGACGATCCAGCCGCGGGCGCGGTAGGGCGCGCCGGCCAGCGTGGCGTCGCAGAGGCCGGAGGCCAGCGTCTCGTCGGCGAGCGGGTAGCGCGTGCCTGCTCCATCGACGGCGCCGCGGGCCGGCTGCGGCGGCCTGGGCGCCGGATAGGGCGGAACCTCGACGCCCGAGGGGAGGAAGAAGCCGCCTTTGGCTCCCCAGCTTCCGAGCAGCGCGTTGAGAATGGCGATGGCGCGGCTGCGCTGCGTGTCGTCGCCATACCAGGTGGCGTGGCGGCCCGGATGGACGATGACGGAGGGCTGGGAGGCGGCCATCTCGCGGGCCACGGTGCGGATGGTTTCGGCATCAATGTCGGTGATGCGCGCGGCCCAGTCCGGCGTCATGTCCCGGATGGCGTCCCTGAACTCGGCGAAGCCGGCCGCGTGCTTCTCAATGAAATCCCTGTTGTAGAGGTTCTCGTAGACGAGCACGTGGGCCCAGGCCATGAGCAGCGCGATGTCGGTGCCGGGCCGGATGGGCAGATACCAGTGCGCCTTGCTGGCAGCGACGGAGAAGCGCGGATCGACGACAACAATCTTTGCGCCGCGGCGGATGGCTTCGGCGAACTCCTGCACCTGGGTGTTGTGCATGTTTTCGCCGAGATGGCTGCCGATGAGGACGAGGAAGCGCGTGTTGGCGATGTCGGTGTTTTCAGGCGAGCCGATGCCGGTGCCGAAGGTGAGCTGGAAGCCGACTTCGCGGGGGCCGCGGCACTGGGCGTAGCTTGGGGCGGCGATGTTGGGCGAGCCGTAGGCCTTGAGGAGCTGGCTGAAGAACGAGCCGCCGTGGCCGTGGGTGAACAGCGCCATGGCCTCCGGGCCGTGTTTGGCCCGGATTTCGCGCATCTTCGCGGCCACGTAGTCGAGGGCCTCGTTCCAGGTGGCCTCGCGGAAGCGCTCCTGGCCGCGGGCGCCGGTGCGGATGAGGGGTTTCTTCAGCCGGTCCGGATCGTAGAGCAGCCCGGTGCCGCCGTTGCCGCGCGGACAGAGGCGGCCAAGGGCGAGCGGGTGGGCCGGATGGCCTTCGAGCCGCGTGACGACGCCGTCCTCGACGGTGGCGACCACCCCGCACTTCCAGAAGCAGAGCTCGCAGAAGGTGGGGATCTTCGCGATGTGCCTGGGCGCGTCCGGGGAGGGGTGCCGGAGGGCCAGGGCGGCTCCGCCGGCTGCGGCTGCGGCTCCGCCGGCGGCGATCTTCAGGAAGGTTCGGCGCTGCAAGTCCGCCATAATCAGACCTCAATGTCCACGATGCGGGGCGGTGGCGGGTGGTGACAGGGCGGCAAAAAATCTGTGGAAGGGGCTGGCATTTCAGTACGGCGGGGTGCAGAATCCGTGCGGCGGAGTGTTGATTCCAGATACAGTCGTCCGATATAGTGATTCTTGGGCCTCTTTTGTTACACTCTTTCAGACCTGATAACCCGCCGCGGCGGGCCCAGGCCGCGCCGGGGGAGAATTTCCTTTCGATCGGGAGGATTGACCTGATGGTACCCACGGAGAGCCTGTCCGGTTTGCTGCGGCAGGCGTTGGCGAATGGCGCGGCAGGCGCCCTGAAGCGCGCAGGCGCGTGGCTCCTGCTGCTGGCGATGATTGCGGGAGCCGGGACGCTTCCGGCGCTGGCGCAGCCGGCGCATCACGGCGGCGGCGAGGCGAGCCTGGTGCTGCCGGACCTCGACCAGGCGACGTTTTTCGGCATGGGCGGGCGCAGCCTGCTGATGATCGGGCTGGTGGTGTGCGCGCTCGGGCTGCTGTTCGGGCTGTCGATCTACGTCCGGCTGAAGAACATGCCGGTGCACAAGTCGATGCTCGAGGTGAGCGAGCTGATCTATGAGACGTGCAAGACGTACCTGGCGACGCAGGGCAAGTTCCTGCTGATCCTGGAGCTGTTCATTGCCGTCATCATCGTGTTCTACTTCGGCCTGCTTCAGCACATGGAAGCCTACCGGGTGGCGATCATCCTGCTGTTCAGCGTGATCGGCATCGGGGGAAGCTTCGGGGTGGCGGCGTTCGGCATGCGGGTGAACACGTTCGCCAACTCGCGCGCCTCGTTTGCGAGCCTCCGTGGCAAGGCGTTCCCGTGCTATGACATTCCGCTTCAGGCGGGGATGAGCATCGGCATGATGCTGATCTCGGTGGAGCTGCTGCTGATGCTCTTCATCCTGCTGTTCATCCCGGGCGATCTGGCCGGGCCGTGCTTCATCGGCTTCGCCATCGGCGAGTCGCTGGGCGCGGCGGCGCTGCGCGTGGCCGGCGGCATCTTCACGAAGATCGCCGACATTGGCGCGGACCTGATGAAGATCGTGTTCAAGATCAAGGAAGACGACGCGCGCAACCCGGGCGTGATTGCGGACTGCACGGGCGACAACGCGGGCGACTCGGTGGGGCCCTCGGCGGACGGCTTCGAGACGTACGGCGTGACCGGCGTGGCGCTGATCAGCTTCATCCTGCTGGGCATCAACGAGCGGGTGGCCGGGCCGACATGGCAGGTGATCCAGGTGCAACTGCTGGTCTGGATCTTCATGATGCGCGTGATGATGGTGATCTCGTCGGGCGTCAGCTACTTCATCAACGACGTGCTGGCGAAGGCCAAGTACGGCGACGCCGAGAAGATGAACTTCGAGCAGCCGCTGACGAATCTGGTCTGGATCACGTCGCTGCTGTCGATCGCGCTCACCTACGTGGTCAGCTACCTGATGATCCCCGAGCTGAAGGGCGATACGACGCTGTGGTGGAAGCTGGCGACGGTGATCAGTTGCGGCACGCTGGCCGGCGCGCTGATTCCGGAGTTCGTGAAGGTGTTCACGTCGACGGGCTCGCGCCATGTGCGCGAGATCGTCAAGGCGAGCGAAGAAGGCGGTTCGTCGCTGAACATCCTGTCGGGCTTCATTGCGGGCAATTTCTCGAGCTACTGGCTGGGCTTCGCCATCCTGCTGCTGATGTCGATCGCGTACTGGATGTCGACGATGGGCCTGGGGCAGTTGATGATGGCGCCGGCGGTGTTCGCGCTGGGCCTGGTGGCCTTCGGCTTCCTGGGCATGGGCCCGGTGACGATCGCGGTGGACTCCTACGGGCCGGTGACCGACAACGCGCAGTCGGTGTACGAGCTTTCGACGATCGAGCAGATCCCGGGCATCGAGGGCGAGATCGAGAAGGAGTTCGGCTTCCGGCCGCAGTTTGAGAAGGCCAAGGACAACCTGGAGGAGAACGACGGCGCGGGCAACACGTTCAAGGCGACGTCGAAGCCGGTGCTGATCGGAACGGCGGTGGTGGGCGCGACGACGATGATCTTCTCGATCATCGTGGCGCTGACCAACGGGCTGGACGCGAGCCGCGTCAGCTTCCTGTCGATCCTGCATGCGCCGTTCTTCTTCGGGCTGATTGCGGGCGGCGCGATGATCTACTGGTTCACGGGCGCGAGCTCGCAGGCCGTCTCCACGGGCGCCTACCGCGCGGTGGAATTCATCAAGCGCAACATCAAGCTGGAAGGCACGACCAAGGCGAGCGTCGCCGATTCGAAGAAGGTGGTGGAGATCTGCACGCAGTACGCGCAGCGCGGCATGTTCAACATCTTCATCGCCGTCTTCTTCGGCACGCTGGCCTTCGCCTTCATGGAGGAGTTCTTCTTCATCGGCTACCTGATCGCGATTGCGGTCTTCGGCCTGTTCCAGGCGATTTTCATGGCGAACGCCGGCGGCGCCTGGGACAACGCGAAGAAGATCGTCGAGACCGAGATGAAGGCGAAAGGCACCGAGCTGCACGCGGCCACGGTGGTGGGCGACACGGTGGGCGACCCGTTCAAGGACACGTCTTCGGTGGCGATGAACCCGACCATCAAGTTCACCACGCTGTTCGGGCTGCTGGCGGTGGAGCTGGCCGTGTCGCTGCGCAATCAGGGACAGGCCGCGTTGACGCACATTCTGGCAGTGGTCTTCCTGCTGGTTTCGATGACCTTCGTCTACCGCTCGTTCTACGGCATGCGGATCGAGAAGTAGGCGCTTCCTCCTGTCTGACCTGTGGAAGGCGGCCCTGCGGGGCCGCCTTCCCTTTTGCTGTCCCCATCGGGGGCGG
Source organism: Bryobacteraceae bacterium (assembly GCA_025056865.1). GTDB lineage: Bacteria > Acidobacteriota > Terriglobia > Bryobacterales > Bryobacteraceae > JANWVO01. Next base: position 8,282 of record JANWVO010000006.1, read on the forward strand.
TCCGGATTCCCGAACCCGCGGGCGATCCTGGCGGAGGGCTGGGCGCGCGGTGCCATGCCGCCCTGCGGGACGGGGGTAGGATGGACGCATGCGGCCGGAGCGTTTCCTGCTGATGGCGTTGGTGACGGCGCTGAGCCTTCCGCATGGGCTGCATGCCGCCGCTGTGGAGACTGGACTCCTTCGCATTGAGGTCAGGCCGCGGGATGCGGGCGCCCTTTGGGTCCTTACGGCGCGGGGCTCGGGCAGGGCCCACCGCTTCGCTCCCCCCGCTTTCGAAGTGGACGGCGCTGCCGTCCCGGCGGCGTTGCGGGAGGTGCGGCCTGCGGGCGTGCCGCGCCGGCTGGCGAACGGCGCCGTGGAGTATCGCTTCGCCGGGCCGTTTCAGGCTGCGGCAGGGCTTTCGCTGGAGCTGGTGTTCCGCGTGCACGAGCAGAGCCCCGTCGTGCGGTTCCGCTACATTCTGCGGAGCGGGACTCCGCGGAAGCTGACCAAGAGCCGGGGCAGGGACGCGATCACGTATGCGGCCTTCCCGCTGGGCGGGCTGCCCGAGGTGCGCGAGGTCCGGCTCTCCGAGTTTCTGGAAGTCGTCCACAGCTACACGGCCACGGAACGGGAGGTGGCGGCGCGGGAGTTTGAGAATGAACTGACGCTGATGGGCCCGATTCTGGCCGCGTCGGACGGCCGGCACAGCCTGCTGGCCGCATATGAGCATGGCTCGCAGGCGCCGGAGACGTTTCTCCATTTCCGGCTGGAGGGCGGGCGCGGCGTCAGGCTGGAGGCGGTGAAGGGCAATTACCTCTCCGGACAGGCCCTCGGGCCGGGCGCCGAATTTGAAACGATCTGGTTCGAAGCGGCGGCTGTGAACGGCGGCTGGGAGGAGCTGCGGAGCGCCTACCGGGCGTTTGTGCTGAAATATCTGGCGGAAAATCCTGCATCGCGACGGCCCCTGATTTTCTACAATACATGGAATTTCCAGGAAAGGAACAAGTTCTGGAATGGAAAATCCTATCTGGATTCCATGAACAACGAGCGGCTGCTGCCGGAAATCGACGCGGCGCACCGGATGGGCATCGAGGTCTTCGTCATGGATACGGGCTGGTACGAGAAGACGGGAGACTGGGCCGTCAGCCGGCAGCGCTTCCCGGACGGCCTGGCAGCCATCCGCAGGCGGCTGCAAGACTACGGCATGCGGCTCGGACTGTGGTTCAGCCCGCAGCACGTGGCGGTGAGCAGCCCTCTGGCAGGGAAATACGCCGGGTGCCGCATGTCCTGGCGCGGCCGTCCGTCTGCGCCGCACCCGGTGTGGGAGACCGAATCGAGCTACCGGATGTGCCTGGTGAGCCCCTATTCGGAGGTCTTCGCCGATGCCCTGATCCGCCTGCACCGCGAGCTGGGCGTGACCTACTTCAAGTGGGACGCGGTGGATCAGCATGGGTGCGACGACCCGCGGCACTGGCATGGGGACGAGTCCCATTCCGCAGAGGAAAGAGCGGAATCCTACGCTTTCCAGCTTCCGCTGGCCCTGAAGCGGATTGCCGAGAGAGTGGCGGAGGCTGCGCCGGAGGCGATCCTGGATTTCGACGTCACCGAGGCGGGCCGGAGCGTCGGGCTCGCATTCCTGAGCGCGGGCAAGTATTTCCTTATCAATAACGGGCCGTATTACCAGAATTACAATGTGCCTATCAACCCCGAGAAAGACAATTGGAACCTGTTTTTTCATCCCGGGCCGGCGCGGACGTGGATCTGCCGGACGCCCCTGTCCTATGACGCCTGGATTCCGTCCGTCCTTTTTCTGACGCACTATTTCCCCGATGATCCTTCCGACTCGCAGATCGTGAACCTTGCTTCGCTGATCCTGGGGCAGAACGGCATCTGGGGCGATCTGCTGAAGGTGTCGCCGGAGGGCGCGGCCCTGTTCGGGCGGATGCTCGGCTGGTACCGGCAGGTGCGGGAGGACATCACCGAGGCTCCTCCGGTGCGTTCAGGGGCCATCTCCGGCAGCGCGGAAGTGCATGAGAAGATATCGCCGGCGAGTGGACGCGGGGCAGTGGTGGTTTTTTCAACCGCGCGGGGCCGAACCATTTATGTCACGCAGCGGCGCACGGCGCGGGAATTCCGTGCTACAGAGGGCGTGTCGGTGCGCTTCGACGCGGCGGGGCGCGCGCGGCTGGAGCTGTCCTTCGAAAGGCCAGGCGCACACATCGTTTTCTTCGGCGCGCGGTAGCGCTTCCGGATGGCGCTCCGCCGCGGCGGGCCGGTCAGGCGGCGCGCCGCGGCAGGCAGCGGCTGGCTGGCTGCGCGGAAAGGCGTCAGTCTTCCCGCTTCTTCGCCGGCGCTTTCACCGGCGCGGCCTGCTGTTTCTTTGCGGAAGCCGCGCCGGCAATTTCGGGGATGCCTGCGAGACCGCCCAGCTTTGCGAGCGCGGCGAGATCGCCGACGCCGTCAATGTGGACGAACGTGAGCTCCTTCGGTTCGGCAGCGATGATGAGGAGGCCGTCGGCTTTGCCGTCGGCGCCCTTGCGGATGAGGATTTCGGTGAATTCGTCTTTCTCTTTCACGCTGACGATGGGGCTCCAGTTGCCGGTGCTCCTGATCTTCTCGCCGATAGCGCGGACCTGGGCCGCGTCGTACTGCCCGGGCGCGTCGAATTCGAAGCTGCGCACCATGATCCCCTTGAGGGTTTTCGCCAGCTCCGCGAGACCGGCTCCGCCATCCTTCGTCTTCGAGCCGGCCAGCAGGGAAAGCTGCTCGGGCCCGAGGTTGACGATTGCCGACTCCTTTGCCTTTTCGGCGAGCCGGTCGAACAGACTATAGTCGATCTGCTGGCCGTAGAGCGGCAGCAGCGCGGCCGCCAGGATCAGTGTTCTTGCCATGATGCCTCCTCGATCTGGATGCGTTCGATGCCGATGGACCTGAGCCTTCCTTCCGCTTTCGCGATGGTGCGCGCGGTGATTTCCAGCGTGACGGCGAGCTGCTGGCGCACGTGCTCGGCCTGCTGCGCGCGGAGGCGCTGCTCCCGCCAGCGCGCGAGGCCCAGCGTGCCGCCCGCCACGAGCAGCAGGCTCGCCGCCACGGCAAGCCAGCCGGGCAGCCGCCGGGCCGGGCGAGGCCGGACGCGTTCGAGGATCTTCTGCTCCAGCCCGGCGGGCGGCTCCACCCGCCGGAAGGTGTCGCGCAACTGCCGTTCGAACTGCTCCATGCCGTTCATTTCGCCGCCTCCCGCGCCGCCTTCGGGCGGCGCTCCATTTTCTGCCGCAGCAGGTTCAGCGCCCTGTGCAGCCGGCTTTTCACCGTCTGCACCGGCACGTCGAGGACCTGTGCGATTTCGGCCAGCTCCATTTCCTCCTGATACCTCAGCAGGATCATCATTCTCGCAGGCGCCGGCAGCGCGGCCACCATCTGGCGCAGCCGGCTCCGGAGCAGCGGATCCTGGGATCCGCTTCCGGAGCGCGGTTCCGGGATCTCCTCGAGCGAGGGGCCGCGGCGGTAGCCGCGCCGGCGGATCTCGTCGATGCACCGGTGGCTGGTGACCCGCGCCAGCCAGTGGCGGATGTGATCGCGCCCTTCGAGCCGGTTCAGGTTCTGATGCAGGGCCAGGAAGACCTCCTGCGTGATGTCTTCAGCCGCGTCCCGGTCGCGCAGGGCGTGCCAGGCGAGGCTGTAGACCATGCCCTGGTGTTCGCGGACGATCTCGGCGAAGTCGGGCGTTGCGTCCATCTGTCAGTCCATACGGACGACCGGGGCTGGAGTTTCGCGGAATTCTCCACGTGCGTTGGCGAGGATGCGGGCGCACGAAGGCTGCGCCCTGTGCGCCCATTTCGACGCGCCTGCCGGACCTCCATTGCGGCGCGGAAAGTGCGTCCGGGCCGTCAATCAACGGATGGCGATCGTTTCAGCGCAGGCGGTCGTTGAGGGCCTTGATGGCTTTGGGGTCGAACTTGGGCTTGCGGTCGTAGGTCATCAGGCCATTGACTTCCTGCTCGACGTCGGTGATCTGCGTATAGCAGATGCCGATGAAGGGGAGTTTGGCAATGGCGTCGTAAAGGCCGGCGAGGCGCTTCAGCGCGTCCTCGGGCGTCTTTTCGACGCCGGCGTAGCCCCAGGATCCTTCCGGCACTTTGGCATCCGGGGGAATGTAGGCGATGCCTCCGAATTCGCTCAGATACAGCGGCGCGCCGTTGTAGACATGGCCGGGGGCGGCGTAGGGCCTGCCGTTGGGCGGAAGCTGTGCGCCGGGTTTCGGCTCGACCTTCGCCCACCGGGCGTAGAGCGCGTCGTGGTTGGCCGCGTAATCATGCACGGCATAGAGGTCGGTCGTGTCGACGTGCTCCCATCCTTCGTTGTCGATGACGGGGCGGGTCGGGTCGAGCGACTTCGTCAGGTGGTACAGCGTCCGCAGATGCGCCTGCTGGCGCGGGTCGCGCAGGTCGGGCACGCCCCAGCTTTCGTTGAGCGGGGCCCACATCACGAGGGAGGGATGGTTGATGTCGCGCTCGACGGCTTCGACCCATTCGCGCGTGAAGCGCAGCACGTACTGCTCGTCGTAAAGGTAGGCGTTGGCCATCTCGCCGCTGACGAGGAAGCCCATGCGGTCCGCCCAATACAGGAAGCGCGGGTCTTCCACCTTCTGGTGCTTGCGCACGCCGTTGAAGCCCATTTCCTTCGCCATGCGGATGTCGTACTGGATGGCCTCGTCGGAGGGCGGCGTAAGCAGGCTGTCGGGCCAGTAACCCTGATCGAGCAGGAATTTCAGGTAAATGGGGCGGTGATTGAGGCAAAAACGGCCGTTTTCAATGGAGACTTCGCGGAAACCGAAATAGGAATTCACCGTGTCGAGCGTCTTCCCGTCCCTGCGCAATTCGAAGGTCACGTCGTAGAGGTTCGGGCGTTCCAGCGTCCACAGGCGCGGGTTGCGCACGAAGGCGGCGGCGTCGACGTAGCGGCCATCGGCGAGGGAGCCTTCGCCTGCGGCCACGACCTGATCGCCGGACCGGATGGAGACGCGCAGGGAGAGGCCCGGCTGAGGCCGGGCGACCCGCCCATGAAAAGTGACCGTTCCATCGAGGTGCGGGTGGATGCGGACGAACTCGAGCCAGCTATCGCCGGCCGCTTCCAGCCAGACGCTCTGCCAGATGCCGGTCGTGCGGGTGTAGAAAATGCTGCGGGATTTCGGCTCCCAGAACTGCTTGCCGCGCGGAATGGCCCGGTCTTCCGGCGGGTCCCAGACGCGCACGACCACGGTATTCGCGCCGGGTTTCAGAAGCCCGGTGATGTCGAAGCGGAACGGCGTATTGCCGCCCTCGTGCCCGCCTGCAACCTGGCCGTTCACCCACACCGTGGCCTGGTAGTCGACAGCTCCGAAATGCAGCAGCACGCGACGGCCTTTCCATGCGTCAGGGACCTGGAACTGGCGCCGGTACCAGACGACCGGATGGAAGGAGGTGTCGGCGATGCCGCTGAGGCGGCTCTCGAAACAGAAGGGGACGGTAATGTTCCGGCTGAAGGGCTTCCCGGAAAGGTGCCAGCCGGCGGCGAGGCCTTCGTCCTGGTCGTCGAAGGCGAACTGCCACGGGCCGTTGAGGCTGATCCATTCCGGCCGCTGGAACTGGGGCTGCGGATGCTCGGGGCGGGGAACCGGCTGCGCGGACGCCGCGGAAGCGAGCAGCAGGGCGGTCAGCAGCAATGGGAGACGCATGTCTGTATTCTATGTTTCCGGAGGAAGGCGGGAAGTTCTGGCGCAGGCGATCCCCGCGGCGCCTGCCGATGCGCGCGGCGGCCGGTCTTGCAGCCTGCGGCAGCGCGGGCGGCTGCGGCGGGCGTGCGGTATCATACGCTTGATAGTTCAAGCGACCCTATGGCGACGCTGGGCAAGCGGCTGCGCGAGGAACGGGAAAGACGCGGCCTGACCATCGAAGAGCTTGCCCGCCAGACGCGGATTCACGCCCGGTATTTCGAAGCCATTGAGCGGGATGATACGGCGTCATTGCCCGGTGGCTTTTTTTACCGCAGCTTTCTGCGGCAGTATGCGAGGCTGCTGGAACTGCCCGAGGAGGTCTATCAGGCCGAGATCGAGCGGAGCCTCGCCGAGGAAGCGGGCAGGCCGTATACGGTTCCGGAGAGGCACATCGACGTGCCGCCGCTGCCGACGCCGCGGCGCAGCCGCCGCGAAGAGGCCATCTGGTGGGCGGTGCGCGCAGGAGGGCTGCTGGTGACGGTGGCCGCCTGCACCGGCCTGTACATGGGCTGGGAACGCTGGAAGCAGTCGCAGGCAGCGCCGGCGGTGTCGCAACGGCCGCAGCCTCCGGACGCGCCACTGCAACCGCAGCAGCCGACGCCGCTTCAGCCTCCACCCGTGCAGGAAGGGTCCGCACTCCCGCTGGCAGCCGCCCCTGCGGAGGCCGCGGTGTCTGGGGCGCCCGTGCGCGTGATTGTGCGGGCCACGGAGCTGAGCTGGGTGGGCGTCTGGCAGGGGAGGAAATTCCTGTTTGGCGACCTGATGCGGCCCGGCGAAGTGCGGGGCTTCGGCGGAGACGACGTGCTGCGCGTCAAGATCGGCAACGCGGGCGGAGTGCGCGTGGAATGGAACGGGCAGGAGGTGGCTCCATTCGGCCCTCGCGGGCAGGTCCGCACGGTGGAGTTCCGCCGCGACGGCTATGAGGTGATCCAGCCGGCGAAGCCGGTTTCGGAGGCGGACGCGCCGCCCGACGGCGCAGGGCCGTAAGCGGATCCATGGAAGGCAGTCCCCATTACGGATACCGGCTCTTCTTCATGCTGGTGGTCGTGGGAGCGAACGCGTTCCTGGCGGCGGCGGAAATCTCGCTGGTTTCGGTGCGGCGATCCCGGCTGAGGCAGCTTTGCGACGAGGGCCACGTTGGGGCCAAGGCGGCGGCAGCGCTGCTGGAGAACCCGGAGCGGCTGCTCTCGGTGATTCAGGTAGGAGTGACGCTGACCAGCCTCTGCCTGGGCTGGCTGGGCGAGGAAACGCTGCACGGGCTGTTCCTGCGGCTGTTCTCGGTGGCCATCACGCCAGCCACTTCCGCTGCCATCAGCGTGCTGAGCGTGGCACTGGCGTTTCTGCTGATGACTTACATGCATGTGGTCTTCGGAGAGGTGGCGCCGAAGAACTTCGGCATGGAGCGCGCCGACCGGCTGGCGGTGATCGTCGCGCCGCCGCTGCTGGTCTTCTACCGGCTGGTGGAGCCGTTCGTGTGGGTCCTGGAGAGATCCTCCTCGGCGGTGAGCCGGCTGCTGGGGGTGCAGGGCGGGCATCCGGGGGCGCACTCGGCGGAGGAGCTGAAGTTCGTGCTCCAGGCCAGCCGCGCGGCGGGGCATCTGGGTGAACTGGAGTCCACGGCCATGCAGCGGCTGATCGATCTGCATGATTGCAGCGCCCGCGAAGTAATGGTGCCGCGCAGCCAGATGGCAACGATCGATGCCAGCGCGGACATCGACGAAGTGTTGCAGAAGGTGAGCGAGACGCGGTATTCCCGGCTGCCGGTGGTCGAAAAGGGAAATGAGAATCCCATCGGATTCGTGCATGTGAAGGACGTGCTTGATTTCTGGGCGCAGCGGCGGATGTCCAACCTGCGGCGGCGGGCGGTGGAGCCCTTCTCGTTGCGGAAGATCCTGCGCAAGGCGCCGATTGTGCCCGAGTCGCGGCCCCTGCATCTGCTGCTTGAAGACCTGCGGGAGCAGCATGCCCACCTGGCGTTTCTGGTGGACGAGTTCGGGACGGTCTCCGGAATGGTGTCGCTTGAGGATATTTTCGAGCAGATTTTCGGAGAAATCGAAGACGAATTCGATCTCCGCCTGGAACGCGCCGCCGAGGAATCTCCGGTATTCGAGGTGGAAGGGACCATTCCGATCCGCGATCTGGAAACCCAATATGGGATCGAACTGCCGACCGAAGGCGACTATGAGACGCTGGCAGGCTATATTCTCTACCGGCTGGGCAGGATCCCGCGCGAAGGGGAGTGGGTGGAGCACGCCGGGCGGCGGTACACGGTGACGGAGATGGAGTTCAACCGGATCTCGCGGATCCGGGTCGAGAGAATTGGAGACGGCGAGACCCCGGGGCAGGAATAGGAGCCGGATTCAGTACGGTCCCGGCAAGACGGCGGCATTGCGGTTCGCTCCGAGGATTTTCTCCACATCGCGGCGCAGGGGGCCGACAGCGCGCGAAAAAATCATCTTGTAAGCGGCGCAGAAGTAGTCGAGATCCCCGAAATTGCGGCGCGGTCCATGGCGCAGTTTCGGGCATCCGCCGCGGCAGACGGAGAAAAATTCGCAGGCGCGGCACTCTTCGTGCGGAAGGGCCTTCTTCGAGGCGAACGACTGCCGGCGCTGGCGCCGCGCGATTTCGGCGAAAGAATCCACCATCAGATTGCCGAGCTTCCAGCCGGATTCGACGAAGAAGTCGCAGGGGTAGACGTCGCCGTTGTATTCGACGACGACGTAGCTGTCGCAGCCCTCGTGCAGGGTGCAGGAGCCGGGCTTGATGCCGGCGAGCGCTTCGGCGAGGTTGTCGAAGAAGCGGATGCGGACGCGCCGCCGGTCGGGCCACCATGCGTCGAAAAGTTCGCACAGGAAGCGGCCGTACTGCTCCGGCGTGATGGTGAACGGCATGGGCGTGCCGTCCGGATGGAATTCGGCGAGGGGGATGAACTGGAGATGCTCGGCGCCGATGGAGCGGAAGAAGCGGTACAGTTCGCGGGGCTTCCCGACGTTGGCCTGCGACACGACGCAGAGGATGTTGAATTCCGCGCGGTGTTTCTGCATGCGCTCGACCGCTTCGATCACTTTGCGCCAGGTGGGGTGGCCGGCCCGGTTGACGCGGTAGCGGTCGTGAATTTCCTCGGGGCCGTCGAGCGAGATTCCAGCGAGGAATTCGTACTGCCTGAGGAATGAGCACCAGGCGTCGTCCAGCAGAATGCCATTGGTCTGGATGGAATTGGAAATGGCCTGCCCCCGGCGGCCGAATTTTTTCTGGAATTCAATGAGTTTTTCAAAGAAAGAGAGTCCGGCGAGGGTCGGCTCGCCGCCCTGAAAAGCGAAAACGGAGACCGGATAGGAGTAGAAAAGAAACCCGTCGACGAGCCGCTCGAGCACCGCGTCAGGCATGATGCGGGCGGGCAGATCCCTGTACGGGTCCGCCTCGCGGTCCAGATAGAAGCAGTACTCGCAGTCGAGGTTGCAGACGGCGGAAGCCGGCTTGACCAGCACCGAGCCGATCCGCGGCGCAGGGCCGGAGATGGTGGCAAGAGGATAGTCAGCGCCCAGGATGGGAAACGGGTTCCCCGCCGGCATACCCGGAGTGTAGCATCGGTTGGGCCGCAGCGCCGGGCGGCTTCAGATGCCCATGATCTGGTAGCCGGAGTCGACGTAGAGGATGTTGCCGGTGACGCCTCGGCCGAGGTGCGAGGCGAGGAAGACGGCGGCGTCGGCGACCTCCTCCGGCTCGGTGGGGCGCCGCAGCGGCGCTTTTTCGGCGACGGTTTCGAGGATCTTCGAGAAGTCCCGGATGCCGCGGGCCGAGGCGGTCTTGATGGGGCCGGCGCTGATGGCGTTGACGCGGATCTGCTGGGGGCCGAGTTCGCTGGCAAGGTATCGGACGCTGGCCTCGAGCGCGGCCTTGGCCACGCCCATGACATTGTAGTTCGGCAGGACCCGCTGGCTGCCAAGGTAGGTGAGCGTGGTGATGGAGCCGCCCTGGCGCATCACCGGAGCCACGGCGCGGGCCACCGCGACGAGCGAGTAGCAGGAAACCTCCTGGGCAAGCAGGAAGCCTTCGCGGGAGGTCATGTAAAAAGGCCGCGCGAGGTCCTCCTTGTTGGCGAAGGCGATGGAGTGGACGACAGCATGAAGGTCATCGCCTTCGGCCCGGAGCATCTCCGCGAGGCGCTCGATGTCGGCTTCCTGGGTGACGTCGCAGGAGATGACCCGCGAAGCGCCAAGTTCACGGGCGAGCTCCTCGACCGTCTCCTGCTGCCGGTCTCCCTGATAAGTGAGGATGAGCTGCGCACCCTCACGGCGGAAGGCCCGCGCGATCGCATAGGCAAGCGACCAGCGGTTGGCAAGGCCCAGAACGAGCGACGTCTTGTCCTTCAGCAGATGGGGCATGAATTTTCCATTGTAGCCTGCCGGGGACTCCTGCTTCGCGCAAAGCCATCTTGCAATGGGACTTGAGTTCACCGTGCGCGGCGCACACTCTGTGGCGGCCTGCTGCGCGGGCCGCCCTGATGCATGGGGGAGGCGGGGATGAGAGAGCAGGGCATGCTGCCGATGCACCCTTCCGCGGGACATTTTCTGCTGGATCTGCGGACGGAGGCGGCAGGACCGCGTCCCGCAGCGAGGGGCAAGGGCCATCCCTGAGGCGTGGGATGCCGCGGAGCATGATGCGAAAAGATGGCGAAGAGGTGATGGATCCGTTGGAATCATGGCGGGATTCGGCGTCCCCGTGCCGGGGCGGATGGAACGAAATGCTGGCAGACCATGTGGCAAAGATGACGGGCGTCCCCGTGCGGGGGCGGATGGAACAGCCGCGGGCCTCGGCTGTCGGTGGGCCAGAGATCGCCGGCCCCATTGTCACGCGCATTTTGTGCCCCATTCCTGCGGAAAAATGCACCCATGCGGGGCAGAGGCTCACGTCCTGAGCCACCCATGGAGAAACAATGAAGCAATCCATGAGGAACGGAGACCGGTTCACCGGAGTTCGATTGGAAGCCCAGCAGGCCGCATACCTGCGGGCCTTTGTCAGCATCGCCCTGGAATTGCGGTACATCAAGGACTACATCGACGACGAGGCCATGGAAGTGCTCGGGGCTGCCGTGCAGGAAATCGGGCGGCAGCTCGTGAAGATGCAGTACCCCGAAGGACTGCTGCGGGAGGATATGTTCCCCCTCCTCTTCCTCCCGAAGGCATACGAGGTCATGGATCAGGAGGAGGTGTTGAGGGACACCTTCACCGAGCTCCACTAAAGTTCGGCGGCGGCCAGGAGGGAAGTGAGCCATCCTGGTGCCGCCGGCGGCAGCCCGGCAGCGAGGTGACCGCTGCCGGGGCTGCCAGCTTCGGAGGAATTGGCGGCCGCGGGTTGGGCTGGCCAAGAGGACAGAAGAAGAACAGGGAGGAAGACGCCTATGACAACGTTGAAGGAATATCTCGAAAGATTGCAGGTTGGGGATCCGGCCGAATTCCAGGGCCTGGCCATGCTGCCCATCGCGGGCGCGGAACCGGCGCAGGGCGAACCCGCCTACATCCTGCTGGAGGATGCGGTGAGATCTGGCGTAGCGAAGGTGGAAGAGTTGCCGTCTGCCTCCGTGCCGGAGATTGCGGTTGAGAATCTCTCCGATCGGCCCGTGTTGATCCTGGGGGGCGAAGAGCTGGTGGGCGCCCGGCAGAACCGGATCCTGAACCTGACGATTCTCGCCCCGCCGCGGCAGAGGACCGTTGTTCCGGTGTCCTGTGTGGAGGCTGGGCGCTGGCGGCCAGTCAGCCCGCGGTTCCACCCCACGCCGTCGGTTGCATTCGGCAAGCTGAGAGCCGAAAGCACGGCCCATGTGACCGCATCCATGCGGGCTGGAATCGGCCGCAGGACCAATCAGGCGGCGGTGTGGATGGCAGTGGATGAGAAGCTGGAACGCCTTGGCGTACAGTCGCCGACCTCTGCCATGCGAGAAGCCTTTGCGCGCCACGAGAGGGATGTCGAAGAGTACGTCCGGCGCCTGCCGTGGGGGGAAGGCCAGACTGGAGCCGTTTTTGCCATCGATGGGCGGCCCGCAGGGATCGATCTTTTCGATCACCCCAATACATGCCAGCGGATGTTGCCGAAGCTCGTCCGGGGTTACGCGCTGGACGCCATGGAAAAGAGGTACTGGGCCGGGACGGGGACTGACGAGAAATCGGCGGCGGGGAGCGGCGCAGAAAGCACGGACCTCCTCGCGGCAGCTTTGCGGGCCTGGATCGCATCGGTCGGAGAGGCCGAGACACTCATTCAGCCGGCCATCGGCCTGGGGCAGGACGTGCGGATGGAAAGCGCGACGATCACGGGTGCGGCGCTGTGGGTGGATGACCGTTACGTTCATCTGTGCGCGTTTCCGGCTCGTACCAAGGCTGACCCGCGGAGAAGGAGTTCCATCCGGCGGCACCTCTGGTGGAACCCGGTTGACTCGCAATCCGGTGCAGAATGAGCGTGCCTGCCGCCAAGGCGGGTCGTGCCTCGGAGGAAAGGGCGGCTGGCGCCCGCAGGGCGCTGGCCGTCCTTCTGCTTTTTGCGAAGATCCGCGTTCCTGGTTCCCGCCAGACTGGGCGCGAGTCTGCTTCCGGGTCACCGCCGGGAGCGGAAAGTTGGCGCCGGCAGGTGAACCACATGCCCGCGGGCGGGGGCTCACGGGCCGTAACCAGACGGAGAAATGCCGCGTCTCAGCCCCCGCGCCTTTCGTGACACCCGGCGCGTGAGTGCAGGTCAGGCGAAAGGGGCCGTGCGGAGCGTCGCCCGCCCCGGGAGGGTATGGAACGGGTGAGGGCACGGATCGACGGGGCAGCGTGCGAGGTGCCCCTTCCGGCGTGGCCCGTTCGAACTGATTACGATCGACCTGCTCCGCACGGGCGATGGCGAGGCAGATGAAGTCTGCCTGAACGGGGAAACTGACGAAGGCTTCTGGGGCGCAATAAAGAGGTGCCCCGGCTGCGGCAGGAGCCATTGCCGAAGGGGAAATCCACACCCGAAGCGGAGGATTCCGGATCCGTTCCCATGCCGCCCAGCTCTGGAAGAGAGAGGCCAGGGAGACGTCCTTCTGGGAAAAGCCTCCACAGGGCCATGGCATGGGCAGGTTTCGCAGGCGGCGACTCCCTTAGCTGATTGCGCGGCATCTCCGCCACCGGGCGGAATTGAGAGAGCGCAGCGTCCGGACCGGGCATCCCGTGCAGGGCCTTCCCCGTTCCGGGGAGCCGCTGATCCGGGCGGCGCAGGGGGACTCAACGGTCTGCCGCCAGTGGAGTTTCCCTGCGGCGGCTGGCGATCCCCAGAGTTGCGCGAGGCTCGACGGAGGTCCGCCTGCGCTCTCACGCCCCTGCACAGATCAGTTGGCTGCCACAACGAAACTGAATGTGACGTCGTTCGACCAGTTCACGGTGAGGGTGCCCGAGCCGTCGGCGAGCCGGACGATGGAAGCCCCCTGAAGTGTGGCGACCGCTCCGATCGGGCTGAGTACGGGAGCCGGATTGGAGCTTGCCGGGAATGTGCCTGCCGGAAACGTGATGACGTACTGGCCCGTGCCGTTGCGTGTGGATGACCATCCCGCGGGCAGGTTCTGTGGGCTTCCACTGGAGGATACAACGCCTCCCAGCGAATTCTTCGCCTGAGGCATATCAATGAAGTAGCCGTTGATGTCGATCAGCAGGTCGGTCGGGTTGCCGGCCACGACATTGATGGCCCCATTCACGCCGGCGGCGATGATGACCGCATTGTTCACAATGTCCCCGGTGTAGGAGTTCAGGAATGAGGTCACTGGAAATGGATAGCCGCCCGGCCAGGCAGAAAGAAAGCTGAGCGGTCCCTGAGGGATGGCCACCAGATTCAGCGAATATGCCTTGGCTTCGGGCGGGATCACGCAGGTGGGATGATTCTTCAGCGGGAAGCTTCTGGTGACATAGCTGCTGAGAGCGGGAACACCAAAGGGTGCCGGCATGCCCGCAAAGGCCCGCGTGTCCACCATGCGGCAAGGCGTAATGGCGACAAAGGCCAGGGGGCCTGACAGGGGCGTGACACTGCCCAGCCGGGGAGTCCCGGGCGTGGTGCCCGAGTCCGATTTCAGGGGAATGCCTCCCGTCACCGCCGATTCCTGGCTGGGCGTCGGCATCCAGTATTGAGGCACAGGCCAGTTCCGGATCGGGATGTCCATCTGGCGAGGATCCTGACTGGCCGCGATGGGGACACTCAACCAGACAAGGAGAGTGCCCCGCATTGCCAACAACAGCCTTTGCGCCGCGAAGCCTCGTGCGACCCTCATCGCTCTCATGCTTCGGCTTGTGCGCCACTCCTCTGCATAGCCCTCCGTCCCGATGGGGATATCGGCGCCGGAGCCGACGCCGTCAGCCTGCCGCCGGGATTCCTGTCCTCCAGCGCCTGGCAAACACCCGCTCCGGCATCCGGCGGCGCAGAAAAATGATTCCTGCTTCCAGCGGCGGCCGCGGGCGTGGCCGGTCCGAAGCGCGGATCCGCATCCGGCGCCCGAAAAAAGATACCTCTCCGCCGGAGGCGGTCTTTCCGGCGGGCGTTGCCGCTGCCCTGGAGACCTGAGACGGAAGACGGGGAGGAACAGACTGAGCAGAAAGCCGGTTGAGAGGCGCGGCCCTCATCCGTCAGACCGAGGACGCCTGTTCGAGATGGGCTTTCAAGGCGGCCAGCAGGGTCGGCAGCGTGGATTCGAAATAGAAATGGCCGCCCGGAAAATCAATGCGCTCAAATCGGGCGGTCGTCTGTTCCCGCCAGGCCTCCAGGTGGCTGGATGTGACGTTGGGATCCGCGTCGCCGCCATAGGCGAAGATCGGGATGTCCAGCGGCGGCTCCGGCGTATAGACGTAATGGCGGTACAGGCGGGCGTCCGACAGCAGAGCAGGCAGCGCGAGCTTCAGCAGCTCGGGATGGTTGAGCACGCTCGGCGGGAAGCCTTCCAGCCGGCGCAGCTCCTCGATGAAATCGCGCAGGGAGGGCTCCGGCGGCGGAACGTGGTTCCGGCGGAACTGCGGCGCCCGCGCTCCGGAGACGTGCAGCGAGCGCGGCATCGGCAGCCCATGCCGGCGCAGCGCCCGCGCAAGCTCGAAGGCGACGCCAGCGCCCATCGAGTGTCCGAAGAACGAAAAAGGGGCGTCGAGGAATGGGCGGATCTGCCCGACAAGAGCATCCACCAGAGGCTCCATGCGCTCGAAGGCGGGTTCGGAGGCGCGCGACTCGCGTCCAGGCAGCCGTACCGGAACCACGAAGGCGACCGGAGCCAGCGGCTCGCTCCAGGCACGGAAAGGGAGCGCTCCGCCGCCAGCCCACGGGAAGCAGAACAGGCGGAGTTGTTCCGGCGGCGCCGCATGGATGTTTGGGAACCACGGATGGGTGGCGGACGGCCGGCCCGCGGCGCGCCGCGAAAGACGAAGCGCGAGCAGACGCCGCTTCTCCTCGCTGAGCGCGGGCTTCGGCTGCGCGGGCGGAGGCGTCCTCTTCGGCTTCTTCAGCAGCTCGAGCAGGGCATGCTCGAAGGGCTCGATGGTGAGCGATGCTGCATACTCGAGCGCCGCCCGCCGGCTCGCCGCGGAGATCTCCTGCCAGTGGGCGCGGTCTGTGGTGAGCCGCTCCAGCACGCGCTGCCAGGGGGTGACGTCCTGCGGTGGAACCTCGGCGACCGGGACCATGGAGGCGTCCAGCGCCGGCTGGTACCGCACGATCGGATTCACGCGGATCAGATAGGGCACGCCCAGCTTGGCTTCGTGCAGCCCGCCCACGTCGCTGGCCACCACCGGAACGCCGCGGCTCATCGCCTCCAGCACGATGCGCGAGCGGGCCTCGGCCCACACCGAAGGCACCAGCATCACGCGCGTGCGCCGCAGCAGGTCGTCGATGTTGTCCATGCGCGGCAGCAGCGTGATGTTCGGGACGCTGCGCAGCTCCTCCAGTTCCGCCGGCGTCGTGCCCCACGTAGGCACGGCGGCGAACCGCAGGTGCGGCATCCGCCGGGCCAGTTCGAGGAAGATGGCGATGCCCTTCACCGCGCAGGGGTTCACCATGGAGACAAATTCGTTGTCAAACGAGCCGAGCAGCGGGAACTCCGAGCCGGGCTCGAGCAGCGAAATCGGCACGTGGATGGCATCCAGCCCGCTCCACTCGCGGACGTAGCCGGCCACGTAATGGCTGACGCCGATGATGAGGTCCGCGTGGCGCAGGTTCTCCGTCTTGGCGGCGCTGACCATGGAGCTGTCCGGGCCGAAGGGCACTGCGATGGTGGCGCGCACCAGGTAGACCACGCGGGCGCGGGGATGGCGGATGGCGAGGTCGAACAGGATCTGGCCCGGATCGTCGGTCGAGGTGAGGATGATGTCCGGATCGAAGGCGTCCAGGCAGGACTGGAAAAACGCGCGCAGGTGCGGCTGACGGGTCAACACGCGGACGCGCACGCCGTGGAGCGTATAGGCGAGCGACTCGTGATCCTCTTCCGCCGCGATGGAGCGTGCGGCCAGCTCCCGCTTCAGATCCTCGTGCGCCTGGTCAGAAAATTCCGGGACGCGCGTGACCACCAGCGTCTCATGGCCGCGGGCCGCCAGCGCTTCCATCAGCAGGCGGTTGCTCTTGTCGCCCCCGCCGAGCGAAGGGAAGTAGGTCGAGTTGTGCGCCAGCAGGACCTTCATGAGGTGCGGCTCCGCTGCTTCAGCAGCTTCAGCAACAGCGCCTGGCGGGCGCTGTCGAGCGGCCTTTCGGCCGCGGCAATGGGCAAACGCGCCGGGGGCAGGGAGGCGAGGAACCGCTCCATCGCGTCCGGATCCACGGAGGCGACGAACGCCGCGGCAGCCTGGCGGGACCGCCCGCTTTCTGCGCGGTACTCTGCTTCATCCTCCAGCAGCGTGCGCAACGCCGCGATCCACGGCCTGATGTCCTGCGGCGGAAGAACGGGGCGGGGCATGTGCGCGGCATCAAATTCCATGCGGTAGCATTCCGGCGGCTTCACCGGGATCACGAAGCCGGTGCCGCACTTGGCCTCCAGCAGCCCGCCGGAATCGGAGCTGACCACGGGGATGCCGCGCAGCATCGCTTCCATCACGATCAGCCCGAACCCCTCGTACCACAGCGAGGGCATGAGCAGGATGGAGCCGCGGCCCAGGAACTCCTCGATGCGCCCCACGGCGCCAAGAAGGGAGACGTTCGGCAGCCTGGACAGTTCAGCCTCGTCCTCCGGCGTGGTGCCCCAGCCCCGCAGCGCGTCGAACGGAATATCCGGGAAATGGCGGGCCAATTCGAGGAAAATGGAGATTCCTTTTACCGCGCACGGGTTGATCATCAGAACCCGTTTTCTGGAAAAATCCGACAGATCCGGCCAGGGCGGATCGCCATAAATCGGCGGATGGATGACGGCCGCATCGCGGCCGAGGTGCTCGCGGATATAGGCGGCCATGTGGCGGCCGATGGCCACCACGGCGGCGGCGTTGCGGACGATTTCCGCCGCGGGAGGATCCGCGTGCCACGACTCGGGGCCGAAAGGGAAGAACTGCGGCGTGTGGGCGAGATAGACGATGCGGCCGGGCGAGGTCCGCGCGGCCTCGCGGAGCAGCGTGTGAGAGAGGTCCTCGCTGGAGACCAGCACCCAGTCGGGCTGGAACTCGCGGATCAGCCGGCCGAGCGCGGCGGCGTGCAGCGAAAGCGAGGGAACGGAATGAATGGCGATGCCGTCGACGACGGACTGGCGCGGCTCCTGCGTCAGCGAGGACGCCGCGACGGCGCAGGCGTGGCCCCGCGCCGCCAGGCGCCGGAGCCAGGCGAGGTTGGATCGCGTGGAGCCCCCCCGCGGCGGATCATAGGAGGCGTTCGACGCCAGCAGGATCCGCATGGCTTACTCCTCCTGTCCGAGTTCCCGTTCGAGCAGCGCGCGCACTTCCTCGTCGGAGAGGTTCTCGATCTCGGCCAGCAGCGCCTGGTATTCGTCAGGGTCGGCGGCGCCGAGCTGCCGCGCTTCGATAACGGCGGCCAGCGAACCGAGGGTGAGCGAGCCGGAGTAGACCTCATCGACGGAAAGCTCGATGCCGAACTCTTCGCGGACGCGCATCAGCAGCAGCACGGCGAGCAGCGAATGGCCGCCGAGGTCGAAGAAATTCGCCTCCGGCCCTGTGACGGGCTTCTGAAGCAGTTCGGACCAGATGCGGGCCAGCTTCTCCTCCGTCGCGGAGTGGAACAGAGCGGCGCGCGCAGGCGCGTGCCGTCCGGCCGCCTCCTGGCGCGCGGCCTGAAGCACCTGCGCCGGCGTCCGGAGGCTGGCGGCGATCTCCGCATAGCCGGTGAAGGCGCGCGCCTGCGGGGCAGCCGCAGAGGCCCTGGGCGTTTCCGGGGGCGCTGCGGCGGAGGGCGTCCAGCGCAGCGTCTGAAGCTCCGTCGCCGGGAAGCGGTAGACGTAGCCGCCGTTGTCCTCGTGTCTGACGCCGAAGGGGATGGAGTCCAGAAAAGCGCGCGCGGGCGCATTTTTCGCCGTCGGCGTGAAGGGAACGGTGACCGTGTAGATGCCTTCGTCGAGGGCCAGCTCGGCCAGCCGCGCCAGGATGCGGTGCTCGACGCCGCGGCCCAGCACCCGGCACGATAGCAGGAACGAATCGACGTAGAGTTCATTGAGCCGCGTGAAGACGATGGCCAGCCCGGTGAGCCCGTACTCGCCAAAGCGGTCGCTGACTTCGGCCGTGAAGATCCGTACCCCGGGCGTGGCTGCCAGCGCAGCGATTTCGGCTTCCGTCCGGCGGATGGTGGTCGTGTTGAACTGGTTGGTCCGCTGCGTGAGCTGGGCGGCGCGCGGCAGGCGCTCCGGATCCAGGGGCTGGACGTCGACGCGCAGGTTCAGCGAGGCGATGAAGTCGTCCAGCGAAGCCGCCGACTGCGCGGCGCGGGAAAACTCGAGCGAGCGCGCGATCATCTCCGCGCGACGGCGGTCTTCTTCGGTGACGTTCGGGTGGTCGAACGCCCAGACATGGGCAAGGAAAGCCGGCAGTTCCTCGAGGTTGGCCGGCAGGGTGATGGAAAGCACCTCAGGCGCGGAAGAAGCCACCTCGGCGCACTCCATCGGGTTGTCGTCCAAAAAAATGAAGGAGTCCAGGCCCACGTTCAGCTCCGCCGCCAGCGAAGCCAGGTTCACCGGCTTGGGGTTCCAGTCAATGCGCCATGCGGCGAAGTGTTCCAGCCGCAGCGGGAACTCCGGGTGCGCGAGGAACGTCTCCTGCACGTCGCTGAAGTTGTTCTTGGAGGCGATGACGAGCAGCATGCCCGCCTCGCGCTGCCGGAGGAGAAACTCGTGGAGGAAGCGGCGGGGCGGGTCCAGCACGACGCCCGCCGGACCGTCTTCTCCGCAGATGCCGCGCCAGAGCGTGTTGTCCAGATCGACGGCGATCACCTTGTAGGGCGGGGCCGACAGCGTGTGGGCGCGCCGCGCGACGACCGTCGCCAGCGCCGCGAACATCTCTTCGGTGTAGGGGATCCGCGCGATCTCGGCCGCGCGCGGGTCGTGCACCTGCGCCACCGGATACTGCGACAGGATGGCGGAAGGATGGAAGAAGTGCAGTCCAGCGACGCCGCCCAGGGCCTCCTGAAGAATTGATTCTGCTTCCCCGCACTCTTCGTCACCGGGGCTGGGGCAGAGCAGGAACAGCAGCGGCACGGAAAACCGGGGCAGGGAAGCGCGCACCGCGGCGGCCAGCTCCCTTGCATGGGAGGCGAGCACGCTGCGCCGCGGCTCTCCGCCTTCCGGCTGTGCGGCGAGATCGACGGCGCGCAGCAGAATGACGTTGACGCCGTGGCGGTTGGACGCAAACACAGAGCCGGGATCGAGCAGCGTCTGGAGGATCTGGTTGTATGGGGCGAAAACAGCTTCGAATGGCGTATTCAGCCGGCGGCCCCAGAACAGCAGGAACGGCTCCAGAGGCTCCGCGGTGAAGGAAGCGGAGATTGCGATGCGGAAAGGCTCGGCCGGATGCAGCGTCACGTCCACCAGGTCAGAACACAAACAGGGAGAAATGTTGCTCAGGCGATCCGCCCCGGGGTGTCGGGTGGCTCACCTTCATTGTAGCTGCGGGCCTCCTTCGAGCGGGCGGTACCAGATGTTGCGGAACCGCATCGTCGTGTCCGGCGCGCCGGGGAAGCCGGAGTGGTCCTGAAGCAGCAGCGGGCCCGGCTCGCACATCGCACGGCGGAACCGGAGCAGCGCATTGTCCTGCACGAGCACGCCGTTCAGGAAGACGGTGAGCGTGGCGGGACGGACCTCCTGCCCGCGTTCGTTGCAGACGGGCGCATGGTAGACGATGTCGTAGGACGACCACTCTCCGGGCCGGCGCGCGGCCAGCACCAGCGGAGGGTGCTGATCGTAGATGGCGCCGACTGTTCCGGTGGGGTAGGTCGGATTGTTGTAGCCGTCCAGGATCTGAATTTCAGTAATCCCCTGGATATATACGCCCGAATTGCCCTTCAATTGTCCTTTCTGATCCGGCATTTCCGGAACCAGAAATTCCAGATGAATCTGCGCGGAGCGGAATCTGGCCTTTGAGACCGCATCGCCCGCGCCGGTGCGGCAGACCATCTCGCGCTTTTCGATGCGGCAGCCGGTGGGCGTTCCGTCCGGGCGCATCCACCCCTCCAGCGTGCTGCCGTCGAAAAGGACCACTGCATCCGAGGGCGGATCCGAGGGAAGGGCCCCCGGCGTCACCGCGCGCGGCTGCTGCTGCGCGGGCCTGGCGCCTTCGGCCAGTTCTGGCGGTATGGGAAGGGTGACCTGGCCCGTGGCGGCCCATTCCGCCCCGCGGGTGAACGTGGTGACGAACACGGGAGTCTTGACGGCCGGGCCATCATGGCCGAGAGCGGTGACAAACACCCGCCCCTGGCCGAAAGGCACGGTCCAGAGGATGGGATGGTCCAGCCCTTCGCCGGGAATCGGCTGCCGCGCCTTGCCCTGATAAAGCTTGTGATCGTCCCAGGCGGTGGCGAGCACGTGGTAAGAGCCGGAGGGCTGCCACTTGAGGTTCGCGTAAAGCTCGTCGTCCGGCTGGGTGAGTTTCAGCTTCAGTCCGCGTGTGACGGGATGCTCGCGGTCGCGGATGTCGAGCGCGAAAGTATGCGCCGGCGAATGATGCCCCTGGTTGGGCCGCCAGTTGCCGCCGCAGAGCTGTTCGTATTCGGGCCAGTCGAGGAAGGAGGCGATGGAGAAATGGTAGACGACCAGCCCTTTGCCGGAGCGTACGAAATCCAGCAGGGCGGCCCGCGTCCGTTCCGGCCATGCAAAGGCCGGGTCCCGCGCATCGTAATAGTTCAGCACTACGAGATCGTAGCCGGAGAGCGTCTCCGGACCCGCTCCGCGGAAGTCTTCCGTGACGCGGACCTCGAAGCGGCCAGTATCTTCGAGCGCCTTGCGCAGCAGGGGCGACACGATCCGCCAGTCATGGCCGCCGATGGCCCCGCCGGTCACGAGCAGCGTCCTGATCTTCTGCGGCGGCGCGGCAGGGGGCTGGGCCAGGAGCGGAAGGGCGAGGGCAGACAGCAGGACGGCGCGCATATTGGAACCGGAACCTCCGCAATCATTCTACGGGCGGACGCGGGGCGCGTGTTGATAGAATCGCGGGTTCAACTCCTCTGCTGGGGAGCCGGACGAAGATGAGCGACGAGATCAAATACGTTCTGGACGAAAGCCGCCTGCCGAAGTTCTGGTACAACATCGCCGCGGATCTGCCCGCGCCGCCGCCGCCGGTGCTGCATCCGGCGACGAAGCAGCCGGTGACGCCCGCGGATCTGGAAGTGATCTTCCCGATGAGCCTCATTGAACAGGAGGTCTCCACGGAGCGGGAGATCGAGATTCCGCGCCCGGTGCGGGACATCTACCGCCAGTGGCGTCCGACGCCGCTGTACCGCGCCCGCCGGCTGGAGAAGGCGCTCGATACGCCGGCGAAGATCTATTACAAGTACGAAGGCGTGAGTCCCGCCGGCTCGCACAAGCCGAACACCGCCGTGGCGCAGGCCTTCTATAACAAGGAAGCGGGCGTACGCCGAATTGTCACCGAGACGGGCGCGGGGCAGTGGGGCTCTTCGCTTGCTCTGGCGGGGGCGTTTTTCGGCCTTCAGATCGAGATCTTCATGGTGCGTGTCAGCTTTGAGCAGAAGCCCTACCGGCGCGCGCTGATGGAGAGTTACGGGGCGCGCTGCGTGGCGTCGCCGAGCAGCGAGACGCAGAGCGGGCGCGCGATCCTGGCGCAGCGGCCGGATCACCCAGGCAGCCTCGGCATCGCCATCTCGGAAGCCGTGGAAGTAGCGGCGCAGAGTCCGGACACCAAGTACGCGCTCGGCAGCGTGCTGAATCATGTGCTGCTGCACCAGACCGTGATCGGCCAGGAGACGATGGAGCAGCTTGCCATGGCGGGCGATGAGCCGGACGTCGTGGTAGGCTGCACCGGAGGCGGCTCGAACTTCGCCGGCATTGCGTTCCCCTTCATCGGGCGCATGCTGCGCGGCGGCAGGAAGACGCGCATCGTGGCGGTGGAGCCGGCTGCCTGTCCGTCGCTGACGCGCGGCAGGTACGCCTATGATTACGGCGACACTGCCCACCTCACGCCGCTCGTCAAGATGCACACGCTCGGGAGCACGTTCACGCCGCCGGGCTTCCACGCGGGCGGGCTGCGCTATCACGGCATGGCGCCGCTGGTGAGCCACTGCAAGGAGCTGGGGCTGATCGAAGCGAAGGCCTACCCGCAACTGTCCTGCTTTGAAGCGGGGGTGCTTTTCGCGCGCACCGAAGGCATCCTGCCGGCGCCGGAGGCCAACCATGCCATCCGCGGCGCCATCGACGAAGCGTTGCGTTGCAGGCAGGAAGGCCGCAGCGAAACCATCCTGTTCAACCTCTGCGGGCACGGCCATTTCGACATGCAGGCCTACATGGACTACTTCGCCGGCAGGCTGGTCGACCAGCAGTATGACGAAAGCGAGCTGGCGATGGCGCTGGCCGGGCTGCCGAGCGTGAACGGCTGACCGGAGGCCTCCGCGCCGCCGCTTTTCTGCGGGCGGAGGCACGCATCGGGTGTACAATTAGGACATCCGGGGCTCGTAGTCCGAGTTTCCCAAGCAGAAAGTGAGCGACCGATGATCGTGCATCCGAAGGGGCCGAAGGCCCGGGTGTTGTTGACGAGCGTCTTTGGCCCCTACGCGAAGGACGACGAGTACGGGAGCCGCTCCATCAATCCGATGGAGCTGTATCACAACCAGGTGACGCGGGCGCAGGGCCCGTATTCGCTCCGGATCTTCCACCGGTCCTGGGGCATCATGTTCATCCAGGCCAACATCGAGAATCCGTCCACGGTGCTCGATTTTCCCACGAAGGAACAGTTCGAGCAGGAGCTGCGCGACCATGACTACGACGTGGTCGGCATCAGCTCGATCATCGTCAACGTGGGCAAGGTGCGCGAGATGTGCAGGATCGTGCGCCGCCTCTCGCCGAAGTCGGTGATCGTCGTCGGCGGCCATGTCGCGGCGATTCCCGGCCTCGAGCATATGATCGACGCCGACTACATCGTCAAAGGCGAGGGCGTCCGCTGGATGCGCGAATTCCTCGGGCAGGACCCGCGCCAGAAAGTGGAGCATCCGCTGATCGCCTCCGGCTTCGGCCACCGCGTCATGGGGCTGAAGCTGCCCGGGCGGCTCGGCTCCACCGCTGCCACCATCATTCCCAGCGTCGGCTGCCCGATGGGCTGCGACTTCTGCACGACGTCGGCGTTCTTTGGCGGCAAAGGAAAGTTCGTCAACTTCTTCGAAACGGGGCGCGAGATCTACGAGGCGATGGAAAAGGCCGAGCGCGCGTTCCGCTACAAGTCGTTCTTCGTCATGGACGAGAACTTCCTGCTCCACCGCCGCCGCGCCATGGAGCTGCTGGACTGCATGAAGCAGGGGGGCAAGAGCTGGGACCTCTACGTCTTTTCCTCGGCCAACGCCATCCGCAAGTACAGCATGGAGGAGCTGGTCGAGCTGGGCATCTCCTGGATCTGGATGGGGCTGGAATCGCCCCAGAGCGGCTACGCCAAGCTGGCGGGCTCGGACACGCTCAGCCTGGTGCGGGAACTGCGCAGCAACGGAATCCGCGTCCTTGGCTCCACCATCGTCGGCATGCATCACCACACGCCGGAAAACATCGGCGAGGAGATCGACTATGCCTGCCGGCATGAGACGGACTTCCACCAGTTCATGCTCTACACGCCGCTGCCGGGCACGCCGCTGCACGAGCGGATGGAGAAGGAAGGGACGCTGATCGACGTCGACCTCGCCGATGTGCACGGGCAGTACAAGTTCAACTGGCGCCACCCGCACATCAGCCGCGACGACTCGAAGAAGTTCCTCGACTGGGCCTTCTGGCGGGACTTCGAGCTGAACGGCCCCTCTCTGTACCGCATCTGCCGCACGACCCTGGAAGGCGTGAAGAAGTACCGCTTCTACCCCGACTGGCGCGTGCGCGAGCGGTTCGAGCGCGAGGCGCAGGCGCTGCGGACCTCCTACGCCGCCGTGCTGTGGGCGATGGAGCGGCACATGCGGAAGAAGAACGCGGAAATCGCCGCGCGCGTCCACGAGCTGCGGCAGGAGATCCGCCGCGAGTGCGGCGCTCTGGCCGCCGCAGCGGGCGCGGCGCTCGGCCCGTTCCTGCTGTGGCTCACCCGGCGCGAGGAGAAGAAGCTCGAAAAGGGCGTCACCTACGAGCCGGAGACGTTCATCGAGCGCAGGAACTGGGCCGAGGCCTAGGCGGGCTCAGAGCGCCGCCAGCCGGCGGCGGAACAGCAGCAGCCAGGCAGCCAGGCAGGCAAGGATCACGCCGTACGTGCCCACCACCGCAGAGATGCCGAACGCGGGCGCCAGCGCGCCGGTGACGAGGCTCCCGATGGGCATGCCGCCGCGGAAGGCGATGTTGTAAATGCTCATCACGCGGCCGCGCATTTCGTCCTCGACCATGAGCTGCACCAGCGAGCTGAGCAGCGCGAAGCAGCCGATCAGCGCCATGCCTCCGAAGTAGACGAAAACCAGGCTGGCGCGGAAGTCGCGCGAGAGGGCGAACAGGGTCTCGAACACGCCCAGCGCGATCAGTCCGATCAGCGCGTCGCGGCCAAGGTTCGGGCGGCGGCCGCGCGCGGCCACCAGCAGCGCGCCGGTGATGGCTCCGGCGGCTTCGGTCGCCAGCAGGACCGTGTAGGTGGTCTCGTTGCCCGAGAAGATGTCGCGCGCGAACACGGGCAGGAAGACGAGGATCGGGATGCCAAGGAACGTGCACACAAACGCCACCACGATCAGCGGCAGCATCCCTTCGCGGCTGCGGATGAAGGCGAGGCCCTGCTTCATCGAATCCATCACGGACTCCCGCGCCGGCGCAGGCACGTACCGGACATGGATGAGCAGCAGCGAGACGATCACCGCCACGTAGGAAAGCCCGTTCAGCCCGAAGCACCATGCCGCCCCAAGATGCGTGAGCGCGAGGCCGCCAATGACCGGCCCGATGACGCGCGCCAGGTTGAACTGGATCGAGTTCATCGCAATCGCATTCGGAAGATGCTCGCGCGGCACCAGCGATGGCAGCAGGGACTGGTAGGCAGGCGCGCCGAAGGCCTGCGCCGTGCCGACGATGAAAGAAAGCGTCAGGATGTGCCAGACCCGCGCGTAGCCCAGGGCGAACAGGGCTGCCAGCGTGAAGGCGCAGCTCATCTGGACGAACTGGGAGGCGATCAGCACGCGCCGCCGGTCGATCCGGTCCGCTGCCACGCCGGCCACCAGGGCGAGAAGGAAGATGGGAATCTCGCCGAGGAAATTGTCCAGTCCAAGATAGAACGCCGAGCCGGACAGTTGCAGCACCAGCCAGCTCTGGGCGAGTTTCTGCATCCACGTGCCGATGCTCGACACAAAGGCTCCCGACCACATCAGCCGGAAGTCGCGGGAGCGGAATGCAGAAAAGATGCGGCGGATCAAGGCGTGATTCAGACCTTCATCAGGGCAGCGGCGCCGGACGAGCGATCAGATGAAGCAGATTGCCGTCCGGGTCGGTGAAGAAGAGCAGCCGGTTGCCGGAAAGATCCAGCGGCTCGGAGACGATCCGCACGCCCTTCCGCTTCAGGTCTTCGGCGGCAGCGTCAAAATCGGAAACCATCACCGCCAGATGGCGCAGCCCCGGCGTCTTCATTTCCGCGGGAAGCGGGTCGCCCTGGCTCGGGATGATCTCCAGCATCGCTCCGTTGGGCGCCTTGACGAAGTAGTTGCCGCCGTAGGTGTAGTTGATGACGAAGCCGAGCGTTTCCACATACCATTGGGCCAGCCGCTCAGGGTGCGGCGAAGCGATGGCAGTGTGCTCGAGTCCGGTGTAGAGCATACATTCCGGAGTGTAGCAGGGGGCGCAGAGAGGCGTGCATTGCCGGAAAAATGCCATTTGCAGGCCTGAAACGGCGGATCTGCGGCTGCCCTCCGGGGCGCCTGTGATATCGTGCCCGGAGGAGAAAGGCAATGCCCACCCGACGCGAAATCCTCGCCGGCGCTCCCGCCGTCCTCCGCGCCGCCGCGCAGGCGGCGAGACGGCGCAGCGTGGTCTTCATCCTGAGCGACGACCACCGCTGGGACGCCATGGGATTCATGAAGGCGCAACCATGGCTGCGCACGCCGCAGATGGATCGCCTGGCCTCCGAGGGCGTGCACTTCCGAAACGCCTTTGTCACGACGGCGCTGTGCAGCCCCAGCCGCGCCACGATCCTGACCGGCGTTTACGCCCACCGCCACCGCATTGTCGACAACAATACGCCCATCCCGCGCGGTACCGTGTTCTTTCCTTCCTATCTCCAGAAGGCTGGCTACCGCACGGCCTTCATCGGCAAGTGGCACATGGGGAACGAGGGCGACGACCCCCAGCCGGGCTTCGACCACTGGATCAGCTTCCGCGGCCAGGGAACTTACAACCCTTCCGCCAACGGGCTGAATATCAATGGAAAGCGCGTGAAGCAGAAGGGCTACATCACCGACGAATTGACCGATTATGCGCTGCAATGGCTGGATTCTCTGCCGAAAAATCAGCCCTATTTCCTGTATCTGTCCCACAAGGCCGTGCATGCGGAGTTCGAGCCCGCGCCGCGCCACAAGGGAATGTACAAAGACGCGCCGTTTGTCTACCCGAAGACCATGGCGGCCTCCGGAGAATATGCCCGGGGTCGGCCGATGTGGGTGCAGAACCAGAGGAATTCCTGGCACGGCGTGGAATACCCTTACCACTCCGGACTCGACATTGGCGACTACTACAGGCGGTACGCCGAGACGCTGATGGGCGTCGACGACAGCCTCGGACGCGTGCTCGATGCGCTGAAGGCGCGGGGCGAGCTGGACTCGACGCTGGTGATCTACATGGGCGACAACGGCTTCGCGTTTGGCGAGCACGGGCTCATCGACAAGCGCACTGCCTATGAGGAGTCCATGCGGGTGCCGCTGCTGGCCCGCTGCCCGGAGCTGTTCCGTCCCGGTTCGGTGGTCCCGGAGATGGTGGCCAACCTGGACATCATGCCCACGGTGCTCGAGGCCTGCGGCGTGCCGGTCCCGCCGGGAATCGACGGCGCAAGCTGGCTGCGGCTGGCACGCGGCGAAAGAACCGCCTGGCGGGCCGAGCTCCTCTACGAGTATTACTGGGAACGCAATTTCCCCCACACGCCGACGGTGCACGCACTGCGCACGGACAGGTACAAGTTCGTCCGCGTGCACGGCCTATGGGACATCGACGAGCTTTACGACCTCGAGGCGGACCCGATCGAGAGCCGCAACCTCATCTTCGATCCGGCGCACCGCAGGACGGCCGAGCAGATGCGGGCGCGGCTGTGGAAGGTGCTCGAAGACACCGGCGGCATGTACATTCCTCTCCAGCGGGACGCCGGGCCGCAGATGAACCTGCGCCATCCGGACCGCTCGAAGGCGGCGGAATTTCCAGAGCAGCTCAGGCCGCGCCTGAAGCCCTGAAATGCGGGCGCGGGCCGCCGCCGTTTCTTTACACTGTGAGGTATGGATCTCACAGGGAAGCGTGTCGCGATTCTTGTCGATCAGCAGTACCAGGAAATGGAGGTCTGGTATCCCTACTACCGGCTCATCGAAGCCGGAGCCTCGGTCGACTTCGTCGCCGCGGAAGCGCCCCGGACGTATCCTTCCAAGACAGGCTACCCGTGCACGGCGCACAAGACTTACGATTCTGTGCGCGCGGCGGACTACGATGGCGTGATCGTTCCCGGCGGCTTCGCGCCGGATTTCATCCGCCGGCATCCGGCCTCGAGCCGCTTCATTGCCGAGCTCAACGCGCAGGGCAAGCTCGTGGCGGCCATCTGCCACGGCCTGTGGTGCCTGTGCTCGGCCAACGTGCTTCGGGGGAAGCGCTGCACCTCGTTTTTCGCCATCAAGGATGACGTCGTCAACGCGGGCGGCCTCTGGGAGGACAGCGAGGTGGTCGTTGACGGCAACCTCGTTTCCTCGCGGAAGCCGGACGACCTGCCGGCGTTCATGAAGGCCTGCATGCAGGTGCTGGCGGGAAAGTAGTCTCCATGGCCTCGGCGGCAGTTTCGGTCCGCGGGCTCCGCAAGCTGTACGGCGGCTTCGAAGCGGTGCGGGGCATCGACTTCGAAGTCGCCGAGGGCGAGATCTTCGGGCTGCTCGGTCCGAACGGCGCCGGCAAGACCACCACGGTGGAGATCCTGGAAGGCCTGCGGCAACGCAGCGCCGGCGAGGTTTCCGTGCTGGGCTACGACCCGGAAAAGGAGACCGCGGCGGTCAAAGACCGCATCGGCGTGGCGCTCCAGGCCACCAACCTTCCGGAGAAGCTCCGCGTCAGCGAGGCCGCCGAACTGTTTGCGTCGTTTTACAGCCGGGCCGCCGACATCGAGGCCCTGCTCAGGCGTCTTCAGCTCTGGGACAAGCGCCAGGCTTTTTACAGCACGCTTTCCGGCGGCCAGAAGCAGCGGCTGGCGCTGGCGCTGGCGCTCGTCAACGAGCCCGAGCTCGTTTTCCTCGATGAGCCCACCACCGGACTCGACCCGCAGGTGCGGCTGGAGATCCACACGCTGATCAGCCGCCTGCGCGAGCAGCGCAAGACGGTGCTGCTCACGACGCACTACATCGAAGAGGCCGAGCGTCTCTGCGACCGCGTGGCGATCATCGACGAAGGCAGGATCGTTGCGATGGGCAGCCCGCGGGAATTGCAACAGCGGGTGCTCGGCCACGCGCGCGTCGAAGTGACGACCGTGCAGCCGATGCCGGAAGAGCTGCCGGAGGCCTGGGCCGACGGCGTTGCAGTGGCCTTCGGCGACGGACGCCGGCGGCTGACGGCTGCTGCCGAGAAGCCGGCCCGGGTCATTGTAGAGCTGGTCAAGTGGCTGGAAGCTGCGGGCGTGGAAATCGAAGATATGCACATCCGGCGGCCCACGCTGGAAGACGTGTTCCTCGAACTGACGGGGAAGACCCTGCGAGATTGACAGTGCGTCCCAAGGCCTATTTCGCCTACCTCAAGTTCACGCTGCTGCTGACGTCGCGCGACCGCGTGGTGCTCTTTTTCAACTACCTGATGCCGCTGCTGTTCTTCATCGCTTTCGGCGAGGGGCTTGGAGCGGAGACAAGCCCGGGCGCGATGGCGCAGGTGGTCAGCATGGTGATCATGTTCGGCGTGCTTGGCACGGGTTTTTTCGGCGGCGGCCTTCGGGCAACGATGGACCGGGAAGCGGGCATCCTGCGCCGCTTCAAGGTGGCTCCCATCACGCCGGCGCCGATTCTTGCCGCTTCGCTGATTACCGGCTGGGCTGTCTTCATGCCTTCGGTTTTCCTTTTTCTCGCGTTGGCGCGCTGGCGCTACGGCTGGGAAGGTCCTACGAACCTCGGATCGCTTCTCGTCATCGTGACGGCGGGCGTGCTCGCCTTCCGCAGCATGGGGCTGATCATCGCCTCGGTGGTGAACAGCATGCAGGAGAGCCAGATCATCGCGCAGCTCCTGTACATGCCCCTGCTGCTGCTGTCCGGCGCCACCGTGCCGCTGCACATTCTGCCGGCGTGGTTGCAGAAGGTGGCGCAGTTCCTCCCTGCCACGCACCTCTACCTCGGAACGCAGGGAGTTCTTGTCCGCGGCGAATCCGCCTGGGAAAACCGCAGCGCGCTGGCCGCGATGCTGCTTGCCACAGTGGCCGGTTTCCTGGTCAGCCTGAAGCTCTTTCGCTGGGAAAAAGAAGAGAAGGTGCGTCCGGCGGCGAAGCTCTGGCTGGCGGGCGTCCTGTTGCCGTTCCTCCTCATCGGCGCCTGGCAGTTCCGGGACCAGCAGAACGAAAGGAAAATGAAAATCCTCGAGCGGCAGACCCGCCGCTCGCAGTCCTGGCTGATCCGGGATGCGCGCATCCTCCGCGGCGACGGAGGGGTGGTGGAACGCGGGGCCGTGCTCGTGCGCAATGGCCGCATCGTGCGCGTATTCGAAGGCCCGGCCCCTCCGCCCGCGGAACTGCGGGCGGAGGCCGTCGAGGCCGGCGGGCGGACTCTCCTGCCGGCGCTGATTGATTCCGGAAGCGCCCTCGAGAGAACGCTTCCTGGCGATGAGGATGAGGCCGAGCTGATCCTTTCCGGCTATCTCTATTGCGGCGTAGGCGCCGTCGCCGCCTCACCGGATGCACAGGGAGCCCTGATGGCCCTGAAACGGCGCGTCGACGAAGGAGAGCTGCTGGGTCCGGAGATTCTTCCGGTGCCGCAGGCCCAGGTTTTCAGTCTGACCGCCGTACAGGCGGCGGCCGGCGACACATCGATTCTCTCCGGCGACCTGGCCCAGCAGTTCTATCCCGCCGGCTGGCTTCAGAAGCTCGCGATCCAGGCCTCGCAGCGGCCCATGCAGCCGGCCCTGCTGCATGCAGCCCAGGAGCAGCTCCGCGCCCTGTGGCAGCAGGGAACGCTGCCGGCTCCTGCCGGCGCCGCCGCAGGATGGCTGCGGCTGCATGGACCGGCGCTCGTCCACGAGCTCGGTCTTTGGGTGGAAGCGGGCGTTCCGGCCGCTGCAGCGCTGGAAGCCGCCACCGGGCGCGCCGCTGCCCGTCTTGGCGCGCAGGGCCGGCTCGGGTGCGTTCGCGAAGGCTGCGAGGCCACCCTGCTCCTCGTCGACGGCAACCCGCTCGAGGACATCTCCGCGCTCCGCCGCATCCACAGCGTGTTTGCCAGGGGCGAAAGGGTGGCCCGGGGAGAGCTGGCGTCCCAAAACAAAAAAGACGAAAAATGATTTAAACAAAAAAGCCCTCGGGGGCCGGGCTCAGGTTCGACCCCCGAGGGGCAAGCGTTTCAGCGCAAAAACCTATTTCCTGCGCGCGGGGCTGCCGCCGGCCGCACCGTCGTCGCCGCCATCGAGCCAGTCCGGCCTCCGCAGCACATCGCGCGGCCTCGAGCCGTCGGGCGGGCCGATGATGCCTTCGCGTTCCATCCGGTCCAGAAGCCGCGCCGCGCGCCCGTAGCCGATGCGCAGCCGCCGTTGGAGGATGGACGTCGAGGCCTTGCCCACCGAACAGACCACGCGGACCGCTTCCGGATAGACGGGGTCGTCGTACTCCTCCTCCGGCTCTCCGGCCGCATCCTCGTCTTCCTCGCGCGGTGCGATCAGGAAGCTCGGGTCGTAGTCCGGCTCGGCCTGCTTTCGCCAGAAATCGACCACCTGGACGATCTCGTTTTCGGTGACGAAAGCCCCGTGGATGCGCACCAGCCGCGAAGAGCCCGGCGGGAGGAACAGCATGTCGCCTTTGCCGAGCAGGTGCTCGGCGCCCATGACGTCGAGCACCGTGCGCGAGTCCACGCGCGTCGCCACGCGGAAGCTGATGCGCGCCGGGAAATTGGCCTTGATGAGGCCGGTGATCACGTCCACGCTCGGCCGCTGCGTGGCCAGCACCAGGTGCATGCCGACGGCGCGGGCCATCTGGGCCAGCCGGATGACGCTCTCTTCCACGCCCGCGCGCTCGAGCATCATGAGGTCCGCCAGCTCGTCGATCACGATGAGGATGTAGGGCAGCGGCTGCTCCTGCTCGGCCGCCTCCGCGCCCTGCTGCTCGTCGAACAGCGAGAGCGGGCGTTCGTTCAGCTCGCGCACGCGCCTGTTGAACTGCTCGATGTTTCGCACGCCGTACGAGGCCAGCAGCTTCAGCCGGCGCTCCATTTCGAGCACCGCGTTGCGCAGCGCATTCACCGCCTTCTTCGGCTCGATGATCACCGGCGTCAGCAGGTGCGGAATGCCGTCGTAGATGCCCAGCTCCACGCGCTTCGGATCGATGAGGATCATGCGGACTTCCTCAGGCGTCGACTTGTACAGCACGCTCATGATGAGCGTGTTCAGCATCACGCTCTTGCCGCTGCCAGTGGAGCCCGCGATCAGCAGGTGCGGCATCTTTTCCAGCTCGGCCACGCGGATGCGCCCGGTGATGTCCTTCCCCATGGCGATGGTGAGCCGCGAAGGGGAATCGATGAAGTCGTCGCTTTCCAGAATCTGCCGCAGGCTGATGGTTTCGCGCCGCGTGTTGGGCACTTCGATGCCGACGGTCGGCTTGCCGGGGATGCGCTCGATCAGGATGGACTCGGCCTGCAAGCCAAGGCACAGGTCCTCGCTGAGCGTGGTGATCTTGGAGATCTTCACGCCGGCATCGGGCTTGAATTCGAACGTCGTCACGACCGGGCCGGGGTTGATCTGGACGACGTTGCCGTAAACGTTGAATTCCTCGAGTTTGCTGCGGATGCGGCCCGCAATTTCTTTCAGCTCTTCCGAGTCGTAGCCTTCGCGGTCTGGCGGAGGATTCAGCAGTCGCGTGGGTGGAAGCTTGTAGAAAGTCCGCCGCGGCATCTCTTCGCGGGCAGCGCGCTCGCTTGGCCGCCTGGCTGGTTCCTGCTCCTCCAGCGGGCGGATCGGGATGTCGTCTTCTTCAGCGGGCGCAGGTCCGGCCGTGAGTGGGACATCAGCCGCCCCCGCCGGAGATGCGCCGATGGCGGCTCCCACCGGTTCGGGAACAACATCTCCCATCGCCTCGATGTCGGCTTGCAGGCCGTTCGGCGTCACCGCAACGCCCGCGGCCGCGGCCGCAGCCGCCGCGGCGCGCCGGGGCGGCTCCGGCTGCTCTTCTGCCTCCCCCTCCACAGAAGCCGCTTCTGGCGCCCGGGGCCTCCGCCGCCAGCGTGGCAGGTAAGGCAGCAGGCGCGTTTCCAGCCACGCTGCCAGGCGCTCCACGGAGAACGACGAAACCAGATAGAGGGAAAAGACGATGACCAGTCCGAGGAAAATCGCCGTCCCAAGACGGTTCAGTACGGTCTCCAGCGAACTGGCAATCAGGAACCCGAACAGTCCGCCCACCGTGAAGGAGTAGGCGAGAGGGTTCGGGACCCGCGCCAGCTCGAGTCCTGCCGCCACCGCGAGCGCAAGCATCGCGTAGCCCGCCACGCGCGCCACAAGCGCGCCACCGGGTTTGCGGCGCAGCCGCCGCACGCCAGCCCAAACCATGAGCGGAGGCAGCAGCCAGGCGGCGTAGCCAATCGATTGGAACAGGAAGTCTGCTGCATAGGCGCCTGCGACACCGATGCGGTTGGCGGCCGGATGCCTTCCGGTCGCCGTGTTCGAGGAAGGATCCAGCGGGTCGAACGAAGCCAGCGCAAACAGGAGGGCGAGGGCGAGGAAAAGGTAGACGATGCCCGCGAGCTCTCGAAGGCGTGTGGGGGGTGCAGGCTGAGTTGTGTTCATCCCGCCAGCCGGCGGAAAAAAGCCAGAGCGAGGATTAGTATACCAAGAACGATGCGGTATGCAACAAAGAATTTCAGCGTCCGCTGCCGCAGGAAGCGCAGGAACCATGCGATCACCGCGCAGCCGGTGGCGGCGCTGACCGCCATGGCGGAGAAGAAGACGCCGCGTTCGCCGGGCGGGACGCCTCCCGCGCGGTAGAGGTCCAGAAACGCATCGGCCGCCGCCGCGGCAATGGCGGGCGTCCCCACCAGAAAGGAGAACCGCGCCGCAGAAGCGCGATCGAAGCCGCGGAACAGGCCCGCCACCAGCGTAATGCCGCTGCGCGACGTCCCGGGGACCACGGCAAGCGCCTGCGCTGCGCCCACAGCCATTGCGTCGGTCCACGTGACGCTGCGGATGTGCCGCCCGAGCTGTGCCCTGCGCTCCGCCCATGCCATCAACAGGCCCACCAGGATCAGCATCGTGCCGATCACCCACGGCGTGCGGAACACCGTTTCGGCAGCGTCTTTCAACAGCAGGCCGGCCACGCCCACGGGGACCGTGGCAGCAGCGAGCATCCAGAGCAGGTGGCGGGGAAGCTCTCCTTCGTCCGGGCCCAGGCCCAGGCCAGCGCGCACGATGCGGTACCAGTCCCGCGCGAAATAGATCAGCACGGCGAGCAGCGTGCCGAAATGGAGGGCGATGTCAAAGGCGAGCCCCTGGTCTTTCCAGCCGAGCAGCCACGGGACCAGCGCCAGATGCGCTGAACTGCTGATGGGGAGGAACTCGGTCAGGCCCTGAATCACGGCCAGAAGGATCGCCTGATGGATAGGCATAATGGGAAAAGACCATGGTAGCGCAGGCGCATCCACGGCCCCTATGACAAACACGAAAATCATCGCCACGCTGGGTCCGGCCACCGAAACTGCCGAAATGATCCGCCGGCTGATCCAGGCGGGGGCCGACGTGTTCCGCCTCAACGCCTCCCATGGGACGCCGGAATGGCGGGCGCAGGCGATCCGCGCCGTGCGCGAGGCGGCTGCCGACGCGCCATTCCCCATCGGCGTGCTGCTCGACCTTCAGGGGCCGAAGATCCGCCTCGGAACGTTTGAAGGCGGCTCCGCCGTGCTCGAAGAGGGAGCCGATTTCATCATCACCACCGAACCCATCGAAGGGGATTCGACCGCGGCCTCGACCACCTACAAGGACTTTGCGAAAGACGTCAAGCCGGGAGACCGCGTGCTGCTCGCCGACGGCGCGCTCGAGCTTCGCGTCCTGGAGGCGGACGGCGTGAGGGCCCGCTGCCGCGTGGTCCGCGGCGGCGTCATCAGCGACAAGAAGGGCATCAACCTCCCCGGCGTGCAGCTTTCCACGCCCTCGCTCACGAGGAGGGACATGGAAGCGTTGCAGGCAGGGCTGGAGGCAGGCATCGACCTGGTGGCCCTCAGCTTTGTCCGGCGCTCGTCCGACATCCTTCGCCTGCGCCTGTTTCTCGAAGAGAAGGGCGCGAATCTCCCGATTATCGCCAAGATCGAGAAGCCGGAAGCGGTGGAAAACCTCAAGGACATTCTCGCCGAGGCCGACGGCGTCATGGTGGCGCGCGGCGACCTGGGCGTCGAATGCCCGATGGAAAAGGTGCCTTTTATCCAGAAATCGATCATCGAGCAGGCCAGAAAGGCGGGGAAATTCGTAATTACCGCCACGCAGATGCTCGAATCGATGATCGAGAATCCTTTCCCGACACGCGCCGAAGTCAGCGACGTGGCCAACGCCATCTACGACGGCACGGACGCGGTCATGCTGAGCGGCGAGACCTCCGTGGGCAAGTATCCGGTGGAGGCCGTCCGCATGATGGACCGCACGGCGCACGAGGCGGAGCTTTCGCTGCGGAAGTATGGCTTCCGTGAGCTGCCTGCACGGGACTACGTCACGCACGCCGAGATCGTCGCCGATGCCGCTTTCCATGCCGCGCGGCTGGCCGGCGCGCGGGCGATTGTCGTCTTTTCCGCCTCCGGCGCGTCGGCGCGGCTCGTGGCCCGCTACCGCCCGCCGGTGCCGGTTTTTACATTCACGCCTTCCCTCGCGGCGGCGCGCGCTCTGTCGGTCGTGTACGGAGTGCACGCAATTCTCCAGCCCCACGTCTCCTCCACCGACGAAATGATGGCGCTCATGGACCGCGTGCTTGTCGAGCGCGGGCTGGTCAAGCCCCGCGACGCAGTTGTCTTTGTTGCCGGCCAGCCTATCGGACGCCCTGGCACGACCAACATGATGAAGCTGCACCGCGTCGGCGAGGCTGTCTAGGCGCCAGTTTGCACCTGTAAATCTTTTCGCGAGAAACGAACATCAGGCTTCACGGCCCGTTCCGGATGGGAGAGCCTGACAGCAGGAGGGGCCATGGGCCTGAAACATCTGGGAATCGCCGCATCCGTGTGCCTCGGCGCGGCCGCGACGGGCGCCGCCGCCTTCATTGCGCTGGCCACGCCCAAATCTCAACCTGCCGCCGCGGTCCGCGTGCAGCCCACGCCGGAGCGGATCGAGCGCGGCCGGTACCTGTTCCATCAACTGGCGGACTGCGCCGGCTGCCACAGCCCGCGGGATCCTGCAAAGTTCGCCATGATTGCCGATCCTGCGCGCACCGGCGCAGGATTTGTTTTTCCGGACGAACTCGGCTTTCCGGGCAGGATCGTCGCGCCGAACATCACGCCGGATCCCGGGACGGGCATCGGCCGGTGGACCGATGGCGAAAAGATCCGCGCCATCCGCGAAGGCATTTCCCGCGACGGGCGCGCGCTTTTCGCCTTCATGCCGTTCCGGCAGTTCGCGAAGCTGAGCGACGAGGACATCCATTCGCTGGTTGCTTATCTCAACAGCCTGCCTCCGGTAAGAAACGCGCTTCCGCGCACGGCGCTCCGGTTTCCGGTGAACATCCTGAGCCGGTTCGAACCCGAGCCGGTGCTTGCGCCGCCGAAACCCCCCGGTCCGGCGGACCGTGTGCGGTACGGCGAGCTTCTGGCCGGCATGGCGTGCATCGAGTGCCACACCGAACTCGACAACGGGAGGCTCGTGGCAGGAAGGGAGTTCGCCGGCGGCCACGAGTTCGCGGTCGGGGCGTTCGTCGCACGGAGCGCCAATCTGACGCCCGATGTGGAGACCGGGATTGGCGGCTGGACCGAGGAGCGGTTCGTGCGCAGGTTCCGCGACTACGGGAATCTGGCCTACGCAAACGCGCCGCGCGCCGTGCAGGCCAACTTCACCGTCATGCCATGGTATGGCTTCGCGCACATGAAGGAGGATGACCTCCGCGCCATCTA
Source organism: Bryobacteraceae bacterium (assembly GCA_025056865.1). Lineage (GTDB taxonomy): Bacteria > Acidobacteriota > Terriglobia > Bryobacterales > Bryobacteraceae > JANWVO01. The sequence goes on from JANWVO010000006.1 coordinate 45,045, forward strand.
CGCCTATCTGCGGAGCCTCAGGCCCGTCTACAACCCGGTGGCGCATCATCCGCAACTGGCAGTGCAGTCCAACTGACGCAGGGGCCTGGCGCTCTGGCAGAATAGGGATTTCGCCAAAGCGCGGAGCGCCATGACACCCTTGCCCGAATTTGCCGAAGCCGTTCTTGCTGCGGTGGTACTCATCGCGGCCGCCACGGACCTCAAGCGCCGCGAGATTCCCAACTGGCTTACGCTGGGCGGCATCCTTGCGGGCCTTGGCCTGCACGGCTGGCTCCAGGGATGGCAGGGCCTGAAATTCTCCGCCGCCGGCCTGGGGCTTGCCGCGCTGATCTTCATTCCGCTGTTCATCATGAGGTGGCTCGGCGGAGGGGACGTGAAGCTGATGGGCGCCGTGGGAGCGCTCGCCGGAGCTCAGAACATGATCTTGATTTTTGTTCTGGACGCGATCCTCGGCGGCATCGCGGCGCTCGTCCTTGTCATCGTCCGCGGCCGCTTTCTGCGGACGCTGCGCAATATTCCGCGCATGTTCCGGCTGGAGCGCGACAGCGAGCTGGAAGCCGGCGGTGAGAGGTCGATGGGGCTGCCGCGCGCGGTGACCATCGCGGCAGCCACGCTGCTCGTGCTCTGGGGTTCTAGTCGAGGATAGGCAGCACGACCGCGCTCGCCGCCTGCTTCGAGCGGTAAACGCGGTGCATCGCCCGGGTGAAGTCTGCCGCCTTCGCCTCGTGGATCCGGACGAACTTCTGCGGGTTGCGGTCCACCAGCGGGAACCATGAGCTCTGCACGTGGATCATCATGCGGTGCCCGCGCCGGAAAGTGTGAAAAACGTCCGGCAGCTCGAACTCCACCAGCTCCACCTTGCCCGGCGTGAAGGGAGTGGGCCTGTCGAAGCCGGTGCGGAAGCGCCCGCGGAACGGCTCGCCGCGCACGAGCATCTGATAGCCGCCCATGCGGATCTGCCTGGGGTTCGGCTCGGGATCGGGCGCATCATTCGGAAACACGTCGATCAGCTTCACGACCCAGTCGGCGTCCGTTCCGGTGGTGGAAACATAGAGCACGGCGCGCAGCGGACCGGCGACGCGCACATCGGCGTCGAGCGGCTCGGTCTGGTAGACGAGCACGTCGGGCCGTGTGGAGGCGAAGCGCTGGTCCTCCACCATGTAGTCGTAATTCATTCCGCGGTCGATGAAGGGAAGGAACGGCACCGGGCGGTTGGGGTCGGAGAGGTACTCGTCGAAGGCCTCCCCCGCGGCATCCGGCGGCTGCGTCGACAGCCTGCCCTCCTCGCGGAAATAGAAAGTCCGCTTCCGTGCCTCTCGGGGCGGCCAGGCGTCCATGCGGTGCCACTCGTTGCGTCCGGTCTCAAACACATACGCTTCGGGAAGCTGCGCGCCGTTGCCGGAGCCTTTCAGGTGATACAGGAAGAACGGGAATTCGATCTCGTCCTGGAAGAACTTCGACGTGTTCACGGAGAAGCTGATGTTGCCCAGCGATGTGCCGTCGCTCCGCGCCCAGCCCCCGTGGCTCCACGGCCCTTCCACCAGCAGGTTGACCGCCCCGGGATTCTGCTTTTCGGCCGACTCGTACAGCCGCAGAGGCCCGTAGACGTCTTCGGCGTCGAACCAGCCGCCCACGGTGAGCATCGCCGGCTTCATGTTCACGAGGTGCTGGCGCAGATCCCGGGATTTCCAGAAGTCATTGTATGTGTCGTTTTCGAGCAGTTCCCGCCAGAATTTCACCTGTCCTTTGAAAAGTTTCTCGTCGTAATTGGCCAGCGGGCCGACGGACAGGTGGAAGGTATAAGCGTCCGGACCGTCGATTTCGAAGCGCGAACCCGGCAGCAGCCCGTCGGCCGGGCGCGGGCGGCCGAACGCTCCGAGGAAATTGAACGCATGGACAAGAAACAGCGCGCCGTTGTGGCGGAAATCGTCGCCAATGAACCAGTTGATCACCGGAGCCTGCGGCGAGACCGCCTTCAGCGCCGGGTGAGCATCCAGCGCGCCCATCGCTGCATAGAAGCCTGGATACGAGATGCCCCACATGCCCACGCGGCCGTTGTTGCCGTGGATGTTTTTCACCAGCCAGTCGATGGTGTCGAACGTGTCGGAGGCCTCATCCACGTCCGTTTTCGACTTCTTGTTGGGGATGTAAGGCCGAACATGGACGAACTCGCCTTCGCTGCGGCCGCGGCCGCGCACGTCCTGGTAGGCGAAGATGAATCCTTCGCGCATGAATTTCTCGCTTGCCGGACCCAGGCTGGCGCGATAGTTCTCCGGTCCGTAAGGCGCCACCGTGTAGGGAGTCCGCAGCAGCAGAATCGGATACGTGCGGCTCCTGTCCTTGGGGATGTATACGGACGTGAAGAGCCGCACGCCATCGCGCATCGGGATGAGGAACTCGTGCTTGGTGTAGTTCTGCCGGATGTAGGCGGCCCGTTCGGAAGCCGCCTGCGAGGGCTGTCCGGACGTGCGCGGCTGCGAGCCGGCAACCAGCGGCAGCAACACCGCCAGGAGGAGGCGTCTCGTCATCATTGTGGGTACCTCTCAGCGGAACATCAGGAAGAGGCGCAATGCGCCCGAGTAGCTGGCCTCGGCCATCCAGCGGCCGAGGCCGGTCGAATACATGAGCACCAGCAGGAGAATGAAGCCGAAGCGCGACAGCTCGAGATAGACCGCCGGCGGGATCCGCGCCGCGATCAGCAGCTTGGAACCATCCAGCGGAGGCACGGGCAGCATGTTGAACAGCGCCAGAAACAGGCTGATGAACGCCGCCCGGAACAGGATTTCGACACCCTGGGGAAAGACCAGCGCCAGCGCTGCCAGCAGCACGGCGAACAGGACATTGCTCGCCGGTCCGGCCAGCGCCACCGCCGCCAGCCCGTTCACGCCTCCGCGCAACCTGGCGGGATTCGTGTTCACGGCTTTCCCCCAGCCGAAAAATACGCCGCCCAGCAGCGAGGCCATCAGCGGAATGAACACCGTCCCGAGCCAGTCCACGTGCGCCAGCGGATTCAGCGTCACGCGGCCTTCCAGCCGCGGCGTGTCATCGCCCAGGCGGTCGGCCACCCAGGCATGGGCGTACTCGTGCGGCGTCGTGAGGATCCAGAAGATGGTGACGTTCAGCAGCGCCTGCGGAAGATCGAACGGCATCAGTTGTCCTTCACCCGGTACTTCTCAAACCACGCCAGCAGATAAAGCTGCTGCATCAACTGGTGCGACGGGCGCCTCCACCCGTGGAACTCTTCGGGCACGCGCACCAGCAGCGTCTCCTTCTTCAGCAGCTTCAGCGCCCGGTAGTACTCCTCGCTCTGCGAGATCGGCGTGCGGAGGTCGGCTTCGCCGGTCATCACCATCGTGGGGGTCGTGACATTGGCCACGTAGTGCAGCGGGCTGCGGACGGCGTACTCCATCGGGTCCTCCCAGGGCTTCCTGCGGAACTGGTCGTACCACATCACGCCATCGGTCGTGCCCACGAAGCTGTGCCAGTTGATCACCGGACGCATCGACACGGCCGCGCGGAAGCGGTTCGTGTGGCCGACGATCCACGCCGTCAGCACCCCGCCGCCGCTGCCGCCGCACACGAACAGGTTGCGCTCGTCGATGAATCCCTTCTTCAGCGCTGCGTCCACGCCGGCCATCAGGTCGTCGTAATCTTTGCCCGGATAGGCGTACTGGATGCCGTTGACGAAATCCTGCCCGTAGCCGGTGCTGCCGCGCGGATTCGAATAAAGGACGGCGTATCCATTAGCTGCGAAATTCTGCCACGCCCAGTTGAAAGCAACGCTGTACATCGACCACGGCCCGCCGTGAATGTAGAGCACGAGCGGATACTTCTTTTTCGGATCAAAGTCGACCGGCTTGACCAGCCAGCCCTGGATGCGGAACCCGTCCGGCCCGTCCCACCACAGCTCTTCCACTTCGCCCAGAGCGCGGTCGGCGAGCACGTCTTCGTTGACATCGAGGATCTTCTGGATCTGCGAGCCGCGGATGTGCACAAGCGAGCCCGGCTCGTGGAAGGAGGACTGCACCGCCGCGATGTCCCCGCTGCGCGCCAGCGACGCCTGCGTGATCATGTGCACGCCGTCGGTCACCTTCCGCGGCGAGCCGTTCAGCGGCAGAAAGTACAGGTTGGATGTGCCGCGCTCCTCCATCGTGTAGTAGACGCCCGAGCCGTCCGCGCTCCAGTGCAGCTCGCCAGGCGCGGACGGAAGGTCGCCCGCCCACAGCCGCTTCTGGCCGCCTTCGCTGTCCATGAGGTAGATCGAAGGGATGTGGTAGGTCAACAGCCTGTCGTCGAAGCCCGTGTAGGCGATCCACCTGCCGTGCGGTTTCGGGTTGTTGTCCGGCCCCTTGCGGTCGGTGAGCTGACGGATGTTGCCAGTGGCGAGATCGAGCGCATAGATCTCGCTGTCGTTGCGCAGGTATTCGGCGTCGGGCTTGCGGATTGCGCTGAAGTAAATGGTCTTTCCGTCTGGAGACCACTGCGGCGACTGGTGGTTGTACTTGCCCGTGGTGACCTGCTTCGCCGTGCCGCCGGTCAACGCATCGACGATGAAGATATGGGACCAGCCTTTGGGCACCGGGCCCACGCCGTCGCTGGCCCAGCTCAGGCGGTCGACGATCACCGCCGGCTTGGCCCACTGCGCGCCCTCCGGCTTCTTCGGAAGCCGGATCGGCAGGATCGGATCCTCATCCGGGACGGTCATCACAAAAGCGATCTTCCTCCCGTCGGGCGACCAGCGGATCTGCGACGGAGCCTTCTCGACGCGGGTGAGCTGCGCCACCTCGCGCGTGTCCACCCACATCACGTGGATCTGCGTGGTACCGTCGCGGTCGCTCAGGAACGCGATGCGCCTTCCGTCGGGAGACCAGACGGGCGAGGAATCGCGCCAGGGGCCCGAGGTCAACTCGCGCAGCTTCGCGCCGCCGGGCTCCTGCCAGCCGGTGATCATCCAGAGGTTGGAGCGCTGCTGGTCCTTCATCCGGTCCACGAATCCTCGCGAGAAGACGATCGCCCTGCCATCGGGAGAGATGGCCGGATTCGCGATGGACTCCATCTCGAACAGCGACTCTGCGTCCAGCCCCTTCTTCTGCTGGGCAGGCGCGCAGACGGAGAAAAACACGAAAGCGGCAACGAGGGGGCGCGTGCGCAACATATCCTCATGCTACACTTCGGGCGCAAGCCCGCAGGAATGGGACAGGCCGATCCGTTTCAGCCGCCTTCGATGGCGTGCAGCGCCGCGAACACGCGCCCGCCGCTGCCCGCTCGGGCTGCCCGCCCTGTGCAGGGCGCCGGGTTCCTCTGGCAGGCTATCTTGCCGCCTTTGCGAAGCCCAGCTCCGCCAGCACGCGTTCCGCCCCGTAGACTGAGCGCAACGCCTCGATGATGCCGTCCGAGGCGACGTGCACACAACGCTCGCCGCGGTCCATCCCGTAGACAAAGCGGTTGTGCATGGCTTCGTAGTTCGAGTCGAAGACGATGCCGATCACTTCGCCCCGCGTGTTCACCGTGGGCGAGCCGGAGTTTCCGCCGATGATGTCCGCAGTCGAAACGAAATTGAACGGCGTCTTCAGCTTCAGCGCGCTCTTGCGGTCCAGCCACCGCTGCGGCAGCCGGTAAGGATCGACGCCCGTGGCGCGCTGGTAGAGGCCCTCGTAATCCGTGTACCAGCGCACGGGCTGTCCCTGCGCATTGCGGTAGCCTTCGATGCGCCCGAAGGAGAGGCGCAGGGATCCTGTGGCGTCCGGGTACACGCTCATTCCATACAGCGTGAAGCGCGCCCGCGCGATGCGCGAGGAGGCGTCGCGGATCACCGGGTCGAACTCCTCGTCGAAGGCCTTGCGGATCGCGCGCGCCTGCGGGTCGATCATCCGCACCAGCCGGATCATGCCGTCGTCCGCAGCGCGCGCCGCGGCCGGGTCCGACAGCAGGCGCCTGCGCTCAGCCGCATCCTGAAGCTTCGAGCTGAAGACGTAGCCGCGCGCGACTTCGGCGGCGGACTTCCCCTCCAGGATCTGCCGCACGACCGGGTGCTGCGCGCCCAGTTCGGACTCGAGCAGCTCGAACCATTTCTCGAGCATCAGCGCCTCCAGCTCCGGCGTCACCGGCGTCTGCGCCGTCAGCCGCAGCTCGAGCGACGGCAGCGCCGCGTCGCTGTATTCGCGCAGCCGTTCAGCATTCGGCTTGGGCCTTTCTTCCGCGAGCCGGTACAGGTGCCGCGCCCAGGCGAACATGTCGCACAGCGTGGCGCCGGACTCGAGCAGGTACTCGGCCGAGCGCGGCCGCCACTTCGCGTAGGCCGCAGCGATGCGCTCGAAGGCATCGCCGACTTCCTCGCGCGCCCTGGGATTGGCGGCCACGGCCGTGCGGAACTGCTCCTCGCTCTTGCGCTTCGTTTCGATGAGCCACGCCTCGCGCATGCCTTTCAGCTCGCCGTCGCGGACCTTGAACGAGTTCTCCGCGCCGAACAGCTTGTCGCGCGCCACGCGGTGGTTCTCTTCGCTCTTCGCGCCGTATTCCTTCAGCGCCCGGATGATGGCCGACAGGCTTTTCAGCGAGCGCGGGTAGCTCACATCGCGAAGGTATTCGAGCTGCGCCAGCGTGATGAAGCGGTCCGTCGACCCCGGATGGCCGCTGACCAGCGCAAGCTCGCCGGCGCGAGGCCCCGTGCGGGACCATTTCAGGTAATTCGGCGTGCGCGCCGGCTTGCCGTCTTCGTAGGCGCGGAGGAAGGTGATGTCCAGGTCGTAGCGCGGGTAGGTGAAGTTGTCCGGATCGCCGCCGAAAAACGCGATCGCCTCCTCAGGAGCAAACACGAGCCGCACGTCCGTGTACTTCTTGTAGCGGTACAGATGGTACAGCGCGCCAGAGTAAAGGGTGACCACCGAACACGCGCCGCCGTGACGGTCCATGCATTCCTTCTCGATCGTGTTGATGGCCGCCTGCCGCTGCTGCGCCGATTTCGGATCCGAGGCAGGCGCGGTGACGGCGCCGTTCACCCGCTCCGTGACATCGGTGATCTCCATGAGAACCTGCACTTCGAGCCCCGGGCATTTCAGCTCCTTCTCGGGCGTGTCGGCGTAGAAGCCGTCGCGCATGTAGTTGTGTTCCCTGGAGCTCACGTTCTGGATGCAGCGCGAAGCCACGTGGTGGTTCGTGAAGATGAGACCGTCAGGGGAGACGAACGAGCCCGACCCGCCGCCAAAACGCACCGACGAGAGCCGCAGGTGGTCGAGGAACTCCCTGGAGGGCCGGAAGCGGTGCTTCGAGGCGAGCTGCGATTCCGGCACGGCGTTGAACAGCCACAGTCCCTCGTCGGCGCGGGCGAGGCCCAACGCCAGCAGTGCGCAGAGGAAAAACCGGGTTCGTTTCATCCTTGTCAGCCTTTCCCTCTCAGGATAGCGAGGTGCGAAATCGCGCGGCGCGCCCGGCCTGTCGGAAAATGGAAGAGATGGCTGGCGCCGGAGTGGGCGAGCGGCAGGCGCAGGTCGAGAGGGGCTTGCGGCTCGAATACATCACGCTGAGTTACAACGTCATCGAGGCCGTCGTTTCGATCGCGGCGGGCGTTGCCGCCGGCAGCATTGCGCTGGTCGGCTTCGGCGTCGACGCCGTCATTGAGAGCATCTCGGGCGCGGTCATGCTGTGGCGGCTCAAGATGGACGACCACCACCGCCGCGAGGAGTTCGAGCAGCGCGCCCTGCGCCTGATTGGCTATTCGTTCTTCCTGCTCGCCGCCTATGTAGGCTATGAAGCCATCGAAAAGCTCTGGAACCGGGAGGCGCCGGAGCGCTCCATCCCGGGCATCATCCTCGCCTGCTGTTCGCTGGCGATCATGCCCGTGCTTGCGCGGAAGAAGAAGGCGGTAAGCTGCCAGATTGGAAGCGGCGCCATGGCCGCAGATGCGAAGCAGACGCTGCTTTGCAGCTATCTGTCTGCCATCCTGCTGGGCGGGCTGGCGCTGAATGCCACGCTGGGCTGGTGGTGGGCTGACCCGGTGGCCGGACTCATCATGACGCCGATCATCGCCCGCGAAGGCTGGCTCGCCGTCCGCGGCGAAGGCTGCGGCTGTCACTGATACTCTGTCCGCTCGAACGCAGCTCGTGAAGCGTTGCGGCCTTCCAGGACCTCCCAGTGCCTGACGTAATTCTGCATGTAGCCTCTGTCGCCATCCGGCGACAACGCAATCCCAAGAATGGCCTGTCCCAGAAATTCCCTGAATTCCTCTGCCGGGGAGCCTGCGTATCCGTCCGTCAGGATCACCGCCCGCAGGATCCGATGCTGCCGCATGTGGGCCAGCACGCAATTGATGTCCGTCCCACCGGATGTTTTCACAGCCCCCGCGCGAAGTTCTTTCCATGAGGCATTCGCCACGATATTCGAAAAAAGGCAAACTGTCGGCCGCACCAGATCGTGGCATTGCAGCACCGCGCTGTAAAAGCTCGGGATGAATTCGAAAACACTCCCGCTGACGTCCACGTAAAGCTGCACCTTCTCGATGCCGGATTTCGTCTCCACGGGGATCTCCCATGCATACAGCAGCGGCTGCAATCCGAGAAAGCGCAGGATGTTCGACTTCCGGTCCAGGGCGGGTACTGCCGTGGCGGACCGGATGCGGTCCTCGTTGGCCCTGCGCGAAGGCGCCGCGCCCTCCCTGGCCACCCTCCCGATGAGACGTGCGATGCGCACCGCATTCTCGCGTTCCCGCGCCGGGTGGGGAGGCATGGCGAGAACCATTTCGTCGCGGGACCAGCCCCGTCCCTTGGCCCCTTTGGCCATCTCAGCCAGGATGCCCCTCACCCATTCCAGCCAGTGGAAATCCATATCCGCCCAGTCGCGCTCCTGCACGGGATGGTCTCCGAGAAGGCGAACACCGCTGAACGCCGCCCATGTGACCGGATCACTTGGGGATTCCTCCAGGTATTTGCGACGGGTTCCCCCACGGGCCCTGCCGCGCCGCTCGGTCGCATCTTCACCCTGGCTCAGGCGACCCGCCTCCGGCGCTCTGCGGTTCTTGCCTCGACGAAGCGAATCCAGATACGACAGCGACAGCCCTGCCGGGTGCTGGCGGGCTGCGAGGAAGCGCCTCAAGTGCTCCCGGAGGTCGGAATAAGTTGCCCCATATTCTCCGTAAAGCTCCCGGTAGATTTTCCGGAATTCTCTGAATTCCTGGCCGCTGAGGCCTCGTGGCAGGCTGACCGGGCTGCCAGGCGCGAAATCCGCAGGGGGGCGCAGCAGGCATTCGGGAAAAGCGTTCGCGCTGTAGTAGGCAGTGAAAAGCGACCAATAGGAGCGGTCCCGCAGCATCCGGCATAGGAGGGCGTTGATCACGGCATAAAACGCGAGGTTGTCCAGCGGAGTAGTCGGGCGCAATTGGTGGCCGAGCAGCAGGTGCATGAGTTCATGCAGCACCAGCATCACCTGACGCTCGGGCGTCGGGGCATGCCGCGCTACAAAGTCCGGATTCACCAGGATCACATGGCCTCCCCCGGACCGGATGGCGGCGGTCTCCACCTCGCGTGATTCCTGGAAATCCAGCAGCCGGAGCCAGCCGCTGATCGCGTAACTGCCCGCGGGAAAGGCGTCAAAAAAGCGTTCTTTGTCGATCATGGATGGTCCATTTTCAGAGGGAAATGGAGAATGATTTCGTCAGGCCTCTTCAGCCTCTCCAGATTCGGCTCCTTCCCCAGCAGGATGATCTGGCCCACCTGCTTGGAAGCGGCGGCGCACCAGGTGAGCGCATCCTGCACCGTGGCATGGGAGGGGCCAGGGGCCGTGCGGATCAGTGCGAGCGAGGGCCAGGAGAGGGCGGCGGCCCGCTCTTCGATCCGCCGCGCCAGCTCTGCCGACGCCTCTTCCGCCGAGCCCTGCCACGGTGCGCCGTCCAGGTATTCCAGCAGGGCCCGGGGATCCGACGTCAGCGGCATGTCTTCGGGACGCCTGACCACAAGGCAGTCCGTCAGCCCCGCCTCGGGCATGTTGAAGATGTAGACGAAATACGGAACCCGCATCTGATGCCTCCGTTCCGTGCTCGCGCGGCGGCTACCCCTCGAGCGAGTGCAGTTGCTCCCAACTGCTGCGCCACGCCCGGATGGTCCGGTGCACTTCCGTTTCGGAGTTCAGCTTTTCTTTCAGGAAAAGGTTCACCAGCAGATTGCCCAGAGCCACGGACTCCGGATCCTTCGATGGAAGCTTCTTCAGCTCGCGGCCGATCAGGTCGCCCGTGCGAGACTCATAATTCCGGTCCAGCCGTCTGCCGCCATCGCGAAACGCGACCAGCGCATACTCCTCGGCGATCTGTTCGGCCACAGCCGCGATCAGGTTGCCTGCCAGGTCGCGCGTCATCAGGAACATGGCCAGAGCGTGACGGGCGCCATGGGGCAGAAACTGGATGCAATCGGCTACGATCACGGACCGCTGATTCCGCGTCAGCCCCTCGGACAGCGCTGCCAGCGCCGCGCGCTTCAGCGGATCCTTCTCCGAGTAGACGCGGATGAGCTGTTCGGTTTCAGGGCCGGAAGCGCTCCTCCACGCCTCCTTGTGCGCCGACAGCAGCTTGGACTCCGGCACGGGGATGCCTTCGGCGCGCTGCGGAATCGAACAGGTCAGTGCCAGAAACGCCGAATCGCTCAGGTTCGCCGCATCGCCCTTCGAGACCAGCCGAACCGCATGCACCGCCGGTATGTTGCGCATCAACATCACCAGACGGCGCGCGCTCAGGCGGATGTCCGCCTCGCGGAGCAGCACCGCGAGGTAGCGCACATATTTTCCGAGAAACGCCTCCATCTGTTCTGACACAGAGGGCCACAACTTCCGCGCCTGTTCCAGGTATGTGGAGAGTTCCAGAACCCCCTCTCCCGACATCCGCGTCCGGCTGTTCCGCAGAATCCGCTCCTGCGCACCTTGATCCAGGGAGAACCAGTCCGGAATCTCGATGATGAACGCGTAGCGGTCAGCAAGTGCCTTGTCGAGCGGCCCGCTGCCGCGGTAGTTTTCGGACTCCTCGGTCAGCGACGGCGGATTCATCGCAGACCAGCGGTACCTCAGCCGCTCGAGGTCCATTCCCTGTACACGGCGCTCGTGAATGATCGAAAACAGCTTGTTCTGCACGTCCGGCTTGCATCGCGAGACTTCGTCGAAAAACACGGCCTGCGCATCCCAGATCGTGGCTGGCGTTTGCAGGTACTTCAGAGACGTAGCCGTCTTGTTGGGCACCGGGAAGCCAATCAGGTCGTCAAAACTGATCAGGCTCGCGTTGTAGTGGCGGAAATCCAGTCTCAGGGCCTTTGCGAGCCGTTCCAGCAGCAGCGATTTTCCCGTGCCGTGCAGTCCGATCAGCAGCAGCGGATCTTCCGTCACGAGCGCCGCCAGAATCGCCGGCTCGACCTTCTCCAGCCCGTACAGGCCCAACCCGGACAGTACCCCGTTCCCGGCGCGGAATTCGGAACCGTTCTCCCCAGTGGCGTTTACTCCGCCCGCCGTGCTGGCGGCATGGGAATCCTGAGATTGCGGCGCCTCATTGACAGCCGGTTTCGTCGATGGCATTCATCACGCTCCTTCCGGCGCGAAGGACCATTGCACGGAAGGACGAAGCAGGGCGGGACAGCCTTTCGTTGCGCCATCACGCGCCACATCGTTCCCGTTGCCGGGCTGACTTTGGCACCTTGGCGGCTGAGGCCAGGTTGCCGGGCGGTCAGCGGGTCAGTTCCCTCGCGCCTCTCTCGATGTGTTCTGAAGCTTGCGCTTCAACCCGTGAAACGTGCCATGCGGGCGGCCGGTTGCAGCCATTTTTCCGCTTCCTGAGGGAGCGATCCTTCGTCCGAGCGCTCATCCGCGGCGTAGGATGAAGGAGGCGTCAGCCTCCGGCGGAACCAGCCGCCAGTGGCTTCCCCGGGGCGCTTTCGCCCGCCAGAGGAAAAGCCATGCAGCCCCTCAGCTTCCCGGAATTGCAGGCAAAAATGCGCGCCTTTCAGGAAAGCCGCATTCTTCTCACCGCAGTGGAATTGGACCTCTTCACGGCTGTTGGTTCAGGCGCCACCGCGGAGGAAGTGGCTCGCAGCCTCGGCACCCATCCCCGCGCCACGGAGACGTTGATGAACGCGCTGGCCGCCATCGGCGCGCTTGTCAAGAGCGGTGGGAAATTCTTCAACACGCCGGCCACAGAGCGCTATCTCGCCGCTGGCGGAGCCGAATTCGCCCGTCCCGCGATGATGCATACGGTCTATATGTTCGACTCGTGGGCCACGCTCACAGAGTGCGTCCGCAAGGGTACGGCCGTGCGCCAGCCCGTAGTGGAGGCGCAGGATCCGCAGCGGACCGAAAGCTTCATTGCGGCCATGCACTGGCGCGCCCAGAACGATGCCGCCGAGCTGGCCCGCACCGCGGGCGCACAGGATGTGCGGCGCATGCTGGATGTTGGCGGCGGCTCGGGCGTCTACTCCATCGCCTTTGCAAAGGCGAATCCGGAGCTGCGCGCCGAAGTGTTCGATCTGGAGCCCGTGATCCGGATCGCGGAACGGCACATCCGCGCCGAGGGCCTCCAGGGCCGCATCGTCACGCGCGCAGGCGACCTGACACGGGACAAATTCGGCTCCGGGTATGACCTCATCCTGCTTTCCGCCATTTGCCACATGCTTGGGCCTGAGGAGAATCTCGGCCTGTTCCGCCGCTGCTTTCGCGCCCTCGCGCCCGGCGGCCGCCTTCTCATCCGGGATTTCATCCTCGAGCCAGACCGGATCTCTCCGCCGCACGCCGCGTTGTTCGCCGTCAATATGCTCATCGGAACCAGATCCGGATCCACCTACACGGAAGAAGACTACGCTTCCTGGCTGAAGGAGGCCGGCTTCGCCGCAGTGCGCCGCGAGGGGGCCGAGCTGATTTCCGGCACAAAGGCCGCACGCTGATCACTTTTTCTTCTTCGGCGGCTCAGGCGTGATGGAGGGCGGAACCGTTTTCGACCTGGGCGGGCCGTCATCGGATTCAGGGAAAGAAATCTCGCTTTCGACCTGCAAAACCTGCGATTCGACCTCGAATTTCCGGTAATTCCGGAATTCGATTTCGTTCCGCGTGCAATGGAAGGTGCCGCGGAAACAGGCCAGGTTCTCGCTGCGCACGGGCAGCAGCCAGCGCGTGCCCGCAATCTCCACCCAGCCGTAGTCGACCGTCATCTCCACCTTGTCGACTTCGTAATTCAGCGGCAGGCTGCGGCTGCTCATTTCGATCCGCAGCACGCGTGCGCTTTCCGGATCGATCCAGAGCGTGCCCTCGTGTGCGGGCTTCACCGCGTAGCCGTAGCGGATCGTCCACTGCGAGCGTTCCTTCGTCACGGAGAAGTCGAACACTCTCGCCTTCGTTCCGGCGGCGTCGGAGTCGCCCCGCAGGCGGAAGTCTTCGGGACGCGTCGAGGAAAAGATGCTCACGAGCGTCGTGCCGAACTCGCCGGTCGACCAGGAGCCGGACTCCTCCGGGCTGCCCTTCTTCAGCAGCTTCCCGTTCAGCCGGATGTTGCGGTACTCCTCTTTGCCCTTCGTGTAGGCGAGCTCGAGCTGTACCCGGTCGCGGAGCTTCCACTGCGGCTTCAGCGTCCTGCTCTCGTAACGCGAAACGAATTGGTCGCAGATGAAGGCAGGCAGCTTCCCGTTGAATTCGAATGCCGCCTCCCGCGCCCGCTCGATCAGGTCATCGCGTGCGGCTCCTGCCGCCCCGGATATTGCTTTCTCCGTGCGCCCCTCTTCGTCCACCACCACTTCGCGGTACGGCTCTGACGGCGCACGGCGCTCCTCCGGTGCTTCCACGGGCTCGCGTTTCTGCGCGGCTCCGCCCCGCCGCAGCACCGGACGCCCCGGGTCCGCAGGCGGCGGCTCGGGCGCCTGCTGCGCGGCCAGAGGCAGCGCCAGAAGAATCGCAAATGCATGCCGCCACTGCATCGCCGCCTGTCAGACGCGCCCAACCGCTGCGGGGTTACTGCGCCGGAATGATCCCGCGGACCGCGAGCCAGTCCTTCAGCCGCCCCGGCCAGGTGGAGAGCACCGGATCTTTCGGCGCCAGGCCCACGCCGTGGCGCCCCTCCTGGTAGATGTGCAGCTCCGCGGGCACGCCCGCGCGCCGCAAGGCCATGTAGTACAGGACGCTGTTTTCCGGCGGCACGCCCGAGTCGGCATTCGTGTGGAAGAGGAATGTGGGCGGCGTGTCAGAAGTCACCTTCCATTCATTGGAAAGCTCCCAGGCAAGCGCCGGATCCGGCGGATCGCCCAGCAGCGCCCGCATCGAGCCGCTGTGCGTGTACCGCGTGGTGAAGCTGATCACCGGATAGCACAGGATGGCGAAATCCGGCCGCTCGCCTTCCCCGAAGTGGGTGGAAAGCGTCGATGCCAGATGACCGCCCGCGCTGAAGCCCATGACGCCGACGCGCGCGGGATCGATGCCGAACTCCTTCGCCCGCGAACGGATGATGCGCATCGCGCGGCGCGCGTCTTCCAGCATGGCCGGGTGCCGGTAGCGCGGCCCCAGCCGGTACTTCAGCACGAACGCCGTCACGCCGAACGAGTTGAACCACTCGGCCACCTGCCTGCCTTCATGATCCATGGCCAGATTCACGTATCCGCCGCCGGGGCAGATCAGCACGGCCGCGCCGTTGGGCTGTGCCGCGGGATAGATCGTCAGGGATGGCCTGTCCGCGTCCTCGTTGCCCACGGCGCCGGGTGCGCCCTCGGGCCACAGCAGTTCGGTGCGGGGCGTCTGCGCCGCGGCTGCCGCGGCGAGGAACAACATCATCAGTGCAGCTCGCATGAAAACTATTCCACTACGCCGGACTCCATGATTGTGAGCGTGCCCGCGTCTGCGTCGAGTTCCGCCATCACTCCAAGCGGCAGGGTGAGCTGATCGTCCGTGTGGCCGATCACGAGCCCTGTCAGCACCGGCACATCGAGCGAACCCAGGATGTTCTGTACGACTTCGCCCACCGAGAACGTCGACTCGAACCCCGGCTGAAACTCCCGCGGGCGGCAGGCGGCGCACTCGCCGAAGATCAGCCCGCGGATGCCGCGGAACTTGCCCGCGAGCCGGAGGTGCGTCAGCATGCGGTCGATCGAGTATGGCTCCTCGCCGACGTCCTCGAGGAAGAGGATGCAGCCCTCGGTCTGGATCTCATAGGGCGTGCCGAGCGTCGTGGAAATCAGCGTCAGATTGCCACCGATCAGCGGCCCGCGCGCCCGGCCCGGCCGCACTGCGCGCCAGGGGTGGCGCGGGCGGATCGGCCGGGGTTCGGGCGGATTGGCGAGCCGGCCCAGCGGTTTTGTTTCAAACACGGCCCGCCGGAAATGTTCGATCGTGAAATCGCTCAGGCCGGACAGCACCACCGGCCCGTGGAACGTGACCAGCCGGCTCATGCGGTGGATGGCCAGATGCAGCGCGGTGATGTCGGAGTAGCCCGCGAACACCTTCGGGTTGCGGCGGATGAGCGCGTAATCGATCGAGTCCAGGAGCATCGCCGCCCCGTAGCCGCCGCGCACGCAGAATACCCCCTTGACGTCCGGATCCGCGAACATCGCGTGCAGGTCCTCGACGCGCTCGCGGATGGTGCCGCCCAGATAGCCTTCCCGGCGCCCCACGGAGCGGCCCATCCGGCATCGCAGCCCGAGCTCCTCGATGGTGCGCTGCGCCAGCCAGAGCCGGTCCGGATCGGAGACATAGGTCGATGGCGTGATCAGGCCCACCGTGTCTCCGGGCCGCAGCGCGCGCGGCTTGATGAGGGCATCCGTCGTGCCCGCAGGCGGCTGCATGGCGGCTGCCGGAGCCGCGGCGAGAAAACGGCGGCGGTCGAGGCGAACCATAGCGTCCAGTCTAGAAAAACGGGGACAGTCCCGCCCGGGTGCGATTTTCCGCGGCCGCTCCCGCCCTGCTTTGCGCCATAATGCGGTCGTGCAGGCCGATTCTCCGCATCCACCCCAAACGCTGGACGAGCTCTGCCAGATGCTGACACCCGAGATGCGGGACGCGCTGCGCCGCGCAGCGCCCTCTGTCTGCAAGGCCATGCAGGCCGGGTTTCCGGATCGCCTGACCGCCCCGCGGTCGTTTTGCCTCGGATTCGCCGCCGACTGGGGCCTGCCCGATGATCCCGAAACCATCTCCGGGCTCGTTCATCTGCTGCTGGAAGCGGCCGGAGAGCCACAGGGCTGACGGGTGTTCGCCATCCCGCCGTGCGTGTTCGCCATCGGCGCGGGGGCGTTGACCACCAGCCCTGCATGGCCCTCGCGGTGGTGATATAGACTAGGATCGATCCGGCGCGATTCGTGTCCCCAGAAAAATCCGCCGGGGAGGGAAGGGGAATTGCTGTGAGTCGAAACCCAGATTCCGAACTCAAACAGACCCAGGACAACCGGCGCGGAGTTTCGCGCCGCGGACTGCTGCAAAGCATCGGCGTGACCACTGCGGTCGGCCCGGCGCTGCTCGAAGAAACGGCGCAGGCGCAGACGCCGCCGGGCGTCGTCGGGCCAGGCGCGGTGCCAATCACGCTTACGATCAATGGCAAGCCTTCCAAAGTGACCGTGGAGCCCCGCGAGACCCTGCTCGACGTGCTGCGCGACAAGCTCGACCTCACCGGCGCCAAGCGCGTCTGCGACCGCGGCACCTGCGGCGCCTGCTCGGTTCTGGTCAATGGCAAAGTGATGTATGCCTGCACGATCCTCGCCATTGACGCCCAGGGCAAGCAGATCACCACGATTGAAGGCTTTGCGCTGGCAGGCGGCAGGCCGCATCCGGTGGTGCAGGCTTTCGTCAACAACGACGCCCAGCAATGCGGCTACTGCACGCCAGGGTTCGTCGTTGCCGCGAAGGCGTTCCTCGACCGGAATCCGAATCCGACGTATGAGCAGGTCAAGGACGGCCTCGGCGGCAACCTTTGCCGCTGCGGCACCTACGTCGGCATCCGCAAGGCCGTGCTGGAAGCGGCCAAGGCGATGAAAGGAGGGTCCAATGCCTGAGTACCGCTGGCCCGAGATGTCGAAACGGCGGGTGATGGGCAAGCGCATCAGCCGCCTCGATGGCGTGGAGAAAGCCTCCGGACGCGCCAAATATTGCTCTGATCTGAACAAGCCGGGCATGCTGCACGGCGCAGTGCTTGTCTGCCCCTACGCTCACGCCCTAGTCCGGTCCATTGATGTGAGCGAGGCGGAGAAGCATCCGGGCGTGAAGGGCGTGCGCGTGGTTTCGCCCGCAGGCACGGAAATCCAGTGGGCCTTCACCGAGGTGGCCTTCGTGGCTGCCGAGACGGAGCTGGCAGCGCGCGACGCGCTGAAGAAGATCAGGGTCGAATACGAGGTGCTCCCGCACGTCGTCCATGAGGCCGATCTCAACAAGGTCCGCTCCAACGCCAAGGCCGCCGGCGAGCAGATCGAAGGCGACCCCGACCAGGCGCTGAAGCAGGCCGCGGTCGTCAGCGAGGGCCTGTACGGCATTCCTGTGCTCGAGCACTCCTGCCTTGAGCCGCATGGCCAGGTGGTGAGCTGGACGCCCGACAACAAGGTGGAGTACAACCCCTCCACGCAGGCCGTCACCAGCATCCGCGGCGACATGGCCCGCGCGCTGAATGTGCCTGCGGCCAACGTCCACGTCCATCAGGATCACATCGGCGGCGGCTTCGGCTCGAAGTTCCAGCCCGACCGGTGGGGCGTGGAGGCCGCGCAGCTTTCGAAGATGGCTGGCGGACGTCCGGTGAAGCTCTTCCTCGATCGTCCGGTGGAGCAGGTCATCGCCGGTTGCCGTCCTTCGGCCTATGCCCGCATCAAGCTCGGTGCGAACAAGGACGGCAAGATCATCCTCTGGGAGAGCGAAAGCTGGGCCACCGGCGGCATCACCGGCGGCGGCAGCCCGCCGATTCCTTACGTCTACACGCGCATCCCCAACCAGCGGAAGAACCATTGGGCGGTGAGCACGCACACGGCGCCCATCCGCGCCTGGCGCGCGCCCAACCACCCGCAGGCGTCCTTCCTCACCTGCGCCGCCATGGAGGACCTGGCGGCGAAGATGAAGATGGACCCGCTCGAGCTGTTCCTGAAAAACGTCGACCTCACGGCGCGCCCGGACACCTACGAGCGGCAACTGAAAAAGGCTGCCGAACTGGCCGAGTGGAAGAAGCTCTGGCATCCGCGCGGCGATTCGGGCAAAGGCCATCTGAAGCGGGGCCTCGGCATCGGCGTCTGCACATGGGGCGGCGCGGGCCATGACTCCACGGCCCGCTGCAACATCCATCCAGACGGGACCGTGGAAGTCGAGCTCGGCTCGCAGGACCTCGGCACCGGGACGCGCACGATCATCGCGCAGGTGGCCGCCGAGAGCCTGGGCCTGAATGTCGGCGACATCCGGGTCAAGATCGGCGACACGAACTATCCGCCTTCCGGAACTTCGGGCGGATCCACGACGGTTGGCGGTGTCAGCTCCGCCACGCGCAAGGCGACGCTGAACGCGCTCGAGAAGCTGTTCGAGGAGGTGGCTCCTTCGCTGGGCGCGCCAGCCACGGAGCTCGAGGCTGTCGACGGGAAGATCCAGGTCAAGGGCAACCCCGCCAAGAGCCTCACCTGGAAGGCTGCCTGCGCCAAGCTGGGCGTCAAGACCATCAGCGAGACCGGGCAAAACATCCCGCGCGACGCGCCAAAGGAGGGACTCAACACCGGCGGCGCGGGCGGCGTCCAGATTGCTGACGTGACGGTGGACGTCGAAACAGGCATCGTCAGGATGAACCGCCTCGTCGCGGTGCAGGACTGCGGCACCATCATCAACCCGAAGACCGCGGAAAGCCAGGTCTACGGGGCCTGCATCATGTCGATCTGCGGCGCGCTGATGGAAGAGCGCGTCATGGACGCGGTGACCGGCCGGATGCTCAACAATGACCTCGAGTTTTACAAGCTCGCGGGCATCAAGGACATCGGCGAGATCCTCGTTCATCTGGAGATCGACGAAATCAACGACAAGCGCGGCGTGATCGGCCTGGGCGAGCCGCCCGTCGTCGGCGGCATCGCCGCGATCTCGAACGCGGTGGCCAATGCGATCGGCGTGCGCGTGCCCTTCGTGCCGCTGACGCCGATGAACGTCCTGAATGCGCTGAGCGGGAGGATGAGCTGATGCAACCGTTCGAATACGCCAGTCCCAAGACCCTGAAAGAAGCGCTCGCGCTGCTCGGCTCGAGCTGGAACGACGCGGCGGTGCTTGCCGGAGGCACGGACCTCATCAGCCTGATGAAGGACGAAGTGATGACCCCGAAGCGCGTGGTCAACATCAAGGACATCGCGGAGCTGAAGGGGATCACGAAGACGGCTGCCGGCATCCGCATCGGCGCGCTGGCCACCGTCGACGAGGTGCTTTCCAGCCCGCTCATCCGCGCCTCGCTGCCCGCGCTGACGGAAGCGGCGCGCGGCGTGGCGAGCCCGCAGATCCGAAACATGGGCACCTTCGGCGGCGACCTTTGCCAGCGTCCCCGTTGCTGGTACTTCCGCGCCGGCTTCGGCCTCATCGCCCGGCATCAGGGCAAAGACCTCGTCGCAGAAGGGGACAACCGCTTCCACGCCATCTTCGGCTCCGGCCCGGCGAAGTTCGTCTCCGCGTCGAGCTTCGGCCCGGCGCTGGTGGCGCTTGGCGGGAAGATCCGGATCGCCTCGGCCACGGGCACGCGCGAAGTCGACGCGGCGAAGTTCTTTGTCGCCCCGGCTTCGAGCGACATGCGCGAGGTGGATCTCAAGCCCAACGAGATCCTCACCGAGGTGATCGTCCCAGTGACCGGCGCGAAGAACGCGACGTACGAAGTCCGGCAGAAGGAGGCGCTCGACTGGCCGTTGGCCACAGCGAGCGTCGCCCTCACCATGAAGGGAACAACGGTGGCCTCGGCGCGCATCGTCCTCGGCCATGTGGCTCCCACGCCGTGGGTGAGCGAAGCCGCTGCCAGGGCCATCGAGGGCAAGGCGGTCACGGCGGAGACGGCGGAAGCCGCCGGCAAGGCGGCCGTCGCCGATGCCCGGCCGCTGAGCATGAACTCCTACAAGGTGCAGATCGCCGCCGCAGCCGTCAAACGGGCCCTGTTGGCGGCGGCTGGCGTCAAGGCCTGAAGGAGAGCCATGGCCATCATCAATCGCGAGCGCGCCGGGCTGGCCAGGGTGACCAGCGACCGGTGCGAGAACCTGCGCTGGAAAGGCCTCTACATCGAAGCGGAGTGGGACCCGACGGTCCCGCACAGCAACGACCGCGCCTTCTGGTGCGACAGGACGCACATCCCGCTCGGCCCCGACGGCAAGCCCGTCGACGAGTACGAGTGCAACGAGACGCGGAGCTGCTACAAGCCGCTTTGAGCTTCCTTCCCTCCTGACCTTTCAGGCGGCGGAGACCCGGCGGTCTCCGCCGCGTTTTTCTTTGGTGCTTGGCCAGCCTCCGCGTCTGTGCGGAAGCTCGCGGTCCGGCGGGCGTGCGCCGCCTCAGCGCCCGAGCTTGCCTCAGTCTTCGAGGCCCAAGAGCTGGAACTTGTTGCCGTCTTTCAGGACCCGCACCCGGCAGCCGGGTAGCGGTTTCTTCTTCCCCTGAAGTTCCTGCCGCTGCTCCTCGGAGAGGCGCTGCAAGATCTCGTCAGCGGCTTTCTGTGAGGCCAGCGCCACGCTGCGGCCGTCGCTGGCCAGCGCGGAAAGTTCTCGCTTCCCCGCATTCCACCGCAGCGTCGCCTTCTCCCAAATCAGCTCTTCGGAAGACACAGCGGGCGGTCTCGCGCCGGCTGGCTGCCCGGCAGACGCGGGTGTCTTGTTCTCTTGCGACCGCTGCTCCCGTGCCGTGCGCTTCATCGCCCCATAGCCCACTGCGGTCTTGGCGCCAAAGCCCAGCCAGTCGAAGGCGTGCTGGAACGCGCCGTCGAGAAGGGCTTTCCATCTGTCCTGCTCGAGCAGCGCCGGTGCGACGCGCCTCAGCCGCGCCGTGTCGCAGGTGACGACGAAGTGGAACTTCGCTCCCGGAGGCACGGTGAGGAAGAGAATGGGCTTCGGCTGCCCGCAGTCATGGGGCGTCGCGCTGCCGCCTGACTTCGCGTCCGGCTTCTGCTGATAGTAATGGGACTGGTGCGGGGTCATCACCTCGACGCGCAGTGCATTGGCTTCGATCCGCGGGACCACATCCCAGAAGCTGAGGACGCCGCGGAAGTGATCGCTTTCCCCTTCCGGTGTCTCGCGTCCAAACAGGACTTCCAGCGCCGTGAGGGCAACCTCTTTCTCTTCCCCCTCCTGCCGGACCGTGAAACGTCCGACGGATTCCCTGTCCCATCCACGCGAATCCTCCCACTGTCCCTCGGACAACTGCCGCGCGGCCTCGCGCACCACGCCTTTCACGCCGCTTCCGGGCAGATAAGGGAGTCCGTAAGGGTTCAGGAAGCTGAAACCGTTCTCGAGCGGATGCTCGTTGCCCAGCCCGGTGGTGAAGGGCGAGACGGCTTCCGCCTCGCAGTGCCAAACCTGCGCACCGGGGATCGCCCTGGCGATGGCTTGCATTCTTCCCACAATCGCCTGCATTCTCGCCCGGTCGCCTTGCTCCAGACGGCAGACAGACTCCCATGCCTCCCTTCCAGCATGGTCGTTCTTGGTCCACAGCGAAGGGAGTTCCCCTTGGCGAACCCACTGCTCCACTACGCGGGGAAGGTTCTGATTGTTTGGGCCAAGTGCCTGGCGGAGCTGTTGTGCCTCTCCGCTCCGTCGATTGGCCCGGTCGATCAATTGCCGCTCTTGGTCGGAGGCATCGGTCCAGATGGAGAGCAGCAGCCCGAAGCGGAGCGATGGCGAGGCCTTCGTGAACTCCTGGACAGGCAGATAACGGGGAACAGCAGCCACAGGCATCTCACGCGGCTCCTTTCCGGGCTGAAGACATCAGGCGCAGCCACTTCAGCCATGCCAGCGCCTCAGCAGTGATCTGCTGATACTGCCGCGGTTCGCTGGCCAACAGCGCATTCATGAATGCCGTGAAGTCCCTCGCCTGCGCGAGAGCAGGGAAACGCTTCGCCAGCCATTCGCGGAGGTCGCGGGACACCGGCTCGTAGTCGCCGCCTTTGTCGTTGCAGAAGGCCAGGACCTGCATCAGGCCGGAATTCATGATCAATGCCGGCAGCCCCTTCGCTGCGTTGACCTGTGCCTTGTTGTATTTCTCAGCCTTTATCCAGGCGTCCCGCGCCCGCTGCTGTTCCAGCGTCATGCGGCCAGTGCGATTTTGCGGCTGCATTGCCATCACCTCCCGTTCACGACCCGCGCGACGACGAGACCGCGCCCGGTCGTGGCGTCGCCGCCCAACTGCAAGAGCTTGCCGTCCAGGGCTGTACGAACCTTGGCGATGACCGACTCCGCATCCAGCCAGCCGTTGCTGCCCTGCTTCTTTTTCGGGTTCCGCACCTGGCTGGCCATCAGCGGGGCGATCAGGATCGACTCGGGCGGCAGATTCTCCGTATAGAACAGCCCGCCCGGGTCCGCCGCGCCCGTCTCGTCGTCGATCCGCACATGCGGCTCCACGAGCATGGCGTGCTCGCAGAAAAACGTGAAGTCGGTGTCTGACAGCACGACCAGGTCGCGCTTGAGCTTGTCCCGGAAGAAGCGATATTCGTCGCCTTCCGGAAGAGCCGCGTCCGCGAGCTTCCCGCCCAGCTCCGAAACCGGGACGATGGCGGTTGCCGAGTACTCGTATGCCTCGAGATGCAGTTTCCCATTCGTGAGAAGTGCACCGTTGCCGAGCAGACAGGAGCCTTCATTCAGGGGCTGCTCCAGCGGCTTCCAGTCCGGTCTTGCACCGACGAGCTGAAGCAGCCGGTGTGCGCGCGCCAGGGCCGTGGGGCAGGTGGCATACACGAAGCCTTCCTTCAGGCTGCGCACTGGCAGCACGACAAGCTGCGCATCGCCGAAGCTGACCGCGCCGGCGTGCAGCTCGGACGCTCCTGCCTCCGGGCCAAACAGGTCGTCAGCCAGCGCGGAATCCCCGCCGAGCTGCCCGAACGAGTGCCGGACCGCACCCTTGATGCCAGAACCCGCGAAGCAGGGATGCCCCGTGTGACGCTCCCGCTGAATGGGATTATCGACCACCCCGATGGCCTGCCCCGTGCCCATGTGAACGGGGCTGACCGTGTAGAAGAACACTGCTGCCTGTTTCTGAAACATATTCAAGCTCCTTCGTTTTCGCCCGCCCACGGGGCGATCCAGATCCGGTTGAACCCCTCGGCGCGCCGAAACTCGTCCGGGCAGGGGTCGGGCCAGAGGCCGCGGTCTGCCAGCCGGCGCAGGGCGCCCTCGTCCGCTTCCACCTCATCCAGCCAATAGACGCTGCCTGCCGGGGCGCACCGCTGCGCCCGTTTCGGCTGCTCCCGCGCCAGATCCCAGCCGGAAACGGTTTCGGCCCGCGCCACGGCCGCCGCCACCACGCGCCCGCGCACGCCGTGCAGATCAAACAGAATGGATCCGTTCTGTTCTTTCGCGCCTTCCGGCAACCAGCCGCCCGCAAACAGGCCGGGCGCAGCCAGAACCAGCCGCAGCCGCCGCTCCCGCAGGATGCGCGCCCAGTCCGGTTCCGGCTCGCGGAATCCATCGAGCGGCTTCACCGCTGCGGCACGCCCGTCGGCGCCCAGCCGAACCATGCCGTCCTGCGGCGGAGTGCAGCCTTCCACGGCCGCCAGCAGTCCAACGTCGACCGGCTGGCGGAACATGGCCTCCTCCTTCTGCTGCACTCCCTCCCGTTCCGAATCGCCATTGCGATCCTCTTCGTCCGCAGGGACCGGGTGAATTGCCGTGCGGAAGGCCACCGCTTCGGCCGTAAACAGGCGGCTCTTCTCCACGCTGCGCGTCACACTGCTGAGCCCGATCCCGATGCGGGGATCCTTCTCCCAAAGCAGTCTTGACCGCACAAAGTCGCCGATGTCCGGCGCTGTGCCTGCCAGGTATTTCTCCCAGCCCTGCTGTGTCAGCCAGAGGCCGCTCTTCGGTTTGCCGCGCTTCGGCTGCGCCACCACCGGGTGCAGAGGCAACGGATACGAGGAGTGGAGACCCTGCGGAAGCGGCACGGGCCGGGCCAGAAGAACGCTTTGCCCCTCCACGATCAGGTCCGCCGGCACGGGGTACAGCGGCTCCACCTGTCCCTGCCGCCTCCAGGCCAATTGCAGCCTTGCCAGGCGGAAGCTGCCGGGCGCATCCCGGCGTCCGATTTCCGGATGCACGGCGTGGCCGGCGGCAAACTCGGCCAGATCCGTGCCGGAGTCAGCCAGGATGCGCGACCGGAGGGCGCCGGCGGCGACGCTCGGCCAGGGAGGGACCATGCTTTCCCCAAAGCTGCCGGGATCGCCGAAGCCCCTGTTGGAGCGGAAGAAGAGGACGTCGACGGGCTCGAGAAACAGGTATCGCATGCTGCTCACTCCTTTCTCTCCCCGGCTGGCACGGGTTCCTGCGCGGCGGGAACCGCAGCCCGCTGCTCGCGGGCCAGAAATTCGGCGACGCAAAGGAAATTTCGCAGCCGGCCGATGGCGCCGGCTCCATGCTGCATCGCCTCGTCGACCAGTCTGCCTGCCAGACGCCGCGCCAGCGCTTTCTTTGGCCGGTCGGTCTGCCGCTCCATCTGGTAGGCGAGCAACAGGCCAAGCTGCTGACGATCCGGGCTGCCGGTGGGGCAGGGCAGATCATGGAGCCACTCCAGCGAGTTGTAGACGGCGCGCCTGGAAACCTCGGGCGAGGCAAGAAACTCGATGGTCTCTCTCAGCAGCGCGAGCGGCTCGCCCCAGTCGCCTGAAAGATCGAGCCTGCCCCCGGAGCGCTTCAGGACGCTGATGTGCCAGGCGTCGCGGTTGCGCTTGCGGCCGTTCCCGTCGCGCCGGTATTGCTTGGCCCTTTTCTCCGCGTCGCGCAATTCCCGCAGCACAAGCGACAGCGGCGTCTGATGGTGGGCGATCACCAGGCCGCAGCTTGCCGTGGCTCGCGGCCCCATCATGCGCATCAGGCGCCCGTTGAGGTAGGCGAAGCCTTTCGACAACATCAGGCGGTTCCACCGCTCGCTGCGCTTCCGCGGCAGCTCGTCCTGCCCCGCGCCGCTGTAAGCTGCACGGAGCCGCGCCGCCGCCGGCAAGGCATCGGCCACGGGCAGCATCGCCAGCACGTCGTCGCCGCCCGCATAAATGATGCGGCCCGCGTACTCGCGCTCGACAATCCACGGCACCACGGATTGTGAGAAGTCATTCAGCGCGCCACTGATGACCAGATGGCGGTTGGGCGACACCGGGCGCCGCTGTTGCGCGTACTTTTCCAGCTCGCCGGTCTTCCGCTCGAACAGCGGGCGTACCTGCGGATGGAAGCTTTCGAGGAACGGAATCGACGTCCCGGCCTCTTCATCGCCTGCAAGGATGGCTCCCATGTGGTCGCCGTCCATCATCACCAGGGCGTAATAGTTTTCGAGCTCTGGGGCGTCGCCGTCGTCGCCGAACAGGACGCGCCGGACGAGTCGCCGCGCCTTGCTCAGTGCTTCCTCGTCTTCTTCGGCCCGGTCGCGCGCCTCTTCGATCACCGCCGGCAGCCGCGCCGCATGGTCTGCGTAGGCCTGGTAGTCCGCGTTTGCGGCGAGCTGCGCGGGCAGCGCCACGCGTGATTCCGTCGCCGGGATCTGCTCCTTCCGCGGAGCGCCGCTCTCCAGCCACTGGCGGATCTGGTGCGCCAGCGCCATGGCATGGGTAGAGACGATGAAACGGTCCGTCATGCCGCCCGTGCATTCGCGCACTTCCTCGGCGAACAGCGTCGGCCACAGCCGCTTGATGGCAGGCAGTGCGCCGAGATGCTCGCCCTGCTTCGCCCACGCGGGACGGCGGTCGGCGATTCTTGTCCAGAGGGTTTCGTGGTGCTGTCCTTCGCGGAACTGCTCATCCTGCCGGCTCCGCCGCTGCCCGCGCGGAACCGTGAGCAGCCATGCGTCATGGGTCAGCCACTCGGTTTCCCCCGTGAGCGTGCAGCGCCAGCCTTCTTCGGCGCTCTGCGTGAAGGGCCGCACGCTTTTGGCGGCCGCCATCAGCCGCTCGTTCAGCTCGTAGAACGCAGGATAAAGAACGCCTGGATTGGGATCGAAGAAGGCCGTGCCGTCCGGCCACCGGATGTGCTTCTGAAGCACCTTCCAGGCCGGTGAGGCGAGGAAGCCCGCGTCCTGAGACGCATCCGTTCCGAAGAAGGGAGCCATGGCGGCCTTCAGCCCGGTTGTGTCGGGGTCGGTCTGCTTTTCTTCTTCCCGCGGCTTCGCCAGCGAGAAGGGAGTGACCGCCCAGTGCACTTCCGGAAAATCGGCCAATTGCCGCCGGACCTGCCCATAGGCGTACACGGACTCGGATCGTGGTGCGCCCTGCTCGCGCAGCCCCGCCTCTTCGAGCAGCCTGTCCACGACGCGCAAGCCGAGATCGAGCAGCCATTGCCGCACGTGGTCTCTGCACTTGCGGGCGATTTCTTCGGCCCGCGAGGCGGGCACGACCGCCACGAACCGGTTGGGCAGCGCCGCGGCGAACAGCGGGTTCGCATCGGGCCGCTTCCCCCACCACGGCAGGGCCTCGAACCGCTTTTTCGGCAGCCCCGCCTGGCTTTGCAGCCAAAGGTCCACCTGCGGGATGCCGCGCAGGCGCGGGAACAGGATCGCGTCCGGCCCCAGCTCTTCGCACAGCGGCTTCATCGTTTCCCAGGCGAGCCGTGCCAGCAGATGAGATCCGGCCCACAGGTCTTCCGTCTTGCGGGCCGCGGCGATGAAGCTCTGCACCGGGCCGATGGACATGGCCAGCAGCGCGGCCTCGCCGTTGGGATCCGCCGCAAAGGCTCCGGCGAAGGCGGACACCAGGTCGAGATGGTCCCAGATGGTGTGATCGGGCACGCGCGTGTCGGCCGGCAGCAGCTTCCACAGCTCGCCCATCGTGGCTGCGTCCTGCTCCTCGCCGATTTCCGGCCCGAAGCGCCACAGCGCCAGCGCCGCTTTTTTCCAGTCGATTTCCTCCTTCTTGCCGGCGCCGATCTCCTCCAGCAGACCGGCGAAATGCCCAAAGCTGTGCTGCTTGATCTGCTCGACGTCGGTGTGCCCCAGATATTCGAGATCCGCAAGCTCGCCGCAGAGCGGATGGATCAGCACGGGCCGCTCTGTCCAGCGTACCTGCGCCTCCGGCGGGTTGGCGACAATGGTCCTGCTGTCGGGAAGCGGGAAGCTGCCACGCGGCCATTGCGGGCGGTCGGCGGCCGAAGCCCACCAGTCGGCGCGGCGGACGATTTCATAGATCTCGCGCGGAATGCCGCTGCGGAAGCAGACGAAGGCAAGCGCGGATTCGCTGTCGGGCGGAATGCTGCCGTCGGGCAGCGGGCATGCATACAGAAGCCTCGTCAGCGCCAGGCTGGTGCCGTTTTCGTGTCCGGCGGGATCGCGCAGCAGCACGAGGGCTTTCTCGGCGGGATCATGCAGCCGGGCGGCCACTTTGGTCTGCCAGATTCTTGCGTTCATAAAGACCTATTCCTCCGTGCGCTGGAGCTTGACGCCTTTGATCTGCTGGATAACAGTGGGCCTCAAAGTACTTGTCAGCTGACGTCGATCGGGTGGCTTGCCGAGTTCATCCAGGAGCTGATGTATCTCCCGCCAGACCTTTGCGAGAACCGCCTCTGTTGAGCTGAACTCTGGCGGCGGCGAGCAGGGCATGTGGAAGATCACGCCGATAAGCCGCTGCGGATCCCCGTTGACGCAGCGGATCTTGAAACGGAGCGTATTGGGTAGGCGCAGGTTCAGAGCCCGGCGCTGCCTGCCTTCCTGCCGACTCTCCCACTCGTCCACCTTGTGTTTCGTTACCGGGTATGCGAGCCAGTGACGCGCATCCGGCACCTGGTTGGTCCACCGGAACTGCGTCCGAAGGGCGATCTTCAGGCAGGAGAGGTCGCGCATCAGCTCCTTCCAGTCGGAGTATTCTGTCACCGTGCGCCAGATCAGAGCCCCCTGTTCGTCCTTTCCGATGCAGTGCGCCCAGTCCAGCGCAAGCGCCTCTCTCCAGTCGCGCAACGGGAGCGCAGTTTGAAGTTGCGCGCCCTCTCCTGGAAGCAACCGGATTGAGCCCCAGCCGTTGCGCGAGCGGCCGCCCGCCGCGCCAAACAGATGCATCAGCGCCAGCGCCTGTTCCAAAGTCCCTGTTTCCTGTTCAGGAAATGCGACCTGCAATTCGGCGCACTCGCCAGCGTCTATACAGGGGGGCGACTTGAGTGCAGTCTGCCTCGATGGCCCGTCGTAGATCAGCGGGCCGTAGCCAAGATACAGATGGGGCCCTACCGGCTGATTCACTTCGGGATGCTGAACCCTTTGCGAATCCAGCCCCTGCCATGTCTTTCTGCCGCCGGCGGCCCAGGAGGACAGCCGCAGCCGGACCATGCTGCGCGAGGCGGCCGTCTCC
>JANWVO010000002.1 GCA_025056865.1 Bryobacteraceae bacterium
GGCAGGCTTCTTCGACGATCAGCACGGCCGCCTGCCGCCGCACGGCGCGCGCCACGAGCTGCTCGACGGTGGATGGGCGGTCCGTCACCACCTTCATTATGACAGCCGGCAGGTGGAGAGTTCTGCGAGGGCGGGGAACAGGTGGTGAGCGCGGGAGGAATCGAACCTCCAACCTACTGATTAAGAGTCAGTTGCTCTGCCAGTTGAGCTACGCGCCCACTTGGTGCGGGACGATTTCAGTATAGCGGAAGCTTGCGCGCGCCCGCAATCGGCTGCGGCGGAGAATCCGCGCAGGACACGCCGGGTTCAGCTCCCGTTGCCGCGCGCTTCCGCCGCAATCTCGGCGATGTCCACCAGCCGCGGCGCCTCCGGTCCGCCCAGAGCGCTCACCGCGTCCTCCAGCATCGTGCGGCAGAACGGGCAGGCGACCGCGATCTTGTCAGCGCCGGTCGCCATCAGCTCGCGGGCGCGGGCATGGCTTACGCGCTCGCCTTTCTCCTCGCCGAGGAACACCAGCCCGCCTCCGGCACCGCAGCAGAAGGCCCGGTCGCGCCGGCGCGGCGCCTCCGTCAGCGCGCCCGCCAGGGCCGCGATGCGACGGGGCTCCTCATAGACGCCGCGGTAACGGCCCAGGTAGCAGGGATCGTGATAGACGACGGCGCCCCCCGTGGACGCCCCATCCGGACGAAGGCGCCGGCCCAGCCATTCGGAATGGTGCAGCACCTCGAAATCAGCCCCGAATTCCTTCCAGTCTTCGCTGATTGTGCGCACGCAATGCGGGCAAATCGAGAGGATTTTCCTGACTCCTGCGCCGCGCATCTGGGCAAGATTGAATTCAGCCAGTTGCTGGAAAAGCAGGTCGTTTCCGAGCCGGCGGGCCGCGTCGCCGGTGCATTTTTCCTTCCGCAGCACGCCGAACGGGACGCCTTCCGCGCGCAGCACCCGGACAAGCGCAAGGACGGCTTCCCTGCCCCGTGGATCGTAGGCTCCCATGCAGCCGAGCCACAGGCAATACTCCTGCGAGCCGTCGAACCAGGGCAGCCCGTTCTTCTGGATGAACCGGTCCCGCTCGAATGCCGCCATGCCCAGAGGGTTGCCCTGCCGCTCCAGCCTGACGAAGAGCTGCGCGCCGTATTCATCCTCCCAACGTCCGGTGTTCACTGCCCCCCGCCTCAATCCGATGATGAGCGGAAGGTGCTCCACGCCCACCGGGCACTGCGCCTCGCAGGCGCCGCACGTAGTGCACTGGAAAACCGCCTCTCCGCTCAGGTGGCCCCCAAGCAGGGGCTGCTCCGAGCCCGCCCCGTTTTCCTTCAGGAAGGCGCGAAGGCCCAGCGCGATCTGCTTCGGGTTCAACTCCTTGCCCGTGGTGTGCGCCGGGCAGTGCTCCTGGCAGCGCCCGCATTCGACGCAGGAAAACGCCTGCAAAGCCAGCAGCCGCGTCACGTCTTTCCCGCCCACAAGGCCGAAATCCTCCTCGCCTTCCAGCGGCGGGACTTGCGCAAATCCGCCGCGGCGCAGGAACACGGCTGCCGGAGACAGCACCAGGTGAAGATGTTTCGTGTGCGGAATCAGCGGCAGAAAAACTAGCAGCGCCGCCGTATGGGACCACCATAAAGCGCGCCAGAGCGGGGTTCCTTTCTCCGGCTCGAGCAGAAAATCTGCGAGATAAGTCGCCATCAGCAGGAAAATGAGCACGGCAATCACGCCGGATTCGAGCGAGATTTTTTCCCCAAGCCACCTTGGGCGGATCACAAATCTCCGCACTGCCAGGCCGGCGATGCTCAGGCTCACGGCGGCGGCGAACGCCGCAGCCGCCCCCCCGTAGGCTCGCCCGAAGCTGCCGCGGCGGAGGTCGAACAGCTCGAAGCCCGCGCCCTGCGCCAGGTGGTTCAGCGTGATCAATGCGAACGCGCAGAAGCCCCAGAACACGACCGCATGCGCCAGCCCGGGCCACGGGCGGTGGCGGATGACCCGCGCCTGAAGAACGACTTCGAGGAGGAACGTCCGGACTCTCGGGTCGAGTGGGCGGAGACGGAACCCGGCGTCCGGCTTCGACCGCAGGATGGTGCGCAGTATGACGCGGAAACGCGCCCAGAACAGGGCGGCGGACAATCCGCAGCAGGCGAGAAAAAAGGCCGTTTCCATACGCGGGGCAGCGCCCCGGGGGCGCTGTTCTCACACTCTATCCGATCCGTTCCCTACAATGGAGCCTCAGGAGGACGGATTGAGAGTTCTTGTCGCCGGCGCAGCCGGCTTCATCGGATCGCATCTCTGCGATGCGCTGCTGGCCGGGGGCTGCGATGTTCTGGGCGTGGACAACTTCGTCACCGGCTCGCCGCGGAACCTGGGGCACCTTGCGGACGAGCCGCGGTTCCGGTTTCTCGAGCATGACATCGTCGAACCGCTGTCCATCGAAGGCCCGCTGGACGCCATTTTCAACCTGGCCTCGCCCGCGAGCCCGCGGGATTATCTCGCCCACCCGGTGGAGACCCTCCGGACCGGTGCGGAAGGGACGCGGAATCTGCTGGAACTGGCCCGGACAAAAGGGGCCTGCTATGTTTTGGCTTCCACCAGCGAGGTGTACGGCGATCCCCTGGAGCACCCGCAGAAGGAGACCTACTGGGGCAACGTGAACCCTGTCGGCCCGCGCTCCTGCTACGACGAAAGCAAGCGTTTCGCGGAAGCGCTGGTGATGGCCTACCATCGCCGCCACGGGCTGTGCACGCACATCGCGCGCATCTTCAACACCTATGGGCCCCGCATGCAGCACGACGACGGGCGCATCGTGCCGAATTTCATCGTCCAGGCGCTGCGCAACCAGCCCATTACTGTCTACGGCGATGGAAGCCAGACCAGGTCCTTCTGCTACGTGGACGACCTCGTGGAAGGGCTGATCCTTCTCAGCCGCTCGGAAGAGCCCTATCCGGTCAATCTCGGCAATCCTCACGAGATGACCGTGCTCGAATTCGCCAGGCTCATCCGGGAGCTGACCGGAAGCGAATCGGAGATCGTCTTCGAGCCGCTGCCGGAGGACGACCCCCAGCGCCGCCAGCCGGACATCGGCAGGGCAAAGTCCGTTCTGGGCTGGAAGCCACGCACCAGCCTGCAGGAAGGACTGCGGCTCACGATCGAGGCATTCCGGAGGGAGCTGGGCGGAGGCGGTTGAGGGCGGCGCCAGGCGGGAAGATCCGCCGCAGCAGGACAGACACGAACCCGCAGCGGGTTCGTGTCTGCCCGAAGGGAGAAGAGAGTTCGAGGAATCTCAGAGGGTGAGCCCGTTCCGGCTCATCGTGCG
This sequence comes from Bryobacteraceae bacterium, assembly GCA_025056865.1. Taxonomy (GTDB): domain Bacteria; phylum Acidobacteriota; class Terriglobia; order Bryobacterales; family Bryobacteraceae; genus JANWVO01. The sequence continues at coordinate 3,299 of JANWVO010000002.1, forward strand.
GAACTCGTACTGCTGGATCTCCACTGCCGCCTGGTTTCCTTCGCTGCGCACCACGCGGCCCCGCGCCATGAGTTTGAGATTGCAGCGGTTATCCAGTTGCGCCGGCCAGCGGATGGCCATTTCGACTCTCTTGCCGGCAATGAGCGGCCGGTCCGCCTGGAAGCGGACGCCGCCGCTGCTGATGTCAATGGTGATTCCCTTGCCGTGCTCCTGGGCCAGCCGTTTGCCGGTCATCCGGTAGACCAGCTCGCACTCGATGGGAAACCGGTCGGTTCTCCTGCGGTCGGTTCGCATGGCGTCGATCATCATCGGATCCATCTCCCGGGGCCTCGTCAGGCTCGCTACACTTGCAGGATCCGCCCTGGGAGGCCTCTTTGCAATAGCGCAGGAGTCCCGGTTTGTGGTAGTACCCGGGTACCATCCGCCGGCCTGTGGCCGGGCGCGCTGCCCGTCGGCCGCCCTAACGCGGTGGACCGGCCTGCGTCGGCGCCGCGGAGGGGGTCCGGGAGAAGGTGATCTCCCAATCCGAGATGCCGCTGATGTATAGCCGCGCCCGCTGACTGGCCAGCGTGTCGCTCTCCCCGTACTGGATGCCGATCACCTGCGGGTAGTAGCCAGGAAGGAAGCCGATTTCGTCCCGGTCCATGAGCTTGACGGGCTCGCTCCAGCCGGCGGGATCCAGCGCGGGATCATTGAAGGAGATGTAAATGCCCTCTTGGGGCCAGCCCGGCTCGCAGCACGACCGGTTGAGGAGCATCACGAATTTCCGCAGATACGTGTTGTAATGCACCGCCGGGCCCCAGAAGGAATCCGTATCGGCGCGCTGCCATTCCACACGGGCCGGAAAAATCGGCGTGCAGCGGCCTCCCAGGCCCGGCTCCTCCCATTTCCCTTCGTAATACTTCCATACGTTCCCGACGGGCCGGAGCCGGTCCTGCCAGGCCAGGCGGGCAACGCAGATGCCCTGCTCCTCGGGCGGTCCCGAATAGTTGGTGAAGAAGAAGTAGAAGTACCTGCGCTCGCGGTCGAGGACAGCGGAAAAGTCCCCATGCCCGCCGGCAAAAAAGCCGTTGTTTGCCGTGCAATCGGGGGCATAGCCGCTGTCGAGGATGATGCCCAGGTCGGTAAAGCTCAGCCCGTAGTCCTCTGAAACCAGTGCGCCGATTTTCGGTGCCGTCAGCGGCGACGAATCGCACACCCCGCCGGGTTCGTGATGATACCAGGCCAGCAGCAGCCCGCGGTCCCGGTAGACAGCCTCCACCCACAGCGGGGTGTGACGGATGGCGGAATCATCCACCCGCTCGCTTTGCCATTCCGTGAACTGGTTGCCCGCGACGCTGATCATCAGCGGCTCGCCCGTGGATGTGAAGACACGGAACGTTCCGGCAGCCCAGAATGTCGGACTGTTGCCGTCCGGCCGCACGGGCAGCTCCAGCCGCGGCGCCGGGCTGATCACCCAGGACTGGGCGGCCAGCGGGAGCATCAGCCAGGGCAGAAGCAGCGCCCTGCGGATGCCGGGGAGCCGCGGGCGCAGTTGCAAAGCACTCATCGATTCCCCTCCTGAACATACAAGGGACGCTGCCGCGCGGAAAAAGATTACGCCGCATCCGCCCGGACTTCCGGCTGCCGCGCCGAATGCAGCCCCGGACGGGAAGATCCGCGCGGCCTTTGTGTAGAATTACAGGTATCGTTATCCTGTATGCCAGATTCGACGACAGCCGCGCCCCCATCCGTCCGGGACAACCGCGAGAAGATGCTCGAGCGGGCGATGTCGCGCCATCAGTACTCGGGCGACGCCCTGATCGAGGTCCTCCATGCCGCCCAGGAGCTTTACGGCTATCTCTCCCCCCCTCTGCTGCGGATGATCGCCCGGAAACTGAAGCTGCCTCCCAGCCGGGTGCTCGGGGTGGCCACGTTCTACCATTTCTTCTCCCTGAAACCAAAAGGCGAACACTTCTTCCAGGTTTGCACCGGCACAGCCTGCTACGTCGCCGGCGCGCCGGCGTTGATCGAAGTGCTGGAGAGGCGCTGCTGCAAGTCCGGGGCCACAAGCCCGGATGGCAAGGTCACGGTGCAGGCAGTGCGCTGCATCGGATCCTGCGGACTCGCGCCTGCCGTCATCTATGACGGCAGGATTCTCGCGCGTGTCACGCCGGATCAGCTCAACCAGGAACTGGACCGCATAGGAGTGCCATGACGATCGAGGAGCTTTGCGAACGCCAGCAGAAAGAGCTGGAGCGGCAGGCCAGCCTGAGGCGCAGGATCGCCTGCTGCACGGCAGCCGGATGCATGTCCTGCGGCGCAGACTCGGTGCGCCGGGCAGTGAAGGCCGAAATCGAGGCCCGCGGACTGGCCAACGAAGTGGAGGTATGCGGCACCGGCTGCATGGGCCTGTGCAGCCGCGGCGTGCTGGTGCGGACCTCTGACGATGGTTCGCTGTGGGGGCAGGTGACCGCTGCCGACGCCGCGGCCCTCGTCTCGGAGCAGCCGGCAGCGTCCGCGGAGCTGGCCGCCCGCCGGATCGATACCAACGCTGCCTTTTTCACCCGGCAGCTCAGGATCGTGCTGGCCAACAGCGGGGTGGCGGACCCGGAGCGGCTGGACGACTACATCGCCACCGGGGGATACCAGGCCCTGGCGAAAGCCCTTTCCGAAATGACGCCCGAGGAAGTGATCGCCGAAGTCCGCAGGAGCGGCCTCCGGGGCCGGGGCGGTGCAGGCTACCCGACGGCGCTGAAGTGGGAGCTGGTCGCCAAGCAGAAATCCACGCCGAAATACGTCATCTGCAATGCCGACGAGGGCGACCCCGGAGCCTTCATGGACCGCAGCGTGCTCGAGGGGGATCCGCATCGCGTGCTGGAAGGCATGGCAATCGCCGGTTACGCCGTCGGCGCGCAGCAGGGCTTCATCTACGTCCGCGGCGAGTACACGCTTGCCATCCAGCGCCTTCAGACGGCGATCCGGCAGGCCGAGCGCGAGCAGCTTCTCGGAAACCGCATCTTCGGCGACAACTTCCAGTTCCGCATCGACCTGCGCATCGGCGCCGGCGCGTTCGTCTGCGGCGAGGAAACCGCCCTCATCGCCTCGATTGAAGGCAAACGCGGGCAGCCCCGCCAGCGGCCTCCCTATCCGCCCGAGTCCGGGCTGTGGGGGCAGCCCACGCTGATCAACAACGTGGAGACGTTCGCCAACATCGCCCCCATCATCCGCAACGGAGGCGACTGGTTTGCCCGCATCGGCACGCCCACCAGCACGGGCACGAAAGTCTTCGCTCTGGCAGGGAAGATCGCCAACACGGGCCTCATCGAGGTGCCCATGGGGATTTCGCTGCGCGAGATCGTCTTCGACATCGGCGGCGGCGTCCCTGGCGGGCGGTTCAAGGCGGCCCAGACGGGCGGCCCCTCCGGAGGCTGCATCCCCGCCGAATACCTGGATACGCCGGTCGACTACGAATCGCTCGCCGCCATTGGTTCGATCATGGGCTCGGGCGGCCTGATCATCATGGACGACCAGTCTTCCATGGTCGACGTGGCCCGCTTCTTCATGGAGTTCTGCATGGAGGAGAGCTGCGGCAAGTGCATCCCGTGCCGGGCGGGCACCGTGCAGATGCACGATATCCTCTCGCGCCTGCTGCGCGGCGAAGCCACGCGGCTGGACCTGGAAATGCTGGAACGGCTCGCCACGCTGCTGAAGGAGACCAGCCTCTGCGGCCTGGGCATCACCGCCCCCAATCCGGTCATCAGCACCCTGAAGTATTTCCGTCACGAGTACGAGGCGCTGCTTGCCGGCGCCGCCCAGGAGAAGTGCCATGAGCGTCAAGACGCTGACCATTGATGGCAGGCCCGTCACTGGCCGGGCGGGCGAAACCATATTCAACGTCGCCTGGGATAACGGCATCCGCATCCCGCGGCTGTGCCATGTGGGCGGGCTCACCGATGTCGGAGCCTGCCGGCTCTGCCTCGTGGAAATCGAAGGGCAGAACCGGCTGGCGGCAGCCTGCCTGACGCCCGTCGAGGAAGGCATGGTTGTCCGTACCCAAACCGACAGGCTGCGCGAGCACCGCAGGCTGCTGGTGGAACTGCTGCTGGCCGAGCGCAACCACGTCTGCTCGGTGTGCGTGATGAACGGAGCCTGCGAGCTTCAGGACCTGGCCGCCGAGCTGGGCGTCGACCACGTCCGGCTCCGCTACCTGCACCCGAAGCTGGAGGTCGACACCAGCCACGAGCGCTTCGGCATGGACCACAACCGCTGCGTCCTCTGCACGCGGTGCGTGCGCGTCTGCGACGAGGTCGAAGGAGCGCACACCAAGGACGTGGCAGGCCGCGGCACCCTGTCGCGAATCATTCACGACCTTGACCAGCCCTGGGGCGAGTCCGACACCTGCACCGGCTGCGGCAAGTGCGTGCACGTGTGCCCGACCGGCGCCCTGTTCACCAAGGGCAAGTCGGTCATGGAGATGATCAAGGACCGCCGCTTTCTGAAATACATCGTCACGGCGCGGGAGAGACGGCAATGGATCCTGCAGGAAGAAAAGTGAGGGTCGCCACGGCCTGGCTGAGCGGCTGCTCGGGATGCCACATGTCGCTGCTGGACATGGACGAGCGGCTGCTCGAGCTGGCCAGCCGCATCGAGCTGATGGCTTCGCCGCTGACCGACTGGAAGGAATTCCCGGAGACCGATGTCACGCTGGTGGAGGGCGCTGTCGGCAACGTGGAGCAACTGGAACTGATCCGCCTCATCCGCTCGCGCTCGCGTCTGCTGGTGAGCCTCGGCGATTGCGCCATCACTGGCAATGTGCCCGCCATGCGGAACGTCTACCCGGTGGAGGATCTGCTGCGGGAGTCTTATGAGGCGCAGAGCGCGCCGGTCATCGGCGTGCCCGGCCGCGGGTCGGCCGTGCCGCGGCTGATCGACCGCGTCCTGCAAGTGCACCAGGTGGTGGAAGTGGACTATTTCCTGCCCGGATGCCCGCCCGATGCCGGCGCGATTTACGAGTTGCTCGCCGCCCTGTGCGAGGGCAGGCAGCCGGCCCTGGAAACACGGAGGTTTGGCTGATGGCGAAGCGCATTGTCATCGACCCGGTCACGCGCATCGAGGGCCACGCCAGAATCTCGATCTATGTCAATGAAGCCGGCGAGGTCGAGGCGGCCCAGTTTCATGTCGGAGAATTCCGCGGGTTCGAAAAATTCGCCCAGGGCCGCCCGTTCCATGAGATGCCGGGCCTGATGGCCCGCACCTGCGGCATCTGCCCGGTGAGCCATGTGCTGGCCGGATCCAGGGCTGGCGACATGCTGCTCGGTCTCGACCCCCCGCCGGCCGCGCGGGCCCAGAGGCGGCTGCTCAATTACGCGCAGCACTTGCAGTCCCACGCCCTCAGCTTCTTCTATCTGTCCTGCCCGGATCTTCTGCTCGGTTTTGATAGCCCGCCCGAGCGGCGCCACATTCTTGGCCTGGCCGAGGCGGATCCCGGCTTCGTGCGGCGCGGCGTGCGCCTGCGCCAGTTCGGCCAGACCATCATTGAGACCATTGGCGGCCGCAGGGTCCACCCGCCCGGCAGCGTCCCCGGCGGCATGACCCGGCCACTCGAACGCGAGGAGGTGGAACGCATCCGCCAGTGGTTGCCCGAGGCGCTGGAATCGGTCCAGATGGCCCTGGACCGCTTCAAGGCCCTGCTGGGCCAGTTCCAGGAAGAAATCGCCTCCCTCGGAGACTTCCCCTCGCTCTTCATGGGCATGGTGAATGGCCAGGGCGAGCTCGAAATTTACGACGGAGCGATCCGTTTTGTCGACGCCGCCGGCAATCTTGTGGCCGACAACCTCGATCCGGCCCGCTACTTCACCTACATCGGCGAGGCTAGCGAGGAGTGGTCCTACATGAAGTTCCCTTACTACAGGCCGCTCGGCTACCCCGGCGGCATGTATCGCGTGGGGCCGCTCGCCCGCCTGAACGTGTGCACGCGCGTTGGCACGCCGCTGGCAGACCGCGAGCTGCGCGAGTTCCGCCAACGCGCCGGCCGCCCGGCCTGCGCCACCTTCCACTACCACTGGGCCCGCCTCATCGAGATGCTGCACGCGGTGGAGCGGATCGACGAGATCACCGCCGACGACGTGCTGCTTGATCCGCGCGTGCGCGCCCGCGCCGGCCAGAACGCCAACGTCGGCATTGGCGCCTGCGAAGCCCCGCGCGGCACGCTGTTCCATCACTACGAGGTGGACGACACGGGCCTTGTCCGGCGCGCCAACCTGCTTATCGCCACCGGCCAGAACAATCTCGCCATGAACCAGGCCGTCACCCAGGCCGCGAAACGGTTCGTGCGCGCCGATGATCCGGCAGAAGGCGGCCTGAACCGCGTCGAGGCTGCCATCCGCTGCTTCGATCCCTGCCTGTCCTGCGCCACGCACGCCTTCGGGCGCATCCCCCTGCTGGTGGAATTCCGCCGCCGGGATGGCAGCCTCCTCCGCAGGCTGCCTGCCTGAGCCCGGACGAAAAACCTGGAGCCTGGTGGCCGGGGCGGCGATCCTCCACGCCGCCCCGCCAGGCAGGCCCGCCCGCGCGCGGATTCAGAAGTCAGCCCGGATGCCGAACTGGATCTGCCGCCTGTCGTCGCTCACGCCGGAGATCTGGCCGAACAGCGGGCTGGCCGGGTTCGTGTTGATCCCGGTGAAGCGGTGCCGGTTGAACAGGTTGAGGAACTCCGCGCGGAACTGCACGCGCGTGCCCTCCTTCGGCACCCAGTTCTTCTGGAGGCTGGTGTCTTCGCTGTAGAAGGCGAAGCCGCGAAGCTGGTCCACCAGCCGCGAGGCGTTGCCGCGCGCGTAGCGGTTGATCTTCACCGGATCGACCACCATCGAGGTGTTGATGTAGGTCTTCTCCGGCCGCGGCGTGCTGATGTCGGTCATGTCGAACTTCTTGGGATCGAAGTTCGCGTTATAGAGCGGCTGCCCGTTGGTGATCAGGAACGGGCGGTTGGTGGCGAAGTTCGAGTTCGGCGTACCCGTCGCCCCGAAGCCCATCGGCATGCCCGAAGAGTAGTTGCCGATGTACTGGAGCGTCCAGCCTCCGGCGAGGAAGTCCAGCCACATCGGAATGCCCTTGCCGCGCGCCCGGTTGCGGCCGAACGGCAGGTCATACGAGGCGCCGATCTTCACCACATGGCGCTGGTCGTACTCCATCACGCTCTTCTCGAGCCGCAGGTTGTAATAGTCGAGCGGCCGGCCCGAGTTCTGGCCCCAGGTGTCGCCGAAAGTGGAGCTCACGTTGCCCATCGTCTTCGACAGCGTGTAGTTCGACGTGAACTGGAGCCCGTGCGAGTAGCGCTTGTTCCACTGGATCTGCAACGCCTGATAGTTGGAGAAGCCCAGCGGAACGTTCCAGCTATACAGCGCGCTCCAGTAGATCACCGTCGGGTAGGGCGACAGCGTCTGCCACACCGGGATCCACTCGCCATCGTTTCCGTACGGGTAGCGCGCGCCCATGGCCTTGGCGGCTGCGGGGATGGAGGCGTCATTGTTGACCCAGCTTCCGAGCGTGTCGCCCAGGCTGAGCACCGAATACGGGAGCTGGAACGGGCGCCGGATCTCGTTGGCCAGCAGGCCCACGCTCTGCGTGCCCACGTAGCCGACGTCGATGACCATCTGGCCAGGCAGCTCGCGCTGGATGTTGAAGTTCCACTGCATGGTGTAGCCGACGCGGCCGCCATTGGGATCCCAGCTCACCGGGCCCCAGATGTACTTGGCCAGCGACGGGTCCATCTCCGCCTTGCGGATGACGCCGTTGTAGCCGTCGTCCCAGTTGAAGGCGGGCAGGTTGGGCGCCGGCCGCTGGATCTGGTTGGTCATCGTGAATCCGGCCTTGTTGCCCCACGGCACGCCGGACCAGCCGTTCGGGATGCGCGGCGAATAGAAGATGCCGAACCCGGAGCGGATGGTCATCTTCGTCGCTTCCGGAAGCTGGTAGGCGAAGCCGACGCGCGGCCCCCACGTGGTCCGCAGGTTGTTCTCGTAGAACATCCGCCGGCCGATGCGGCCCGGGCCAAAGCCGGCGAATTCCACCGCGCCCTTGATGCCGTAATTCGGATCGGTCAGGTCGAGGTTGAAGTTGTGCAGCCGGTCGTATTTCTCCGTGCCCTGCGGCTGGAAGTCCCAACGCAGCCCGAGGTTGACGGTCAGCTTCCGCGTCACCTTCCAGTCGTCCTGGACAAACCAGCTATACATCGGGAACTGGCTGCCCACTGGCACGTCGATGTTCACGCTCGCGCTGGTCACCTGGCCGAGCAGCATCGAGGCGAAGCCGTGGCCTGTCTGGTTGAAGCCCGGCAGGCCCGTGACGTCGGCCGAGAAGTTGAATTGCCCCGGGCCGGCGTTGTTGCGCCAGTTCAGGCCATTCCAGCGGTAGTCAAAGCCGAACTTCAGCGCGTGCTTGCCGCGCAGCCAGCTCAGCGTGTTGACAAACTGGTAGGCCGTGCCCGCGCCCATGTCGTTGGCCTGGTAGCCAAGCGTGGGAAAGCTGACGCGGTCGCCCGACAGGCCGGTGATCTCCGGATAGTTCATGTCCTGGCGGATCCCCTTGATGCCGAGGATCCGCGCCCCGGGCTCTTTCACGTGCTTCGATGTCGACGGGTTGATCTGGCGGTTGTAGGCCACCAGCATGTGGTTCAGGATCGTGGGCGTGATCGTCCAGTCATGCGCCAGGCGCACATAGTGCGAGGCCACCCACTGGAGCCGCGCGCGGCTCAGCGGGCCGCCGTTAGGGTCGTTGAAGTCCCACACGCCGCCCTGGTCCAGCAGCGTGCGCGGACGGTCGACGAAGACGAACGAGCCCGTCAGCCGCTGGTTGGAGCTGATCTGGAAGTCGCTCTTGGTGGAGAACTGCGTCTGCTCGAAGCCCGCCTGGTTCGACACCGGGAAGAAGCTGTTGTTGAGCAGCGTCGGCAGCGCCGGCTTGTAATGCTTGAGCATGATGTCGCGGAGGTTCATCGACACCTTCGAGAAGCGCGATGCCGGGATCCGGTTGCCGGGGAACAGGTCGCGCACCACCTGCCCGCCCACCAGGCGGTAGCTGGCCGGGTCGTAAATGCCGCCCCGCGGCACGTCGCGTCCCAGCGCGTCCTTGCCAAGGATCTCGCCGGTCAGGTAGTTGCTGAAGTCGCCGTTCCACCACGCCTCGGTCGGAACAGTCACCGTCGGCGAGCCGCCGCCGGCGAACTGCTCCTTGTATTTCTCATAGGCGGCATAGAAAAACCACTTGTCCCTGCCGTTGATGACCTTCGGGATCCACACCGGGCCGCCGAGCGAAGCCGCCCAGTTGTGCCGCCGGTCGAAACGGCGCGGCCGATCGTAAAAGTTGTTGGCGAACGTGTTGGCGTCGAAGCTCTCGTTGTGGAGCTGGAACATCCCGCTGCCGTGGAACTGGTTCGTGCCCGACTTCATGACGAAGTTGAACACGCCGCCCGCCGTGCGCGTGAACTCGGCGCTCATGCCGCTGGTCTGGATCTTGAACTCCTCCAGCGCCTCCATCGACGGGCTCGACTCGCCCATGTGGCCGCTGATGTAAATCGTCGCCGACGCGCCGTCCAGCACCACCTCTTTGGAAAACGACGGCGCGCCATTGATGTGGCTGGTCCAGTTGTTGCCGCTGACGCCCGGCGTGAGCCGGAAGGCGAAGTTCTCCGCATAGCGGCCGCCGCTGAAGCCCAGCGGCAGGTCGATCACCTGCCGCGTGCCCAGCACCTGGCCCACTTCCGGCGTCTCTGTCTGGAGCAGGGGCACCTCGGCGGTGACCGTCAGCGATTCGCTGGTGGCGCCGACTTCCAGCCGCGCATCCACGCGGATCACGTCCTGGATGCTCAGCCGGATGCCATCGCGGACGAGCTTCCTGAAACCTGGCGCCTCGAACTCCACGCGGTACTCGCCAATCGGCAGGTTCGGAGCGCGGAACTGCCCCTGTTCATTCGTCCGCACCTCCACCGTGAGGTTCGTCGTCGTCTGCACGATGGTGACCTTGACCTGTGGAACCACGGCACCCGTGGGATCTGTCACGGTGCCGACCAAAGTGGCGCGGTCCTGCTGCGCCCATGCGAGGGCCGGCAGCAACACCGCCGCCCACAACAGGCTTCGCCTTGGATCGCTCATGGTGCAACCTCTTTTTCTGTTTGCCTGGCAGGTTTTCAACAACTCCCACTGCAAGTCCCGCCGGCCCCTGCTCGGGAGCCGGCCCCTGGCGGCTGAGGAGACACGATCAGCCGCAATCGCTTTCAGAATGTGCTCAGGCTCGCGCCGTGTCAAGGGGAAAACGGTCTCAAGTTCCTTATGCCTCTTTCATCTCCGCGCCGGTCAACGCGGGCGGGCAGGCACCGGGCATCCGCAGCTCGGCAGGTGGGCACAGGAGGGGCGCCCGGCTGCCCTTGCAGGCGCTTGCATTGGCGCGTTTGCGCGCCCGAATCCGTCTCCCGAAAAGGCTCCCGTGAAACTTGCAGAGAACATGAATGAAAGGAACTTCCTGCCTTCGCCCGCAGGCAGCGTCGGCGGCGGAAACCGCGCTGCGGCGGAAACCGTATAATCAAGGCAGGGAATCCCGATGAGGCGACGCGATCTGCTGGCACTCGCCGCCTGCGGCGCGGCCGTGCGGCTGGCTCCAGTCCTGTCTGCGCAACAGGGCGCCCAGCCGCCGAAGCCTGTGCTGCGCCCCGAGGAGGCGTTCCGGTCCTCGGTCACCGAGGTCGTTGTCCCCGTCACCGTCACCGATGACAAGGGGCGCTTCGTTTCCAACCTCGAGGAGAAGGATTTCCTGCTGCTCGACGAAGGGGTAGTGCAGAAGATCACCTACTTCACGCGCGAGCGCAACCAGCCGGTCGTCATCGGCTACCTGATCGACCTGTCCAACCGCACGCGCCTGCACTGGGACAAGTTCCAGGAGGCGATCATCGAGCTGGTCGACGCCACGATGGAGCCCGATGGCAAGGCTGACAAGCGCTTCTCCGGCTACCTGATCGGCTACTCCACCGAAGCCGAGCTCCTGGTCAACACCACCAGCGACCCGGAGAAGATCATCGAGCGCATCCGCAAGCTCAAGCCTGGCGGCAGCTCGGCGCTGTTCGACGCCGTCTACATGGCCTGCACCAGCCGGACGCTCGTGCAGGGCGAGCCGATCGAGCCGCGGCGCGTCATCGTCATCGTCGGCGACGGCACCGACACGAGCAGCTCCAAGACTCTCGAGGAAGTGGTCGAAATCGCACAGCGCAACCTTGTGACGATTTACGGGGTCTCCACCGTGGCCTTCGGCTTCCACAGCCAGGGCGACGCCAACCTGCGCCGCCTGTGCGAAGCCACCGGAGGCCGCGTGGTCTATCCGCTGGAAAACGTCTATTCCGACGTCAGCGGCTATCTGTCGACGCCCTCCGACGAGGGCAACTACGCGCTGAAGGTGGGCACCGGAGGCTACGCGGCGGCCATCATGCGCGGCATCGTCAACGCCATCGCCGCCACCGCCGGCGAGATCACCACGCAGTACATCCTCCGCTACGTGCCGTCCGACCTCGACGTCCGCAAGCCGTTCCGCCGGATCGAGGTGCGCGTCAACCTGCCGAACGTGAAGGTCCGCGCCCGCGAGGGCTACTATGCGTTCAACCCGTGACCCCCACGGCCGATAAGACGAGCAGCCGATGGCCGCAGTCCTCACCCGCACGGTCGAATACAGGGTCCTCGAGGCCCTCGGCGAAAACTGCGGCGTGATCGTCGCCGACCCGGAAACGGGCGAGTGCGCCTTCCGCTTCCGCACGGACTTCGACGAATGGGCGGGCGAGGAGGCCGGCGTGCTGTCGGAGCTGATCGGCCAGCTTCCGGCGCTCCAGCAGGAGATGGGCACGCGCGCATTCCTGCAATGGATGGACGAAACGCTGTCGAACACGCTGCGCGTCTCCGCGCCGGCGCAGGCCATCGCCATCGATCTCGAAAGAACGGCGCAGGCGCTCTACCGCCGCCATGTGCGCACGCACGTCCGGCCGTATGAGACGCACCTGCCGCTGATCCCCATCGAGCTGGCCGCCGGCGGCTTCGGCCGCGACAAGGCCCGCGGGGCGGAGGAATGGGTCGAGGCCCGCGTGCCCGGCCGCCGCCGCCTCAGCGACGATCTCTTCCTCGTCCGCGTCCAGGGCCGCTCGATGGAGCCCGACATCCCCGACGGATCGATCTGCGTCTTCCGTTCCTATTACGGCGGCAGCCGCCGCAACGGCATCTACATCGTCCAGCGGATCGCCACCCTCGACGAAGGCGGCGAGTTCACGCTCAAGCGCTACTCGAGCGGCAAGGAGATCCGCGGCGACCAGTGGCGCCACACGCGCATCACCATGCGGCCGGAAAACCCCGAATACGAAGACTGGGACCTGCGCGAGGACGAGCGCTACGTCACCATCGCCGAATTCGTCTGCGTCCTCGAAGACCCCGTGCCCGGCGAACCGGCCCGCTCCGGCGGCTGATATATCATCGGAGCATGAAGTCCGACTCCAGCCGCAGAGCCTTCCTGCAATCGATCCCCGCGGCCGCCGCGGCCGCATCTGCCTCCGGCGCCGCCGCGCAGCCCGCCGCGCCGGCAGCGCCCATCCGCCTCGGCATTGCCAGTTTCTCATTCCGCGAGTTCAGCCGCCGCCTCTGCATCAAGTACACCAGGGAGCTTGGCATCTCGCTGCTCACAGTGAAGGAGTTCCATGCGCTTTACCGCTCCACGCCCGAGGAGCTCGACCGCGCCCGCCGCGACTTCGAATCGGCCGGCATCACGCTCACCTGCGGCGGCACCGTGTACATGCAGAAGGAAGATCCCGACGACGTCCGCTTCTACTTCGAGTACGCGAAACGGCTCGGCCTGCCGATGATGAACATCGGTCCGACGGCGAAGACGCTGCCCATCATCGAGCGCTTCGTGAAGGAATACAACATCAGGGTGGCCGTCCACAACCACGGCCCCGAGGACAAGCACTTCCCCGCCCCATCGGATGCGCTGAAGATCATCCGTGACATGGATCCTCGCGTCGGCGTCTGCGTCGACGTCGGCCACACGACGCGCACCGGCAGGGATGTCCTTGAGGAGATCGAGAAATCCGGCCCGCGCCTGCTCGACCTCCATATCAAGGACCTGAAGGACCTCAAGGTGGCCGCCAGCCAGTGCGACGTCGGCGACGGCCGCATGCCGATCCCGCAGATCTTCCGGCTGCTGATGAAGATGAACTACGCCGGCGTCGTGCACCTCGAATACGAGATCAACGCCGACAATCCCGTGCCCGGCATGCACCGCAGCTTCGCCTACATGCGCGGCGTGCTGGCCGGCCTCCAGAGCTGAGCCCCGGAGCTTCGACGCCGAGGAACCTGCCCCTGCGTCCAGGCGGCTTCATTGCGATCTTTCCCCGAGCCTGTCCCGCGGCATGGATTCCTCTGCAAGGGCGCGATGCGGCCGATGAGAAGGAGGGACTATCGCAATGAAGTACCTCTCCACTCGAATCCGCTCTAGACGGCTGTCTGCGCAACAGGACGAACTCGATTTCTGTGTTGAAGAAGCTGCCTTTCCGGGAATGTTCCAGATCCTGGCCGTGCAGGAAGGCGTGGGCGTCCTTCTCCGCTGCCAGCACACCGGCCGGAAGTTCCTGTTCAAGAGTGCGAAGGCAGCACGGCAACTGAAGCCAGGGGACGATCTGGTGAAGTTGCCCAACAATGCAAACGTCCTCATTCAGTTCTCTCCGGAGGGTTTGCGGGTCTTCCCCATCGAAGAGCTGATCGTAATCGGGTAGCTGGCCCTTTCCGGAGAGGAGAGTCTTCACGCTTCCGTCGCGAGAGCGAACCGGGCGGCTCGCCCCGGCGCGTCATCGTAGAGCGGCGCTCCGCTTCGCCCTCCGGTCCGCCCGAAAGGCTGGGGAGAACCGCCGTAAGGGAGACTTCATGAGGCCGGCGCGCGGTGGAAGACCTGCGCACGGAACACCCACAGCTTCGCCTCCGGATTCCGCCACGCGCCTGCCGGAAGGCCCGCCTTGTGCGCCAGCGCATCCAGAAACCACTCTGCGCTGACTCTGCGCTCGCGGCCCACCTGCGGCAGCAGCAGCCCGCGGCGGCCCCAGCATTCGATGTAGGCGCCATGCTCGCCCAGCCGGAAGCGGCGCGGATCGGGCAGCCGCCGGAACGGCGTCAGGATGGAAATCTCGATGTCGAGATCCGCCGGCGCGGTCGCGCGCGTCGGAAACCGCGGGTCGTGCAGCGCGCTCAGCGCCAGCTCGGGCACGGCGGCGCGGTAGGTCTCCTCGCTGCCCAGCCGCCCGATGCAGCCGAACAGCTCGCCCTTCTGGTGCAGGCTCACGAAGACGCCTCCCCGGCGGTCCAGCTCTTCCAGCTCCGCATCGCTTTCCACCGGGCGCTCGATGCCCCTCTCGCGCAACTGCGCCAGCGTCGCTGCCGCACTGTCGAGCAGCGCCTGCTGCGCCGCTTCGCCGAGATGGAACGAGCTTTCGCGGAAATAGCCGAGCGCCGCATAGCCCACCGAGAGCGAGTAATCGCCATTCAGGTCGCCGCTGGTCATGTAGTCAAGCGTCGCCTGGAAGATCTCCTCCTCGCCCGGCAGGTGCGCGAGGATTTCCAGCAGCAGGCTCACCGGCGCCACGCCGCATGTGGTCGACCCGTTCCGGCGCAACTCGGCCAGGAAGAACGCGGGATCCAGGCTCGAGGCCGCGTCGATCACTTCGCGGTCCAGCTCGTGCAGGTTGGCCGCCGTCCCGCTGTCGAGCGGAAAGGGCGTGAAGCCGAAGCGGCGTCCGTAGTGGGTCAGGTCCGTGCTGGCCACCAGTACATCCCCCGGCCGCAGCGCCGCCGCGATCCTTTGGGCCGCCTCGCGGCGCACCCGCTCATGCGCCGAGCCCACGTAAAGCGGCGCCACCGGCACGCCCGGCAGGAGCCGGTCGAGGAAAGGAAGCTGGATCTCGAGCGAGTGATCGCACGCCGCCGTGGGCGGCAGCGCCGGGAAATCGAATCCTGTCAGATCCACCGGGACGCGCCCGAGCGGCGTGGCGTAGGCCCCGATGCGCGGCATGATCACTTCGGCCGGGCCGCCCGCGTGCAGGAACCCGAGCATCACCACGCGCGACGGCCGGGCCGCCGCCACGTGCCGCCAGGAGGCTGCCGCCACCGCGCCGGAGTAGGCCAGGCCTGCGTGCGGAACCACAGCGGCCAGCGCTCCGGGCAGCAGCGCCCTGCCGGTTCTCTCCTCCGATGTTTCCAACAATTCGTCGAGCAGATGTTCCAGCTCGGCCGGCGCTGCCGGATACCACGAGCCGGCGTAAGGCGTCGCGAATGTGGCCGTCATGGCTCCTCCTCAGGCCGCCCGTTGCGGCACGCTCCAGAAGCCCGCGATTCCGGCCCCGCACGACGGGCACCGCCCGTCTGGCGCGATCCGGTTGGACAGCACGCGGAACCCGTGGCGCTCGATGAGCGTTGCGCCGCAGCTCCAGCAGCGCGTGTTCTCCAGCTCGCCCAGCCGCCCGGGCAGGTTGCCCGCGTACACGTAGCGCAGCCCCGCCTCGCGCCCGGCGCGCACCGCGCGCAGCAGGTCGGCGGCGGAGGTGGGCCGCGGGTCCGTCATCTTGTAGTCGGGGTGGAACGCCGTCACATGCCACGGAATGTCGGGCGAAATGGAGGCGAGGAAGCGCGCGATCTGGCCAAGCTCCTCGTCGCTGTCGTTGAAGCCCGGCACTACCAGCGTTACTACCTCCAGCCAGAAGCCCATTTCGTGGATGCGCCGGATCGAGTCCAGCACCGGCTCCAGCCGCCCGCCCAGCCTGCGGTAGTTTTCGTCCCGGAACGACTTCAGGTCCACCTTGAACAGGTCGAGCCACGGGCGCAGATACGCAAGCACCTCGGGCGTGGCGTTGCCGTTGGAAACGAAGCCCGTCGCCAGCCCGTGCCGCCGCGCCAGGCGGAAGACCTCCACCGCCCACTCGGCGGTGATGAGCGGCTCGTTGTAGGTGCTGACGACGCAGGCCGACTGCGTGTGCAACGCCTGCTCGACGATCTCTTCCGCGGTGACGGGGTGGAAGTAAAGGTCCGCGCGCGGATCACGCAGGGCCTGCGAGCTGAGCCAGTTCTGGCAATAGGCGCAGTGCAGGTCGCAGCCGAGCATGCCGAAGCTCAGCGCGCGCGCCCCCGGCAGCGCGTGGAAAAACGGCTTCTTCTCGATCGGATCCACATGCAGGGCGTTGACGTAGCCGTACGGCGCCATCAGCCGCCCGTTGTCGTTGAAGCGGACCTTGCACACGCCGGGCAGGCCCGGGAAGATGGGGCAGCGATGCCCGCACGCCAGGCAGCGGATGCGCCCATCGCCCAACGGCTCGGCCAGCGGCGACTCCCGCACATGCCGCGCCAGCTCCTCGGCAAGCGTCCCAGCCATATGCCGCTTTCATTGTAGGGCGGAAGCCCGCCGGCAGGAAGCCGGAATTCGCGCGGGCGCAGCCTGTCCGCGCGGTCGCGCGCGGGGGCCGTGGCGCACGGAGCGCCTCCGCGTGCTGCCCCAAAAGGCGAAGGCCGCTCCGGCCTTGCGGAGCGGCCTTTCTTCCTGCCGGCGCTTCCGGCGGGCGTCAGTCCGTGGTGCGCACCGCCGGCACCGCGCCGCCCTGATGATGCAGGTCGAAGCGGTCGAGGTTCATCACCTTCGTCCACGCCTTGATGAAGTCCCGGACGAACTTCTCGCCGGCGTCAGCCGAAGCGTAGACTTCTGCCACGGCGCGCAGCTCGGAGTGCGAGCCGAAGATCAGGTCCACCGGCGTGGCGGTCCACTTGAGCTGGCCCGTCTTGCGGTCGCGGCCCTCATAGATCGTCTCGTCGGTGGCCGACTTCGACCACTTGATGTTCATGTCCAGCAGGTTGACGAAGAAGTCGTTCGTCAGCACGCCGGGGCGGCTGGTGAAGACGCCGTGCGGAGACTGGCCGGTGTTGGCGTTCAGCACGCGCAGGCCGCCGATCAGCACGGTCATCTCGGGCACGGTCAGCTTCAGCATCTCGGCCTTGTCCACCATCGCCTCGGTGGGCGACAGCCAGTAGCCCTTCCGGTAGTAGTTGCGGAAGGCGTCCGCCATCGGCTCGAGCACCTTGAACGACTCGACGTCGGTCTGCTCCTGCGTGGCGTCGACGCGGCCGGGCGTGAACGGAGCCGGGACGTTGAAGCCGGCCTTCTTCGCCGCCTCCTCCACCGCCGCCGTGCCGCCCAGCACGATCAGGTCGGCCAGCGACACGCGCTTGTTGCCCTTCTGCGCGTTGTTGAACTCCTGCTGGATGCTCTCCAGCTTCGCCAGCACCTTCTGGAGCTCGGCCGGGTTGTTGGCCTCCCAGTCCTTCATCGGGGCCAGGCGGATGCGCGCGCCGTTGGCGCCGCCCCGCATGTCGCTGCCGCGGAAGGAGGCCGCCGAAGCCCACGCGGTGCGGACCAGCTCGGGGATCGTCAGGCCGGAGCTCAGGATCTTCGCCTTGAGCTGCGCGATGTCATTGGCATTGATCTGCTGGTAGTTGGCCTTCGGCAGCGGATCCTGCCAGAGGAACTCCTCGCTCGGCACCTCCGGGCCGAGGTAGCGGGCCCGCGGCCCCAGGTCGCGGTGCGTCAGCTTGAACCAGGCCCGCGCGAAAGCAAGGCGGAATTCCTCGGGATTCTTCAGGAAACGCTGGGCGATTTCGCGGTAAACCGGGTCGAATTTCAGCGCCAGGTCGGTCGTAAACATGATCGGCGCATGGCGCTTGCCGGGCACGTGCGCGTCGGGCACCAGGTTGGCCGCCTGGTTGTTGGCCGGCACCCACTGAATGGCGCCCGCCGGGCTCTTGGTCTGCACCCAGTCGAAGCGGAACAGGTTGTCGAGGTACTGCATCGTCCACTGCGTGGGCGCGGCCGTCCAGGCGCCCTCCAGGCCGCTGGTGATCGTGTCCTCGGCGTTGCCCTTGCCGCAGCGGTTCTCCCAGCCGAGGCCCTGCTGCTCCAGCCCCGCCGCCGCAGGCTCCGGCCCGAGGCACTTGTTGGGATCATGCGCCCCGTGGGCCTTGCCGAAGGTGTGCCCGCCGGCGATCAGCGCCACCGTCTCCTCGTCGTTCATCGCCATGCGGCCGAAGGTCTCGCGGATGTCCTTCGCCGCCGCCAGCGGATCGGGCTTGCCGTTCGGGCCCTCGGGGTTGACGTAGATCAGCCCCATCTGCACGGCGGCCAGCGGCTTGGCCAGGTCGCGCTCGCCGCTGTAGCGCTTGTCGTCCAG
Organism: Bryobacteraceae bacterium; assembly: GCA_025056865.1. GTDB lineage: Bacteria > Acidobacteriota > Terriglobia > Bryobacterales > Bryobacteraceae > JANWVO01. The sequence continues at coordinate 21,555 of JANWVO010000002.1, forward strand.
CATCTTCTGCTCGGGACCCCAGTAGGTCTTGTCCGGCTCCCAGTCGTCGATGCGCCCGCCGGCGAAGCCGATCGTCTTGAAGCCCATCGACTCGAGCGCCACGTTGCCGGCCAGCACCATCAGGTCGGCCCAGCTGATCTTGCGCCCGTACTTCTGCTTCACGGGCCACAGCAGCCGCCGCGCCTTGTCCAGGTTGGCGTTGTCGGGCCAGCTATTCAGCGGATCGAAGCGCTGCTGCCCGCCGTCGGCGCCGCCGCGGCCGTCCAGCGTGCGGTAAGTCCCGGCGCTGTGCCAGGCCATGCGGATGATGAACGGCCCGTAGTGGCCGAAGTCGGCCGGCCACCAGTCCTGCGAGGTCGTCAGGACCTTCCGGATGTCTTCCTTGACCGCCTTCAGGTCCAGCGTCGCGAACTCCTTCGCGTAATCGAAATCCTTGCCGTAGGGGTTGGACTCAGCCGAGTGCGCCCGCAGAGGCGACAGATCGAGCTGGTCCGGCCACCAGAACTTGTTCGTCTGCGGCTTCTGCGCGCTGGCCGTGGCGGCCAGCATCAGAACCGCGCCGGTCGCCGCAAGCGCGGTGAACCAGGGTGTTCTTCTCATCATCGACTTCTCCTTGCTTGAGCTGCCGCCAGTAGCGGCGGATGGTTCGTGCTTACAGTGTAAGCGCGAAGTCCGCAAGAAGTCGCCTTTGCCTCTTATAGGAAGCTCCTATGGGCCGGCGCGCCGGGCGCGCGGCAGCGGAAAGGCGAAGGGCCGCCCCCGGGGGCGGCCCTCGCGGATGGGAAGAACCGGAGTCAGCGCGTCAGCGGCGGTTCGGGCGGGGATCCTTCCCCGCGGGCTGCGGCTGCGGCCTCGCCGCCGGCGCAGCGCGCTTTTCCACCGACTCGGCGGGCTGCTCGGCCAGCTTGCCCGCCTTCAGCTTCTCGCGCTGCTCGCGCAGCACGGCGCGGCGGCTCAGCTTGATCTTGTTGCCCTCGAGCGCCAGCACCTTCACAAGGATCTGGTCGCCCTCGTTCAGCTCGTCGCGCACGTTCTTGACGCGGTTCTCGCTGATTTCCGAGATGTGCAGCAGCCCGTCGGTGCCCGGGAAGATCTCGACGAAGGCGCCGAAGTCGGCGATGCGCACCACCTTGCCCAGGTACGTCTTGCCCACCTCGGCCACGGCGGCGATCTCGGAGATCATCTTCAGCGCGCGGCTGGCCGAATCGCCGTCGCTGGCGAAGACGTTCACCGTGCCGTCGTCATGCACGTCGATCTTGACGCCCGTCTGGTCGATGATGCCGCGGATCACCTTGCCGCCCGGCCCGATGATCTCGCGGATCTTCTCCGTCGGCACCGTAATCGTATAGATGCGCGGCGCATACGGGCTGAGATCCGGCCGCGGCGCCGAAATGACCTCGTCCATCCGGTCGAGGATGAACAGCCGGCCGCGCCGCGCCTGCTCGAGCGCCTCGCGCATGATGGCCAGGCTGATGTTCTGCACCTTGATGTCCATCTGGAGCGCGGTGATGCCTGCGCGCGTGCCGGCCACCTTGAAGTCCATGTCGCCGTAGTGGTCCTCGGCGCCGGCAATGTCGGTCAGGATCGCGTACTTGTCGCCGTCGGTCACCAGGCCCATGGCGATGCCCGCCACCGGAGCCTTGATCTTCACGCCGGCGTCCATCAGCGACAGGCTCGCGCCGCACACCGTCGCCATCGACGAAGAGCCGTTGGACTCGAGGATGTCGCTGACGATGCGCAGCGTGTAGGGGAATTCGCTCTCGGGCGGAATCATCGGCGCGATCGCCCGCTCGGCCAGCGCCCCGTGGCCGATCTCGCGCCGGCCGGGGCCGCGCATGAAGCCCACCTCGCCCACCGAAAACGGCGGGAAGTTGTAGTGCAGCATCAGGCGCTTGGAGGTCTCCAGCAGGTTCAGCGTCTCCAGCCGCTGCTCGTCTTCCTTCGTGCCGAGCGTCGTCGTCACCAGCGCCTGCGTCTCGCCGCGGGTGAACAGCGCCGAGCCGTGCACGCGCGGCAGCACGCCCACCTCGATCGTGATCGGCCGGATCTCGTCGAAGGCCCGCCGGTCCGGACGCTGCCGCAGGTTCAGCACCTCGTGGCGGAACACCTTCTCGCGCAGCGCTTCAAAGCAGGCCGCCGCCTCGATCTGATCGGCCTCCTCGGTGAAGGACTCCACCGCCTCTTTCAGCAGCGCGTCGGTCCGCGCGTAGCTCTCCGCCTTGCCGTACTTCTGCGTGTTCAGCGCGTCCGGCAGCCGGTCGCCTACCAGCGCCTCCACCTTCGCATAGATCTCCGCGTTGCGCTGCGGCGGCGTGAACGGACGCTTCGGCTTGCCTGCAAGCTGCACCAGCTCGCGGATGCCCGCGTTGATCTTCTTGCAGCACTCGAAGGAATACTCGATGGCGGCGAGCACCTCGTCTTCGGTGGCTTCGTTGGCGCCCGCTTCCACCATCACGATGCCCTGGTCGGTGGCGGCCACCACGATGTTGATCTTCGACTCGTTCTGCTGCTCGTAGGAGGGGAACGGAATGAACTCGTCGCCCACCTTGCAGACGCGGACGCCGCTCACGATGTGGTCGAAAGGAATGTCGGAAATCGCCAGCGCCGCGCCGCTGCCCACGATGGCCATCGCCGAAGGATCGGTGTCCGGCGCGGCTGACAGCACGAGGCTGATGATCTGCGTCTCGCACATGTAGCCTTCGGGGAACAGCGGGCGCAGCGGCCGGTCCACGAGGCGCGCGGTCAGAATCTCGCGGTCGCTCGGACGGCCTTCGCGCTTCAGATACCCGCCGGGAATGCGGCCCGCGGCGTAGGTGTACTCGCGGTAGTCAACGGTCAGGGGGAAAAACGCGGCGTTGATCTTCGGCTCGGGATTGGAGCACGCGGAACTCAGGACGACGGTGTCTCCGATGGTGACGACGACGGCGCCGTGGGCCTGCTTGGCCATGCGGCCCGTTTCCAGTGTGAGGATTCGACCTCCCAGGTCGACTTGTACGGTCTGCTTCATGTCTCTTGGATCTCCTCGGTCCGGCAGCCCGATTGCGGCCGGACCCGCGACTGTCTTGCCTTGTTCGGGAAACGGATGGGAAGGGGACGGAAGATGCCGTCTTCCGCCGCGCACAGGCCGCCCGTCAGAAAAGAGCTTCGGCCCTCGCGTGCGCACAAAGGGTTTGCGCGCATCGGGGGCCGGATCGTCTCTGCCATGGGCGGGCTTCCTGGACCGCGCCCCGGCCGCCCCGCAGGGGCGGATAAGGCGGCGGGCTTGACGGACCGGCGCCTAACGGCGCAGTCCGAGGCTGAGGATCAGGGCCTTGTAGCGCTCTGGGCTCTTGCGCTTGAGATAATCGAGCAGTTTCCTGCGGCGCGACACCAGCTTCAGCAGCCCGCGCCGGCTGTGATGGTCCTTCCTGTGAACCTTGAAATGCTCGGTCAGCTCGGCAATGTGGCGTGTGAGCAGCGCAATCTGCACTTCCGGCGAGCCCGTATCCGTCTTGTGCTGCCGGTACTTGGTGATCAGCTCGTTCTTGGCTTCCGGGGCCAGGGCCATTCGATTTCCGTGCGCTCCTTTATGCTTTCCTTCCTCTTCTGTTCTACATCAGGATAGCACACCGGAACCGTCCGGTTCCGCTTGGCCCCGCGCTGCTCAGCCCTCGTGCGCCATGCCGCAGGCGCGCTCGTAGCCGCGCGCCAGATAGTACGTCAGCAGGTCGAAGAAACGGCCGAGCTGTAGCTCCAGTTCCTCTTCGGCGTAGAGATCTACGCTCGTCTGCACAAATGCCTCGTCCCGGATGTAATCGAGGCACGCCTCCTTCAGCAACTGCACCGCGCGGATGCTCTCGCTCAGCGGAATTCCCTGCGCGTAGCGGTCGTGCCCGACCTTCTCATAAAGCGTGGCGATCTCTTCCTCGGAACTCGATATCAGCCAGTGCCCCAGACGCTTCAGCAGCTTCCGGCATGTATCGGTCAGCTCGGACTCCGGCATGCGGCTGATATATGGCAGGCCCTGCTGCTGCCGGAGCCGGCGCAGGAACCGGGCGGCGATGGCCTCCCAATGATCTTCGATCTGATGAACCAGCTTGGCCGAAACCATCGCAGTTCCTCCAGTCCACCCTTTTCCTACGCTGATTCCCCTTCCGAGTCAAGGGTCGCAGCGCAAAAGACACGACAGCCCGGAAATGTTCGTCCAGCCCCGGCGCGCCGCGCGCCGGCACTCACGCAGCCGCCGTTCCGCCCTCCCGCAGCAGCCGCTCCAGCGTCATGGTCGGACACACGGCCCGCCGCAGATAATCCAGAACCGAGCGCGCCAGCGCGCGCAGCAGCTTCTCCGCCCCTGCATCCGTCACCGAGCCATCCTCGGCAAACAGCTTGTGCACGTGCGCCAGCGAGACCGGCATCGGCAGCGGCAGCGCGCCCACGTGGCTGACCACCCCGCGCAGCGCCTCGATCGACTTGATCGCGCCAATCGAGCCGGCCGCCACCCCCAGCAGCGCCACCGGCTTGCCGGCCAGCGCCGACGGAAAGCCGAGGTTCTCAATCACCATCTTGATGGCTGCGGAAAATGATCCATGATATTCCGGCGTGGCGATCACCACGGCCGCCGCCTCCGCGACCAGCGACCGCAGCTCGGCCGCGCGCGACCCCGCATCGGGCATCCCTGGCAGCGCGAGATGGTAGTCCTCCGGGTGCACCACTGCCACCTCTACCCGGGGATCCTTCCCAAACTCGTCGGCGACCACGGCAGCCGCCTTCGACGTATAGTTGCCCGGGCGCACCGAGCCAATGAGGATGACGATCCGGATCTTCTTCTGCTCTTCCATTCCTGTTTGGATGCGCGCGCGCCGGCGCGGCTTCGCGTCGCCATGGCCTGCGGCAGCTCTCTGCCGGCGCCATGGCGGGCCATAGAATAGAGAGGCCATGCGCATCGAGCGAATCGAGACCGTGCAGGTCGCCCCGCGGTGGGGCCTGCTCCGCATCCTCACCGACGAGGGCGCCGAAGGCTACGGCGAGTACACCCTCGAAGGCCAGCTCGCCGCCGCCGAGGCCGCCGTGCACGAGCTTGGCGAGTTTTTCCTCGGCCGCGATCCTTCGCGGCTGAAGGCGCTGGTCCGCGCCTGCTACGACCGCAACTTCTATCACGGCGGCGCCATTTACATGAGCGCCCTTGGCGGCATCGAAATCGCTCTCTGGGATCTCGCCGGCAAGGCGGCCGGCCAGCCTGTGCACCGCCTCCTCGGAGGCCGCGTCCGCGACCGCGTCAAGGTCTACCGCTGGGCCGGCGGCAACAACAACCCGCCGGAGATGGCCGCCCGCGAGGCCGCCGCCGTCGTCGCAGCCGGCGCCCGCGCTTTGAAGATGAACGCCTGCCCGCCTCTGGCTGCCATCGACACCTACGGAGGCATCCGGCTCGCGGTGGATCGCCTCAGGGCCGTCCGCGAAGCCGTCGGTTGGGACGTTGAGATCGCCCTTGATTTTCACGGCCGCTGCAACGTCCCGATGGCCCGCCGCCTCGCCAAAGCGCTCGAATTCGGCAATCCGCTCTTCTACGAAGAGCCGGTCCGGCCGGACTACAACCGCTGGCTGCCCGACATCGCCGCCATCACCCACGTCCCCATCGCCACCGGCGAGCGCATGTGCACCGTGGCCGAGTTCAGCGACGTCGTTGCCGCGCGCGGCGCGCACATCCTTCAGCCGGATGTCGTCCATGTGGGCGGCATCTCGAACACGGCCGAAATCGGCGCTCTGGCGGAGGCAAACGGCATTGCGCTCGCGCCGCACTGCCCGCTGTCCCCCGTCGCCTTCATGGCCAGCCTGCACGTGGTGGCGCAATGCCGCGCCGGGTGGATTCTCGAATGGGCCAAAGGCATCCACTACAACACGGCGGGCGCGTCAGGAGACGTCGATCCCTGGCTCCGGTATGTCGACGAGCGCGACTGGCCGCTGTTCGAACCCGACGCCGAAGGCCACCTCCCCATCCCGGAAACCCCGGGCCTCGGCCTGCGGCTCAACTGGAAGGAGGTGGAGCGCGCCGCCCGCGCGGGCGTCCAGTGGCGGGATGAAACCATGTATCTGCCCGACGGCACGCTGGCTAACTGGTAGCCGCATGGTATCGTAAAATTATCGGGTTCTTCATCGAAAATTCACCCGGGCGGCGTAACACGGAACCATGAGCGGCGCTGCCCGTGCCCTCCGTAACTGGATCGAATCCGCCGACCACGGCCTGATGCGGCGCTTCCACGGCTGGATTGCGCCGCAGTGGTTCCGTTGGTGGATGGTCTCCGCCACCCGCGCGGGCGACGGCTGGCTCTGGTACGCCATCGGCGCCGTGCTCGTGGCCGCCGGCGGCAGCGAGGGCCGCCTCGCCGCCGCGGAAGCCCTCTCCGCCTGCACCGCCGCCATCCTTCTGTTCGTGTTTCTGAAGCGCAAGGCAGGCCGCCGCCGTCCGTGCGAGCTCCACCCCCACTGCTGGTCGCGCATCCTTCCTCCCGACGAGTTCAGCTTCCCCTCGGGCCACACCATGACGGCTTTCGCCGCCGCCGGACCCATCGCCGCGCATTTCCCCGCGGCCGCCCCGATGCTTTACTTCTGCGCCGGCTCCATCGCCCTCTCCCGGGTCGCGCTCGGCATGCACTTCCTCAGCGACGTGCTCGCCGGCGGCATTCTCGGCTGGCTGCTCGGGAATCTGGCCCACCGCATCGCGGCCTGAGCCGGCAGCGCCGCCGCTTCTGCATTGACCTCCCCCGCCCTGTTACGGTAGAGTCATTCTGTCGATAGCCATGTAGGGCTCTGCTATTTCAGTTTTTGTTGGCGCGATCCGGTCGAATGCAGAATTGTTCCCGCTCCTCCGTACCTGCCGCTCTCGCCGGCGCGTGCATCTTCTTCGCAGGGCTGCTGTCCGCGCAGCCGTTCGTCTCCCCTGCCCCGGCCAATCGCCCCGGCCCCGGCGACGAGATCCTCGACCGGGCCCTTGACCTGAGCCGTCCTGCGCCACCGTCCACTCTGCGCCCGCCCAACCTGCTTGGCAGCCGCGACCCCCTGGAAGATCTGGCCGCGCCTGCGCAGAAGGCGTTCCGCCAGGCCGAGAAGCTCTTCCTCCACGGCAAGTTCCTCATCCAGGAGGGCAAGCCCGACGAGGCCCGCCGTGCCTTCGACGAAGCTGTCGACACGCTGCTGTCCATCCCCGCTGACGCCGCGGGCCGCGAGGGGCTCGAGCGGCGCATCGAGGAGCTGATCCGCCGCATCCACCGCTACGACCTCGAAGACCTTGGCGCGGGCTTCGCGCCGGAGCTCCAGCAGTTCCCGCCCTCGCCCATTGATGAGATCCTGAATCCTACTTTTCCCGTCGATCCTTCGCTCGCCCCCCGGCGCCTGCCGCGCATCGAACCGGGCGTCTCCCAGCTTCCCCTCGTGGTCAACGACGCCGTCCGCAGCTACATCGGCTATTTCACCAGCCCACGGGGCTCCCGCATCCTGCTGAACGGGCTCCGCCGCAGCGGCCGCTACCGCCAGATGATCTACCGGATCCTCGATGAAGAAGGCGTCCCGCGCGAACTCATCCATCTGGCCCAGGCCGAGTCGGCCTTCCAGCCGCGCGCCGTCAGCCGCGCCCGCGCCACCGGCATGTGGCAGTTCGTGCGCAGCCGCGGCAGGGAGTACGGCCTCGAAGCCAGCAGGCAGGCCGACGAGCGCATGGATCCGGAAAAGGCCACCCGCGCCGCCGCCCGCCACCTCCGCGACCTTTATCAGCAGATGGGCGATTGGCACCTCGCCATGGCCGCCTACAACTGCGGGCCGCTTTGCGTGGAGCGCGCCGTGCAGCGCACTGGCTATGCCGATTTCTGGGAGCTGCGCGCCCGCAACGCCCTGCCCCGCGAAACGATGAACTACGTCCCGGCGATCCTTGCCATCGCCATCATTGCCCAGAACCCGCAGCTCTATGGCCTGCCCGCCGTCGACTTCGACGATCCGCTCGAATACGACACCGTCCGCCTGACGGCAGAAACGAGCCTCGCGCTCATCGCCGACGCCGCCGATGCGGCTCTGGCCGACATCCGCGAACTGAACCCGTCCCTTCTGGGCCGCACCGCACCCGCGGGAGCCGAAGTGCGCGTGCCGCGCGGCAGCGGCCAGGCCGTGCTTGCCGCGCTCGATCTCGTTCCTCCCGAAAGGCGCACCGCGTGGCGGCTGCACCGGGTCGCCGGGGGCGACACGCTCGCCTCCATCGCGCGGCGCTACCAGTCTTCCTCGGCGCTGATCGGCTCTGCCAATGAAGCATCGGGCGCCGGACTCCGGCTCGAGGAAGGCGCGCTGCTCGTCATCCCGGTGGCCGCGCCCTCGCCGCAGAAGGAGCGCCGCGCTGCGGCATCGCGCGCGAAGCCTTCCCCTTCGCGGACTGCGGCCCGCCGCCAGCCCGCCTCCGGCGTCAGGATCGCCAGCGCGGCTCCGCGCCGGCCCGTCCGCCGCTAGCAGGAGCCATTCCGCTGGCTTGCCCGCTGCACCCTCCCTGTCCCGAGGCCTGGGTCTTTTCCTGATCAATAAAACAAGTTATGCTAATTATGATTCGGCCCGCAGGGAGGATCAGTGCATGAGTCGATGGATTGCGCAGCCGTTTGACTCCTACGACGAGGAGACGGATTTCGATTCCGCGCTCAGCGACGACAGCGTAGGAGAGGTAGAGGACCAACTGGAGGAAGAAGCCGAAGAGGCCGTCCCCGCAGCAGCCGCTCCCGCCCCCGCCCCCGCGGAGGCCGAAGCGCCCGCAGCGGAGCCCGCCGCGCAGCCGGCCCCGGAGGCCGAGGCCCCCGCTCCGCCGGCGCCTCCGGCCCCCAGGCCAGCCCGGAAGGCCCCGGCCAGACGCCCGAAGGCTCCAGCAAAAGTTTCCCGGCCCAGGCCGCGGAAAGCAGCCCGCAAGGCTGCGAAAAAACCGGCAACAGCCGTTCGAAAGGTAACGAAGAAGACCGTGAAGAAAGCAACGAAGAAGGCTGCCGCGAAGAAGGCAGCCGCTCCGAAGAAAGCTGCGGTGAAGAAGGCCGCGGCCGTCAGGAAGGCAGCCGTGAAGAAGGCGGTGAAGAAGGCCGCCCCCAAAAAGGCTGCTCCGAAAAAGGCCGCGGTGAAGAAGGCCGCCGTCAAGAAGGCGGCTCCGAAGAAGGCCGTGGTGAAGAAGGCCGCAAAGAAGACCGCGGCGAAGAAGAAGTAGGCGCGGCGGCGCGCCGTCCGGCGGCCGCCCGCGCGGCGCCGTGCGGCCGCAGCACCCTCTGCTTTCCCACTCTGATGTTCAATGGGCGTCCCGGCCGGACGCCCTTTCTTGTTGCCGATATACAGCCCCGGGCATGACACCCGCCCCGCGCCCTCAGCCCTCCGCGGCTGGCGGCTTCGCCACGATCCGGCGGCACTTGTCGAACAGCTCCAGCAGCGCGTCGGCCTGTTCTTCGGGAGTCCGCGGCGGCTTGCCGGAGAAGCCCACCGCCTGCGCCCCTTTCGCATAGCCGGTCGTCGTGGCGATGAATTTCATCAGCTCCAGCGCAATCTCGTCGGCGGATTTCGGCCGCAGGTCGGCCGCGAGCCCCTGTTCCTGCATCTTGTTCTGGTTCTCCTTTTCCCGGCGCGGCCCTTCGGCGGGCAGCGCCCCCTTCGTGTTTATTCTAGAGGGTAGATGCCGGTGCACGCGACGCGGCTGAGACGCCGCATGCGCGGCGGCGCACAGGCGCACCTGCTGGCCTGTGATGACGGCCGCTTCTACGTCACCAAGTTCCTCAACAACCCGCAGCACCGCCGCATCCTCGCCAACGAGTGGGCCGCGGCCATCCTGCTGCGCCACCTCGGCGTCGCCCGCCCGGACGTACGCGTGGTCGAGGTCAGCGCCGCCCTTCTGGCCGCCGAACCCGATATCCATTTCCAGCTCGGCACCCGCCGCGCCCCTGTCCAGCCCGGCCTCCATTTCGGTTCCCTCTTCCCGGGCAATCCGGACACGGACGCCGTCTATGACTTCCTGCCGGATTCGCTCCTGCCCTCCCTGGCCAACCTCCGCGACTTCGCCGGCGCGCTCGTCTTCGACAAGTGGGCGGCCAACAGCGATTCCCGCCAGGCCATCTTCTTCCGCCGCCGCCTTGGCGAATTCCTCGACCATGATGGACCTCCCAATCAGAAGGGCTTCATCGCCCAGATGGTCGATCACGGCTACATCCTCGATGGCCCCCATTGGGACTTCCCGGATTCCCCCATCCAGGGCCTCTACTTCCGCCCCCTCGTCTATCACGGCATCCGCTCGATGGAGGACTTCGAGCCCTATCTTGCCCGGGCCATCCACTGCCCTGAGGAAATCTTCGATGAGATTCTCCGCAGCACCCCACAGGCATGGATCGAAGGCGAGGAAGACGACTGGCACCGCGTGCTCGAAAAGCTCTTCCACCGCCGACGCAGGATCGCCGATCTGATCCTGGCCACCATCCGCGCCCGCCCTCAGGCTTTTCCTTCCTGGCGGGGATGAGCGGCTGACCGCTTCTCCAGAATCCATTGAAAATAAAATAGGTATTGCGATCCCCCTCTCCCGCCGGGCACCGCCGGCCGCACTTCGTGCCGTCCTCACGAGACCCGCAGATCGGGCCGGCCCGCCTCCGGCCCCGCCCGCCCCGGCATCCCTTTTGCACCGCATCCCCTCCCCGCCCGCCAGACGCCCGTCCCGCCCGTTTATGTTAAGGTATGGAGCGAGTGACCTCCTCGGGCGGGGCTGTTCCGGACCGCAACGCGCAGGCCAGCCGCACACTGCCCGGGAGGCGGATTCCGTATGGCGAAATCTCTGGTCATCGTTGAGTCGCCCGCCAAGGCGAAAACCATCGGCAAGTACCTCGGAAAGGACTTTGCCGTCAAGGCGAGCCTCGGCCACATCAAGGACCTGCCCAAGAACCAGCTCGCCGTGGACGTGGACAACGGCTTCGAGCCCACTTACGTCGTCATCGAAGGCAAAAAGAAGCTCATCGAAGAGCTCCGCAAGGCCGCTCACTCTGCCGAAGCCGTCTACCTCGCCGCCGACCCTGACCGCGAGGGCGAGGCCATCTGCTACCACCTCCAGGAAGAACTCCAGCCGAAGCGCGGCGACCGGCCGGTGATCCACCGCGTCACCTTCAACGAAATCACGGCCCCGGCGGTCAGGAATGCCTTCGAGCACCCGCGCCCCGTCGACATGAACCTGGTCAACGCCCAGCAGGCGCGCCGCGTGCTTGACCGGCTCGTCGGTTACAAGATCTCCCCCCTGCTCTGGGACAAGGTGCGCCGCGGCCTCTCCGCCGGACGCGTCCAGACGGTCGCCCTCCGCCTCATCACCGACCGCGAGAAGGAAATTCGCGACTTCGTCCGCCGCGAATACTGGACCATCGGCGTCCACCTCGCCGCGAAGAAGCCCCCGGTTCTCAAGACCCAGCTCGTCAAGAAGGACGGCGAGAACCTCGCGATTCCCGACCAGGCCTCGGCCGAGGCCATCACCCGCGCCCTCGAGCACGCCCGGTTCACCGTCCAGTCGGTGGTCACGCGCGAAAAGCGCCGCAACCCGGTGCCTCCGTTCATCACCTCCACGCTCCAGCAGGAGGCGGCGCGCAAGCTGCGCTTCAGCGTCAAGCGGACGATGATGCTCGCCCAGCGGCTCTACGAAGGCATCGAACTCGGCCCCGAGGGCGCTGTGGGCCTCATCACCTACATGCGCACGGACTCCACCCGCGTCAGCGACGAGGCCCTGCGCGAAGTCCGCGGCTACATCGAAACCCGCTTCGACCGCCGCTATCTGCCCGAGTCGCCCAACTCCTACAGGTCGAAGAAAGGCGCGCAGGACGCCCACGAAGCCATCCGCCCTACGTCGGTCTGGCGCGACCCGGACTCCATCGCCGCCTTCCTCTCCGAGGACGAGCTCAAGCTTTACCGCCTCATCTGGCAGCGCTTCATCGCCAGCCAGATGACGCCCGCCGTCTACGACCAGACCACGGTCGAGGTCACAGCCACCGGCAGCGACGGCGCGAACTACCTCATGCGCGCCACCGGCAGCGTGCCCAAGTTCGACGGCTTCCAGGCCATCTACCGCGAAGGCAAGGACCAGAAAGACGAAGAGGACGAGGAGGAGCACACGCGCCTGCCCGCCGTCGAGCAGGGCGAAGTGCTCAAGCTCCGCTCCCTCCATCCGGAACAGCACTTCACGGAGCCTCCGCCGCGCTACACCGAAGCCACGCTCGTCAAGGAACTCGAAGCCGACGGCGTTGGCCGCCCCTCCACCTACGCCTCCATCCTCACCACCATCCAGGACCGCGAGTACGTGAAGAAGGAGGGCGGCAAGTTCGTCCCCACCGAGCTCGGCATGATCGTCTCCGATCTGCTCGTGGAGAACTTCGCCGACATCTTCGACGTCGGCTACACCGCCCGCATGGAAGAGGAGCTCGACGAGGTCGAAGAAGGCCGCCGCGACTGGCGCGACCTGATGCGCGAGTTCTACCAGCGCTTCGTCAACGACCTCGCCCGCGCCGAACAGCAAATGCGCGATATCAAGCGCATGGAAATGCCCACCGACCAGACCTGCGACAAATGCGGCAAGCCAATGGTCATCAAGTGGGGCAGGCACGGCTCCTTCCTCGCCTGCTCGGGCTATCCCGATTGCACCAACACCCGCCAGCTCGCCCGCGGTCTGCACGAGCTGAACGGCTCCGGAGAAGGCGAAGTCGTCGAGGTCAGCGAACAGGACTCGGCCGAATACTGCCCCAACTGCGGCCGTGAAATGGTGCTCAAGAAGGGCCGCTTCGGCAGCTTCCTCGCCTGCTCCGGCTACCCGGACTGCAAGACCACGCGGCAGCTCGGCCAGGCCCAGAAAAAGCCCGACGTCCCGCTCGATGAGAAATGCCCTGAATGCGGCCACAACCTTGTGCTGAAGCACGGCCGCTTCGGCGAATTCACCGCCTGCTCGAATTACCCGAAATGCCGCTATGTGAAGCAGCAGACCACCGGCATCGCCTGCCCCCAGTGCGGCCAGGGCGAGCTGGTGCAACGCCGGTCGAAGCGCGGCAAGACCTTCTACGGCTGCAACCGGTACCCGGACTGCGGCTTCGTCGCCTGGGCGCGCCCCGTGCCTGAGAAATGCCCGGATTGCGGCTCGCCCTACCTGGTCGAAAAGAACCTGAAGAAGGGCACGGTCCTGGCCTGTGCCCAGAAGGGCTGCAAGTTCCAGAAAGAGGCAGCGCCTGCGGAGGCGGCTGCCGTGCCGCCGAAATGAGCCGCACCCCGCTTTACCGGCTTTCCATGGCGGCCGCGGTCGCGATCCTGCTGGCCGGGGCCGCCCTGCTTCTCCCTGGCTCGGGGGAGGCCATGGAACGCATCGTACCTTTCCTCTATTGCGCCTGGCAGTCCCTGAAACTCGACAGCCCCGTCTGTTCACGGCCTCAGGCGGCGTTGGGCCTTTGGGAGGCTGAGCAGACCCTGGCCGCAGGCAGAAGCACATACCCGAGGATCCGCCCGCTTGCCGACGATGGCCACGGCTACCGCCTCTGGGAAAGCCCCGTGGGCCAGTGGTGGTTTCCCGCCAATACAGATCCCAATCACATCCGCTTCGCCCTCACCCAATACGTGGTCACCGCTTACCCCGGCCTTCAGATCCGCCCCGGTGCCGTCGTCCTCGACTGCGGCGGCTACGTCGGCGATTGGGCCCATTGGGCCTTGCAGCACGGCGCCTCCCGCGTCGTCGTCTTCGAACCCGCCTCGGCTCAACTGGAATGCATCCGCCGCAACCTCGCCGGCCCCATCCGCGAGGGCCGTGTCATCCTCATCCCCAAAGGAGTCTGGGACGAGCCCGGAACTCTCCGCCTCCAGATCGTCCCCGGCAACCCTGCCGCCAACAGCGTCACGGATCAGCCCGGCGAAAGAGAGGAGGCGATCCAGCTCACCACCATCGACGCCGTCGTCGACGAGCTGAGACTGGACCGCCTCGATGCCATCAAGATGGATATCGAAGGCGCCGAGGTCCGCGCCCTCCGCGGCGCACGCCGCACCCTCGCCCGCTTCCGCCCCCAGCTCGCCGTCGCCACCGAGCACACCGCCGACATGCTCCAGAACAACCGCAATGTCATCCAGACGATGCGGGAAATCGCCCCCTCCTACCGCTTCCGCTGCGGCTACTGCTCGCTGTCCCGCGACCGGCGCCGCATCATCCCGGAAACCCTCTACTTCTATCCCGAATAATCGCCGGCACCTCCGCGCCCCGCCCTCCTGTGCCGTCCACCCGCAAGCTGTTCCCTTGACTATTTCTACCCGTATTCGGTAGACTATGGGGACAATGTCGAAACTGCAAGGAATTCAAAGAGAACTCGGCTTCAACACCCGCGCCCTCCATGCCGGATATGATCCGGATCCCACGACGCACGCGCGCGCGGTGCCCATTTACCAGACGACTTCCTATGTCTTCGAGGACTCTGCCGACGCCGCGGCCCTGTTCGCCCTTCAGAAGTTCGGCAACATCTACACCCGCATCATGAACCCCACCACCGACGTGCTCGAAAAGCGCGTCGCCAGCCTCGAGGGCGGAGCCGCCGCCCTCGCCCTCAGCTCCGGCCAGGCCGCCCAGTTCATCGCCCTCAGCTCCCTCCTTCAGGCCGGAGACCACTTCGTCGCCAGCTCCACCCTGTACGGCGGCACTTACACCCAGTTCGACGTCAGCTTCCGCCGCCTCGGCTTTGACGTCACCTTCGTCGAGCCGGACGACCCCGACAATTTCCGCAAGGCGATCCGCCCCAACACGAAGGCCATCTATGGCGAGACCATCTCCAACCCGCGCGGCAACGTGCTCGACATTGAAGCCGTCGCGCGCATCGCCCACGAGGCCGGCCTGCCCTTCCTCATCGACAACACCTTCGCCACGCCCTACCTGTGCCGGCCCATCGAGTGGGGCGCCGACATTGTCCTGCATTCGCTGACCAAATTCATCGGCGGCCACGGCACCTCCATCGGCGGCATCATCGTCGACGCCGGCCGCTTCGATTGGTCCAAAGGCCCTTCTCCGCTCCTCAACCAGCCTTCGCCCGCCTACCACGGCATGAACTTCGCCGAGACCTTCGGCAACCTCGCCTTCATCCTCCGCGCCCGCGTCGAGGGCCTCCGCGACATGGGCCCCTGCCTCAGCCCCTTCAACGCCTTCCTCTTCCTCCAGGGCATCGAGACGCTCTCCATGCGCATGGACCGCCATGTGCAGAACACCCAGGTCATCGCCGAATTCCTCGAATCCCACGAGGCCGTATCGTGGGTGAATTACGCCGGCCTGAAATCCAGCAGGTACCATGCATTGGCGAAGAAATACCTTCCCAAGGGCCCAGGAGCCGTCTTCAGTTTCGGCATCCGCGGCGGCTATGATGCCGGCGTCAAATTCGTCAATTCGCTGAAAATTTTCTCCCATCTGGCCAACGTCGGCGACGCCCGCTCTCTCGTCATCCACCCGGCGTCCACGACGCACCAGCAGCTCACCGCCGAGCAGCAGCTCGCCGCCGGCGTCACCCCGGACATGGTCCGTCTCTCCATCGGCCTCGAGGATCTCGACGACCTGCTCTGGGATCTCCGCCAGGCGCTCGCCGCGTCGCAAAGCTGACCGCATGGCTTCCGCGGGAGGGGCGCTCCTCTTGCGCCCCTCCCCGCGCGCTCCGCTACAATCACCCGTATGCAGCACTCCCCGGGTTTCCTGAAGCTCGTCGAGGACGCAAAGAGCCGCGTCCGCGAACTCAGCATCCCTGACTACCTCGCCTGGCGCGGCTCCGGCCGCCAGCACATCCTCATCGATACCCGCGAAGAGAGCGAGTGGGCCTCCGGCCGCATCCCCGGGGCCATCCACATCTGCAAGGGCGTCATCGAGCGCGACATCGAGCGCATCGTCCCGGATCACGCCGCCACGCTCGTGCTCTACTGCGGCGGCGGCTACCGCAGCGCCCTCGCCGCCGACAACCTCCAGAAAATGGGCTACTCGAACGTCCTTTCTCTCGCAGGCGGCTGGCGCGATTGGGTAGAGCGCGGACTCCCGGTCGAAAAGTAGCGCCCCGCTGCGCTATGCTGGGGAGCCAGGCCCGCCCATGCGCCTCGGACTCCTGCTGCTGGCCGCCGTCCTGCCCGCCTCCGCCCGGCTCGCCAGCCCCATCGCCAGCTACGACATCCGCGCCTCGCTCGATCCCCGCGCGCACCGCATCGCCGGCGAGCAGACGCTCCTCTGGCTGAACGACTCTCCCGACGCCGTCCCCAACCTCCGCTTCCACCTCTACATGAACGCGTTTCGCAACACGCGTTCCACCTTCTATCTGGAATCCGGCGGACAGCTCCGCGGCGACCGCGCCGCGCGCGACAGTTGGGGCTGGATCCAGATCCATTCTCTCCGCCTCGAGGACGGCACGGATCTCACGCCTTCCATCCGCTGCGTCTCCCCCGACGACAACAACCCCGACGACTGCACCGTCATCGACGTCCCCGTCCCGGCCCCTGTGCGCCCCGCCCAGGCGCTGCGCCTGCATTTCCGCTTTACGGTGCAACTGCCTCGCGTCTTCGCCCGGACCGGATATCACGGCGATTTCCACCTCGCCGGCCAGTGGTTCCCGAAAATCGGCGTCTGGGAAACCCGCGGATTCCGCGGCCGGGAAACGCCCGGATGGAACTGCCATCAGTTCCATGCAAACTCGGAATTTTACGCCAATTTCGGCGATTATCGCGTCGAAATTACCGTGCCCTCGCACTTCGTCGTTGGCGCTACCGGCGAAATGGTCCGCCGCACGGACAACCCCGCAGCCCGCACCTCCACCTACGTCTTCGTTCAGCCTTCCGTCACGGACTTCGCCTGGACCGCCCAGCCCGGCTTCCTCCGTCTCGAGCGCCTCTTCGAAGCGCGCAGGGAAGTCTCCCGCCAGGAGATCGCTGCCACCGCCCGCCTCCACGGCATCCCCGAGCAGGACGCGGAGCTTTCTGACGTCCGCATGATCGTCCTCCTCCAGCCGGAGCACGCCGAACAGGCCGAACGCCATTTCCGCGCCCTCTCCACTGCCATCAGGCACTTCGGTCTCTGGTACGGCCGCTACCCCTACAGGACCATCACCGTCGTTGATCCTCCGTACGGGGCAGGCGGAGCCGCCGGTATGGAATACCCCACCTTCATCACCGCCGGCACCTCCTTCCGGCTTCCTCCGGATGTCCTTTCGCTCGAAATGGTCACGGTTCATGAATTCGGCCACCAGTTCTGGATGCAGCTTGTGGCGTCGAACGAATTCGAAGAGTCCTGGCTCGACGAAGGGTTCAACACCTATTCCACCAGCAAAATCATGGACAAGGCCTATGGCGGCACGGCCCTGCCCCTGTCCATTTTCGGCAGGAATTTTGCCTCTTTCCTCCGCCTGCCGCGCCTCACCCAGTCCTCCCTCAGCCGCATCGCCCACCTCTCCTACCCGGTGCGCGACCCGCTCGCCCTCCCCGCCTGGCAGTTTTATGACTCCGCCAGCTACTCCGTCAGCTCTTACATGCGCACGGCCGTCGCCCTCGAAACGCTCGAGCGCCTCATCGGCCCGGACACGATGGCGCGCGCCATGCGCGTCTACCACCAGCGCTGGCGCTTCCGCCATCCCTCCTCGCGGGATTTCCAGCAGGCCGTCGAAGAAGTCTCCGGCCGCAGCCTGGAATGGTTCTTCAGCCAGTTCGTCTTCGGCGCCCGCCGCCTGGACTACGCGGTCTCGGAAATCGGCAGCCGCCGCATCTCCACTCCGGCGGGCGTCTTCGAATCCGGCGGAAAACAGTGGACGGTTTCCGCCGAAGAGGCGGAGAAACAGGACCGTCAGTCGGAAAAGAAGGGCAGGAAGCCGCTCTACGAATCGTGGGTGAAAATTGAACGCCTCGGCGATGCAACCGTCCCGCAGGAGCTCGAAGTCCGCTTCCGCGACGGGCGCGTCGAACGCCGTTCCTTCGACGGCGCCGCCCGCTGGGTGAAATTCACCTTCACGCATCCGGCGGAAATCGAGTCCGCTCAGCTCGATCCCCGCCGCATCTACCAGCTCGATCAGTCCTTTTCCAATAATGGCCGCACCGCGCGCCTGCAAACCGGCCCTGCCGCCCAATGGCTGCCCCGCCTCCTGTTCTGGGCGCAGAACGCCCTCCTCTGGCTGTCGGCGTTGGCGTAGGAAGAATCTGCCATGCTCCCCCTCATCGCCTTCTGGAACGGCATGGAACGGGCCGCAGCGCGGTGGCGCCTGCTGGTTCTCTACTGGTTTGTCCACACGCTGCTGGCGCTCGCTATCGCTGCGCCCGTTGCGGCCGTGGCCACCGCGCCGCTTCTCCGCTCCACGCTGGCCAGAGAGCTCCTCGGACAGTTCGACGTCGCCTGGCTGGCCGAGCTTTATGCATCGGCCGGCCAGCAGGCCGCTCCGGCCCTCCTCGCCGCGGCCGCCGTCGCCGGCCTCGCCGCCTGGCTGGCCGGAGTTCTCCTCGCCGGAGGAGCCGTCCCCGCTCTCGCGTCGCCCGATCTGCCGCAGAATGCGGCGGTTTTCTGGCAAAATGCCGGGAGAAATTTCTGGCGGTTTTTCCGTTTATCGCTGTATTTTCTCGTTCTTTATGCCTCTGTTTTCGCCGCTCTCGGCCTGATTCGCACGGCCGCCCGCGCGCTCTGGGGCGAGGGGCTCGCCGCCGCCCCCCTCGTCTATGCGGACTGGCTCCGCCTCGCGCTGCTCCTCCTTGCTTTCGGCCTCCTCGCCACCGCCTCGGCGTTTGCGAAGGTGCGCATCGTGCTGTCGGACTCGCGGCAATGCCTGCGCGCCTGTCTCGGCTCGGTGCGGCTCATCCTCCGCCACCCGGGCCTCGTCTTCTGGCTGTGGGCGTGTTTTGCCGCCACCGGTCTCGCCGCCGCGTGGCTCTATCTGCACGCATCCAACTGGCTGGAAACGCGCCTCGGCGCCCTGCTTCTTCCGCTTGTCGCGCTCCAGCAGGCTTATCTGCTGGCTCGCATTCTGCTGCGGTTCGCTCTCTGGGGCGCCGCGGCCGAGATGGATCCCCTGCTCCGCCCGCTCCCTTCCGCCGCGCCCCCTCCGCCGCCTGCCCCGCCCGCGCCCGAATACGAAATCTGATCCCTCACGGGCGTGAGGCAAGCAGCCGCGGCAGCTCCGTCATCGAATCGATCAGGAAATCCGGCGGCGTCTCCTTCAGCGTCTGCGGGCTGATCCCGTAAGTGACGCCCACTGACCGCACGCCCGCATTGCGCGCCGTCAGCACGTCGGTCGCCGAATCGCCCACCATCCACGTCTCGGCCGGCTTCGCGCCCGCCTCCTGCATCAGCGTGCGGATGCCGATCGGGTCCGGTTTCTTCTGCTCGAAGCTGTTGCCGCCGTAAATCTGGAAAAAGTAGGGCGCCAGTCCCAGGCCTGCGCAAAGGTCGCGCGAGAACCGCTGCGGCTTGTTGGTCAGCACCGCCATCTTCACGCCCTGCCCGTGCAGCGTTTCCAGCGTCTCCACCACGCCCGGATACGGGCGCGTGTGATCGAGCATGTGCTCGCGGTAGTAGCTGAGGAAGAAGCTAAGCGCCTCCTGCACCTGCTCCTCGCTCGCTTCAGGCCCCATCGCCCGCCGGATCAGCACCGGAGCGCCGTTGCCCACGTAGGAGGCCACCAGATCGTGCGGCAGCGGCGGGAGGCCCATGTAGGCGCGCGCCGCGTTCACCGAATTGCACAGGTCGTCGACGGAGTCCACCAGCGTCCCGTCGAGATCGAAGATCACCAGCGCCATCTGCCTGTCTTCAGTGTAACCGCACGAGGGGCTTGCGCCAGCATTCCTCCGCGCCGCCGCTTGGCCAACGCCTGCCCGCCCCTTGCGGGACTTCCCCGCCGGTACGGGCGCGAGAATCGGCAGTGCCCGCGTCGAAGCCACACGGCCCGCATGGCCGGTGAAGGGGCAGCCCGCCGCTCCCGCATTGCCCCTGTTTCTGTCTCTTCGCAGGGCGGTCCGCACGGGAAACGCCGATGGCGCGGCGCGGTCGTCCGCCCTCACGCGCGGCCGCTGCCTGGGCAGTTGAGTGCCCGCCTCAGCCGGGACTTGCGAATCGGCGCCTCACACTTCGTCGGCGTCTTCCTCGTCGCCCTCCTGAATCCACACGTGCACCGCCTTCACCTCGTTCCGGTAACGGGCAAGCACGTAACAGAGAAAAGTGCCGGCCAGCAGTGCGGGACACCCCTCGCCCTTCGTCACGATCCTTCCGACGAGAGTCCTCGGTCCGGCCAGCCATTGGAGATTCAGCGCGCCGTGTGCGCCGTTCCGGTAGATCTTCGCCCAGCCGTACTGCCGGCCCTTCTTCTTCTCCCGGTCGACCTTCAGGCCAAAATGCTCCAACTGAGGATCGTTGACGATTCTTTCTCTCAGGGACTCCGCCCTGCTGCTCACAACCTGGATGACTGTCTGCATGGAGGATGAACGCGCGCAGGCTCCGGCCTGCACTCGTTCATCATCGGCTCAGAGCCTGCGATTCTTCACTGCTTCATCCCATCAGCGCCGCAAACCCCATCTTCCCCAGCACGTAAACGAACCACGGCGCCAGCACGCCCCAGAGCGCGCGGCCAAACGGCATCTTGCGCTTGCCGCAGTAAGCCGAAAAGCCCGCCGCGATCAGCAAAATCGTCCACAGCGTGAACAGGTCGAACGAGCTCGCCAGGCTCCGCAGCCAAGGCGCCGTGTCGCGCGACAGGAACGAGCCGATGCTCAACCCGCCCGCCGCCTCCGCGTCGAATTCCTCGGGCGGTTTCAGATAGAGCAGCGCGAGAAACATCGCGTTGCCCGCCACCGCCGGCGGCAGCCACGCATAGGCCGTGATGTTGAGCGCATGCCCGTATTTCACCTCCGCGTCCAGCAGCATCCGGAAGCTGAACAGCAGCACGCCTGCCACCACGAACAGCGCCGCTGCCATCGCCAGCGGCGGCAGCACCCGGATGGCAATCGGCATGAACTTCCGCTGCTGCTCCATGGCCTGCATCCGCTGCTCCGGGCTCATCTCCTGCAAGCGCGGGCTCTGCTCGAACGCCTTCTCGATCATCTGGTCGTAGCCCACCCGCCCGACCATCAGCGTCATGACGACCACATTCAGCGCAATCAGTACGAGCAGCACCAGCCACCACCGGCCGCGCTCCGCCACATCGGCAAACACGCGCCCCGGGTCGGTGAATACGCCGGCCATCCGCTCGAATTCGGAGAGGGCAGTCTTCTGTTCTGGGCCTGTCATGGGATCCTTACTACTCTACGCCCGCCGGGCGCGGTTTGTTCGCTCCCGCGCTGAGATTCCTCCCCGCCCGCCGCTCTTGCCTCCGCACGGCTATCCTGAAGACGTCCCAGGCAACGCCTATGCCCGCCAGATCCAGTCGCCCGATGCTCGCCGGCGGCATCATGTCCGGCACATCGCTCGACGGCATCGACGCCGTCGTCGTTCAGCTTGAAGGAGCCCGCGTCCAGACGCTCGCCTTTCACTCCGCCCCTTACCCGCCCGAGGTGCGCCAGGCGCTGCTCGCCGTCTCCAACGCGGAAACGCACACGCGCGAAATCGCGCGCCTCCACTTCCTTCTTCCCGAGCTCTACGCCGGGGCATTTCTTGAAGCCTGCCGCAAGGCGCGCGTGAAGCCCGCGCAAATCGCCGTGCTCGGCTGCCACGGCCAGACCATCTACCACGAGGGGCAGCCTGCCCCCTGCTACGGCCGCCGCATCGCCTCCACGCTCCAGATCGGCGACGGCAACGTGCTCGCCGCACGCACCGGCGTGCCGGTGGTGTGCGACTTCCGCCCTGCCGACATCGCCGCAGGCGGCCAGGGCGCTCCCCTCGTGCCCTACGTCGACTACCTCCTGTTCCGCGACGAAAACGAGTCCCGCGTCGCGCTGAACATCGGCGGCATCGCCAACATCACCTGCCTGCCCGCCGGCTGCCGCCCAGAGGACGTCGTCGCCTTCGACACCGGCCCCGGCAACATGGTCGTCGACCAGCTCATGGCCCATTTCACCGCCGGCCGCGAATCCTTCGACCGCGGCGGCGCCTTCGCCGCCCAGGGAGCCGTGCATCCCGAAATCGTCGAGCAGCTCCTCGAAGACGAATACTTCGCCCGCCGCCCGCCCAAGTCCTGCGGCCGCGAGCAGTACGGCGCGGACTTCCTCCGCCGCTTCCTTTCCTTCGGACTCCCGCCCGAAGACGCCGTCGCCACCGCCGCCTACTTCACCGCCGCAGCGGTCGCCGAAGGCATCGCCCGCTTCGCCGGGGGCGAGGACGCCCCGCCCGCCCGCGTCATCGTCAGCGGCGGCGGCGTCCACAACCGCACTCTCATGCGCTTCCTCCGCGCCGAGCTGCCGGAGTCCGACGTTGTCCGCAGCGAGATCTTCGGCATCGACCCCGACGCCAAGGAAGCCATCGCCTTCGCCGTCCTCGCCCGCGAAACCTTCGAAGGCCGGCCCGCCAACCTCCCCTCGGCCACCGGCGCCCGCCGCCCCGCCGTCCTTGGCAAGCTGTGCCGGCCCTAGCCTGCGCCGGTAAAATCAGATTTCGCCCGTTTTGTTCTCATGCCCACGCGCCGCGAATTCCTCACGGCTGCCGCCGCCTGCGGCCTCGCTCCCGCAGCGCCGCAGGAATCTGCCGGTCCCGCCTTCCGGCTCTGGTACGATGAGCCCGCCTCCCATTGGAACGAGGCGCTTCCCATCGGCAACGGCCGCCTCGGCGCCATGGTCTTCGGCGGCGTGCCCGAAGAGCGGCTCCAGATCAACGATGACACGCTCGTCTCCGGCGCGCCCGGCATCGACGATCTGCCCCTCGACGTCACCCGCCGCTTCGACGAGGTCGTCGCCCTGCTCCGCCAGCGCCGCTTCGCCGAAGCCTCCGGCGTCATCACGCGCAGTTGGACCGGCCGCTCGTGGCAGTGCTACCAGCCCGCCGGGGATGCCTTCTTCTCCCTCGCCCTGCCCGGCCCTCCCCAGGGGTATTCGCGCGAGCTGCTCCTCGATGAGGCCCTTGCCCGCGCCGTCTTCCACGCCGGCGAGATCATTTTCACCGAGGAATGTTTCGCCTCCTTCCCGCACCGCGTCATCGCCGTGCGCTTCCTCGGCTCGCGCTACGGGTCGCTTTCGGTGCGCGCCCGCCTCTCGAGCCCGCATCCCACGGCGCGCGTGGAACCCCTCGGCCGCACTGCGCTCCGCCTCCGCGGACGCGTCCCCGGCTTCGTCCTCCGCCGCACGCTCGAATGGGTGGAGAAGCGCGGCGAACAGTGGAAGTATCCCGAACTCTGGAACGCCGACGGCACCCGCAAGCCGGGCGCCCAGCAGGTCCTCTACGAAGGCGAGGCCGGACGCCGCGGCACGGAGTTTGAACTCCGCCTCGCGCTGCTCTTTCACAACGGCATGGCCGGCATCGACCGCGGCGTCCTTGCCGTCGACGGCGCTTCCGAGGCTGTCTTCCTCATCGGCTCGTGGTCGGCTGTCCGCAACAATGACCTCGATGCCGAAATGCGCGCCGCCCTCGCCGCGAGCTGGGACACCCTCCTGCGCGCCCACCGCGAGGACTACCAGCGCCTCTTCCGCCGCTGCACGGTGGACTTCGGCGCCTCGCCCCAGTCCTCCCTTCCCACCGACGAGCGCATCGAGCGCTTCGCGGGCGGCGCCGATCCTGCCCTCGCCGCGCTGTATTTCCACTACGCGCGCTACCTCATGATCTCCGGCTCCCGCCCCGGCACGGAGCCGCTCAACCTCCAGGGCATCTGGAACGCCGAGGTCATCCCGCCCTGGGCCAGCGGCTACACCCTCAACATCAACACCGAAATGAACTACTGGCTGGCCGGGCCAGCCAATCTCCCCGAATGCGCCGAACCGCTCCTTCGCATGGTGCGCGAGCTCAGCCAGTCCGGCGCGCGCGTCGCCCGCTCCATGTACCGCCGCCCCGGCTGGGTCGCCCATCACAACACCACCCTCTGGCGGGGCGCATGGCCGGTGGACAACGACGCCATGCCTTCCTTCTGGCCCATGGCCGCGCCCTGGCTCTGCCGCCATCTCTGGGAGCAGTATGAATTCACCCAGGACCGCGCCCTGCTTGCCGATATCTACCCGATTCTCAGGGGAGCCGCGGAATTCCTCCTCGCCTGGCTGATCGAAAATGACGAAGGATTTCTTGTCACCCCCGCGGGAAATTCCCCGGAAAATCTCTTCGTCTACACGGACTCCTCGGGCCAGAAACGCACCGCCGGCGTCTGCATGGGGCCCACCATGGACCTGGCTCTCGCCCGCGACCTCTTCACCAACTGCATCACGGCCGCCTCGCTGCTCGGCGTCGACGCGGAATTCCGCGCCCGCCTCGCCAGCACCCTCGCCCGCCTCCTCCCCTACCGCATCGGCGCGCGCGGACAGGTGCAGGAATGGCCGGAGGATTTCGAGGAGCGCGACCCCCAGCACCGCCACGTCTCCCACCTCTATCCGCTTCATCCCGGCATGGAGTGGAATCCCGATGACACCCCCGGCTTCTGCGATGCCGCCCGCCGCAGCCTCGAGCTTCGCGGCGACGGCGGCACCGGCTGGTCCCGCGCCTGGAAGGTCTGCCTGTGGGCGCGCCTGCGCGACGGCGGCCGCGCCTGGAGCCTGCTCGCGCGCCTGTTCGAACCGGCCCGCACCGCCCCCGGCGAGTTCCGCCGCGGCGGCGTGATGCCCAACCTGCTCTGCTCCCACCCGCCCTTCCAGATCGACGGCAACTTCGGCGGCGCCGCCGGAATCCTCGAGATGCTCCTTCAGTCCCGGGCCGTTCCCTCCCGGCCGCCGCTCCTTCATCTGCTTCCCGCCCTGCCCCCGGCGCTGCCCTCCGGAGAGCTCCGCGGCGCGCTCGCCCGCGGCGGCTTTGAAGTCGACATCCAATGGAGCGGCGGCCAGCTCTCGCAGGCCCGCATCCGTTGTGCCACGCCGCGCCCCTGCCTCGTCCGCTACGGCAGCCGCACCATCGAGGCCGCCGCCCCGGTTGTGCTCTCTGCCCCGGATTTCGCCTGAACCCGCCCGCCGCTTGCCTCCCGCCCGCCGCGCGCCCCACAATGACGGATGAACGCCTGCCGGAGGGCCGGATGCTGAAGACGCTTGCCGAATACGAAGAACTCGCCCGCGCCGCCCACGGCCACCTTTGCGCCGGCCAGATCCTCGGCATCCGCATGGCCCTGCACGGCCTCGCGCTGCTCGGCCTCGACGACCCGCTCGGCGCCCACCGCAAGCGGCTCGTCACCTTCGTCGAAATCGACCGCTGCGCCACCGACGCCATCATGGTCGTCACCGGCTGCCGCCTCGGAAAGCGCGCGCTGAAATTCTTCGATTTCGGCAAAATGGCAGCCACCTTTTGCGATCTCGAAACCGGCCGGGCCGTCCGCGTCGCCGCGCTGGAATCCGGCCGCGACCGCGCCCGCGAGCTCTTTCCCCACATCGAAAAGCCGGCCGATCAGCAGATGGAGGCTTACCGCATCCTGCCACCCGAAGAGCTCTTCCGGTGGGAGTGGGTCGACGTGCGCCTCCTGCCGCAGGACCTGCCAGGCTTCAAAGGCCCGCGCGTGTTCTGCGATGCCTGCGGCGAACGCATCAACTTCGGCCGGGAAGTCCGGCAGGAGGGCCGCACGCTCTGCCGCGCCTGCGCCGGCCAGCGCTACTATGATCCGCTGCCACATCACTGACCGCCGCTCCGCCGGCGGCATCCCCGCCCTGCTCGCCCTCATCGAACGCAACGCACGAGCGGGCGTCGAATGGATCCAGATCCGCGAAAAAGATCTCGACGCGCGCACCCTCGCCGCTCTCGTCTCCGAAGCCCTGCGCCGCGCCCCGCAGGCGCAGATTCTCGTCAACTCCCGCGCTGACATCGCGCTGGCCTGCGGCGCCGCCGGGCTCCACCTGCCCGCCGATTCCCCCCCGCCCCGCGCCTTCCTGCCCCTCTGCCCCCCGGGGTTCCGCATCGGCGTCTCCTGCCACACGCTCGAAGAAGTCATCCGCGCCGAGGCCGAAGGAGCCGCCTACGTCCTGTTCTCGCCTGTCTTCCGCCCGCTCTCCAAGGACGATCCGCGGCCGCCCCATGGCCTCGAGGGGCTGCGCCGCGCCTGCGCGGCCGTCCGCATCCCCGTGCTCGCCCTCGGCGGCGTCACTGCCGGTAACGCGCGCCAGTGCCTCGAGGCCGGGGCCGCGGGCGTCGCCGGCATCACTCTGTTCCAGGGAAAGGATCCACCGTTTCAAACGATCGTATGAAACGAACGTTCGTTTGATTTTTGATGAACAGGAAGTGCAACATGCACGTCAACCGCTTCTCCGGACGCGCCGCCGATTACCTCCGCGGCCGCCCCTCGTATCCCGAAGCCGTCGTCGACGAGCTCGAGCGCCAGGGCCTGCTGCCCGGCTCGCTCGTCGTGGATGTCGGCGCCGGCACCGGCCTCGCTTCCCTGCTCTTCCTCCGCCGCGGCTACCGCGTCATCGCCATCGAGCCGAACGCCGAAATGCGCGCCGCCGCCGCTGCGGCAGGCATCGATGCCCGGCCCGGCACGGGCGAGGACACGGGCCTGCCCGCCGCCTGCGCTGATCTCGTCCTCGCCGCGCAGTCCTTCCACTGGATGGACCAGCCGCGCGCCTGGGCCGAATTCGAGCGCATCGCGCGGCCCGGCGCGCTCATCGCCCTGCTGTGGAACAACCGCGTCCGCTCGGGCTCGCCGTTTCTCGAAGAACTCGAAGCGCTCCTGCACCGCTACGCCGTCGAAGACATCGCCTGGGCCGAGCGCATGGAAAAGCGCCGCTGGCCCGGCATGCAGGAAGCCCGTTTCCCCAACTCGCAGTCGGTCGATTTCGACGGGCTGCTCGCCCGCATCGCCTCCATGTCCTGGATGCCCCGCTCCGGCACGCCCGCGCACGCCGCCATGGCCGCCGAGCTGCGCGCGTTGTTCGACAGGCGCCAGCAGGGCGGCCTCGTCGAGCTGCCCCACGAATGCGTCCTTTACTGGACGCGCCGCGCCTGATCGCCTGCGCCCCCCGGCTGCGGAAACACGCGGGCCGCGTTCTCCGCGAGCAGCAGCTTTGCGATCTCCACCGCCTCGGCCCGCGTGCACCAGCCGCGCGCCACCTTGCCTGCGAGCACTTCCGCGATCCCGGCGCGCGCCATCCGCGCGTGCGCATATGTCAGTTCCACGTAGCGGTAGTCGCCGCCGAAGCCCAGGATCTTGTTCGCCGGCACGGTTTCGAGCATCTCGTCCAGCGCCCGCCGCGCGCCCACCGGGCTCAGCACCCACATCCAGCAGAAGTCTGCCGTGACGTTCGGGAACATCTTGGCGAGCGCCGTCACCTCTCCGGTCCACGGCCAGCCCGTGTGGAACAGGTCGAACGTGACGCGTGGATACCGGAGGAACAGCGGATTCAGCAGTCCCGGCCGCGTATGGTCGATCAGGCCGCGGTTGCCGGCCAGCGTCCCCGTGTGCACCTGCACCGGCAGCCTGTGCTCGGAGGCGAGCGACAGCAGATGGTGGAACATGTGGTCCGACAGCCGCCGCGGCGGCTCCGGCTGCGGGGCCTTCATCAGCAGGTCGAAATCCTGCTGCGCCTCCCGCTCCTCCACGGCCGCAAACTCGAGCGGGCGCGAATAGGCGAGCGTCGTCTTGATGGCCACCAGCCCCGCCGCCAGAGACTGCTCGAGCCGCCTCTCCATCGCGCGCCTGAGATCCGCGGCTCCGTGGATGGAGATGCCCGTCGCTTCCTCCATCCGCCGCACGTCTGCCGCCTGCCGCGCCGAGCAGAACCAGTCCAGCTTGCGCGCCAGCACGAAATATCGCGGATCCGGACGCACCGGCTCGCCGCGCCAGTAATCATCGAGCACCGCATAGCGGATGCGCGCCATCTTTTTCAGCACCCGTTCGTACAGGCCCGGCCTGTTCTCGGCCGCGATCCGCCCGTTCAGCACAGGCACGGTCTTCGCGTTCAGGTCGTCCACGCCGTAGATGTCGCGGAGGGCGATCCGCACCGCCTGTCCGTAGCCGGCGCCGCGAACATGCCGCCACCACGGCTCGATCTCCGCCCACGACTTCGGCTCGCCGGCAAGCCCCGCGCTGCGCAGGTCGTCCGCCGCGTAGTGGCTGAGCAGCGTCAGGACGTCCGGCCTGAGGGCGTAACGTTCCTGCTCGCTCAGCAGGTGCTCGTGGGAAGAAACAATTTCCAGCTCTTCCGTTTGTTCGAGAATCGCCTGCGCCGCCGCCGGCAGCGCCGCGGGGATTGCAAAAAACTCGCGCCGCCTCACGGCGCCAGTAGAGGCGATGCGCTCAGCCCGCCGCGCGCTCCGGCCGCCACTCGGGCCGGCACATCCGGTCCAGATAATCCGCCGGCAGCCGCCAGTAGGGCGGACAGGCGGCTTCGGGCAGATCGTAGCGCAGCAGGCTGTTGGCAAGGATCTCTTCGGTCAGCGGCAGCACGTCCACCTGCCGCGGCTCGGAAGGCTGGATGTCGAACCGCTGCTTGAGCTGGTGCATATAGTCCAGCCACGGCTTCTTCCAGCTCTCGGGATCCTGCACCGGCGGCACCAGCACGCGCACCCGCCGGTGGGGCCTCAGCCGGAACGCCGCCGCCGCCACCGCCGGAATCTGGTCCGTGTCTCCGCTGAGCAGATAGGCGGTGTCGAACTGCCCGGCGATGGCGTCCAGCAGCATCTCCACCGCGATGTTGACATCGGTCTCCTTCTCCTGCCGGAGCTGATCCACGGCGGCCAGCGGATCGCCCGCGGCTTCCTTGTTCTTCGCAGCCTTCCTGCGCGGACGGTAGTAGCCGAAGATCACCTGGAGCCCGGGAATCGTGCGCGCCGCCCGCAGCCAGTTCTCGTAGCGGGCGTGCTCGTCCTGCTTCGCCTCCACCTGCTCGGTCACCGGCGCGGTGAAGTAGCGGATGCGGAGCAGTTTCGTGTCCGGCTCGAGAAAGTGCCGCTCGACCAGCGCGCGGAAGTCGCACCACACCAGCCCGGAGAGGGAAAAGCCGCGCCGCGGCTCGCCCGCCTTGAAGTGGTTGCGGACGCCGTAGTAGAAGTTGAAGCCGTCCACGTACAGCGCCGCTTTCCGCATCGCCCGCTCAGCCCGCCGTCATCGTCTCCGCATTCCAGGTGCAGATGCGGCCTTCATAGTAGCTTGTGTTGCACAGCAGCGCCGGCCCGGCCGCGCGGAAGCCGAACACCGCGTCTTCGAAGTGCGGCTTGCGCGTGCGCACGGCCTCGATGAAATTCGCCATGTGCCGGCGGTGCGCGTCGGCGGCGGAAACGAAGCGCGTCTCGCCGCTCGCGGGCAGCGTCTTCGCCGTCACCGGCGCCTGCGGGTACTTCTTGCGGTACTCGCGCAGGAACTGCTCCTGCACCGCTTTCGGGAACGTGTCGATGATGTAGCCCGGCTCGCGCTCCTTCGGATGCCGCGCCAGCGTCACCGTGCGCACGTCGGTGGTCAGCGTGCCTTCGTTGCCGATGAAGCGGAAGCCGAAATCCTCCTGCGGCTTCGAGCTCTTGAAGTTCACGCGCAGGATGAAGGTGAACTCCGCGTGCTTCTCCGTCTTCGGATACTCGATCACTGCATACTGCGCGTCCGGCGTTTCGCGTCCGTCGCGCCAGTAGCGGATGCCGCCCGTCGAATAGATCCGCTTCGGGCCCAGCGCGCCCAGCGCCGTGTGCAGCCCGGTCAGCAGGTGCACGTAGAGGTCGCCCGCCACCGCCGTGCCGTAATCGAGATAGTTGCGCCAGCGGAACAGGCGGATCGGCTCGAACGGGCGCTTCGGCGCGTGCCCGAGGAAGCGGTCCCAGTCGATGTTGGCCGGCGAGGCGTCCGGCGGAATCGAATACTGCCACGCGCCCATCGCCGTGTTGCGGTCCAGCCACGCCTCCACCATGTTCAGCTCGCCAATGGCGCCCTCGCGGATGAGCTGGCCGATCTTGTGGAAGCTCAGCGCGCTGGCATACTGGCTGCCCACCATGAAGATGCGCCCGCTGCGGCGGTGCGCCTCGATGACCTGCCGCCCCTCCTCGATCTTCTGCACCATCGGCTTCTCGCAATAGACGTCCTTGCCCGCCTCAAGCGCATCGATCGAGATGCGCGCGTGCCAATGGTCGGGCGTCGCGATGATCACCGCGTCGACGTCCTTCCGCGCCAGCACTTCGCGGTAGTCGCGCGTCGTGAAGATGCCCGGATAGCTCTCCTGCATCTTTTTCAGCCGCCCGTCGTAGACGTCCGCCGCCGCCACGACGCGCACGCCGTCGTTGAGCAGCGCGTCGCGCACGTCGCCCTGCCCCATGCCGCCCGCGCCGATCAGCGCGATCTGGATCTGGTCGTTCGCCGCGTATCTCATCGCCGCCTCCTCAGCTCGCCAACTGCATTTTTTCCGGATCCCAGCGCACGGTGCGACCCTCGAAGTAGCTCGTATTGCTGAGCACCGCCGGAGCCGCGGCGCGGAAGCCGAACACGGCGTCCTCGGTCACCGGCTGCCGCGTGCGCACCGCCTGGAAGAAATTGGCCACATGCTCGTACTGGTCGCTGTAGCCGCGCGGCGGCAGCCAGCGCTCTTCGCGCGAGCCGTCCATCGTCTCCACGGTCTCTTCCCGCGGCGGATATTTCTTGCGGTGTTCGGCGAGGATCTTCCTCTGGGTCTCGCTGTCGAAGCTGCCGGCGCTCGTGCCCGGATCGCGCTCGGGCGGCACGCGGATCAGCGTGACGCCGCGGTCAATCAGCAGCACGCCGTCGCTGCCCGTGAACCGGAAGCCCGAATTCTCCCCGGCGCCGTTGACGAAATTCACCCGCAGCGCCAGGTTGAAGGCCGGGTGCGATTTCTGCTTCTCGTAGTCGAACAGCCCCACCATCACGTCCGGCACGTCGCGCCCGTCCTTCCAGTACCGCAGCCCGCCGGCGGCGAAAATCCGCACCGGCCCGAGCGAATCCAGCACAAAGTGCAGGCCGCTGAACAGGTGCACGAACAGGTCGCCGGCGACGCCGGTGCCGTAGTCCTGGTAATTCCGCCAGCGGAAGACGCGCACCGGGTCGAAGGGCCGCTTCGGCGCATGGCCGAGGAAACGGTCCCAGTCCACCGTCTCCGGCGAAGCGTCCGGCGGGATCGGATACTGCCACGCGCCAAGCGCCGAGTTGCGGTCCCACCACGCCTCCACCATGTTCAGCTCGCCGATCGCGCCGTCGAGATAGAGCTCGCGCGCCTTGGCGTAGACGGCGCTCGAAACGCGCTGGCTGCCCACCTCCACGATGCGGCTGGTGCGGCGCGCGGCTTCGATGACCTTCATCCCCTCTTCCACGCGCTGCACCATCGGCTTCTGGATGTAGACGTCCTTGCCGGCTTCCATCGCCTCGATGGCGATGCGCGCGTGCCAGTGGTCCGGCGTGGCGATGAGCACCGCATCGACGTCCTTCCGCGCCAGCACCTCCCGGTAGTCGCGCGTGACGAAGAGATCCTTGCCGTAAATCTCCTGCGCGCGGACGAGCCGTCCCTGGTAGATGTCGCACACGCCGACCAGCTTCGTGCCGGGGACGCTCGCCGCCGTGCGCGTGTCCTCCGAGCCCATGATGCCCCAGCCGATCGTGGCAAACTGGATACGGTCATTCGGCGACCGGCCGGCCTGCT
The DNA here is from genome assembly GCA_025056865.1 of Bryobacteraceae bacterium. Lineage (GTDB taxonomy): Bacteria > Acidobacteriota > Terriglobia > Bryobacterales > Bryobacteraceae > JANWVO01. The sequence continues at coordinate 53,163 of JANWVO010000002.1, forward strand.
GCGCCGCAGCCGCCGGCAGAGCCGAGGCCGTGACGGCCGTGGTCTTCAGGAAATGACGCCGCGTGGTTGGCATGCCTTCATTCTAGCCGCCGCGGCCGCCGCTGGAGAGGCAGGGGCACGATGGCGCATTTTCGCCTGAGCGAGCGCATTTGCCTCGCCTATTTCGCCTACACCGCAACCGTGGCCGCGTTGCGGCCGCTGCCGTTGCCGGTGCGCCTGGAGGTGTGGGCCGCCGACGCAGGCGTGTTCCTGATCCTGTGGCTCCTGTCGCGGCCGGCCACCGCGCAGCGCCCCCCGGCCGCCGTCCTCCGGGACTGGTTTCCGCTGGCTCTCATTCTGCTCGCCTACCGGCAGATGGGCTGGATGGCGCTTCCGCACGAAAACCGGAATTTCGAAAATTTCTGGATCGGGCTGGACCGGCTGCTGCTGCACAAAATGGGGCTGAAATCGGGCATCGAATTCTTCGGCCCGCTGCTTCCAAATCTGCTGGAGCTTTCCTACCTGCTCGTCTATGTCATGCCGGTGGCCGCAGTGGCGGTCCTCTACGGCTTCGGCGCCAGGCAACGGCTGGACGCCGCCTACCGCATCGTCCTTTCCGCCACGCTCGCCTCGTATGCGCTGTATCCATTCTTCCCGAGCGAGCCGCCCCGCTCGGTGTTTCCCGCCGACGATCTGCCGCTGATGAGCGCCCTGCGCTCGTTCAATCTCCGGATCCTGGGCGCCTACGGGATTCACATGAGCGTCTTTCCCAGCGGACACGCGGCGGCGGCGTTTTCCTGCGCGTTCGCCGTCCGCCGCCTGCTGCCGGAGCGGCCCGCCGTCGGCCTCGCGTTTCTCGTGCTGGCCGTGTTGATCGCCGTGGCCACCGTGTATGGCCGCTACCACTTCGCCGTCGACACGGCCGCGGGCCTTCTCATGGCGCTGGGCGCGGATTGGCTGCACGCCGGCTCCGCGCGTGCCGCCGTCCGCAGCCGCCGGTGACGCGGGGCGCGGGAAGCCACAGACTCTCTCCGCCGCACTGGCAGGCGCGTGTGCGGCCCGGGGAAAGGGCCACGCTGTATGCTGGGAATGCTGCCGGAGCTGAATCCGGCGATTCTGGAGGGGACGGCGCGGTGCTGCTCGCGGCCGCAATGACGATCATCCTGGCCTGGCCGGAAGCGTCGCCGGAAGCCGTGCGGCGCGCGCAGGAGCTGGGCGCCCAAACCGTGGTTGTGCCTCTCTCCGGAAAGGCTCCTTCCGGCGTGGGCGTGGAAGTGATTGCCGCCACGGCCGCGTCAGGCGACGCCATCGCGGCAGCGCGGCAGGCGGGCTATTCCGGCGTCATGATCCACGCGCCAGAGCGCGAAGCGGATCTCCGCCTGCTGCTGGCCTCGCATGGCCGCTTTGTCCGCATCGTGTCGCTGGCGCCTTCGCAGGCTCACTGGGACGTGAGCCCGGCCATGGCCGCCGTGCGCGCCGGCCAGTGGCCTGGCCTGCGGCGGGCCGACGAGGCCGCCGGGGCTACGGAACTCCCGTGGATCAACGCGAATCTGCATCTTTACTCGTGGCTCGAAGGTTTCTTCCCGGGCCGCGAACCCGTGCTGGACTACGAGCCGCCGGCGGAGACGCTGCAATTCGAGGGCGCCGAGACGGCGCTGGCGGAAGCGTGGGCCTTCGGCGGCTCGGTGATCCTCCGCCTGCCGTCCTTCTACCGCGAGGGCCTGGCGCGCGGCGATGCGCGGGCCCTGGCCGCCTGGGAACGGCTGCGGCAGGTGGCGGAATTTCTTCGCCGCAGCGGCGGCGGGCCGCGCGAGCCGGCCTCGACGCTGGCCATTCTGATCCCCGCGTGGAATGACGAGTTCGAAGAGATCCTCAACCTGGCCTGGCGGCAGCAGCTTTCCCCCCGCGCGATTCCCGCAGAGCGATTCGATGCGCCGCGCGGCCTGCGGCTGGCCGCCGTGCCCAACCACACGCCGCCGCCGGAGACGCAGCGGCGGCTGCGCGCCTTTGCCGCCGCCGGCGGCCACGTGCTCGTCACGCCGGAGCCGGGCCGGACCGCCGAACGGTGGTGGGGCGAAGCCGGGCCGCCGGATCAACAGGACGGCCTGGAAATGTTCCGGCTGGGACGCGGCACCATCCGGCTGCTGGAGGAGCCGGCGCTGGATCCCTTCGTCTTCGCCCTCGACCTGCGCGAGCAGCTCGGCATGGACAACCCGCTCGGCCGCGGCCTGCACGGCCTCGACGTGCGCCTGTGGAACGCTTCCACGGTGCTGCCCGTGCTGCGGCGCAGCGGGCAGGGGCGGGTGCTGGTGGTGCTGATCGCCTACGGCCGCTGGCTGGACCACGACTTTCTGGCGGGCGCGCGCGGTTCCTTCCGCGCCGCCCGGATGGAGATGCCCGCGGCCCCCGCGGCGGCGGTGAAGCTGATGCCGCGCGGCGGGCGTGTAGAATGGAACCAGCCTGGGCTTCACCGCATCGCCATCGTCACGCTCGAGGAGTCTGGCCGATGACCATCACGCGCCGCCAGATGCTGGGCGCGCTTGCCGCCGCCCCTGCCACGGCCGCCCCCGCGCCCTATTTCGGTCTGCACGATTTCATCGAGCAGCACCCGAAAGCCGTCTTCCTCCGCCGCACGCGCGTTCCCCACAAGATGGACCGCGAGGCCAAGTTCCGCGAGGGTCTTGAGCTGGCCCGCCAGATTTTCGTCCGCAAGACCGAACCGGGCATCCCGATCACGCACCGCATCCTGCTGAAGCCGAACATCACCAGCGTGCGCAGCCGCCACCGCCCGGATGAAGAGAACTGGGGCACAGGCACGGACCCGGATTTTTACGAGGGGCTCATTGTCGGGCTGAAAGAGCTGGGCCTGCGGAAATTCCACTCGGTGGAAACCAACCTCTATCACGCCTGGCACTACCGCGGCTTCATCGACATCCACGAGCGGCACGGCGTCGAAATGAACGAGCCGGAGCAGAACTACCGCCCGCCGCGCGCCGCGCGCGAAATCGTGTGGTCGAAGGTCCCCGGCGGCGTCGTCTATGACCGCATTCCGCACCACTGGCCCGTCAACGCGCCGGACACCTGGCTGCTGAACATCGCCAAGTGGAAGGGCCATTCGATGTGCCTGACGCAGGCGGTGAAGAACGAGCAGGGCCTGGTCTGCATGCCCTTCATCCGCTTCTGCTCCGGCATGCGCATGGTGGCCGGCGTTCCTGAAGTGATGAAGCCGCACATGTGCCGCGACGCGGCCGAACGCGTGCAGCGCTACTTCGAGAACCATCTCAGGACGGGCTACCGCCGCTATCAGGCGCGCGCGGAGGACAACCTGGTCAGCCCGCTGGCGCAGGAGATCTGGGCGCACAAGACGCTCGACAACCAGAGCGTGCTCAGAACCGGGCTGGCCATCATCGAAGGCATCTACGGGCGCGACGGCGACGGCTTCGGCCTCGGCAACGACTATCTCACCAACCTCGTAATGTTCTCGAAGGACAAGTTCCGGCTCGACGTGATCGGCCTGTGGCTGGGCGGCCACGAGCCGGGCAACGTCTACCTTTACCGGATTGCGAAGGAGCGCGGCCTGAGCGACACGTTCAACCCCTGGGAAATCGACCTTTACGAGTGGACCGACGCAGGCCCTGTGCCGCGGAAACTCACCGATTTCCCGCGCCATGAGCTGAAGAGCATCTACCTGCGGATGCCCGGCGAGCCGCTGCTGCATCTGGCCAATGAGCCGGTGGATTACGGGAAGCTGAAATTCTGAGCCATTTTCCGGGAATTCCCGCCGCTTTCTGCGGCTGATACGGCGGAGATTCCCCGTGCCGGGCTGGAACCGGTCCGGCCGCAACCTTCATTGCTCGCACGTCTGCGGCGGCCCTTCTTCCCTGCCGTCAGCCTTGCAGCCGCCGCCCCTCAGCCAGCCTTGCGGAGGAAGGCGACGAATTCCTGCGGATTTCTCGTCAGGCCGGGGAACGTGGCGATCACGCTGCCTTCCGGGGAAAAGATGGCGTAGAAGGGAATGGCCACGGTCTGGAACAGCTCCTGCTGGCGGCGCTGGTTGGCCTCGCTCGCCGCGTCGGTTCCGTCCGTGTAAAGCTCGATCAGCACGAAGCGCGCGAGCTCGGCGGCCACTTCGGGGCGCGGGAACATGTTCGCCTTCATCCAGTGGCAGTTGGTGCAGGCGTAGCCGGTGAAGGCCACAAGGATGGGCCGGTTTTCCGCCTTTGCCCGCTGAAGCGCGGCCTCCCAGTCATTCTTCAGCCACCGCGCGGCCTCGCTGCGCGCCGCGCCCTGCAAACCGAACCCCTCGGCCGGTGCGGGGATGTAAGCCTCCAGCTCGCCCAGCCGGGCGCCGAACATGCCCGGCAGCAGGCTGAGGGCAAAGCCGAGCAGCAGCGTGGCGGCCAGCAGCCGGCCAGGCTTCAGCTCTTCGTCGCGGCGGACGCCTTCCATGGGGATCCACCCGAGCAGATACAGGCCCGGCAGCGCGAACAGCACCACCCAGAAGGCCAGGAAGCGCTCGCGCGTGAGCAGGTTCCATTGCAGCACCTGATCCACGTTGGCGAGATACTTCAACATCCCGGCGAGGATCAGAAAGCCGAGCACGACCTTCAGCCTCGACATCCAGCCGCCGCTCTTGGGCAGCTTCTTCAGATACGAGGGGAACAGCGCGAGCAGGAAAAATGGCGAAGACAGCGCCGCGGAGAAGGCCAGCATGCCGAGGGCCGGCTGCATCCGGTCTCCGGTGACGGAGGCGGCCAGCAGCGTGCCCATGAACGGGCCGACGCAGGCGAAGGCGGCCAGCGTGAAGGTCAGCCCCATCAGCAGCGTGCCCAGAAAACCGCCGCGCGAACTGGCCATGTTGAGCCGGGTGAGCACGCTGGCCGGAATGGCCAGCTCGAACGCGCCCAGCAGGCTGAGGCCGAAGACGAAGAAGACGAGGCTGATGAAGCCGTTCACCCACGGGTTGGAGCCGAGCTGCACGACGGCGAACGGCCCGAGCGCCGCGCTGAGGCCCAGCCCGATGCCGGTGAACAGGAGGATGATGCCAAGGCAGAACACGAGCGCCTGCCTGAGCACGGCGAACCGCGACGACCCCGCCTGGCTGAGGAAGAACGTCATCGTGATCGGGATCATCGGAAAGACGCACGGCGTAAAGACCGCCGCCAGGCCGAAGCCGAAGGCCAGCAGCAGGAACGGCCCGAGCGGCTGCGCCGGCTGCCGGCTGGCGGCGGGACCTTTGCCGGAGGGAGCCTGGGCCGCGGAGGAAGCCGCCTCCGGCGTGAAGAGCTTCAGGCCATCGAGCGGCGCTTTCGGCGGCGCGGGCGCGCCCGGATCGATGGTGATCTTCGCCGAAGCCGTGACGCGCCGGGGCGGCAGGCATTCCTTGTCCGTGCACAACTGATAGCGCATGCGCGCCGTGAGCTCGTGCTCTCCCGCGGGCGCATCGGGCCTGAGGCGGATGACGAACTGGAAGGTGGCCGTCTTTTCGTAGGTCTCGGCGTCGATCTGGAAGTTGGGATCGAATTTGCGCTGCGGCGCCGGATACCAGATCTGCCATTCGGCGACCGCCGGGCTTTCTTCAAGCACGATGGTGGTGATGATGGGCCCGCCCTTCGGCGTGGTCATCGAGTACATGTGCCACGGCTCTTCCAGCTCGAGCCGGAGCGCGGCGGTGAACTCGGCGCCGGGGGGCACGCGCTGCGCCGAGGGCGTGAGCGTCCAGCGGGCGGGGTTTTTCAGTTGCGCCGCCAGCGGGGATGCGATCGCCAGCAGGAGGCTAGCCAGCCAGAGCCGTGCCATTCTCGGCCTGCCAGCGCGCAATTTCGCTCTCGATGCGGGCGTTGACGCGCTCGGCGGCGCTTTCCGTGGCGACGCGGATCGCGTTCCGGATGGCATTGTCGTTGGATCTCCCATGGCAGATGATGACGACCCCCTTGACGCCGAGCAGCGGTGCGCCGCCGTACTCGGAATAGTCCATCCGCTTGCGGAAATCCTTGAGCGCCTGGCGGCTGAGCACGTAGCCGATCTTGCTGGCGACGGTGGACTCGAAGGACTCCTTCAGCATGTGCTTGATGATTTCGACGAGCCCTTCGCTGACCTTGAGCGCGACGTTGCCCACGAAGCCGTCGCAGACGATGACGTCGGCGTTGCCGGTGTAGAGGTCGCGCCCCTCGACATTTCCGATGAAATTCAGCGGCAGCGTGCGGATGAGCGCATGGGCGGCGCGCGTCAGCTCATTGCCCTTGTGTTCTTCTTCGCCGATGGAGAGGATGCCGACGCGCGGCGACTCGGTGTGGAAGACGAGCCGGGAATACACGTCGCCCATCACGGCGAACTGGCTGAGCATCTTGGGCGTCGAGTCGACGTTGGCGCCGACGTCGATCATCACCGCAGGCTTGCCCTTGATGGTGGGGAAGGGGTTGGCCAGCGCGGGGCGGTCGACGCCCGGAATCATGCCGAGCACGGTCTTGGCGATGGCCATCACCGCCCCGGTGTTGCCCGCCGAGACGAGGCCGTCGGCCTGCCCGTCGCGGACCAGGCGCGCGGCGACGCGGATGCTGGAGTCGCGCTTGGTGCGGAGGACCTTGGCGGGGTTGTCCTCCATGGTGACCACTTCGCTGGCGTGGACGATCTCGATGGGGAGCTTCTTCCAGTCCCCCTGGCGGTCGAGCTCCGCCCGCAGCACGTCCTGCTTGCCGACAAGAAGGATGTTGACGTCCTGCGTGCGGGCGGCCGCGACGGCGCCCTGGACTTCGGGAATGGGGGCGTGGTCGCCCCCCATGGCGTCCACGGCAATGGTGAGCATGAGGTCCGGGTGCGGCTCGGGCCCGGCGCGAGCGCCGGCTTATTCCTGGACGACTTCGATGACCTCGCGCGTCTTGTACCACCCGCAGTGCGGGCAGGCGCGGTGAGGCAGTTTCATCTCATGGCACTTCGGACATTCGCTCAGTCCGGCGGGCTTCAGATGATCATGGGCCCGGCGCGTGGACGTACGACGCTTCGAGTGACGGCGTTTTGGATTGGGCATCTCGACTCTTCCTGGAAAACTGTCCTTCCGGCCCTCAGCCAGAAGCGGATGACAGGCAAGACTTTTTCATTGTAAAACACGCCTGCTGCGGCTGTCATCTGCCCCGCGCGGGGCCGGCTTTCCGCGCCGCCGCCCCCGTGCACGCGAGCGAGAGTCCGCGGCCGCCGGCGCCGGACGAACGCACCCGGCCCGCGCGTACAGAGATTCCGGCATGGGGATACAGCCCCCGCGGGATTCCGCCGCGGGCGATGCTGCCGGACACTGGAGCAGGAAAGGAGCACACCCGTGGCGGATTTCCTGCAAACCGGAACCATCACCACGCTGCACGCGCTGAAACCGGAGGCCTGGCGCATGCTGGACGCCGAGCTGCCGCGCTGGGGGCGCAGAAAACCGCTCGGGGTGGTGCTGCCGGCGCTGTACTCCGAATTCGAGAATCCGGCGGTCTACACGATCATCGCCGAGCTGGAGAAGGCCGACTGGATCGAGCGGATCGTCCTGGTGCTCTCGCAGGCGGAGCGCCAGCAATACGAGGATGTTTGCCGGCTGTTCGCCCGCTTTGGCGGCCGCGCCGCCGTCCTGTGGCGGGAAAGTCCCGAGATTCAGGAGATGCTGGCCGAACTGAACGCAGCCGGCTTCGCCGCTGCCACGCCGGGAAAGGGACGCGCCTGCTGGATGGGAGTCGGGTATCTGCTGTCGAAGGGCGACTGCGAAGTGATCGCTTTCCAGGACTGCGACATCAAGACCTACCACCGGCGGATGCTCGCCCGGCTGGCGGCGCCGCTGATGGCTCCGGATTTCGGGTTCGAATTCGCCAAGGGGTATTACGCGCGGTTCAGCCGGAAGCTGAACGGGCGGCTGACGCGGCTGATGGTGGGGCCGCTGCTGGCCGCGCTGCGCCGCTGCGGCGTCGGGTGCGGGTTTCTGGAATACCTGGGCTGGTTCCGTTATCCGCTGGCAGGCGAGATTGCGATGGACGCGCGGCTGGCGCGGACCATCGAAATCAGCCCGGACTGGGGGCTGGAGATTTCGACGCTGGCGGAGGTCTACCGCCGCGTGCCCGCGTCGCGCGTCTGCCAGGTGGACATCGCCGACTGTTACGACCACAAGCACCAGGCCATTTCGGCATCCGATCCCGGCAAGGGATTGCACCGGATGGCGCGCGAGGTGGCGCTGGCCATCTTCCGCGGCGCGGCGGCCGACGGCGTGGTGCTGCCCGCGGGCCTGCTGAACGGAACGCTGCCGCTGGTCTACCGCAGCGAGGCGCTGGACATGGTGCGGCGCTGCCACATCGATGCCGTGCTCAACGCGATGGAGACCGATCTGCACGAGGAGACGGAAGCGGTGGAGGTGTTTGCCCGCGGCATTCAGGAGGCGGCCGCGGAGTACCTCGCGGATGCGGCGGGGCAGCCGCCGCTGCCTTCCTGGCAGCGGGTGGAAGCTGCGCTGCCGGACGTCTTCGCGCGCTTCGAGGCCGTGCAGGCGGTGGAAGAGGGCACGTGGGCGCAGCGGGCTTCGGCCTGAAACGCAGGCTACCGTCCCAGCCGCTCGAGCAGCTCCAGCACGTGCCGGTTCCACGCGCCGGGACCGGTGTCGGGCGGCCGCAGGCGCACGGGGTGATCGACCAGCGCGAGAAACCCTTCGTCGTTGGGCGCGTCGCCAATGCCGATGGTGACGAGCGCCGGATGCTGCTGCCGCCACCGCCTGCACAGCCACGCCACGCCGGCGTGCTTGCCTTCATGCGCGAAGGCATGGTGGAAGCGGCCGCCGCGCGTCAGCCGCAGCCCGCGCCGCGCGAGCGCCTCGCGCAAAGCCTGCTCCCGGTCCGGCGTCTCAAGCACGAAGGGCTCGCTGAACTCCCGCTGCGCGGCCAGGCGGGCGCGTTCGAGCCCCATGTTGCAGCGGGCGGCGATCTCCGCGGCCTCCATGTCGGCAAAGCAGCGCACGCGCGCGCCGGCGTCCCGGGCCGCCTGGCGCAGCGCCGGGGTGATCTCCGCGCGCGGCCGTCCCAGCGCCTCGACGCGGCCGTCTTCCAGCACGACGCCGCCGCCGTTTTCCACGATACTGGGATGGGAGAGTCCGATCCGCGAGAGCCAGTATTCGACTTCCGCGCGCGTCTTGCTGGTGGTGCAGACGATGGCGGCCCCTGCGGCGCGAAGTCTCGCGACCGCCGGCAGCGCGGGCGCGAATTCATAGGTATCGTGGTCGAGCAGGCAGTTGTCGAGGTCGGTGAAAACGGCCAGCACATCTTCATTGTGGCAGGCGGCGCACGATGAAACCGCGGCTTGAATTCGTCCTGCTTGCCGGCTTCGGCACGATGATGCTGCTGGCAAGCCTGCTGGGGTTTTCGCAGATCCGCCGCTCGGCGGCGCTGCAACGCGAGCTGATCGAGGCGCAGGAAAAATACGCGGCCACCGAAAAGCTGGTGAGCGACCTGCGCGCGGATCTCTACCGCATCAGCCTGGACCTGCGCGACTTCCTGCTGGACCGCGACGCCGAGGATTCGGCGGAAGTGCGCGAGGACATCCTGGAGGCGCGGGAGCGCATCCTGCGGTCGGTGGAAGAGCTGGAGCGCTCGCTGGGCGATTCCGTCGACAAGGCCGCGATGGCGCGGCTGCGCGAGAGGCTGGACAGCTTCTTCACGCTGCTGGGGCCGCCGCTGGCCTGGCGGCCGGAGGTCAAGCTTGCCCTGGGCGGCACCTACGTGCGCAAGGTGCTGCTGGGGCGGCGCGCCGAAATCAGCGCCATGGCCGAGCAGCTCCAGATGATCAACTACGAGAACCTCAAACAGGCCCAGCAGCGGCTGCTGGAAGCGCAGCAGGATTTCCGCCGGCGGCTGAACCGGCTCACCTACGGAATCCTGCTGTTGAGCGCGGTGGTGGCGGTGGCCAGCATCTGGTGGATCTGGCGGCTGGAAGAGCGGGCGCGCGCCGCCGAACGCGAAATGCGGGAGCTTTCTCAGAAGCTGGTGCAGGCGCAGGAGGCCGAGCGCAAGCGCCTTTCGCTGGAGCTGCACGACCAGGTGGGGCAGATGCTGACGGCGCTGCGCATGGAGATCGCCAATCTGGGCCGCATCGGGCCGGACGATCCGCAGCGCTTCCGCGAACACCTGCAACAGGCGAAGGAGATGGCCGAGGGCGCAATGAAAACGGTGCGGGACCTGGCAATGGGCCTGCGGCCGGCGATGCTCGACGATCTGGGCCTGGGGCCGGCGGTGGAATGGCTGGGCCGCGAGTTTTCGCGCCTCGGCGGCATCCCCGTGGACGTCATCGTCCACGGGCAGTTGGACGGGCTGAGCGATGCGCAGAAGACCGGGCTGTTCCGCGTGGTGCAGGAGTCGCTGACCAACGTGATGCGCCATGCGGCCGCCCGTCATGTGGTGGTGGAGCTGCGCGAGACCGGGGACCGCGTGGAGCTGCTGGTGCGCGACGACGGCCGCGGCATCCGCAACGGCAAAGAACGGCGCGGGCTGGGCCTGCTCGGCATGGAGGAACGCATCCGCGAGCTGGGCGGCGTGTTTTCGGTCGCCTCGACCCCGGGCGCGGGCACGACGGTGCGGGCGGAGATCCCGAAGACGAAGGTGGAAGCATGACGCGAGTGCTGCTGGCTGACGACCATGCCGTAGTCCGCAAGGGCCTGCGGTTCATTCTGGAGCAGGAGCCGGACCTTCAGGTGGCCGGCGAGGCCGCCGATGGCCGCGAAGCGGTGCGTCTGGCGCGCGAGCTGGCGCCGGACGTCGTCGTGATGGACGTGGCGATGCCGCAGCTCAATGGCATCGACGCCACCAGCCAGATCGTGAAGCAGAACCCGCGCACCAACGTGCTCATCCTGTCCATGCACAATGACGAAACCTACCTGCTGCGGGCGCTCGAAGCCGGCGCCCGCGGGTTTCTGCTCAAGGACACGGCCGAAGAGGATCTGGTGCGCGCCGTGCGCGTGGCCGCGCAGGGCAAGCCCTTCTTCAGCCCCGCCATCGCGCAGGCGCTGCTGGAGGACTACATGCGCAACCTCCAGCAGCGGAACCAGCAGGACAGCTACAGCCTGCTCACCGACCGCGAAAAGGAGGTGCTGCAACTGCTGGCCGAAGGGCGCTCGAACAAGGAAGTGGCGCAATTGCTGAACCTGAGCGTCTACACGGTGGAAACGCACCGCACGAGGATCATGCAGAAGCTCAACCTCCACAATACGGCCGAGCTCGTGCTTTACGCGGTGCGGAAAAAGATCATCCCAGGTCTCTGAGCGAGGCCCAGCGCGGATCGATGAACGGGCTGCGGCAGCCGCAGTTCACCTGGTTGCGGTTGGCCCCGCAGTAAGGGCAAAGCCCTTTGCAGTCCGGCCGGCAGAACAGTTGCATGGGCATGCTGAGCAGGATCTGCTCGCGCAGCGCATCGGCAAGCTCGACGCCTTCGCCTTCATAGAAGGCAAGGTCGATCTCGCCGTCCTCGAGCTGGATTTCGGCATGGTTGGCGGTGCGCACCACCGGCCGGTAGAAGAGGTCGAAGTCGGAGTCGATCTCCAGGCGGGCGGGCTCGAGGCAGCGGTCGCAGACGCCTTCCATGACCGCCTTGACGTGGCCGCGGATGCGGATCTCGCCAAGCGTGTTGCGGAGCAGCTCGGTCCGGCCCTGCGCCGCCAGCGAGCCGATCTGGCGCAGGTCCTCGGGGAAGGCGATCTCGCCGGGCTGGTAAAGGACGTCGAACAGGATGGGATGATGTTCGAGTTCGGTGATGGAAAAGAACACGGCCCGCCTCCTCTTCCTTCATCATAGCGGCGCGGTCAGCGGCGGGGAAGGAATTTCCGGATGGTCATCTCGTAAAGGCCCGCGCCGATCAGCCCGCCGGCCAGCGGTCCGGCGATGGGAACCCACCAGACGTGGCTGCCGTCGGTCAGGCCGTTGACGCGGTAGCCGGCCAGCACGGTGAACAGCCGGGGTCCGAAGTCGCGCGCCGGATTGATGGCATAACCGTGCAGCTTGCCGAAGCTGACGCCGATGGCGAGCACGATCAGGCTGACCAGAACGGGAAGAAGGTGCTGCGGGACGGCGACGTTGTCCTCGTCGGTGATGGCAAAGACGAGATAGAGCAACAGGGCCGTGCCCAGGACCTGGTCGAGGAAGCCGGCCGCCGGCACGTCCGGGAAGGCGGGGAAAGTGGTGAACATGGAGGCCGTCTTTTCGAGCAGCGGATCGAAGCGGCGGATCGCCTCCCGGTAGTTGAACCAGACGAGCGCCGCGCCGGCCATGGCCCCCAGCGTCTGCGCCAGCACGTACGGCAGGACCTTCCGCCAGGCAAAGCCGCGGAAGACGGCGCAGGCGAGCGTGACCGCGGGATTCAGGTGCGCACCGGAGATCCGGATGGAGACGATGACGCCGAACAGCACGCCGAGCGCCCAGCCGATGGTGATGCTCGTGTAGCCGCCATGCACGATCTCGCCTGGCGCGCCGGAGCCGAACAGCGCCACCATGGCGCAGACTCCGGCGCCGAACAGCAGGATCACCATCGTGCCGAGGAACTCGGCCAGCATCTCGGCTGCGAGGGAAGAGCGCATCAGTGAAAGCCTACAACGGCGGCATGGATGCCGGCCACTGGGGAATTCAGTGGGGATGGGTGGGGCGGTGCGCGTCCGGTTTCCCCCAAGACGCGGTCTCCGGGACGTTTCTCCGCTGGCTCAGTCCGGCTCCGGCTGCTGTTGTGGCAGATGCTGCGCCGGTCCGCACCTCGCGGGGGCGCGCCCTGGCGGCACGGCCTCAGGAACGCGACCCGGCTGAATCTTGACAAACTTCACCTTTAATGGTAGATGAAAAAAACACAATCCTGGGATCTGAATTCTCACGAGGTGTTGGGGCTATGCAACCTGTTGTCAGATATGGCGTTCGACTGGCTTGTCTCGTTCTGGCTGTGTCGCTTTCAGCGCAGGCCCAGGCAGTGTACGGATCCATACTCGGCACGGTAACGGATCCTTCCGGCGCGGCTGTGCCGAGGGCGCGGATCATCATCACGAGCCTGGAACGGCAGACGACGCAGGAAACGACGGCCAATGAGTCCGGCAACTACCTGCAACCATACCTTCTGGCTGGGCGCTACCGGGTTCGGGTGGAAGCCCAGGGTTTTCAGTCCTTTGTGCAGGACAACGTGGTGGTCTCGGTGGACATGGCCACGCGCGTGGACGCAGTGCTCCGGGTCGGCGAGGTTTCGCAGGCCATCGAGGTGACGGGCGAGGCGCCGGTCCTGAAGACGGACCGCTCGGACATCGCCGTGCTGTACGAGGACAAGGTGGTGTCCGAGCTGCCGGTGCTGAACCGCCGGTTCACGATGTTCGAGATTCTCACGCCGGGCGTGCAGCCAATGAGCTTCCAGACGGCCTCCTCGGAGGATCCTCAGGGGTCCTACCGGAAGCTGGTCAACGGGCAGCATTTCGGCGGGACCGGGCACATCCTGGACGGGGTAGACAACCATGACGTGATTCTGGGGCTGATCGTCATCAACCCGACGCTGGAATCGGTGACCGAAGCCAAGGTCACGACAAGCAACTACGAGGCTGAGTTCGGGCAGGCCGCCGCCGGCGTGGTGAGCGCGCACACGAGGTCCGGCACCAACGTGCTGCATGGAAGCCTGTTCCACTTCCACCGCAACAGCGCCCAGTTCGCCAGAAACCCGTTCACCCAGTCCCAGCCGATCGCCGGCACGCGGAGCAAGTACATTCCGACCAGCATCTGGAACCAGTTCGGAGGCTCGCTGGGCGGGCCGATCCGGCGCAACCGGTATTTCTTCTTCGGAGACTATCAGGGCACGAAAAGGCTGGTGGGAGGCTCGGCGCTGGTACGCGTGCCGACAGCAGCGGAGCGGAGCGGGGATCTGAGCGGATTGGGCGTGAACATTTTTGACCCGCTGTCGGTGGAAGGACAGACGCTGTCGCCCGACCGGAGAACGCAATTCCCCGGCAACCGGATTCCCTCTTCGCGGCTTGCGCCGCAGGCCCAGGCGCTGCTGCGCCAGATTCCAGTGCCCAACATTCCCACGGCGGTCGGCGACCAGCCCAACTACGTCGCCTCCGGCACGGAGCGCAACACCGAGCATCAGGGCAACACCCGCCTGGATGCGTATCTGTCGCCGGGCCTTCACCTGTTCGGCCGTTACAGCATTGCGGACTACTTCAAGGACGCGCCGGGCATTTACGGCCGGATCGCCGGCGGCCGTGGATTTGATTCGGCCAGTCCGTTCGCCGGGCTGTCCAGCGTGCGCAACCAGAGCGTGGCGATCGGGCTGGACTATACGCTGAGCCCGGGCCTGCTGACGGATTTCCGCTTCGGATGGTTCCAGTACAGGGTGGAGGTGCGGCCGGGCGGCCTTGGCAGCAACCCGGCGCAGGCCGCCGGCATTCCCGGCCTGAACGTGGACGAGCGGACATCGGATATGCCCGGAATGTTCATCAACGGGTTTGCCGGATTCCAGTTCGGCTACGCACTGGGAATCAACCGGTGCAACTGTCCGCTGGACCAGAAGGAGCGGCAGTTCCAGTTCGTGAACAACTGGTCGAAGATCCGCGGCAATCACGCCTTCAAGTTCGGCGCCGACATCCGCCGGGCGATGAACCTGCGCGTGCCGAGCGACCGCCATCGCAGCGGGCAGTTGAACTTCAACCCGGAGAGAACGGCCGGCGCCGCGGGAGGCGGCCTGGGCCTGGCCAGTTTCCTGCTGGGCGAGGTGAGTTCGTTTGAGCGCTACGTCAGCTCGTCGCTGGATGCGGAAGAAAGACAGAACCGCTGGTTCTTCTACGGCCAGGACACCTGGCGGGTGACGCCCCGGCTGACGGTGAACTACGGATTGCGGTGGGAAATCTACAGGCCTGAGACGGTCACCGGGCCCGGGAAGGGATCGCTGATCCGGCTCTCGACCGGCGAGGTCTGGATCGCCGGCAGAGACGGAGTGAACAGCTCGATGGGCGTGGCGCCGGTCTACGGCACCTGGGCCCCCCGGCTCGGCGTTGCCTATCAGTTGACGCCTTCCACGGTGATCCGCACCGGCTATGGCAGAAGCTTCTCGATCGGCACCTTCGGGACGCTGTTCGGCATGGCTGCCACGCAGAACCTGCCCGTGCTGGCCATCCAGGCGATGAATCCTCCGACTGCGTTCGACCGCGTGTTCACTCTGAGCGAGGGACCGGGACCCCAACTGAATCCGGCGCGGTTGCTCGAGAACCGTCCGCGTGGCGCGACCGGGAAGGCGATTCTCCCACCGGGCATCTCCGCTTTCGCGCGGCCGGAGACGATGCGCGTGCCCACGGTGGATCACTGGAACTTCACCATTCAGCGGCGGCTGTGGCGCGACCTTGCCGTGGAGGCCGCCTACGTGGGAAACAAGGGGACGCACGTGATGGTTTCCGCGGGCGGCGTGGGCACGAACTATGACGTGAACCAGCCCACGATCGTAGGCTTTGACACGCTCAACACCAACCAGCGGCGGCCCTTCTTCGGACTGTACGGCTGGACCCAGGACATCCGCTATTTCGGCAACGATGGCAGCAACCATTACCACTCCCTCCAACTGAAGGCGGAGAAGCGGTTCAGCGACGGCTGGAATCTGATTGCTCACTACACCTGGGGCCGAAACACCGGATACGACGGCGTTTATTACAACCAGGACGCGCGGGTGATGCGCGGCATTTCGGAGTGGAACCGGGAACACTTCTTCACGATGATCAACCAGTGGGACGTTCCCGTTGGCCGCAACCGCCGCTGGCTGAAGGGCGTTCCGGCGGCCGCAGACCTGCTGCTCGGCGGCTGGCAGCTGAACGCCGTCACACGGTGGGGCAGCGGGCTGCCTTTCACGCCGAGCTATCGCGACTGCGGGCGCGACCGCGACACGGGTCCATGCCGTCCCGACATTGTGGGCAGCCTCAGCGCCGCGAAGGCGAGTTCGCCGAGCCGCCTCGGCTGGTTTGTGACGGCGGACGATGTGCTGCTCGTCAACGGACAGCAGAGCGGCCCGTGGCGCAGGCCGGCGCGCGGCACTTTCGGCAACATTGCCCGCAATTCGCTGTTCGGCCCCGGCTTCTATCAGACCGACCTGTCCGTGTTCAAGGAATTCTCCATGGCCGAGAAGTACACGGCTCAGTTCCGGGCGGAGATTTTCAACCTTTTCAACAACGTGAATCTCGCCCAGCCCAACGCCTGCGTGGACTGCCCCGGTGTGAAGGGGCGGATTTTCGACATCAACAGCCAGGCCATCATGCGTCAGTGGCAATTCGCCCTTCGGCTGGCGTTCTGACAAGGCCGCGCGGTGCGCCACGCAGAGGCGCAGCTCCGGCTTTCACGCCCAGCCAGTGGACCCCTGCTGGCGGCAGCTCTTTCAGGGAGAGGGCAGGCTCGTGACGGCATCCGTTTGCTCCGGGCTTGCCCTCCGTTGAAGCTTCCTGTTTTTGAGTGCAGCCGCTCCGGCAGGAGCTGCCGGTTCCGCTGGCCCGCTTGCAGCGATTTCCGCGCGCGGCTGTGGCGCTCCGCAAGGTGCGAAGCCCACTCGACGGCATTCCGCGAAAGCAGGTCCAGGCGATCGGCTGCAATGGGAGGAGATGCGCATCTGCCCGGAGGGGCGGGCAGGCCTCGACGCGGGCTCGCGGCCGTCTGTTGCGGTGCGCTCGTGGAGCCCCGTTCTCTGAAGGCAAGGTCTTTTCCCGGGCCGGATGCGGCGCGCATTTCCTGGCTGCCCCCTTGCAGGACTGCCAGCGCGTAACCCGGCCACGCAGGATCCGAGCCGGGCTGCCACTCAGGCTATAAAGGCAGCGAGCGGACAAGCCAGCGGATCATGTCGAGCTGCTTGTCCAGCTTGCCGTGGGCGGCCTCGACGTTGACATAGCGGATGCCCGCGGCGGCGCACCAGCGGGACAGCGAGCCGTCATCCTCGCCGCCGGGGCGGTCCTGAAGGACGGCATTGTAGGGGCCCTTTTCGGCGATCTGGTAGTCCTTTTCCTCGGTGAAAAGGAAAAAATCCCGCGGCATATCGGGCTGAGGGCGGTGAATTTTTCGGGAAATGGGCGCTTCGGTTTCCATCGAGTAGCCGGGACCGTTGTTGTGAGCGGCGATCCACAGCCCGCCGGGCGGCGGCATCAGAGCGCGCAGCATCGCGTCGCGGCAGGAGTCCAGGGCATCGAGAGCGGCCGCGATCCCGCCGGGCGCAGCCTCCGGGTTCAGCCGCCACAGATTGCGTTCCGCGCCGGCGCGGGAGAACATGCGGTTGGGATCGATCTGGAAGCCGCGGAACTCCACCAGCCGGGTACGGGAATCGACGATCCAGGCTTCGCCTTCCACGGAATCGAGCAGCAGCTCGACCGCCTGCCGCGCCGTTTCCTCGTCGCCGTGGATGCGCAGGAGCCGCAGGCGGGAATCGCCGTTCGCCAGGCGCCAGAAGGGAATGCCGCACCACTGCACCCGCTCCCGCACGGCCGCGGCGCGCAGCGGCAGCGCCGCGGCGGCGATGGCGGCGAGCAGGCTCCGGCGGGATATCGCAGCGCTTTTCCGGCTTGCCGGGGTCATTCCTTACGAGGATAATTGAGGGCGGAGGTGCTTTTGCATGATCCTCGAAGCCACGAAGCCCGGCCATGATCCGGCCCTGGAACGCGAGTTCAATCCATGGCTGGCCGCCGAGGCACGCTTCAATGAGGCCGCCGCGTTGCTCGGCCTGGATGAAGGACTCCAGAAGGTCCTTCGGACTCCCACGATGGAGGTCACGGTTTACATCCCCGTGCAGATGGACGACGGAAGGCTGGAAGTCTTCACCGGCTTCCGCGTGCAGCATTCGCTGGCCCGCGGACCGGCCAAGGGAGGCATCCGTTTCGCCCCGGACGTGACGCTGGACGAGGTGCGCGCGCTGGCGGCATGGATGACCTGGAAGTGCGCCGTCGTCAACATCCCCTTCGGCGGAGGCAAGGGAGGCGTCATCTGCGATCCTTCGGTGCTGAGCCAGGGAGAGTTGGAGCGCATCACGCGCCGCTACACGGCCGACATCATCGAGATCCTCGGGCCGGAGCGCGACGTGCCGGCGCCCGACATGAACACGAACGAGCAGACGATGGCGTGGATCATGGACACGTATTCCATGCACAAGCGGACTACGGTCACCGCCGTCGTCACCGGCAAGCCGCTCGACCTGGGCGGCTCGCGCGGCCGCAGCGCCGCCACTGGCCGCGGCTGCCTGTTCGTGACGCTCCAGGCGCTGCGCAAGTTCCACATCGAGCCGTCGGAGACCACCGTCGTGGTGCAGGGCTTCGGCAATGTGGGAGGCCACGCCGCCAGGCTGATGCACAAGGCGGGCATGAAGATCATCGCCATCATTGAATATGACGGGGCCATTTACAACCCGAAGGGGATCGACCCTGTGGCGGTGGAAGCGCACCGCAAGGCCACCGGCTCCATCACGCACTTCCCCGGCGCGGAAGACATCGACCGCGAAGAGGCCATGTTCCTGCCCTGCGACGTGCTGGTGCCGGCGGCCAAGGAGAACGTGATCCATTCGCGCAACGCGCACAGGATCAACGCGAGGATCATCTGCGAAGGCGCCAACGGGCCGACGACGGCGGAAGCCGACCGGATCCTTCAGGAGAAGGGCGTCTTCGTCATTCCCGACATCCTGGCCAACGCCGGCGGCGTGACGGTGAGCTACTTCGAGTGGGTGCAGGACCGCCAGGGCTTCTTCTGGAACGAGCAGCTCGTCAACGGGCGGCTGGAGGAGATCATGGTGAACGCCTTCCGCGACGTGGTCTCCTACGCCGAGCGGCACAAGGTGCACAACCGCTGCGCGGCGTACATGCTGGCGCTGGATCGCGTGGCTTTTGCCATCAAACTGCGCGGCATTTACGCTTGATAGTGTGGCCCAGGAACCGGCGACGCCGCTGATGCGGCAGTACCATGCGGCGAAGCAGCAGGCGCCCGGCGCGCTGCTGTTTTTCCGCCTCGGGGACTTCTACGAGCTCTTCTACGAAGACGCCATCCTTGCCGCGCGCGAGCTGGAAATCACGCTCACCTCGCGCAACAAGGACCGCGGCGAGCCCGTGCCGATGTGCGGCGTTCCGGCGCATGCGGCGGAAAACTACATCGCGCGGCTCATCCAGAAGGGCTACCGCGTGGCCATCTGCGAGCAGATGGAAGACCCGCGGTTCGCGAAGAAGCTGGTGCGCCGCGAGATCACGCGCATCGTCACGCCGGGCACGGTGACCGAGGCGGCGCTGCTGGAGGCGTCGCAGAACAACTACCTGGCCGCGCTGGTGCGGCGGCGGGATGAAGCGGGACTCGCCTGGGTGGACGTTTCCACGGGCGAGTTCCGCGCCACCGAGATTCCCTTTGCGGAAGCCGCCGCCGCGCTCGAGCAGCTCGACGCCCGCGAACTGCTGGCCGCCGAGCCGGAACAGGCTCCAAAGGGGCGCTGGGCGGTGACCGCGGTCGAGGCGTGGACGTTCGAGCCCGCCCACGCCGAGCGGCTCCTGCTGGACCACTTCCGGCTGCTCGCGCTGGATGGCTGCGGGCTGGCCGGACGGCGACTCGCGACGGGCGCGGCGGGCGCAATCCTGGCATACCTGCGCGAGACGCAGAAGTCTGCGCTCGACCACCTGGACCGGCCCGTTTACTTCGACCGCGCGGGCGCGATGATGCTGGACGCGGTGACGGTGCGGAACCTCGAGCTTGTCGAGCCGCTGTTCACCGCCGACGCCGGCGGCGGGCGCGAGGCCACGCTGCTGCATGTCATCGACCGCACCTGCACGGGCATGGGCGCCCGGCTGCTGCGCAAGCGGCTGCTGCGGCCTTCGCTCGACCGGGCGGAGATCGAGGCGCGGCTCGACGCCGTCGAATGGCTGGCGCGCGCCACCATCCAGCGCGCGAAGCTGCGCGACGTGCTCGGCCGGATGCTGGATCTCGAGCGCCTGCTGGCGCGCATCAGCGTCGGCACGGCAAGCCCGCGCGACCTGCTCGGGCTGGGCCGCACGCTGGCCTGCGTGCCCGAGCTGCGGCCGTTGCTGTCCGGCGCCCCGCCGCAGAAGCTGGCCGGGGCGGCCGCGGCCCTGGACGACGTGGCGGAACTGCGCGACCGGATCCTTGCTGCCATCTCGGAGAACGCGCCGGCCAATCCGGCCGACGGCGGCGTGATCCGCAGCGGCTACAGCGCGGAGCTGGACGAGCTGCGCCACCTGGCCACGCACTCGCGCCAGATCATCGCCGCCATCGAGGCGCGCGAGAGGCAGCGCACCGGGATCGCGTCGCTGAAAGTCCGCTTCAACAACGTCTTCGGCTTCTACATCGAGATCTCGAAGGCCAACCTCCACCTGGCGCCGCCGGACTATGAGCGGAAGCAGACGCTGGTGAATGCCGAGCGCTTCACCACGCCGGAGCTGAAGGAGCTGGAGGCGAAGGTGCTCGACGCCGAGGAGCGGGCCCTCGATCTCGAACGCACCATTCTTGCCGCGCTGCGCGCCGAAGCGGCCGCGGCCGCGCCGCGGGTGCGCGTCACCGCCGCTGCCGTCGCCGAGATCGACTTCTACTGCGCGCTGGCGGAAACGGCCGTGGAACGGCGCTATTCGAGGCCCCGCTTCTCCGAAACGGGAGAGATGAAAATTGTCGCGGGCCGTCATCCGGTGATCGAGAAGCTGGCCGAGGCCGAAGCCGGCCACTTCATCCCGAACGATCTCTATCTGGACCGCGGCGCGCATCGCATGGCGCTGATCACAGGGCCGAACATGGGCGGCAAGTCCACTTACCTGCGGCAGGCGGCGCTGATCGCCGTGATGGCGCAGATGGGCTCCTTCGTGCCGGCCACGGAAGCGGTGCTGCCCGTCATCGACCGCGTGTTCACGCGCATCGGCGCCAGCGACAACCTCGCGCGCGGGCGTTCCACGTTCATGGTGGAGATGACGGAAACGGCCGTGATCCTCAACTCGGCCACCGAGAGAAGCCTGATTGTTCTGGACGAAATCGGCCGCGGCACGGCCACCTACGATGGGCTGGCGCTGGCCTGGGCGGTGCTCGAATACATCCACGACCGCATCGGCGCCTACACCCTGTTTGCCACGCACTATCACGAGCTGACCGAGCTGGCCGGCCGGCTCGACGGCGTGGTGAACCTGCATGTGTCGGTGAAGGAATCGGGCGACCAGCTCATCTTCCTCCGCAAGGTGGAGCCGGGCTGCGCCGACCGCAGCTACGGCATCGAAGTGGCGCGGCTGGCCGCTCTGCCGCCGGAGGTGATCGAGCGGGCGCGCGAGATCCTGGCGCTGCACGAGAAGAAGGAAGAGACGGTGAGCGAGGAGCTCGAGGCGCCGAAACGCAGAAAAGGCTCCGGCCCGGCGCTTCAGATCCGCCTGTTCGAGCCGGTGGGCTGGCAGATCGCCGAGCGGATCCGGCAGCTCGACATCGACAACCTGCGCCCGGTGGAAGCCCTGAAGCTGCTCGCCGAGCTCAAGGAAGAGCTCGGCAGAGGCTGAGAAGCTCTAGCGCCCGCCGGGAGCCGGCAGCCAGGCGGGCGGGGCGGCGAAGCGGAGCACGGGGTAGACGTCCTTGTCCGGCTCGTGGTACGGCGAGCGCTGGTACAGCCAAAGCAGCCGGGCCCGCGGATTGCCGGCGAAGGAGGCGTCGGCGGCGATCTTTTCTTCGAATTCGCGCTTCAATTGCGGATCCGCTTCGAGCATTTTTCTCGCAAAAGGCTCGAAAACAAAATCACTGAAGTATTCCTTCTGCTCAAAAATGGGCAGGAAAAATCCCCAGCGCAGGGCCGAGTCCGGCGCCTCCGGCTCCAGCAGGTGCATCGCCGCCCTGCCGGCGCGCTGCGCTACCGGCACGTAGACGCTGCCTGCGGGAAGGGTGCGCCGGACGCGCACCGGCCGCGTGCGGAAGCCGGCGACGCGGAAGCGCCCCTCGAAAGGCGCGGCCGCAAATTTCACGTCCTCGAACCGCACCGTATCGAACTCGCCTTCCACAGGCCGGGCGAGGGGGATCATTTCCACGCCGTGCAGCCGGAGCAGTTCGATGATCTCGCCCCACTCCCGCGGCACGGCGTAACCGTGGGGCGCGGGCGGGGCGACGCGGGGCTCGAGCGTCCGCACAATCCGCGCCGGCGTGTCGAGCTTCTCCGCGGCATACCGGATGACCATGCCGCCGCTGACGGGGCTGGAAACCTGTTCCGTCCGCAGCCCGCGCAGCGTGTAGGGCTCGCCTTCGCCCGACGGCGCGCCTTCCAGGAAGACAGCCTCGCCGGGCCGGACCGCGGCCTGCATCCGGTCCGCCTCGCCCGAGGCGCGCCGCAGCGCGGAACCCTGCGCGGCGGCGATTTCCAGCGCCGCCTGCATCACGTCGTAATGCGCCCACGCCCGCGTGCGGAAGCTCTTGAGGCTGTGTGTTTCCACGAGCAGCGCGGCGCGGTTCTGCGCCGCCGCATACCCGGTGGAGTAGCGCGGCGTGGCGTTCATCGCGGCCAGCGCCTTCCCTCCTGCGGCGCGCCCCTCGATGTAGAAGCCCGGCACGTGGCCCAGCGATTCGAGCCGCCGGAACAATTCCGGCAGGAACTGTTCTTTGACCCAGCGGCCCACCGGAGGGGCGATGTCCTGTCCGGTATGCGCGGCGAAGGTGGCGTCATACTGCGTGTCGCCGCCGTCGGTGACGTGGTTGTCGATGAGCAGGTCCGGGAGCCACGCGTTGTACATCCGCAGCCACGCGCGCATCTCGGGCGTGTCGGCCTTCATGTAGTCGCGGTTCAGGTTCAGCCGCCGCGCGGTGACCCGGAAGCCCATCTGCGCCGGGCCGTTCTCGTTGATGCGGTTCCAGGGGGAGACGCGCTCATGGCCGTCGGGGTTGAAGACGGGGATCGAGAGGATGATCACCGAGTCGAGCAGATGGGCGAGGCGCCGCGTCACGAGAACGTCGCGCAGCAGCATCATGGCCGCGTCCTTGCCGCCGTTTTCTCCGGGGTGGATGCCGTTCTGAAGCAGGACGACCGGCTTGCCCGAGCGCCGCGCCGCCTGCGGCGTGAAGGCGCGGTCCCGGCTGGCAACGAACAGGGAAATCGGGCGCCCCTCGCTGGAGCGCCCGATCTCGGCGAGGCGCGCGAAAGGAGAGGCCGCCGCCAGGCGCGAATAAAAGCCGACGGCTTCCCCGTAGGATCCCGTTTCGCGGAAATCCGTCTTTTCCGCGTGCGTGCGCCACCGGGGCGCGGCCGCGGCCGTGCTCTCGGCCAGCGACCGCGCCGCGCGCATCGCCGGCGTCTCGGCCAGCGATGCGGGCGGCATGGGAGACAGGGCAGAAGCCTGAAGAAGAAGCGCGCAAAGCCAGACCATCTTCCTCAGGCTAGCAACAGCCCGGATGCCGGCAGGGCGGGATCACACCTGCGGCGGTTCCCAGCCTTTGCGGTAGGCGCGCACGAGATACTCGTTCGCCTTCTCATCGTTGGTGAAGCGGCCCGCCGCTGCGTCGTATTTCAGCCTGCGGCCGGCGCGGAGCGCGGCGCCCCAGAGGCAGACGGTCTCGGAAATCTCCCACGCATGCGTGAAAGCGCCGGGCGACGGCTCGCCGCCGCGGCAGGCGTTGGCGAACAGGTCGGCTACGTTGGGGCGTTGCGGCTGCTGCGCGGCCTCCTGCGGCTTCTTCCCGGACGCATACAGCACCGGCTTCTCCACCCGGAAGCCGGAGACGATGACGCCTTTGTCTCCGCGGAACATCATGCCTTCGGCGGGCAGCTCTTCGAGGCCCGTCTCGTCGGGCGGGAACGGCTTCATGCCGCCGTCATACCAGAAGAGATCCACGGCCCCCCGTGCGGATGTCCTGGGAAACCGGATGCGCGTGACCGAGGCCGACGGGAACGAGAAATCGTTGGCGATGCGCGACGCCGCCGTGCCGTCGAAGCGGCAGTGGTGCGAGCGGAGCGGCTCGATCAGATCGGGCGCGCCAAGCCGGAGCGTGCGGAAGACGCTCCACAGCGAGTAGATGCCCATGTCGGCGAGCGTGCCGCCGCCGAAGTCGTACCAGCCGCGGAACACCATGTGCGTGTAGCAGGGATGATAGGGCCGCTCTTTCTCGGGGCCGAGCCACAGGTCCCATTCGAAGCCGCGCGGCACGGGCGGCTCGTCCTGCGGCAGTTCGACGTACTGCGGCCACACGGGCCGGTTCGTCCAGTTGTGGATTTCCCGCAGCGTCCCGATGGCGCCGGAATCGATCCACTCCTTCACCGTGCCGATGCCGTTGCCGGTGTTCCACGCGAGGAAATGCGTGGCGACGCCGGTCTTGTTTGCAGCATCGATCACCGCTCTGGCTTCGGCGAGGCGGTTCGAGATCGGCTTGTGCGTCATCACATGAAGCCTGCGGGCCATCGCATGCAGGGCGGCGAGCCCGTGGTGATGGTCCGGCGTCATGATCCACACCGCCTGAAGATCCGTTTCCTTCGCGAACATCTCGCGGTAGTCCGTGTAGGCCCGGACCGAACCGGGCTGCCCGTAGTAGGCCTCGATGACGGCGCGCGCCACCTCGAGCCCGGCGGGGATCACAGACTCGAAGCCGGCGCCCCACTGCGGCTGGTTCAGCAGCTTGCGGATGCCCTGCAACAGGCCGGTGGGCGACCAGTCCTTGTATCCGATGGCGGAACGGCACGGGTCGCACACGGCCGTGAAACGGAGCGCCGGGTGCTGGATGAACTGCGGCAGTTCGCGGATGGCTTCGGTGCCGCAGCCGATGAGCGCCACATGGATCTTTTCGCTGGGCGCGGGCTGCGCCGCCTGCCCCCCAATCACGTGGCGCGGCAGCAACGGAAGGGCCGAGGCGGACTGAACAAATCTGCGGCGGTCTGTTTTCATGGATGACTGCTCCTTGCGCGGGAATCTCCTGAGCCACTCTATGGCGGCAGGGGCAGGCAGTCAAGGAGGCCGCCGCGCTGCCGCTTTGATAGGATCGGTGGCCAATGGAGGACGTCATGGTCTTTTTCCGCCGCCTGTGGGTTCTGTCGGCGATCATCGCCACTCCGCTGGCGGCGGCCCAGCCCCCGCTGGAGCCGAAGGCGCTGCCGTCGGCGCAGGCCTGGACAGACGACCAGATCCGCAAGGCTTTCGCCGATCCGCCGCCCGAGTACCGGCCGATGCCGCTTTGGGTGTGGAACGACGAGATGGAGCCGGAGCGGATCCGGGAGATGCTGGAGCAGTACCGCCGGCAGGGGCTCGGCGGCGCGTTCGTGCATCCGCGCCCCGGGCTGATGACGGACTATCTGAGCCCGGAATGGTTCAGACTGTGGCGGACGGCGCTCGAGGAAGGAAAGCGCCTCGGCCTGTTCATCAATATCTACGACGAAAACTCGTACCCTTCCGGCTTCGCGGGCGGACACGTGCCGTCGCGCGCGCCGGAAACGGCGAGCCAGTATGTGACGGTCGAGACCGGCCTGCGCGCGGCCGCCGTGTCGCCGCATCCGCAGCACCTGGCCTTTTTTGCCGCGCCGCGCGGCGATTTCGCGCAGCTCCGGCGCGTGCGCTCGCCCGCGGACGTGAAGGAGGGCGAGGAGGTGGCCGCGTTCCGCCTGCGGCGGGCCTCGGGCAACCTGTGGACCGCGGGCTTCCCGTATGTGGACCTCACCAACCCGCGCACCACCGGGCTCTTTCTGGAGACGACCTACGAAGCCTACCGGAAGGAGTTTGGAGGCGAATTCGGAAAGGCCATCCGTTGGGCGTTCACCGACGAGCCGCTCATCGCCACGGGCGGCGCCTATGACATTTCACTGCCGGCACTGCCGCTTTCCCACGAAACGCTGGCTGCTTTCCGCAAGCGGAACGGCTACGACCTGACGGATCATCTCCCGTCGTTGTTCTGGGACACGGGCGACTGGCGCAGAGTGCGCTTCGACTACTGGCAGACGCTGCATGATGTCTGGATCGAAAGCTTCATGCGCCCTGTCTTTGAATGGTGCGACCGTCACGGCATTCAGTTCACCGGCCACTTCATGGAGCAGGACTGGCCTTACCCGTGGCGCTCGCCCGCCGATGCCTCGCTCCATGTGTTCCAGCATGTGCCGGGCATCGACATGCTCGGCGGGCAGGAGTTGCAGCCGCACTATCTGTTCACCATCCGGCAGTCGGCGAGCGTGAGCCATCAGTTGGGGCGGCGGCTGTTCTGCGAAGCCTACGGGGTGGCAGGCTGGGACGCGACGCTCGAGCACCTGAAGCGGTTCGGCGACTGGCTGCTGGCCAACGGCGTGAATTTTGTGGATCAGCACCTCTCATTCACGACGATTCGCGGGGCGCGCAAGCGCGACCATCCGCAGAGCTTCTCCGACGTGGCCAGTTGGTGGCGCGCCTACCGGCCGCACGCCGACCACCTGGCGCGCGTCTCCTTCCTGTCCTCCATTTCGGAAGCGCGCCACCGCGTGCTGGTCATCCATCCAACGACCACGGCGTTCCTGTACGCGCGGCGCGCGGCGCCAACGCCAGAGCTGGAGAAGATGCGCGAGAACAACGCGCGGCTGGCCCAGTTTCTGGTGGATCGCCACGTCGATTTCGACTACGGCGACGAGTACGTGCTCGAGTGGTTCGGCCGTGTGGATGGCGGGCGGCTCCATGTGGGCAAGGCCTCCTACGACGTCGTCGTGCTTTCGCATGACGTGGCCAATCTCCGGCGGCAGACGGCAGCGCTGCTGGAGTCGTGGATCCGCAGCGGCGGCGCGCTGATCTCGCTGGTTGATCCGCCCGAATACGTCGACGGACGCCCGAGTGAAGCGCTGAAGCAGTTGCGCGAAAAGGCAGGCCGCCAATGGACGCGCGTGTTCGATGAAGATGCACTGCTGGCAGCGCTGCGCGAACGCGTGCCGCCGCGCGTGGACGTGGACGCGCCGGTGGGCGTGCTTGAGCGGTTCTTGCCCAACGGAGACCGCGTGCTTTTCTTCGCCAACCACGGCACGGCGCCGCTGGCTGCCAAAGTCCGCATCAGCGGCGCGGCGGCAGTCGAGGAGTGGGACACGCTCACCGGACGCATGCGGGGCCTGGCGGTGAACAGGAATCCCCAGGGGGTGGAATTCACCCTGAACCTTCCGCCCGCGGGCGCGTTGCTGGCGGTGGCGCGGACGCAGGGATCCGGAGCCCCCGCAGCGCCAAAGCCGGAGTGGCGGCCCGTCTCCGTGTCCTCCTGGACAGCAGCGGCGGACGAGCCTAACGTGCTGGTGCTGGATTACTGCGACCTCGAGATCGGCGGCGACAAAATTCCTGACCTCAACACGTGGCAGGCGAACTGGATCCTCTGGCAGCGGCACGGATTCGAGCGGCCGGCATGGGATAACGCAGTGCAGTTCCGCCGCAACGTGCTCGACCGCCGCTTCGGGGAAGGAACAGGCTTCCGCGCCGTGTTCCGCTTCCACGTGCAGGGCGCCCCGCCCAAAGGAATGCGTCTCGCCGTCGAATCGCCCGGGCTCTACCGTGTCGCGGTAAACGGCCAGCCCGTCGACTTCTCCGCCGCTGCAAGGTGGCTGGATCCCCACCTGAGGACCGCAGCGATGGACGGGCTGGTGAAGAGCGGAGGAAACGAAATTACGCTGGAAGGACGTCCATTCGACCCACGAATGGAACTGGAAAACGTATATATTCTCGGCTCTTTTGCGCTCATTCCGGCAGAGAAAGGATTCCAGATTGCACCTGCGCGGCCGCTCTCTTTCGGCTCCTGGCAGAGCCAGGGTCGGCCCTTCTATTCGTGGTCGGCCACCTATTCGGCAAAGGTACGGATTCCGGCAGGCCACGGACGCATGCGGGTCGCTCTCAGGGACTGGAAGGGCGCGGCGGCGGAAGTCCTGGTCAACGGCCAACCGCTCGGATGGATCGGCTGGCCTCCATACGAGACGGAGTTCCCGGTCAAGCCCGGCGCTGCCACGGTGGAAATCAGGGTCCACGGCACTCCGCGGAACATCTTTGGGCCGTTCCATCATCCCCAGAAGATCCGCTTCCGGGCATGGCCCAATGCGTGGGCGGAATTCCCGCCCAACCAGCCGCCGGGGAAGGCGTACGATGTGCTCGACTACGGACTGATGGCTGCGCCGATGCTTGCCACGGCTCCCTGAGTGAAAAACCGGGTTTTCCCCGGCATCCTCAGGGCGTACAATGGGGACGCAATGAGACAGGCAGGTCTTTTGTGGCTCCTCGTGCCGGCGGTCCTGCCCTGCGCCGCTCAGCCTCCGCTCGAACCGTTCCGCCTCCCCTGGTATGGCGCCGATCCCAACATCACGAGCTTTGCCGGCTGGAATCAGCCGATCGCCACGGATGCACCGTGGGTGGAGGTGAACGAGGAAGGGCATTACGTCCTCAACGGCCGCAGGATCCGCTTCCTCGGCGTCAACGTCACTGCTTCCGGCGCGTTTCCGGATGCAACGCGCGCGGAGGCGCACGCCGCGCGGCTGGCGCGGTTCGGTTTCAACAGCGTCCGGTTCCATCATCTGGAGGCCCCCTGGGAAAAGGGCCGGGTGCTCGTCGATTATGCCCAGGGCAATTCCCGGGAACTGTCTGCCGAGCGGCTCGATCGTCTGCACTACTTCATCGCCCGGCTGGCCGATCAGGGCATTTACACGAACCTGAACCTCCTCGTGAGCCGGGAGTTCCAGCGCGCGGACGGGCTGGGAGAAGAAATCTCCCAGATGGAATGGAAAGACCAGCATATTCTCGGTTTTTTCAATGAAAAGGCTCTGGAATTGCACAAGGAATACGCACGGAAGCTGCTGACGGCCCCGAATCCGCACCGGGGCGGAGTGCCGCTTGCGCAGGACCCGGCTGTGGCCTTCGTCGAGATCATGAACGAAAACGGGCTGCTCCAGAAATGGTTTGAAGGCGTCACCGACACGATGCCGGAGCGCTACCGCCGCGACCTCCAGGCGCGGTGGAACGGATGGCTGAAAAGCCGGTACACAAACACGGCCGAGATGCTGGCCGCCTGGGGCGTCGTGGACGAAGCGATGGGGCCGAACCTGCTCGCCAATGGGGACTTCTCCGCAGCTCCCGCGGGCTGGAGCACCACGTGCACATCGGTGGTCACCAGCATCTACCGCTGGAATCTGGAATGCCACCAGAACGCGCGGGCCACGGTGTCCTTCCCCGCCGACTTCAACGGCCAGCCCTCGATCCTGATCCAGATCAGCACGCCCGGCTCGGCCAACTGGCATGTGCAGCTCAACCAGCCGGGCATCGCGGTGGAGGCAGGGAAGGTTTACACGCTGTCCTTCTGGGCGAAAGCGGACTCCGCGGTGCCGCTTGGCGCGGCGCTGACGCGCGCGCACACGGACTGGGCGACCCTGGCCCCGTCCATCTCGGCGACGCTCGGCACCGCCTGGCGCAAGTACTCGATCACTTTCCAGAACACCGTGAACGAGTCCAACGCGCGGATCAATTTCGGCGGCTTTGGTGACCGCAGGGCCCGCGTGTGGATCGCACAGGTGGAGTTCCGCACCGGCGGACAGATCGGCACGCTGCCGGAAGGAACGAGTCTCGAGAACGGCAATGTGCCGAACGTACCCCGTGCCGGCTCCGGAGCCACGCTCCAACAACGCAGGGACTGGGTGCGGTTCGCGCTGGAAATGGAACGCAGGTATTGGGAGGAAATGCGCCGATATATCCGCGAAGACCTGGGCTACCGCGGCCTGGTATGGGCGACTATTATTTCGAACAGCCCGCCCAACACGCAGATCGCCATGGACGCCATGGATTCGCATGCCTACTGGCAGCATCCGCAGTTTCCTGCCGGCCAGGACTGGAGCCCGGACAACTGGACCGTCACCAATGTCTCGATGGTCAACAGCCCGGCGGGATCCACCATCGACGGCATCGTGCGGCAGCGCGTGAAAGGCAAGCCGCACAATGTGACCGAATACCAGCACTCTTCCCCGAACACGTATTCGACCGAAATGCCGCTGTTCGTCGCCGCCTACGGCGCGCTTCAGGACTGGGATGGCATCTGGTTCTTTGAATATCCGACCGGCACGGACGAATACGTGACTGGCTATTTTGACACTTCCGGCAATCCGGGAAAGCTGGCCAACTCCCTGATTGCCGCATCGATCTTCCGCCGGGGCGACGTGTCTCCGGCCAGAGAGGAATTCGTCTTCCGCTTCACTCCCGAAAAAGAGGCCGAGATCGCCGCGACGCGCGGCGGCGCGTGGAGCATTTCCGACGGCAGCCGGCTGGGCGTGCCAGCAACCCTCGGCCTGACGTCCCGGGTAGCTCTGGCCATCGGCGCGGAGGCGGAAGGGCTGGAAGAAATACCCGCTGCGCCCGCCGGCCCGGTGTACCGTTCCGACACCGGCGAGCTTTCCTGGAGCCTCGAGCGGTCCAGCCGTGGCGTCTTTACGGTGGACACGCCCCGCACCAAAGCCGTTGTGGGCTTCACAGATGGCCGGACGATCGATCTGGGAGGCGTCATCTTCGAACCTGCCGCCACGCGCCAGGGCTGGTCGACGATTGCGATCACCGCGCGGGACGGCGCGTCGCTGACAGGCAAAGGAAGCGCCTGGGGCGTCATCGTCGCCACTGGCGACCACGAGAACACGGGTCAGATCTGGAAGGATGCCCAAAGAAGCTCTGTGGGCAGGAATTGGGGCCGCGCGCCCGCACTGATTGAGGTGGTGCGCGCCACCATCACTTTGCCCGTGGCGCCCTGGCGCGTCATCGTCTGGGCGCTCGATGCCAACGGCAACCGGATGGCGGACGTCCCCGTCGAAGATGCCGACGGCAAGGCGAGATTCCGCATTGGGGAATCTGGCCCGACGCTGTGGTACGAGATCTACATCACCGCCGACGGGTCCGGTGAGGAACCCGGAAGCCAGCCTTGATCCCGCTGCTTTCTGCGAGAGGCGGACCTTGCTGCCGTGGATGGCGAGACCGGAAGCCAGCCGGCGCCTTTGCTGGCACAGTTCAGCAACGATGCGCCGCACGAGAAAGGAATGGAAGGTGGGTGGTGCCGTCTGATTAGCCGGGCAGGCGGGGACACAGGCGTCGATGCCCGGTTCCGCGCAGTCGATCAGGATGGCGCAGGACCGAATTGCCACAGGCGCTCGAGCGATCGTCAATATGCGCGGAGCCGCAGGCACCCCCATCATTCCAAGCGGCTTCCTGCACGCCGTCCGCAGCTGCCCGCCCGTGCACGTCCTGCCGGGCATGGCGCATGGATCGCGGGCGGATGCACGTGCTGGCCGCAGGCATCCCGAACGTAGCGGATGACGCGCTCCTCTCCCGAAAAAAGAAGCGCCGACGGGCTCACGCCCCCTGCCCTGCTGATAAGATAGGCGCAGCGGCGCGTCCCCAGCGCTGCCGGAATTCACTGGGAGGGACATTCTTCATGAACGACCATCGCAACGGTGTACACGCCCCGTCTCAGAATGGACTGAGCCGGCGCAGCTTCGCAGCGGTTCTGGGCAGTGCGGCGGTGGCGGCAGCCGGCGCCCCTGCGGCGAAGGGTTCATCCGCTCCATCCAGAGCTGCGGAGCTGGTCACGCTGGGCAAGACTGGCGTCCGGGTGACGAGACTTGCGCAGGGCACCGGCTTCAACGGCAGCGGACGCTCCAGCGAGCATACCCGGATCGGCATGAAGGCATTCACGTCGATCGTGCGGCATGACCTGGATCTGGGCGTCACCTTCATGGACACGGCGGACCTCTACGGCTCCCACCAGTATCTGCGCCGGGCGCTCGAAGGCGTGCCCCGCGAGCGGTATTCCCTGCTGACGAAAATCTGGCCGCGCACCGAATACTGGAACGCATATTCCGGCGGAGCCAAGGCGGAAATCGACCGCTTCCGCAAGGAACTGAACACGGATTATCTGGAAATCGTGCTGCTCCACTGCATGATGAACGACCGCTGGACGCAGGAATACGCCCGCGCGATGGACGAGCTGAACGAGCTCAAGCAGAAGGGCGTCGTCAGAGCCGTGGGCGTCTCCTGCCATGATTTCGGCGCCCTGAAGGTGGCCTGCGCTTCGCCTTGGGTAGACGTAATCCTGGCCCGGATCAATCATGTCGGCAAGGCCGCTTACATGGACGCGCCCGTCGAGGAGGTGGTCCCGTTGCTGAAACAGGCGAGGGCCGCTGGCAAGGGAATCATCGGCATGAAGATTTTTGGCGCTGGGAGGATCACGAAGCCGGAGGAGCGCGACGCAAGCCTCCGGTTCGTCTTCGGCAACGGGCTGGTGGACGCGGTAACCATCGGCATGCTGAGCGAGGCGGAGGTTGATGACACGGTGAACCGGATAGAGCGCGCGTTGGCGGGCTGAGGCAGACGCCCGTCAGCGGCCTTCCCGCCAGGGCTGGCGCCGCCGGTAGCTGCCGAGCCGCATCGAGATCTCGCACGCCAGCCCGCTCTCCGGCTGTGCCACCCGCAGGGCCTCCTCGGCCGTACGGATTGCCTCCTCGAAGCGGCGGGCCTCGGCGAGCGCAGCCGCCAGAATGTCGAGGGCGGCTGCATCCCTGCGCCCGCCGAGGGCGAGCGCCTCTTCAGCCAGCCGAACTGCTTCACGGCCGTCGCGGACAGAGCCGTCCGGGCTTGTGGCGAGGATCCAGGCGAGGTTCGCGCGCACCTCGGTGCGCCACGGCTCCGCTGCCAGAACTTCGCGCAGGAGCCTGACCGCCTCCGCGGGACGGCCCTGCACGAGCAGAACCGCGCCGAGATTGACGCGCGCTTCCGCCGAGGAGGGCGCCACGCGCAGAGCCTGTTCAAATTCCCTCCGCGCATCTTCCCACCGCCCCCGCTGCATCAGCAGCAGCCCGAGGTTGTTGCGGGCTCCTACCAGTTCGGGATCGGCTGCCAGCGATTTCCGCAGCAGGGCCTCCGCTTCTTCCAGTTGCCCCTGCCGGAGCAGCAGGCCGCCGAGATTGTTGTTCGCCTTTGCGTCGTCGGGCTCAAGCCGCAGCGCCTCCCGCCACGCACGCAGGGCCTCCTCCATGCGGCCCGCCTCTGTGAACTGATAGGCGATGTCATACAGCCGGTAGAATTCCGCCGCAGGCGCCGTGATTCTTTCCAGGCCGCCTTTCCCGATATTGACAAACTCCGGGATATTGGCCGCACGGTTGGCGGCTGTTGCATTCTCGATCAGAACCGGCGGGCTGTCCATTCCGTTTTCGTCGATATGGGTCAGAAACAGTTGCGTATAAGGAGACCGGCTTTTTGAGGAGAACACCAGCCAGCGGCCATTCGGCGAGAAGCTGTGCCACGAATTCATCAGCCGCGTGTTGCAGCGCATCCGCCGCGCCTCGCCGCCCGCGGCCGGGACGATCCACAGTTCGCCGTCGGGACGCATCAATTGTCCATTGCGGCACTTGACGAACACGATCCACCGGC
This sequence comes from Bryobacteraceae bacterium, assembly GCA_025056865.1. Lineage (GTDB taxonomy): Bacteria > Acidobacteriota > Terriglobia > Bryobacterales > Bryobacteraceae > JANWVO01. Next base: position 86,467 of record JANWVO010000002.1, read on the forward strand.
CATCGGGCGAAATCTTCGGAAACGTATTGCTCATTCCGTTGGCGGAAGCGCCCCGCACCGGCTCGGCGCGCCCGCCGGCACCGCCGCGGAAAGGGATCCGGTAGAGGTCGTAACGGATCTGGACTTCGTTGGGATCGTTGGGAAATTCAGCCAGTTCTTTTCCTGGCGGATATGCCTCCGTGGCCGGGGCGCGGGAGAACACGAGATAGCTCCCGTCGGGGCTCCACACTGCGTTGGCGTGGACGTAGCGGGGGTCGTCGGCGCCGGGCAGCGGGCGGATCACGCCCTCAAGCCGGTCATACCAGGCCAGAATTCCCCGCGTGGGGTAGAACACCTGAAGAAACCGGTAATCCCGGAAATTGGCAACGTAATACTGCACCTGCGTGGCCGTGACCACATAGCGCCCGTCGGGCGAAACCTGGCTCATGAAGCCGATCCGCTTGTCCCGCTCCATCTGGTTGCGGAACTTCTTCCAGGAGATGACGTGCTCGTTGCGGATCTCCGTGCGGGGCTGCAAAGGCACGATGGCATAGAGCCCTTTGTCGTTGTGCGGCCCATCGAGGTCCATGCCGAGCGTGCGCCCGTCGGCGGAGAAGGAGTGGCAGTTGGCGCAGGTGTGGAGGTTGTCGAGCACAACACGGCTCTCCGTTTCGTCGACATACCGAAGCCTCCACTTGACGAGGGGCAGCAGACGGGGAGCGAGGGGCTTGATCACGCCCTTCTCTGTTTCGGACGGCATCAACGGCACGTCGCGGTAGAAGATGGGCGCACCCACAGGATCTCTGGATGTCAGGATGCGCACCGAGCCGCGGCTGACCGCTTTCCCGTCAGACGTCCCCGTGACCGTCACCGTCGCGGGGCTCTCCAGCGACCCGCGGCGGATCTCCTCCCACAGGGCCGCGTCCGGCTTCCAGGCCCAGCACGCACGCTCTTCCGGAGAGAGTTCAGGCGGCCGGTTCGTAGGCCCGGCGGCTGCGGGATCCATGGGGCCCGGCTCCGGACGCCGGGCGGCAGCCCGCACGCGCAACGGAGAGGCGCCGCTCGAGAATTCCACTTCGATTGCCCATGAATCCGCCGCCTCCGGAATCTCCTCCCACAGGAAGGTCGGCGGGGCAAAATCTGGTGGAAAGACCGTCCCTTCCTCGGGATAATGCACGCGGATCCTTCCCTTCGCCGGCGTGATCTCGGCGGTCCGGCTCCCGATGCCTGGCAACAGTCCCGCACCCAACGCCAGTGCAAGCAGCCATGCGGTTCGCGTGGCCAGCCCCACCTGCATCCCGGTACCAGCTTACTCCGCTTCGCCCCGTAGCCGGAACGTTCCGCGCTTCAGGATGCAGTCCGCCCATTCCGGATGAGTCCGGCACGTCGCAGCTCCGGTGCTAAGATTGGGAATTTGTGGCGGTCGGCTCCGCTCCGGCGCCCGTTGGCAGGGTTCGTAACGGGAGGCGGAAGGAAGTTCGCCCATTTCGACAGGCAGGGCGCGGTGCCCGGGATTTTTTGGATGAGCCACACCCCTGACATCCGTGCCGTCCGAAAGCTGGCAGCGGCTCCGCTACTTCTCTATGGCGTGCTGGTCGCGCTGGCCGGTCTCATTCTGTTTTCGGCCGCCTCGGCTGTGGACATTGCCCTGAGAGCAGTAAAAGGCCCCTTCGTCCCGGGGTGGGTCGAAAACGTCTATCTGACAGCAGGAACCCTCGTCTGGGCGGCCATCGGTCTGTCCGCCATCGACCTCTTTGTACTCCTGCCGGTGAAGAGGCGCGAGCGCGCCGTCCGATGGAACCCTCCCGCCAACCCCGGGCTCACGGTGGCCCTGACAGCATACAACGATGAGGCCAGCATCGGCCAGGCTGTACGGGATTTCCTGTCCCACCCCGCTGTCCGCCGAGTCCTCGTCGTTGACAACAACAGCGCGGACCGGACTGCCGAAGAGGCGCGCCGCGCCGGGGCCGAAGTCGTCGTCGAGACGAAGCCCGGCTACGGACACTGCGTGTACCGCTGCCTCACCGAGGGCATCTCCCGCACGGATACCGAACTCACGCTCCTTTGCGAGGGCGACATGACCTTCCGCGCCTACGATATCGACAAGTTCCTCGCCTATATCCCGCACGCGGAAATTGTAAACGGCACCAGAATCGTCGAGCAGCTCCGCGAGCGCCGGACGCAGTTGACGACTTTCATGTACTACGGCAACTTCTTCGTTGGCAAGCTGCTCGAGGCCAAGCACATCGGCAAAGGCACATTCACCGACGTCGGCACGACGTACAAGCTCTGCCGCAACGACGCGCTGCGGCTTCTTCTCCCGCGGCTGAATCCCGCAATCAACCTGGAATTCAACGCCCATTTCCTCGACGTGGCGCTCGCCATGGACCTGCACATCGTCGAGTGCCCGGTCACCTTCCACAACCGGGTGGGCGCCAGCAAAGGAGGGAACCGCAGCAACTGGACCGCGCTGGCGGTCGGTCTCCGCATGATCAGAGGCCTGATTTTCGGCTGGAGGGAAGCGCGCCGGTGAACTACTTTGCCACGCGTTTCCGGTACGACCCCCGGCGGGAAATTCTCTGGAAAGCGCTTTGCGACTTCTATTTTTCCCGCCTGGCTCCTCCGGACGGCCATGTGCTCGAGCTCGGGGCGGGCTATTGCCACTTCATCAACAACATCCGCGCCGCCAGAAAGACGGCCGTGGACCTCTCGGCGGATTGCGCCAGATACGCCGCGCCCGGGGTCCGTTTCCACGAAGGGAGCGTCACGGACCTGTCGTTCCTCGAGGACGGCTCCGTCGACCTTGCCTTTGCGAGCAACCTCTTCGAGCATCTCACGCAGGCCGAATTTTCCCGCTGCCTCCGGGAGCTGAAGAGGACGCTGAAGCCCTCCGGCCAGCTTGTCATTCTTCAGCCGAATTTCCGGCGGGCTTACAAAGAATATTTCGACGACTACACCCACATTTCGGTGTATTCAGACGTCAGCCTGTGCGATTTCCTTCAGGCAAACGGCTATCGCATTCTCGAATGCAGGCCTGGTTTTCTACCGTTTTCGATCGTTTCCCGGCTGCCGGTCCGCCGTTCCCTGATTCTCCTTTATCTTCTTTCCCCATGGAAGCCTTTCGCCAAACAGATGCTGGTGCGTGCAGCCCCGGAGCAAAGATGACGAACAAGCACGCCGTCTGGGCCGCCTTGGCGGCAGCAGTCATCCTTTTCGCCATCCCGGCTGGCAAGCCGCTGCTGCTCGACAACATGGACTTTCCGGCCGTCGCCCGCGCCACGGCGGAAACCGGTCTGCCCATTTACTACCGCGGCGAGGAAAATCCGCGCCATTCCGGGCTGTATCATCCGCCCCTATATATCTATCTGCTTGCTGGATGGTTCCGCATCTGGGGCTTCGGAGAAGTGCAGGCCCGTCTGTTCGGTTTCGCCTGCGCGCTCCTGCACGGGGCTGCCGCTCTCCTGCTCGTGCGCCGGCTCCTCGGCTCGGAATCAGCCCGACTGGCCACACCGTGGTTCTGGACAATCTTCCTGCTCAACCCCTACACCTTGCAGGGGGCTGCTGTCGCCGACATCGACACCACCATTTACGGGCCGCTGCTGCTGGCAATGATGACCGCTGCAGCCTTGCCTGCGGAGAAGGCGGTGTCCAGATCGGGAAGCTTCCGGGACCTCGCCTGTCTCGCTGCGGCAACGGCTCTGTGCCTTTGGGCGAAACTGACGACGGTGTTGTCGGTGGCGCCAGCGGCCGTGGCGCTGCTGGCGGGCGCCCTCGGATGGCGAAGGGCCCTCCTGCGCGGCGCGGCAGCCCTGGGAGCAGGAGCCGCCATGTTCCTGGCATCTTACGGGCTTTACGGCTGGCTGACCGGCCAGGACATCTCCTACACGTTCCGCTTCCTCGTGATGAGCTATCAGCAGCGCAGCGGCCAGGCCGCGGGTCTCGAGTGGCTGGTCCAACACTGGAGGACGTTCCGGGATATGACCGTGTGGCAGATCCTCTGGACTGGGCTGCTGCCCTGGGTCGTGCCGCTCGCCACACTGGGATGGATGCTGCGCGCCGGCAGGCCTGCCCGCGGGTCTGCGCCATCCGGGGCTTCAGCACCGCTTGCATGGGCCCTCTTCGTGACTGCGTTCTATTGCTTTCTGACTTATTCCTTCGGCTGGGCCCCCTTCAAGTACGTGTATGTCGCCTGGGGGGTCGTCTGCGCCTGTATCGCGCTCTGGACCGGACACGCCTGGCGGAGGCTCCTCGATGGCGCCCACTCCAGAGAGCTGGCAGCCGGCGGGGCGGCCCTCGCCCTGGCCTCTTTCGTCTTCTCAGGCCGCACGCTACGGGACGGGATGGTGCTTGGGGACCGCGATACCATGGCGGGGTGGATGCTGCTGATTCTGCCGGCAGCAGCCGCGCTCGCCGGGCTTGCGCTCTGGAAGCGCAGAATTGGCCCCTCGCTGTATTGGGGATCCACTCTGGTCTGGCTGGGCGCGATGGCTGGCCTTGCACTCGCCATGGCGCGGGCGCCCTACCCGACAACGTATTACTACGGCCAGACCGGTTTCGAAGAAACCGTCTGCTTCCTGAGGGAGCACACGCAGCCGGGCGAGGCGATTCTTTCGATGAAAGACGTCGGCTTCCGCACCGGCCGGCGGTATTTTGAGAATTACGGCTATCTGTTCAGCGGCGCCGCCGGGGCAGACAAGGTGCGGGCGCTGCTGGACGCGGAAAGGTTCCGCTGGGCCGTTTTCACCGAGGGCATTGGCGTCGATTCTCTCACGCACAATCCGGAGCTGGGACATTTGATCCGCGCCCGGTGCGCACTCGAGCGCTCTTATGGCCATTACCGCATCTATGACTGCGCCGCCGCCCGGACTGCCGGCAGCTCTCTGCGGTGAGCGCGCCTTTGAGCTCCCACGACTTCGGTTTGTGCCACCCGGGCCGTGGCCCGTCAGCGCAGATCGCTTCCCGCGCAGCGCATTGCCCCTGCTGCGGCGGCGGATTTCTTCCGTGGCACCGCAGCTCGAGGACCTTGACCCTCCGCTACGGCAATCTGACCGCTACCGCCGTCGAATGCTCTCCGGAAACCAGCTCCCCGGTTGGGTCCGGGCAGGAACCGGCACGCAGCGGCCTTCCGACGGAAAGGCCCGCTGTTCTCTTCCCTGGCGGCCCCAAATGCCGGAAACGGCCTCCATGGTCTCATGACTCCATCCGGGGCAGACCGGAGCGCCCGCCGGCCCCTCTCCGGCCGATGCTCCCCCGAATTGACGCCTGAGTCTCGGAAAAATCTGGTATTTCGAATTCCCGCGCCTGGTTCATAATCCGGCAGTATTTACAATGCCGGGTCGGGTTGCAGAGCGATCACCCTTTCCCGGTTCCTGACAGAGGAGGGGCAGTTGTCTCGGCTGGCAGGCTTCCGGTGCGCCGCCATCGGCGGCCTGCCGCACGGGGCTTGATCCGGCATGCAATCTGTGGCATCCGGGAATGCTCCTGACGGCCGTCTGCTGCTGGCTGCAATCCCGCCGGCCGGGGCATGCCGCTTCCGGATCCCTGCCCGGGGATGCGAGACAGGAGCGTAAGCGATGGTCGCAAGCGATCAGAAGTTCAGAATCCTGTCCATTGATGGAGGAGGAATTCGAGGGATCATCCCCTGCATCCTCCTTCACAGACTCAGCGAACAGCTGTCCGGGGAATTTTCAAGAAACTTTCTCCAATCCATAGACGTCCTGGCCGGCACGTCGACCGGAGGAATCATCGCTCTCTCACTTGCCGCAGGCCTCGATCCTCTGGAAATCCTCCGGCTTTACATGTCCAGCGCGCAATCCATCTTCGAGCCCAGGCACCTTCCATTTTTGCGGTGCCGGTCCCCGAAACGCGGCCTCGCACGCTGGCTCAACATCCTCTTGACAATGCGCTGGCCCAAGTACAGGGTCGAGAACCTTTACATCGAGCTGAAGAAGGTTTTCAGGAACCTGACCCTCGGCGATCTGAAAAAGAAAGTCGTGATCACCGCCTTCGACCTGGATCCTTTTTCCGGCGATGTTTCCAAATCGATCGATTACAGGAAAACGAGACGATGGAAGCCGAAGATTTTCCACAATTTCCCGGTCACAGGCGGTCAAGAGGACCGGGACCGCGAGGTTGCGAAGGTTGCATTGTACACATGCCTCGGGCCCACCTATTTCGCTGCCGTCGACGGCTATGTCGATGGCGGCGTCTTTGCCAATAACCCATCGATGTGCGCCGTGGCCCAGTGTCTCTCTCATGATTGGCCGGAAAAAAAAGAGCTGGAGCATCTGGCTCTTCTTTCGCTGGGCACCGGAACCAACCTTCGCTACATCGCCGGCAACAGACTGGATTGGGGGACTCTTTGCTGGATCCTCGATGGACAGATCGTCCACCTGCTGCTGGAGACGGGCGATCAGGTGCCCGATTATCAGTGCAGGCAACTGCTGGGAGCTCGATATCACAGGCTGGCTCCTGAACTGCCGCAAGGACGGGTAATCGAAATGGACGACATCGAGGAAACAGTCTTCTTGCGCGATTTCGCCATGCATCATGTCAGCATCAAAGATACGGTGTCGTGGCTGAATGAGCATTGGTTCTAACACCAGGGCCACCATCCACCGACCCCTCCCGTCGCCGGAAGACGTAGATTCCGCCGCCACCTGAAGCTGCCAAATGGAAGCGGCATCCTTTCCCCGGCTGCGGGAACCCGCCACTGCGGCTGCACGCCGGACAACACTCCTGATTCCGGAGAGGAAGTTCAAAAGGAATTTCCGATCCTCGCGAGGCGGCAGGGAACCTGGCTCCGCCTCGCTGCCCCATCAATTCCCGGCACTTGTCCGGTTGCGGAAGCCCGCTTCGGCCCAACACGGCAGGCAGGGTGTCTTGTCCACGCACGAGCCTGGCGGACGTTGGAGGGCAGATCCTGCTCTTTTCAGAAACCGGGAACGTACTCCAGCCCGGGCCTGCCTCATTGCAGATCCCGATCGGCCCAAATGGCAGAGCACGCGGCAGGCTGCGGGGCCCATCGCGCTACAGCAGCTTCAGCAGCTCCCGCATGACTTCGAACGCATCGGCCACATAGACGACGTCCGCCTTGCCGCGCGTCCAACCACAGTTGGGATCGAGGTTGACCGCGCGCCGCTCCTGAATGAAGCGCCATCCCACCACGTGCGGCTCCTCGCCGTGGCAACAGGTCGCCAGTCCTTTCCGGTGCCGTGGCGACGAACCCGTCTGCCCCACCTGATGCAAATGCGTCAGAAACGGCAGCACCGGCTGGCCTTCGCTCGTGAGGTCCACCAGCGACTTCGAGGAGCCGAGCGAGCACTGCGTCTTCCGCACGAAGTCGAGAATCAGTTGCGCCGCCTCCTCCACATGCACCGCTCCGTCCTTCTGCTTCTTCGTCCAGCCGGCACCGGCCACGAACAGAAGCGGCGCGTCCGGGCGGATGGTCTGCTCTCCGGCCAGCGGCGTGGAAAAGCCCTCTACCGAGGTGCGGGTTTCGCAGGAGACCTCGAGCACTTCCGGCGCCGCTCCGGCGGAGGTCTCCGCCGCCGGCTGCGAGCCAGGCTCCACGAGTACGATCCATGGCCGCTCTGTCCGCTTCAGTTCCGCCTGGATTCTCTGCCGGTAGAACCAGCGTTCCACCGCTCCTTCGGGCGTGAACGCCACCACGTGCGTGTCCACCGCGGCGCCGAGCCGCTCCGCCACGCCGGGCAGGCATCGATGGAAGCGGAGCGTGTCCGGGGCCAGCACCACGGGCGCGCCCGAGGCGCGGATCACCGCCTCGCAGGCGGCCGCATCCGTGGCGTAGCGCGACACGGAGAATGCCTCGCCCTCCACCGCGAAGCACTTCCCCGCCCCGCCGGATACCCGCTGCGCCGCGGCCGCCGCGCCGGCCCCGATCACGCCCAATTCGTACGCGGCGCCCAGCCGCTGCGCCAGCCCGAGCGTTTCCATCGCTGCCGCAGGCAACTCCCCATCCACGGTATGCAAAAGAACGAGAACTTTTTCCATCGCATTCCCTCTTATTGCCGGATCCATTCCGCCAGTTCGCGGGCGATTTCCGCCGCCGGGACATCCTTGACGACGCGCGTCTGGCGCACGGCCGCGGGCAGCGCCGCGCGCAGGTACTCCGCCGTCTGCGCCAGCGTCACTGTCTTCGCCTTCTGAAGCGCCGGCAGGATGACGCGCATGTTCGCCATGCCGGTCTGCGGATGATTCGGCGGCTCCGGCAGGCTCCCGGTGGCCCACGCAAGCATCGCCGGGGGCCCGGCGCAACGCGAGATCTGATGGCGGCCGCCTTCGATGCGTTCCTTGATGAGCAGCGAGCCGTCTTCCGCGACCGACAGCTCGTCGACCGCGAGGAACTGCTCGCGGATGCCGAGCCTTTCGGCCACGCGCTGCATCACCGCGCCCGCTCCGCGCGTGGCCGACTCCCAGCCGCCGAACAGCAGCAGCCGCGCGCGGTCGAGGTCCGGCATCGACGCAATCGCTTCGGCCAGCGCCGCCGCCACCGCCCTGGCATCGGTAAAGCCGCCGCCGGGACCGTCCAGCGCCACCAGCTCGAAGGGCAGCTTCTGCGCCACGGTCATCATCACCTGCTGAAGCTTCGCTTTCGGCGCGAGGCTCACCACGCGCACCGTCGTGCCCGGCCGCTGCTTCGCCAGGTGGCCCGCCTCATAGAGCGCGTGCGCCGCCCAGGGGTCGAACACGAAGGGCAGCATCAGCTCGTTGCGCAGCGAAGGGTTCACGGTGTCAAAGACGGGCTCGAGCGTCTGCAAGGGATCCGGCGCCAGCCCGCCGCACACGATGATCTGGTAATTCATGGAAATTCCACTCAGTTTTCGGCAGAATGAAGGCCGCCCGGGGCGGCGCAAAACTCGATATTCGCGGCAGGGCAATTCCACAGGCACGCGCCGCAATGGACGCATTTTTCACGGTCGAAGCCCGGCACGCCGTCGCCGCCGGCCGCCGCGTGGATCGCCTCGCCGGAGCAGATCTCGATGCACAGCCGCGTCTGGCAGGCGCGGCACGCCTGCGGGCTGCGGAAGATGACATGGTCGGGGAATTCACCCGGCGCCTGCACCTTGCCGCCCATCAGCAGCGCGTCCTGGTGCGAGACAAGCAGCCTTCCGTCGTACTCGACCGGCGGCCATCCGCAGAGATCCATCAGCACGTCGTGCAGCGGCCGCCCCTCGGCTGCCGCCTGCGCCTGCGCGCGCTCGATCTGCGACCGCGACAGCCGCCCGGCATAGTAATCCAGCAGCGGTTTGACGCCGCGCTCGCGGCCCCTCCGCGGCCACGCCAGCCGCCCGCCGGTCAGCCCGGCCAGCGCCATGCCCACAAAGCCCGGCAGCAGCCCCCACTGGAAGCCGTTGCGCGCCCGTTCCGCCATGCGCAGCTCCCGCTCCAGCCACGACGCGCGCCGCCGCGCCACATACGTCGCCTCAAGGTTCTCGCGCGTGAACGGCTTGCCCTCGCGCAGCAGTTCGAGCACCGCCTCGCCCAACAGCGCGCCAGTCAGCCAGGCTTCATCCACGCCCGAGCCGGTGAGCACGTTCGTCGAACCCGAGCCTTCGCCGACCCGCGCATACCCATCGCCGGCCAGGAATGGTTCGCCGCGCCGCCCGGACTCGAGCAGCGACTTGGCGCCCCAGCTCCGCAGGCGGCCGCCCCGCAGATGCCGCCACAGATACGGGTGCTGGATGAAATGTTGCAGATACCGGTACGACGTCCGCACCGGGCTGTCCATCCACGACGGCACGAAGATGCCCACGCTGGCCACGCGGCCCGGGTGCACGTAAAGGAACCCGAAAATCTCCGGCTCCGGGAAGCCGAGGGTGTGCCAGACCGTGCCTTCTTCGAGCGTGCAGCCCTCCGGCAGGTCGATCACCATTTTCATGCCCACGGCCCACTCGTCGCGGCGGTGGCCGTCGGGCATGCCGAAAGCCTCGTCGATCTGCCGCCCCACCGGCCCCACGGGCCCGTCGCCCACCACAGTGAGCGCCGCCCGCACTTCGCTGCCGTCGCCGGCCAGGCGGACACCCGCCACGCGGCTGTCCTCGATCAGCGGTCCGGCAACGGGAGTCCCTGGCCAGATCTGCGCCAGGCCCGTCATCATCACCTGCTGCCCGGTCCATTGCATGAACTGGCCCAGCGAAAAGATGAACCCGTCCGCCTTGTGGAGAAATGGCGGGATCCACGGCAGCTCCAACCCCTCGTGCTCCAGCTTCAGCACGCCGGAAAGCGCGCGGCAGAGCTGGTCGGCCAGCCGCATCCATGCCGGACGCCGCGTGACGCCCCACGGATCGAGCAGATAGACGAGTTTCTCCCCGCGCACACGGCTGGCCAGCGGGATCTGTGCCGGATCGAGATCCGGAACGGAAGCGCGGATGGCGCGGGCGCGCGTCACCACGCCGGATACGCCGAAGGAAATATCATCAGCCCGCTCGTAGCAGACCACCTGCGGCGGCAGTCCCGGCAGGGCCCTCGATTCGACGCCCGCCATCTCCGGCTTCTGGAGCCCCTGCGTCAGGGTCCACAGGAAGCCCGCCACCGCCGGGCCGAAGCCCGTGCAGACGATGTCGGCGTCAAGCGGCTGCGCGTTTTCCATCTCCATGGCCGTTGCCGCGCCTCACTGCGGGTAGTCGAGCGCCGCCGGAATCATCACCTTCTGCACAGACTCGGCGGCGCGGTCCTTGGCCAGCAGCGCGCCGGCCAGGCAGCCGTCCAGCTTCGCCCGCAGGCGCGCGAAATCGTTCAGACCCGGCGCGCGCACGCACGGCCCCGCCTTGGTGTCATGCGCGCCGTCCTCGCGGTAGACTTCGCTGGTGAAGCCGCTGGCTCCCGGCACGACGCTCTCGATCTGCCGCAGCTCCACCTCCTCGAAGCACGTGCTGCACTGCGGGCTGTCGTCCCAGGAGGGATGCCGCAGATAGCCGTACACGATCTCCGAGCAGATCCGCGCCACCTCGCCTGCGGCCCGCGCCGCCTGCACGTGGCACAGGTCGGTAAGGAACTGCACCGTGCCCTCGAAGCCCTGCTGGATGCGTCCCGGCCCTTCGCGGCGGAGGTTTTCGACGTCGAGGATCTGGCAGCGCGACGCCAGCAGCCAGCACAGCGCGTCGGCCATCGGGAAGGTGACGCCGTGGCGGCTGGTCTGGTACAGCTTCTGCCCCTGCGCGTCCCTCGCGTGCTGGAGATGCTCGAGCGTCCACAGCCACAGGTGCATGGCGCTGGCCAGCGTGCAGGCGCCCGTACCCGGCTCCACGGAAGCGATCTGGCGCATCTCGTGGATCCAGTTGCGGAACTGCGCCAGGAACACCTCGTTCGTCATCGTTACCGAAAGCTGGCGCCGCTGCACGGCTTCCGGCCCTTCATAGGTGGCCTCGAGCTGCGAATCCATCCACTTGTAGCCGAGGAAGCCCGGGCAGTCTTCGGTGATGCCGTAGCCGCCCATCAGGCTCACCGCCTCGCGCATCATCACGCTGCCGTGGCCGGTGTTCCACAGCTTCGTGGCCGGGCACAGCACGTTGGCCTGCGCGTCCAGAACGAGATACCGGATCACCGGGTCGGCGGCGAGCTGCTGGTAGCGCTCCTCGTTGCGCAGCGCCTGGTTGTGGCCCTGCATCTCAATGAATTCGATCGCCTCGTGCTGGCGCTTGCGCATCGCCTTGTGCGCCGCCAGCGGGCCGCGGACGCCCTGTTCGGCCAGCATGCGGTCTTTTTCCCGCTCCACCGGATCCAGCTCATCGAACAGCCGCGCAGCGGCGAAGCCCAGCGAGGCGCTGGCCTCTCCGGCGGCCCAGATGTCGATGAGCCGGTGCGTGACGTCCTCCTTCTGCTGAAGCCCCAGCTCGTAGCGCGGCGACCCGGGCGGCACCGCCTCGGCGCCGCGGAAACGGTCGCGGTGGTAGCGGATCAGCGGCTCGATCGCCGAAAGCAGCTTGGCCGATGTCATCAGTCCGACAGTGACCCGCGTGCGCCGGAACACCGCCTCGATGATGGCGCTGTGATCGTAGTTGGGCACGATCACGCCGTCCTGCACCGTGTAGCCGCCCACGATCCGCGAAGCCGGCACGCGGAGCTGGAACACCGGATCGTTGGTGGCCGAAAGCTGGTGGACCAGCTTGCGCGTCGGCGTGCCGCGGTCGAAGATGCCCGGGTCGTCCTCTTCGAGGATCACCATGCAGGAGCCCTTGATGCGCGGGTCGGCCGAGTCCACTGCCGCCGTGACGAAGTTGGCGAAGGCCATGTTCGTGATGAAGCGGCCGCGCTTGCTCACCTCGAGAATCGGCTCGCCGCCCTCGGGCCATTCGGCGATGCGCACCTTGCCGCCAAGCAGCCCGGTCTCCACGCCGACGTACGGGATCGGCTCGGTCAGCGCAAAGGCGGCGCGCTTGGGCTCCCGCCCCGGCGCGGGCGCGGCGAGGCTCATGTAGTGGCGGCGCTGCTCCGGCGTGCCGCGCTCATGGATCGGAGCCAGGCCCAGGTGCGTGGCCAGCGAGCAGGTGGCCGCGCCGGCGTCCACCCAGGCCAGCTCGAACGCGATCAGCGCCAGGGCGAGGTTCTTCGGCCCTTCCAGAAATCCGCCCTCTTCCGGCTCCAGATAGGCAGCGGTAATGCCGGCGGCGTCGAACTCCTTCAGCAGCGCATGCTTCTCGGGCGTCCAGTCGTGCGTGTGCCGTCCGCCCTGCGCCACCAGCCGCGCCACCGGGCCGCGGGCCACGGCGCGCACGCTCTGCACGAGCATCTGCAAATCGTAGCGGTCGGCGAATCGCCAGAGCACCTGCCGGACGTCGTCGCCCGGCAGCGCTGGCAGATGTTCCCGGCGGGGAGCAGTCGTAGATGCCGACATCAGCAGGACTCCTTCTCCGGTCAGTCCATAGCAATTTCCGCGCCAGCTCCGGCAGGCCCCGGAAACTCAGGACTTTCAGACCGAAGAGTCCATTTTACATGGGCGATATCGCCCAGCGCAGGCCTCGCATCTTTACGTCCGCGTCAAATCACCCGCCGCTCACCCTGGCGGATGGCGGCCCGGCAGGATGTCCGCATTCGAAATCCTCCGGGCCGCTGCCATGCCACCGCCTGACAGATCGATCTCCGTCGCCCGCGCGAAACAGCCGCTCCCTCCGGCGTCCGCCCTCCGGCCCGCAGCGCGCCTCCGCAGGCTTGAGGCGATCCTTGCTGACGGCGGCGCGCGGCCCCGGAGCGTGCCGCACGCCCACGGACGCAGCGTGAATCCGGTCTCTTCGGTGCTGCCGAAGAAGGCTCATCCCGCGCGCCGCGCCGCCAGCAACCGGGGCGCGGGGGCGGCCAGCCCGCCCGCTACCACTCCACCCTCTTGCCGATCTCGAGCTCCCACACGCGCACGCCCGCGCCCTCCACCAGCGCCGCCAGCTCGGCGGGCCGGCCGGCCAGCACCGGGAACGTGCCGTAGTGCATCGGGATCACCGTGCGCACTTTCAGCAGACGGCAGGCCAGCGCCGCCTGCTGCGGCCCCATGGTGAAGTGGTCGCCGATGGGCAGGAACGCCAGCTCCGGCTGATACAGTTCGGCAATCAGCGCCATGTCGCTGAACACCGCCGTGTCACCGGCGAAATAGGCGCGGCGCCCGTCAGGGAAATGCAGCACGAAGCCCGCCGGCTCGCCCCCGTAAACAAACTTCCCGTCATCGAGGATGCCGGAGCTGTGCTTGGCATCCGTCATCGTCACTTTGAGCGCGCCCGCCTGCTGCGTGCCGCCCTTGTTCATCGCCGACGTGTTCTCGACGCCTTTCGACTCCAGCCACGTGCAGATCTCGAAATTCGAGATCACCTGCGGGCGGAAGCGCTTCGCCAGAGGCACGGCGTCTTGGATGTGATCGAAATGGCCGTGGGTAATGAGCAGCGTGTCGATCCGCTCGAAGTCCCGCCCGGCGGGAAACGAAGGATTGCCGCTGGTCCAGGGATCGATAACGACAGTCTGACCGCTTTCCAGTACGAGTTCGAACGTGCCGTGTCCAAGCCAGGTGATGCCGGTCATGCCTTCATTCTAAGCAGACCGGCCCGCGCGGGCGGCTACTTGCGCTCGTACTTGCCCATCGTCCAGGCTTCTTCCAGGATGTGGCCGCGCAGCGCCTTGTCGAATTCGTGGCGCTTGACGCCCTCGGCAACCATCAGGTGTCGCGTGTCGAGGGCATACAGCTTGAAGAAATACCGGTGCGGGCCATGTCCGCGCGGCGGCATGGGACCGTTGTAGCCCTCCTTGCCAAAATCGTTCACGCCGCTGATGCCCAGCCGGCCCGGCACGAACCCTTCGGCCAGCCCTGTCTCCGTCACCGGGATGTCCCACAGGATCCAGTGCGTCCAGACGCCGCCCGGGGCGTCCGGGTCGTCCATCACCAGGGCCAGGCTGCGCGTGCCCGGCGGCACGTCCTGCCATTCCAGCGGGGGGCTCAGATCCTCTCCTTCCCCCGTGTGGCGTTTGGGAATCCAGCCCCCTTCGTCGAAGGCGAGCGAGCGGATCCGGAAAGCCATGAGAACCTCCTTCGGCGAATTACTCCGGCGTATCTATCATGATCCCGAAGCCCGCCGGTGCCAAGCCCGGAATGGAAACCGGCAGCCGCCCGGTGACGGGAATTTCGCCGAAGGCCGCCTTCACGGCCGCCTGCTCGCTGGGACGCGCGGTGCTGAAGGCGGCCAGGTAGGCGGCCGCTTCGGGATAAGTCCGCAGAAGGTAGGGATTTCCGAATGCGATCAGGATGACGGGCTTTCCCAAGGCCAGGATTTTCCGCACAAAAGCCGGGTAATTTCCCGCCAGATCCACGTGCCCCCGGTAGGCCGAGGCGGTCACGTAGGCGGCCAGCACCGGCTGGCCGCAGCGCGCGGCGCGCTCCGCCTGCGCCGCAAACTCCGCCTCCGGCAGTTCCGGATCCAGCAGCGCGATCTCGCGCACGCCGCGCGCCCGCAGCATCGCGCGCAGTTCCAGCCCCTGCGTCGAAAAGCGGCTGCCCGGAAGAAGAAACCAGCAGGATTTTTCCGCCTCTTTCAGCGGGAAAATGCCGCCTTCATTTTTGACCAGCGTCAGGGCCCGCGCGGCCGTGCGCGCGGCGTCGGCCAGATCCTCCGGATCGAGCAGCGCATCCGGAATGTCTTCGATGCGGACCAGCCGCTGCCGGTGCAGCCCGAGCCGCACCTTTGCCTCGAGGATCTTCAGCACGGAGCGGTCGATCCGCTCCTGTTTCAGCCGCCCGGCGCGCACCGCCTCGAGCACCCCCCGGATGGCGGCGCGCGCATCCTGCGGGATCAGCAGCAGGTCGTTGCCAGCCTCGAGCGCGCGCACGGCCGCTTCGCCGGGCGGAAACATCTGCGCCAGCCCCTGCATGTCCATCGCATCGGTGGTCAGCAGGCCGCGGAAGCCGAGCTCGCCGCGCAGCAGCCCGGTCATGATGCGGCGCGAAACCGTGGCCGGAATGCGCTCGGGCTCGAGCGCCGGCACGGCCAGGTGCGCCGTCATGATCGCGTCCACGCCTGCCTCGATGGCGGCGCGGAACGGCGCCAGCTCCACCGCGTCCAGCCGCGCGCGTTCCGCCTCCACCACGCCGAGGCCGATGTGGCTGTCGATGGCCGTGTCGCCGTGGCCGGGGAAATGCTTCACCGTGACCAGCACGCGCGCAGCCGGGTCGGCGTGCGCGCCCTCGATGAACGCCCGCACGAAGGCCGCCACGCGCGCCGGATCCTCGCCGAAGGAGCGGATGTTGATGATCGGATTGTCCGGGTTGTTGTTGACGTCGGCCACCGGCGCAAACACCCAGTGCACGCCCATGGCGCGCGCCTCGCGCGCGGTGGCGCGCCCCAGCCGCCGCACGGCCTCGAGGTCGCCGGCAGCCGCATAGGCCATCGCATGCGGGAACGGCGCGGTGGACGTCATCCGCATGCTCGCGCCGCGCTCGAAATCGCCGCCGACGATCAGCGGCACGCGCGCCAGCCGCTGCATGCGGTTCAGAAACGCCGCCATCTGGTAAGGATCGGCCCGCTCCACCACGCCATCGCGCACGCGGTTGAGCACGATCAGCCCGCCGATGCGCTCCTCGGCCACCAGCGAGGCCAGCGCCTTGTATTCGGGGCTCTTCGGATTCGGCGCATCGCCGTAAAACGGCGCCATCACGAGCTGTGCGACGCGTTCGGCGGGCGTGAGCGAGGCCAGCCAGCGCCGCGCCGGATCAGCGGCGGTCTTCCGCGGCGCCCGCTGCGCGGCGGACGCGAGCAGGGCGGCGCAGATCAGCAGCAGTGGAATACGCGCGGGCAGCACATTCACAGGCTAGCGCACGCGCGGCCTGCTTCAGGCGTTCTCGGTGGCGTGCCGGCGGCGCTTCTCTTTCGCCGGGGCGGGCTCGCTCGCCGGCGGCTTGCGCGCCGCTTTCAGCAGCCGGTTCACGGCGCTTGTCAGGTGCTGGACCTCGCGCGCGCTTTTCATGATCACGGTGTCGGCCCCGGTGTTCTTCTCATTCAGGCCCAGCGCCTCCACGAAGCCGGAAAGCAGAACGATGGGCACGTGCGGCTTGCGGCGCCGGATCTCGCTGATGAATTCGACGCCGTTCATGTCGGGCATGCGGAAGTCGGTGACGACCAGATCGTAGGGTTGGCGGTCGAACATCGCCAGCCCGCCGGCGGCGTTCTCCGCGCATTCCACCGTATAGCCGAGCTCGGTCAGAATCGCCTTCCGGGCGGCCAGGCCGGAGCGGTTGTCATCCACCAGGAGGATCCGGGCAGGAACAGGAGCTGAGGAACTTCTCCGCGAGGTCATGCGCCAAAACCATGCCGAAGGTAACAGAGCCGTGACGCGGGTGTCAACGCTCTGCTAACGCATTCATGCGGCGCGAAATTCCGTTCTTGACTTCGCGCGGGCCTTGTGTTCCGCTACTCGACCTCGCGCGGAGCCGTGTAGCCGGTCTTGTGGATGATCTGATACTTGATGGGCTTGCCGCGCTCGTCGACCACGCGCAGCGGCTGGCCGCCCTCGCCGATCAGCTCCACCTTGATCTTGCGCGGCTTGCCGTCGCGCGCGATGTTGACCGGCTGATAGGCGAGCTGATAGGTGTTGCGCAGCGCCTCGTTGATCTGGCGGAAAATGCCGCCATATTCGCCGAAAAAGCGCGGGAACCAGGCGTAGCCGCCGGTCTCGCGCGCGAACGTGCGCAACTGGTTGTCCGCCTGGAGGAAGTCCAGGCGCGCGATGGGGCCCAGAAGCCCGCGCGAATCGTACCACTCGCGCAGCGCCTGCAACGTGCCCAGCGCGTAGATGGGCACGCCCGCGGTCTGAAGCTTGCGGCGGCACTGATCAAACGTGATCTTCGAGAACGTGTCCATGCCGCTGCCGATGTAAAGGATCGCCTTGCGCCCTTCGATATCGCTCATCCGCTCGGCCACTTCGGTGAGCGCGTCATAGAGGTTCGACTCGGAAAATCCGGGCACGCGCAGCCGCGCCAGCGCCTCATAGGTTTCCTGCCGGTTGTTCGTGAAATCGGACAGAATTTCCGGGCGCAGGTCGAATGCGACGACCGCGATCATGTCCTCCGGCTTGAGCGTCTGCACGAAGCCGTAGGTGGCCGTCAGGGTCTCCTGCCAGCCGTAGGACCAATACTGCTGGAACAGGCCGCTGAATTCGATCACCATCGCCAGCGTGATCGGCTGCTCGCCGGTGCCGAAGCTGATGATGCGCTGCGGCACGCCGTCCTCCAGCACGCGGAAGGCCTGCTGCGGGATGTTGGGGATGAAGCGGCCCCGGTTGTCCAGCACCGCTACGTCGACATTGACGGTCCAGACGTCGGAGCGGAACGTGGGCCCTTCCACCGGCCCCTCTTCCGCCTTCTTGCGGAGCTTCGAAGGGATCTTCTCGGCCTCCGGCTCGGCCTCGGCCTCCGGCGCCGCCTTCTTCTTTGGGCGAGCCACCGTGTCGCCGGTCTCCTTTTTTGGGCCGGCCTGCGGAAACAGCGCGGACGGCGCGGCCAGCAGGACGGCGGCGGCCACCGGCAGCAGCAGGCGGAGCAGTCTCATCGTCTGGATCCCTCCCTCTATCACAATATGACGCCGCGCAGAGCGGCCAGGGTTGCCCGCGTCAGTGCACCCGGTCGTCCCAGTCCCTGCCCTGGCCGCCGTGCTTCTTCAGATACACCTGGAACCGCTTCTTGGCCCGTTGCAGCTTCCACTCGCGGTAGCGCTGCTGCAACGTTTCCGCCAGGCCCGCGCGGCGCGCCGCCGCGGCCGGCCTGCCCCGGCGTCCGTAGATCCTCAGCCAGAGGTAGCCGAACAGCAGCCCGCCCAGATGAGCGAAGTGGCTGACGCCGCCCCCCGTGTCGCCAATCGCGCTGAGAAAGACAATCGCGCCCAGGATCAGAACGAACCAGCGGGCCTCGATCGGGAACATCAGGAACAGGTAGATGATCGCCCTCGGAAACAGCATGCCGAAGGCGATCAGCACGCCAAACACCGCGCCCGAGGCTCCGATGGTGCGGGTGTCCATCGATCCCGCAAACGCGTTCAGCAGCACCACGCACAGGCCGGCTCCGATTCCGCAGAAGAAATAAAAGTGCAGGAAGCGCCGCGTCCCCCAGACGTCTTCCAGCGGCCCGCCGAACATCCACAGCGAAAGCATGTTGATGAGGATGTGGCCGAAGCCCAGCGGGCTGTGCAGGAACATGTAGGTGACCAGTTGCCACAGGGCGAACTGCGTCAGCACCGCCCGCGGCGACAGCGCGAGCCCCGCGAAAAAGCCCGCAAACGGAGAGCGCGCCGCCAGGAAGTACAGCACGAAACAGACGGCGTTGGCGATCAGCAGCCAGCGCACGCCCGGCGTCACGCGGAACATGGACGGCGGGCCCGGCATGCGGCTGGGATATGAGTAGCCCATCGGACGAGTCGGTCTCTGCTTCAACCATAGCACTGCGGCGCAGGCGGACGGCGCAAAGCCCGCGGGAACCGTCCGGCGACGGCCCCAGCCAGCGGGCCCCTTCCGCGTGCGCGGTCCTGCCGCGCCAGCAGCGCCGCGCGCCTGCGCGTCTCGCAGCGGCGGAGCCGGCCCGGGACCGTGCCCGCTTCCCTCCCACGCTGCCATTCCTGGCGCAGCGCACCCGCCATGCCCCGGCGCCCTCAGTTGCCTCCGGGCGGTTCCGCGGCAGGATAACGGGAACCCGCCAGCGCCATCGCTTGCGCGAAGACCGCCTCCCACGGCGGCGGGACGCGGCGGACCTCGCGCAACCGCTGCCACGCCTCGGCCCATCGTCCGCGGCGCATGGACTGCGAAACGAGCGCCAGCCGCGCCTCATCCTGCTACGGGTCGGCCTCCAGCAATCTCTCCAGCACCGGAATCATGTCGCCCTCGGGCAGGTCCTGCTTGAGCACCGCCAGCCGCAGCAGGGTTGCCGCGTCAGCCACGCCGTGCGCCATCGCCTGCTGCCAGGTCTGCCGCGCCTCCGCCAGCCTGCCCTGCCGCGATTGCAGCTCGCCGAGGCTCAGAAGCGCCTCGGGCCAGAGGAGCGCCGCCTTCCTCAGCGACTCCTCCGCGGCTTCGAGGTCGCCAAGCTGCATGGAAAGCCGTCCCAGGACGGTCCAGACCAGCCCTGCCGGCGCAGGATGAACCTCGGCGGGCGCAGGCTTTGCATCCGCTTTCCACTTCCTCGCTGCGGCGCGGGGGCGCCGCAGGAACCGGCGCAGCAGCGCTTCAACGCTCTCCTCCGGAAGCTGGCTGGCGGCGGACCATTTTTCCAGCTCCTCTGGCCCGACTCTGCCCCCGGAGCCAAGCATCAGCGCTTCGACGATGGCCCAGCTCTGCGCGTAATACAGCCGGGCCGACTCCCAATTCCGGTACAGCTCCGATCCCGGCTTCGCCCCGAAAAGCTCCCGCCATGCCACACGCCGGCCGCAGCGCAGCATCCGCACCCGGCGCTCGGCCTCCGCCTCCGGGAGCCCGGACAGCGCATCCGCCAGCCCCTCTTCCAGCCAGAGCGGCAGCCTGCGCCCGGCCGCGCGAAGCAGATGGTGGATGAACTCGTGGCGCAGGGCCGGCAGGTTGCCCTCGTGCAATCCGAAGACCACAATCGCCGACCAGCCCGGACCGGGCGCGTAGTAGGCGGGCGAGAAGGCGCTCAGGCGGAACCCGGCTCCTTCCGACTCTCGCGCGAAGAGCACAACCCGCAGCCTGCCTTCCCCGCGCGCCAACTCGGGCGCGGTCCGGCGGACTGCGCTCCACACGGCCGCCAGCTCGCCAGTCGCCGCGCAGGCCTGCTCCCCCCCGCCGGTGGTCAGGATCTCCACGCTGCCCCATTCCAGCCGCTGCCAGACGCTGGACTGCGCCCCGGCGCCGTGCGCCATCATGCAGGCGGCAATGAGCAGGCGGCGCGTCATGGCCTCCGCAATTCCCATCGGCAGAAATGGCGGGCGGGTTGAACGCCCGCCGCCCGGAAAAGCGCCTGCCCGCGCCGCCCCCTTCTGCGGCAATCTGGAACCGATGGGCGCCCGTACCCGGTTCCGGCTGTTCGGCCGCGAAGTGCCGGCCGCGCTCTACCCTGCCCCGCGCCGCCAGTGGAGCGATCCCGAATCGGTGCTCGGCCGCCTCGAGGGCGCGCTGCCACCGCCCGCGCCGCTCCACCCCTGCTTCTGTGCCGAAGGCCTGTTCAACGGCCAGGTTTACCTGATGCGCCGCATCCGCCTGAGGCCTGCGTTGCAGATCGACTGCCGCCCCGGCTGGTATTTCGACTCCATGAACACCTGCGAGAAGCTCGAGCGCGAAGGCCGCTTCCTCGCCGCGCCTCCGCCGCCGGCCCTGTGGCGCAACGGCGCTGGGCGGTCAGCCGCCGTCGGCATCTCCACCGTCGTGGCCTGGCGCGAGTCGGACCAATGGATGGCGCTGGCCGGACGCGTGAAGGCGAAATCCATGCCGCAGCGCGCCGGGCGGATCCACGTGGCGCCTTCGGGCATGTTCGCTCCCCCCTATTCCATCACCGCCAACGTCCGCCGCGAACTCGAAGAAGAAACGGGCCTCGGGCTGCCTCCGGGCGCCCTCCGGCTGACGGGCGTCGCCGTCAACCTCCGCAATCTGCGCCCGGAGATCTGCACGCTGCTCGTGGTGGAGCGCCCGCCGGAAGCGCTGTCGGCGGCGGAATTCGACCCCACTCCCCTGCGCGTTCCGGTTCCGGTGCGCGCCCGGGAGGCGGCCCCCGCCTGGCTTGCGGAGACCGAATTTACGCCGCCCGCGGCGGCGGCGCTGCTGCTCGCCGCAAGGTTGCTGCGCGCCCTCTGAACTGCTGCCGCCGCTTCAGGCCGCCCGGCCGCATCCGGCTTGCGCGCGCGGCCCGGAGCTGGTAGGAGAAGGACAACGGACGTCCCGGCGATGATGCGCCACCCCGCCCTCCAGCCGCTCTCGCGCGAGCACCATCACGCGCTGGCGCTGTGCGTGCTCGTCGAGCGCGCGCTCCACGAGGGCGCAAGGACGCCCGCGGAGCTGGCTGGCGAAGTGCGCGATGCCTTTGAGCGCGACCTCCGGCCGCACTTCGAAACCGAAGAACAGGCGCTGCTGCCTGCCGTCGCCCAGGCGCTGGACGCGCCGGAGCTCTGCCGCCGCATCGCCGCCGAACACCGCGCGCTCGAGCAGCTCGCCCTCGCCGCGCAGGCCGGGCCTTCCGAAGAGACGCTGCGCGCATTCACCGCGCTGCTCCGCAGCCACGTCCGTTTGGAGGAGAATGAATTGTTCGAACTGATCCAGGCGCGGCTCGGCGCGGATGCGCTCGAAGAGCTCGGCGCGCGGCTGGCCGCCGCCGGCAGCCGGGCCTGCCCGAATCGAGGCAAGAACGGATGAGCACTCTCTACGAGTCTTCCATTCCCGCCCTTCCGCTGGTGGCGCGCGGCAAGGTGCGGGACATTTACGCGGCCGGCGACGACCTGCTGCTGATGGTCGCCACGGACCGCCTTTCGGCCTTCGACGTCGTGCTGCCGGACCCGATCCCCGGCAAGGGCCGCGTGCTGACGCAGCTCTCGCTCTTCTGGTTCGACTTCCTCTCCGGCATCGTTCCCAACCATCTGGTGACCGCCAACGTCGACGAATACCCCGAACCGCTCCGCGCTTACCGCGGCCAGCTCGAGGGCCGTTCCATGCTCGTGCGCAAGGCCCGCATGATCGACGTCGAATGCGTCGCCCGCGGCTATCTGGCGGGCTCCGGCTGGAAGGAATACAGGGCCCAGGGAACCGTCTGCGGCATCCCGCTGCCGCAGGGCCTGCGCGAATGCGACCGCCTGCCCGAGCCCATCTTCACCCCGGCTCACAAGGCCAAGTCCGGCCACGACGAAAACATCCCCTTCTCGAAAGTGGAATCCATCGCGGGCCGCGAGACCGCCGCCCGCCTGCGCGAACTCACGCTCGCCATCTACCGCAAGGCCGCCGAATACGCCGAAAGCCGCGGCATCCTGCTCGCCGACACGAAATTCGAATTCGGATGGCTCGGCGATACGCTCATCCTCGCCGATGAAGTCCTCACCCCGGACTCCTCCCGCTTCTGGCCCGCCGACCGCTACGAGCCCGGCAAGCCCCAGCCCTCCTTCGACAAGCAGTATGTGCGCGACTATCTCGAGTCGCTCGCCTGGGACAAGACGCCCCCGGCGCCGCACCTGCCGCCCGATGTGATCGAAAAGACCGCCGAAAAGTATCACGAGGCCTATCACCGCCTCACCGGCCGCACGCTATGAACTGGTTCGACATCCTCCTTGCTGCCATCCTGATCACCTCGGTGATCGAGGGCGTGCGGCTCGGCTTCGCCCGCGTCATGATCGGCATGGCAGCGCTCGTCGCCGGGCTGCTGGCCGCCGCATGGTTCTACGGAGCCGTGGCGGCCTACCTCGCCCCCTATATCCGCTCGAGGCCCCTCGCCCACCTGACGGCGTTCTTCCTCATCCTGATGCTCGTGCAGGCGCTGGGCGCGCTCGTCGGCTGGGTGTGCGCGAAGGTGTTCCGGTGGACCGGCCTCGGCTGGCTGGACCGCCTGCTCGGACTCGCCGCCGGTGCGCTGCGCGCCGCCGTCGCCGCCGTCATCCTCGTGCTCGTCTTCTCCGCCTTCGACATCCGGCTGCTGCGCGATGCGCTGGCCGGCTCCCGCGCCGCGCCCTACCTGCTCGACAGCGCGCAGGTGCTCGTCTCGCTCTGCCCGCGCGAGCTGCGGGACGACTTCTCCGATGCCTACGGCCATCTGCGCGAGCTCTGGAAGAAGCGCCTTCCCGCGCGCCGCCCCCCGGCCGACAGCGTCTGACGCGCGCCTCGCCCGCGCCCGTTTGTTGCATCCTCAACCGTTGATTAGTCATCCATTGTCGTGTAAGGTAAAAGCATGGCGGCAACCTCCAGCCGGCTCCAGCGCGAGATCCGCCAGACGCGGCCCTTCCGCAGCGTCTGGCACGAGGCCTTCCTGTGTGTGCTGAAGACGGCGGATTCCTTCCGCCGCGCCGTCGCCGCGCTGCTCGAGCCCCACGGCATCACGCCGCAGCAGTACAACGTGCTGCGCATCCTCCGCGGCGCCGGCGGCGAGGCGATGCCGACGCTCGCCATCGGCGAGCGGCTCATCGAGGAGACGCCGGGCATGACCCGGCTGCTCGACCGCCTCGAGGCCAAGCGCCTCATCCGCCGCGAACGCTGCCGGCAGGACCGCAGGCAGGTGCTGTGCCGCATCAGCCCGGCGGGCCTCAGGCTGCTCGAGAGCCTCGATCCGCTCATCACCGGCCCCGAGCAGCGGCTCGCCGGCGTGTGGAAGGCGGCGGAGGCAAAGGCGGTCATCGGCCTGCTCGACCGCGCAAGGGAGGCGATGGAAGTGCCGCCGGTCCGGAAAGGGCAGAAGAGTTCCAGAGGAGCAAAGAAGGGATGATTCACACGAAGACGATTGCCTGTTTCACGCTGATGCTGGCCGCAGCCCCCGCGCTGCTGGCCCAGAAGTACACGATCGACGCCTCGCACTCCAAGGCGCAGTTCGCCGTCCGCCACATGATGGTGAGCACCGTGCGCGGCGAGTTCTCGAAGATGCAGGGCTGGGTGGAATACGACGAGAAGAAGCCCGAGGCGATCCGGATCGAGGCCACCATCGACGCCGCCTCGATCAACACCGGCGAGCCCAAGCGCGACGAGCACCTGAAGAGCCCGGACTTCTTCGATGTGGCGAAGTTTCCCTCCATCACGTTCCGCTCGAAGAGCGCGAAGAAGACCCCCAACGGCCTCGCGGTCACCGGCGACCTCACCATGCACGGCGTCACGAGAGAGGTCGTTCTCAACGTCGAAGGGCCGTCTCCCGAAGTGCGCGACCCGTGGGGCAACTACCGCCGCGGAGCTACCGCCACTACGAAGATCAACCGCAAGGACTTCGGTCTCACGTGGAACGCCCTGCTGGAAACGGGCGGCGTCGCCGTGGGCGAGGAGGTCTCCATCACCATCGACGTCGAGGCGGTGCGCCCGGCGGAGAAGAAGTAGCGCCCGCCCCGGGCGCGCCCTGCCCGGCGCAGGGGTAGAATCGAACAACGGGAGCGGCAGTGAAAGCTCCGCTCCCGTTTTTTATGCGCGCACGCCGGATGGCAGCAGTCGCATTGCTGGGACTTGCGCTGGCCGCATCCTGCCGGCGCGAGGCCGCGCCGCAGCCTGCGCCCCTGCGCTTCGAGATGCGCCGCTTCGAGCGCACGCTCGGCGGCTGCGGCGACGCTTCCCGCCGGGCCGAACCCTGCGTCTCCTTCCACGTCCGCTGGGCCGAGGCCGTGGACGGCGGCGCGGCGGAGGCCCGCACGCGCATCAACGCCGCCGTGGCCGCAGCCCTCCAGCCGCTGGAGGCGCCGCGCGGCTTCGAGGCCGAGGCGGAGCGGTGGATCTCCGATTACCAGCGCTTCCATGCCGAATTCCCGGACTCCTCCATCACCTGGTTCGCCCGCCGCACCGCCGAGGTCGCCTTCTCTTCGGAGCGCCTGCTCACCATCGAGGTCCGCCGCGACGAGTTCCGCGGCGGCGCCGAACCTGACTCCGTGCGCGAATTCCTCAATCTGTCGCCGTCCACCGGCCTGCCCGTGGAGCTGCCCTCCCTGCTGGAACCCGATGGCATGCAGGACCTGAAGAAACTCGCCGAGTGGCATTTCCGCCGCCAGCGGCAGATCCCCCAGGACAGCCGACTCTCCGAAGCCGGCTTCGCCTTCGAGGACGACGCCTTCGCCCTGCCCCGCCATTGGGGCTTCACCGCGCGCGGCCTCGTGCTTCACTACAATCCCGGCGAAGTGGCGCCGCCGAAGCTCGGCCCCACGACGATCCTCGCTCCGTGGAACGAACTGCGCGGCATCGTCAGCGCCAAAGCCGGCATCCTGCCGCGCTGAACGCCCCCGGGCAGCCTCACGCGGGAATCACGCGCGGAATGCGCTGCTCGACCGGCGGCAGAGGCGGGAAATCCGCCGCCGGGCGGTCCTGATACCAGTAGGCGCAACTGTAATAGTTGTCCGCGCGGTCGTTGCCGTGGCCGTGCTCCATCGTGTGCTTCAGGTAGCGCGTGAACGTCACCGGATTGTCGCCGTGGAACCGGTAGCAGCAGTAGCGCCCGCCGGTGCGCTCCGGGCTCTGGATCAGCGGCGCGCCGCATTGCGCGTAGGAAAACGTCCGCGCGTTGTCGCGCCCTCCGAAATTCCAGCTCCCGAGGAAATAGTCTTCGCTGCCGGTGCCGATGATGGCGGGATTCGACTCGTCGTCGATGAAGATCATGTCGTCGCCCTCGCCCATCCAGTACTCGCTGTTCTGGATGACGCCCAGCGTGACGCCCATCAGATGCCCGCGCCCGCGCGTCTCCACATACACGTAATTGGCGCGTCCGTCCGGGTTCGGCGGCGTCTTGCCGTCCGGCCCTTTCACCGCCGTGTTGGGCACGGCCTGCCGGTACTGCGCGTGGAAGTAGAGCGCGTCCGGCGGCAGCGAAGGCACGGCGAGGAAATCGATGTTCGAATAGAAGCTGCTCACCTCGCGCGGCCCCTCGTTGGTCACCGTCATCCGCGCGCTCTGCCGGTATGGCATGACGAAGTAGCAGTTCAGCGAGCGGCCCGGCGAGCAGGATAGATACGCGCTCTCATACAGCACATAGTCGCCGAGGTTGAGTCCGAAGAAATCGCCGATGGGCGCCTCGATGCTCGGCTTCGGCGCTCCGTCCCACCAGGCGCGCAGCACCAGCTCCTTCAGGTGATGCACGCTCTGGGCTGCGATGGTAAACCAGATGTGCGTGATCGCGCCCGGCCCCTTCTGGCGGAAGATCTCGATCTCCTTGCCCGGCGCAATGGGCCAGCGGTCGGAGTTGCCGCCGGTCGTGTCGTAGCTGCTCTGCTTGAGCGAGCGGTAGTTCTGCGCGCGGCAGTAGGCGGGCAGGATGCCGCTGGCAATCGGGTCGGACGGCTGCGGCTGCGCCTGCGCCGCCGCGGCGCGCGGAGCCGCGCCGAGGCCGAGCGCGGCCAGGGCGGAGCGGAAGAATCCTCTTCGTTCGACGCGTGGCATGGTGCGGGAAACCTCCTTGCAGGTGGCGTGACGGCTGGAATCATATCGCAAGCCCGCCGCCGTTGCGCAGTCGGCTCTATCTTTGCCGACGCCGCGGGTGTATGGTGAAGTCAGGGGCGAATCATGAAACTGCTGGCGCTGGCCTTGCTCGGCGGCCTCCTCGTTCACGCCGCCGACCGGACCGAGTGGCGCGGCCGGGCAGGCGATCCGAAACTCTCCATCGACGCGCGCCTCTACATCGACCGCGAGCAGATGAAGGCGCTGCTCGGCCACGATCCCGGCCCCAGCGTCGTGATCGTCGAAGTCACTCTCACCCCGGCCGCAGGCGCTGCGGTCGAGCTCGACCTCGATGACTTCCTGCTGCGCTCGGACCGCGACGGGCAGCGCTCGCGTCCGCTCGACCCGGCGCAGATCGCCGGCTCGGCCGTAATGGTGATCAGCTCGCGCGGCGGCACGCAAGGCACCGGCATGGCCGAGGAACGGCGCGTGCCATGGGGCGTGCCGGGCATTCCTGGCGGCTCGCCCACCGGCGGCCCTCCGCGCGGCATTCCGCTGCCTGGCCAGTCGCCCAACGTCGGCACCGCCACGGCGGACACCAGCGAAGCGGTGGCCAGCGTCGAAGAGAACCGCGAGAAGAAATCCAACCCGCTGCTCGAAGCGCTCCAGGCCAGGCAGCTTGCCGCCGGCCGGCTCGACGGACCGCGCACCGGCCTGCTCTACTTCCTCATCGAGGGGAAGCTGCGCGCGAAGGATCTCGAGCTGGTCTACCGCAAGGCCCCGCCGCGCCTGCACATCCGCTTCACCGACGCCTCAAAGACGAAGAAGTAGCCGGAACCGATGCGCATCGAAGATCTCGATACCCCCGCTGTCCTCATCGACGTCGACGTGATGGAGCGCAACCTCGCGCGCGCCGCATCCTACGCCCGCCAGCACGGGCTGCGGCTGCGGCCGCACATCAAGACGCACAAGATTCCCGCGCTCGCGCGGCGCCAGCTCGAGCTCGGCGCCTGCGGCATCACCTGCGCCAAGACCACCGAGGCGCTGGCAATGATGTCCTGCGATCCGCCCGAGGTTCTCATCGCCTACCCGGTGGTCGGCGCGGCCAAGATCGCGCGCCTCGTCGAGCTCGCCCGCCGCACGGAGGTCACCGTCTCACTCGACAGCGTGGATGTGGCGGCGCCCATCGCGGCCGCCGCCCGCGCCGCGGGCGTCGAAATCGGCGTGCTCGCCGAAATGGACGCCGGACTCCGCCGCGTGGGCGTACCGCCGGGCGAACCCCTGCTCGACCTCGTGCTCGGACTGCGGAAGCTGGACGGCCTGCGCTGGCGCGGCATCGCCTTCTACCCCGGCCACATCAGGTCGCTCGACGAGGCCGGCCAGGCGCAGCTCGGCTCCCTGCGCGAAGCGCTCTGGTCCACCGTCGGCCTGCTGGCCAGCCGCGGGCTGAAGCCGGAAATCGTCAGCGGCGGCTCCACCCCGCTGCTGTGGGAGTCCCACACCCTGCCCGAGCTGAACGAGATCCGCCCCGGCACCTACATCTTCAACGACCGCAACACGGTGCTGTCCGGCGCATGCCGGCGCGAAGACTGCGCCGCCACGATCCTCGTCACCGTGGTCAGCACGGCCCCGGACCGCATCATCGTCGACGGCGGCTCGAAAACCTTCTCCTCGGACCGCCTCGCCTCCTCTTCCGAGGCCACCTTCGGCGAGGTCCTCGGCCATCCGCAGCTCCGCTTCCACAAGATGAACGAGGAGCACGGCTTCATCGCCCTCGACGGCGCTCCCGCGCCCTTCCGCCCCGGTGACCGCCTGCGCATCGTGCCCAACCACATCTGCGTGGCGATGAACCTGCACGAGCGCGCCTGGGGCGTCCGCAACGGCGAAGTCGTCGCCGAATGGCGCGTCGAGGCCCGCGGCAGGCTTCAGTAGCCGCCCCGGTTCAGGCGTCCACGCTCCGCTGCTCTTCCTCGGCCTTCTCCGGCTCCGGAGCCAGATGCGCGAACTCGCGCCGCCGGTGCACCGCGAAATACATCGCCAGCAGCGTCACCGCCGCCAGCCCGGCCAGGATCATCAGGTACAGCAGCCGCAGCACGCCGCGCGTCGGCGCGAACGCCTCGCGCGTGTTCTGCGCCACCAGCACCGTCCAGTTCAGGTTCGGAAATGACGCCTGCAGGCCCGGGCTCGCGTAGCCGATGATCGTCTGCTCGCCGCCCGGCAGCGGCGCTATCACATAGCCGGGCCAGCGCGACGGCCCCGCCGCCATCGACTCCTGCGCCGCCACGAACTCGGCCGACTTCACGTTCATCGCCAGGTTCACGTTCGGCCCGTGGATCACCGTCCCGTCGCCCTTCACCAGCAGCATCCGCGACGTCGGCCCGAGATCCAGCCGGTGCAGCAGCGGGAAGATGCTGGACACTTCGATCAGCGCATCCAGCGCCCCGATAAACGTGTTCGTCTCTTCGTCCATCACCGGAACGCCCAGCCCCACGTAGTAAGACTTGGTCACGTCGTCATACAGGATGTCCGTGATGTGGACCGCGCCGCGGCCCTGCGCGTAGATCGCCTGCCAGAAATCCTCGTCCGCCTGGAAATAGTCCAGCGTCTTGTGCGTGGCGGCCACCACCGCGCCCTGCCTGTCGGTGAGCGTCAGCCGCAGGAAGCGCCGGTCGCGGTCCCGCCACCGCACCAGCAGCCGCGAGGCGGCGCTGCCGAGGATCGGCCGGGCATGCAGGTCGCCCTTGGCCGTGTTCCACTCGCGTTCCACCTGGCTGATGCGGTCGCTGATGGCCTGCTCGGAAAGCCCCGCGTAGCGCGCGTTGGCCTGCTTCACTGCATCCACCAGAAGGGGATCCGCCGCCAGCGTGCCCACCGCGAGGACCCTCTCGTGGAAAAACATCGCCACTTCGCTCGCCGTGAATTCGGCAATCGTGCGGAAGTACTGGCCCCAATGGCGGTCCAGCGACTGCCCGGCCCGGCTCACCACGATGAGGCCGATGGCGCAGATCGGGATCACCGTCAGCATCATTCCGGTCAGCAGGCGCCGCAGGGGGATTCTCAGCTCATACCGGTCGCCAGGCATGGCGTGCCTCCCATGGAAGGTCTCCTGCGGCCGTCTGCCCGAGCCGGGGCCCTGCCCCGGGCCGGCCCCCGGACGGCCGCCGGTTGCCCGGGCCGGAGGCCGGCCGGCGGCCAGGAATCTCGCGCCCTCAGTCTAGGACAAATCTACCCGGTTGACTAGGGGGTGGTAAATGTTTCCGGCCCTTCCCGCTTTGGTACGGCCCTTCCGGTAATTCTTACCGGGGTGCGAACCTCCAGTACCGACAAGCCACACATTTCAAATGACTTCCCGTCTGGCACCCGAATTGCCACAGTCCTCAGCGAAAGGTATTCAGGCGAATGACCACTGACAACAACAAACCGGAAGTCGCCCCCGCCCTCGAGCCCCCCGCCGGGCGCACCCCCTGGCTGGGCCTGATCCTCGGAGCGGGCCTCCTGGCGGCTCTTGGCGGACTGTTTTATCTGCACAACCACCTCGTCAGCGTGCAGATGGAGACCTCGGCGCTCAAGCAGGAAGTCGCCGCGCTGCGGCAGACCCTGAGCGCCGCCGACGTCAATGCGGTGCAGACCATCGCCGCGCTGCGGACCGAATTGGAGAACATCCGCAAGGAGGCCGAGTCCTCCAGCGAAGAAGCCCGGCGCGCCGCCCGCCGCCATGCCGAGGCGGTGGCTGCCAAGGTGAGCAAGACGCTCTCCGAGCAGCAGCAGGCCGAAAAGCAGCAGATTGCGCAGCAGATCGATGAGATCAAGTCCCGCACTGAGCAGGCCACCGCGCGCCTCACCGATATCACCTCCGAGGTCAGCGGCGTGAAGTCCGAAGTCGCCACTACCCGGAGCGAGATCGACAAGACCATCGCCGAGCTCCGCCGCGTCACCGGAGACCTCGGCGTGCTCAGCGGCCTGATCGCCACCAACAGCAGGGAGCTGGCCGCGCTGAAGGCGCTCGGCGACCGTGACTACTACGAGTTCAGCCTTGACAGGAAGGCTGGCCCGCAGAAGGTCGGCGATGTCGTCGTGCAGCTCAAGAAGACGGATCTGAAGAAGAACCGCTTCACCGTCGAGATCGTCGCCGACGACAAGCGCGTGGAGAAGAAGGACCGTACGGTGAACGAGCCGGTGCAGTTCTACGTGCCGAGCAAGGCGCGGATTCCCTACGAGCTGGTCGTCAACGAAGTCAAGAAGGACGCGGTCGTCGGCTATCTGGCCGCGCCCAAGGTGAGAACCGCCGCGCAGCGGCTCTGACCGGCGCTGAGGCGCTGGACTGGAAAGGAGGGCACTGCAATGACCCGGACACTGACACGCATGGCCGCCATCCTCGCGATGCTGGTTGCCACGGTGGCGGCGTCCGCCCAGGCTCTGCCTTCGGGCATCCGCCCCGGGCGCCCGCCGGATCCGCTGGGCGGCCGTGCCGAAGCCGCCTGCATGCAGGCTACTCCCGCTCCTGGCGGGGCCTTCCAGGCCGCATTCGCGGCGCACACCCCGGCGGAGGACGGGCGGAAGTGATCCTATCGGGGTTTTGCCAGGCGCTGTCACTCTGTCTGGCAGGGGCTTCCGTGGGCTGGCCGAAGTCGACGCCAGCCCGCGGAGGCTTGTGGTTGTCCTCTCCCGCGGCTGCCTCCCGGGGCATCCTCCCGGGACGGCCGCATCGGTCGCATCCAGCCAGCGGCAATGGCGCGCTCCTTCATGTGCGCCGTGCCAGCAGAAGTTTTTCAGTTCGTCCGGTGCGAATCCGAGGCCGCATCGGGCGTCGGGTGCCGGGTACCTCCTCCATCCGGCTCCAAACCGCACCCGGACTCTCCCCGTTTGGCTCGCCCCGCACAGCGGCTCCCGGAGACCTGACCGACCTCCGGGCAGCCTGGGGACGCAGCCGACGGGGAGGGGCCGGAGCGAGCGCGCTTTCGGGATTCTCCTTCCCGTGGTCTTCCACCCGGCGGGCGCTCGCGCCCGCTTCAGCCTCCAATCTGCGTGTTTCTTCTTCCCTCTTGCAGCGATAGTGAAAGCTGGCAGTGGCGGGCCGTTCCTGCGGCCCGCCCGTTTTTTTATTCCCGGGCCAGCCAGCGGGAAGTGATGCCCGAGTAGCTGTCGATGCGGCGGTCGCGCAGGAAGGGCCAGTTCCGGCGTACGTCTTCGATGCGCCGGCGGTCGCACTCCACCACCAGGATCTGCTCCTCGGCCCGCCCCGCTTCGGCCAGCACCACGCCGAACGGATCGGACACGAAGCTGCCGCCCCAGAACTCCAGCCCGCCCGGCGGGCCACCCTCGTGCCCCACGCGGTTCACGGCAGCCACATACACGCCGTTTGCGATCGCGTGCCCCCGCTGGATCGTGCGCCAGGCGTCAGCCTGCGCCGCGCCGTGCTCCTCTTTCTCGGAAGGGTGCCAGCCGATCGCCGTCGGATAGAACAGGACCTCCGCCCCCTCGAGCGCTGTCAGCCGCGCCGCCTCCGGATACCACTGGTCCCAGCACACCAGCACGCCGATCCGCGCGAAAGGCGTGTCAAACGCCCGGTAGCCCAGATCCCCAGGCGTGAAGTAGTACTTCTCGAAATACAGCGGATCCTCGGGGATGTGCATCTTGCGGTAGACGCCCGCCAGCGCGCCGTCCGGATTCAGCACCGCCGCCGTGTTGTGGTACAGGCCCGGCGCCCGGCGCTCGAACAGGCTGGCCACGATGGAAACGCCCAGCCGCTGCGCCAGCCGCCCCAGCCGCTCCGTCGTCGGGCCCGGCACCGGCTCGGCCAGGTCGAACAGCGCGGCGCGCTCCTCGCGGCAGAAATACTCGCTGCGGAACAGCTCCTGGAGGCAGATGATCTGCGCGCCGGACAGCGCGGCTTCCTCGATGCGCGCCTCGGCCTTCGCGGTGTTCTCCTCCGCATCCGCCGAACAACGCATCTGCACGAGTCCGATCGTGAACGTGTCTGCCGTGCGCGCAGTGGTCATACTACGATTGTTCCATATGGTGTCTGGATTCCGGCTCACCCGCAGGCTGCTGCTGACCCTCGGCCCGCTGGCGCTGCTGGCCGCTCCGCCCGCCCCGCGCGAGCACTTCGGCTTCGACCCCGGCGACGATTACCGCCTCGCAGGCTACGAACAGATCGTTTCCTACTTCCAGAAGCTTGCCTCGTCGTCCGACCGCATCCGCCTCGTCGAATTCGGCCGCAGCAGCGAAGGCCGCCCCATGTATGCCGCCTTCATCAGCGATGCCGCCAACCTCCGCCAGCTCGACCGCTGGCGCGACATCAACCGCCGCCTCGCCCTCGGACAGGCATCGCCGGAAGAAGCGCGCAGGCTCGCCGCCGAGGGCAGGGCCATCGTCTGGATCGACTCCGGACTCCACGCCACCGAGGTCGCCCCCGTCCAGCACGCCCCGCATCTGGCCTGGCGCATGATCACCGGCGAAAGCGAAGAGATCCGCCGCATCCGCTCCGAAGTCGTACTCATCCAGGTGCCGGTCATCAACCCGGACGGCCTCGAGATGGTCGCCTCATGGTATGCGCGCAATGTCGGCACCCCGTATGAGATCGCGCCGCTGCCGTGGCTGTACCAGAAATACGCCGGCCACGACAATAACCGCGACTACTTCATGTACAACCTCGCCGAAACCCGCCACGTCGGCAGGATGCTTTTCCAGGAATGGTTCCCGCACATCGTCTACAACCAGCACCAGGTGGCGCCTTTTCCCGCCCGCATTTTCATCCCGCCTTACGCCGAGCCCCTCAACCCCAACATCCCCGCGGCGGTCATGGAGGGCATCCACCGCATCGGCAGCGTCATGAAAGAGCGCTTCCTGCGCGAGGACAAGCCCGGCGCCGTTTCCTACCTCAGCTTCGACGGCTGGTGGAATGGCGGGCTTCGTTCGGCGCCGGCGTTCCATAATATGCACGGGATTTTGACCGAAACGGCGCTGTATTATTACGCGACGCCGAAGGAATACAGGCCCTCGGAAGTCCCGGAACGCTTTTCCAACGGCCTGCCCGCGCGCGAGCCGACGATCTTCTATCCGAAGCCCTGGCTCGGCGGCCGCTGGGCGCTCCGCGACGCCGTCGAATACATGCTCACCGCCGATTTCGCCATCCTGTCCGAGGCCGCCTCGAACCGCTCCCACTACCTGCTGAAGGCGTGGGAAATGGCCCGCGCCAACATCGAAGCCGGCCGCCGCGGCAATCCCTTCGCCTGGATCGTCCCGCCGGATCAGCACGACCCATGGAGCGCCGCCCAGATGCTCGAGCGGCTCCTGGTGGCGGGCATCGATGTCCACCGCGCCACGGCCCCCTTCGCCGCCGGCGGCAGAGAGTATCCGGCGGGAACACACATCCTTTACGCCGCACAGCCGTTCCGCGGCTACCTCGTGGATCTGATGGAGCCGCAGAAGTACCCCGAAATGCGCACCGGAGCCGCCGGCGCCGTGCGCCGTCCGTACGATCTGGCTGGCTGGACGCTGCCCTTCCAGATGGGCGTGCGCACCGTGCGTGTCGATGCGCCATTTGAAGCCCAGACCGGGCGGCTGGACAGGATCGACATCCCCGCGCCGGAGCTGGACCTGCGCCGCAACTCGGCCTTCCTCGCCATTGCCTCCGCGTTGCGGGAGGGCCGGCGCGTGTACCTGTCGCGGGAAGGGCAGCTCTCGCTCGAAAAGCCTGCCGCCGGATGGGAGCTGAAACTGCCGCGCGTGGGCCTCTACGTGCCCTTCACCGCCAACATGGACGCAGGCTGGACCGCCTGGCTCTTCGATCAGTTCCAGACCCCCTGGCAGGAGCTCCGCAACAGCGACGTTCGCGGCGGCGCCCTGCGGGACCGCTTCGACGTCATCGTCCTCGCCCAGCAGTCCATGCAGTCCATCCTCCACGGCACCCCCGGCGTCGTCCCATTGCGCGGCGGCGAGACGGCCCGGCAGCGGCCTGAGTTTACCGGCGGCATCGGGCTCGAGGGCGCCCGCCACCTCGAGGAATTCGTGCGCCGCGGCGGCACGCTCATCGCCTTCGACCAGGCCACGGAGCTGCCCCTCGCGCTCTTCCCCATCGACGTCCGCGGCGGCCTCCGCGCCACCTCCGGCGGACAGCAGGAAGGCGGGCCGCAGGAGCAGCAGCCGGAACAACCCGGCGGCTGGTTCTGCCCCGGCTCGGTGCTCCGCATGACGGCTGATCCCAGCCATCCTCTGGCCTTCGGCATGCCCGCCGAACACTATGCCACTTCCACCGGCGGACAGTTCTTCGAAATCCGCGAGTCGCCGGCGGAAAACAAGCCGCGGGCGTTCGTGTGGTATGCGAAGTCGAACCTGCTGGCCAGCGGCTGGGTTTCCGGAGAACGCGTCGTCGCCGGAAAGCCCGCGGCCGTGGAGGCGCCTCTCGGCGCGGGCCGCGTCGTCCTGTTCGGCTTCCGGCCGCAGTTCCGGGGCCAGACCTTCGGCACGTTCCGGCTGGTCCTGAACGCCGTCTGGCAGAGCGCGGCCTCGCCGCTGCCGTAAGGCCGGCTGGCCGCGCTTCCTGTCTCAATCGGCTTTCTGGATCGAGGCGATCTGAAGCCGCCCGTCCTTCAGCTCGCCGCTCACCTTCGCCTTCAGCCCGTACAGCGACTCCGGCACCTTGTCCGGATTCGCAATCGGCACCACCTTGCCGTCGGTGACCAGCACCGGCTTGGCGCCTCCCTTGATGCAGGCCTTCACGCAGGACACGTCAGCCGGCGAGCCCGACTGATGCTTCGCCCCGCACTTGTCTTCGCTGACGTAGCCCGTCCACTCGCCCGCCAGCGCCGCGGCGGCGCTCATCAGAAGTCCCAGTGCCAGTTTCTTCATGACGTCCTCCTTCCTGCCATCGGATGCACAATCTGGCATCAAAAGTACAGAAAAGAGGACGCCAGCGCAAGCCCCGTCCTCAGCCCGCCGCGGCCGCCTTCTTCCGCTCCGCGATGGGCACGAACTGCCGCTCGCCATAGCCGGTGTAGATCTGGCGCGGCCGCGCGATCTTCTGCTCCGGATCGTTCAGCATCTCTTCCCACTGCGCCAGCCAGCCCACCACGCGCGGGATGGCGAACAGCACCGTGAACAGGCTCGGCTTGAAGCCCATCGCCTCGTAGATGATGCCCGAGTAGAAATCGACGTTCGGATACAGCTTCCGCTTGATGAAGTACTCGTCGGAGAGCGCGATCCGCTCCAGCTCCTTGGCGATCTCGATCTTCGGGTTGTACCCGGTGACCGAGAACACCTCGTCGGCGGTCCGCTTGATGATCTTCGCCCGCGGGTCGTAGTTCTTGTAGACGCGGTGGCCGAATCCCATCAGCCGCACCTCGCCCTTCTTCACGCGCTCGATGTAGGCGGGAATGTTCTTCACGTCGCCGATCTCGTCGAGCATGTGCAGCACTTCCTCGTTGGCGCCGCCATGCAGCGGCCCGCTCAGCGCCGCCGCCGCCGCGGCCACGCTCACGTACGGATCAGCCAGCGAGGAGCCGACCACCCGCATCGTGCTCGTCGAGCAGTTCTGCTCGTGGTCAGCGTGGAGGATGAAGAGAATGTCCAGCGCCCGCGCCAGGATCGGATTGGCGATGTACTTCGGCTCCAGCAGCCGCCAGAGCATGTTCATGAAGTTCTCCGTGTAGCCCAGCTCGGGATCCGGATACACGTACGGCAGCCCGAAGTGGTGCCGGTAGCAGTAGGCGGTGATCGTCGGCATCTTCGCAATCAGCCGCACGATGTGCTTGCGGCGCGTCTTCGCATCGCGCACGTTCTTCGCATCCGGGTACACGGTGGACAGCGCCGCCACGGTCGAGATCAGCATCCCCATGGGGTGCGCATCATAGCGGAAGCCCTCGAGGAACTTCTTCGTGGTCTCGTGGATCAGCATGTGCTTCTTCACGAGCGCCACCCATTGATCCAGCTCCTCCTGCGTGGGGAGCTCGCCGTTCAGGATCAGGTAGGCGACCTCGAGGAACGAGCAGTGCTCGGCCAGCACCTCGATCGGGTAGCCCCGGTAGCGCAGGATGCCCTTGTCGCCATCGATGAATGTGATCGAGCTGCGGCAGCTCGCTGTATTCAGAAATGCCGGATCATAGCTCATCAGCCCGAAATCCTCGGGCGAGGTCTTGATCTGCCGCAGATCGGTAGCGTGGATCGTGCCATCCGTGATCGGAAGCTCGTACTGCTGGCCGGTCCGCTCATCGGTCACAAGAAGACGGTTTTGTGCCATTTGCACCCCCGAACAGAATTCGTGGCGGGAGAAAAACGCCGACACTCCATGCCTATCAAATGATGCAGCCCCGGTCAAATGGTGACTTTCGGATCTGCAAATAGCGTTCCAGGGCTGAGCCGCCAGTCCGGATCCAGCCGGCTCTTCACCCGCTTCATCCGCCCGATCTGCTCTTCGCTGTACATCAGCTCCAGCAGCTCCCGCTTCCGCTTGCCCAGCCCGTGCTCGGCGCTCACGGTGCCCCCCAGCCGCACCGCCTCGCGCGCCGCCTCGCGCATCCAAGCCCGCCCGCGCGCCGCCGTGCCGGCGCTTTCCGGCAGGATGTTCACGTGGACGTGCGCATCGCCGATGTGCCCGTAGATCGTGTAGCATCCGGCAAAGTCGCGCTCCAGCTCGCGCCGGTAGAACGCCATCATCTCCGCATTCCGCCTCACCGGCACGGCGAAGTCCGAGCTGATCTTCTCGAAGCCCCGGCTGCGCACCCGCGCGTTCACCGCCTCCGGCAGCGCATGGCGGAACGCGCGGAACCGCTCGCGGTCGGCCGCCTCCGTGCCGAACCAGCTCTCCTCCATCGCCCGCGCCCTCTCCAGCCGGTCCAGCCACTGCTCCAGCGCGTCGCCCTCCACCCCATCCGTCTGCTGCTCCACCATCAGGCAGGCCCGCGCCGCCTCCGGCACCGGCGCGGCGGCATCGGCGCGCAGCACCTCCAGCGACGCCTCGTCCATGAACTCCAGCATGTTGAGCTGCGGGATGCCGCGCCACGCATCCACCGCCTCCAGCGCCGCTTCGGTCTCGCGGAAGAACACCACGCCCGTCAGCAGCGCCTCCGGCTGCGGCAGCAGCGACACCTCGGCCTCGGCCACTATGGCCAGCGTCCCCTCGCTGCCGCACAGCAGCCCGGCCCAGGTGGCGCCCGGCGGCAGGTAGTAGCCCGCCGTGTTCTTCGTCGTCTCCGGCTGCGGCAGCGGATCAAAGGGGAAATCAAGCGGCTCATCCCGGCGGAATGTCCGCACCGTGCCGTCGATGAACACGGCCGTCACCGAGAGCAGGTGGCGCCGCGTCGAGCCGTAGCGGAAGCTCCGCGAGCCGCTCGCGTTGGTCGCGATCGTCCCGCCCAGCGAGGCCGTCCATTCGGTCGGATCCGGCGCGTAAAACTGCCCCGTGCGCGCGGCGGCCGCCTGAAGATCCTTCAGCAGCACCCCCGCCCCCACGGCCGCCCGCCCGCGCCCCACCTCCAGCCGCCTCAGGCGCCCGGTCGAAATCAGCCAGCCGCCCTGCGGGCAGCGTCCTCCGGTGATCCCCGTCCCCGCGCCGGAGGGCGTCACCGCCACCCCCAGCGATGCCGCCCGCACGAGCAGCTCCGACAGCTCCTCCACCGTCTGCGGCGCAACGATGCAGTCGGCCCAGCCCTGATAGCCGGAGGCGTCCTCGACCACCGTCAAGCGCTCACACCTCCAGGATCACCGGCAGCACCAGCGGCCTCCGCTGCGTCTGCTTGTTCAGGAACCGCTTCAGGTCGGCGCGGATCTTTTCCTGGATCACCCCCCAGTCAGACCGCTCCTCGCTCGTGCTGCTCTCGATCGTGCGGATGACCACGTCGCGCGCCGCCGCCAGCAGGTCGGCCCGCTCTTCCGGCGACACGAAGCCGCGCGTCACGATCTCCGGCGGCCCTTCCACGCGCCCGGTGTGCTTGTCGATCGCGATGATCGGGATCAGGAATCCGTCCTCGCTCAGATGCCGGCGGTCGCGGATCACCATGTCCTCCACCACCTCATCGATCGAGCCCGAATCGATGCAGACGCGGCCCACCGGAACGCTCTCCCCGCGCCGCGCTCCGTCTTCGTCGATCAGCAGCGTCTGCCCCGTCTCCAGCACGAACGTGTCTTCCAGCCCGTAATCGGCCAGATGCGCCGCCAGCGCCGCATGCTTCGACATCTGCCAGTACTCGCCGTGGATCGGCACGAAATACCGCGGCCGCACCAGGTTCAGCAGCAGTTTCAGCTCCTCCTGCGACGCGTGGCCGGACACGTGCACCGGCGGGTTCATCTGCCCGGCCACCACCTCCGCCCCGCGCCGCGCCACGTGGTTCATCATCCGCCCGATCGCCTTCTCGTTGCCCGGAATGATGCGCGCGCTGTGCACCACCACATCGCCGCGCTCCAGCCGCAGGTGCTTGTGGTTGTCCACCGCCACCCGGCTCATCGCCGACATCGGCTCGCCCTGCGTCCCGCTCACCACCACCACCACCCGGTGCGGCGGCGCGCTCATGATGTCCTGCGGCCGCAGCAGCAGGTTGTCCGGGATCTTCAGCAGCCCCAGGCTGTGCGCGATCTCCGTGCAGGAAAGCATGCTCCGGCCCAGAAACGCCACCTTCCGCCCGCTCGCGTGCGCGATGTCCAGAATCTGCTGGATCCGGTGCACCGAGCTCGAGAAGCAGGTGATCACGATGCGCCGCTGCGCCCGGTTGAAGATCTCCTCGAACCGCGGCAGCACCGCCCTCTCCGACGGCGTGTAGCCGGGCCGGTCCACGTTGGTCGAGTCCGACAGCAGCAGCAGCACGCCCCGGCGCCCGTACTCGGCCAGCGTGTGCAGGTCGAACAGCTCGTTGTCGGTCGGCGTCGGGTCGATCTTGAAGTCGCCCGTATGGATCACTACGCCGAGCGGCGTCCGGATGGCCAGCGCCAGCGCCTGCACGATCGAGTGCGTCACGTGGATGAACTCGATCTCGAACGGCCCCAGCGTCACCTTCTCCCCCGGCTTCACCCGGTGCAGCCGCACCTGTTCGGCCATTTCGTGCTCTTCCAGCCGCCGCTCCACCAGCGCCAGCGTGAACTCGCTGCCGTAGACCGGGACGTCGATCTCGCTCAGCAGGAACGGCACCGCCCCGATGTGATCCTCGTGGCCGTGCGTGAGGATCAGCCCCCGCACCTTGTCCCGGTTCTGTTCGAGATACGTGAAGTCCGGCGTCACGATGTCGACGCCCAGCAGCTCGGCGTCGGGGAACATCATGCCGGCGTCGATGACAACAATATCGTCGCCGTAGCGGAGGGCGAGGCAGTTCATGCCAAACTCGCCCAGGCCGCCCAGCGGGATGACCTGAAGCAGCTTCTCGGCCATTGGCGGGGGAGACTCCTGAAACTACAAGGCTAGCACGCAAAAGGCCCGCCCCCGGAGGAGCGGGCCCGTGCTTCTGATGTTCAATGGGAGAAACAGATTCGACGGTCTCGCGACCGAAAAACCTGTATGTGATTCGAGAGTAGTGCCTCGAAAAGGGCTTGTCAAGAAAAAATCCGCGCCGCCCGGATTTCCCTCTAATTCATTCATTTCAAAAGACATCTTTCACTTGACAACCGGCCCGTCCCGTGGCATGCGCCGCCGCCCCGCCCGGCCGTGGACCGCCCCGCTTCCGGTCTATCTTCGAGAAATCGGGAGGCTTATTCGACGCCCCTGCCCTCGGCTCCACCAACCCCGCCGCCCGGCCCGGTCCGCGCCCGCCACGGCCTGCAAGCCGCCATCCAGCGCGCCCGCATCCAGGCAACCCTTTTGAATTCAGCGGGATGGGAGAATGCTAGTCGATCCGCACCACCGTCATCGGATCGTCGTTTCCGTACAGACGGATCCGCCGCCGCCGCAGCAGGGCCGCAAAAAAGGCGAAGACGCACCCTCCGCCGAAGCAGATCAGCAGCAGCAGCCCCGTCAGCTTGAAGATCCCCAGCAGCAGCCCGCCGACGTTCGGCACCGGCGGCGGCGTCGTCCCCTCGTTCCGCACCACCTCGGCCTTCCACTCCAGCGCATCCAGAACCGGCCGCGCCAGCGCCTCCGGCGCCCCGCCCGGGAACACCGCCACCAGCACGTAGGACCGCTTCACCAGCCACCCGGGCTGCTTGCGGAACTCCCGTTCCCGCTGCCGCGCCAGTTGCGGCGTGTGGTAGTAGAAGATCGCGTAATCCGCCACCGTCGAGCCCAGCTCGAGCTTGCCCGCCTGCACCTCGGCCCCGTCCTCGAAGCCGACGATCGACGGCGGCACCGACGGCAGGAACCGGCTCAGCGAGTGCACCCCCAGCAGGTAGCGCTCGCTGTTGCGCACCAGGCCCTTCTCCGGCAGATACCCGGGCAGATACGGCAGGCCGCCGCCGGAGCGCATGGCCGGCGCCGCCCGGTAGAACTCCTGCAATTCCTTCTCCAGCGGCCGCCAGCCCTCGAACAGCAGCACGTAGTTCTGGTGCGCCAGCATCATCCCGCCGGGTGTCACGCAGCGGGTGTAGGAATCGCGCACCGGCGTGCACTTGGCCGGGCGGTTGGCCTGATACCAGGCCAGCGCCCCCGTGGCGTCTTGCAGCCGCCACGCCGTGGCGGCAAACCGGCCCACGGGCCCGTCATACAGGGCCCGTTCGGCGGCCTCTCCGCCATATTCGGCCCACAACGCCGGATCCTCCGGCGCCACCGGCGCGGCCTTCACCCTCTTCGAGCCGTGCCAGCTCTCCGGCCAGATCTGCGCCTGCGCAAGGCCGGCGCAGCAGACGGTCAGGATCAGGCGCCGCAGCATTTCTTGTACTTCTTGCCGCTGCCGCAGGGGCAGGGATCGTTGCGTCCCACCTTGGCGCCCTTGATGACCTGCGTCTTCGGGGCGCTCGATGCCTCGCCTCCGGCCATCTGGAGCATCTCCAGCTCGCGCTCCTTCTTGCGCTGGATGTTCCGCGTCAGATCGACAAAGGACGACTGCGCCGCCCTGCGGTCCGCAGCCGCCGCCGGCACGGGCTCCTGCCCGTCGCCGCCCGGCTCGCCCTCCCACGCGCCCTCCAGCGCCGAACGCGGACGCTCCGTCACCGGCTGGAGGAAGAACAGGAAGCGGACCGTCTCGTCCTCGATCCGGTCCATCATCTCCTGGAACAGCCGGAAGCCCTCTTTCTTGTACTCGATCAGCGGGTCCTTCTGGCCGTAGGCCCGCATCCCGATGCCTTCCTTCAGGTGGTCCATCGACAGCAGGTGGTCCTTCCACTGCTGGTCGATGACGCTCAGCCACACCATCCGCTCGGTCTCGCGCATCACCTCCGGCCCGACCAGCGCCTCCTTCTCCTCATAGCGGCGCCGCAGCCGTTCGAGAATGTACTCCTCCATCTCGATGCGCGACATGTGCTGGATCTCGGCAGGCGCGATCTTCACGCCAAACTGCGAGTTGATGTCCGTCTGAAGGCCCGCCAGGTCCCACTTGTAAGGATCTTCCCCTTCCGGGCAGCGGGCGTCGATGAACGAGGCCAGGATCCCGTCGACGATCTCGAACAGCCGCTCCTTCATGTCGCGGCCTTCCAGAAGCTGGCGGCGCAGCCCGTACACGGCCTTGCGCTGCTTGTCCATCACGTCGTCGTATTCCTTGACGTGCTTGCGGATGGCGAAATTCTGCGCTTCCACCGCCTTCTGCGCCGCCTCGATCCGCTTCGTGATCAGCCGCGACTCGATCGGCACGTCCTCTTCCATGCCGAGCCGCAACATCAGGTTCTGGATGCGGTCCCCGCCGAAGATCCGCAGCAGGTCGTCCTGCAACGACAGGTAAAAGCGCGACTCGCCCGGGTCGCCCTGCCGCCCCGCGCGCCCGCGGAGCTGATTGTCGATCCGCCGCGACTCGTGCCGCTCCGTGCCCAGGATGCACAGCCCGCCCAGCGCCACCACCTTCTCGTGCTCGGCGTCGCACTGCGCCTTGAAGCGCGCGAAAATCTCGCGCCATTTTTCAATCGGCACCCGGTAATGCAGGTCGCCGCGCATGAAATAGTAGTAGTGCGTGTCGGCGATCGTGCTGTAAAGCTCCTCCGGAATGGTCTCCACCGCCTTCTGCCGCAGCGCCTCCTCCTGCGCCAGGAACTCCGGGTTGCCGCCCAGCAGGATGTCCGTGCCGCGGCCGGCCATGTTGGTCGACACCGTCACCGCCCCCAGCCGGCCCGCCTGCGCGACGATGTACGCCTCGCGCTCGTGGTTCTTGGCGTTCAGCACCTCGTGCTTCACGCCCATTTTCTTCAGAATTGCGCTTAATTTCTCCGACTTTTCCACCGAAATCGTGCCCACCAGCACCGGCTGCCCCTTCTCGTGCCGCGCCGCGATGTCCTTGGCCACGTTGCGCCACTTCTCGGCCTCGGTGCGGTAGACGATGTCGTTGTGGTCGATGCGGATCATCGGCCGGTGCGTCGGAATCACCACGACATCGAGGTTGTAGATCTTGTTGAATTCGGCCGCTTCCGTGTCGGCCGTGCCCGTCATGCCCGCCAGCTTCCTGTAAAGCCGGAAGTAGTTCTGGAAGGTGATCGTGGCCAGCGTCTGGTTCTCGGCCTCGATCTTCACCCCTTCCTTGGCTTCAATCGCCTGGTGCAGCCCGTCGGACCAGCGCCGCCCCGGCATCAGGCGCCCGGTGAACTCGTCGACGATGATCACCTCGCCGTCCTTGACGATGTAGTCGCGGTCGCGCTGGTACAGCACATGCGCCCGCAGCGCCTGCTGCACGTGGTGGTTCAGCTCGATGTACTCGGGATCGTACAGGTTCGGAATCCCCAGCAGCCGCTCCACCTTGGCCACGCCCTCTTCGGTCAGCGCCACTGTCCGGTTGCGCTCGTCCACCGTGTAGTCGCCGGTCGTGTATTTCTCGCCCGGCTCCCGGCCCTCGATCACCTCGCCCCGCACCAGCCGCGGGATGATCGCGTTCACGCGGTAGTACTTGTCGGTCGACTCCTCCGAAGGCCCGCTGATGATCAGCGGCGTGCGCGCCTCGTCGATCAGGATCGAGTCCACCTCGTCCACGATCGCGTAATTGTGCTCCCGCTGGACGCAGTCCTCCAGCCGGAATTTCATGTTGTCGCGCAGATAGTCGAAGCCGAACTCGTTGTTCGTCCCGTAGGTGATGTCGCAGTGGTAGGCGGCGCGCCGCTCGTGGTCGTCCAGCCCGTGCACGATCAGCCCGACGCTCATGCCCAGGAAGCGGTACACCTTCCCCATCCACTCCGAGTCGCGCCGCGCCAGGTAGTCGTTCACCGTCACCACGTGCACGCCGTCGCCCGTGAGCGCGTTCAGATACACCGGCAGCGTGGCCACCAGCGTCTTGCCCTCGCCCGTCTTCATCTCGGCGATCTTGCCCTGATGAAGCACGATGCCGCCGATCAGCTGCACGTCGAAATGCCGCATGTTCAGCACCCGCCGCGCCGCTTCGCGCACCACGGCGAAGGCGTCGATCAGCAGATCGTCGAGGCTCTCCCCGTTGGCCAGCCGCTGCCGGAATTCGGCGGTCTTGCCCGCCAGCTCCGCGTCGGAAAGCTTCTGGAGCGCAGGCTCCCGGCTGTTGATGGCTTCCACGAGCGGCCGCAGTTTCTTCACT
Source organism: Bryobacteraceae bacterium (assembly GCA_025056865.1). Lineage (GTDB taxonomy): Bacteria > Acidobacteriota > Terriglobia > Bryobacterales > Bryobacteraceae > JANWVO01. The sequence goes on from JANWVO010000002.1 coordinate 130,545, forward strand.
TCGCGCTCGTGCTTGGTGCCGAAAATCTTCGCCAGGAGAGTGTCGATCATAAGAAAGGCTTTGCCTTCATTCTACCGCAGGGGTGCTTCCCTGCCCCGCTTTCTTCGCTGCGCAGCTCGCTCGCCCCTTCATCCTTCCATCTCCTTCCACGTGACGATCCGCTTCTCGTAAATCGCCCGCGTGCCCATCAGCGCCACCAGCGTCGCCTCGTAGGCGCTGTCGGCGTCGTTCAGCGGCCGGCGCCCGTGCCGGATGTTGTCGAGAAACGCCGCCAGCGACAGCCGCGTCGCGTCCTGCCCCGCCTCCGGCGCTTCCAGCTTCACCCGCTGCCGCTCCGTCCGCGGCTGGAACTCGCCGCGGATCAGGTCCACCGCGCCCTCGCTCAGGAACACCCGCTCCTGAATGCCCGTGAAGCCCGGCGGATCGAAATAGTGATGGCTGAAATTGATCTGGACTCCTCCCTCGAACTCATAGATCAGGCTGTAGTGGTCCATCACCGTGCGGCCCGGCGGCGTGTCGATGAACAGCGCCGTGCCGCCGTCGCCGTAGCAGCGCAGCGGCGGCTTCCCGATCGCCCACCGGAACAGGTCCAGGATGTGGATCCCCTGGTCGACGACAATATCGCCGCATTTTGTTCTGTCGAAATACCATCCGATCTCGCGCGGCAGGTCGCCCCCGTGGCGCATGCCGTGGCACAGCAGCACGCGGCCGGCCCGCCCGGAATGGATCCAGCGCATCGCCGCCGCCCGCGCCGGGTCATGCCGCAGTTGGAACCCCGCCTGCATCACGCCTTTCGCCCGGCGCGCCGCGTCGCGCACCGCGCGGCAGTCTTCCACGGTGAGCGCCAGCGGCTTCTCGGCGTACAGGTGCAGCCCGCGCTCCAGCACCGCGATGTCGATTTCGCGGTGGGTGTAGTCCGGCGTCGCCTGCACCACCGCATCGATGTCTTTCATCTCGTCCAGCATCCGGCGGTAGTCGGTGAAGGTGCGCGCCGATCCGCCCTTCTGCGCCACCGCCGTCGCCGCCGCGTCGGCGCGTTCCGGCAGGATGTCGCATACGGCCGCCACCTCGGCGCCCTCCAGCTCCAGCAGGTGCCGCAGCAGAAAGCTGCCGCGGTTGCCTGCGCCAATCACGGCAATGCGGATCTTCTCCTTCCGTTCCTGCGCCCGCACGATCGCGGGCGCGGCCAGCAGCTCCCGTCGGCTCATCATGGCATGGCTCTCCTGCGGGGCCCTGCCCCGCGCTGTCCATGCTACACGCGGCCGCCGCCGCTGGCATCCCCGCGGGCGTGTATATTGATCCTTTGGCTTATCCCGACCTGCCGAAAATGACTTCCCTTCGGCTCGATCAGTGCCCGGTCTGCGGCTCCAGATCCCTGGTCCGCAGGAAGCGGTCCCTCGCGGAGAGGCTCCGCCATGCAGCCGTCTACCGCTGCACCTTCTGCCGCTTCGAGGCATCCGTTCCCCTGACGGTTCTTTATCCTCAGCTCTCCCGCATCGCACGCTGCCCGCGCTGCTCCTCCACCGCGCTGCGCGTGCTCGCCCGCCGCGACCCCATCGAGCGGCTCTACCGCGGCCCGCTCAGCATGCTATGGGCCCTCTTGGGCGCGCCCATCCTGTATTGCCCCTTCTGCCGGCTCCAGTTCTACGACTTCCGCCCGCGCATCGACGGCGAAAACGGCGGAAACGGTAGAATCGGCTGACATGCGCCCCCTCGTGGTTCTCGCCTTCGCGCTCGCCCTGTCCGCCGCCGACCGCCGCAACACGGAAACGCCGAACACCGACACGCGCTTCGCCTTCCAGGCGCCGGACCAGCCCGCTGCATGGGAAGCGCGGCGCGGGCTCCTCAGGAAGCAGATCCTCGCCGCCGCCGGACTCTGGCCCGCCCCGCCAAAACATCCTCTCCGCGTTCTGTTCGCGGGGCGCGTCGAGCGCGACGGCTACACCGTCGAGAAAGTGGCCCTCGAGACCCTGCCCGGCTTCTGGCTCGGCGCAAACCTCTACCGCCCCAAGGGCCCCGGGCCGTTTCCCGCCGTCCTCCACCCCCACGGCCACTGGCCTTATGGAAGGCTCGAAAACAGCGCGCTCTGCTCGACGCCCCTGCTCGGAGCCAACTTCGCCCGCAACGGCTTCGTCGTCCTCGCCTACGACATGCTCGGCTACAATGACACCGTCCAGGCGCCGCACGACTTCACCGGGCCCGCCTTCCAGCTCTGGAACTTCACCCCGCTCGGCCTTCAGCTCTGGAACTCGATCCGCGCTCTCGATTTCCTCGCCTCGCTGCCGGACGTCGACCCGCAGCGCCTCGCCGCCACCGGAGCCAGCGGCGGCGGCACCCAGACCTTCCTGCTCGGCGCCGTCGACGGCCGCCTCGCCGCCGCCGCGCCTGTCAACATGGTCAGCGGGATCATGCAGGGCGGCTGCGTCTGCGAGAACGCCCCGGGGCTCCGCATCGGCACCAACAACATCGAGATCGCCGCGCTCTTCGCGCCCCGCCCCATGCTGCTCGTCTCCGCCACCGGCGACTGGACCCGCGAGGTTCCGAAGGCCGAGTTCCCCGCCATGCAGAAAGTCTGGGCGCTGTACGGAAAACCGGACCAGATCGAGGCGGTTCAGTTCGACGCCCCTCACAACTACCACCGCGAAAGCCGCGAGGCCGTCTACGAATTCTTCCGCCGCCATCTCGCCCCGCAACGCGCGCCCTGGAAAGAACGCAACGCCACGGTCGAAAAGCTCCAGGACATGCTCGTCTTTCACGGGCGGCCCATGCCCGAAGGCTCGCTCGATTTCGACGGCCTGTTCGCCTGGTGGAAGCGCGCCCTCCGCGCCGCCGCCGCGCGCATGAGCGCCGAAGAGGCGCGCGAGCGGCTGCGGATCGCCTTCGCCTGGCACGAGCGGCCCAGCTTCGACGCCCTGCCCGCCCGCTGGATCGGCGGCCGCGCCCCCGCCGCCCTCCTCCTCCACCCGGAAGGAATGGCCGCCGCCGAAAAGGCCGAAGACTTCCGCGAGCTTCGCGCCGCCGGCCGCGCCCTGCTCCTCCTCGATGCCTTCCAGACCGGCTCCGCCGTGGCCCCGCGCGACCGCTCCCACCGCCACTTCCTCACCTTCAACGTCAGCGACGACGCCGCGCGCGTGCAGGACGCCGCCGTCGCGCTCGAAGAGATCTGGAAGCGGACGAAGCAGCCGGTCGAAGTCCGCGCCTTCGGCGCAGCCCGCCTCTGGGCCCTGTTCGGCGCCGCCATCGCCGGCGTTCCCGTCAGGCTCGATGTGGACGCAGCGGAGTTTCCCGAAGACGAGGCGCGCCTCGAAAAGGAGTTCTTCGTGCCCGGCATCCTTCATGCCGGCGGCGCGGATGCGGCCCTCCGCGCCCTCGTGCGCGCCCCTGCTCAGTTGAGGAAGTAAGTGCGGTAAAGCGTGTCGCGCTGCCGCGGCGTGAAGCCCGCGTCGCGGATGATGCGCCGCAGCTCCTCTTCCGTGGCCCGGTGGCGCGCCCCGGCCGCGCTCACCACGTTCTCCTCGATCATGATCGAGCCGACGTCGTTGCCGCCGAAGCGCAGCCCCACCTGGCACACTTTCAGCCCCTGCGTCACCCACGACGACTGGATATTCGGGATATTTTCCAGATAAAGCCGGGAAATCGCCAGCGTTTTCAGATATTCCACTCCGGTCGCTTCTTCCTTCACAAACCGGCCCAGGCTCGTGTTTTCCCGCTGGAAAGACCACGGAATGAAGGCCGTAAATCCCCCGGTTTCTTCCTGAATGCGCCGGATCACCTCCAGGTGATGCACGCGCTGCTCGATCGTCTCCCCGCAGCCGAACATCATCGTCGCCGTCGTCTGCATCCCCAGCCGGTGCGCCGTCAGGTGCACTTCCACCCACTCGTCCGCCGTGCACTTCAGCCGCGAAATCCGCCGCCGCACGTCGTCATGCAGGATCTCCGCCCCGCCGCCCGGAATCGAGTCCAGCCCCGCGTCGCGCAGCCGCGCGATCGTGTCCCGCACCGTCAGCCCGCTCGCCTCGGCGATGCACCAGATCTCCGGCGCGGAAAAGCAGTGCAGCCAGATGCGCGGAAAGCGCTGCTTCACCGCCCGCAGCAGGCCCTCATACCATTCGATCTTCAGCTCCGGATTCAGCCCGCCCTGCATCAGGATGCCGGTGCCGCCCAGATCGATCGTTTCCTGGATTTTCCGGCAGATCGTCTCCGTGTCCAGCACATAGCCTTCGGAGTGCCCCATCGGCCGGTAAAAGGCGCAGAAGCTGCAATATTCGGTGCAGAAGTTCGTGTAATTGATGTTCCGGTCGATGATGTAGGACACCACGCCTTCCGGATGCCACTTGCGGCGCACGGCGTCGGCTGCCATGCCGATGCCGATCAGGTCATCGCTGCGGAACAGCTCGGCGGCTTCTTTCTGCGTCATCATGGGCAAGCCCCTCTGCCTGCGACCCTTGCAGCGCCCGGGCGGCGGCGAGAAACCGCTCCAGCCCGGCCCGCTCTTCCCGCCCCAGCCGCCAGGTCACGTTCCTCTCGAAGTAGCGCGCCACCAGCTCGCGCGGGAAGCCCCGGGCCGCAGACTCAATCTTAATGATACTTTCCAGATTCTCCAGGCCGTACGAAAATGAGGCCTCCAGCAGCTCCTCCACCCGCCTCGCCGCCAGCGGAGCCCTCCCCGCCCACACGGCGAACACCATCGGGAGCCCTGTGAGTTCCAGCCACGCCTGCCCCAGGTCGATCCACGGCAGCCCGCTCTCGCCCGGATTGACTGCCAGCGCCGCATCCCCGATCAGCAGCGCCGCATCGGCGCTCTCGAGCATCCCCCGCAGGTCAGGGGCCATCGCGCGGACCTGCGGGTCTGCCCCGTAACGCTCGCGCAGGACGATGCGCGCCAGTTGCACCGAGGTGCGCGAACCCATGTCTGCCGCCAGCGTCCTCACCTCAGTCCACGGTCGCCTCGCAAACAGCAGAATGCTGCGCACTTCGCCGCGGCACGCAATGCAGAGCTCCGAAACCGGCGTCAGCCCGTGCCGGTCCATCTCCACCACCGGCACGATGCCCAGGTCCGCCCCGCCCTCCACCACCCGCCGCGCGCACTCGGAGGGCACGGCAAACGACAGTTGCGCCGCGCCGCGCTGCGGCCCGTGCAGCAGCCCCCACACGAGCGGCGACGTGTTGAGATAACTGACCGCGCAGATCCGCGGCCCGTCCTGCATGGATTCCGGAAGGATCAAGTACGAGTGTACCATCCGCCCCGGTAGCCCGGATGGAGCGAAAGTCCTACATGGGATTCGGGAAAACCATGCTAAGGTGGGGCTGGGGGAGGTTCGACAGCTTTGACGATGAAGCCAGTCCGCGCAGTTTCCGCATCCGCCGTTCTCTTTCTTGCCCTGGCTGCGGCCGCCTTGCCATCGTGGGGACAGGTCACCCTGAACCCGCTGCCCGGCCGCGTCTTCGGCCAGCCCGAAAGCCCCCGCAGCCCCGACGCCTTGGCGGCGCCCTCCGCCCTCGCCCCCAACCTCGCCGACGCGCGCAGCCTCTTCCACCCCCGCAGCGTGGCCGTGGACCTCTCGCTGAACCCTCCCGCCCTGTATGTCGCCGACACCGGCAACAACCGCGTCCTCGCGTGGCGGGACGCCTCCTCCCTCGCCGTCGGCGCTCCGGCAGACCTTGTCATCGGCCAGCCCGATTTCTCCTCCACGGCCGCCATGGACGTCACCCGCCTCGGCGCCTCCGAACCTCGCTGGAAAGCCAGCCAGCTCGCGGCTCCCGCTGCCGTCGCCGTTGACCGTGCCGGCAACCTCTTTGTCGCCGACTCGGGCAACAACCGCATCCTCCGCTTCCCCGCCCCGTTTGCCCAGCCCTCCGGCCAGCCCCTCGCCGCCGATCTCGTCATCGGCCAGCCCGGCCTCCGCGCCAACCTCCCCAACCGCAGCAGCTCGTCCTCTGCCACCCCAACTGCGGCCACCATTCGGACTGCCGCCTCCAACATCGGCGTCCAGTACGTCTCGCTGGCCTTTGATCCGGAGGGCAATCTGTGGTTCACCGACGCCGGCAACCACCGCATCCTGCGCTACCCCGCCTCAGCCGTCTCCGGCGCCTCCAACCTCTCCGGCGACATTCAGGCGGACCTCGTCCTCGGTCAGCCCAACTTCACCTCCGCCACGGCCAACCCGGGCCGCATCGATCCGGCCCGCGGCGACCGCCTCCGCCGCGACTCCATCCGCTTCGGCGGCCCCCTCGCCTTCGACTCCCAGGGCAACCTCTTCTTCGCCGACGACCTCGCCCGCGTGCTCGTCTGGCAGCCCCCGTTCGAAAACGGCAAGCCCGCCTCCCGCATTCTTGGCCTCTACATCGTCCGCGATCCCCAGCAGACTGCCGAAGCCATGCGCTACAGCTTCGGCTCTTCCATCGGCCTCAGCGGGACCACCCCCATCTTCACGGGCGGCCCCCAGGGCCTCTGGGTGGCTGACGACTGCCTCTTCGTCGCCGACACCTACTTCCATCGCATCGTCCGCTTCGACCCCGTCTCCGCCTGGCCCCCCGAGGACGCCCAGCGCGGCCAGATCTCCCCGCCCATGGCCGCCGTCTTCGGCCAGGAGGACTTCTCCGCCACCACCCCCAACCGCTGGGCCAACGCCGAGCCTTCCAACCAGTCCTTCCAGAGCCCCGCCGGCGGCGCTGTCGCCGCAGGCCGCATGTTCATTGCCGATCAGGATAACCACCGCGTCCTGATCCACCCCTACGACTCCCGCTCCCGCCTCCCGCTGCCCGCCGAATCCGTCCTTGGCCAACTCGAGTTCGCGCTCCGCTCGCCCAACCTTCTCGAAGGCAGGGAACTCAGCGGCGGCACCCTGACCCTCCTCGTCGGCACCCAGCGCCTCTCCCTCCCCATCGGCCCGTCCATGGCCGTCCACTACCCCGTAAACCCCGACGAGCCGCCCCACCTCTACATCGCCGACACCGGCAACCACCGCGTGCTCGGCTTCTGGGATGCCCGCCGCTTCCAGTTCGGCCAGACCGCAGACCTCGTCATCGGCCAGGTGGGCCTCACCCGCAGCCTCGTCAACTCGCCTGGCAACAACCCCAATGCGCCCACCGCGGAGGGCCTCTCGCTACCCTCCAGCGTCGCGGTCGACGCCGAAGGCAACCTTTGGGTGGCCGATATGGGCAACGGCCGCGTGCTCCGCTTCCCCCGCCCCTTCGACCGTTGGGGCGACCGCCAGACCGCCGATCTCGTCCTCGGCCAGCCCGACTTCGCCACCCGCAGTGACGGCGAACCCAGGCGCAACCGACTTTACCGCCCCTCCAGCCTCGCCTTCACCGGCGACGGCCGCCTCGTCGTCGCCGATTTGGGCCACAACCGCGTCCTCGTCTTCAACCCGCCCTTCGAAAGCGGCGCTGACGCCGCCCTCGTGCTCGGCCAGCCCGACGCCGAATCCGGCTCGGCTGGCAGTGCCATCACCCGCATGAGCCTCCCCCTCGGCGTCGCCGTCGACGGCCAGGAGCGCATCTACGTCGCCGACACAGGCAACAACCGCCTCCTCGTCTTCGACCGCGCCGAGTTCCTCTCCGACGGCAGCGCTCCGGGCCTCGCCCTCGACCTCAACGCCAGCAACCGCCGCGTCACCCCTGCCGCCGTCGCCGTCAACCGCGAGACCGGCGACATCTGGATCGCCGACGGGCAGAGCAGCCGCGTTCTCCGCTATCCCGCCTTCGAAACGCTCGCCCTCACCGGCAACGCCGCCTGGAACTACGGCTTCTCCACCTACGGCCCGCGCACGCTGACGGTGCTGCGCAGCGGCGCGCTCATGGTGGCCGACGCCGCTCACCGCATCACCATGCACTTCCCCCTGCACAGCGTCGTCAATGGCGCCAACGCCTTCCCCCGCGTCGCCCCCGCCACCATCGTGCAGTTGGAGGCCCCGGGTGTCCGTTTCAGCGAGTCCGCCGCCACCGCGCCCGGCGCGCCCCTGCCCAGAGAGCTCGCCGGCGTGGAAGTCCTCGTCGAAGGCACGCCCGCGCCCATGCTCAGCGTCCAGGACAACATCATCCGTTTCATCGTGCCCAAAGACGCGCCACCGGCCGGCCTCGCCGAATTCACCGTCCACCGCCCGGCCACCGGGGAGATCCTCTCCCATGGCTTCGTGACGATGTACAACGCCTCGCCCGCGGTCCTGATGGCAGACCGCAACCCCGCCACCCAGGGCCAGGCCCGCGCCGTCAATCAGAACGGCACCGCCAACAGCTCCTCCAACATGGCAGCCGTCGGCCAGGAGCTCACCGTCTACCTCACCGGAACAGGACGCATCGACGGGCTGCCCGAGGATGGCGAGGCGCCGGGCGCCGAAGTGCCCGTGCCGGGCGTCCAGGCGTTCCTTCTGACTTCTTCGGCCAGCATCTCCGCCACCGTCCTCTCCTCCACCCTCGACCCGTCCGAGCCAGGCGTGTGGCGCGTGAAGATCCGCGTGCCGCAGGTCGCCGCTGATGGCACCTACGGATTCGCCGTCGTCTACCGCAGCATGTCCAGCAACAATTTCGTGCTCGGTTCCAGCACCTACAGGAACACGGCCACCGTCAGCATCCGCCGCTGACTCCGGCGCAGCCTCACGGCCTCACGGTGATCCTCGTCTGCTCGGCGCCCTCGATCCACGCCGTCACCGGCGTCCGTCCGTCCCACGCCAGCCACACGAACCCGCCGCGGTCGGTCGCGATCGCCCGTTCGATGCCCTCCACGCGCACCGGCAGCCCCGCATACGGCAGCCGGTTCGCGTCCGTCGCCCGCAGCACCAGCAGCCCGTCGTCCCGCCAGTAGTCTGCCAGTTGCACCTGCGCGCGCGATGGCTTGACGTCCAGCTTCTGATGCACCACCTCGAACGCCGGGTCATCGGCGTAGATGTAGACATCGGCCACGCCCGCGCCTGTCGTCCGCAGCGCGAAGTCCACCGATGTCTCCCCGGCGCGCAGCACGACGTCCCGCGGCGCCTCCACGAAGCTCGACGCATGGACGCCGATCCTCAGGTCGCGCCCCAGCGGCTTCGCAATCGCCACCCGCACCGGCACGGCATCTCCCGCCACCGCCCCGGCGGCGGGCCACAGGCTCGAGCGCAGCATCCGGTGCAGCGTGGTTCCCGCCCACGCCCGCTCGCCGGCGGCGCGGTGGAAGTACGGCTCGAACGCCGTCCGGTAGGTCTCGATCTGCTCCAGCTCCTCCGCCGACGGCTCCGTGCCCGGCGGCGTGATCAGCACGAACGCGAACCGGAACAGCCGCTGCGAAACCGTTTCATCCGGCGTGCGCCGCCCTTCGGCCGCAATCAGCTCCTCGATGGTCACGTCCCGCCGCGCGCCGCGCAGCGTCACATTGATCCGCGGCAGCGTCGAGCGGCTCACGTTCGAGTTGTTCACGTAAAACGTCGGCGCCACCTCGGCCGGGCTCCGCAGCCCCATCAGATACTGATCCAGCGCCGAAAAGCCTTCCACCGTGCCTGTCGTCAGGAACGTCCCGTCGCCGTTGTCGGCAATGCGGTTGCCCTCCAGCAGCGAGGCGTCCGAATTGAAGTTGAAGCTCCAGTGCGCCATCTGCGCCCCCAGCATGGGCCGGTCGTCGGGCCGTGACGGATCGCGCACGCTGGCCAGCGCCAGCCAGAGATGCCCGGCTTCGTGGCCGAGAATCGAAAGCGTCGTGTCCCCGGTGATCGCGCCCCGCGCGCCCACGCGCTGGTTCGGGTCCCGCGGATACTGGCTCAGCGGCCCCATGTTCATCACCGCTTGCAGCCGGTGCGGCGAGCCGTAGATGTAGCCCTGATCCAGCGCCGCATCGCCGATCCCCGTCACGTTCGACCGCACCGTCACCTCGTAGGCCAGCGCCCCGGAAGCCGCCGGCAGCCCCAGCGAGTTGAAGATCACCAGGTAATCGTAGGCGTCTTCATGCGTCTCGTAAAACCGCTGCGCCACCCGCACCACGTCCAGCGCGCGCTCGCTGCCGAAGCGCTCCGCCACCGCGCCCGAAACCGGCCCCGCCGGCGGCGCGTCATAGTCCACCACCTCCGTCCCGCCCTGAAGATAGCCCGGCGCGATCCCCACCACCGCCGACGTCGGCGTGCCCGCCGCATAGTGGAACGCGATCCGCCCCGTCGCCTCCAGCACCAGTTGCACCGTCTGCCGCGGCCCCGTGCCGAAGTCGCGGTACTCCGGCACGTCCGCCCACGTCACCACCGCACGGCCGGCTTCCAGCCGCACGCTCACCGCGCCGCCCCGCGAAGGATCGAGGTCGGCAAACAGCGGCGCGATCCGCGGCGGCCCCGCCACCAGCCGGCCCAGGCTGCGCGCTGCCGATTCCGCGTCCGCCTGCCCGAACGTGATGTTGCCGTCGGAATGGACCAGCATCCGGCGGTGCGTCCGCCCGAAATAGGGAAAATCGAAGGGCAGATCCACGCTGCGGAAGTCGTCGTCTCCCAGGCCCGTCAGCACCTGCCCGGCGGCCGCAGCCGCCGCGTCGTAGTTCTGCTGCCCGGTGCCGATGGAGTAGCTGGCCGCATTCGCGGAAGGCTCGAACACGATGCTGCGGCCCGTCAGGTTGAACGGATTCGGCTCCATCAGCACGCCGCCCCGCGCATCCATCACCGCGATATGGCCATAGTCGCGCGACCACCCCGCCGACGCCTCCCGCGCCGCCGTCTTGGCGCGCCGCAGCAGCCGCTGCCGGGCCTCGTGCTCTGCCGGCGCTGCCTGCCGCAGCCCGCGTTCGGTCGCGCAGGCGGCGGCGATCGTGCGCGCATCCGCCGCCCCGGCCAGCACCAGCCACACCGCAAGCGAACCTGCCAGCGTCGTTCTTCGTATCATGGGCATTGATCCTCTGGACGGGCGCCGGCCCGCTGCCGTTGCGCTCCGCTCCTTGACAACAGTTTCGCTCACCCGGGAGGCTCTCTCATGCCCTATTGCACCAGTTGCGGATCGGAAGCCCTCGAGACCGCGCGCTTCTGCGCCCGCTGCGGCGCGCCCCTCGGCGGCGCCGCCGTCGCGCAGCAGCCCTACGGCTACCCTGCCGCCGAACCCCTCGACTACACCATCCAGGGCGACAACTTGCAGGTTGTGCGCATCCGGCTCCGTCCCGGCCAGGAAGTCTACGCCGAGGCAGGCAAGATGCTTTACAAGACGGCCTCGGTGCAGTGGGAAAGCCGGATGTCCGGCCAGTCGATCGGCGAAAAGATCTGGGGCGCGCTCAAGCGCAAGCTCATGGGCGAGTCCCTCTTCTGGACCTATTTCCGCGCCACCGCGCCCGGCGAAGTCGGCTTCGCCGGCTCTTACCCGGGCCGCATCCAGGCCTTCGAACTCAAGGCCGGCCAGTCCATCCTCGCCCAGCGCGACAGCTTCGTCTGCGCGCAGGCCACCGCGCGCGTCGACATCGCCTTCGTCAAGCGCATCGGTGCCGGCCTGTTCGGCGGCGAGGGCTTCATCCTGGAAAAGATCACTGGCCCCGGCACCGCTTTCATTCACGCCGGCGGCGACTTCATCGAGTTCCAGCTCGCCCCGGGAGAGGTCCTTCAGGTCGACACCGGCTGCATCGTCGCCTTCGACGAATCCGTCCACTACGACGTCCAGCTCGCCGGCGGCATCAAGACCGCCATCTTCGGCGGCGAGGGTCTCTTCCTCGCCACTCTGGAAGGGCCAGGCCGCGTCATCATCCAGAGCCTCACCCTCGAGAAGCTCCGCCGCGAGCTCGCCCCAGGCCAGGCCGGCGGCGATGAGCGCAACCCGCTCGAATCCCTTGGCGGCTTCTTCCGCAGCGAAGACTGACCCCCCTCCCGACCTCGGGGGCGAGTAAAGTTTCCCTCCCCTTTCGCCGATGTGGAAAGAGGAGCGGCTCGCCCCCGATGATCCAGAGGCACGCGGAATCTTCTCCCGGAGCTGAAACAACCCCAGGGGCGGGAGGGCAGCCTGCCTCTGCGGGCGGGCAGAAGCTCCAGCTTCTGGCCAGCCTGAATCACGAGATCCGCACGCCCCTCAGCGGCGTCCTTGGAGCGATCGACCTCCTCCTCGAAACCGGACTCGACGACGAGCAGCGCGAGTATGCCCTCATGGCCCGCGAGTCGGCCAACAGCCTGCTCAGCCTGCTGAATGACACGCTCGAGTACACCTCGCTGCTCAACGGCTGCTCCCAGCTCGACGAGGCCGAATTCGACCTTCAGGAAACCCTCCAGGCTGCCATGGCCGAGTTCATGGCCACGGCCGAACAGCGCCGCCTCGATCTGCGCTGGATCGTCGACCCCATCCTGCCCCGCATCGTCCACGGCGACGCGCGCCGCTTCGCCCAGCTCGTGCATCTCCTCCTCCGCTACGCCTTTCGCACCGTCTCCGCGGGCGGCGTCTTCATGGGCACCAAGGTCGAGCAGACCACCCGCGCCGGCCAGCTCGTGCTTGCCCTCACCCTCGAATGCGCCAACGGCCTCCCCGTCGACGCCCTCCGCAGCCTCATCGATGAGTTCGAAGCCGATCAGAACAGCTCCGTCGGCCAGTTCCACAGCCTCGCCCTCGACCTCGCCCTCGCACGGCGCGTCGCTCTCCTCATGCAGGGCGATCTCCTCATCGAGGAAGCCGCCGGGGGAGTCCGCCTCACCGCCCGCGTCCCCGTCCGGCTTTCCGGCCCCAGGCCGCACGACGAGCAGGGCCACGACCCCGAAGCCGACAACCTGATCCTCGTTGTCGACGACAACCCGGTCAGCCAGCGCGTCCTCCGGGCCGTGCTCGCCAAAGGCGACTACCGCGTCGACTGCTGCGCCGACGGCCCCTCCGCGCTCGCCGCCGCCGCCTCGCGCCGCTACCGCCTCGTCCTCATGGACCTCTTCATGCCCGGCATGGACGGCCTCGAAACCCTCGGACGCCTCCGCCGCATCCCCGGCTACGAGCACACCCCCGTGCTCGCCCTCACCGCCGAGATGTCCTCCCAGCTCCGCCAGCTCTGCCGCCAGCACGGCATGGCCGCTTTCCTCACCAAGCCCATCCACGCCGGCGAGCTGTTGGAAACCATCCGCCGCTGCCTCGCCGCGGGCTGACCCCCCTTCCTGCCCGGCCTGTCGCGCCCCGCCCGGCAGGACCTGCCGGAACGTCGCCGGTCCCTAGAGGCTGCGGAGATCGTAAGGAACCCTGTTCAGCACGTCGCAGTAATTGGCCACCAGAAACCGCGCCGAGCAGTCGTCCACCGCCGCCACCTGCGCCAGCAGCCAATATGGGCCGTGATCCTCGAATTCCCCCGTTGTTTTCCGGCTCTGGACGACCCGTGTCCTGCCGTCCTTCCTCTCCAGTTTCAGCCCAATGCCCGCCTCCCGGTACAGCTCCAGCATCCGCGCTTCGCTCAGTCCGGTCAGACGGCGCACGAAGTCCCAACGCTCTTCGTCGATCACGTCCTCGTTAGGCATCTGCGCAAGGATTTCGTCCCACAGCTCGGGGCTCTCTTGCGGGAGTTCCACGAGACATTCCATCCAGAGCGGTTGCAGGCCGCTTGCGCACTCACCCAACTGCGGAGGCAGAACCAGGTCCTGCCAGAACGTCCGGTAGGCGGTCGCCGCGCACGCCCGGCGCGTGGCTTCGCTGCCAACCGGCCTCCACCGGCCAAGGATCTGCACCATGCTCTCATCCGCGAAATCCTCGTTGAAGTAAACCACCCACCCGCTGCGGGGCGTGGTGAACAGCCGCAGGCCCCAGGCGCTGCCCCCAATCCGGCCCGTCCAGCAGCCCACCAGAGTTTCCATCCGGATCCGGCGGCTGTCGCAGCAATCCAGCATCGCGATCGTCTCTCCCGCCAGGTCTTCCAGACTTTCTTCAGCGAGGAATTCGCCCGCCTCGTCCCTCAGCTCCTGCGGCATGGCCCCCAGCAGCGCCTCCATCGGATACAGCGGCTGTCTGGCCGCCACCTCCGCCCGTGCCAGTGGATCCTCCACCGCCACGCGCACCGTAAGGGCCCTCTTCATCGCCTCGCGGATACGCCTCCTGTCCACGCGATTCCACAATGCCGTTTCCATCGTCCCCGGTCTTCCTCTGCAACTCCGTGATCAGCGCATCTGCTCCATGAGACTGTCGGGAACGCTCCCGGGCTTCGCTCCGCCTTCACTCCCCTCCTGTTCCCCTGCCAGCAGAGTTCCGCATGCGGAACTCGATAAGATGGCCGTATGCGCTTCTCCCTCGGCACCGACGAATTCGGACGCCTCGAGTGCCGCATCGGCGATGATCAGGAACTCCACTCCGTCTACGCCGCGGATCCGGATGCCGCGCTCGCCGACCTCTCGGCGGCGCTCGACAGCCTCGAGGCCTCCGGCGCCGGCGAATGCGTCTGGCTTCTTTCCAGCGGCGAATACCGCTGGGTCTTCCGCCGCCAGGCCGGCAACGTCCGCCTCGCCGTCATGTTCCTGCACAGCGTTGCCATCGGCTACCACCACGTCTATTGGGGCGAACACCCGTCCGGCCAGGTGCTCGAGCTCTGCCGCGCCGAAATCCGCCGCTACCTCCGGGACCGCCGCTGACGCATGCGGCACTTCCGCCGGCGCGCCGCCGCGCGCCTACTCCGCCCGGTAGCCGTGGATGTGGTAGGGCACGTAATACCGGGGATCCTCGTCCCGGGTCACCAGCGTGAAGCCGAGCTCCGTCAGAAAATCCTCGACAAAGGCGCGCGTGCGGAAATGCTCCCCTTCTCCGCGGTCGGCGCGGAAATCGTGCGCCGCAATGCAGCAGCAGCGCGTCCGCCGCAACGCCTCGCGGCAGCCGGGCAGCGCCGTCCGTTCCGCGCCTTCAATGTTCATCTTCAGAAAGTCGATCCGCCCGATCCCGTGGCGCCGGCAGATGGCGTCGAACGGGATCGCCTCCACCGGATGGGACGTCGGCGAAGGCGGACCCTCGCGCACGTAGTTGGACTCCCACACCGGCAGCGTCTCCACCTGCATCTGCCCCGGGCGGTCCGCGCACGCCAGGTTCAGGCACGTCACGTTGGCCAGCCCGTACGCCTCGCAGAACTCCGTCAGGTGGCGGAAGTTCTCCGGATGCGCCTCGATCGCCCACACCCGCCCCCTCGGCCCGGCGGCCAGCGAGAACGCATAGACGTCCTCCCCGCGCCCGGCGCCGATGTCGACGATCACGTCGCCCTCGTGCGGCTTGTAGACGTGGAACCAGTAGTCCCTGGCGTCCCTCAGGTATTTCTCCAGTTGCTCCGGGCTTCTCCGCCCGGGATGGTGATGGTGCTGCTGCATCGGACCCCGCCGGCGCCGCTTCCCCGCTGCGGCCCGCCGCCGGGGCCTCCCGGCCCCGGGAGCCCGCAGCGGAATCCCGGCCGCAATTTCCTGAAAATCAGCCTCGATTTTCCCTATATTTCTTCTCAAACATCAGCATGATCGGCGAAAAACCGCTCGATCGATGCCCGCAGTGCGCCCGATACTTTCCTCGGCAATTCTTTCATTTCCTGCTCGGAAAGCGGGCGGAAATTCTTCGCCACATTCACGTTGAAATCGATGTGCTCCAGCGACGGCATGCCCACCACGCATGCCGCAACCGGCAGCGTCATCGCATAGCGCAGCAGGATCTCCGGCGGAGCCTGCCCCAGCAGCTTCTCCTGCGCGAACACCTTCATCGCCGTCAGCCCCATCTTCTTCTTCAGCGCCACCGGCAGCGCCACCGCCTCGAAGCCCGACGGGCCCGTCATCCCCTCCCCGGCACGGTCCGAAGGCCGCGCCGCGCCGATCTGCGCGATGTTCAGCGCCATCTGCACCGAATCGAACGGGTGCCGCTCGAGCGCCGTCTTCAGCACCGCCGGGTCCGTGTGGCAGGTCACGCCGAGGAAGCGCGCCATCTTCTCCTCTTTCGCCCGCAGCATCGCCTTCAGTTGCCCCTCCGGAGCCTCGATGCGCGACAGGTCCTCCTGGCTCCCCAGCGAATGGATGTGCAGCAGGTCCACCTGCGAAAGCCCGAGGTTCTTCAGCGACCGCTCCAGCAGCTTCATCGTCCCGCTGTACGTGCGGTCCCCTCCCAGCTTGGTGGCCAGGAAGAAATTCTTCCGGTGCGATTTCAGGTACTGCCCGATCCAGCGCTCGCTCTGCCCGTCTCCGTAGCTGGCCGCCGAATCCACGTAGTTGATCCCCGCCTGAAGCGCGCGGTGCAGCGCCTCCAGCCCCTTGTCCTCGCTCTTGTACATCAGCCAGCGGCTGCCCGCCCCGAATGCCAGCAGCGAAACCTTCTCGCCTGTGCTTCCCAGCGGGCGCATCGGCATGCCCGTGGCCGCGTCGATCTCCGTCGAGGCGGCGGCTGCCGCGGCGTAAGCCAGGAATTGCCTGCGTGTGAGTTCCATGGTCGGCTTCCTCGCCCGTATCCTATCGCAGAACGCGCGCCCTCACTCGCCGATCAGGTGCGCCGCCACGCGCCTCGCATGGCTGCCGCGCCGGTGCTCGAACAGGTAGATGCCCTGCCAGGTGCCCAGCGCCAGCGCCCCGCCCCGCACCGGAATCGTCAGTTGCACCTGCGTCAGCGCCGTCCGCAGGTGCGCCGGCATGTCGTCAGCCCCTTCGATCGTGTGCACGTAGGCGTGCGGGTCCTCCGGCGCGATCCGCGCAAAGTAGCGCAGCAGATCGGTGCGCACGTCCGGGTCGGCATTTTCCTGGATCAGCAGCGAAGCCGACGTGTGCTGGCAGAACAGCGTCAGCAGCCCGTCGCGGATGCCCGTGCGCCGCACCCACGCCTCCACTTCCCCGGTGAATTCGTACAGCCCCGGCCCGCGGCTGCTGATCCGGAACTCCCCATGCTCCTGCCGCATCGTCACTCCACCGTCACGCTCTTGGCCAGGTTCCGCGGCTGGTCCACGTCGCAGCCCCGCCGCACCGCGATGTGATAGGCCAGCAGTTGCAGCGGAATCACCTCCAGCAGCGGCAGCAGCAGCTCCGGCGCCGCCGGCACCCGGATCGCGAAGTCGCTCCGCGCCGCCGCCGCATCCAGGCCCTCGGTCACGATCGCCACCACGCGCCCCCCGCGCGCCTTCACCTCCTCGATGTTGCCCAGCGTCTTCTCCAGCCGTTGCAGGCTCGCCGGATCGCCGGGATCCGCCGTCGCAATCACCACCACCGGAAGGTTCTCGTCGATCAGCGCGTTCGGCCCGTGCTTCATCTCGCCCGCCGGGTAGCCTTCCGCATGGATGTAGGACACTTCCTTCAGCTTCAGCGCGCCCTCCAGCGCGATCGGGTAGTGGATCCCGCGGCCCAGGTACAGGAAATTCGACGCCCGGAACAGGCTCCTCACCAGCTCGTCGTAAGGCTCTGTCTCCGCCAGCAGCCGCTCCATCTTGCCCGGCACCGCCAGAAGCTGCCGCGCCAGCTCGCGCGACTCCGCCGCCCCCAGCTCCCCCCGCACCTCCGCCAGGTACATCGCCAACAGGAACAGCGCCGCCAGTTGCGCGCTGAAGGCCTTCGTCGACGCCACCCCGATCTCCGGCCCGGCATGCGTCATCAGCACGCCCGAGGCCTCGCGCGCCATCATCGCCCCCATCACGTTGCAGATGGCCAGCGTCGGCGACCCCTTCCGCTTCGCCTCCCGCTGCGCCGCCAGCGTGTCCGCCGTCTCCCCCGACTGCGAAATCAGGATCGTCAGCGTCTCCGGCCCCACCAGCGGATCGCGGTAGCGGAACTCGCTGCCGTAGTCCACCTCCGTCGGCACCCGCGCCAGCCGCTCGATCATGTACTTGCCCGCCAGCGCCGCGTGCCAGCTTGTGCCGCAGGCGACGATTTTCACCTCGCGGAACGCGGCGAATTGCGCCGGAGAAATCTGCATCTCATCCAGAAAAATGCGCCCGCTTTCCTGCCCCACGCGGTTCACAATCGTGTCCCGCACTGCCCGCGGCTGCTCGTAAATTTCCTTCAGCATGAAGTGGCGGTAGCCGCCTTTTTCCGCCAGCACCGGGTCCCACAGGATCCGCGACAACGGCCGCTGCACCGGACGGCCCGCAAAGTCGGCCAGGCGCACGCCCTCCGGTGTAAGAATGGCCATGTCTCCGTCCTCAAGAAAAAACACGTCCCGCGTGGAATTCAGGATGGCCGGAATGTCGCTCGCGACGAAATATTCCTGCTCGCCCACGCCCGCCACGACCGGCGGGCCCTGCCGCGCGGCCACGATCTTGCCCGGGTCCAGCCTCGAAATGGCCGCGATCGCGAAGACGCCGCGCAGCCGCGCCACCGCACGCCGCACCGCCTCCTCCAGGCTCCCCTCGAAGCACTCCTCGATCAGGTGCGGAATGATCTCCGTGTCCGTCTCCGTCCCAAAGACGTGGCCGCGCGCTGTCAGCTCTTCCTTCAGCTCTAGGTAATTTTCGATGATGCCGTTGTGCACCACCACCGTGTCCCCGCGGCAGTCCCGGTGCGGGTGGGCGTTCTCTTCCGTCGGTCGGCCGTGCGTCGCCCAGCGCGTATGCCCGATGCCATACCAGCCATCGGCCGGCGCGCGCCGCAACGCCTCCTCCAGGTTGTGCAGCTTTCCTGACGCGCGCCGGATCTCCAGCCGCCCGTCGTGCCCGATCAGCGCCAGCCCCGCTGAATCATAGCCCCGGTATTCCAGTCTCTTCAGCCCTTCCATCAACACCGGCAGCGGCTTGCGCTGCCCGATATAGCCAATGATGCCGCACATCCCATGATCCTCCTTCTTGCCCCTCCAGCCCGCAACCCGGCGCGGCAGTTCAGGATTCGGCCAGTTCGACGCGGAACTCCTCAATCACCGGATTCGACAGCACGTCTTCGGCAATCCGCTCCAGCATCGCCTGCGCCTGCTGCCGGTCGGCGCAATCCAGCTCGATCTCGAAAAACTTCCCCTGCCGGACCGAGGCGATCTCCTTGTGGCCCATGCCCTGCAACGCGCGCGCGATGGTGGCGCCCTGCGGATCCAGAACCGTCTTCTTCAGCGTGACGTAGACATGCGCCTTCATGATCTTACGTTCAGTGTAGCGGATCAGGCCCTGCGCAGAACCCCGGCCGGCGCAGCCATCCAGCCCTCTGCCCGCGCCTCGGCCGCCACCGCCGGCAGCGGAGCCCCCCGCAGCGCCTCCGCCAGCGTGGCCACCTGCCAGCGGTCCGGAATCGCCTCCCCGCACGGAACCCGCCCCAGCACCGCCGGCCACACCTCCGCCATCACGACCCGCGCGCCCCGGGTCTCTTCAAAAGGCCACACCCGCGCTTCCAGCTCCTTCCGCAACCGCTCCAGCACTCCGATCCCCGCCAGGCTCTGCCCGCCCACCGCGCCCGCCCCGCGGATCTGAAACACCGGCTTCGGATGCAGCCCCGCGGCTTTCATCCTCAATTCGCACGCGCGGAATTCCGTCCACAGGTAGGGGCGTGGCTTGCGCGGCATCGCCGGAAATCCCCAGAATGGGCCGTCCACCCCGCCGCCCAGCGCGACGTTCAGCTCCATGGCGATCTCCGCCGGGCTGCGGCCGCCCCGCTGTTCCAGAAACGCCCACAACCGGCGCCACCCGCCCAGTCTCTCCATCGCCCATGCCGGCAGCGCAAAGCAGAAGTCGAACCCTGCCAGCACGCGGCCAGGAGCCTTCCGCAACGCCCCCAGAATCTCCGCCTCGGCTTCCGCCTGCGTCCGGCAATAGCGGGGCTCTCCCAGCCACGTCGCATGCCACCAGATCGCGTCGCGCGAAGGCGCCGCGGGAGCCGCATCCGCCCGCGCGCTCCAGTCCGCCACCAGCACGTGCTCGAACACGCGCCGCAGTATAGCAGCCCGCGGCTCCCGTCCGCGCCTCGGGCCACGCGGCGGCCCCGCCGCTCCGCTCCCGCCGCGGGCCTCCATCGCAGGCCCCGCATCAGGCGCCTCCCTGGCCGCCGCAGTCCCGCCGCGGGCCTGCCTCGGGCGCGCCGCCCCCGAGACTCCGTGTAGAATCAAGGCGAGCCGAGGACTTCCGCCATGAAACGCTTCCTGTTGCCTCTCCTCGCGGCGTCGCTCTGCCTCGCGCCCGGCGCGGCTGCCGCCGACAAGAAAATCCCCGTCATGATTCTCACCGGCGAGCAGGGCGGGCCCTACCATGCGTGGGAAGAAACGACGCCTTATCTCCAGAAAATGCTCGAAGAGACCGGGCTGTTCGAAGTCACCGTCGTCATCGCTCCTCCAAAAGACGGCGATTTTTCGAAATTCCGCCCGGATTGGAGCAGATACAGGGCCGTCATCGGCAACTACGACGCGCCTGACGAGCGCTGGCCGGACGATCTGAAAGCTTCCTTCGAAGCCTACGTGCGCAACGGCGGCGGCTTCGTCTCCGTGCACGCGGCCGACAACGCCTTCCCCAACTGGCGCGAGTACAACCTCATGATCGGCATTGGCGGCTGGCGCGGCCGCAATGAAAAGCACGGTCCCTATTGGTATGTGAAAGACGGCAAGGTCGTCAGCGACCCCTCGCCCGGCCCCGCCGGCAGCCACGGAGCCCGCCTCCCCTTCCGCATCCGCAACTTCGTCAGGGATCACCCCATTACCAAAGGCCTGCCCGAGGAGTGGATGCACGTCGCCGACGAGCTGTACGCCCAGCTCCGCGGCCCAGGCCAGAACATGACCCTGCTCTCGATCGCTTATTCGGATCCCTCCAACCGCGGCACCGGCCGCGAGGAGCCCATCCTGATGGCGCTCGAATACGGCAGGGGGCGCGTCTTCCACACCACCCTCGGCCATGACATCGCCGCCATGAACTGCGTCGGCTTCATCACCACTTTCCAGCGCGGCGTCGAATGGGCGGCCACCGGCAAAGTCACGCAGAAGGTGCCCCCGGATTTCCCCACCGCCACCGAAACCCGCACCCGGCCCGAATACAACCCGCCGCCCGGGTGGGTCTCCCCGCCGGGCCCGCGGCGCCCGCAGCCTGCCAGACAGTAGCCGGAAGCCGCCCCGCTCAGTACTTCAGCCGCAGGGGCGGCTTCTCCCATTTCTCGTTCGCGGCCATCATCTCGTCCCACGTCACCGTCGCTTCGCGGTACGCCGCCGTCCGTCCGAGAATGGCCGTCAGGTTCGATTCCACCGAAGCCTCGTAATTGTAAATCGGCTTCGATTCCCGGATCGAAGCAATAAAATCCTTCACATTCTGGATGGCGCCGCCGCGGAATGTATCGTCTTTTTCCGCCCCCATCCACGGATTTTTCCCCACAATCCGGATCATTCCGCCATAATGCGTGTCCGCGCAGCCGTGAATGCCGAACACGCGCACGCACAGGTCGGACAGCGCGCCGTTGAGCTGATGGGAATTGAACGACGCGTGCACCCCGTCCGGATACCAGAACGTGACGGCGAAATGGTCCCATGCGTCCCCGTAATCGTTCGCCGTGCCCCGCCAGTCCGTGCGCCCGCCCGTGCCGTGCGCCTTCACCGGGCGCGCCCCCAGCAGCCAGTTCGCAATGTCAATCACGTGGATGTTCTGCTCCACGATGATGTCGCCGCTCAGCACGCGATCGCCGAACCAGTTCAGGATCCGGCGCTGCTCGGGATCCATCTCCGGCGTGCCTTTGTCGCGCCACGGCCGCCCCGCGTGGTAGTACACCTGAGCGAACGCCGGCTTGCCGATGTCGCCGCGCCGCACCCGCTCCACCGTCTCTTTGTAGGCGTCCCTCGCGCGGCTCTGGAAATCCACCCAGAACGACAGCTTCTTCTGCCGTGCCAGCTCGCCGCTTTCCAGCACCGTCCGGCAGCCCGGCACGTCGACCGCTACAGGCTTCGCCATGAACACGTGCTTGCCAGCCTTCACCGCCGCCAGGCCCTGCTCGGGGTGGTAGATGGTCGGCGTCTCGATCACCACCGCGTCCAGCTTCGACTCCGCCAGCCGCAGATACGCGTCCGGGCCCAGATACGCCCTCCCCGGCTCCACCTTCAGCTTCTCCGCCGTCGCCTCCAGGTTCGCCCGCTGCACGTCCGCCAGCGCCACCACGCGCGCGCCGGCGAACTCCGGAAAGAACGGAGCAATCCAGTTGCCCCGCCCTCCGCAGCCCACGATGCCCACCTCCACGGTCGAATTGGCCTGGTAAGTGAACGCCGTCCTCGAGGAAACCAGCAACAGTCCCGCCGGGGCTGTCTTCAGAAATTCGCGGCGCGCATTCATCGCAGTCTCCTCTCGTGCCTGTCGGCATTCTACTGCATCGCCCGGCTGCCTGCTCCTGTGCGCACGCCCAGCCGCCGCTCCTTCCCTCATCCCGCAAATCCGCGCGCTACGGCGCAGCCAACACAGGGCACGCCACGCTCCCGGAGGAATCGCGGAAACATGGTGCGCGCGGGTCGCCGCCCTCCTCGCTCCGCCGCGGCAGGAAAGTCCCGCCGCAGCGTCCATGGCTGCTGCTCGACGCCGGCGGCCCGCGTCGCCTGTCAGAAGATGAAGCTGATGCCCCCGCGCACCGCCCGCGGCATCTGCACCAGCCACAGGCGCCGGCCATCGGGCGAAGTGATCGGCAGGTAGCCCTGCGCAAGCAGGTTCCGCAGCTCGGCGCTCATCTCCAGCCGCCCCGGGCCCGCGGCCACCGGCAGCGGCTGGCGCACCTGAATGTTCAGGCCGAGCTGCGGCTGCCACCGCTGCGTGAGGAAGGCGTGCGCAGGCCCGGCGGTCCCGGGCGAGGTCCACAGATACGTCGTCACGAATCGAGTGCCGGAGCCGGGAACAATGCCGCTCACCCGCAGCGAGGCCCAGGGCCGCCGCACCGGATGCACGCCGGCGCGCACGCTCGCCGCCGACTGCGCCAGCGTCCCTGCATCATAAGCCAGCATCGACGCCGCCCCGGCCGCAAAGCCCGCCGTCCACGCCTCCCACAACTGCTGCGTCACCGAAGCCATGTAGCCGAAGCTGCGGTAGTCGCCAATGTTGAAGATGTAGCTGGAGGACGCCAGATCCGGCAGCAGCTCCGAGCCGCCCAGAAACGCGCTTCCGGAAGCGGCCAGCGCCGCGTCCCGCAGCGCGTCCTGGAAAACCGCCGCCGCATAAGTCCGCGTGCCCGCGCTCTTGCGGTAGCCCAGCTCGAAAGACTGCGACCTCTGCACCCGCGCCGCGCCGCCGCGCAAAGACACCCTCGGAAACAGCGCCAGCCCCGACAGGCTCTGCTCGAACGTGTCCTCGCCTGCGATCAGCTCATAAGCCGGCGCTCCGCTCGCAAACCCGCCTTCAATCACCCCCATCTCGCCCAGGTCCCACGTCAGCTTCGCATACGGGCTGAGCAGGTTGAGCCGGTCGATGAAGACCACCGACTCGAGCATCGTGCCATAGGTCAGTTGCAGCCCCGGAGCCAGCTCCATCCGGTCGCCCACGCGCACCGACATCGTCCGCAGCACCGGCGTCTCCACCGGCGCGCCCTGCCCGTGCACGAAGCCTGCGCGCGCCTGCCGCAGCGCTGCCTGCCGCACCGTCAGCTCCACTTCCGGCGAGGGAGCCAGCCCCTCGCCCTCCCGCGAATACGACGTCCGGAACCCCGCCGTCGGCGTCCCCGAAGTGGACGCATACCCCACGTTGCCGCTGAAGCGTACTTCGTTATTGCCGAACAGCGACGTCGCCAGCGCGAAGGCCGTGCCGAGATCCGGTTCGCTCCCCAGCGTCGGCGACAGCGACCCGTCGCCGCCCGACAGCCGCACCATGCCGCGCACCGCGCTGAACGGGCTGCCGTGCTTCCTCGAAGATGCCGTCTGCCACGGCGGCTGCTGCGGCAGCAGCCGCAGCACCGGCCGCGTCGACGTCGACGAGCGCAGCGCCCACTTCCAGTCCTCGCTCAGCAGCCCGGTCTGCCCCGGCGGAATGTAGACCAGCTCGATCGAGCTGAACAGTTGCGCCAGTTGAATGTTGAGGAAGCTCTCCACGCCCGGCCGCACCACAATGTGGTTGCGCACCGCGGGCACAAAACTTGCCAGCGTCACGCGGACTGCGTATGTATCCGGCGGCAGAGCCTCGAAGCGGAACCACCCGTCCGGCCCCGTCAAAGCCCGCTGTACCACCCGCTCGGCGCGGTTCAGCACCACCACCGCCGCCCCCATCTGACCCACGCCCGCCCCGTTGCGCACCTGCCCGCTGATGGCGCCAAACAGCCGCAGCTCCGCCGCCTGGCCTGCGGGCGCACTGCCAGCCACCAGGGCGGCAAGCGCCAGCACGGCGGTGCGGCACATCGGCTTCATGGCGCATCCGGCCCCGGCTTCCAGCCGGGGCGCAATCCGACTACAGGACAGTGAACTGGGCCGACTGCGTCAGGCTGGCATTCCTGAGCTTGTCGGTGACCTTGACCTTCAAAGTATACTTGCCGGGCTCGAAGTTCGCCAGCGGCAGCAGCTTCTCGATGGTCGCCTGCGAAGCCGAGCCTTCCAGCGCCGAGGCTTCTTCGGTGAACTCCAGCACCGGGCGGTTGTCCGCATCGCGCACGATCTCGTACGTGATCTCCCCCTTCGCCTTGCCCGTCGCCTCGTCCGGCTGGAAGTTGTAAAGCTTCATGTAGATGCCCATCTTCTCGTGCCGCCGGAACGTCTCGCCCACCCGCGGCCTCACCTTCGAAGTGCCGATCACGAACTGGCCCGTGCCAATGCTCCGCGTCGGCACCTTCTCCAGCACATCCGCCAGCACCAGCGAGCTCGCAAACAGCACGTCCTCTTCCATCCGCGGCACGTTCAGCGCCATCTCGTAGTTGTTCATGTTGCCGCCCACCACGTCCTTGGCGACAACATTCAGCCGGTACATCCCCGGCGGCAGCGGAATCGACTTCTGGTAGATCGAAACCCCGTTGGCCGCCTCCTGCAACATCGACGTCGGCACGTCGATCGACACCACGTCCTCAAACACGTTCACCACGCGGCGCGTCATCGACGTGATCCGGGCGTAGATGTTGACGATCGCCTTCGACATCTCGCCCTCCTGCTTGAATTGCAGGTCCTTGCGGTTGAACTGGAGCGTGATCGATGTCAGCACCGTCGAAGACGTCGTCGGGAAAAAGTCCGCCCGCGCCTGCATCGGCAGCAGGTTGTACAGGATGCGCGAATTGACCTGCGCCTCCAGGTCGCGGAACTTGATCTTCGGGGCCTTTTGCAGGTCGGCGTACTGTTGCAGCCGCTCGAACTGGTTCATCCGCGCCGGCAGCGGGGAGTTGCCCACGCCCAGCCGCGTCCCGTCGGTGCGGTTGAAGCGGTCCGCCTTGTCGGCCAGACCCATCTGTTCCATCAGCGTCAGGCCCGCGCCCGGCACCATCAGCAGCGCGTCCTTCTCGCTCGGGTCCATCGTCATCCGGTACTCGCCCGTCATCGACTTGTCGACAAACTCGATGACGATGTCGGTCTGCATGCCGACCCCTTCCAGGTACCGGTAACGCCACTTCTCGAACGGATACGTCGCCGTCGTCCCGCCGCCTTCCTCCCACGGCCGCTGATACGTGCCGCCCGACGGGTGAGACTCGATCTCGTCCGGCGGCCCGAACGTGATGTAGATCCGCCCGCGGTCCGTCTTCCAGCCCGGAATGCCCGAAGCGAACCGCTCGTTGGCATAGGCGATGCGCCGGTAATGCTCTTCCTTGTACTCGTTCTCCACCGTGTCCGGCGTCGGGTCCCGCCGCAGCCAGAACTGCTCGATGAACTGCTCGCGCTCTTCGTCGGTCTGAAGGTTCTTGAACGCGCGGCGCTCCTCGTCCGTGATGATGTAGACGACGTCCTCTTCGAGCCACTTCCGGTAGGGCGACTCCAGCTCTTTCCGCCGCCGCTCTTCCTGCCGGCGCCGTTCCTTCTCCGTCATCGGACGGGCCAGCGTCTCGCGCTGTCCGTTGTCGGAAGCCTGCCTCCTGCGCTGCGCCAAGGCCGTGTCCGCCGCCGGGGCGAGCAGGGCCAGCACCATCACGAGGGCGTTGAACGTGGATCGCCTCATAGGATACTCCCCACCTGTGGGCCTGAGCAGACCAGTGCCACTCCCAGCGCTTGCACCACTCTCAGTGTAACCCAACTTCGCAAGAGTGGATGCCCGCCGCCGCGCGCCGGTTTCAGTCCGCCCCGCCCGCTTCCGGCTGCGGTTCCAGCGCGCCGCCCAGCGGAACAAATTCTTCGCCTTCTGTTCCCTTCGCAAACGGACTGAAATTCGTCGCCACGTCGTACACATCCACCCCTTCAGCCCGTTTCAGCCCGTTCACCACGGCGTAGGTCACCGGCGTCATCGCCGCCTCGTACAGCACCTTGCCCACGTAGCCGCTGAAGATCAGGTTGGCAATCGTCATCCACGACTCGCGCCCCGCGAACGCCACCGTCATCACCACCACCGAGTCCACAAGCTGCCCCACCGCCGTCGACCCGATCGTCCGCATCCACAGCGCCCGCCCCCGGCTCCACACCTTCATCTTCGCCATCACGTACGAGTTGGCGAACTCCCCCGCCCAGAACGCCAGCAGGCTCGCCGCCACCATCCGCGGCACGAACCCGAAAATCGTCTCGAACGCCTGCTGGTGCTGAAAATCCGGCGCGGGCGGCAGCCACACCACCAGCATCCCGAACAGCGCCATCAGCGCCGAGCCGAAGAAGCCCAGCCAGATCGCCCGCCGCGACCCGGCGTAGCCGTAAACCTCGGTGAAGATGTCGCCAAAGATGTAGGTGATCGGGAACAGCAGTTGCGCCCCGCTGATCCGGAACGGGCCAATGGCGCAGATCTTCTGCCCCACCAGGTTCGAGATCAACAGGACGGTGACGAAGACGACAATCAGCGTGTCGTAGAAGCGGAAGGAATGCTGTGGGCGCTCTAGCAGGCGTGCGCCGCGGGCCGGAGACACCATACGTGAAAGTAGATGATCGAAGCCGCCCCGCGGCGTCATGAACCGCGCGCGGCGGCTACTGCTTGTCCATCACGAACTTCAGCGAGAAGTCGCCCTGCGGAGTGCTGATGTCGGTCTTCACCGTGAGCGTCTTGCCGTCTTCCGACAGGCTCCACGTCTCCACCGACTTGATCGCATTGCCCTGGATCTCCCGGCTCACGGTGATCTCCAGCGTCTCGCCCTTCCATACGGGCGTCACCTTCACCGGCCCCATCGGCGTCTCGATGGTCTTCTCCTTCCCATCGATCACGTACTCCACATCGTTCGAGCGTTCCTGCCCCTGAAAAGCCTGCACCGTGGTCATCTTCAGGTTCGGATCCTTGTGGTCGATCGTGCGCTCGAACTTCTCCGGCCCCGAGGGCATCGGGCCGAAGTCGGACTTCGCATTGTTCAGCTTCCACACTCCCGAGAAGTTCGGCTTCTCGGCGGCCGCGAGGCCAATGGCACAGAACGCCGCCAGAAGGGCGGCTGGAAACAGACGTCTCATCATCGGAAAGCCCCTTCCTTTCCAAACGGGGCTTGCCTCAGGATAGCGCAAAAACCACCTCCGGCCGCAGCAGGAACGGCGGAACGATCCCGCAGAGGTTGGAAAGCGGCAGCACGTCGTCGTGAATCGGCAGCCCCAGCACGCCCCGCAGGAACTCCCGCCGCCGCAGGCACCGCTCCATCAGCCCCGGAAACTGCCGCCGCAGCTCCGCCTGCAACGCCGCGTCCGCCAGCAGGTAGCCGTCCTCCATCCGCGACGAGTAAAACACCGGGTGGCTCGGAATCACGTCCGCCTGCATCACCATCCCGCTCCTGAGCCGCTCCTGCGATCCCTCATACGCCGGAGCCGACAGCCATTCCTCGAAATGGATCAGGTGCCCCGGGTTCAGAAACACGCCGAACTTCTCCCGCGGCAGCCGCTCGTGGATCGCCCGCCACAGCGCCCCGCCCGCCGCCCCGGTCTTCAGCTCCCCGAACCACGCCCCCATCGCCTCGAAATACGGCCCGGCGAACTCCTCCACGTACGCGCGCGCACCCTCCGGAAGGTCCTCCGCCCTCTCGGCCACCCACCCGCACCGGCAGCAGTTGGCGCCCCAGTAGCAGATGCCGCAACTGAACCGCCCGCCCCGCTCCACGCGCTCGCCGCGCGCGCTCGCCAGGCTCGCGCGGTTGGCCCCGCACTTCAGCGTCATGTGGCAGCCCAGCGGAACCCCGTTGTAGCGCGCCTCTTCCAGCAGGTCGTAATCCCGCATGCCCGGGCGCACCGCCCGCAGCACCCGCTTCATGCCCTCGCTCGCCAGCGTGTTCGTCCACTCGAAAAACGCGATCTCCTGCGGCGCCGCCTGCTGCCGCAGCTCGATCAGCAGCCGCGTCTCGTTCCGCACGTTCTCGTAGCCGGCGGCGAAGCGCAGCTCGTCGGCAAGGAAGGACGGCAGCTCCAGCCGTTCCGCCGGAGCCAGCGGCTTCCAGCCTGCCGCGCCCACCCGCGAGTGCGCGTCCACGCCGAACTCGCGCAGCACCTCGCCCAGCGCCCGCCCGCCCTCGCGCGGCTGGTCCGGCAGCGAAAACTCCGGATGCCGCTCCAGCCGGATGTCGCCCGCCGCCACCGGCGGAGCCGCCGGCGCGTAGTTCATGCATTCGTTGCCCACCAGCAGCAGCGGCTTCTGCTCCACATCCACCAGCAGCAGCGCCTCTTCAAAGCGCGGGTCGAACCCGGTCAGCCACTGAATGTTGGCAAAGTGCTCGCGGTCGCCGTAAACGGCGAAGTGCGTCAGCCGCCGCTCCTGCATCCGCTCCCGCAGCCGTGCCAGGCGCGCCGCATACTCTTCCCGCGAAACGCGCCATGCCGGCGGCTCGGCGGCGCTGCCGAACTCCGGCCACTCGATCTCGACGAGCCTCGCCCGCCTCATCCTTTCCGCGTCTCGGCAGCCTGCATCGCCAGTTGCAGATGGCTGCGCGCGCGGCTGTAGCCGAAATACACCAGCAGCCCGATGGTCATCCAGGCAAAGAAGGCCACCTTCGTGATCCGGTCCAGGCTGAACATCAGCAGCAGGCAGAACAGCATCCCCAGCACCGGCACCAGCGGCACCATCGGCGTCCGGAACGGCCGCGGCGTGTCCGGATGCGTCCGCCGCATGATGATCACCCCCGCGCAGACCAGCGTGAACGCCCACAGCGTCCCCATCGACGTCAGGTTCCCCAGTTGCTGGATCGGCGTGAACGCCCCCAGCGCGCCCACGAACACCATCAGCAGCAGGTTCGACTTCCACGGCGTCGCAAACCGGTCATGCAGCTCGCTGAACATCTCCGGCAGCAGCCCGTCCCGCGACATCGAGTAGAACACCCGCGACTGGCCCAGCAGCATCACCAGCATCACCGACGTCAGCCCCGCCAGCGACCCCAGCTTCATCAGGAACCCCAGCCACGGCACGCTCTTCATCCGGTCCACCGCCACCGCCAGCGGCGCCGCCACGTTCAGCTCCTTGTAATTCACCACGCCCGTCAGCACCGCCGCATACAGGATGTAGAGCACCGTGCAGATCGCCAGCGACCCGACGATCCCGATCGGCATGTCCCGCTTCGGATTCCGCGCCTCCTGCGCCGCCGTCGACACCGCATCGAAGCCGATGTAGGCGAAAAAGATCTGGCCCGCCGCCGCCAGCACGCCCGTCCAGCCGTAGCGGCCAAACTCGCCCGTCGTGTTCTCCGGCAGGAACGGCCTGTAGTTGTCGTAGTTGATGAAGAAGTAGCCCAGCCCGATGAACAGGATCACCACGCTCAGCTTGATCGCCACGATCAGCGCGTTGAACCGCGCCGACTCCTGAATGCCAATGATCAGGATCGTCGAGATGATCCAGATGATCAGCACGCTCGGCAGGTTGATCATGCCCGGCGACGGATCCCACGGCGAATGGATCAGATGCTGCGGCAGGTGAACGCCGAACGACTCGAGAATCGAGACCATGTAGCCCGACCAGCTCACCGACACCGTCGCCGCCCCGATCGCGTACTCGAGCACCAGCGCCCAGCCGATGATCCACGCCAGCAGCTCGCCCATCGTCGCGTAGGCGTACGTGTAGGCGCTGCCCGCCACCGGAATCATCGTGGCGAACTCGCTGTAGCAGAATCCGGCGAAGGCGCACGCCACCGCCGCCAGCACGAAGCTGAACACCACCGCCGGCCCCGCGTGCTGCGCCGCGGCCACGCCCGTCAGCGAAAAAATGCCGGCCCCGATGATGGCGCCGATGCCCAGCGAGACGAGCTGCGTCG
This sequence comes from Bryobacteraceae bacterium, assembly GCA_025056865.1. GTDB lineage: Bacteria > Acidobacteriota > Terriglobia > Bryobacterales > Bryobacteraceae > JANWVO01. The sequence continues at coordinate 160,583 of JANWVO010000002.1, forward strand.
CCGTCAGCGTGCGCTTCAGCGAGTGTCCGTGCGCGTCGGAGCTGGATTCCTGAAGGATCTTCTCGAGTGGCTTGCGCGCGAAGAGATTCATGCCTCGGACCTCGAAGTGGAGTCGCGCCGCTTCCGCCAGGCAAGGTACACGGGAATCCCGGTCAGCACGATCAGCAGTCCGGGCCACGTGTAGCTGGGCTTGTACAGAAGCAGCATCAGTTCAATGAAAGCCGCCGCGCCGATGTAGGCGGCCGGCAGCAGCGGATAGCCGAAGGCGCGGTACGGGCGCTCGGCCCCGGGGCGCGTGCGTCGCAGCACGAACAGCCCCGCGATGGTCAGCATGTAAAACAGCAAAACAGCGAAGATAACATAGTCCAGCAGATCGCTGTAGCGGCCTGTCAGCGTCAGAAACGCCGCCCACGCGCCCTGCATCCACAGGCTGTGGTTCGGCGTCCGCGTCTTCTCATTCACCCGCGCCGCGGCCCCGAAAAACAGCCCGTCGCGCGCCATCGCGTAGTAGACGCGCGCCCCGGCGAAGATCATCCCGTTCAGGCAGCCGAACGTCGACACCATCACCGCCAGCGCCATCACCTGCGTCGCCGCCGGCCCCAGGATCTTCGAAATCACCGCCGTCGCCACCCGGTCTTCCGGCGCCTGCTGAATCTGCTCCAGCGGCAGCGCCATCAGGTACACCAGGTTGCACGCCAGATAGATCACCGACACGATCCCCACCCCCAGCGCCAGCGACAGCGGCAGGTTGCGCCGCGGGTTGCGGATCTCGCCCGCCGTGAACGTCACGTTGTTCCAGGCGTCGGAGCTGAACAGCGCGCCCACCATCGCCACCGCCGTCAGCCGCAGCGCGTCCCACGCGCTCCACGGCACCTCCCAGAAGCGCCCGAAGTTGCGCGCCATCGCCTCCGGCTGCCGCCCCCAGGCGACGCCCGCCGCAATCAGCCCCGCCAGCGCCCCCACCTTCGCAATCGTGAAAATGTTCTGCACCCGCGCCCCGGCCTCGATGCCCCGCGTGTTGTGCCACGTCAGCGCAAGGATCAGCGCGATCGCCACCAGCATCTGCGTGTTGATCCCCGCCGGACCCGCGCGCACCAGCCACGCGTCGGCCGAGACCGCCGGCACGAACACGCCCAGGAACTTCGCAAACGCCACCGCCACCGCCGCCAGCGTCCCCGTCTGGATCACCGCAAACAGCGTCCACCCATAAAGGAACCCCCACAGCGGGCCGAACGCCTCCCGCAGGTACACATATTGGCCGCCCGCGCGCGGCATCATCGCCGCCAGCTCGCCATAGCTCAGCGCCGCCGTCATCGTCAGCACCGCCGTCAGCGCCCACGTCGCCATCAGCAGCGCCGGCGACTGCACCTGCCTCGCAATATCGGCCGACACGATGAACACCCCGCTGCCGATCATCGAGCCCATCACGATCGTCGTCGAATCCAGCAGCCCCAGCCGCTCGGCCAGCGCCGGCTGCGTCACCGTGTCAGCGCGATCCATTCTTCCATCCGCCCCCTGACGGTGGCTTTCGTCATCTCCTCCGGCATCAGGTCGCCGATCACCGCAATCGAGTCCACGCCCGTGTTCAGCACCGCCCGCGCGTATTCCCGCGTGATGCCCCCGATCGCCACCAGCGGCCTCTCCGTCAGCGCCCGCAGCGCCGCCAGCCGCTCCAGCCCCAGCGCCGGGTCCGGGTTCTCCTTCGAGAGCGTCTCGAACACCGGCCCGACCGCCAGATAATCGGCCGGCTCGCCGGCGGCCGCGCGCAACTGCTCCTCGTTGTGCGTCGAAAAGCCCAGCATCCGCTCCTCGCCCAGCACGCGCCGCGCCAGCCGCGGCGGCAGGTCGTTCTGCCCCAGGTGCACGCCCGCGTCCAGCAGCGCAGCGATGTCGGCCCGGTCGTCGATCACCAGCCGCGCGCCCGCGCGCAGGCATAAAACAGCAAGCTGCGAAGCCGTTTCAAACATTCCGCGCGAATAATGTCCCTTGTGCCGCAGTTGCACGAGGCGCGCCCCGCCCTCCAGCAGCGCCTCGGCGAACCACAGCGGGTCCCGGCCCCGCCGCGCCAGCGCGCCGGTGTCCACGATCGGATAGATGCGCGGGAGCTCCAGCCTTGCCGTCAAGGCTCCAGTCTATTCGATCCGCGCGCCGCCCGGCCAGGCCGCCCCGCCCGGCCTCTCCCGCCACGCCGCCAGCGCCTGCTCCAGCCCCGCCAGGTCCTCCCGGATCTGGCCGGCCTGCCCCCCGGCCGTGCCCAGCACGTGCTCCACCGTATGGATCAGCGACTCCAGCCGCCGCTTCGCCTCCGCCAGCAGCCCGTGGCAGCAGGCCGTCAGCGCGTCGTTCCACTGCGTCGTCAGCCGGGCCAGGTTGATCTCCACTGCCCGCTCCGCCTTGTTGCGGAAGTGCGCCAGCACGATGCCCCGCGCCAGCCCCATCGGAATCGCCCAGCTCAGCAGCTCCCAGTTGCGGTCGAAGATCTTGCCCACGCGGATGTCGGGCTCGCGCGGCTCGGCCACCGTCATCTCGACCTGCGAGGTCTTCAGCGGCACGCCCAGCGCCTCCAGCATCTTGTCCGACAGCCGGTTCCGGAAGTCCTGCAACGCCTGCGACAGTTGCCGCGCCACCCGCCGCGCCGGCTCCAGAAACTCCTGCCGGTGCTGCGCCGACACCCGCGCCAGCTCGCGCCGCAGCGCCCCTTCCAGCCACTGCTCGAACTCCTCCATCGCCGTCGCCAGGCTCGCCGTCCACTGCGGGAACCGCTCCTCCAGCTCCCGGTGCAGCCGGCGCGCGATCTCCCCGGCCTGCGGCCGCAGCCGGCTCTCGATCGCCGCGCGCGAGGTCGCCGTCGCGTGCCGCACCACCAGCTCGAGGCCCAGCCGCGTATCCTCCAGCGCCGCCTTCTCGCCCAGCACGCGCCGCCGCAGCTCTTCCCGCTCGCTCTCGGCACGCTCGGCCGCCTTCAGCGCCACCCGCAGATACTCCGCCGCCTCCTCGGCCAGCGACTCCACCTTGTGCCGCAGGATCTCCTCCCACTGCCCCGCGCCGTCGCGCCGCAACGGATCCAGCAGCTCCCTCTCGATCCGCTGCCGGCACGGCTCGAAGCCCGGCTTCGGCGACCACGGATACACCGGCAGCCCGCCCTCCCAACGCTCGGCCAGTTGCCGCCGCACGAACGCCTCCACCTGCCGCCGTCCGTCTTCATCCAGCAGGTCCACCTTCGTGAGCAGGATCGCGATGCGCGGCGTGTAGCGCTCCAGCTCCGCCAGCAGCTCGATGTCGTGCCTCGTCAGCGGCGGATCCACGCTCACCGCCACCAGCGCCAGCCCGACATTCGGCAGCCAGTCGCGCGAAGCCTCCGTATTGTGCGCAAACACGCTCTCCATGCCCGGCGTGTCGACGAACCGGATGCCCCGGTACCGCTCCATCTCCGGCAGCCACGCCCGCACCCGCCCCACCTTCTTCCGGTTGCCCGGATTCCGGCTCTCGTCGACATACTCCCCCAGCGCCTCCAGCGGGATCTCCTCTTTCCTTCCGTCCAGGAATTCGATCTCCGCCCGCGCCGCTTTGCCGCACTCGATCTCAGTGACCACGCTCGTCACCGGAATCACCCCCACCGGCAGCAGCGGCCTGCCGGCAAGCGCGTTCAGGAACGTGGTCTTGCCTGCCTTGAACCTTCCGAGGATCGCCACATTGACCGCCTTTTCCGCGGCAAACCGGCGCGTGCTTTCCAGGAAATCCTCGAGCGCTTCCAGCCGGTACTTGCCCGCCAGCGCGGCAATACGGTCCAGCACCGCAGCCGGCTCGGTGCCGTTCCCGGCGGCGGATTCAACAGACATCGGTTGCATCATGTCACAGGACTCCTTGTGCGGTTCTCGGGCAGCCTCGCACACAGCCGTGCGGGACCACGCGCGGGCGCGCGGTCGGGAAAGCAGGAGGAAGGGAAATGCCGGAGGGGAGAGCTGATTTCGGAATCGCCGCCCTGCCGCCTGCCGTCCGGCTCATGGCCAGTCGCCTTTCCTGCGTCCATCCCGCGCCGGCCGCACAGCGCAGCCTCGCACGGGCATCCGGTAGGAGTCATCGGCCGTCACAGACGGCGGTTCAGGGCGGACTCCACCGCCACCATTTTCATTATCTCAGATCTCCGGGTCTTCCATTCCGTTTCCTGCTCTCGCCCTGTCTCCCCCCGCCCCGCGCTTTGCTAGCCTGCGGTCATGCTCTCCCGCAGGCGCCTCCTCCAGCTCGCGCCAGCCGCGCTTGCCGCCGCCGCGCAGCCGCCCCGCCGCACGCGCAACCTCGTCCTACTCATGACCGACGGCCTCCGTTGGCAGGAAGTCTTCTCTGGAGCTGACCCCGCACTGCTCGACCGCAAGGCCGGCGGCGTGGCCGACCCCGCCTCGCTCCGCCGCCAGTTCTGGCGCGGCTCCCCCGAAGACCGCCGCGCCGCGCTGCTGCCCTTTTTCTGGTCCGTCGTCGCCCGCCAAGGGCAGTTGTTCGGCGACCGTTCCCGCCGCTCGGAAGCCCGCGTCACCAACGGCCTGAACTTCTCCTACCCCGGCTACAGTGAAGCGTTCTGCGGCGTCGCTGATCCCCGCATCAATGCCAACGACCGCCTCTACAACCCCAATCTCAACGTGCTCGAATTCCTTCACCGCCGCCCCGGCTTCGAAGGCCGCGTCGCCGCCTTTGGCGCATGGGACCTCTTCCCGTGGATCCTCAACGCGCCGCGCTCGGGCCTCCCCGTCAACGCCGGATACGAGCCGCTCCGCCTGCCGGAAAAAAACGAGCGCCTCGAGCTGCTCAATACGCTCAAGGCCGAAACGGAATACTGGGACTCGGAAGCGTTCGATTCCTTCGTCTTCCACACCGCGCTCGAATATCTCCGCTCCGCCCGCCCCCGCGTGCTTGCCGTCCTGCTGGGCGAAACCGACGAGTGGGCCCACGCCGGCCGCTACGACCTGTACCTGAAATCCGCGCACCGCTTCGATCGCTACGCCCGCCTGTTGTGGGACACGCTGCAATCGATGCCCGATTACCGCGGCTCCACCACCCTCGTGCTCGCCACCGATCATGGCCGCGGCTCCGGGAAAAAAGACTGGCGCAGCCACGGCCGCCGCATCCCGGAATCGCAATCCGTCTGGATGGCCTTCCTCGGCCCGGATACGCCCCCGCTCGGCGCGCGCGCCAGCACGGACACGGTCACGCAGGCGCAGCTCGCCGCCACCATCGCCGCCCTGCTCGGCGAGGATTTCCGCTCCGCCGTGCCCGCCGCCGCGCCGCCCATCGCCGAAGTCCTCGCCCGCTGAACGTCCCGCCTGCTGCTATCTTGATGCTATGCGCCGCATTCTTGCCGTGCTGTGGTTGGCCCCGTTTGCCATGAGCGCCCAGATGGTGAAAGTCTCCGAACACACTCTTTCCAACGGGATGAAGATCCTCATCCATGAGGATCACGACGTCCCCAACGTCGCCCTGTATCTTTTCTTCAAAATCGGCTCCCGCAACGAGCGGCCCGGAGCCACCGGCATCAGCCATTTCTTCGAGCACATGATGTTCAACGGGGCGAAAAAATACGGCCCCAAGCAGTTCGATATCCAGATGGAAAAGGCTGGCGGACGCAACAACGCCTACACCACCCGCGACGTCACCGTCTACACGGACTGGTTCCCCCGCACCGCCCTCGAACTCATGTTCGACATGGAGGCCGACCGCATCCGCGACCTCTCCTTCGACCCCAAAATCGTCGAAAGCGAGCGCGGCGTCGTCAGCAGCGAACGCAGAACCTCGGTCGAAAACAACCCCTTCGGCCTCCTCTACGAGCAGTTCTTCGCCACCGCCTACATCGCCCATCCCTACCAGTGGCCCGTCATCGGTTGGGCCTCCGACATCCAGAGCTGGACCATCGAAGACCTCAAAGCCCACTACCGCATGGGCTACGCGCCCAACAACTGCGTCGTCGTCGTTTCCGGCGATGTCCGCCCCGGGGAAGTGCTCGCGCTCGCGAAAAAATACTTCGAGCCGATTCCTCGCCAGGAGCCGCCCCCGCCCGTGCGCACCGTCGAGCCGCCGCAGCTCGGCGAGCGCCGCGTCAATGTGCACCGTCCGGCCAACCTCCCCATCCTCCTCGTGGGCTTCCACATCGGCTCGGCCCGGGACCCCGACTACCCCGTCTACGAGGTCATGGACACGATCCTCGCCGGAGGGCGCAGCTCGCGACTCCACCAGCGCCTCGTCGAAAAGGAGCAGCTCGTGCTGAACGTCGGCGGCGGCATCAACCCCTCCCTCGACCCCGGCCAGTTCCTCTTCAGCTTCCAGATCCGCAGCGGCCGGCAGCCCGCCGAGGTGGAGAAGTCCCTCTATGAAGAACTCGAGCGGCTTGCCCGCGATCCCGTGCCTCCGGAAGAGCTTCAGAAAGTCAAGAACCAGATCCTTGCCGAGTTTTACCGCCAGCTCAAGACCATCGCCGGCAAAGCCAACCTGCTCGGAAGCTACGAGGTCTTCTTCGGAAGCTGGAACGAGATCAACGCCGCCCCGGCCAAAATCGAAAAGGTGACCGCCGACGACGTGCGCCGCGTGGCCGCGAAAATCTTCTCGCCTCGCAACCGCACCGTGGCCACTCTGATTCCCGAACAGCGCGAGGAGGTGGCGAAATGAAAGCCCGTGGCGCCATTCTGCTCCTGTTGGCCATGACGTCCATGACAGCCCAGGTCCGCCTGCCCGAATTCACGCGCGAGCAGCTCCCCAACGGGGCCACGCTCATCCTCCTGCCAAGACACGACGTGCCGCTCATCTCCGTCCGCGCCGTCTTCCGCGGCGGAGCCGAGGCCGAACCCGCCGGCCTGAACGGCATCTCCGCCGTCACGGTCGAACTGATGCGCCGCGGAGCCGGGAAACGCACTGCCGAACAGATCGACCTCGACCTCGATTTCCTCGGCGCCACCATCCAGTCCGGAGCCAACCGCAACGCCGCCTTCTTCGCCCTCGAATTCCTCTCCCGCACGGCGCCGGAGGCCATGAGTATCCTCGGCGACATCCTCGCCCGTCCCACTTTCCCGGAGGAGGAAGTCCGCAAGGTGCTCGCCCGCACGGCTGACCAGGTGCGCGCTGCGAAGGACAACCCGGCGATGGCGATCGGCCGCTATTTCAACGGAGCTTTCTTCCCTGCCGGCCATCCCTACCGCCACTCCGGCGCGCCGGACGAGTCCTCCGTTTCCCGGATGAACCGCGAGGAAATCCTGAAGCATTTCCGCCGGATGGCCACGGGCAAAAATCTGATTTTTATCGCCGCGGGTGATTTTGACCCGCAACAGTTTGCTCCGCTAGCCCGGAGAATTCTCACCGAAATTCCTGCCGGGGAAACGCTGCCGGCCGCCCAGCCTCCCGCGCTCCGCTTCCCCCAGCCCCGCCTCCTGCTCGTCGACAAGCCGGACGCCACCCAGACCTACTTCCGCATCGGCATGCCCGGCATCGACCGCCGCCACCCGGACCGCATCGCCCTGCTCGTCGTCAACACACTGTTCGGCGGCCGTTTCACTTCCATGCTCAATGACGCGCTCCGCGTCAACGCGGGCCTCACCTACGGAGCCAATTCGCTGCTCGACCAGGACCGCCTGCCCGGGGCCATCGCCATCAACTCCTATACGCCCACGGCGACCACCGTCCAGGCCATCGACCTCGCGCTCGAAGTGCTCCAGCGGCTGCTGCGCGAAGGCATCTCGCAGGACCAGCTCGACTCGGCCCGCGCCTACATCAAAGGCAACTTCCCCACCGAGCGGCTCGAAACTGCCGATCAGCTCTGCGCCCTGTTGGCCGATCTCGAGCTGAACGGGCTCGACCGCAGCGATGTCGACACCTTCTTCCAGAAGCTCGACGCTCTCACCGCCGCGCAGGTCAACGCCGTCCTGCGCAGGCACTTCACCGCCGACAACCTCCAGTTCTGCCTCGTCGGCAACGCTTCGGCCATCCGCGGGCAGGTCGGCAAGTACGCAAAGGCGATGAAAGAAATATCGGTGAAAGACGCGGGTTTTTCCGCGCCGGACTTTTAGGGGAGAAAGCCATGCCGGAGGACTGGGGTTTGACGCGCTCCGAACTGCGCCAGCTCCGCCGTCTTGACGAGCCGCGCAAAGTCCAGTCCTTCCTCGACGGGCTGCCCTACAATTACGACACGGATCCGCACACCTGCTTCTCTCCGCGGCTCGTTCTCCGCCACGGCCGCGCCCACTGCCTCGAGGGCGCGCTGCTTGCCGCCGCCGCGTTCCGCCTCGCGGGACGTCCGCCCCTCCTCGTCGATCTCGCCGCCGTCCGCGACGACGACCACGTCCTCGCCGTCTTCCGCGAGGGCGGCTGTTGGGGCGCCGTGGCCAAGTCCAGCTACACCGGACTCCGTTTCCGCGATCCCGTCTACCGCAGCCTGCGGGAGCTCGTCATGAGCTACTTCCCGCACTACTACAATCCGGAGGGCGAGAAGACCCTGCGCGCTTACTCCCGCCCGGTGAATCTCGCCCGCTTCGATCCGCTCGGCTGGATGAGCAGCGAAGAAGACGTCTGGTACATCCCGGAGCACCTCTCGCGCATCCCCCACATCCGGCTCTTCACTCCGGCGCAGCTCCGGCGCATCACGCCGATGGATCCTCTCCTCTACGAAGCAGGCCTCTTGGCGCGCCGGTGGCGCGTCGTCGCCGCGCCCGCAGGCCGCCGCGCCGCCAGGCGCTCAGCCTGACCTCCGCTCCGGCCACAGATCGCGGATCGCCTGCGGATCCGCAAGCTCCCTCCACCGCTGATCGAACCGCGCCGCCAGCTCCGGCGCGCCTTTCAGAATCTCGGCCAGGCCGAACTGCTGCGAGGGCGGGCCGTTCTTCGCCATCGCAGCCAGGTGCTGCTCGACGTCCTCCCACCGGTCGGTCAGCCCGCCGGGATCCAGCAGCACCACGCGGCTCTCGATCACGCCGAAATTCTTCAGATGGGCGTCCACGCTGAACACGCCCCGCCGCCAGCCCGCGCGCCGCAGCTCCAGCAGCCGCTCCAGCCACCGCTCTACTTCATTCCACCTGCCCTGCGCCGCCAGCTTCTTCAGCCGCTCATAAAGCGTCTCCTCCACCCGCTCGGTCGCCTCCGTCACCACCAGCCACCCCGGCCATCCGCCCACGCGCACCAGCGTCGGCGGGAACGTCACCGTCTCCGGCACCAGCGACGTGCCAGACAGGTGCTTCACCGCCAGATACTCCCCGCGCACGTCGCGGTGCACGAACTTCTGCCAGATGCGGCCCCAGTGCGTGCCGAACCAGACCGCCTTCGGCACCAGCGAAACGGCCGTCTGCACCGCGACCCGCAGCAGCCGCAGCGCCGCCGAAGGATGGGAAGCCCACCGCGCTGCCAGCCGCCGCGGCAGGAACCGCTCCACCCGCTTCATCAGCCTCCAGATCAGGATCAGCGCAATGATCTCGCTCGCCCCGCGGTCGCGCTTCACCACCCAATGCTCGCTCGCGTACACCACCTTCCCCACGCCCTCGCCGATCCGCTTCAGCCGGCCGGCCGTGAGTTCCTCCGGGGCCTTCTCCAGCGCCTTCAGAGGGCTTCGCATCGGCCTCCCTTCCCGCCTCGCTCTCGCCTGCGAGAATACCATGCCTGCCGCCGGGAACAAGCCTGTTATCCTGAAAAATTGCCCGTCGCCGCGCGCCCTGCGGCAACGTCCGCGCGGCGCCAGCCGCGCGCCGGGCCGCGTTTGCCGATGTCCGCCGACAACCTTCCAGCCGCCGCCGCCTCAACGCCACCGGAGACCCGGAAGCCTCCCCTGCGCTTTGACCGCCATGAGTGGTCCGGCGCATTCGGCGACATGGGCACGGATCTGCCCCTCCTTGTCGGCATGATCCTCGCCGCCCGGCTTGACGCCGCCAGCGTGCTTGTCATCTTCGGCCTCATGCAGATCCTTACCGGCGTCTGCTACCGCATGCCCATGCCGGTGCAGCCCCTCAAGGCGATGGCCGCGCTCATCATCGCGCAGAAGCTTCCCGCCGCCATCGTCTACGGCGGAGGGCTTGCCATCGGAGCCGTCATGCTGCTGCTCACGCTCAGCGGTGCGCTCGAATGGGTCGCCCGCATCGTGCCCAGGCCGGTGGTCCGCGGCATCCAGTTCGGCCTCGGCCTTCAGTTGGCCTCCATCGCGCTGAAGGATTACGTGCGCGCGGACGGGCGCGCCGGATGGATCCTTGCCGCCGCAGGCTTCGTCCTTACGCTCTGGCTCATGCGCCGTCCCCGCGTCCCCTCGGCGCTCGCGCTCGTCGGCCTCGGCCTCGCCTATGCCTTCACCGCCAGGCTGAGCGGAGCAGACCTGCTTCACGCCGCAGGCCTCCGGCTGCCGCAGCTCCACGCCCCGGCATGGCAGGACATCTGGACCGGCTTCCTCCTGCTCAGCCTGCCCCAGCTCCCGCTGTCTCTGGCCAACTCCGTCCTTGCCACTCGCCAGGTCGCCGTGGACCTCTTCCCGGACCGCGCCCCGTCGGTCCGCCGCATCGGGCTCACCTACTCGCTCATGAACCTTGTCAACCCGCTGCTCGGAGGCGTGCCCACCTGCCACGGCTCCGGCGGCATGGCGGGCCATTACGCCTTCGGCGGGCGCACCGGCGGCTCCGTTGTGATTTACGGCTCGATTTACCTGGTTCTCGGCCTCTTTTTCAGCGGCGGATTCCAGAAAGTCATCGAGATTTTCCCGCTCCCGGTGCTCGGCATCCTGCTGCTTTTCGAAAGCCTCACGCTCCTGCTTCTCGTCCGCGACGTCGCGCCCGAAGGCAGCCACTTCGCCATCGCCGCGCTCGTCGGCCTCTCGGCTCTCTTCCTGCCTTACGGCTACGTGATTGGCATGGCCGCGGGCACGCTTCTCCACGCCGCCGCCCGCCGCGGATGGATCGCCTTCGCCAGATGATCCCCCCGGGAGCTACTGGACAGGAATCCTGCCCCGGTTCGCCTCCGCCCACTGCCGGAATGTCAGCATCCCGGGATTCAGCTCGCGCGCCAGGCGCGGATCCCGCGCTTCGCAGAATTCCCGCGAAAATTCCGTATTGAACTGGAACATATTGCCGAGATCTTCAGCGTGCGGGATGTCCAGGCTGCGGAAAACGGCGTGCGGCAGCGGCTCGTAATCCACCCGCTCTCCCATCGCCTCGCTCAGGCCGGCGGCCATCTCTTCGCCGGTCAGGTGCCCCGAGGCAACTCCCACGCGCCGCCCGGCGAACTCCGGACCTCGCTTCAGAATCCCGTATGCGCAGCCTCCGATGTCCCGGGCTGCGATGCCCGGCAGCCGCGCGCTGCCGATGGGCAGGCTCAGCACCAGCCTCCCGTCCGCGTTTCGCGCCGGGCCGGAACCGAAATGGATGAAATTGTCCCAGTAGAAGCTCGTCAGCAGGTAGGTAACCGGCAGCCCCAGCTCCTCGAACACCGCGTCCGCCTCCCCTTTGGAGTCGAAATGCGGAACCTTGTAGCGCCCCATGAGGGTCGGCATCCTGCCGTCATCCAGGGGAACGAACCGGCGCGTGTCCTCGAGCGTCGACCAGATGACATGGCCCAGGCCGGCATGGGCCGCCGCGCGCGCCATCGCCGTCGCCTGCGCCGTCTCCCTCTCCGGCGAGAAATGCTGCCAATAGAAGGTCACACAATACGCTGCGTAGGCGCCGGCAAATGCCCTCTCCAGGCTTTCCGGGTCATCAGCGTCCGCGGCCACTACTTCCGCCCCCTGCCGCGCCAGCTCCCGGGCCGCTGCCGAATCCGGGTTCCGCGTGAGAGCCCGCACCGCGAAAGGGCTGTCACGGTCTTCCAGGATCGCTCTCGCCAGCCCGCCGCCTTGTGCTCCTGTCGCGCCGGCAATCGCCACGACTGGTTTCCGGATCATGCATCCCTCCCCTCGGCTTGGTCTCCCGGCGCTGCCAGCCCGCCTTCCCGGTTCCGGGCGCACCGCAGGGGAGGCGGTCCTCGCCGGACCGCCTCTGCCATTGGGCTCACATCCCGGAGCCGGTGTCAATCACCGGCGGATGTTCAGCCCCTCCAGCGCGAGCAGCCGCCTCTTCACTTCCAGCCCGCCGGAAAATCCCCCCAGCGTCCCGTCCGCCGCCACCAGCCGGTGGCACGGCACGATCACCGGCAGCGGATTCCGGCCAGCCGCTGCCCCCACCGCCCGCGCCGCTCCAGGACGGCCCAGTGCGCGCGCAATTTCGCCGTAAGTCCGCCTCTCCCCCCACGGAATTCCCAAAAGGGCTTTCCAGACGTCTTGCTGGAATTGCGTCCCGTCAAGCCGGAAAGGAACTTGAAATTCCCTCCTGCGGCCCCGGGCATATTCATCCAGCTCGTGCCGCGCACGGCGCAGCACCGGCTCGTGGTCTCGCCGCTGCCCCGCCGCAAAGCCGGGCGGCGGTGCGAAAGGAGAGCTCGAGAAGGCGGCGCGCCGCAACAGGCCGCCTTCTGCCGCCACGAAAAGCCACAGGCCGGGCGCCAGCTCAACGGGGGTCCATGCTGTCATGGCTCAGGCAGAGCGCCCGGCGGCGCTCATTTCCTCAGGCGCGCCACGTTGTTGCGGTCCACCAGCAGCGTGCCGGTGTCGATGAAGACCGGCAGCGGGGAGCGCGGATCGTTGCGGAAGTCCGCTGTCAGGGACGGCGGCTTCCTGAGCACCACATCGGCCAGCGCCTTGAGCCCGTAGTAGCCCATCGTGTAGGGCTTCTGCGCAATCGTCGCCGCGATCTTGCCCTTCTCGATCCACTCCAGCGTGTTCTGCGCCGCGTCCATCGCAAGGATCACCTTGTTCTCGATCCTCGCCCGGTCCAGTACGTCGGCGATCTCCGCCCCCGACAGCGACTCCAGCGCCACGAAGGCGTCCGGCAGGTTCTTCTTGTCGACGTACTCCTTCGCAATATCGAAAGCGAGGCTCGAATTGCCCTTCATGTCCTGCACCGCCGCCACCTTGATGCCAGGCGCCGATTCGAGCGCGGCGCGGTAGCCGTCCAGCCGGTCTTCCAGGTTCTTCTGTCCCGCAATCGTGAAGAACACCACCGTGCCCTTGCCGTTCAGCAGCTTGATGAGCAGGCGCCCGCCCATCTGTCCCGCCTCGTAGTTGTTCGTTCCCACAAAGAACAGCCGCCGGCTCTGCGGCGCATCCGCGTCAATGGTCACCACCGGAGTGCCTCCTTCCACGGCGGCGTTGATGTCCGGCGTCAGCAGCTCGGCATTGCCGGCGCTGACAAGCACTCCCGCAGGCTTCTTCGTCATGATGCGCCGGAACTCCTCGCGCTCGGCCTGCGCGTCGTACGTTTCCGGCCCCACCACCTCGGCCTGCACGCCCAGTTCGCGCGCGGCGGCCAGAAAGCCCGCGCCCGCCTCCTGCCAGTAGGGAATCTTCGGATTGGCGCAAACCAGGTAATACTTTTCTGTCGTCTGATGCGCCGGTCCGCCGCCTCCGCAGCCCCAGAATGCCAGCAACGGCGCCATCATCAGCATGATTCGTCGATTCATGGCCATGAACTCCACTCGCAAAATTTCGGCCGCCGCCCAGTCTACGCCCGGGATCCGCGGCGGACAAGCCACTCTTCCATCATAAAGAAAGCGAGAATCGGGCCTGATACGGCCTTGAGGTTGCTACTTCCTGCCCGGCCGAAGATTGCTGCCGCCGGGCTCCAGCATCTTCAGCCCCGCCGGCAGCGTGAACAGTTCGTCGCCCAGGCCGCGGTTGATCGTCACGCTGTCGGCGTACATCTCGAAATTGCGCTCCCCGTTGCGCTCGCGCCGTACCACGAACGGCCACTGCACGCCGCCTCCCACGTCGCGGTACTTGTCGAAAATGGTCACTTCCTCGATCCGGAATTTCAGCTTCGGATCCCGCCGCTCCCATTGCTGCCGCACCGGCAGCTTCGTCGTCTGATGGAACCACACCATCGTCTGGCGGTTCGCCCCGTCGACAATCCGCACCACGTTGCAGGGCTGACGGTCGACAATGTCCGTCCCCACGGGATCAAAGGTCAGCCCGGGCTCCTTCAGCCGCATCCGCAGCGTGTACAGCACGTTGTGCAGCAGCGTCTCCTTGTAGGACTCGAACATCTCCGCCGTCATCGGCTTCGCCCCGCGGTAGGTGATCTCCCAGCCCCCGTCTTCGTTGTAGATGATGTAGACGTCCTCCTTCTTGCCGAAGGCGCGCCGCTCCCTTTGCCCCAGGAAGTCCGCCTGCATCGGCTCGGGCGGCGTCAGGTAGCGCACGTAGAATTTCACCCGGCTCATCCCGGAGAGATCCTCGCGGTAGAAGGCGTACGACCGCCCTTCCTCCACCCGGTCGCGCATCGCCAGGAATTTCTCGCCGCCCAGCGCGCGAAGCGCGTCATCCACCACCTGCCGCGCCCACTCGGGTGTCTGCGTCTGTGCCGAAACGGCCGTGGCGGCCAGCACCAGGATCCAGAGCCTTCGCATCCCCTCCGATTCTATCGTTCGGGGACGCGGCGCAACAGCCGCTTCGCCATGCGCAGCAAGGCAAGCCAGTCCTCCGGATAGCTCCTCGCTTCAGGCCCGGTCAGGAACAGCCCCTTCCGCATCAGCGCCCATTGCGTGGCCATCGACAGGGCCGACTGCCCCCACGACACGAAAATCCCCGCCCGCCGCATGCCGGGAGCCAGCGCCTCATGCAGCCACCATTCCGCCGCATGCACGCAGAGAGGCCACACCGCCAGCAGGATCGCCAGTGCCGCCCATCCCGGCCGGAAATGCCGCAGCCGTTGCACAAGGGCCCCCGTGAACCCCGCAAGGACGGCAAAGAGCACGAACTGCACGGCGGCTCCTTCCCCCGCGCCGGAGCCGCCGCTTGCGCGTACGGCGGCAAAGAATGGGATCGCGCGGTACAGGCCGCTGTGCAGCGCCGACTTCCAGTTCCACGCCCTCATCAGGCCAGGCACCGGGCCTCGGCTTTTTGCCGGGAGCGCCCCGCCACCGCATCCTGCCACGCAGACCACACGGTCGCCGCCACCTGATCCCAGCTCCGCCCCTCGGCCGCCCGCCTTGCGGCCCGCCCCATCTGCGCCCGCAGCGCCGGCCTCTGCGCCAGCTCCACCACGCTTCGCGCCAGCCCGGCCGCCGTGTCGCAAACCATTCCGGTGACGCCGTGCTGCACGATGGTCGCCGGCCCGCCCGCGTTCATGACCACGCACGGCACGCCGGACGCCATCGCCTCCTGCACCGCGTTGCCATAAGTATCGGTCTCGCTCGGGAAAACGAAGACGTCGAAATTCGCGTACGCGCGCGCCAGCTCCTCGCCCTTCAGCATGCCGAGCCAGCGGAAATTCGGAACCTCGCGCTCGAGCCACCGGCGCTCGGATCCCTCGCCCGCGGCCTCGATGCGGAAGTCCGCCACGCCTGCCTTCATCAAGGCACGGGCGGCCTCTGCCAGCCGCCGGACGCCCTTCTCCGGCGACAGCCTGCCCACATAGCCGGCCACGAAAGCGCCATCCTCGCGCTGCCGCTTGCAGGGATTGAAAAGCCGGCAATCCACCCCGCGCATCATCAGCCGGGACGGCTTGCCCGTGGCCCTCTCCAGCCGGAGGGCCATCTCGCGGTTCGGGACGAGATGAATCCTGCCCTGCCGGTAATACAGGGCCAGGCCGAGGAAACTCGCCCGGCTGACGGCACTCCGGATCCGCTGCGGCATCCACCGCGGCAGCCGCCAGGCAGCATACTCGTGCACGTTGGTGTGCCAGCTCATCACCACCGGCAGCCCGAGCCTCCACGCCGCCAGCGAGCCGAGAAATCCCGGATGATTCGGGCCGGTAATATGGACGATTTCCGCCTCAAATTCCCGCAAACTCCGCTCTACCAACGGCAAATGCCGCCAGAATAACAGGTCGAATTTCAGATCATTTTCCAGGTTCCAGTGCAGCCGGCTGGTACGGAGCGAGAGCCGCGCCTGCTCTCCCTGCCGGCGCAACGCCGTCTCCGGCCCTGCGTGAACCACCAGCAGCGGCAGCCCATGCCGGACCGCATGCTCCTCGATCATCCGGCACGTCAGCGCCACCCCGTTGACTTCCAGCAGGCTGTCCGCAAAAAGCGCAACCCGGGGCGCACCCGTCACGCGACCTCCTCCGCCTGCCGCAGCATCTGCCGCATGGCCAGGCGCACCCCGTCATGCTCCGCCACCCGCGCTAGCATCACGAACAGCCGGATCAGCGAGGGCTCGCGCCCCGAAGGAAACGCGGCGCTGAGCGGCGCCTCGCCGCCATCCACCGTCCGGTAGAAGACCCGGTCGCTCCACCGCACCCATCCGTAGCTGTGCCCGTGCTGATCCCGCATCACGTCGCACACCGCCGACAGGATCCGCAGCGCCATCGGCTCGCGGTACTGCCTCATCACCAGCACGCGGCTCCCGCCTCTGGCCCGGACCTCCTCGACGAACCCTTCGAAGCTGTCCGCGGCGGTGAGATTGAGAAGCGCATTCGGCTCGGCGCCGTGCCGGTCGCCGCCGGAGACGCACGGCAGCCGGTAGCGCCCGGCCAGCTTCAGCGTCCGCAGGTTTTCCTTCCACGGGCGCAGCCCGTTCAGCTCAAGCGCGTGGATCCACCTCCTGTAACGCGCCAGAAACTGTTCTGCCATGACGGCGTGATAGCTGGCCCCGGCGCCCTTTTCGTCCCAATAAGGGTGGTTGAAGACCACCAGCGCCGCCGGATCCGACGCCAGCCAGCCAAGCAGCGCGCCGAGTTCCGCGTCGCGCGGCGACGCCGTGAACCGGCGCATCGCCTCCATCATCGGCGCAGCCTGCTGCGCGGGAAGGTTGTGCAGTCCCAGGTGGAAGAACGTGCCGCGCCAGGGCACCGTCCATTCGACGCTCACCGGCGTCTCCCGCCCCTCCGGCAGCAGCCGCAGCCGCAGCGGCGCCTCGATGGTGTCGTGGTCGGTGATCGAAACGAGCGGCTTCAGGCCCAGCCGTTCGATCTGCGCCGCTTCGGTGCGCAGCGCCTCGCGCGGCCCCAGCGGCGGCGTCCACCACGCGGCGGCGTAATCCAGCGCGCGGCCATGCGCCTTCCGGTAGCGCTCCTCGTAGCGCCTCAGCAGCGGCCGCAGCCAGGGGCACGCCTCGGCGCAGCGCGGAATGAAGTCCAGCGGCTCGCGGGAGCAGGAAGTGTGGCTGTGCAGAGAAACGGCGGAGCGCAGCGGGCCGCACCGCCATTCTTCCTGCCATTCAAAGCAGACCCGGGTCGGTTCCATCGACTCCAGACTCGCGCGGCGGGTTGAAATCCGCGTGTCCGGATGGTGAAATCCCGGTCAAACAGAATTCAGCATTTCTGTTTTATGCCCCGCAGCACTTCTTGTACTTCTTCCCGCTGCCGCAGGGGCAGGGGTCGTTCCGGCCCACCTTCTGGCTCTTCGCCGGCCCGGGCCGCCCGGCCAGGCCTTCCTCGGGCTCGGCGTCCTCCTCCGGGAAGAACACGGGCCGGTAGCCTTCGCGCTCCAGCCTCATGTCGAGGGCCGAGGCAACGACGTCCTCCTCGTGGTCCGTCAGGCCCCCGGCGCGCTCGGCGATCCGCTCGAACAGCCGCCGCACGCTCTTCGGCGTCGTCTCGTGCCGCACCGCCAGCGCGTAGCTGAACAGCGCGTCCTCGCGCAGGTCCTCGTTCTGGAAGAACGGGACCAGCTCGATGGCCAGCTCTTCGGCCGGCAGCACGCCGACGGCGCGGATGGCCTCCCGCGCCACGTCCGGATCAGGATCCTTGAGCCCCGCAGCGATCTGGCGCAGGTAGCGCCGGTCGCGCAGCCGCCACATCGCTTCCAGCGCGGCGGCCCGCGTCTCCTTCCGCTCCCACGCCTCCTCGGCGGCGCGGCGCACCTCCAGGCCCGCGTCCGGCTCGGCCAGCGCCACCAGCGCCCCGCTCCACTCCTCGGCCGGGCGCGCGCGGTCGCGCAGTACCTCGTTCAGCAGCGCGAACACCTCGGGATCCGCGCCGCAGGCCGACAGGCCGCGCAGCGCCTCGCCGCGCACGCGCGGGTCGGCATCCTCGCGCGCCGTCTTCAGCAGCCGGCGGCGGACCGTCTCGTCCAGCTCCTCGTCCGCGAAGCTGCGCGCGGCGCGGGCGCGGAACTCCGCGTCCGGGTGGTCGAGGAATTCCACAAGCTCCGCGTGGGAGAGGTGGTCGAACAGCGGCGGCGCCTGCTCGGGATATTGCGGCAGGATGTCAAAGGGTTCGGGCTCCTCGCGCGGCTCCTGCTTCTCGAGCGCCTCGATGGCCTCCTCCAGCGCCTTCCGCTCGTGGCGCGCGCTGTCGCCGGGCGGCAGCGCGGCCAACGCTTCGCGCAGCGCCGGCAGCAGCTCCGCGTCGCGGCACAGCGAGGCGCACAGCGCGCCTTCGTAAGGGTCCTGCCCGATCCTCTCCGCCACCAGCCCGCGGATGCGGGGGTGCGGCACGCCCAGCGAGGCGAGCACGAACAGCACATCGGGTCGCTCGTCCTCCGGCGCCGCTTCGTAGGCCTCCAGCAGCGGCTCCACGGCAGCCGCGCCCAGTTCGTGGAAGGCCTCCACCAGCTCATCGGGCACGCCCTCGCGGGCGTTGCGCAGCAGGTCCAGGTAGAACGGCAGCGCGCGCGGCGAGCGCAGGGCGCGGTACAGGTCGAAGACCTGTTCCGTCAGGTCCGCCACCGCCTCCTCGCGGGGAGGTTGCGCCAGGAATTTTTCCAGCGCATCGAGCGTCTCCTCCGGGCGCGCCAGCAGGGAGCGGATGAGCCGCTGGTCGAAGCCGATGCGTCCGCGCTCCGCCTCTTCCAGAAGGCGGAGCGCCGGGGTCTGGCCGTATTGTTCAGGCAGGATCAGCATGTCGGAACAGGCAAGGGGCGGCGCCGATGCGCCGCCCCGGCTGGAGGAAGGATCGAACGGAGAGAAGAACTACTCGGTCTCTTCCCTGTTGACGTTGACCGTGATCTCGACGCTCACCTCGCGGTGCAGCCGCAGCGTCACCCTGTGCTCGCCGAGCGTCTTGATCGGGTGGTCGAGAATGATCTTGCGGCGGTCGATCTGGTAGCCCTGCTTCTCGAGCAGTTCGGCGATGTCCTTGGCGGTGACGGATCCGAACAGTTGGTCGGCCTCGCCGGCCTTCTGCGTGGTGGTCAGCACGAGGCCCGCCAGCATCTTCGCCAGTTCCTCGGCCGCGGCCTTCTCCTTCGCCTCGCGGCGCAGCGCCGCCTGCCGCTCCTGCTCGACGATCTTGCGGTTGGCCTCCGTGGCCGGCACGGCCAGCCGCCGCGGCAGCAGGTAGTTGCGGGCGAAGCCGTCGGCCACCTTCACCACCTGGCCGCGCGAGCCCAGTTTTTCGATGTCTTCACGAAGGATGACTTCCATCGCTCACTTCTCCTTCTCGACGGATCCCACGAAGGGCAGCAGCGCCATCACGCGGGCGATCTTGATCGCTTCGGTGATGCGGCGCTGGTTCTGCGCGTTCAGGCCCGAGATGCGGCGCGGAATGATCTTGCCGCGCTCGGTGAGGAACTGCGACAGGAGCTTGACGTCCTTGTAGTCGATGTAGTCGATCTTCTCCAGGCAGATCCGGTCGACCTTCTTGCGCCGGAAATACTGCCTCTTGCCGGTGGCGATGGCCTTGTCGGTGCCAGTGGGCTTCTGGCTGGCCGCGATGGGGCGTCCGCTTTTCTGGTCTGCCATGGCTTTCTATCTCCCTCCTCTCCTCAGGCTTGCTCTCCGGCTGCCGGGGCGGGCTCGGCCGGGGCGGGCGCGCCCGGCATCGGCGGCGCCGGCGCCGCCGGCACTGCGGCCGCAGGCTGCGCGGCGGGCCGCTTCCGGGCGCGCTTCTCGCGCTGCTTCGTCTTCTTCGCCAGCTTCTTCAGCTTCTCGTCGATGCGCACCGTCACCCACCGCATCACCATGTCGGTGACGCGCATGCGGTGCTCGATCTCCTGCACCGGCTCCGGCGACGACGTGAACTGGATGAGCACGTAGTAGCCCTCGGTGAACTTGTTGATCCGGTAGGCGAGCTTGCGCTTGCCCCACTTGTCCACCTTGTCGATGGTTCCGCCGGCGGCGGTGATGATGCCCTTGATCTGCTCGATGTAGGCATCGATCTGCTCTTCCGGCGTGTCCGGTTCCACGATGAAGAATTCCTCGTACGTCCTCTTCGTCATTCTTCCTCTCTGTTCTTTCCGGGGGCGCGGCGGTTGTAAGCCGCCATGGCCTTCTCGACGCCCTCGGTGATGACGGACTCGGCCGCGGCGCTTGCCTCGTCCAGCAGCCGGTCCAGTTCCTCTCTCTGCCCGCTCCGGAATGGAGTGAGCACGAACTTCGCGCCATCGCGGACCTCGTGGCCCGGATGGATGCCCAGCCGGAGCCGGGCGAAATCCTGCCGGCCCAGGCAGCGGATGATGTCTTCGACTCCGTGGTGGCCGCCGGCGGAGCCTTTCGGGCGGATCCGGAGGCTCAGCCAGGGCAGGTCCAGGTCGTCGTAGATCACCAGCAGCCGCTCGGGCCCGAGTTCGAGCTTTTCGAGCAGCCCCTTCACCGCCTGGCCGCTCAGGTTCATGAACGTCTGCGGCTTGGCCAGCAGGACCGTGCGGCCGCCGATCCGGCCCTGCCCGACCAGCGCGCGGCACTCGTACCGGCTGAGCCGGATCGAGTGGCGGCCCGCCAGCCGGTCCACGGTGAGGAAACCGAGATTATGCGGCGTCCATTCGTATTCGGGCCCGGGGTTGCCGAGCCCCACCACAAGCATCTCGATTTCCGCCATGACATGCCGGCAGGCGCAGCGTTACTTCTTCTTCTCGCCGCCCTCCTCTTCCTTCTTGCCTTTCTTGACGACCTCGGGTTCGGCCGGCGCGGCCGCCTCGGCGGCTTCCACCGCCACCGAGCCGCGCGTCGCCACGACATGCGAAATCACAAGGTCCGGCGGGCTGAGCAGCTTCATCGAGCCGCTCAGCGGGATGTCGCCGGCGCGCAGGCTCTGGCCGATGCGCAGGTGCGTCACATCGACGGTGAAGTGCTCGGGGATCTCCTCGGGCAGGCACTCGATCTCGATTTCGCGGCTGATGATCTCGTGCAGGCCGCCCTGCTCCTTCACGCCGCGCGGGTCGCCCACCGTGTGCACGGGCACCTTCACATGCAGGCGCTTGGTCAGGTCGATGCGCTTCAGGTCGACGTGCAGCAGGTTGCTCTTGACGGGGTCCAGTTGCCAGTCGACGACCATGACGGGCGTCGTCTCGACGCCCTGGATGTCGAGGTTGAAGATGGTGTTGACGCCGGAGGAAGAGTGGAGAATCTTTTCGATCTCCTTCGGGCTGACGCTGACCGCCACCGATTCCCTGCCGGCGCCGTAGACGACCGCCGGGATCCGCATCCGCGCGCGCAGGCGCCGGGCTTCATTCTTGCCCCGCGTGGCGCGCGGCTCGGCGGCGATGGTGATGTCCTTTCTCATAACGCTGCTCCTGTCCTTGTCTCAGACAAATAAACTGCTCACCGATGTGGCTTCGTGGATGCTCTGAATGGCCTTGGCCAACAGCGGGGCCACGGAAAGAACCTTGATGCGGCTGCACGCCTTCGCCTCTTCGCGCAGGGGGATGGAATCCGACACGATCACCTCGCGCAGCCGCGAGCGTTCGATGTTGTCGATCGCGGGCCCGGAAAGAATGGGGTGGGTGGCGCAGGCGGTGACGCTGGCCGCGCCGGCCTCCAGCAGCGCGTCGCTGGACTTGCCGAGCGTGCCGGCGGTGTCGATGAGGTCGTCCACCAGCAGGCAGTCGAGGCCGCGGACGTCGCCGATGATGTTCATGACTTCGCTTTCGTTGGGCCGCTCGCGGCGCTTGTCGATGATGGCGAGCGGCGCATCGAGGCGCTTGGCGAAGGCGCGGGCGCGCTCGACGCCGCCGGCGTCGGGCGAGACGACGATCAGCCGCGAGAGGTCGTAGTTGCGCCGGACGTAGTCGATCATCACGGGCGCGGCGAAGAGGTGGTCGACCGGGATGTCGAAGAAGCCCTGGATCTGGGCGGCGTGCAGGTCGAGCGTGAGCAGGCGGTTGGCGCCGGCGCGCTCGAGCATGCTGGCGATGACCTTGGCCGAGATCGGCACGCGCGGGCGGTCCTTGCGGTCCTGGCGGGCGTAGCCGTAGTAAGGCATCACCGCGGTGATGCGGTCCGCCGAGGCGCGCTTGAGCGCGTCGATCATCAGGATCAGCTCCATCAGGTGGCGGTCGGCGGGCGGGCAGGTGGGCTGGATGACGAAGACATCGGCGCCGCGGACGTTCTCGGTGATCTGCACCCAGATCTCGCCGTCGGAGAAGGTCTTGACGGTGGCTCCGGCCAGCGGCATGCCGAGCTCGCGGCAGATGGCCTGCGCCAGGGCCGGGTTGGCGTTGCCGCTCAGGATTTTGAAACGGTCACTGTTCATCTCTCACGTACCGGCTTCGGGGCGGCCACGTTCCCGCAACCACATGCTCCCGCAAACTGTCGCAGATCCGCGCGCGGTATTGCCGGCGCGAAACGAACGTTGTCGAGAAAACTTTGAGAGGTTCCGTGGAGAACTGCGGAAGGGCTCCCTGAAGCTTGGCCCGGTCCGGAAACACCCCGAAGAGTGCTGCCCCGCTGCCGGAGAGCCGCGCAGACTGGGCCCCGAGCCGTTCGAGTTTCCTCTTCCACCGCTTCAGCTCCGGATGGAGCCGGAACACGGCGGCCTCGAAGTCGTTCTCTGCGCCGGAGAGATACTCCCCTCGCCAGACAAACGACTGGAAAACATCCAGTTTACGGAACTCCACGGGGGAAGTCAATTCGGGCCGCCCCAGGGCGCGATAGGCTTCCGCCGTGGACACATGCAGGGGAGGCATCAGGACGAGCACCGGATGGCGCGGCGCCTCGGGCAGCGGATACAGCTCTTCGCCGCGGCCGAGGCCGAGTGCGGTGCCGCCGTAGAGGAAGAAGGGCACGTCGCTGCCGAGCGAGGCGGCCATTTCGTGCAGCCGCTGCGGGCCGGGGCCGCGCCCGGTGAGCGGCCCGAGGGCGAGCAGCACGGCGGCCGCGTTGGCGGAGCCGCCGCCGAGTCCGGCGCCCATCGGGATCCGCTTGTCGAGCCGCAGCCGCAGGCGGCCGCGCACGCGCTCGCTTTCGCAGAACAGGCGCGCGGCGCGCAGCACGAGGTTGTCCGGGATGGCGAGCGGATCGTCGAGTTCGATTTCGAGCCCGCGGCGCGCGGGCGTGAATTCGAGCGTGATCCGGTCGGCCAGCCCGATGGTCTGGAACACGGTGCGCAGCTCGTGGTAGCCGTCCTGCCTGCGCCCGAGCACTTTCAGGCTGAGGTTCACCTTCGCGAAGGAAGGGACGGCGGCACGGCGCGGGGCCATGTTCACTTCTCGTAGTGGAGCAGGGAGAAGACCTCGTAGCCGGCGAGCTTTTCGCGGCCCCTGAGGAAGTCGAGCTCGACGAGGAAGCCGAGCCCGGCCACGACGCCGCCGAGCTTTTCCACCAGCTTTGCCACGGCGGCGGCGGTGCCGCCGGTGGCGAGGACGTCATCGATGATGAGGACGCGCTGTCCGGGGGCGATGGCGTCCTTGTGCATCTGGAGGCTGTCGGTGCCGTATTCGAGCTGGTATTCGACGCTGACGGTTTCCGCGGGGAGCTTGCCGGGCTTGCGCACGGGGACGAAGCCTGCGCCAAGGGCGTAGGCCATGGCGGGAGCGAAGAAGAAGCCGCGGGCCTCGACGCCGACGACGAGGTCGACCTGCGTGCCGTTGTAGTGGGCCTTGAGCGCGTCGATGGTTTCGCGCCAGCCGCGCGGGTCCTTGAGCAGCGTGGTGATGTCGTAGAAGTTGATGCCGGGCTTGGGGAAGTCCGGCACTTCGCGGATGAGGGACTTGAGGTCGAGCATGGGCAGAGGAGGAACTAGCTGCGGATCGTGAATCCACTTGATTGTAACAAAGGCGCTTCTCGCTCCTCGACGTGCCGCACATCGCTGAACCGCGGCCCCTGCCGCAGGCGCATGGCGAACTCGTCGAGCTGCTCCGGGCTGCCGCAGGCGTAGACTTCGACGCTGCCGTCGTCGCAGTTGCGGACCCAGCCGGTGACGCCGATCTGCGAGGCCCACTGCTGGGCGAACCACCGGTAGCCGACGCCCTGCACGCGCCCCTTGACGATGAACCGCCGCGCCTGCTTCGGCGACTGCTTCGCCATGCCTTCCATTATCTCCGCGCGGCGGCGGCGCAGGTACAATCAGGGTGTCATGCCCTTTCCGGTCCACCGCATGCGCAGGATGCGCGCCAGCGAGCCGCTGCGGCGGCTGGTGCGCGAGACGACGCTGGAGCCCGACGACCTGGTGCTGCCGCTGTTCGTCACCGAGGGCGAGCGGGTGCGGAACCCGATCTCCTCGATGCCGGGCAACTTCCAGCTTTCGATCGACGAGCTGGTGAAGGAGTGCGCCGGGTGCGTGGAGCTGGGGCTGGGCGGCGTGATCCTGTTCGGCATTCCCGCGCACAAGGACGAGCAGGCGAGCGAAGCCTACCGCGAAGACGGCATCGTGCAGCGGGCGGTGCGGGCGCTGAAGGAGCGTTACCCGGAGCTGGTGGTGATCACCGACGTCTGCAACTGCGAGTACACGAGCCATGGCCACTGCGGGAAGGTGGCGGGCGGCGACGTGGACAACGATGCGACGCTCGAATGGCTGGCGCGGACGGCGGTGAGCCACGCGCGGGCGGGCGCCGACATCGTCGCCCCGTCGGACATGATGGACGGGCGCGTGGCCGCGATCCGGCGGGCGCTGGATGAGGCGGGCTTCGCGAAGACGCCGGTCCTCAGCTACGCGGCCAAGTACGCGAGCGTCTTCTATGGGCCGTTCCGCGAGGCGGCCGAGAGCGCGCCGCAGTTCGGCGACCGGCGCAGCTACCAGATGGATCCGCCCAATGCGCGCGAGGCGATGCGGGAGATCGCGCTCGACATCGAGGAGGGGGCGGACATGATCATGGTGAAGCCGGCGATGCCGTATCTCGACATCCTGCGCATGGCGCGGGACCGCTTCGACGTGCCGCTGGCCGCCTATCAGGTATCGGGCGAATTCGCGATGATCAAGGCTGCCGCGGCGAACGGGTGGCTGGACGAGCCGCGCGCGATGATGGAGTCGCTGACCGCCATCCGGCGCGCCGGAGCGGACGTGATCCTGACGTATTTTGCGCGCGAGGCGGCGCGGCTGCTGCGGCAGGGCTGAGGCGGCCGGGAAGGGGCGGCCGTTCGAGACACGGGGATCCGAATCCCGGCGCGGGACTGCGGAAGGCGGGGCCGCCGCCTGTGATATGTTAGTAGCTTCCATGGAACGCACGAAAGACCCCGCTGCGCTTGCGTCGATCTGCAAGCAGATCCGCCGCCACATCATCACGATGACCGGAGCTGCGAAGAGCGGCCATCCGGGCGGCTCGCTTTCGGCGGTCGAGATTGTCGTGACGCTCTATTGGGACGTGATGCGCCACGACCCGGCGCGGCCTGACTGGCCGGACCGCGACCGCTTCATTCTTTCCAAGGGCCACGCGGCTCCGGTGCTGTATGCGGCGCTGGCCGAGTGCGGCTACACGCCGAAGGAGACGCTGAACACGCTGCGCAAGCTCGGCTCGATCTACCAGGGGCATCCGGACAAGCGGTTCATACCGGCGCTGGAGGCCTCGACGGGTTCGCTGGGCGAGGGGTTGAGCGTCGGCATCGGCATGGCGCTGGCGGCGCGGCTGGACGGGCGGGACTACCGCACGTACGTGCTGCTGGGCGACGGCGAGATCCAGGAGGGCCAGATCTGGGAGGCGGCGATGTTCGCCTCGTTCCACAAGGTGGACAACGTCTGCGCCATCGTCGACTACAACAAGCTGCAACTGGACGGCTTCGTGAAGGAGATCATGGACCTGGAGCCGCTGGCGGACAAGTGGCGCGCCTTCGGCTGGCATGTGATCGAGCTGGACGGTCATGACATTCCCGCGTTGCAGAAGGCGTTCGCCGAAGCCGCCTCGGTGAAGGGGAAGCCGACGGTGCTGATTGCGCATACGGTGAAGGGCAAGGGCGTGAGCTTCATGGAGAACAGCCCGAAGTACCACGGCGTCGCGCCCACCCCCGAAGAAGTGGAACTCGCCCTGAAGGAGCTTGCCTGAGATGCTGACTGCCGCGAAATTCGAGAAGAAGCTGGGCGCCGCGACGCGCGAGGCGTTTGGCCGCGCGCTGGTGGAGCTGGGGCGCGAGAACCCGAACATCGTCGTCGGGGACGCGGACCTGACGAAGTCCACGATGACGACGTATTTCGCCAAGGAGTTCCCCGACCGCCTGTTCGAGTGCGGCATTGCCGAGGCCAACATGGTGGGCATTGGCGCGGGGCTGGCGCTGGCGGGCAAGATTCCGTTCGTGTCGAGCTTTTCGGCCTTCGTGATGACGAAGGGCTTCGAGCAGCTCCGCGTGCTGGTGGCGTATCCGAACGTGAACCTGAAGGTGGTGGGGACGCACAGCGGCATCTCGATCGGCGAGGACGGCCCGTCGCAGATGAGCGTGGAGGAGATTGCGCTGGCGTGCGCGCTGCCGAATTTCGTGGTGCTGTCGCCGGCCGATGAAGTGGCGACGCGGTGGGCGGTGCGGTGGGCGGCCGGGCACGTGGGGCCGGTCTTCATCCGCACGGGACGGCCGAAGGCGCCCATCATTTACAGTGCGGACGCCCGGTTCGAGATCGGCAAGGCGGTGGAGCTTGTGCCGGGCACGGACGTGACGATCGTGGCCACGGGCCTGATGGTGGCCGAAGCGCTGCTGGCCGCGGGGCAACTGGAGAGCGAAGGGATTTCGGCGCGGGTGCTGGACATTCACACGATCCGGCCGCTGGATGAAGAGGCGCTGGAGCGGGCGGCGCGCGAGACGGGCGCGCTGGTGGTGGTGGAGGAGCATCTGGCAGACTGCGGCCTGGGCGTGCGCGTGGCGCAGGCGCTGGCGAAGCGGCATCCGGCTCCGGTGGAGTTCATCGGGCTGACGGGGTATGCCGAGTCCGGCTCTCCCGACGAGCTGCTGGACAAGTACGGGCTGAGGGCTCCGAACATTGTGGAAGCAGTGCGCCGGGTGCTCGGGCGAAAGAGGTGAGGCAGGCCCGGGCCGGAACAAAGCGCCCCGGTTCTGTTTGAAACATCCTTTTTTCTTTTGTCGAGTTTGACTATGATGGGCCATGATGGCCCCGGCATCCCGTCGCGGCGCTAGCGAAGCCGAGGGACTGCGCCGGCTTCGCGTTGCGGAGCGGCGCCGCCTGAGCCGGCTGCTGCACGACGAAGCGGGGCCGGCGCTGTGTGCGGCGGGCCTGGCGGCGGAGATGCTGCGCGGCACGATTCCCGAGCCGACCCGGGAGCAGCAGGAGCTGCTGGGGCGGCTGGAGCGGGCGCTGGATGCGGCGGTGGAGACGGTGCGGCTGCTGAGCCAAGAGGCGTCTCCGGACCTGGCTGCGCGCCGCGGAGTGGCGGGGGCGCTCGAGACGCTGGCGCGGGCCTTCGGCGCGGGGCTGCGCATCGAGGGCGCGCCGCCGGATCTGCCCGCGGAAGGAGCGGCGGCGCTGTGCGAGCTGGTCCGCGACGCGCTGCTGGCGGCCGGGGGCGGGGAGGCGGAGATCACGCTCTCGGCCGGATGCGCGAGGATGCGCGCCGCCGGGCTGGCGGACGCGGGCGTGCTGGCGGCGCTGGAGGCGGCCGCGCGCGCCGCGGGGCTGCGCTTTCTTTCCCAGGCTTCACCGGAAGCGGTTATCATCGAAATTCACCCCGGGGGGACGCGGTGATGTACACGATTCTCCTCTTCGACGACCACCAGATCGTGCGGGACGGGCTGCGGGCGCTGCTGGAGGCTTCGGGCGAGTTCCAGGTGGTGGGCGAGGCCGAGACGGGCGGGCAGGCGGTGGCCGCCGCGGCGCGCACGCGGCCGCATCTGGTGGTGATGGACCTGAGCCTGCCGGGCATGGACGGCATCGAGGCGACGGTGGAGCTGCTGCGCGAGTCGCCGCAATCGAAGGTGGTGATCCTTTCGATGTACGACGACGAGGCGTCGGTGGTGCAGGCAATGCGGAGCGGGGCGCGCGGATTCGTGATCAAGAAAGCGAGCCGTGCGGATCTGTTGGCGGCGCTGCGGACGGTGGCGCGGGGCGGCACGTATCTGAGTCCGGAAGTCTCCGACAAGTTTCTGGAATGCGTCCGCAAGGGGGATTTCCGGCGGCGGAATTCCCCGGTGCTTTCGGCGCTGACGCCGCGGGAGCTCCAGGTGATGCGGCTGATCGCCGAGGGCAAGACGAGCAAGGAGATTGCGGCCGTGCTGGACCTGAGCCTGGAGACGGTGCGCGGATACCGCAAGGCGCTGATGAGGAAGCTGAGCGTCAACAACGTGGCCGGGCTGACGCAGATTGCGATTGCGGAAGGGCTGGCGAGGCCGGCCGGCAGAGGGGTGGGCGTATGAGCGCGGTGGCAAAGAAGGAATCGCCGTGGGGTCCGCTGGAGGTGGCGGACGCGCATCTGCATTTCTTTTCGCACGGGTTTTTCAGCCTGCTGGCGAAGCAGGCGGGCCTGGCGGACGCGACGGCAGCCTGCGCGCGGGGCGGAGTGGAAGCGCCGCCGGAGCAGCCGGAGATGTTCGCGGCGCAGTGGGCGGAGGAGCTGGACCGCCACGGCGTGTCGCGGGCGGTGCTGCTGGCATCGCTGCCGGGCGACGAGGAGAGCGTGGCGCGCGCGGTGCGGGCGTTTCCGCAGCGCTTCTGGGGCTGGTTTTTCCTGAATCCGGCGGGCGCGCATGCGGCGGCGCGGTGCGAGGAATGGCTCGGGCACGGGATGCGCGGCGTGTGCCTGCTGCCGGCGATGCACGGGTATCCGCTGAGCGATGCGCGCGTCGAAGAGGTGTTGCAGGTGGCGGAGCGGCACCACGCGGTGGTGTTCGTGCACTGCGGCGTGCTGAGCGTGGGCATCCGGGCGCGGATCGGCGTGCCGTCGCCGTTCGACATGCGGTTTTCGAACCCGATCGACGTGCATGCGCTGGCGGTGCGGCATCCGCGGCTGCGTTTCGTGATTCCGCATTTCGGGGGCGGCTATCTGCGCGAGGCGCTGATGACGGCGTCGCTGTGCCCGAACGTGTATTTCGACACTTCGTCTTCGAATTCGTGGGTCCGGTATCTGACGCCGCCGCCAACGCTGGAGCAGGTGTTCGCGCAGGCGCTGGAGATTCTGGGACCGGAGCGGCTGCTGTTCGGGACCGATTCGTCGTTTTTCCCGCGGGGGTGGGTGGATTCCGTGTACGCGAGGCAGTGCGAGGCGCTGAAGAACGTGGGCGCGACGGCGGAGCAGGCGCGGGCGATTTTTGGCGGGAATCTGAGGCGCCTGATGGAAACACCCTAGCATTTCAGTTTTCCTGAGAGACGGGGCGCGCGTCGGCCACTTCCCTGGCAGAGGCACGGGACAGCAATGGAGAGCGCGATGGCCCTGTTGCAGAAGGCGCTGCGCCGCGCATCCGGGCGGGCAGGCGGGGGCGTGGAGCATGCACTGCATTACCCGCTGTATCCGCCGCCGCGCGTGGCGATGCTGGGACTGGAAGCGCGCGGGCCGAGGGGCGTGCACAGCTTTCCGCAGTGGACGGCCGAGGATCTGCGGCGGCTGAGGCCGCAGGCGCTGGCGGGCTGGTGGAACGATCTGGCCGAGGCGGCGCGGCTGGTGCTGGCCGGAGAGCTGGAGCTGCCGTGCCTTCAGTATCCGGTGGTCGTTTTTGTGCGGCCGGAGAGCGCGCCTCTGCCGGCGCGGTGCCATGACCGGCTGTGGGAGTGGTTCGGGGCGCCGACGATCGAGCAGATCCGGATGCCGGACGGGGAGCTGCTGGCCTACGAGTGCGAGGCGCGGGACGGCTATCACGCGGTTTCGGCGGAGGCGGCGGAGCGGCTGGGGCTGGTGCGCTCTGCCCTGCCCTGCCCGTGCGGCTCGCCGCTGCCGGTGTGGCGTGCGCCGGCGCTGAAGGGCGCGGCGGGTGCGGGTTGAGCGGCGCCGCTGGTATGCTTGTGGATGAAAGCCGCTGCGGACGTGGCGGAACTGGCAGACGCACTGGACTTAGGATCCAGCGGGGCAACCCATGGGAGTTCGACTCTCCCCGTCCGCACCACGCCCTGACCCGTTTCCCCCTCGAAGCTGGAGCTGAAGGACGTGTCCGTGTGACCGTGCGCGGAAGGCGCCGGAGGCGCGCCGGGCGGCAGGCAGGCGGACGGCTGCGTGCGGGGGCGGAGTTCGTTTTGAGTTCGTTTCTGGCGGGGATTTCCGGGGAATTGTGTTGATTTTTCGGGGATTTGGGGCAGATTTGTGCGATGGGAGGATGCTGGCGGGCCGGGGCGGCGAGGGAGTCCGGAGGGATTTGCGGGGCGGCCGGGCGCGGCTCGTGCGTCGAAGCGGGGCGCACCGCGGTTTGCGTGGCGACGGCTGTTTTCTTCGTGGATGGATTCGCGGAAAGAGACGCAGATTCGGAGGAGCGCGGTCTGCGGGTGAGGGCGGGGGCCGTGCCGGGGAGATCGCGGGCGGCCGAGGGGGCATCGGATGAGATCCGCTGCCTCTGGTTTGAGCCGGAGGGCAGACTCTCCGTGGCGGGCGCCAGGGCGGCCGAGGAATCCGGGCCGGAGGGCGAGGGGAACATGATCCCGGTTGCGTCTGCGGGCGCTGCCGCGGGGTCCTCGCCGGAGGGCGAGGGGAACTCCCATTGGGTGGCGGGTTCCTGCGGGCCGGGGGCGTCTTCCGGGGGAGGCGGCGGGAAGTCGTCCGCGGGTTCGGGGATCGGCGGCTGGGGCTGCG
>JANWVO010000007.1 GCA_025056865.1 Bryobacteraceae bacterium
CGGGGCGGGGCCAGCGGCTCCCGCTGCGCCACCAGAAGAGCGGCCGCGGCCAAAGCCGCGAAAGAAACGAGCCAGACTTTCCTCATCACACTTTCAGACGACCGCTTCGGCTCGGGCGTGGAGTCCGGCGAAGGCATGGCCTGCGCTGCTGGCTCGCGCGGCGCGGACAGGCCGCCTGCCCGCAGCCAGCGGCGGTCGGTGCCAGCGGTGGCGGCGGCGCTGCCGATGGCCGCCTTCGCACTCCGGAAATGCCTCATTGCGGGCGAAGAATATGCCAGCCAGCCGGGTGGCGGCAGGACGCGGAGACGCCACTTGTAAATCGCCCGGTTCTCCTGTAAACTTCCTTTCATTCCGGGCCCGCCGGAAAGCTCTCGTGCGGGGACGTTCAGGGGTGCCTCCGGGGTCCGGTGCCGCTATTTCCACGAAATCTCGACGAGGTTGCGCAGATGATTCGAGCGCTTGCAGGACTTCTGTATCTGGTCGCAGCCGCTGCGATCTGTTTCGGGCAATCGACGGATGCTTCCATCTCGGGCACGGTGCTGGATCCCACGGGCGCTGGCGTGCCCGGAGTCAGCATCACGATCACGAACGTGCGGACGGGCGTTTCTTTCCGCACGGCGTCCAACGATGTCGGCGCATACAGCTTCCCGACGCTGCCTGCCGGCGAGTACCGCATTACGGCGGAGAAGCAGGGCTTCCGGCGCCTGAGCCTGGCGGACATTCGCCTCGAGGTCGGAGCCCGCGTCAATATCGATCTCAACCTCGAACTCGGTACGACCACGGAAATTGTCGAGGTCTCGGCCGAGGCCGACAATCCGGTCAACTATGTCACCTCGAGCATCTCGGGCGTCATCACCGAGCGCAAGGTGCTGGATCTGCCGGTCAGCTCCCGCAACGTGCTGAACCTGACGACGACCATGGCGGGCACGCTCGGCAACAACTTCAACGGGACACGCCGCGGCAACCTGAACATCCAGATGGATGGCATCAACGTCCAGGATGCCCGCATCAACGTCGGCGTCAGCTCCACGATCTTCGCCAGCGTCGACCGCGTGGCCGAGTTCCGTGTAGTCACGCAGCCCGTGGACGCCGAGCTCGGCCGCGGTTCCGGCAACATCCAGATGATCACGCGCTCCGGCACGAACGAGTTCCACGGCTCGCTGTTCAACTTCCACCGCAACACGGTGCTGAACGCGAACACCTGGTTCAACAACGCCAACGGACGCGATCCGCGCACCGGCCAGCCGGTGAGCCCGCGCGAGAACCTCATCCGCAACCAGTTCGGCGGACGCGTCGGCGGGCCGATCGTAAAGAACCGCACGTTCTTCCACTTCCTCTACGAAGGGCAGAAGATCCGCCAGCGCGAGACCGTCACTTCCACCGTGTGGACCGCGCCCATGCGGCAGGGCCTGTTCCGCTTCTTCCCCGGCGTGCAGAACGGCAACCTGAACGCCTCGCGGCCGACCGTGGATGAAAACGGCAACCCGGTCAGCCCGACGGGCGCCGAGCTGACCACGTTCAACATCTTCACCGTCGACCCCGCGCGGCCCGGCTTCGACTCTACCGGGCTGGTGAAGCGCTACATCGACGCCATGCCGCTGCCGAACAACTACCGCGTCGGCGACGGGCTCAACACGGCCGGCTACACCTGGCAGCGGCCCTACCGCTTCGACGAAAACAACCTCAACGTGAAGGTCGACCACCTGCTGTCGGACCGCCACCGCCTGAGCTTCTCCTTCTCGAGCGAGCGCAGCGACGACATCAACGGCTTCATGGCGCAGCCGTTCCCGGCCGTCACCGGAGGCACCGTGCGGCAGCGCGACTACCTCTATCAGCTCACTTTCACCTCCACGCTGTCCGCTTCCACCGTCAATGAATTCCGCGCCGGCGCGCTGCGTCCGCTTTACCGATTCTTCGCGCCCTGGGAGGTGGACCGCTCCATCCTGCCGGTCTCGGGCAACACGCCGTTCGCTGTCGACTTTGCGACGATCACCGACCCGGTGAACATCTCCAACGACCCGCAGGGGCGCATCTCGCCGAACTATCAGCTCTTCAACAAGGTGTCGATGATCCGCGGCCGCCACAACTACAAGTTCGGCGGCCAGTTCTGGTCCGTTTCGACCAACGGGTTCAACTCCTTCACCGTGCTGCCGCGCGCCATCACCGGAGCCGGCGGCGTGCCGGTGGCCAACATGGGCAACGTCCCCGGCATCGGCGCCAATCAGACCTTCGCGCAGAATGTGCTGAATGACCTGAACGGAAGCCTCTCGCAGCTCCAGCAGGCGATGAATTCGCCGGGCGGAAAGAACCCCGTTTTCCTGCCCGGCGAAGTGAAGCAGCGCACCTGGCGCGAGCGCGAATTCGCCGTCTTTTTCCAGGACGACTGGAAAGTGAACAGCTCGCTCACGCTGAACCTCGGCATCCGTTACGAGTTCTACGGCGTGCCGTATGACATCAACGGCAAGACGGCGGCCCTCGCTGGCGGCTCGCAGTCCATCTTCGGCATTTCAGGCACCACCTGGGGCGACCTGTTCCAGCCCGGACTGAACCGCGGGCAGATGACCGACGTGATCCTCGTCGGGCCCAAGACCGCCAACCCGGGCCAGCGCGTGTACAACAACGACTGGAACAACTTCAGCCCCGCGGTGGGCCTCGCCTGGAACATTCCGTGGTTCGGAAAGAACAGGACCGTTTTCCGCGCCGGCTACTCGATCGCTTACGAGCGGCTCTCGCTGCGCCTGCTCGACGTGGTCAGCGGCGACCAGCCCGGGCTGCGGCAGGTGATCAACTTTCTCAGCGCAAACAAGCTCGAGCTGGCGAACGCGCGCCTGCCGCTGGAGCCTTCCGGAGCGCCGCTGTCGCGCGTGCCCTTCACTGACCGCACGCAGACCGTCCGCACCTACGACACGGGGCTCCGTATCCCGCACGTGCACAATTACAACGCCGGCATCTACCACTCGGTGGGACGCAACGGCTCGGTCAGCGTCGCCTACGTCGCCAGCAAAGGCACGCGGCTGCTGCGCGGCGCCGACGTCAACGAGCAGAACATCTTCGAGAACGGCCTGCTGGAGGCCTTCATGATCACGCGCAATGGCGGCAACGCGCCGCTGTTCGACCGGATGCTGATGGGCCTCAACGTCCCCGGGCGCGGCGTCGTCAACGGCACCACGCTGACCGGCTCGCAGGTGCTGCGCGACATCAACACCACCACCCAGGGCTACTTCGCCTCGGGCAGCGTGGGCACGCTGGCCTCGTTCCTCAGCAACAACAACTATCTCACCGGCGTCAACGGCGGGCTGCTGCGCAACGGCGGCCTGCCCGAAAACTTCGTCATCGCCAACCCGCAGTTCGCCAGCGCGCGCCTCTTCGGCAACCTGTCCAACTCCACCTATCACTCGCTCCAGATCGAATACCTGCACCGGGCGCGCGATCTGAGCGTGCAGTGGAACTACACGTTCGCCAAGGGCATCGGCGACGAGGACGGCGACGGCCAGGAGCAGATCGACAGCTTCCGCACGCAGCGCAACCGCCGGCTCGACAAGCGCCTGCTGAACCTCAGCGTCCATCACGTGATGCGCTCCAACGTCATCTACGACCTCCCCTTCGGTCCCGGGCGCCGCTGGGCCAGCGGCAACCGCTGGTGGAAGCATCTGGTGGGCGGCTGGCAGGTGGGCAGCATCTTCAACATCTTTTCCGGCGATCCCCTCGGCGTGTTCGCCAACGGCGCGCTCACCTTCAACAACTTCGACGACAACACGCCCATCAGCCACGGCGACATCAAGCGCCATCTGGGCAAGCCCACCCGAACCGCGCAGGGCGTGATCTTCTTCCCGAACCTGGTGCAGACGTTCGACCCCATTAATGACACCATTCCGGTGGCGGCCGTGCGCAACCGCGCCACGCTGCGCGCCATCCGCCTCGGCGACGCCAACGGGCCGCTCGTGTTCAGCAACCCGGCGCCAGGCCAGCTCGGCACGATGAACCAGCGCTTCCTCTACGGGCCCATGACCTTCCGCTTCGACGCCAATGTCATCAAGACGATCCGGATGACCGAGCGCGTCAACATGCAGTTCAACGCGATCTTTGAGAACGCCACCAACTCGCCGCAGTGGGGCAACCCGAACCTGAACATCAACGACCTGAACTTCGGCCGTATCACCAGCGCCGGCGGCAACCGCATCATCGTCATCGGCGGGCGCGTGAATTTCTGAGCGGCGCGCCCTCCCTCGCGCCACGCGCCGGAGAGCGCGCCCGCAACGGGGCGCGCTCCCCCGGTGCGGGCGGAGAGCCGGCTTCGTCGCCCGGCCCTCCGCAGGTCCGGCACATCCGTGCCCCGGACCGGATGATCCTCCGCGTGATCCATTGCGCGCCACAAGCCGCGCCGGCGGTCCGCGCGGGCTGCGTCATTCTCTGGCGCTCCGCGCGCGATGCAGCACCCTGGCAGGGCCGGCTCCGTTGCCAGCGGGGAGCGGATGGCGGCGGAAGCGCGCGTTCCTCCAGGCTGACGGGCTTCGCGTTGACGGGACCGCCGCAGTTGCCATAGATTGAACCCGCATGTTCGCGCCCTTCCGGTTCCTGCGCCCCGCGCCGCCGGCTCCGCTGCTGCCCCAGGCGGAAGCCGAGAGGCTGTATCCGAAGCTCCGCTGGCAGATCCTCGAGGCCACATTCATCGGCTACGCCACCTTCTACCTGGTGCGCAA
Source organism: Bryobacteraceae bacterium (assembly GCA_025056865.1). Taxonomy (GTDB): domain Bacteria; phylum Acidobacteriota; class Terriglobia; order Bryobacterales; family Bryobacteraceae; genus JANWVO01. Next base: position 4,701 of record JANWVO010000007.1, read on the forward strand.
CAATCTGCCCGTCGTTTCGAAAGAAATGGGCGAGGCGCTCGCCTACTCGAAGGCGCAGATCGGAGACATGCTGGCCGCCACGGCCATCGCCTACGGGATTGGCAAGTTCCTGATGGGCGCCTGGTCGGACCGGAGCAACCCGCGCTACTTCATGCCCCTGGGGCTGCTGCTGACGGCGCTTTGCAATTTCCTGTTCGGCGCCATGGCCAGCTATTCCGTCCACCTGCTGCTCTGGACGCTGAACGGGCTGGTGCAGGGCATGGGATGGGGGCCCTGCGGCCGCTCGCTCGGGCACTGGTTCAGCGTGCGCGAGCGCGGCACGGTCTTCGCCATATGGAACATCGCGCACAATGTCGGCGGCGGACTCACTGGCATCATCGCCGCTTACAGCGCCCACCATCTGGGCTGGCAGTACGCCTTCCATGTGCCTGCGCTGCTGGCCGTTCTCTGCGCCCTCTACCTGCTGCTGCGGCTGCGCGACACGCCGCAGTCGGTGGGGCTGCCGCCGGTGGAGGTGTACCGGGGCGAGGCCCCGGAGCCGGATGCCGCGCGCGAACGCGAGCTGGGCACGCGCGAGCTGCTGTTCGGGCAGGTGCTGAACAACCGCGTGCTGTGGCTGTTCGCGGCTGCGAATTTCTTCGTCTACATCGCCCGCTACAGCCTGCTCGATTGGGGACCCACTTATCTGAAGGAGGTCAAGAACGCCAGCCTCACCCAGGGAGGGCTGAGCACGGCCGTGTTTGAGTTCGCGGGCATCTTCAGCACGTTGCTCATGGGGTGGCTGTCGGACCGCGCCGGAGGACGCCGCGGCATGGTGAGCCTGCTGTGCATGGCGCCGGTCCTGCTGGCGCTCGGCGGCATCCTGATGACGCCGCCGGGCCTTCTCTGGGTGGACATGGCGCTTTTCGCCGTGATCGGCTTCTTCGTCTATCCGCCAGTCATGCTGCTGGGCGTGGCGGGCCTCGACTTCACCTCCAAGAAGGCCGTCGGCACGGCGGCGGGCTTCATCGGGTTGTTCGGCTACCTCGGCCGCACGGCGCAGGGCAAAGGGCTTGGCTGGGTGGCGCAGCATTACGGCTGGACGCCAGCGCTGCTGGCCGTGCTCGTTTGCACGCTCCTCTCCATCGTCCTGTTGGCGGCCACGTGGCGGCTCCAGCCCAGAGACTGGAAGCGGGAAGCGCCGGCCGAGGCCGGCCGCCACGTGTGAGTACTGCTACCGCAGCCCTTCACCGTTTTTCCTGAAACTCGATCGAAGTGATGCGGCCGCGCCAATAGGGATGCGGCCCTTCAGGAAGGATCCACGAAACCTCGCCTTCAAGCGGCACCCAGAAGCCCTGCCTTTCCGCATACCGCGAGAAGCGGCCCTGCCACGGAGTGGGCACCGTGCGGCCACCGGCCGCGCGGGGCCGCGCTTCCGCGCGCACCGCCAGTACGAAGTCGTCTTCGCCGAAGGTGAACAGGAGCGAAGCGGCGGTCCCGCCGTCTTCCAGCGTGGCCAGCGCGTGGCGATCATCCACGGCCGTCCAGCGGATCCCCGCCCCGGGCAGCAGCGCCGTTGGATACCACGGAGTCTCCGCGAGAAACCTCATCAACTGGCCGGCGGCGATGTCCCCGCGCCCGCGCGCCAAGGCCAGCGGCCAGAGGGCGAGCAGGCGCGCCTCCGTGAATCCTTCCCCTTCGGCATAGCCGTCCCGCACATGGATGGCGAGGCCGGGTGCGAGGCGGATGCGCGCGTCCCAGTCGAAGCCTGGACGGTCCAGCACGACGAGCTCGCTGGAAGAAAACGGGAGCCAGCGCTCGCCAGACGCGGCGAGGTTGAACGAGCCTTCGTGGCGGATCCGGACCGCTGCGACGGCCGGCACGTGGCGGGGCAGCGCCCGGCGCAGGTACCGCTGCACCGGCAGCGGCAAAGCGCTCCAGTCCTGCCCGCCACGGGCCGTGGGGGTGCCGCGGCCCGCCGCCGACAGACGATCGCGGATGTGCCGGGTTGCCGCTTCCCAGCGCAGGCGCGCCCCCGCCAGCGCGGCCCAGGCCAGCAGCAGGATCAGACCAGGCAGCAGCAGCTTCATGGTGGGCAGAGGAGCGCGCGGAGCCTTCTTGCCGCCGGCGGCGCTGTTCATTTCACCCCAAAATGGCGGCTGGCAAAAGCAAGAAACTGTTCCCAGTCATAATCTGTTACATCATGCTTTCCGGCCCGGATATGATAGCCGATTTCGGCCGATACGGGCTGATGAACCGGAGGCATTTCCCTGGATGGCAGGCCCGTTTTTCCGAACAGGCGCCAGACGGGCGAGGCGTGCAACGCCCCAAGGAATTCTCCCCGCGGGTCCGCCCAGAGGTCCTCCTGCGCGCTGGCCACGTAAACGGGCCGCGGCGCGGCGAGGGCGATGAGCTGATGCTGGTCCACCGGCAGCCCGTCTTCGCGGTTGGCGTAATTAAGGAAGTTGCGGCAGAACCACCAGGGGAACGCGCGGCTGATGGAAGCGACCGTCTCGCCGAAGCGGCGGCGGCTGAGCGCGGCGCCCATGCAGCCGGAATTGTTCGAAACGGCCAGGGCGAAGCGGGTGTCGGTGGCGGCGGCCCACAGCGCCGTCTTGCCCAGGCGGGAATGGCCCATGACGGCCACGCGCCGGGCGTCAATGGCGGGCTCCGTTTCCAGGTAGTCGAGGGCGCGGCTCAGGCCCCACGCCCAGGAGCCGATGGCACCCCACTCGTCCGCCGCCGGCTCCTTCTGCCCGCCGCGCCAGAACAGCGCATGGACGCCTTCGTGGAACGCGTCCCGGCGGTCCGGCGTGATGTCGCCGTAGTAGGCCGTCGCCAGCGCGAAACCGGCAGCGGTGATCTTGTCCACGGCCCAGCGGGAGGCTTCCGCGCCGCGGAAGGATTCGAGCGGCCGGTCCAGCGGCCTGCCCCGGGCCTGCTGGTCCCGCTGGAAATTCGGATTGAGCAGGATGGCCGGATCTTTGTGGACGGCATGATTTCCCAGGAAATTCAGCCCGAGAAATGCAGGCGCTTTTCCGCGTGTTCCGGCGGGAAAATAGAGCAGCAGATCCATTTTCGGCCCGTCGTCTTTCGCGGAGAAATGGACGCGGACCTGCTTGCGGAGCGAGCCGCCGCCCGGCGCCGGCGTGGCCGGCTCCAGCACCTCGAAGCGGAGCGACGGCCGCGCCGCGGGCATCCGGCCGTACACATGCTGCTCGAAAAGGGCGAGAATTTCCGCCCGGCGGCGCGGCCAATCCCGTGGCGATCGCACGGGCAAGCCGTTTTCGAAACGGAGCGGATCGGGAAGCGTATAGGGAGGGACCCTGGCCTCGTCGTAGTTGGCCTCCTGCGGCGGCTGCGCGGGCAGCAGCGGAAGGGCTGCAAGGGGAAGACAGGCGCGGCGCGTGATCTTCATGGCGGAAGACCTCCGGGGCTGGGGCGGACCGCAGGCCCGACTGACAAGATATCAGGCGGCAGGCGTGTCAACGCGACGCGCCCACCGTCTCCGTCCGGGCAACCTCACCGCCCAGAGGGATGCGGACTTCGAACGTCGTGCCTTCTCCAACGCGGCTGCGCACCTGCACGGTGCCGCCGTGGGCACGGGCGATCCACCGGACGAAGGCAAGGCCGAGGCCGACGCCGCGGCCGGCGGTTCGCTCCCCTTCGCGGACGCGGTAGAACTTCTCGAAGATGTGCGGCAGGTGATGTTCGGGAATCCCCGGACCGTTGTCGGCCACCTCGAGCACCGCGTCTCCGTTCTCCTCGCGCAGCCGTACTTCGACGCGGCCGCCTTCCTGCGTGTATTTGATGGCGTTGGACAGCAGGTTGTCGACCAGCCGTTCCATCTGGAGCCGGTCCACGCTGGCCAGACAGGGCTCCGGGGCCAGCAGGCGCAGCTCGATGCGCTTCCGGGCGGCCAGCGGCTGGAATTGCGCCACCTGCCGGGCCGCGATCTCGGCCAGCATTTCCGGCTGGCGGTTCAGCCGGATCTGCCCGGTTTCCGCCTGCGCCAGTTGCAGCAGCGACTGGACGATGCGGCCCAGCCTTTCGACGTCCTCGAGCGCGGTGGTGATGGCGCGGCGGAAGTCCTCCATACTTCGCGCCGTGAGCATGGCCACCTCGAGCTGGCCGCGGATGGCGGTCAGCGGCGTGCGGAGCTCGTGCGAGGCGTCGACGGAGAAGCGTTTCATCTGCTCGAAGTTGGCCTCCAGCCGCTCCATCATGCCGTTGAAAGTCTCGATGAGCTGGTCGAGCTCGTCGCCGGTTCCCAGCGGCTCGATGCGGAGGCTGAGATTGCCGCCCGACACGGTGCGCGCCGCCTCGACAACGCGCATCAGCGGAGACAGCGCGCGCCCTGCGGCAAACCATCCCAGCACGGCGATCGCCAGCAGCATGACGGGCGCGGCGATGGCGTAGACGGCGAGCATGCGCGACGGCACCCGCTCCGTTTCGCTCACCGGAAGGCCGATGGCCACGAAGTAGGTGCGGCCGCCTGCGCCGTAAGGCCCCATCCTCACCATGTAGGTCTCGCCCTTGGCTCCCGTGCGCTTCACCGTCACCTGCTGGCCTGTTTCGAGCACCCGCCGCACGGTTTCCGGCGATTCCCGCCCGATGGAGGCGTATCCGTTGGACATCTCCACCACCTCGCCCTGCGGATCCGTCAGCAGAAAGACGCGGCGCAGGCGGTCCACCGTGAACGCTTCTTCCGGGTGCTCGGGATCGTAGGCCCACACCAGCTCCGTGTCGCGCGCGCGGAGAAAGCCTTTCAGCGCGTGCCACTCCCCGTCGAGCAGCCGTTCCGCCTGCTGGTAAAAGATGACGGAAAGGGCCTGGTGGAAGGTGAGGCCGATCGACGTCATCACGACGCCGAACAGCAGCACGTAACTCAGCGTGAGGCGCGTCCGGAGGCCGAGCGCGGGCCGGGAGGGCGGCCTGAGGAAGCGGGAAGAGGGCGTCATCGGGAATCCTCAAGCCGGCGTTCCATCCGGATCCCTCAGCTCGAGGCCGGACCCGGACCGGAGGCGCCGTCGTCAGCTTCCAGCATGTAGCCGGTGCCGCGGATCGTGCGGATCATCTTGAACTCGAAGGGATCGTCGATCTTGGCGCGAAGATGGCGGATGTAGACGTCGACGATGTTGGTCAGCCCGTCATACTCCATGTCCCAGACGTGCTCGACGATCATCGTACGGGTGAGCGGCTTGCCGCGGTTCCGCACCAGGTACTCGAGGATACTGAATTCCTTCGGGGCGAGCTCGATGGGGCGGCCGGCGCGGGTGACCTTGCGTCGCAGGCAGTCGACCACCAGGTCGCCGGCAACCAGGCGCTCCGGAACGGGCTGGCCGCGGCGCAGCAGCGCCTTGACCCGGGCCAGCAGCTCCTCGAAGGCGAATGGCTTCACCAGATAGTCGTCGGCGCCCACTTCGAGGCCGCGCACCCGGTCTTCCACTTCGCTCCGCGCGCTGAGAATCAGCACCGGCGGACTCACCTTGCGGTTGCGGACCTTCTCGAGCACCTTGAGGCCGTCCATGTCGGGCAGCATGAGGTCCAGCACCAGAAGGTCGTAGTCCAGTTCATGCAGCCTGTCGAGGCCCGACTGTCCGTCCGCGGCGGTGTCCACAAGGTAGCCTGCGCCTTCCAGTCCGCGCTTGATGAAGTCGGCGATGCGCTCTTCGTCCTCGATGACCAGAATTCTCATGGCGCCCATGAAACCGCTTGATTTCAGATTAACACCGCCATCCGGCCATCACCGGACCAGCGCGGTTTCGGTGATCTGCTCGCCCACGTGCACGTGGAAGCCGCCCGGCACCGGGTGAACCCACAGTCCGCTGTCGTCCGGGGCGGGGATGTCCTCCACGCGCCGCACGAAGAGAAACCGCGAAGTCTCCGCCGCGCGCACGAAGCGCCCGATGTGGAAGTGCAGATGGCATTGCGTGCGCACGGAAGCGCCGTTGTAAGCGATGCCCCATTCCTCGCCGAATTTCTCCCGGGCTGCCCCGACGGCGAAGCGCCAGAAGCGGTCCCGCGCCGCCTTCGGCATCCGGTGGAGATCGTGCGCGCCGGGCAGGTGCATGCGGGGAAGAGCCAGCCAGCGGTTCGGCTTGCGCGGGTTGATGTCCTTCAGCAGGAAGAATTCGGCGCCGGGCGGCTGCTTCTCGGCTTCGGCGCAGAGGGAGCAGTTGCGCTCCTTCAGGGTCTCCGGACGCGCCGGGTCGCAGTCGCAGCGGGAAACGTCGGCAGCAGCCGGGCTCAGCCACAGCATCGCCGCAGCCAGAGAAAGGCGAAGGGCCCGCATCGCCGCCATTATACTGGTGGGTGTCCGCGCGCCGCGGGAGAGACTGGCATCCCTGGCTCGCCGCCGCCTTCGCGGCAGCCGTGGCGGCGTTGTATCTGGACGGCCTCGGCAGCACGGGCCTGCTTGGCCCGGACGAGCCCCGCTACGCCGCCATCGGCAGGGAGATGGCCCGCAGCGGCGACTGGGCCACGCCGCGGCTGTGGGGCGAGGCGTGGTTCGAAAAGCCTCCGCTGCTCTACTGGATGACTGCGGCGGCGTTCCGCCTCGGCCTCGGCGATCACCTGGCGCCGCGGGTTCCCGTGGCGCTGCTTTCCGCTCTTTTTCTGGTTTTCCAGTGGGCGGTTCTGCGGCGCCTGCTCGGAGATCGCACCGCTTGGATGGCGACGCTGATGCTGGCGGCGTCGGCCGGCTGGACGGCCTACAGCTTCGTCGCGGTGACGGACCTGCCGCTGGCCGTGTTCTTCCAGACGGCCGTTCTGCTGACGTGGTTCTGGATGGAGAACGGCAACCGGTTCGTGCTGTACGGAGCAGGCGCGGCCCTGGGCGCGGCGGTGCTGGCCAAGGGGCTGGTTCCGGTGGTGCTGGCGTTGCCGGTGCTCTGGCTGGCGCGGCGGCAGTGGCGTCAGTGGGCCGGCCCGGCGGCGCTGGCGGCGGCCGTTGCAGCGCCGTGGTTCGCCGCCATGCTGTGGATGCACGGGCGCGCGTTCTTTGACGAATTCATCCTGCGGCACCATCTGTCGCGCTTCGCCAGCGACGAGCTGCAACACGTGCAGCCCTTCTGGTTCTATGCGCCGGTTCTGCTGGCAGGGCTGCTGCCGTGGACGCCCGCGGCGCTGCTGGCCGGCTGGCGCGCCTGGAAAGACCCTCGCCTGAAAATCCCGCTCTGGGTGCTCGTTTTCGGATTTTTCTTTTTCTCGATTTCCCGCAATAAACTGCCCGGATATCTGCTGCCACTGCTGCCTTCAGCGTGCATCCTCTGCGGGGCAGCCCTGGACAGAGCGCAGCAGGCGGGGCGGGCGCTTTTCTGGACGGTCATGCTGGCCTCGCTGGCTCCGGCCGCCGAGGAAATGCTTCCGGAGGCGCTGCTGCATGGCATCCGCCGGACGGCATTCTCGGGAATGCGCTGGGAACCTCTGGCCGTCCTTCTCCCGGCGGGGCTGCTGGCGTGGTGGCTGGACCACCGTGAGCGTCGGATGGCGGCGGTGGCGGCCGTGGCCGCCGTCGCGTTCGGAGCCATCTGGCACGTGAAGCGGGCTGCCGCTCCGGCGCTGGACGAATTGGTCTCGGCCCGTGGCCTGTGGCGCCGCGTTGCTCCGCAGAAGGACCAGGCCTGCATCCTGCGGCTGCACCGCACCTGGCGCTATGGCCTTGCCTACTATGCCGGCGCGCCGCTGCCGGATTGCGCCGCGCGGCCTCTGCCGGTGGCCATCGACCAGCCGCCCGGTTCGCTGCCGCGCCTCGTGCCGCTGAATAAGGCCGGTATCGCCGCAGCCGGCCCGGCGGTAAAATGATGCACGCCATGAAGAGCGACCTGACCCGGCGCCAGGTGCTGGCGGCTGCGCCCCTGGCGGCTTCGGCGCGCCTCGACGGCCGGCCGGCCCTGCTCGGCGGCACGCCCGTGCGGCAGCAGCCGTTCCCTTCCTGGCCTGTCTTCGACCAGCGCGAGGAGAAGGCCCTGCTGGAAACGCTGCGTTCCGGGCGGTGGTACCGCGGCAGCGGCGACCACGTAAAGCAGTTTGAAGAAGCATACGCCCGCGCCACTGGAGCCCGGCACTGCCTGGCCACCTGCAACGGAACCTCGGCGCTGTTCGTGTGCCTGAACGCGCTCGACGTCCAGCCCGGCGATGAAGTGATCGTGCCGCCGTACACGTTCATCGCCACCGTCAACGTCGTGCTGCGGCAGTTCGCCCTGCCCGTCTTCGTCGACACGGACCCGGAAACGTTCCAGATGGACGCTTCGAAGCTCGAGGCGGCCGTGAGCGATCGCACGCGCGCCATCATCCCGGTGCACCTTGGCGGCAACGTCTGCGACCTCGACCGGATTCTCGACATCGCCCGCCGCCGGAACATTCCCGTGATCGAGGACGCCTGCCAGGCGCACATGGCGGAGTGGAAAGGCCGGAAGGCCGGCACATTCGGCGCGGCGGGCTGCTTCAGCTTCCAGGCCTCGAAAAACCTCAACTCTGGCGAAGGCGGCGCGGTGCTGACCGGCGACGGCGCCCTCTACGAGCGCGCCTACGCGTTTCACAACAACGGCAGCGGGCTGAAGGCCATCGGAACGAACTTCACCTACTCCACTACCGGCCACAACCTGCGGCTGACCGAGTTCCAGGCGGCGCTGCTGCTGGCGCAGTTGACCCGGCTCGACGGGCAGGTGCGCACCCGCAGCGCCAACGGCGCGTATCTGACCTCGCTGCTCGAGAAGATCCCCGGCATCCGCCCGGCGAAGCAGTATGCCGGCTGCACGCTCAACGCCTACCACCTGTACATGTTCCGCTACGACGCGCGCGAGTTCGACGGCCTGCCGCGGGAGACTTTCCTCAGGGCGCTGCGCGCCGAGGGCATCCCGGCGGCAGCAGGATATTCTCCGCTCAATACGCAGCCATTTCTGAAAAATACGCTGAATTCCCGGGGATATCAGCGGCTGTTTCCGGAAAAAATCCTGCGTGAATGGCCGGAGCGGACGGCCTGCCCGGCCAACGACCGGCTCTGCCAGGAAGCCGTGTGGCTGACGCAGAACATGCTGCTCGGGCCTCGTTCCGACATGGATTCCATCGCCGAGGCCATCGAGCGCATCCGGCGCCACGCCGGAGAGCTCCGCAGGCTCGCCTGACCGGGCCGAATCAGGACGCCGCAGGAGCCGCGGCGCGGGGTTTCGTGCACTCGCCCAGCACCCAGCGGATCTGTTCGAGCGTGAAGGGCGGCGACAGCACGGTGTAAGCGCCCATTTCGAGCAGATCGGCACAGCCGGCGTCGACGGCGTCGATGCAGACGACCGTGGGCGCCGCCGCGTGGCCGTCCGAGCCGGTCTGGCGGGCCAGGTCGGCAAAACAGCCGTCGCTGAAACGGAGGTTCGAGAAGATCACGTCGACATCCGGATTGAGCGCCAGCGCCGTGCGCGCCTGCTGGCACGAACTCACGGCGTGGATGCGGGCCCCGCACTGGGCCAGCAGCGGGCGCAACTGCATCTCGGTCTCCGGCGAGACGGCCAGCAGCACCAGCGGCGCGCGGTCGAAATGGGCTTCGTAAGAGAGCGGAGGCGTCGACGTGCGCCGGTGCGCCTCGCCCACCACGCGGTCGGCGATCTCGCGGATCTGCGTCCAGTGGAGGCTGGAGCCAAGCACGCTGTCCGATCCGGCGGCCAGGTTTGATCCGCCCCAGATCTTCTCGTTCGGATAGTCCTCGGCCGCCTGGAAAGCCTCGATCAGCCGCGGGATCTCGAAGATGTCCTCGTCATATGGGGAGCCGCGGATGATGCTGTACGTGTAGCGGCCGTTGGGGCGGCGGCAGATGAGGCTGATCAGATTGGTGTAGCCCGCGCTTGCCAGCACCAGGCGCGACAACGGATCGCCCTTCTCGTCCGCGATCACATAGTTGTACGGCGACTGGTACAGGATGTCCGGCTGGGCCGTGATCGGCGCGATGCCCGCCTGCCCGTTCAGCAGCGCCAGCAGGCGGTCGCACACCAGGCGGATGGTGGTAACCACCAGCGCCTCGTCGCCCTGCACCTTGCCATGAATGCGCTGCTGCCGGTACGGCTCGAAGACCCACGTGAAATGGTTGTTGACAAGATCTTCGAGGTTGACCGGATACAGCCCGCCGCAGACGTCCAGCTTGTTGTTGTACTGGACGATCCAGCGCAGCATCGGCATGCCTTCGGCGCGCTCGAGAAGCTGATGGTACTCCAGCACGAAGGCGGCGAGGCAGACGTCCTGGTCGGCGTTCCACACATAGACAGGAACGGGGCGCCGCTTCTGGAGCCAGCGCTGCATGAGATGGCCCTGGCGCACGGCGATGTAGGCCTGCATGGCGGCGCTCATCGTCGCCTCGCGGACTACGCCCACATGGTGGTCGAAGTTGACGTAATGGCCGCGGTGGCCGGGAATGTCGTCGAGGACTTCCAGCGCAATGGAATATTCAGGCGCTTCGCGCAGGAACTCTTCCCAGGAATCAAAGCGTTTCTGCCGGACCCGCAGTTCAATGTTCTGGAAAGGATTGTCGATCATGGTCTCGCCGGAGGCGCAGGCGGCGCCTTCGGCGGCCTCTGCTTTCAGGGTAGCGTGCGCCGCCGGGCGGCGCTAGCGGGTTGCGCCCGCTGATATGATGAGGTCAGCGGAGACGTGGACCCCGTGCGAGTGCTTGTCGCCGATGACAGCCTGGTAATGCGTAGGCTGCTGGAAGCCTCGCTGACGGGATGGGGCTACGAACCGGTGCCCGCCGCCGACGGCCGCCAGGCCTGGGAGGTGCTCACCGGCGACGACCCGCCCCCCATCGCCATTCTGGACTGGATGATGCCGGGCCTCAGCGGCCTGGAAGTCTGCCGGAAACTGCGCGAGCGCGGCTCGCCGCCCTACGTCTACGTGATCCTTCTCACCGCCCGCGGCATGCGCGAGGACATTGTCGAGGGGATGAACGCCGGCGCGGACGACTATGTCGTCAAGCCCTTCGACAAGCACGAACTGGAAGTGCGCCTGCGGGCCGGGAGGCGGATCATCGATCTCCAGACCGAACTGATGTTGGCCCAGGAGCGGCTCCGCGAGCAGGCCATGCGCGACCCCCTTACCGGCATCTGGAACCGCGCCTGCATCCTCGGAATGCTGGAGCGCGAGCTGGAGCGGGCGCGGCGCGAAGGAGCCCCGCTCGGCGTGCTGCTGCTGGACCTCGATCACTTCAAGCAGCTCAACGACACCCGCGGCCACCAGTTCGGCGACCAGGCGCTGCGACTGTTCGCGCAGCGCATCCAGGGCGCCGTCCGCTCCTACGATGGCTTCGGCCGCTACGGGGGCGAGGAGTTCCTCGTCGTCGCGCCTCACTGCGGGCGCACGGAACTGCTGTCGCAGGCGGAGCGCCTCCGGCGCGCCGTGCAGGAGCAGCCGTTCGCCGTCGAAGGCGTGGAATTCTCCCTCACGGTGAGCATCGGAGCCAGCCATGTCGACGAGGAGAACCGGGGCGGCCAGATCGAGCTGATCCGCGCCGCCGACGAAGCCCTCTACGAGGCCAAGCGGACAGGGCGCAATCGCGTCGTGTACTCTCCCGTGCGCGTCGCTCAGCGCGTCGACTGAGGGGATTCGGCCGCCGTCGCGGCGCGCAGCGCCTGCGTCTGCCCGAGGCTGCGCGCATACCGCTCCACGCCTCGGTACAGCGCTTCGGCCAGCTTCTGCCGGTACTCGGGCTTCTTCATCAGCGCCTCGTCCTTCGGGTTGCTGACGAAGCCGATCTCGGCCAGCACGCTCGGCATCGAAGCGCCAATCAGAACCACGAAGGGCGCGGTCTTCACCCCGCGGTCCCGCGCCGCCGGGTTCAGCCGGCGCCACTCCTTCGACAGCTCCTGCTGCATGTAACCGGCGAATTCGCGCGACTCTTCCAGCTTGTCCTTCAGCGCAATCTTCTGGATCAGCTCGCGCAGTTCGAAGATCGAACGGTTGTGGCCGGCGTTTTCCCGCGCAGCCAGTTCCAGCGCCTCGCGCGACGTCGTGAAGTTCAGGTAGAAGACCTCCGCGCCAGAGACGCGCCGCACGGGAGACGAGTTGGCGTGGATGGACAGGAACAGGTCGGCGCGGTGCTCGTTGGCGATCGCCGTGCGCTCCTCGAGGGGGATGAACTCGTCGCCGCGGCGCGTGTAAACCACCTCGCCGCCAAGCCGCTCTTCGATCAGCGCGCCTAGCCGCAGCGCCACGTCGAGCACCAGCTCCTTCTCCAGCAGCCCTGTCGGTCCCTGCGTGCCCTGATCGTGACCTCCGTGGCCAGGATCGAGCACGACCCGGCCGATGTGCAGCCCGAGGGCGCGCGTCAGCGACTGCTCGCCGCGCCGCGTGGGCCGCGCCGGCAGGGCAGGAACCGGGGCGGGCGCGGAGCCGGATGCCGCGGGCTTGGCCGCCGTCGGCTCCTGCCGCGTGGCAGCGCTTTCGGCCGACTGCGCCGGAGCCTTCGTCTCAGGCAATGCCGGGCTTCTAGACGCCTCGTCGCGCGGACTCGCCGGCCGCGCCGCAGTGGGCGCAGGGCCAGCGGCCGCAGTCCTCGCCGCCGTTGTCTCCTGCCGCGTGGCAGCGCTTTCGGCCGACTGCGCCGGAGCCTTCGTCTCAGGCAATGCCGGGCTTCTAGACGCCTCGTCGCGCGGACTCGCCGGCCGCGCCGCAGTGGCCGTCTCCGTCCGCGCTGCCGCCGGCGCGGAGGGCGGAGCGGCCACAGCCGTCTGGCTGTTGCGCGGCTGAGCCTCCGGCTCCGTCCGGGCCGCCGTTGCCTGCCCGGACGGTCGGGACGCCCCCTGCGGAGCGGCCGGTTTGGCCGCCGCAGGAGCCGTCTCGGCGGGCTTCGCCGGCTCCGGGGCCGCCCTCGTGATGGCGTCCGCAGGCCGCGTGGCGGATTTCAGCCGCAGCTCGACCACGAACCGCTCGGGGTTGGTGAGACGGGAGACTTCGTAGTCGACTTCCGCAGCCAGATCCAGCACCAGCCGCGTCGTCCGCGTGTCCTTCAGGGCAACGCGCGCCCGGCTGACCCGGCCATCGTCGATGGGGATCACATGAATGCGCGCCGGACCCAGGCGCGGCCGCGTCTCGGCGAAATCGAAAAACAGCCGCTCCGGATTCGACAGCCTGCCATACTTCCACTTCGTCTCGCGGCTGAGTTCGACAACGATGCGCGTCGAGTCTGCGCCGGACCACGTCCGCACGCTGCGCAGCTCTCCCGTCGCGCCACTCTGGGCCGCCGCGGCGGCTGCCAGCAGCGCGGCTGCCGCCAGCCGGATCGCCCGGCAACGAAGTGTGAGACGCAAGTTCGCCTCCTAACGCGTGCGCAGCCAGATGCGCCCGGCTTCGTCGGCCTCCACCAGCAGCCCCCGCACGGGCGGCTCCTGCGCCGGAGCCTGCGGAGCCTCAGCCGGTGCGGCCGCGCGCGCCTGCTGATACAGCCGTTCCACCTTGCGCACGTACTCGATCGTCTCCCGGTATGGCGGGATTCCGCCGTGGCGCATCACCGCCTGTTCGCCGGCATTGTAGGCAGCCAGCGCCAGCCGCGGATCGCCGAAACGCTCGTGCAATGCCTTCAGCAGCCGGATGCCGGCCTCGACATTCTGGCGTGGGTCGAAGCGGTCCCGCGCCCCCAGCCTCGCCGCCGTGGCTGGCATCAGTTGCATCAGCCCGGCCGCGCCTTTCGGCGAGACCGCCGCGAGGTTGTAGCCGCTCTCGGCGCGGATCACGGCCTCGGCCAGCAGCGGGTCCACCTGGTGCTCCCGCGCGGCGCGCTCCACCAGCGGGCGCACGGCGGCCTCGGGCCGCACCGGCCGGCCGTCGGGCGTCTGGTAGCGCACCACGCGGACCAGCCGCCCCGTGCGGGGATCGGCCCGGACCGTGCTGACGGCGCGGATCTCGCCGGCGCATGCCGGCGCAAGCGCCGCCGCGGCCAGCCCGCAGGCGCAACAAAATCCGAGCATTTTGTTTAGTACATTATACAGCCGCATGTTTGAAACACAATGGGTTCTTCATGCCCTGCTGGCCGCGCCGGCCGCCCGGGGGCCGTTGCTACAATTCTCTCATGGCGCGGGGCGCCTTCATCCTGACGGGCGGGCGCAGCCGCCGCATGGGGCGCGACAAGGCGCTGCTGGAATACCAGGGGCGCCCTCTGGCCGCGCACGTGGCCGCGCAGGCCGCCGCTGCCGCCGGACGCGCCTGGCTCGTGGGACCGGAAGCTCTCTACGGCCATCTCGGCTACCCCTGCCTCGCCGAGCGTTTCGCCGGGCTCGGGCCGCTCAGCGGCATCGAAGCGGCGCTCGGCTCCGGTCTCGCCGAATGGTGCCTCGTTCTCGGCTGCGACATGCCGGGGGCGGATGCCGCCTCGCTCCGCTTTCTCCTCGCTTTCGCCGAGCAGCACAGCGAGGACGCGGCGGTGACCGTCGGTCCGGACGGGCGCCCGGAACCGCTCTGCGCCGTCTACCACGCCCGGCTGGCCCCGCTCGCGGAGCGGCTCCTGCGGGAAGGCAGGCTGGCGGTTCATGACCTGCTCGGCTCCATCCGCTGGGCGCCTTTCCCGGCTCCGCACCCGCGGTTTGCCGCCAACATCAACACGCCCGCGGAATGGGCACAATGGAATCGTTGAGGGACCAATACCCGTACTACATCGAGTTCCGCCACGTCTATAAGACGTTCGACGAGCCCGTCCTGGTCGACGTGTCCTTTCACGTCGAGGACGGAGAGACGCTGGCCATCATCGGCCGCAGCGGCGTCGGCAAGAGCGTCAGCCTGAACCACATCATGGGGTTCCTCAAGCCTGACAGCGGGCGGGTCATCGTCGCCCACCAGGACATCACCGACATGTCCGAGGCCGAACTGCGCGAAATCCGGCGGAAAGTCACGATGGTATTCCAGAGCGGCGCCCTGTTCGATTCGCTCACCGTGGGCGAGAACGTCCTGTTCGCGCTCGAGCTCCGCGAGGACTACGACGAGGAGAACAGGCTGGACGTGATGCGCGGCCTGCTCCGCATGGTGGGCCTCGAAGACCGCGAGAACGACTATCCTTCCGACCTCTCCACCGGCCACCGCCGCGCCGTGGCCATTGCGCGCGCGCTGGCGGCCCAGCCCGAATGCATCCTCTATGACGAGCCGACGACGATGGTGGATCCGCTGATGTCGGATCTGATGGTGAGCCTGATGCTGCGCCTCAAGGAACAGCTCCGGCTCACCAGCGTCGTCGTCACGCACGATCTCGACCTGATGCGGCGCGTGGCTGACCGCGTCGTCGTGCTGCACGAGGGCAGGGTCATCTACATGGGCCCTGTGAGCGAAATCGAGCGTTGCAGCCATCCCCACGTGCGCGAATTCCTCGCCATGGACCGCGTCGAGCTCAGCGGCTGAAGCGGTCCCGCAGGCCCCCGGCCCAGCTTCTCAGGCGCGTCAACCACGTGTCCTGCTGCGGTTGCTCCTGCGCCGCGGGCGGAGCCCCGGCGGGCGGCGGCTCCAGCCATGAGGCAGGCCGCGCCGCAGGGGTCCGCCCCACCAGGCGGGCGCGGAACGTGCCCGGCTGAATCGAGTACGCCCGCAGCACGACGTCTCCGCCTCTCTCCAGGGTCACGGCCTCGAATCCCTCGGCGCCTGTCCGTCCGCGGCGCACCCGGATCGGGAGCCAGCCCTGCATGTTGCGCTCGAGGAAAGCGGTCTCGTAACGGTGGCGGCGCGCGTTCCAGACGAAGATCCGCAGCGAATCGAAATCGGTCCCGGCGTCTCGCTTCGACTGCGTCGCCCAAAGCCAGACGGGCTTGTCTCCATCGCGCCCGCGCACCGATCCGATCTGGAAGTAGGCGGCGATGCGGGCGCGTTCGGCGTACTGCGCCACCTCATCCGGGATCTCCATGAACAGCATCCGCGCCAGCACCCAGCCGGCGGAGCCGTCTTCCAGCCGGACCAGGGCCCACTCGTCGGCCGCCTCGGCCCGAGACCCTTCCGGGCTGCCCGCGGCGGGACGCGGCGCAGGCGCGGCGGCCGCGCCGGCAATCGATGGCCGGCTCAGCGCGAGCCAGTTTTCGGGCAGCGGAGGCGCCGGAACGGGAGCCAGTGGCGCCGCACTTTCCCTGCGCTGCCTCTTCCTGCCCGAAGCCTCGCCGCCCTTTTTCGCCGCGCCGTTCTGGATCAGGGGAGGAGGCTCGTAGGGCCGGCGCGGCACGCGTTCGTAGGCGATGACCTCGGCGTGCTGCCCGGGCCGGATCCGGCGGAAGCTTGGAGCCGAGCGGTGCGGAGCCGTGTGCACGTTGAGCTCGTCCAGCACCGAGGCCCGCCCCTGCGAGGGCGCGGCCGCTGCCCGTTCCCGGAGCCGCCGCAGCGCTTCCAGATCGCGCGCCGCAAGCAGCAGCCGCCCGTCAATCCATCCTTCGGCTCCGCCCGCCGTGCGCACTTCGTAAAAGCGGCGCCTGCGGCCCAGAATCTCCACCCGGTCCCCGTGGCGCAGCCGGGCCACCACCCGGGAGCGCGCCGCCAGTGCTTCGCGCAGCTCGTGTTCCAGCGGGCCGATGTAGGCCTCCCCCACCGCGGGCCGGCGCTCCGGCGCGGAGGAGCAGGCTGCCAGCGCCAACGCCCACAGCAGACACAATCCCGCCGCGATCCGCTTCCGCGCCAGCACGTTGCCCGCCTCCTCCCAGCATAGCAACGCGGCGGCGGAACGGATCAGGAAACCATTTCTTTCAGGAATTGTTCGATGCGTCCGAGGCCCTTTTCCAGATTTTCCATCGACGTCGCGTAAGAGATGCGCACGTGGTGCTCAGTGCCGAACGCCTCGCCCGGCACGACCGCCACGTGGGCCTTCTCCAGCAGCTTCTCGGCGAATTGCATCGGCGTGTGGATGCCGTTGCGCCCCAGCGCCGCGCTGATGTTGGGATACGCGTAGAATGCTCCGCGCGGCTCGGCGCAGCGCACGCCGGGCATGCGGCGCAGCCGGTCCACGACGAAATCGCGCCGGCGCCGGTACTCGGCCAGCATCGCGTCCACCGAGCTCTGGTCGCCCAGCAGCGCCTCGATCGCGGCCTTCTGGGCGATCGATGTCGGATTCGACGTCGAGTGCGACTGAAGCTTGATGATCGCCGAGCAGACCTCCGCCGGAGCCAGCGTAAAGCCGATGCGCCAGCCGGTCATGGCGTAGGTCTTTGAAAGCGAGCCGGCCACCACCACGTGCTCCTTCATGCCGGGCACGGCGGCGATGGAGAACGGCTCGCCTTCGTAAAGGAAGCGGTAGTAGCACTCGTCGGTCATCAGCCAGATGCCGCGCCGCGCAGCCAGGTGGCCGATCTTTTCAAACTCCTCGCGCTCGATCACCGCGCCGGACGGATTGCAGGGCGAGTTGATGATGATCAGCCGCGTGCGCGGCGTGATGGCGCGCTCCACCTGCTCCGCCGTCAGCGCGAACCCTTCCTGCTCGCTGGTTTCGACCAGCACCGGGCGGCCGCCCGAGTAACTGACGACGTCGTAATAGGTCACCCAGTATGGCACGGGGATGATGACTTCGTCGCCCTCGTTGACCAGCACCTGGACGGTGTTGAAAATGGCGTGCTTGCCGCCAACGCTCACCACGCACTCCGGCACCGAGTAGCTGGTGCCGAAGTCGCGCCGGTGGCGCTCGCAGACAGCCTGGCGCAGCTCCTGCACGCCAGCCATCGCCGTGTAGCGGGTGAAGTTCTCTTCCAGGGCGCGGATGGCCGCCTGCTTGATGTTGTCCGGGGTAGGGAAGTCCGGCTCGCCCACGCCGAAATCGACGACGTCGACGCCGGCGCGGCGGAGCTTTTCGGCTTCCGCCGAGACGCGCGCCGTCGAAGAGACGCTGATGGACTGGACGCGTGCGGATAAGGATGAGACTGGTTGCAACATTCCTGCCACTCGATGATTCAGACGGGGCTTTGCCCGGTGGTCCCGCGGGCCGGAAACCTGGCCGGCAACCGCTCTTTCAGCTTCGCCTCGACCTGGGGCGGCACCAGGCCGCTGACGTCGCCGCCCAGTGCGATCACTTCCTTCACCAGCCGCGAGCTGAGGAAGGAGTAGGCTTCTCCTGCCATCATAAACATAGTTTCGATCTCCGGCGCGAGCCGCCGGTTCATCAGCGCCATCTGGAGCTCGTACTCGTAGTCGCTGATGGCGCGGATGCCGCGCAGCAGCAGGCACGCCCCCCGGCGGCGCGCATACTCCACCAGCAGCCCGTCGAAGGAATCCACCTCGACGTTGGGCATCTCGGCGGTCGCCTGCCGCAGCATCTCCACGCGCTCCTCGACGCTGAACAGCGGCTGCTTGCCCGCATTGCGGAGCACGGCCACGATCAGCCGGTCCACCAGCGGAGCGCAGCGGGAGATGAGATCCAGATGGCCGTTGGTCACCGGATCAAACGAGCCCGGATACACGGCGATGCGGAGCTTCTGTGCCGACAAGAGCGTGCCTTTCTTGATGCAGGAATGACATCTCGATTGTACGCCCGCGCCGCGGCCCCGCTGCGCTCCCGCCTCCTGCCTCCTGCTAGAGTGGAACGGTGGGCCGGAAGGACGAACTGCGGGCGCGCGTGCTCAAGGACGCGTTGGGGGCGCTGGGCTACCCGGGTTTTGTTTCGCTGTTTTCGGAAATCGAAGCCGAGCACGGCCACGACCCGGCCGTCGTGCTGATGGCGGCGCTCGCCTGCGACCGCCTTGAGGAGCCCGTCGTCGAGGCGCTGCCGTGGCTCGTGCTCCGCTTTGAGCACCTCGATTGGGATTGGCTGGTCCGTGAGGCCTGTCGCCGCGGCGTCCAGAACCGGCTCGGATTCGTCGTCGCGCTCGCCCTCCGCGCAGGGGCATCGGGCGCTGTCGACATGGCCCGGCTGACGCGGCTCGCTTCTGTTGAAGAGGAGCTCTACGCCTGCCGCCTGCCGAAGCAGGACAGCCGCTGGCCCGCCCCGCCCGCCCGCCGCGGGCAGCCGGCGGAGGAGCGAAGCGCCGAGGCCGAACAGTGGGGGGTGTCCAGCAGCCTGCGGCCCCAGGAGCTTCGCTTCCTGGCCGGCGTGTAAAGCCGCGGCCCGCATCAGGTAAATTTGGAAGTGCCCGCGCCGCGCGGGCGTGGGATCGTCCGCTGGAAGGAGAGGGAGAATCACGATGAGGATTCTGGCGCTGTTGTTCCTGAGCTTTTCCCCGGCGCTGCTGATGGGTCAGCAGCGCACGCTGATGCACTGCTTCGCATTCACCGAGATCCCGGAGGCCACCGCCGCCGACTGGGACGCCTTCCGCAAAGCCACCGAAGAGCTGCCGTCGAAAATCGACGGGCTGCTGAAGGTCTGGCACGGGAAGCTCGCCCGCCCGCTCGGCATCCTCCAGACCGATGGCGCTCTCGACGCCGACAACCAGAAGAAGCTGCGCGAGGGCGGCTCCGTGCCCGCGCAGGTGAAGATGGTGCGCCGCCAGTATGGCGTGTGCATGGAGTTCCGCAACGAGGAAGCGCTGAAGATCTACGCGAAGCATCCCGCGCATGACGCCTGGATGAAGGCCTACGAGAAAGTGCGCGTGCCCGGCACGACCACGTTCGACATTCTTCCGTAGGCTCGCGTTCCGGCTTCAGGCGCGTCTCCTGCGCGACGGCCGCTTCCGGCTGCCGTGCCGCTGGCGCACCTGCTCGGCTTCGGTGCGGGCTTCCAGCGTCCGGCGCAGCGCCCGGATGCGCGCCTGCGCCCGCCGCGCCGCCTCGCGGTGATCGACGATGGGCGCGGGGTACCGCTGCGGGTCGTCGAACTCCGGCACCCAGCGGCGGACAAACTCGCTCGCCGGGTCCTGGTCGCGCCATTGCTTGCCGGGATTGTAGACGCGCAGCGTGTTGATGCCGGTGGTTCCGCTCTGCATCTGGCACTGGCTGTAGTGGATGCCCGGCTCGTAGTCGGTGAACAGCCTTGCCAGATGCAGCGCCACCGGGCGCCAGTGCAGCCACAGGTCGTAGGCGGCGAAGCTCACCAGCATCGCCCGCATCCGGAAGTTCAGCCAGCCGGTCTGCCGCAGCATCCGCATGCAGGCGTCCACGAACGGATAGCCCGTCCTCCCCTCGCGCCAGCGGTCGAACCACTCGTCGTTGAACTCGTTCTCGCGCAGCCCGTCGTATGCCCGCACGAAGTTCTCAAATTCGATCCGCGGCTCGTCCTCCAGCTTCTGGATGAAGTGGTCGCGCCAGTGCAGGCGCGCCACGAAAGCGGCCAGCGCCATCCGCCACGTGCCCTGCGCCGTCTGGCGGCGCCTCTCCACCGCCTGAAAGACAACCCTCGAGGAAATCGTTCCCCACGCCAGGTGCGGACTCAGCCGGGAGCAGCCCTCCTCCGCCGTCAGCGGGCTGGACATCTCGAGATGGTAGCGTTCGCCGCGCCGCGCCAGGAAGGAGTCGAGCAGCTCATGCGCCGCGCGCTCGCCGCCCTTTTGCACTTCGATGGCGCAGTGGTCGGGCGGCAGCCCGCCCGGATCCACCCCATGCGGCAGCAGCCGCGCCGGCGGCTCGATGATGGGGCCAGACATCCGCTCCTTCCATCGGCGCGACCACCCATCACGCGACCTCAGGCCCCTCACAACGCCGTTGGACGGAAACTCGAAGAACGGGATGCCGCTGTCCCGAGCCCAGCGCCGCACCCTCCGGTCGCGCGCGTACGTCCAGCCATTGCCGGTCTCCTCATGGGCGTACACGGCCGTCACCGGCAACGAGCGCAGCACCTCGACCGCATCGCCACAACGCACCACCAGCGGCGCGCCCAGCCGCCGCAGGTTTCCGTCCAGCTCCTCCAGGCACTGCCGCGCAAAGGCCCAGTGGCGCGGGTCGTAGTCCGGACCGTTCCACAATTCGGGTTCGTAGATGAACAGCGGCAGCACCGGGCCTCGGCGGGCGGCCTCGGCCAGCGGGGCGTGGTCCAGAATCCGCAGATCCCGTTTGAACCAGACTACCTGCATCCCGTTTCAAACAGAACGGCGCTGTTGTGTTTGAATCCAGGCGCCTCGCGGCGTGCCCCTGCGGCAGGCGTTGCTACAGTATTTCACCTGCTCCCAGCAGCGGGCCCAGCGCCGCCGCCAGGCGAAAGGCCTCTGGCAGACCGGGCAGATCTTGGTGGGCAGCGGCGCCCTGCGCCCGCGCTTCTTCATCGGTCTCCGAGATGCCTGCGGGCGCCCGGAGATGCAATTTCTCGTGCGGAAATCGGACAGCCGAATCTGTAAAAGAGTGTAAAGCGTGTAACGCGCAGTGAAGCCTCGCCGCGCGCCCTCTCGTCCAAACAGACAGACCGCAACGCGGCTGGTGGCTGAGACAACCTCCTCGCGCTGGCCGCGTGCCGGACGCGTCTTTCACCCCTTTCAGCGCGTTCGGTCGGGCCCCGGCGCGGCTGACCCCCTGGCGTGCCGGGGCTTTCCTGCTCCAGCCAGCCGGCGGAGCAGGGCAGCGAAAGGACGCCAGCCCGCGCCCGGCGCAAAGGAGCCGTGCCGCTTGCCGACCGAGGTTCTTCCGCGGCGCTTCCTTGCCGCGAAGTCCAGGGTTCCGCCCGTTGCGTTTCGCCGGATCTCCGCAGAACGCTTCGCGGACGCGGATCCGCCCTGCGTTGCGCCTGTCCTGTTCGCTGCCTGTGCTCCACGGGCTTCCGGATGCGCTCTCGTCGCGCCGGGGTGGCACGGGGAGAGTGCAAGCGCCGGCCGCGATGCGGGGAAAAAGAAGGAATGGAGCGGGAGACGGGACTCGAACCCGCAACCAACGGCTTGGAAGGCCGTGACTCTACCCTTGAGTTACTCCCGCCCGGAGCGGCCTCCGGGGCCGTCAATTCCGATTCTAGAGAAGTGCGCCGCGGCGGTCAATGCCGGCTCAGCGGGCGCCGCGGCTCATCAGCATCACCTTCACCGTGTTGAAGATGATGTAAAGGTCCAGGGAAAATCCGAGATTCTTCAGATAGTACAGGTCGTATTCGAGCTTGGTCACCGTGTCCTGGAGCGTGTCGCCGTACTTGTGGTTGATCTGCGCCCAGCCGGTGATTCCCGGCGGGATCGTGTGCCGTTGATGGTAGAAAGGGATCTGTTCTCCCAGCACCTGCACGAATTCCGGCCTTTCCGGGCGCGGCCCGACGATCGCCATTTCCCCCTTGAGCACGTTGAAAAACTGCGGCAGCTCGTCCAGGCGCAGCTTCCGCAGCAGCCTCCCCAGGGGCGTCACGCGGGGATCGTTCTCCACAGCCCACACCGCTCCGGAGCGCGCCTCGGCGTCCTGGTACATGGAGCGGAACTTCAGCACCTCGAAGACGCGGCCGCCCCGTCCCACGCGCTTCTGCCGGTAGATGGCCGGTCCCGGCGATGTCAGCCGCACGGCCGCCGCGATCACTGCCATCAGCGGCAGGGTGAGCACGACGCCCGCCAGAGCGACCAGGAAGGAATACGCGCGCTGCAACGCCAGCTTCCGCGGGTTCGGGCCGAGCGAGCCGCTGAAGATCAGATGGGACGGCCGCAAGGCATCGATGGGGACGCGCCAGAGCACGTGCTCGTACAGCGCGGAGGCATCCTCCACAGGCACTCCCCGCAGCCGGAGCTGAAGCAGCGCTTCCACGGGCATCTGCCCGCGGCGCTCGTCCAGGCCTACCACGATCCGGTCCGGTCGAAGCCGCTCGTAGACCTCGAGGATCTCCGACGCCGGGCCGTGCCAACGGCCGAGGCCCGGATACTCCCGTTCCAGCGGCGCCGGCGCCAGGTAGCCGATGCTCTCCATGGCAAAGTGGGGCCGCTCGGAAACCGCCTTCGCCACGGCGCGCACCAGCCGGTTGTGCCCGATGAACAGCAGACGCTGCCGGTGCAGCACGCGCAGGACAAAGACGTCGAACAGGATCCGCCACCCGGGCAGCACGGCCAGCCCGATGGCGCTTCCCGCGATCATCTGCCAGCGCGGCAACGCCAGTGCGGCATCCACGTAGCTCAGCATGCCCTGCGCCAGGAACGCCACGCCGAAGACCAGGCAGAACTGCTGCGCCAGCCGCAGCCGCGAATAGACCCGGACCTGCGAGTACAGGTCGTTGAAGTAGATCCCCAGCGCGAGCGAGGCTACCGCGGCCGTCACCTGAAGGGCGCCGCCCTCATACAGAAGGTAGATGAGCCAGTCCTCTTCGCTCAGCAGCGGGATGACGGCCACGTAGCAGGCTGCGGCCAGGATGACTTCCACCGCCATCAATGTGAGCAGGGAAACCGGGATGGCGAGATGGAAAAGGCGGATCATCCTCTTTCGCGGAGGAGCAGACTGTCAGTCTAGCACGCCGCCCGCAGACCGGTCCGGCGTACCCGCCCCGCGCTTGTGTTATAAGGGTGAGCCTGAGGAGGCGATGCGTGGCCGCCGACAGCATCGGAATGGACTACGAAAAGTACTGGCGGCGCCTTCAGCAGGTAGGCCTGAACGCCTACGAGGCGCGGTCTTATCTCGTTCTCATGGGACACCCCCGCTTCAAGGCGCTGGAACTGGCAGCGCGGGCGCGCGTCCCGCGGCAGAAGATCTACGAGGTGCTCGACAGCCTCGTCGACAAGGGCTTCGCGCAGGTCATCCAGGAGAAGACGAAGCTGTTCTCCGCCGTCGAGCCGGGGCTCGCGATCCCTGCTTACCTTGAACGCCAGCGCGAGGCGATGGAGCGGCAACTCGAAGAACAGCGCCGCATGGGGCTGTCCCTGGCCGAGGAGCTGAAGCGTGTCTACGCGGCGGCTCAGGGAGGCACAGGCACGCTCGACTACCTCCGGATCGTCGGCGATCCCGCGCAGATCGCCGTCCATTACCGCTCCATGCTCGAGTCGGTGGAACGGCGCTACGTCGAATTCTCCCGGCCTCCCTATGCGGTGGATCCTCTCGACGAGAGGCTGGTGAAGCAGGCCGCCGAGCGCGGCGTCTCCTGCCGCATCCTCCAGGAAGCCGGCCCCACGGACGAGCAGCACCGGCAGCGCATCGAAGAATACCGCGGCCTCGGCATCGGTGTCCGTTTCGTCGCCAGCCTCCCCATGAAGCTGGCCGTCTTCGACGGCAAGCAGGGCCTGGTGTCGCTGCTGGATCCGGTCAGAACACGGCCCGCATGGACCGCCGTCGTCTTCGATCACGCCAGCTTCGGCGAAGCGATGGAAACGCTGTTCGAGGAGTGGTGGGAGCGCGCCTCGGAAGACAACGCCTCGCCGCAGGTCCAGCAGCTCGGAGCCCCCTAGGACGCAGCCGGCCGGTTCTCCCTCGAGCGGATCTCCCGCACTGCGTAAATGCGCCGGCCCTGGCTCTCGAAATAGGTGCGCATCAGGATCTCGCCCAGCAGGCCCGTGGTGAACATCATCAGCCCCACCACGAACAGCAGGCCGCCGGCGAACAGCAGCGGGCCGTGCGCCATGATGATCTCGTGCCCGAAGATCTTCTTCACCAGCAGGAAGGCCAGAATCAGGCCGCCAACCGTGATGCTGGCCAGCCCGATCCTGCCGAAGAAGTGCATCGGCCGCGTGAGGTACTTCAGCAGGAAGCGGATCGTGAGGATGTCGAAAAGCACGTTGAACGTGCGGCCCAGCCCGTAGTGCGAGGAGCCCCCCGCGCGCGGCGGGTTTTGGATGGGCACCTCGGCGATCCGCGCTCCGTAAAAGCTCGCCAGCGCCGGAATGAAGCGGTGCAGCTCGCCATACAGATTCACGTCCCGGAGGATCTCGGCGCGGTAGGCCTTGAACGTCGTGCCGAAATCGTGCAGCGGCACGCCGCTCAACTTCGCCATCAGCCAGTTGGCAATGCGCGACGGGATCTTGCGCAGCAGCAGGTGGTCGTTGCGCTGCTTCCGCCACCCGCTGACGATGTCATAGCCTTCTTCCATCTTCTCGAGAAGCGCCGGCAGGTCCTCGGGCGCATGCTGGAGATCCCCGTCCATGGAGACGATGATGTCGCCGCGGGCCTCGTCAAATCCCGCCGACAGCGCCGCCGTCTGCCCGAAATTCCGGCGCAGCCGCACCACGCGCAGCCGCGGATCCGTCTCCACCAGGTTCGAAAGCAGCTCGAAACTGCGGTCCGTGGAAGCGTCGTCGACAAAAATGATCTCGTAGGGGCGCCCGAGGCGCTCGAGCACGGCGGTGAGCCGGTCATAGAGTGGCAGCAGCGCCTGCTCCTCGTTGTGGACGGGAATGACGACCGATAGCATTGCCCCGTCTGCCAGTATAGCAAAACCCCCGTAAATTCAGGCATTTTGCTAAACTGAAGGAAGATCATGTCCACACCGCAGGGTCCTGAAAATCTGCCGCCCCAGCAGCCGGGCGGCCAGCAGCTTCCGCTGGGCGAACGGAAAAACATCATCCCGGTCAACATCGAAGACGAGATGCGCCGGTCGTATCTCGACTACTCGATGTCGGTGATTATCGGCCGGGCGCTGCCCGACGTGCGCGACGGTCTGAAGCCCGTCCACCGCCGCATCCTCTACGGGATGAGCGAAATGGGGCTGGCGCACAACCGCCCCACCCGCAAGAGCGCCAAGATCGTCGGCGAGGTCCTCGGCAAGTACCACCCCCACGGCGACAGCGCCGTCTACGACGCGCTCGTCCGCATGGCCCAGCCTTTCTCGATGCGCTACCCGCTCATCGACGGACAGGGCAACTTCGGCTCCATCGACGCCGATCCGCCCGCGGCCATGCGCTACACCGAGGCGCGCCTGTCGAAGATTTCCTCGATGCTGCTCGAGGACATCGACAAGGAGACGGTCGACTTCCGCCCCAACTACGACGACAGCGAAGTCGAGCCCGAAGTGCTCCCGGCCCGCTTCCCGAACCTGCTCGTCAACGGCAGCGAGGGCATCGCCGTCGGCATGGCCACCCGCATCCCGCCGCATAACCTCCGCGAAATGATCGACGCGGCCATCGCCCTCGTCCAGGATCCTTCCACCCCGGTGCAGAGGATCCTCGAGCTCGCGCCCGGCCCGGACTTCCCCACTGGCGGCATCATCCTCGGCCGCCAGGGCATCGTCGACTACTACTCGAAGGGCCGCGGCACGCTCAAGGTCCGCGCCCGCGCCTCCCGCGAAAAGATCGGCAAGGACAGGGAAGCCATCGTCATCACCGAGCTGCCCTACCAGGTCAACAAGGCCCGGCTCGTGGAGCAGATCGCGCAGCTCGTCAACGAAAAGAAGATCGAAGGCATCGCCGACGTCCGCGACGAAAGCGACCGCGAAGGCCTGCGCGTCGTGCTCGAGCTCAAGCGCGGCGAGAACGCCGAAATCGTCCTCAACAACCTGTACAAGCACACGCAGATGCAGGTGAATTTCGGCGTCATCATGCTCGCCATCGTCAACGGCCAGCCGCGCGAGATGGGCATCATCGACGCGCTGAAGCGCTTCATCGACCACCGCGTCGAGGTCGTCCGCCGCCGCACCGAATTCCTCCTGCGCAAGGCCCGCGAGCGCGAGCACATCCTGCTCGGCTTCCAGAAGGCGCTCGAAAACCTCGACGCGGTGATCGAAACCGTCCGCGCCGCCCGCACGCCGCGCGAGGCCCGCGAGGCGCTCATGGGCCAGATGGAGTTCCCCGAAAACCCCGCGCTCGAGCAGGTCCTCGCCCGTTGGGCCCCGGCGCTGCGGTGGAATGGCCAGCCGCTGTCGCGCTTCGACTTCAGCGAAAAGCAGGCGCAGGCCATCATCGAGCTCCAGTTGCAGCGCCTCACCGGCATGGAGCGGCAGAAAATCCTCGATGAACTGGCCGAAATCCAGAAGCAGATCGCTTCCTATCTGGAAATCCTCGGCTCGGAAAAGGTGCTGCGCGGCGTCATCGTCCGCGAACTGAAGGAGGTCCAGAAGGAATTCGGCGACGACCGCCGCACAGAAATCGTCGACGACGAAGGCGAAATCAACCTCGAGGATCTCATCAAGCGCGAGGACGTCGTCGTCACCGTCACCCGCGGCGGCTACCTGAAGCGCACTGCGCTCGACACTTACCGCCGCCAGGGCCGCGGCGGCAAGGGCCGTATCGGCATGGCCACGCGCTCCGAAGACGTCGTCGAAGACCTGATCATCGCCAACACCCACAGCTACCTGCTCATCTTCACCTCGAAGGGGCGCCTGTACTGGCTCAAGGTCTACAACATTCCGGACACGCAGGCCGCCGGCCGCGGCAAGCATATCAAGGGCCTCGTCAATCTCCAGGAAGACGAGGAGCCGCGCGCCTTCCTCCCGGTGGCCGAATTCGAGCCTGGAAAATACGTGGTGATGGCGACGAAATTCGGCGTCATCAAGAAGTGCGAGCTCACCGAATTCGACAACCCGATGTCGAAAGGCATCATCGCCATCAACCTCAGGGAGAATGACGAGCTCGTCGGCGCCGCGCTCAGCGACGGATCGAAAATGATCTTCCTCGCCACCCGGGAGGGCATGGCCATCAAGTTCCCCGAGACTGACGTCCGCCCGATGGGCCGTCCGGCGGCAGGCGTCACCAGCATGAAGCTCGCCGAAGGCGACTGGATCGTCGGCATGGAAGTGGTCACCGACGGCGACTACATCCTCTCGGTGAGCGAGCTCGGCTACGGCAAGCGCACCCAGGTCAGCGAGTACCGCCTGCAATCGCGCGCCGGCAAGGGCGTCATCAACATGAAGGTGACCAACAAGAACGGCCCGGTGGTCAGCATCCTCGCCGTCAAGGAGGATACCGACGTCATCGTCATCAGCCGCGAGGGCAAGATCCTGCGCACCGAGGCCGAAAGCATCCGCAAGACCGGCCGCTCGGCGATGGGCGTCCGCCTTGTCACGCTCGAGCCGGGCGATGCCGTCGCCGCCGCCTGCGCGGTGAAAGAGGCCGAAGAGGAAGAAGCCCAGGACAACAGCCAGCCCGAGCTGCCGCTCGTCTAGGCGGAGCGGGGCGCCGCCCCGCTTCCGCCCGCCTCGGCGCTGCCAGCCGGAAATCGCGCTGCCGCCGCCGGGGCCGCCAGGCGGCTGTCGTACCCGGAATGCCCGGACCGGGCGGTGCCGGGGCTGCTGCCTGCGTAGAGGGAGAAGCCCAAGAGGAAACGCCTGGCGGCGCAGGCCAGCTCAGGCGCTCCTTCGTGCGGGGCGGGACGCGGGCCCCTCTCCCGCGCGCCTCAGCGCTTGTAGCCGATCTTGCGCAGCAGCGAGTGCCGCCACTCCACGTCGGCGGGGCCTTCCACGCCCTTCGGCGGGAAGCCGTCGATCACGCCCAGCACGCCGCGCCCCTGTTCCGTCACCGCGACCACCGCTTCCACGGGATTGGCCGTGGCGCAGAAGATCCGCACCACCTCCGGCACGTTCCGCACCGCGCCCAGAATGTTGATCGGATAGCCGTCCCGCAGGCAGATGATGAACGTGTGGCCGGCGGCCACTGCCTGCGCATTCTCCACGGCAATCCGCTTCAGCTCTTCGTCGTTGCCCTCCGCCCGGATCAGGCACGCGCCCGAAGCCTCGCAGAAGGCGATGCCGAACTTCATCTGCGGCGCCGTGTTGACGATGGCCTCGTAGAGATCCTCCACCGTCTTGATGAAATGCGACTGGCCGAAAATGATGTTGCCGTTTTCGGGAATCGTCAGCCGGACTGTCTTCAGTTCCATGGCATTCCCCATGCTAACTCGTGCTGTATGCTGGCATCATATGCGACTGCTGGTTGCCTGCGCGGCCGCCGCCGCGCTCGTCTGCGCCCAGGAGCGCGTCGACCTCGAAACCCTCGCGAAGATCCGCGAAGAGGCCGACAGGCGCTCCGAAGTCATGAAGCATCTGCAGGTGCTCACGGACCGCTACGGGCCGCGCCTCACCGGCTCGCCCAACTATGAGGCCGCCGCCCGGTGGGCCATGAAGCGCCTCGCCGGATGGGGCCTCCAGAACGCCCGCCTCGAAGAGTGGGACTTCGGCCACGACGGCTGGTCGAACGAGCGCGCCGTCGGCCACCTCACCGCTCCGGTGCGGGACCATCTCGTCTTCGAAGTCATGGCCTGGACCCCTTCCACCAACGGCGTGGCGCGCGGCGAGGCCGTCCTGCTCGCTCCTCCCTCCTCGCCCTCAAAGCAAGAGCTCGATGCATGGCTGGCCGAAAACGCCGCCAGGGTGCGCGGCCGCATCGTCCTGCTCGGCAGACCGCAGCAGATCCAGGTCAGCTTCGCCGCGCCCCAGAAACGGCTGGACGATGAGGCCGTCAAACGCAGGCTCGAGGCCCGCATGGGTCCGCCGCGCCCGCAGCCGCCCAGGGCCGAGCCCGGCAGGCTCACGCCGCAGCAGGTCAACGCCGCCATCGACCCGTGGCTCGTCGCCAACGGGGTGCTCGTGAAAGTGCTCGATGCCGGCATGCCGCACGGCATGATCCGCGCCTTCCAGAACCGCGCCTACGATGTGACAAAGGCCGTGCCCACGGTCTATCTGCGCAACGAAGACTACGGCCGCGCCGCCAGGCTGCTCGAAAGCGGCGAAAAGGTCGAAATGGAGTTCGAAATCGTCAACCGCACCCATCCCGGCCGCATGACATGGAACGTGCTGGCCGACATCCCGGGCGCCTCCAGGCCCGACGAGGTGGTCCTCATCGGCGCCCATCTCGACTCCTGGCACGCCGCCACCGGAGCCACGGACAACGCCGCCGGAGCCGCCGTCATGATGGAAGCCGTGCGCATCCTCCAGGCGTTGGGCCTCAGGCCGGCGCGCACCATCCGGATCGCGCTGTGGAGTGCGGAAGAGCAGGGCCTGCTCGGCTCGAAATACCACGTGCAGGCCCACTACGGCTCCTACGAGGCCCCGAAGCCTGCTTTCTCCCGTCTTGTCGCCTACCTTAACCTCGACAGTGGCACCGGCCGCATCCGCGGGGCCAGCGTGTTCGGTCCCGACGAGGCCGCCGCGGTTGTCGCCGCAGCTCTGGAACCCTTCCGCGACGCAGGCGTCGCCGGAGCCGCCGCCAGCTCCAGCCGCCGCGAAGGCGGCACCGACTCGACCTCGTTTTCCAGCGCGGGCCTGCCGGCCATCGGTTTCTTCCAGGATCCGATCGAGTATTTCCAGCAGACCTGGCACACCAATCTCGACACCTACGAAAGGGCCGTGCCCGAGGATCTCCAACAGGCCAGCGCCGTCGTCGCCGCCGTGGCCTGGCACCTGGCAAACCGCGAGGAAATGCTGCCGCGGTTCAGCCCGGAGAAGATGCCGCCGCCCGCCACGGCCGCGCCGCCAGTGACGCAATGAAAGAGCAGGACGTCCTCGATCACATCGCGCGCCTCCCCCACGGCAGGGCCACCCAGCGGCAATTGGTGCGCGAGCTGCGCCTCCGCGGCAGCGAGCGGGAACAGCTTGAAAAGCTGCTCGAGCGCATGGTGAAAAAGGGATCGCTCATCGAGCTGCGCGGCGGCCAGTATGTGTTGCCGGGCCGCACGCAGCAGTTCGCCACGGGCCGCCTCAGCATGCACCGCGACGGCTACGGCTTCGTCTCGCCAGCCAAAGAGGTGCCCGGCCTCGCCGGCGACATCTTCATCCCTCCGGACGCCGCCCGCCACGCCATGCACGGCGACACCGTGCTCGCCCGCATCACGCGCATCGACGCCGGCGGACGCGCCGAAGGCGAGGTGATCCGCGTGCTTGGCCGCGCCCACCCCACCGTGACCGGCGAGTTCCGCGTCGGCCGGCGCGAGTGCTACGTGGTGCCCTTCGAGTCCCGCATCCAGCAATGGGTCGTCATCCCCGAAGGTCTCGAAATCCCCGGCCGCGGCCAGAACGTGGACCGCATCGGCGCCGCGTCGCACGAGGTGCGCGACGTCCGCGAAATGGACGGCATGATCGTCGATGTCGAGATCCTCGAATATCCCCAGGAGGCCGGCGAGGCCGCTGTCGGCCGCGTCGTCGAAATCCTCGGCCGCCCCGATGACTTCGGCGTCGACGTCGAAATCATGATCCGCAAGCACCACCTGCGGCACCGCTTCCCCGCCGAAGTCATCGAGCAGGCGCAGTCCATCCCGCTCACGCTCACCCAGGCCGACCTTGCCGGAAGGCGCGACTTCCGCGGCATGGACGTCGTCACCATCGACGGCGAAACCGCGCGCGACTTCGACGACGCCGTCTGGGTGGACCGCCTCCCGGATGGCAATTTCCTCCTCCACGTCCACATCGCCGACGTCAGCCACTACGTCAGGCCCGGCACCCCCATCGACGAGGAGGCCTTCCAGCGGGGCACCAGCGTCTACTTCCCGGACCGCGCCGTGCCCATGCTGCCGCTCGAGCTCTCCACCGAAATCTGCTCGCTCAAGCCCGGCGTGGACCGGCTCTGCATGTCCGCGCTGCTCGAGATCGACCGCCAGGGAGACGTCGTCCGCCAGGAGTTCTGCCGCGGCGTCATGCGCAGCGTCGAGCGCATGACTTACACCGACGTCCATCTGATCCTCGAGGGCGACCCGGGGCTCCGCGCCCGCTACGCGCGCCTCGTCGACCGCTTCGAGCTGATGAAGGAGCTTGCGCTCGTCCTCTACCGCCGCCGCATGAAGCGCGGAGCCATCGACTTCGACCTGCCCGAGCCGCTGCTCGTCTTCGACGAACAGGGCATCATGACCGGCATCGAACGCACGCCCCGCAACATCGCCCACCGGATCATCGAAGAGTTCATGCTCGCCGCCAACGAGGCCGTCAGCCGCCACCTCGAAGAGCACCTCCCTGAAAGCCTCTTCCGCGTCCACGAGCCGCCCGACATCCAGAAGGTGTACGAGTTCGAGCAGATCGCAGCCCGTTTCGGCTACTCGCTCGGCGTTCCCGCTTTTCCGGCGCGCCGTTATCCCGTCGTCACCCGCGCGAGCGACGGCCGCAGGCTGCGCCGCGACATCGTCCGGCTCGAGGAAAGCGTGAAAATCACCTCGCGAATGTACCAGAAACTCGTGGAAAAACTGGAGGGAAAGCCGGAGGAAAGAATCCTCAATTATCTGATGCTCCGCTCGCTGAAACAGGCGCGCTATTCGGAGAAAAACATCGGCCACTTCGCGCTCGCCGCGAAATCCTACACCCATTTCACCTCGCCCATCCGCCGCTACCCCGACCTCGTCGTGCACCGCCTGCTCGGCGCCTGGCTCGACGGGCGCGAACCCGCCGTCGGAGATCTTCACGAAATCGCCGAACAGTGCTCGGAAACCGAGCGCCGCGCCGCCGAGGCCGAGCGCGAGCTCATCGAGTGGAAAAAGGTGAAATTCATGACGGACCGCGTCGGCGACGAATTCGACGCGCTCATCATTTCCACGACGAAATTCGGCTTCTTCGTCGAGCTGAAGGACCTGTTTGTCGAAGGGCTCGTCCCGATCGACTTCCTGCCCGGCGACCGTTGGACCTATCAGGAGAACACGCGGAAAATCGTCGCCGAAAGGAGCCGCCGCGAATACAGGATCGGCGACCAGGTGCGGGTGCGGCTCGACAAAGTCGACGGCGTCGAGCGCCGGCTCTACTTCTCCGTCGTCGAACCGGAGCGCGAACGGCGCGGCGCGCCGAAAGGGGCCGCCGCGCGCAGGCGCAAAGGCTGAAGCGGCGCCGCCGCTTCAGGCCGTGCGGATCCAGACGGCGGACTTCACCGGCGGCGGAGCCGGGCGCGTGCCATCCGGATTGCGTGGCGGGGGAGGCGGCGGATATTCCGTCCCCGGCTCGCGGTTCATCCTCGTGAAGTTCGGAATGGCCGTCAGCGGGCTGCCGTCGGTAAACCGGCTGCGCAGCACCACCACGCCCCCCAGCAGATCCGGACGCCATTCGGCTTCCAGCGGCGCATCGGGAGCCAGCGTCTTTCCGAGATCCTGCTCGTGGTGTTCGATGTTGTAAATCAGCGGCCCATAGCGCAGGGCGATCCGCCCGCGCAGTTGCGGGATCCGCTCATCGGGCCGCACCCGCTGCGGTCCCATTGGCAGCTCGGCCTCCACGCGATCGCCGGCGCGCCAGATGCGCTCCACCACCGCATATCCGTTGCGCAAGGCGGGGCGGACCGGCACGCCGTTGACCCGGATCGCCGGCGCGCCCGCCGGCACAGGCTCGGCGCTGTATAGCCGGCTCGCGTTCCGGTTCGGCACCCGGATGTGAAGCGCAAAACGCCTTTCGGCAGCCGGCCGTAGCGTGATCACCACACGCCCGTCCCACGGATACCGCGTCTGCTGGCTGATCTCGATGCTCGTGCCGGCGATGCCGTCGATGCGCGCCCGGCTGCCCGCGAACAGGTTCACATACAGTGCCGACGGGCTCTTCGCGTACATCCATTCCGGCAGCATCAGCAGCGTGCGCGGGAAGTTGCCCACGCAGCAGGGGCAGACATGCCAACGGTAGCGCGCCACGCGCGCTTCCAGCGGATTGTCGTAGTAAAAATGGCGGCCCTCCAGGTCCAGCGACCCGAGAATCGCGTTGTACAGCGTGTCCTCGTAAAGGTCCGCGCAACGCGCATCCCGCCAGAGGCGGGCCATCTTCCACTGGAAAAACAGCTCCCCGCAGCTCGCGCACGTCTCGCAATAGCCGCGCGGAGGCAGCGAGTAGTCGGGCCCGAAGCCCTCCGAAGTCTCTCCGCTGCCGATCCCCCCCGTCAGATACAGCTTGCGGTGCGTGATGTTGGCCCAAAGCGAGCGCACCGCGCTGCGGTAATCCGTGTCTCCCGTTTCGATCACCACATCGGCCATCGCCGAGTACGTGTAGGCCGCGCGCAC
This sequence comes from Bryobacteraceae bacterium, assembly GCA_025056865.1. Lineage (GTDB taxonomy): Bacteria > Acidobacteriota > Terriglobia > Bryobacterales > Bryobacteraceae > JANWVO01. Next base: position 38,274 of record JANWVO010000007.1, read on the forward strand.
GGCGTGGCCCACCGCCTCATATTGCTCGATCACCGGCAGGTGGCTCTGGCTGTACTCGATACGGTCCCGCGGCAGCACTGCCGCGTGATACCGGCTGTCGAGCAGGAACTTCGCCAGTTTCGCATACCGGTCCCCGCTGCCCTTGCCCTCGACTTCGTCCACGTAGCGCGCAAACCGGAACAGCGCCTGCTCCATCCCCTGATGCTCGTCATACCAGGCCTGCTTCGGCGGAGGCCCGATATGGCTCTCCCAGCAGTCGGCCAGCTTCTTCGCCGCCTTGTACAGCCGGTCGTCCTTGCCGCGGCTCATCCGGTGGTGGGCAATGGCGGCTTCGAGGAAATATCCGGCCACGTATCCTTCATGGTCGGGCCGCCGCGCCGGATCCCAGTGGCGGAACTTGTCAGACTCGATCACCTTGCCCTCCGCCGTGCGCCGCGGCAGCGTGAACGCCGTCTGGAGATAACCGTCCGGCTCCTGCGCGGCAAGGATGATGGGAATCCACTCCTCCAGCGTCTTGCGGAACAGTGCATGGGCGGCGGCCACCTCCGGGTCTCCTCCGGAGTCATAGCCAAGCGCCAGGCTCATCGACTCGATCGTCTGGTACACCCACGCGTTCGAGAACACGTATCCCTTGTGATACCCGTGCGGCTCCCCGCGCAGCTTCTTGCCCGCTTCGATGAAGTTGTCGATGCCGCCCAGGCCGGTCTCGAGGTCGGTCCGGTTGATCTGGCGGATGCAGTGGGGAATCCAGTGAACGATCAGGTTCCGGATCCGCTCGTCCCAGAACGGGCTCTCCAGCCGGAATTCGCGCACGCCCGCCGCTTCCAGCGCGCCCGCGGGCGGCGATGGCTCCACATCCACGGTCACCGTCGAAGTGGCCTTCCCCGCCGGCGAGGAGGCCTCAAGTTGCAGGACATACCGCCCCGGCGCCTTGAAGGCGGCGGCCGTCTCCAGTGCCTCAGGATTCTCGAACTCCACCGCGCCCGGCCCGCTCACCTTGCTCCAGCGGACCCGGATCTGCTCCCTCGCCAGCTCCGCCGGCTGCGGCTCCGGCCCCTTCACGCCATTGTGCGGGCGCGTGGCCGAGGGCGCGCGGCCGCGTCCGACAAATCCGCGCAGATATGTTTTGCCCGGCAGCACGCAGATCCGGTCGATCCCGGCATCAGCCAGAAAAGGCTCCGCAGTCTGGGCGGCCGCGCCTCCGGCCATTGCGGCCGCGGCCGCGCTCTGGACGAGTTCTCTCCGGCTGAGCAGAGGGGCGCTGTGTTGGGTTTCCATCGGAATTCGCCTCGCAAACAGTCTATCCCGGCCTGCTCCCGATGGGTGGCCCGGCCTGCCCATGCGGCGCCCGCGATCTCCGGTTTTCCGGCTCCTCCCGGTCTTCTCTCCCGCCCGCCTGTCAGGCGAACTCCAGCCCCAGCTCCGCCGCCGTCCGGCGGATGAACCCTGCCCCTTCCGCGTACTCCTCCGCCGTGCGGAGATGTTCCAGCATCAGCGGCGGCGGCGAGGGCAGGGAAGCGAGCCCGCGCAGCAGCGCGCGGTAATCGATCTGCCCGCGGCCGGGAATCACCTCCACGAAATGGATGTTCATTTCGGGAATCCAGTCGAGGTCCTTGGCATGGCAGGAGGCGATCCATCGGCCGAGCTTTCGGAAACACTCTTCGATCAGGGCCCCGTTCTGGTAGAAGCGCAGGGGCGAATTTACGAGGTTGCAGACGTCGAGATGCACGGCGAAAGCGGGCCGGTCGATGGCGCGGATCATCTTCAGATACGCGTCCGGGGAATCCGGCAGGCTCCAGCCCATCATCTCGTAAGTGAATTTTGTCCGCCGCGGCCTGACCGCGTCGATGATTTTCCGCGCGTTTTCCACGGCAGCGTCAAAGAATTCTTGGCCGAGATTTTTCGGATGCGGCCCGTACCAGACCTTTTCGTTGAAACTCCCGCAGATGGTCACCGCGCACCGCGCGCCCACTGCTTCCGCCACCGCCAGCCCTTCGGTGACTTTCTGAAGATTCTCCCTGCGCCGGCCCGCGTCGGCGTCCATCAGATTCACCCACACGCCCACCTCGGCGAGCACGACCCTCTCGGCGGCGAACCCTGCTTCGATGGCGCGCAGGCGCCCGGTGTCCTGCGGCGTGGCGGGAGGGCAGTAGGCGGCGGAATATCCAAGGCGGCGCGCCTCGCGGGCCAGCTCCCGCGGGTCTTCGCTGCGGAGGAACAGCGGCGCGCCCAGCAACAGCGGCGGGCGTTGCCCCGCGCCGGCTACGGGCGCGGCGGCGCACACCGAGAGCGCGCGCCGGCGGCTCATGCGTTCCGTCATGGCTCGATTGTATTCGTTTCCGCGCGGCTGCTATCCTGAAGGTGTCCCGCCGGTACAGCGCCGCGCGAGCCATGGGCCGGTAGCTCAGTGGTAGAGCATCTGACTTTTAATCAGGTGGTCGCGGGTTCGAGTCCCGCCCGGCTCACCATCCGCCGCCCGCGGATCTCCATGTGCTTCGCCGCGGCGGCCAGACCCGGCCCCCAGGCCAGGAGACGGCATTCTCCGGACTGACCCGCTGACCTTCTCGACTCCGTGCCGCTGGATCGCCACAAGAGCGGTGAGCAGACGCGACGGCCCGCACGCTCCGCCCGGAGCCGCCTGCCAGAGGCCACAGCGGCCAGGGCTCACTCCGGCGCCCCGGAATCGCAGTCCCGGAAGCGGTTCTTTTTCGCGCTCCTGTTCCTGTCCAGCGTGGCCGCATGGAACCTCTACCGGGCCGCCACGCAGTCCATCGCCGGCGACGAAGCCCTCACCTACCTCTGGTTTCTTCGCGACTCATGGCGGGACGTCCTCACCCGGTTCAACGCCAACAACCACGTCCTCTACTCGCTGCTGGCCAAGGCCTCCCTCTCGCTGTTTGGCCACTCCGAGTTCGCCCTCCGCCTGCCCGCCCTCCTGGCCGGATGGCTGTATCTGGCCGCTGCATATCGTGTCTCGCTGCGCCTCGTGGCGGGATTCCTGCCGTGGGCGGCGACACTGGCCGCGCTGTGCCTGAATCCCCTCGTGCTCGATTTCCTCAGTTGCGCACGGGGCTACGGACCCGCCATCGCCGCGCTGCTCTGGGCCATCGATGAGATGTTGCGGGAGCGCGAATCTGGCCGGCTCCGCCCTGTCCGCCTCGGCCTCTGGTGCGGCGCCGCCATCTGCGCCAACCTGACTGCGGCCACCGCCGTGGCAGCCATTCTCGCCGTGCTGGGCGTTCACCGCCTCATTGCGCGCCGCTCCCTGCTTCCCGTGCTGGCCGCGTTCACGGTGGCGGCGCGGGCCAGCGCCGCCCTGCTCTGGGCACCCCTCAGCCGGGCCTCGAGGTCGGATTTCTACGCCGGCTCGCAAACCGTCGCCAGCGCTGTGGCCAGCCTGATTGCGTCCTTTGCTCCGGCACCCTCGCATGCCGCGTGGCTGTGGGCTCTCGCGCTGCTGCTGGCGCTGGCCGCCCTCGGGGCCGCTCTTCATCTCCGCCGTCCGCAGGCGGCGCCCGCGCAGGTGCTCCTGCTGTGCCTCGTCGCGCTCTATGCCGGACACCGGTGGTTCCAGATCCCGCTGCCACTGAACCGCACCGGGCTGTACCTCATTCCCCTGTTCACCCTTGCCGTCGCCGGCTGCCGGGAGCTCCTCGGACGCTCCCGGCCTGCCCTCGCCGCGAAGTTTCTCATTTCGCTGGCGGCCGTGGCGTGCCTGGCGCTCTACCTCACGCATCTGCGCGCCGACCGCTACTTCGTCTGGATTCAGGACGCGGCCACTCGGCGCGCCCTCGCCTCCATCCGCCGGCTCGCCGATCAACGGCAGCTCGCCAGGCCCGTCCGCATCGCCTCCACCATCTGGCTGTATCCCAGTCTCGAGTACTACGCGCTCCAGCAGGGCGGCTGGTTTGTCAACCGCACCATCCGCAACGGCTGCGAACCCTACCCGTTCTACTTCGCCATCCCGCCTTCAGGTCCGCCGGATCCCCCATCCTCCCTCCAGGACTCCTCCATGCCCCGTTATGACTTCTACCTGCTCTGGACCCCGGACCTTCCATTCCGGGGCAACTGCGGACTCACCGATCTCGAGCACTACGAAGAATCCGGCACGGTGCTTGCCGCCCCAATGCCCTATCCTGCTACCAGGCCGTAAGGCTTGCGCGCCGGCGCCCGTCCCGCCGGGTGCCGCTGAACGGCACGGCTGCTTTCCCCGCGCTGCTGCCATGGTGGCCCGGAGACGTCCCCGTCGACCGGACGGCATCGGCGTTTCCCTGAATCTGCAAGACCGCGTGCCCGCGGAGCTTCTTTCCGGGGAGGCGGTCATTGCCCCTGTTCGGCTGCCTGTAGCTTCGACAGAACGGCCGTGCATTCCTGCAAAAGCGACGGCGGATGGGCCAGCCCGGAGACGTTCAGCAGCAACCGGGCGCGGGTGGCGCCCACGTAAAAAGATGCCCTGCCTTCCGTTGTAGCCGGGAACAGATCCGCGCCGACAAGAAAAACTACCGGCGCGTCATACCCCTTGGCGCCTTTCGTTGTCGAAAGCGTCAGGTGATTTGGCCGGAAAATCAGCTTGTCGCGATCTGCACTTCGACCGTAGGGTTGCAGGATGCCTTCTATGGATCCGGCGGGGAGCCTGCTGCGGATCCGTTCGCCCAGATCGCGGAACTCGGTGCTCACATGGAACTCCACAAGAATGTCTTCGGGCCTGACCGATTCCTCCACGATAAGCCGCCGCAACTCGGACACCACCCATTCGAGCTCCTGCTCGCGGCTCGGGAAGAGATGCACCCGAGGCCAGGCCCAGCTTCCCCGGGCGAAGTGGACGCGGACCAGCTCCCCCTGCTCTTCAATCAACGGCTTGTCCCCCAGCCGCCTGTTGCGAAGCGTGTCCAGGTCTGCGAACGCCTTCATCTCCGCCCGCACCCCAGGTGGCCCGCAAGAGCCGATGAGGAGATTGAAGGCGAATTCCACAATCTGGCGCGTGTTGCGGAAACACTCCTTCATCACGCGCGAACGGTCGCCCCGCTGGACATCGATCCCCACATGTCTCCAGACCGGCCGCGTCCTGCCGTACAGATTCTGGGCATCGTCGTAGAAAATGATCAATGTCTTTTCTCCCGTGCGCCGGTCCGGCCGGATCAGGTCCAGCAACAGCCGGAATTCCTCTTCCTCGAAATCCTGGCCTTCATCCACGAACATGGCATCCAACAGGAACGGCTCGAGCGCCGCCTCCCTCTGCGCCCGCAGCTCCGCCAGTTGCCGGCGGTACTCGGCCGCCCGCTTCGCGGCCTCCTCCACGCCGTCCTCCCCCTGAATCCTTACATAGTGGATGGGCAACCCTTCCTCGATGAGATCCCACATCAGGCCGTTGAGGTGCGAGATTTTCACCACACCATCGGGAATCGCCCCCATCGTCTGCTGCGCATAGGAATCATGGATTTTCGACCGGATCAGGGAAACCAGCGCACGGTTGAAGCACACCACTGCCACGCGGGGAGCAGCCGGCCCCGGCTGGAACAACTCGCCCTGCTGTGTCAGGGCACGCTTCACATAGCGGGCTGTCATGTTGGCCAGCACCACGGTTTTTCCGCTGCCTGCCACGCCGCGGATCAGGCGCGGCTGCCCGCGCACTTCCAGGCGCGACAGCTCCTGCTGCTCCGCCGACAGATACTTGTCGGAATTCAACAGGTCATCGATGTAGGCGCCAAGCCGCTCCTGGCTGACCTCTCTCCGGACCGGCCGTTGCTGCTGGATCACCGCGGAGTCCCCAAACGCCCGGCGCACCAGTTCGATCTGCCGGGCCGTGAAGGGGAGATTCATTCCCAGCAGCTTCTGCTTCCCGCTGGCAAACTCCATCAGCCGTTGCCGCAGCGAATCGTTGCCCAGATCCTCTGCCAGCCATAACCGGTCCATCTCCACGCACTGGTGGAAACCCGCCGCCTCCCAATCGGAGCGGGAGATGTTCGGCAGGCTCACGAAGTATTCCAGCAACGGGATCTGCTCGCCCGGCTCCGACGCCCTCTCCACCGCGTTCTTGATCTCGAACATCGCCAGGCGGACCTGTTGAAACGGGTTCTCCGGCCGCATGAGGCCCTTCCGGCGAACATAAAACGAGCCGCCGGAGATCCGCTCGATCATCGAAATCGGATAGCCTTTCACCTCCACCACCACCACACCGACCAGGGGGTGGCAAAGCACCGCATCCGCCGGCCGCTGCGTGCTGCGCGCCGTGCAGGGCTCAAAGTAGAGGAACCCGCCGGCATGGTCGCCAAAGGCTTTCAACAGGGCGATGCCGACCCTGGCCTGCGCCTGGTCGCGCACGTCGTCGATGCCGAGCACCTCCAATCGGGCCTGCCTGGCCTGCCGTTTGAGCTCGCCTCTCCAGTCCAGGTCTCGTGCTTCGGGCATGAGTTCGAAACCTCAGGGATCGGCCACGGGTCTGCACCGGGCCGGCCACTCTGCTGCCTGCCGCCAGCCCGTCTCCCGTGGCTCCGGCAAACGGCGCCGCCCGGAATGATGCTGGCAAGGCGGTGGCCATCGATGAAAATGCCTCGATTTCCGAATGTGTTATCGGTTGATGACGGGCGGATCTTTACGGTATCGGACGCGCGGTTGCACCCCGCTGCACCATCTCCCCGGCCTTGCCCTCCGCCCGGCACTGCCTGCGCATCCGGCCGGCGCCCGAAACCGGTCCGGACGGGAAACCTCGACCCGCCACAGCACGGGATGTCTCGAGGCGGGCGAGCACAGGAACAGGACAACAGCGGCTGCCTGCCGCCGCGCCTGCCCGCCCGGCAAGAAAACCCCATGCGCCGCCCGGAAGGCAGGAGCACTTTCCGATGCGCGCCAGCCCGCCAGACTCGTGCATCACTCCCCCGGCCGTCCCGCAGACCGGAGCGGCCCATGCCGTCCCCGCCCGATGCCTGCGCCGGTCACTCCCTCCCTGACGCCGGACGGGTTGCCGGCAGCGGAAAACCGCATTCTGGACCGGGGTTCAGGGAAAGCCGCAACTCGCCGGGCAGACCGCGCCTGCCGGAAAAGAGGCTCCCGCATTTCCGCGATGGAGCGGCACTTGGAGTGCAAAGGCCTGAAGTGTTATCCCGAGTTCGGCCCATGGTGATTTGGCAGCGAAGAGAAGCAAAAGAAGGACACGAAGGGCGCGGAAATGGCGGGGAAAAAAATTTCCCTGAATCAGGCATTCGCGCAATCCATGGCTTCTGACGACGCGCCGAACATGGGATCGATGACGAACGGGAGGCCCGATATGCAGCAAATTCTACCGGAGCGCGGGTCCGGCTGGAAAATTTTTCCAGCCCTTCTGGGTGCAATGGCGCTGGCGGGCGCGGCTGCGGCGGCCGATTGGCCCCAATTGCAGTGCGATGCCGCGCGCAGCGGGTTTCAACCGGGTGAAATTCTGGCGACAAACCGCCACACAAATTCGAATCCGGCCGGGTACGGCGCCCCCGCGTGGGCCTGGAATGCGCCGGAGGCCCTGAGTGGGCAGCCCGTGGTGGCGCAGGGCATTGTCGCGATCGGAACGGTGCGGGGCAGAGTCTTCGCGCTCGATGAGCGGACAGGCGCGGTGCGCTGGACGGCGGACGCCGGAGCGCCGGTGTTTGCGACACTCGCGATTGCAGACGGGAAGGTGATTGTGCCGACGCAGCGCGGCGAGCTGCTGGCGTTGGCGGCCAACTCGGGGCAGCAGGTCTGGGTCTACCGCGGGGCGCGGAAAGGGTATTCCGCCTCGCCCGCAGTGGCGGGTGGCCGGATCTATGTGGGATCCAAAGACGGGCGGATGCATGCGGTGGATCTGGCGTCAGGACAGGCAGCCTGGGTGTTCGAAGTGGGCGGGCCCGGCGACGCCGGGGCCGAGCGGGCGGCCATTCTGGCCTCGGCGGCGGTGCTGGACGGGCGCGTGTATTTCGGCGCGGAAAACCTGTTCGCTTATGCGCTCGATGCCAACACCGGGGCCAGGCTCTGGCGGCGGCGGCTTCACGGGCAGTCCTTCAGTTGGCTGTGGCCGGTGGCGAGCCGGCAGGCAGGAGGAGTGGTGATTTTCCGGACAACGCCCGTCTATTCCCACGGCCAGATGCTCATTGACGACGAGTATTTCCTCCAGCAGGCCACCGGAGTCAGCGACGCGACGCAGAGCGACGGAACGCCGCAGCAATGGCTTGCCGAGCAGCGTGCCATCAGCCAGCGGCTGCGGAACAACCCGCACCGGCGGTCTTTCTGGGTGCTGCGGGCGAGCGACGGGCAGGACCGCTACAGCATGCCGGAGCCGGTGCTGTGGACGAGCGGAAGCGGCGACGCGGGCGCGCCCCCGGTGGTCGACGACGCCAGCGGGCGCGCGTGGATGACGGCGCGCAGCGCGTGGGCGCGCTTTGACGGCATGGGCGTGCGTCCGTTCGGCGACCTAAACCCCATCAACCTCGGCGGCTTCGATCCGGCCGTTTATTCCGATGGGAATGGAATCGAAAACCGGCTGTTTCTCCGCTTTTTCCGCTGCGCGAGCCCGCATTTCGGCTGCAAGGAAGCGTGGGAGGATTTCCACAAAATCAGCGATGAATTCGAGGTGCTGACGGCGACGCCCAATGCGGTGGTCGTGGCCAACTGGGTTTCCGTGGGCGGCGTAGACCTGGCCACGCACCGGACGTTCAATATCCGCTTCTACAGCACCGACGATACGGGGGCCGCGGGGCTGTACGGGACCCACGTGGGCGCCGTGATTGCCAACGGCCGGGTGGTGCTGCGCGACACGGCGGGGCTGAAATCCTATGCCATTCCGCGCTGAAGGGAGGCGAGCCATGCGGCCGGCAGCACTCATTCTTCTTCTTGCTTTCGCAGCGCAGGCGCAGACCGTCGACACGGCGGCGGCGCGGCGCTACGCACTCGAACGTTTGCAGGTGCGCAACGTCAGCAGCGCGGCCGACCCCCTGCGGACGGAACTGGAGGCCGACATCCTTCGCTTCCTCGATTTCTCCGATCGCAACGGCCGGCCCGGCCCCGCCTATTTCGAGATCGGCATCACGGGCAGTTGGATGCTCTACGGCAATCCAGGCGAGACCGCCTATGTGATGTCGCTCGCGCTCCCGTATCTCAGCCCTGCCGCCCAGGCGCGCGTGCGGGCGTTTCTGGCGGCGATGGTGCGGGCGGCGGATCCCACCGAGGTCGCCTTTGAGCACTGCGGCGGCTGGGGTGCCTGCGAGCTGCGCCCGCCGCGGCGCGAGTTCCACCTTTTGCCGCTGGCGACGGATCCGGAGCCGCTGCGGCCCAACATCTGGCCTCCGGTGCAGGTGCCGCCGGAGACCATCTACATGCTGTGGCAGTATGCCGAAGCCACCGGAGACTGGGACTTCGTCTCGGCCACGCGGCCTCCCTCGGGGGCGCGTTGGGCGCGGCTGCGGAACCTGAAATTAGTACGGAAGCACCAGGCGAGTTTTGAATGAAAAATGAATGAATAGTTGGTGCCGGACGCTGCCCGGTGCCTTGCGTCTCCTCCAGTGACGGCTCCCCGGAATCCCCCGCGGCCAACCTGTTCCTCTGGCTCCGAG
>JANWVO010000020.1 GCA_025056865.1 Bryobacteraceae bacterium
CTCGCGCCCGGGAGCTGCCGCCTCAGGTCCGAGGTCGTAATGGATCTCCGAGCAGGGCCCGCAGGGGCCGGTCTCGCCCATCTGCCAGAAGTTGTCCTTCTCGCCCAGCCGGAAGATGCGCTCCTTCGGAACGCCCGCCACCTTCTGCCACAACTGTTCGGCTTCGTCGTCGTCGCGGAAGACGGTGATGTAGAGCCGGTCCTTGGGCAGGCCGAATCCTTTCGTGACGAGCTCCCAGGCGTATTCGATCGCTTCGGCCTTGAAGTAGTCGCCGAAGCTGAAGTTGCCCATCATCTCGAAGAACGTGTGGTGGCGGCGCGTGTAACCGACGTTTTCAAGGTCGTTGTGCTTGCCGCCGGCGCGCACGCACTTCTGCGCCGTGGTGGCCCGGGTGTAGTCGCGCTTTTCGAGGCCCAGAAACACGTCCTTGAACTGGTTCATCCCCGCGTTGGTGAACAGCAGCGTCGGGTCGTTGGCGGGTACCAGCGAGGAGGAGCGCACCACGCGGTGGCCGCGCTCGGCGAAGAAATCAAGGAACTTCTGGCGAATCTCGTGACCGGTCACATTCTTATTGTGACACAGGGGTTCCGCGCGCCCTTTCCGCGCGAAGTCCCTGCAAAAACGAAGCGGGCGGAGCCTTGCGGCCCCGCCCGCCGGGTTGCGGCAACGCGCTGCGGATCAGAACTCGTAACGGAGTCCGAACTGCATGACGCGCGGAGGATTCAGCGTGCCCGAGTACTTGCCGAACGTTCCTGCCGCGGAGATGTCCAGCGACAGGGTGTCTACGTCAAACCGGGCGGTGTTGGTCAGGTTGAACGTCTCCCAGCGGAACTGAAGCGAGTGCCGCTCGTTGTAAGGCATGTAGAACCGCTTGGCGACGTTGAGGTCGATGTTGAAGACGCCATCGCCGCGTAGGCCGTTGCGCGTCCCGATGCCGCCGGGCAGCTCGTAGTCGAAGGCGCTGAGCGCTGCCTCGGGGTCGGCGAACAGCCCCGGCCCGACGGTGCCGGCAAGGGCCTTCATGTTCTTGTACTGGCCGGTCTTGACGGGCTTGCCGTTCCAAAGCGCCCAGTTGTTGTTGTTCCAGTTGGTGGGCCAGACGCCGGTCTCAAAGACGCTGACCGGGAAGCCGGAGCTCCAACGCCAGATGCCGGAAAGCTGCCACCCGCCCAGGATGGCATCGGCCCAGCCGGGCATCGCCGAACCGAAGCGCTTGCCCTTGCCCACAGGCAGGTTGTAGACGCCGAGGGCGGAGAACAGGTGCGTGGTATCGTAGTCGGAGACGCCCTTCATGAGCCCGGGCTGCCAGGGGTTCCACAGCACGCCGGTCGAGTAGCCGACGCGCTCGGTGTTCGAACGCAGGTCGATGGACTTCGACCAGGTGTAGTTCAGGTCGAGCACGTCGCCGTTGTTCCAGCGCTTGCGGACGATCCACTGCATGCCGTGGTAGTTGCCGCCGCCGACACTGCTGAACACCGACAGGTAGCTGTACTGCGAGTTGTAGAACGCGTACGGTCCGAGGATCGAGCAGCGGTTGCGCGCCACGCAGTTGCCCTGGCCGGCGCCGGTGTCAAGCTGATAAAGCGCGTAGGTCCAGTCATGCTGGTTGGCGGCGAAGCGGTTGTAGACCGCCTGCGTCGCCGTCAGCGTAGAGGTGGCCATGTGCGGGTAGAGGTTCTCCCAGTAAGGCACCTTCTGGACGCTGGCCGTCGGGACGCCGTCGTTGACCTGGCGGGCGAGGATCGTGGCCGCCTCGAAATACGTCATGCCGGACTTGGGATCCTTGAGGTCGGTCGGCATGGCCGCGTCGCGGCGGATGAGCGAGCGGCGCGACAGGCGGCCGACATAGGAGCCCTGGACAAACCAGCCGCCGGAGAACTCGCGGCCGATGCTGAAGTTGAGGTTCATGTTGTAGGGGGCCTTCAGCGTGTCATCCAGGCCGTTCGTGATGGCGAACAGGTCCGGATACTCGGCCGGGAACCTGGCGGGCGGAGCCGCAGGGAGCAGCTCGCGCGGCACCTTGTCGATGCCCTGGTAGCGCGGCGCGCTCTGGATGGTGATCACCGCCGCCGGGTTGGTGAGCGAGTTCGACAGGCCGAACGCGGTGGCGTCGTAGGACCGCATCAGGCCGGAGCCGAACAGGTCGTAGTACATGCCCCAGCCCATGCGGATCGAGGTCTTGCCCGGGCCGCCGAAGAAGAACCTCGACAGGCCGCTGTCGCCCTGCGGCGAGTAGGCGAGCGAGATGCGCGGGGCGATGTTGTCCTTGTGGAAGGGGTAGAGCGGACGGCCGCCCTGATCGCGGGGCACGAAGGCGATGCGCCCGGCGCCCGCCTGGCTCAGGCCCTGCTGGGCCAGCCCGCCGCGGCGGTCGAACCAGTCGCCAATGGGAATCGTGGGCGACACCTGCTGGCCGTTGGCCTCATAGATCGGCGGCATCAGCGACCAGCGCACGCCCGCCGTCATCGTCAGCGCGCGGGTCAGGCGCCAGGTGTCCTGGAAGTACAGCTCGTATTCCTCGTTGCGGAAGTTGCGCTTCACCGGCGTGCCTTCCGGCAGCACGGTGCCGTCCACGAGGTAGTTGTACTGCGCGTTGCCCTGGGTGACCAGCCCCATCACGTCGGCCATGGCCCAGCGGAACTGCGTGATGCTGCCCGTCATGTTCGGGAACGGCGCGCTGAGGTCGGCGCCGGAGTTCACCAGCCAGCTTGCATTGGCCGAAGCGCTGGAGAACGAATTCGCCAGGTTGGAGCGCCGGTTCTGCGTGAAGCGCATGACGAAGCCGAACTGGAAGGTGTGCGAGCCCCGGATCACGTTCATGTCTTCGGCCACCGTGTGCACCGGGATGATGGAGACGAAGCCCCGCGTCAGGCCGACGATCGGATCCATGCCGCGCAGGGTGACGGCGGCGAAGTTGGCGATGCCGGTATTCTCGTTGCCCTGCCGCGTGAGGCCGTAGCGGAAGTTGGAGATCCAGGTGGGCTTGATCGTGCTCGTCAGGCCCATGGCGATGCCCTTGTTGTTCACCAGGCGCACGGTGTTCGGGGGCTGTCCGGGGAACTGCGGCATGCCCTGCTCGCGGTCGTTCTGAAGATTGCCGCGGACAAACAGCGTGTGCTTGTTCTGACGGTCGAGGATGTAGTCGGCGCGCGCGATGTAGGTGTTCCAGCGCAGCGGCGTGGGCGCGGTGAAGCGGTAGCCGACGAAGTTGAGGCCGTCGCCCACCGAGAAGTCGTTCGGCACGGGGTATTTCTGCATGTCGGCCAGCGCCGCCTGGCTGACGCCGCGCGGGTCGAGCAGGTTGGCAATGTCAGCCGGCGTCACCGTGGCGATGGTGCCGGCGGTGGTGCGGTACTTGAGGATGCCTTGCCGCATGTCCATCGAGGGGACGGTGCGGAGCGCCTGGCCGTCTCTCGCGTCCTTGCGTCCTTCGTAGTTGCCGAACAGGAAAAACCGGTTCTTGATGATCGGGCCGCCCAGCGCGGCGCCGTAGATGTTGCGGATCAGCTTCTGGCGCGGGACGCCGGCCATGTTCAGGAAGAAGTCGTTGGCCGTGGTCACCGTGTTGCGGTGATACCAGTAAGTGGCGCCATGCAGCTCGTTGGTGCCGCTCTTGGTCACCAGCGATACCTGTGCGCCCGACGTGCGCCCCTGGTCGGCGTTGGCGTTCAGCGTGACGACGCGGAACTCCTGCACCGAGTCCGGCGTCATTCGGAGGACGCTGGTGAACGCGTTGCGGTCCATCTGGTCGTTGACGTCGACGCCGTCCAGCGTGACGTTGGCCTGGTCGCTCTTGCCGCCGTTGACGGCGCCGTTGCGCGAGCTGGTGTCGCCGTCCTGCGTGAAGACCACGCCTGGCTGAAGCGCCAGCAGGCCAACGATGTTGCGGGCATTCAGCGGCAGCTCGACGATCGGCTTGTTGCTGATCGCGTTGCCGATGGTGGCGTCCACCGTATTGAGCTGCTCCACCTCGGCCGTGACTGACACCGTTTCCGTCACCTGGCCGACTTCCAGCTTCACGTTCACTGTCGATGGCGTGTTGACGAGCAGTTGCACGTCATTCACCGTCGCCGTCCGGAAGCCGTTGGCGCGGACCGTGATGCGGTAGGTGCCGGGCACCACCTGCGGGAAGGCGTAGGTGCCGCTGGAGTCCGTGGTCATGAGGCGCTTCAGACCCGTGGCCACGTTCTCCAGTTCCACCGTCGCGTTGGGAATCACCGCGCCGGAGGGGTCCGACACGACGCCGGAAACCTGGGTCGTGGACTGCGCCCACGCGCCCAGAGCCAACAAAGTCAGAAGCAATGCTGTGAGCAGGAATCGCTTCATGTCATCTCCCGTTTCGAGCCGGCAGGCTCTTCGTAGACCTAGCCGCAGCAGCGGCTTTGCAGCCCGAGGACATTCCGCCCGCCCCAGCACGCAGCAAGCCCGGAAAGACACACCTTCTCTCCGCGCTTTCCGGCCATGACGACGCGGTCACGCCAAGCCCAGAACTGTGACGGCACGGTAAACCCCTTCGATGCTTTCCTCTGATTTAACCAATGGCCGGGCGGACTGTCAATCGAAATTCCTGATCGGGGGTATGGAAAGCTGTTTTAACAGCCGTCAGCGACCTCGCCGAGGATCCGCTGCGCCGCCGCCCGCGGGTCGGTGGCGCGCGTGATTTCCCTGCCGATCACCAGATAGTCCGCTCCGGCGGCCAGCGCTTCGGCGGGTGTCGCGACCCGCTTCTGGTCGTGCGCGGCTGCGCCGGCGCTGCGTACGCCGGGCGTCACCAGCAGACGGCCGCCCCCCACCAGCGCGCGCAGGCGCGCCGCTTCCAGCGGCGAGCAGACGAAGCCATGCGTTCCGGCTTCCAGGCCCCGCCCGGCCAGCCACAGGACGTGCTCCGCAGGCGTCCGCCCGGCGATGCCGATGTCTTCCAGATCGCGCTGGTCAAAGCTGGTGAGCACGGTAACGGCCAGGATCTTCGTCTGCGAGCCTTCGACGCCCTCCACGGCCGCGCGGATCACCTGCGGCACGCAGTGCACCGTGAGGAGCGAGACGCCGAGATCCGCCGCCCGCGCCGCCGCGCGCCGGACGGTCTCTCCGATGTCGTACATTTTCAGGTCGAGGAACACCTGCTTGCCTGCGCCCACCAGCTCGCGCACGAGCGCCGGCCCTTCGGCAGTGAACAGCTCGAGCCCCACCTTGTAGAACGGAATGAGCTCTCCGCACTGCTCCACCAGGCGCAGCGCGGAGGCGCGGTTTTCCACGTCGAGGGCGACGATGAGCGGGTTGCGCCTGTTCATACGACGATCAGCGGCTTCTCCCCCCGTTCCAGCACCCGCCCGATGATGCGGCCGGAGGCACGCTCCGGCGGCATGGAAAGCAGCAGCCCGCCCGAGGTTTGCGGATCATACAGCAGCGCTTCGGTTTCCGGCGGGAGCTCGCGGCGGAACTCCACCGCGCAGGAGACGAAGTCACGGTTGTTGTTCAGGCCCCCGGGGATGGCGCCCTGGCGCGCGTAATCCGGCGCGCCGGGCAGCCACTCCAGCCGCTCTGCCTCGATCAGAAGCGTGACGCCCGATGCCAGCGCCATCTCGCGCGCATGGCCCAGCAGGCCGAAGCCGGTGATGTCCGTGCAGCCGTGCACTTCGCCTTCGAAGCGGTTCAGACGGCACATCGAGAGGATGGCCGCTTCGACGTGCGCCGGATCGGCAATGCCCCGCTTGAGCGCCGTGCCGATCACCCCGGTGCCGAGTGGCTTGGTGAGCACGAGCACGTCGCCGGGACGCGCGCCGGCGTTGGTCCAGATCCTTTCCGGGTGCACCATGCCCGTCACCGCATAGCCGAA
This sequence comes from Bryobacteraceae bacterium, assembly GCA_025056865.1. Taxonomy (GTDB): domain Bacteria; phylum Acidobacteriota; class Terriglobia; order Bryobacterales; family Bryobacteraceae; genus JANWVO01. Next base: position 5,834 of record JANWVO010000020.1, read on the forward strand.
CTTCATCTCCTCGTCGTTCACCGAGTGGCCGCCCAGGATCACGCAGCCGGCTTCGATCATCGTGTCTGCGCCGCCGCGGAGGATCTGCTCGAGATCCTCAAGGTCGCCCCGGGCGGGATAGCAGAGGATGGACAGGGCAGTGAGCGGGCGCCCGCCCATCGAGTAGACGTCGGAGAGCGCGTTGGCGGCGGCGATGCGGCCGAACGTGTAGGGATCGTCCACGATGGGCGTGAAGAAGTCCACGGTCTGCACGAGGGCGCACTCCGGGCTCAGGCGGTAGACGCCTGCGTCGTCGCAGGTATCGAAACCGACCAGAACGTTGGGATCCTTCAGGCGCGGAATGCGCGGCAGAACCGTGTCCAAAACCTTTGGACTCAGCTTGGACGCTCAACCCGCGGCCTTGACGTGGGCGGTGAGCTTCTTCAATGACACCGCTTACACCTGCCTCCTATCTGCTGTATGATGGCGCGCATGAACCGCCGCACGTTCGTTTCCGCAACGGCTGCTGCCCTGCTGGCGCCGCGTCCGGGCCGCGCGGCCGAAGGCTCGGCCACGGTGCTCCTGAAAGAACAGATTGGCACAATCAGCCCGCTCGTGCATGGCCACTTCGTCGAGCACCTCGGCGGCGTGGTTTATGACGGCATCTGGGTGGGCGAGAAGTCGAAGATCCCGAACATCGCCGGCATCCGCAAGGCGCTCATCGACGACCTGAAGCGGATCCGCGCGCCGCTGTTCCGCTGGCCCGGCGGCTGCTTCGCCGACAGCTACGACTGGCGGGACGGCGTCGGCCCGCGCGAGAAGCGCCCGAAGCGGGTCAATTTCTGGGCCGAGTCGGGAATGCTGGCCAAGCTGAAGGACTCTCCCGCCAAGTACGAGCCCAATGAATTCGGCACCAACGAGTTCATGCGCTTCGTGCAGGAGGTGGGCGCGAAGCCTTACCTTGCCGCCAACCTGCGCGGCATGACCGCGCGCGAGTTCAACGACTGGGTGGATTACTGCAACGCCCCGCTCGGCGCGACCACCTGGAGCCAGGTGCGCGGCACTCCTCCCTTCAACGTCGAGTTCTGGGGCATCGGCAACGAGAGCTGGGGATGCGGCGGCGATTTCCGCCCGGAGGAATACGCCGTCGAATTCCGGCGTTTCACGTCGTGGGTGCCCGGCTTCGGCGTGCCGCTGAAGTTCATTCCGGCAGGGCCCAACGGCGGCGATCTCGGCTGGACGCGGGGCTTCTTCGAAGCGCTCGTCCGCAAGAGCCCGGGCCTGTTGCGCCGCGTCTGGGGCTGGGCGCTGCATTACTACTGCGGCACGGCCGGCGGACCGGTGGAGTTCAACACCGACGAATACTACGAGCTGCTCGGCCGCGCCGTGCGCATGGAGCAGCTCATCCGCGACCACTGGGCCATCATGGGCGAATACGACCGCGAGCACCGCGTCAAGTTCGCCATTGACGAGTGGGGCGCGTGGCACAAGGCGGGCAGCGAGGTGGCGCCGCACCACCTGTTCGGGCAGATCGGCACCATGCGCGACGCCGTCATCGCCGGCCTCACGCTCGATATCTTCCACCGCCACGCTGACAAGGTGGCGATGAGCTGCGTGGCGCAGCTCGTCAACTGCATCCACTCGCTGTTCATCGCGCATGAAGACAGGATGCTGCGCACGCCCAACTACCATGTCTTCGACCTCTACAAGGACCACCAGAACGGCACAGCCGTGCGCACGGTCTTCGCGGCACCGGCCTCGCCGAAGGTGGCCCGTCTGGAGGGTTCGGCCTCGCTGCACGAGAAAGACCGCCGGCTGGTGCTCACCTGCACGCATGCCGATGCTGCCGAGCCGCTCGCCGTGGAGGTGCGCGTGGAGGGCGGAACTCCGCAGTCGGCGCGCGGCCAGGTGCTTGCGGGCAGGCCGCAGGACCACAACACATTCGCCGAGCCGGAACGCGTGAAGCCGCGCGAGCTGGCCGTCAGCGTGCGCAACGGACGTCTCGTTTTCGAGCTGCCGCCGTGCGCAGTCGCGGCGGTGACGGTGGAACTGGGCTGAACGCGCCGCTTCTCCTCTGCGCGCCTTCTTCGCCCCTTTGCTGCGGCTCCTCCGGGGGCGGCCTCGGCCGCCGTAGGAGCCGCTGCTGTTTTGGATGGACGCCGCATACGGGCCGCCTGTATAATTGAGGCATTCATCGGCCCCGCCCGTCGATTCCCTTTTCTCTTGCTGGGTCCTTGAATCGGCCGGCATGAAACCTGATGATCCGACGCTGATCGATGGCGGGGACAGCAGCCCGGAGGACGGACGGCGCCACGGGAAGTACCGCATCACCGGGCGCATCGGCGAAGGCGGCATGGGCCTCGTCTATTGCGCCCTCGATGAGGAGCTGGGGCGCAAAGTCGCGCTGAAATTCCTGCCGGAACGCGCCATCCGGGATCCGGCGGCGGAAGAGCGGTTCCTGCGCGAAGCACGCGCAGCAAGCGCGCTGGACCACGTCCACATCGGCACCATCTACGGCATCGAGGACGCGGGCGACGGCCGGCGTTTCATCGTCATGGCCTACTACGAGGGCCAGAGCCTCGCCGGTCTGCTCGGCGCCGCCGCTGGTCCTCTCGGCATCCCGCAGACGCTGCGCATTGCCGCCCAGATCGCTTCGGGGCTGGCGGAGGCCCATGCGCACGGCATCATCCACCGCGACATCAAGCCCTCCAATATTCTCATCACGCGGCAGGGCGTCGTGAAGATCGTCGACTTCGGTCTCGCACAGGTGCAGGGCGCCGCAGGAGAACTCACGCAGGACGGGGCGCGGCTGGGCACGCCCGCCTACATGTCGCCGGAGCAGGCGCTCGGCCAGCCGGTGGATCACCGCACGGACCTGTGGTCGTTGGGCGTCGTGCTGCACGAGATGCTCGCGGGAGAGCGGCCGTTCGAGGGCGCCACGGTGCCGGCGATGCTCTATCAGATCGTGCACGGCAGCCCCCGCCCTCCTGGCCACCTGCCGGAAGAGGTCCGCGCGTTGCTGGCACGGCTGCTGGCGAAAGATCCCGGGGAGCGGTTCGCCTCAGCCGCAGAGGTGCTGGAGGCGCTCCACCAGGCGGAGTCAGGCGAGGAGAGGCCGCAGTCTGCCGTCCGGGTAAGGCGCATTCCCGCCGGGGCGGGCCGCCTGCTGCGCCATACCGCCAGAGCCGCGGTATTCGTTGCGCTGCTGGCTGGCGGAGCGTGGCTCTGGGAGCGGACCCGTCTGGAGCCTCGCGCCCCCTGGGGCGGGCTGGCCGTAGCGGGCGCATCTGCCGGGTATCTGGAAGCCGTTCCGCTGCTGAAGCGCTGGGATAGAGAGGGCAACCTGGAACGGGCCATCGGACTGCTGCGGGAGAGCGTGACCAGGGATCCGTCTTTCGCGCTCGGCCACGCCCGGCTGGCCGAGGCCCACCGGATCCGTTTCGCCCTGACGCGGAACCGCAAGGATCTGGACACCGCGGCCTACCATGCCGGCGAGGCGATCCGAATCAACGGGGAACTGGCCCCGGTGCAGGTGGCGATGGGGCGCGTGCAGGCGGCGCTGGGCAACCAGGACCTGGCGATGGCTTCGCTGGAACGCGCGCTTCAGTTGGACGCCAACGACCCGGAGGCGCACCAGGCGATCGCGCGCCAGTACGAGCGGCTGGGGCGGCTCGAGGAAGCGGAAAAGTCGTTCCGGCGGGCGGTGGAACTCGATCCCGATGACATCGCCGCTCATGACGCCTTTGGCAATTTCCTTTTCCGTCAGACCCGGTTCCCGGAGGCGATCCGCCAATGGCAGGAGGTCATCCGCATCGCGCCGGACCATTCGGCGGCGCTCGTCAACCTGAGCAGCGCGCTTTGCGAGGCCGGGCGCGTGTCGGAAGCCATCGAGATCTCCAACATGCTCCTGAAGGTGAAGCCCGGCGCGATGGCTTGGACGAACCTCGGCACGGCCTACTCGCGGGCCGGGCGCTATCCCGAGGCGGTCTCAGCGTACCGCAAGGCCCTCGAGATCGAGCCGGACGACCCGATGACCTGGGGCAACCTCGGCTTTGTCTATTCGTGGATGCGGGCCGACGGAGCGCGCGCTCAGGAAGCGTTCGGGCGGGCGATCGAGCTCGGCGAGGCGCGCCGGAAGGAAACCCCGAGGGATGCTTTTCTCTACAGCGACCTTGCCCTCTACTACGCAAAGACGGGACGTCCGGCGGCCGCGCGCGAGCGGCTGGCCACGGCGCTCGGGCTGGCGCCGAAAGGTCCGGAAATCCGCGCCTCGGCGGCGGAAACCTACGAACTGCTCGGAGACCGCACGCAGGCGCTCGAATCCGTGCGCCAGGCCCTGGCGATGGGCTGTCCGCGTTCCCGGCTCCAGCGGAACCCGGAGCTGGCAGGGCTGCTGAAGGAGGCGCGCGAAAAGCATTTCTTCTGAGCCGCGGCGTTTCCGGGCCGCAAGGCGCGGAATTTTCCGCCGGAAATTCCGGGCTGCGATGTAAACTTTCTGGCGATTCCCGCGGCTTTTTCGAAATGGACGGATATACTGAAGGCCGCGAGGGGCGCAGGTCAGAGTGGTTCCGGACGGGACGGCTCCAGCCTGGGCGGTGATCGGCGATCGAACCGCAGGAAGGAGGCCGTCATGGCCGACCACAGGATCTCCATCGACAGCAGCGGCAATCCGCAGCCGGCCACGCTGAACTGCAAGGCCGGCGACCGCATCACATGGACCAACAACCTCTCCGTGGCTCTCAACGGCTTCACGCTGCCGTCCTGCGTGTCGCCACGGCAATCGCCCGCGCCGCTGGCCGCCGGAGCCACGACGCGCGCTTTCACCGTGAACGAGGGTGCGAAGGGAAACTTCCAGTACAGCTTCAGCTGGCCTCGGCTGGCGCAGGACACCCGCAGCGGAACGATCGACGTGAGCTGAATTCCACGGAGCCCGGTTCAGGCCGCGGCCATCCTGCGAAGGATGAGGAGCGTGAAGTCGTCCGCCGTGGAGACGCCGCCTGCGAAGCCGGCCACTCCGTCGCGGACGCGTTCCACCATCTGGCCGGCGGTGGCGTCCGCTGCCTCCGCCAGGACTCCGGCCAGGCGGGCCTCGCCGAACTCTTCGCCGTCCCCGCGGCGGACCGCCTCCGTGACTCCATCGCTGTAGAGAACCAGCGTTTCGCCCTCCGCCAGCCACGCATGGCCCGCTTCGTAGGCCGCGTCCCGGAAAACTCCAAGCAGCAGCCCGCCGGTGGCGAGCCGCTCGACGGTTCCGTTCCGGTGCAGGAGAAGCGGCGGATTGTGCCCTGCATTCACATACTCCAGCGCGCCTGACGCCGGATCGATCTCGGCGTAGAACAGCGTCACAAAGCGGTTGCCGGGGCAATGCGCCGCGGTGACGCGGTTGAGACGCTCCACCAGCCGCGAAGGTTCTTCGGCGGCTTCCATCAGCACCTGGACATGCGCCTGGAGGCCGGCCATCAGCAGCGCCGCGGGCATTCCCTTGCCGGCGATGTCGCCGACCAGCACGGCCAGCCTCCCTCCGGGGAGACCGAAGAAATCGTAGTAGTCGCCGCCCGCCTGGTGGCAGGACTGGCTGAAGGCGGCGATGTCCAGCCCGGGCACGCAGGGCGGCGCGGGAGGCAGGAGCGCCCGCTGAATGGCTGCCGCCTGCTCCATTTCCAGCGACACGCGGCGCTCGCGCTCCTCCACTTCCGCCAGCCTTGCATTCTCGATGGCCACGGCGGCCATGTTGGCCATCACGGTGATCAGGTTCAGGTCTTCCCGCGTGAAGGCGCGCGCCTGTCCGGCCGAATCGAGGTAGATCAGCCCAAGAACCCGGTCCCGGGTTTGCAACGGCGCGGCCAGGACGCTCCGGACGCGCTGGGCGATGATGCTGGCCTGAAGCCGGAGGCTCTCCTCCCGCTCCATGTCCTCGATGAGCAGGCTTTCCCTTCCGTGCAGGACGCGGTCGCGCGCAGTCGTGCTGATGTGGAAGCGCGAACCCCGCACGGCCCTTTCCTCCAGGGCGCCGTTCTCCTCGAGCATCAGCACGCCGCGGGGCGCCTGCACGGCGGTGGCGGCGAGGTCGAGGATCAGCGGCAGGAGCTGGGCAAGCGGCATCCGTCCGGCGAATTCGGCGCCCGCGTGCATCAGCGCGCGGAGATGGCGTGTGGAACTCAGCGGCAACGCGTTCTGGTACGGGCCTGCGGCGGCGGGCGTCAGAAGGCCGTCAAGACGGATGGCGATGGTGGCGCCGCCGCCCGCTTCCGCGGATGTCTGCCGCGCAGCGCCGCCCATGTGGAATTCCAGGGCGAGCTTGCCTGCGGTGATGCGGTCTCCGGGGCGCAGCAGCCTCGGTTCGCGGACCGCGGACCCATTGAGGAAAGTGCCGTTGCGGCTGCCAAGATCCCGAACAAGCCAGCCATCGGGCCCGCGCTCCAGAACCAGGTGGCGGCGGGAGAGCTCCTGCTGCTCCGGGAAGGAGAGATCATTCTCCGCTGCGCGCCCCAGGGAAACGCACCTGCTGGAAAGCGGGATGACGCGCGTGGCGCCGTCCGGCGTGCGGACGGCCAGTTCGGCGGAATCGCTCATGGCTCTCCTCCCCGCGCGCGCCGGAGGGCGGCGCGGCAGCCTTCGATGCGTGGACGGTCCCAGCGTGGACGCGCGCGGCGGCCCGCTCTGATCTGCCGGATGGTACCACACCGCGCCGCGGGCGGGAAGGGCGGAGCAGGAATCAGCAGGAAGGACGCGGCCCCATGCGCCAGCGGCCCCCGTTGGGCGTGTAGGCGAGCTGGAGCAGCTCGTCAAGCGCATAGCGGATGTGGGCCCGGATGGCGGCGTCGGCGCGCAGGGGATCGCCGGAGCAAAGCTCCTCGGCGAGCTGCGAATGATAGCGGGGCGGCAGCGGGTGCACCTGGGCGGCGGTGTCCGACAGCCAACTAAACAGCAGATCCTGCTCGCGCTCGATGGCCTGGCGCAACAGCGGGCTGCCGCCGATTTCGGCGATGCGGAGATGGAAGCGGACATGGTAGCGGCGCACGGCGAGGCGGTACTCGCTGTCTTTCTGGAGCCGCTCCCAGCCGGCGTAGTACTCGTCCAGCTTCTTCGCCATGCGGAGGATCTCCGCCTTCTGGGCGCGCGTGGCGCGCTCGGCGAACAGGCGCGCGGACTGGCTCTCCAGCGCCTCCCGCAGGGTGTAGCGGTCGCGGATCTCCTCGCGGCTCGGCTGCCGGACGCGCGTACCGACGCGCGGACGGCTCTCGAGAAGCCCTTCGTTGACCAGCCGCTGCAACGCTTCGGCCACGGGCAGCAGGCTCATGCCCAGCTCCTGCGCGAGCCGGCGCCGCGAAAGCGCCGCTCCGGGCGGATAGACGCCCTTGAGGATCCTTTCCCGCACAAGCCGGTAAGCGCGCTGGGCGAGGGTATCGTCGGCGTGTTCGGGAGCAGGCAGGGCGGAGCGGCCCGCCGTTTCCGCGGACGTCATGGAATCAGCCAAGGCAATAGTTTACTTGACCAGGAAAGGCCACTTCCACACCCAGTGGTAGCCGAAGCGGAGCAGGAAGACTGCCACTGTGGCGGCCGTCAGCGCTGCCAGCCCGCCCAGCACGTAGAAGACTTTCCGCCACGGGAAGCGTTCGCCTTCCCGGTGCAGCACGAGCAGGTAGCTGGCGAAGACGCCGACGAAGTAGAGCAGGATCATCGGCGCGGCGAAGATCGTCAGGTTGATCGCGTCCGGCGTCGGCGTGATGATCGCTGCCAGGATGACGATGATCAGGATGGCGTAGCGGGAGTGGCGCAGCAGGAACCGCGGCGAGGCAATCCGGAGCAGCGTCAGGAAGAAGATGAGAACCGGCAGCTCGAACACGAGCGCCACGCCGAGGATGACGTTGACGAACAGGTCGAAGTACTCGGTGAGAGAGATGTAAGGACGGACGCCCAGATTGCTCCCGATGCCAAGCAGAAACACCAGGCCGAAGCGGAAGGCGACGAAGTAGGCGAACAGCCCGCCCAGAATGAACAGCCCGGCCGTGCAGAAGATGAAGGGCACCGCCAGCCGGCGCTCGCGCCGGTACAGGCCGGGCGAGATGAACGCCCACGCCTGATAGACGATCCACGGCGAGGCGAGAAAGAGCGCGGCCAGGATGGGCAGCTTCACCCAGATGATGGTGAAGGCTTCCGTGGGCGTCAGTTGCGCCAGCTCCGGCGGGTAGCCGAGCTGCGTGAGCGCGGCCACCGCCGGGCCGCGGACGGCGTCCCAGAGTTTGTTGGTGAACAGGATGCAGAAGACGAACGCGATGCCGAGGCCCATCAGCGCCCGGATGATGCGCATGCGCAGCTCCTCGAGGTGCTCGAGGAAGGACATGCGAAGCAGCTCCTCCTCTTCGTCCTCGGGTTCGCTTTTCGCGGGCGGCCCGGGTGGTTCGGGAGGGGCGGGCGGAGCAGCCACGGGCAGGGGAGCCGCGGGTTCCGCCTCCGGCGCGGAGGCCGCGGCGGCGGTTTCGGGCGTCAGGCGCCCTTCCTGCTCCGGATCCGTGTCCGGGCGCGGCTGCTGCGGGTCGTTGTTTTCCTGCATCTGCGGTTGCGAAGTCCGTGTCGTGCCGCTGCGGCTGAGGAGTCTTCAGCGCATCGCCGGCTCGCCGCTCGGGTTCTCCGGCGGCGGGGCAGGCTCGGCCGCTGCCGTCGTCTCCTGAGGGGAGCCGGCATCGGCAGCCTCCGGCGGGGCAGCCGCAACAGCGGCTTCGCCGGTCCTGTCAGCGTCCTGGGTTGCGGAATCGCTTACCGGATGGGCATCCGTGGTGGAAGGGGTGTCGTAAGACTCGGGGTATCCGTAAGAGCCGTAGTCGTACGAAGAATCGTAGCTGTAGTCGTAGCTCGTCGAGTAGCTGTAGTCGCTGGTGACCTGCGCCAGCGATTCGGCTTCCTTCTTGATGTCTGCCGTCTCGCGCTCGAGGTTGGCCATCTCCCGCTGCCAGGTGTCGCGAAGCTCGTTGGAGGCGCGGCGGAACTCATTGATCGCCTTGGCGATATTGCGCCCCACCTCGGGGAGCTTCTTGGGCCCGAACAGCAGCAGCACCAGCACGAAGATGACGAGGGTCTCTTGCCAGCCTAGCGGACCCATCCAGGGGACTCCTTTATCCTTAGCCTACACCGATGATAGCGGAGCGGGCGCAAAGGGCTCAACCGCAGGTGCTCACAGCGGAAGCGTTTCCAGCCGGTCCGGATCGAAGCGGATGCGGCGCTTCTCCAGGTAGCTTTCGATGGCGAGCAGCGGCGGCAGGATCGAGATCGCCGCCAAGCCCACGTCCCCGTTGGGCAGTTTCCGGGACCGGCAGCAGTCCAGGAAGTTGCGGACGTGGTCCACGGTGATGTCGCCGGGGATCTGCTTCGACTCGGGTGCCGCGCCCTTCGCGGCGGGCGTGAAGATGTAGCGGTTGCGGTCGACGAACAGCCTGCCCTTCTCTCCGTGGAAAGTGATCCCGTAGTCGCCGGGGAGCCCGTAGGCATTGGACTGGAACAGCACGGTGAAGCCGTCGTATTCGAACAGCGCGTTGCAGGTGTCCGGGGCAGTGCGCCCGTCGTGGAAGTCGTAGAAAATGCCGCCGGCGAACACGGCCGAGCGGGGAGCGCGTTCGCCCATGTACATGTGGACGACGTCCAGCCAGTGATGGCCGAAATCGGTCATTTTCCCGCCGTTGTAATCGAGAAAGGCGCGGAAATTCCAGTATTGCGCCGGGTCCCAATCGCGGTATTTCACGGGCCCGAGGAAGCGCACCCAGTCCAGGTTGGAGGGCTTTTCCGCAGGCTGGCGCCGCAGCGGGCGCGGCGGACCGCTGTTCCACACGGCGTCGATGTGCGTGATGCGGCCAAGCGCGCCGGACCGCACATACTTCTCCAGCGGTTCGATGTAGATGGGGCCGGAGCGCTGCTGGAGGCCCACCTGGCAGATCCGGTTGTTGATGCGGGCTGCTTTCACCATCCGCGGGGCTTCGTCCGGGGTACGGCACAGGGGCTTCTCCACGTAGACGTCCTTGCCCGCGTTCATCGCATCGATGGCGATCTGCGCATGCCAGTGGTCGGGCGTCCCCACGAGCACTGCGTCCACCTCGCGGAGCGCGAGCAGCTCTTCGTGGCGGGAAAACGTCTTCACGCCGGGCGCCTTCGAAAGCGCCTCGTCCAGCCGTGCCGCATACACGTCGCAGAGCGCGCGAACCTCGCAGTCGCCGAAGAGCTGGAACTTGGTCATCACATGAATGCCGCGGCTGCCGGTGCCCACCACCCCGAGTCCAATCCTGTCATTGGCCCCGAGGATGCGGGAATACGAGGCGGCGGTGAAGGCTGCGGCCCTGGCGGCAGTGCGGCGTGTCATGCTCATCAAGACGACTCCCCGGCAGGCCGGTCAAACCGGCTGGCTTCCGGCAATGCGCCATTCTACATCCGCTGGCGGCAGTGCGCGGCCGCCCGGCGGAATCCCGTAGAATCAAAGACCGGCATGTGGTTGTACGCGATTACCGTCTTCCTGAGCGCCTTCCTGCTGTTCCAGGTGCAGCCGATGATAGCGCGCATGATCCTGCCCTGGTTCGGCGGGACGGCCGCAGTCTGGGCCACGTGCCTGCTGTTCTTCCAGGCGGTGCTGCTGGCGGGATACGGCTACACGCACGGCGTGGTGAAGCGGCTGCGCGCGGAGCGGCAATGGATGCTGCACGTGGCGCTGCTGGCGCTGGCGCTGGCGGTGCTGCCCATCCTGCCGGACCCGAAGTGGAAGCCGGTTTCTCCCGAAATGCCCGCCGCGCGCATCCTGGCGCTCCTCGCGGTGACCGTAGGACTGCCCTACTTCCTGCTGTCGACCACTGCGCCGCTGGTGCAGGCCTGGTTCGCGCGCGCCTTTCCGGACCGCTCCCCTTACCGGCTGTATGCGCTGTCCAATCTGGGATCCATGCTCGCCCTGCTGAGCTACCCAACGCTGTTCGAGCCAGCCTTCACGCTGCGGCAGCAGGCATGGGCCTGGAGCGGCGGTTTCATCCTCTTCGCCATCCTGTGCGCGATCACCGGCTGGTCAGGCCTGCGCCGTTCGGCAGCTCCCGGATTGCAGCCGCCGGCAGACCCGGCCCCGGCGGCGCCCGGCGCCGCGATGCACGCACTGTGGGCGGCGCTGGCGATGGGGCCGTCACTGCTGTTGCTGGCGCTCACCACGCATATGACCACGGATCTGGCGCCGATTCCTTTCCTTTGGGTGCTGCCGCTGGCGCTCTACCTGCTATCCTTCATCCTCTGCTTTGACGCGCCGCGCTGGTACCGACGGACGTGGTTTCTCGCGGCGCTGCCCGCCGCTCTGGGCGCGCTCTTCTGGCTGGTGAAGCTCGGCCCGGAGGCCCGGCCGGACCTGCGGCTGATGATTGCCGGCTATGCGCTCTGTTTCTTCGTCGCGTGCATGGTCTGCCACGGGGAGCTGGCGCGGCTGAGGCCGCACCCAGGCCATCTGACGGGCTACTACCTGATGATCAGCGTGGGCGGCGCGCTCGGCGGGCTGTTTGTGGCGGTGCTCGCGCCAGCCCTGTTCCGCGCGATGTACGAGCTGCCGCTCGGCATCGCCCTCTGCGGAGCGCTGGCGGCGGTGGTGCTGCTCCGGGATGCCGAACTGCCCTTCCGCCGGGATCTGCTCGGCTGGCCCTCCATCCTGCTGCTGACTGGCGTGGCGGTGCTGTGGGGCTTCGCCGGCCGCGAAATCCGCGAGATGACGCGCGGCGCGCTGGTGATTCGCAGGAACTTCTATGGCGAATTGCGGGTGCGCCAGTACAACGGCGTCTACGACTGGGAGGGCTACCGGACGCTGGTGCATGGCACGATCAACCACGGCGAGCAGTATACGCACCCGGCCCGCCGCCGCGAGATCGCCACCTACTATTGCGAGGACACGGGCCTCGGGCTGTGGATGAGGACGAGGCCCGAGTCGAGCTTCCAGCGCGTCGGCGTCCTCGGCCTGGGCGCGGGCACCATTGCCGCCTATTCGCGCTTCGGCGATGTCTACCGGTTCTATGAATTGAATCCGGAAGTCGAAAAAATCGCCCGCAATTATTTCTGGTATCTGGAGAATGCCGAGGGCGCGGTGGAAGTGGTCCTTGGCGATGGCCGTCTCTCGATGGAGCGCGAGCCGCCGCAGAACTACGACCTGCTGGTGATGGACGCCTTCAGCAGCGATTCGATCCCCGTCCACCTGCTGACCCGCGAGGCGATCCAGCTTTACTTCCGGCACCTCAAGGCGGATGGCGTGCTGGCCGTGCACATTTCCAACCGCTACGTCGACCTCAAGCCGGTGCTCGAGCGCGAGGCCGCGCTGCTCGGCAAGGCGGCGCTGCTCGTGGAGACTGAAGACAGCGACGACGGGCGCTGCTTCGGCACCACGTGGGTGCTGATGGCGAACCGTCCGGAAGTCTTCGCCAGGGAGCCTTACCAGAAGGGCGCGCAGCCGCTCGAAAAAGCGGAGTGGATGCGCCCGTGGACGGACGATTATTCGAACCTGTTCCGCGTGATCAAATGAGCCCGGCGCGCGTCACAGCGTCTGGAGAATGAGGCACTTCAGATAGTGCGTCTCGGGGACGGTGAGCAGGATCGGGTGGTCGGCGGCCTGCGTGCGGCGCTCGAGCACGCGCAGCGTGCGGCCGGCGTCCAGGCCCGCCGAGGCCACCAGTTGCAGGAGGTCGGCCTCGGAGACGTGGTGCGAGCAGGAGCAGGTGACGAGCACGCCGCCCGGGGCGAGGATCTTCAGCGCCTTGTAGTTGAGGTCGCGGTAGCCGCGCATGGCGGCCTCCAGGTTGGCGCGCGACTTGGCGAAGGCAGGCGGGTCGATCACGATCCAGTCGAACTGCCGCCGGGCGGCGGCAAGGCCCGTCAGGTAGTCGAAGGCGTTCGCCTCGCGCCAGACAATATTGGCGATCCTGTTCCGGCGGGCATTCTCTGCGGCGATTTCCAGCGCGGGGGCTGAGGAGTCGACAGCTTCCACCGTCTCGCAGCGGCGGGCTGCATGCAGCGCGAACCCTCCCTGGCAGGTGAAAAGGTCCAGGCCGCGGCCCCGCGCCCAGCGGGCGGCAGCCACGTAATTTTCGCGCTGGTCCAGGAAGGCGCCCGTCTTCTGGCCGCGTTGCAGATCCACGGCGAGCGCCAGACCGTTCATGCGGATCTCCGCCTGCGCGGGCGGCTCGCCGTGCAGTGCGAGGGGCTCCAGCGGCAGTTCTTCCAGGCGGCGCACCGCCACGTCGTTGCGCGCGAGGATCGAGGCGGGCGAAAGCAGCTCGCAGAGGCAGCCGGCGATCAGCGGCGCGGCGCGGTCCATGCCCTGGTCCAGGAACTGGACCGCGAGGTGCGCCCCGTACTGGTCCACAATGAGGGCGGGCAGCAGATCGGCTTCGGCATGAACCAGGCGGCAGGCGTCGGAATCCGCCACCACGGCGCGGCGGAATTCGATAGCGGCGCGCAGCCGCTCCAGAAAGAAGGCCCGGTCAATGGGGCGTTCTTCGCGGGTCAGCAGCCGCAGCCGGATCTGCGAGGCCGAGCTGTAGTGGGCGATGCCCAGGAAGCGCCCCTTCTCGTTAACGACGCGGACAGCTTCTCCCGGCCCCGCCTGTCCGGCGTCGACGACGTCGCTCGCGTAGATCCAGAGGTGGCCGGCCCCCAGCCGGCCTTCGGCCCTGCGGTTGACCCGGACCTGGTTCACGCCATCCTTTCAAGCCGCGCGATGCGCTCCGCCGTCGGTGGGTGCGTGGAGAACAGCCGCATCAGGCTCTCGCCCGAGAAAGGCTTGATGATGAACATGTGCGACATGGCCGGGTTGACGTCCAGCGGGATCCTCTTCGACCACGCCTCCAGCTTGCGCAGCGCGTTGGCCAGCGGCCGTCCGGAACCAATGGCGCGCGCCGCTTCCGCGTCGGCGGCGAACTCGCGGGTGCGTGAGATGGCCATCTGGATCAGCAGCGCCGCAATCGGCGCAAGCAGCAGCAGCGCCAGGCTGGCCAGCGGGTTGGGGGCCTCGTCGTCATTGTGGCGGCCGCCGCCGAAAAAGACGAACATGCGCGCAGCGAAGGTAATGGCCGCCGCAATCGTAGCGGCAATGGAGCTGATCAGGATGTCCCGGTTGCGGATGTGCCCGAGCTCGTGGGCAATGACGCCGGCCAGCTCGTCGTCATCCATCAGCTCGAGCAGCCCGGCCGTGACGGCGACCGAACTGTGCCGCGGGTTCCGCCCGGTGGCGAACGCGTTCGGAGACTGCTCCGGGATCACCCACAGCTTCGGCTCGGGAATCCCCATCCGCTGGCAAAGCCGCTGCACGATGGGGGCCAGCCGGTAGTAGATTTGCGGATTCTCTGTCGGGCTGACGCGGACGGCTCCGCTGGCCATCAGGGCGATCTTCTCGGAGAAGAAGTAGCTGAAAAAGTTCATCGCGATGGCGAAAAGGAGCGCCGTCTGAAGCCCTGCGGCGCCGCCCATCGCCTGCCCGATGGCGAGCAGCACGCCGCTGAGCAGACCAAGCAGCAGGACCGTCTTGACCGAGTTCATCGCTTCCCCTGTCCTCATTTTCTCAGATGCGGATCTGCCGTGGCAGGTTCCGTGCGGCAGCGGAGGGGTTTCCCCGCGGGCCGATTGTGATACCGTGAGAGTTTCACCACCGGAATTCGCGCAGACGGGAGGGAAGATCCGAAATGGAAGCCCTTGGGATGATCGAGACGAAGGGGTTGATCGGCGCCATCGAAGCCGCCGACGCGATGGTGAAGACGGCGAACGTCGTGCTGACGGGCAAAGAATATGTGGGCGCGGCGTATGTCGTCGTGACCGTGCGGGGCGACGTGGGCGCGGTGAAGGCCGCCACGGACGCCGGTGCGGCCGCAGCCCGCAGGGTGGGCGAGCTGATCGCCGTGCATGTGATCCCCAACCCGCACGAGGAGACGGAGAAGGTCCTGCCCGGCTCGAACGCGAAGAAGTAGCAGGCCCGTCTGAGGGCGGGGACGCGCCATGCCGCACGAGCCAGACGCATTGTCTCTGGAGGAAGCCCGCGCGAAGGTAGAGCAGGCGCATGCAGCCTGGCTCGAATACCGCAACTTTACACAGGAACAGGCCGACGCCATTGTGGAGGCGGTGGCCGCGGCCGGCCGCGCCGAGGCGCGGCGGCTGGCCCAGATGGCGGTGGACGAGACGGGCATGGGCAACGTCGAGGACAAGACCGCCAAGAACCTGCTCGCCACGGACATCCTGCCGCGTTCGATGCGCGGCATGCGCCTGCTCGGCGTGCTGCGCGAGCTGCCGGGCGAGCGGATCACCGAGATCGGCGTGCCCGTGGGCGTGGTGGCGGCCGTCTGTCCGACCACCAATCCGACCTCCACGGCGTTTTTCAAGATCCTGATCTCGCTCAAAGCCGGCAATGCCGTCGTGATCAGCCCGCACCCGCGGGCGAAGGAATGCACCTGCGCGGCGGCGGGCATCGCCATGGAAGCAGCCGAGAAGGCGGGCGCGCCGCGGGGGCTCATCCAGTGCCTCGAGCGTCCCACGCTGGAGGCCACCCAGGAGCTGATGAAGCACCCGAAGACCGCCCTGATCCTTGCCACTGGCGGCACGGGCATGGTGCGGGCCGCGTACTCGTCGGGCAAGCCCGCCTACGGCGTCGGCCCGGGCAACGTGCCCATCTGGCTCGATCCTTCGGCGGATGTCGCTGAAGCCGTCCGGCTGGTGGTGGAGGGCAAGAAATTCGACTACGGCACGGTGTGCTCCAGCGAGCAGACGCTGGTGGCGGAACGGCGCATGCGCGAGGCGGTGCTGGAGGCCCTGAAGCGCAACGGCGCCTACCTGATGAACGACGCCGAAAGGGCGGCAGTGGAGAAGACCCTCTTTTCCGGCGGCACGCGCGTGCGCGGCGAATGCGTGGGCAAGCCGCCCGAGAAAATCGCCGAAATGGCTGGCTTTTCCGTGCCTCCCGGAACCACGATTCTGGCAGGGGAAATCCCGGGAATCGGCAAGGAATTTCCGCTTTCGGCCGAAAAATTGTCCCCCGTGCTGGCGCTTTTCTGGGTGGAGGATTTCGAGGCTGGCGTCCAGGCCTGCGAATCGATCCTCCGTTTCGGCGGCATCGGCCACACGGCGGTCATCCACGCCCGGGACGAAGCGCGGGTGAGCGAATTCGCCCGGCGCGTTTCCGCGTTCCGCGTGCTGGTGAACACGTCTTCGCCGCAGGGCTCGGTGGGCATTACGACCAACCTCCAGCCTTCGATGACGCTCGGCTGCGGCGCCATTGGCGGCAACGTGACCTCGGACAACGTCGGGCCGCAGCATCTGATCAACATCCGGCGCGTCGCGTGGGCGGTGCGCAGGCCGGAGGAAGCAATGGGAAGCGCGGATAGCGGCATGAAGGCGCTGGACCGGGCGGCGCTGGCCGCGGCGGTGGCGAAGTACCTCGAGCAGCGGGGCGTTGCGGTCCGCCCCGCCGGCGTTCAGGAGGCCATCCGGGCGGCGATGCCCGCGTCTGCGCCTGCGGCGGCGCCTTCGTCCCCGGGAGGCCTATCCGCCGATGCGGTGGAAGCGGCGGTCGACCGTTATCTGGCGCGGCACGGCGCGGCGCCCGCGTGCCCCTGCGGGCAGGCAACGGGCAAGCCCGCGGCGCCCGCCCCGCAGAGCCCGCCTGCGGCGGAGAAGCCGCCGGAGCCGCCTGCGCCAAAGATTGAAATCGCCGATTTCGTCTGCGAGGCGGACGTCCGCGAGGCCATTGCAAAGAAAAAGAAAATCTTTATCGGGAAAAAGACGATCGTGACCCCGGCCGCCCGCGATGCAGCAGCGGCAGACGAAGTGCTCGTCATGGCGGAGCGTTGACTGCCCGTATTTCTGCAAGAATGATGGAACAGAACCTGGAGAGGCTGGCTGCGGAAATTGAACAGTATCTGCACGCCGAGTCGTTCATCGTGTTTCACTCGACAAGCCGGATGCACGAAGACCGGCGCATCGTGTTCTGGGACCACCGCCGGGTGCCGGACTACCAGCGGTTTCTCGAATGCGCGCAGCAGGTGGGCGTGCGCCTTGTGCACCTGCATGAACGGACCTTCGATGCCGAGCAGAAGGAGACGGCGCTCGAGATTCTGGAAGAAGCCGATCTGACCCGCGATGAGCGCCGCGACATGCAGCGGCGCATTGAAGCGATGTCGCGCTATGAAGGCAAGCTCTGCGCGCTGGAGCTGAGCTTCGACTTCGAGGGCCGCATCTATATGTACGCCGTCGAGACGGAGTGGTTCGCCGAGTGGGAGTCCATTCTGGACGACCTGGAAGCGGCCGGTCCGGAAAACGAGGACGAAGACAGCTACGGCGGCTTCTACTCGAACAACTGAGACGATGCCTTCGCGCGCACGGTGGATCCTGCCGCAGGCCGACGAGCAGGAGGCCCGGCGGCTGGCCCGGCAATGCGGGCTGGAGCTTCCAGCCGCGCGCGTCCTGGCCTGCCGCGGCTTCAGGGCGCCGCAGGAGGTGGAGCGCTTCCTGCATCCCAGGCTGACGCACCTCGAGGATCCCTTCCGGATGCTCGGCATGGAGGCGGCGGCGGCGCGGCTTCTGGACGCGGTGCGGCGGCGCGAGCGCGTGCTGCTGTACGGCGACTACGACGTGGACGGCGTGGCCGGTGTCGTCATCCTGCTCCACATGCTGGAGGTGCTGGGCCTTCAGGCAGGCTATTACGTCCCGGACCGCCTGCGCGAAGGGTACGGCATGCAGGCGTCCGTGGTGGAGCGCGCGGCGTCCGAAGGCTGCACGCTGATCCTGAGCGTAGACACGGGCATCCGCGCCTTCGAGGCGGTGGAGGCGGCGCGGCGCGCCGGCATCGACGTGATCCTCACGGACCACCATCTGCCCGACGCGGAGCTGCCCCCGGCTACGGCCATCCTGAACCCGAACCAGCCGGGGTGTCCCTATCCGAACAAGAACCTTTGCGGGGCGGGCGTCGCGTTCAAGCTGGCGCAGGCGCTGATGGAACGCGACGGCTGGACGCCGGAGCGGATCGTCCGCTTCACGGATTCGTTCCTGATCATGGCTGCGGTGGCCACGGTGGCCGACGTCGTGCCGCTGACAGGCGAGAACCGCGTCATCGTCAAGCGCGGGCTGGAGGGCATCGGCAGAACCCGCAACCCCGGGTTGCGGGCGCTGCTCGAAGCCAGCGGGCTGACGCCGGGCCAACCGCTTACATCGTTCGACCTCGGCTTCCGCATCGCTCCGCGCATCAATGCCGCCGGGCGCATGGATCATGCGCGCGAAGTGATCGAGCTGTTCCTGACGAGGGACGAGGAGCGGGCGCGCGCGATCGCCGCCCGGCTGGAGGAGCTGAACGCGGAGCGGCAGCGCACCGGAGAGGCGATCGTGCGCGAGATCGTGGGGCGTTACGGGGAAGAGGGGCCGCCGCCGGACATGGCGGGACTCGTCTTCTACTCGCCCGACTGGCACCGCGGAGTCGTCGGCATCGTCGCCAACCGCGTGGCGGAACTCTACCACCGCCCCGTGATCGTGCTGGGGCGCGACGACAATACCGGCATGGCGCAGGGATCGGGACGCTCCATCCCGGGCTTCCACCTGCTGTCGGCGCTTGAGCAGATGGCGGATGTCTTCGCCAAGTTCGGCGGCCACCGGCAGGCAGTGGGCGTGACGCTCGAAGAGGAGCGCGTGGCCGAGCTGGAGCGGAGATTCAACGACCTGGCGCGCGCCTGGCTCACGGAAGAAGATCTGGCGCCGGAGCTGCATCTGGATGCGGAGCTGCGCCTGGAAGAGATGAATGACAAGGCCGCAGGCGAGGTGCTGGCGCTGGCGCCGTACGGCTGCGGCAACCGCCAGCCGGTGTTCCTGCTGCGCGGCGCCGAGGTGCGGCAGGCGGAAGGATTCGGCCGCAGCGGCGAGCATGTGCGGGCGCGGCTCTGGCAGAACGGGCGGATGCTGTTCGTGCGCGCGTGGCGGAGTTCGGCGCGGCTCGAGGAGCTGCACGATGGGGCGCGCATCGATGCGGCCATCACGATCGATGATGATCCCTACAGCGCGCAGCGGGGCTTCGCGCCTTGGTCGGCGACGATGCGCGACTGGCGCCCGGCGCAGGACTGATCAGCCGCCGGCCACTGCGCCGACAATCAACAGCGGCTCCCTTCCCGCCGCAACGGGATCAGGAAGAATTGTTCCGGGCGGGGCGTGTGAAAGGTCCTCCCGGCAGGCATAGAAGCGCACCATCGGCCTGCGCGCCCCGCTGCGGGGATCGCGGAGGGTCCCGCGCAGGGGAGGATAGGCCGATTCGAGCGCGTCGAGCACCGCGGCCAGGGTCGCCGGGGCGGGAACCGTCAATGTCACCTCCTCGCTGGCGCCCGCCAGGACCTGAAGATGGTAAGGCAGGTGCACGCGGATCATGGCAGCGTCTGCACTTCCACCGAAAGCACCGGCGGCAGATGGCTGGCAATGGCGGTCCAATGCTCGCCGGAATCCGCGCTGGCGTATATCTGCCCGCCGGTGGTCCCGAAATAAATGCCGCAGGGATCCAGCGAGTCCGCCGCCATGGCGCCCCGCAGGACATTGACGTAACAGTCGCGCTGGGGCAGCCCTTCGGAAAGCGGCTCCCACTCCCCGCCGCCGCACCGGCTGCGCCATACGCGGAGCTGCCCGCCGGGCGGGTAATGCTCCGAATCGCTCTGGATCGGCACGACGTACACGGTCTCCGGCTCGTGGGCGTGGACGCAGAGGGCGAAGCCGAAATCGGAGGGCAGATTGCCGCTGATTTCGCGCCATGAATCGCCCGCGTCGTCGCTGCGCATCACGTCCCAATGCTTCTGCATGAACAGCACTTCCGGACGCGCGGGGTGCATTGCGATACGGTGCACGCAATGGCCCACTTCCGCTTCCGGATCGGGGATGTAACCGGACCGCAGGCCGCGGTTGATGGGCTTCCAGGTGACGCCGCCGTCGTCGGTGCGGAATGCGCCGGCGGCGGAGATTGCCACGTACATGCGTTGCGGGTTGCCTGGATCGGAAAGAATCGTGTGCAGGCACAGCCCGCCCGCTCCGGGCGACCATTGCGGAGCGGAGCTGTGGCGGCGGAGCCCGGCCAATTCCGTCCAGGTCATGCCCCCATCGGCAGAGCGGAACAGCGCCGCGTCCTCCACCCCTGCGAGGACGGCGTCCGGATCCGACAGCGAGGGCTCCAGGTGCCAGACGCGCCGGAACTCCCACGGACGTTGCGAACCGTCGTAATGCTGATGCGTGCCTGGGTCCCCTTCGTAGGCAAAATCCTTGCCGACGGCTTTCCACGTAGCCCCGCCGTCATCGGACCGCTGCATGATCTGCCCGAACCAGCCCGAGGATTGCGAGGCGTAAATGCGGTCGGGATCGGCGGGCGAACCTTTCACGTGGTACACCTCCCAGCCCCCGAACAGCGGGCCGCGGATGTTCCAGTTCCGCCGGGTGCCGTCGGCTCCGAGAATGAACGCGCCCTTGCGGGTGCCAGCAAGAATCCGCACGCTGCTCATGAGCGGGCCTCCTTCTGGGCCGCCTTGCCGGCGCGCCAGATTCCTTCTGTTTACCACAGGCCCGGACGTCATGCCCGAAAAACTGCCTTTGTCGGCAGCATTTTGTTCAGGCTGCCGCCGTTGATCCGCGCCTCACGATGCCGGCGGGCTGCCAGTTCCGGGTTCACCCAGCGGCGCTGCCTGCCTGCGGTACGCCGGCGGCGGACCCGCCAACAGGAAGTACGACGCGGCACCGGCCAGAAGCACGGCTGAAGAAGTGAGAACCGCCGCCAGGAACTGTCCTGTCCTCTCGACAAGAAATCCCGTCAGCGCGGGAGCGATGACGCCGCCGAGATTGGCGAACGCGTTCTGCATTCCGGTCCAGCGTCCGGCCGCCGCGCCGGCCAGCGTCTGCGTGAACGCCCAGCAATTGCTGACGTAAATGCCGATGCCCGTGAACGCGGCCAGCAGCGAGACAGCAGAAACCCACGGCGGCCCTGCTACCGTGAAGGGCATCGCCGCAGCCGTGAACAGCAGCCCGGTGATGAGGAACCCGCGGCGCAGGCGGGCGACGTCCTGCGTGCGTGCGGCGAGCCGGTCCGAGATCCATCCGGCAGCCAGCGTCGCGGCGGCGGTCACCGTGAGCAGAGTGGCGTTCCATGCGCCCATGCCGGCCATCGTGAAGCCGCGCTCGCGGACGAGGATCGTGGGCAGCCACGTCAGCAGCAGGTACCAGTTGTAGTTATGGCAGAACAGGCCGAGGAACGTGGCCCACACGGTTCGGCTCGACAGCAGCTCCCGCCAGCCCGGACCGCGTGCTGATGCGGCCTCGCTGCCGTCCTCTGAGTGGCTTCCCGGCAACTGCGCGGGGGCGTAGCGGAGCCAGAACGGCAGCCAGGCGAGCGCGCCAAACCCCGTGGCCAGAAAGAACGGGCGCCACCCGAACTCCTGCATGAACCATGCGGCGAAGTAGACGCCGAATGCCGGCCCCAGTTTCGTACAGGCATCGAGAATCGAATTCGCCATTCCCCGCTCATGTTCCGGAAAGGCGCGCACGAGGATTTTCGAATACGCCGGGAATGCCACGCTCTCGCCCGCGCCAAGCACCAGCCGCATCATCACCAGGGCAGCAAAGCCGTGGGCGAAGGCGATGGCTCCGGTGGCCAGCGACCAGACGGCGAAGCCGGCGGCGTATGCGAGGACGACGTTGAAGCGGTCCACCACCCATCCGGCCAGAATCTGGCACAGGGCGTACGTCCAGAAGAACGAGGACAGAAGCAGGCCGAGCTCGGAGTCCGACAGCGCCATCTCTTTCGACAGCAGCGGAGCCGCCGCGCTCAGATTGCTGCGGTCGAGGTAATTGATCACAACGGAAAACGAGAGCAGGGCCAGCAGCGGCCAGGGCGAGGCGGCGCGGCGCGGCATCGGCGGCTGGCAGTTTATCAGCGGATGGACGGATCGGGCAACGCGCGGGGATTTCGGAGAAGCTCGCGCACGCCCGCTTCGCCGCGCGTCTGGTAGAGACGCTCGACGGCGAGCCACGCCCAGGCGTAGTAGAGCCGGATCTGCTCCGGTTTGGACTCATCCCAATCCGGCAGGCGGTCCAGCTTGCGCGCTTCGCGCAGCAGTTGGTCGGGCGGACGCTCGCCGGCAAGCCGCATGGCCAGCCCCTCGTGCAGCCAGCGCTCGCGGATGCCGCGGCGGGCGAGGCAGGCGTGCGCGAGCTCATGCGCCAGCGTCCGGCGCAACTGCGTCAGATCCATGCCCTCCGGAAACGGGACGCGGACGCGGCCGTCGAAAAGCCCGCTGTTCCAGTCCCCGAAGCCCGTGGCTGCGCGGTATGCGTCATACGGCTGCACGATGACAGTCAGGGGCTCCGCCGCCGGGCAGCCGATGGCTTCGTGGATCCGGCCGAGCTCTTCTTCCAGTGCGGACAGCAGGGCGTCGGCGCTGCGGGGCGCCAGAGCACGGGTGTCGTATCGCAGCACGAAACGCGAAGTGGAGGAGCGTTGGTGGCCGGTATCGGCGGCGCGCTCCGCCCGCAGCCGGCCGAGCAGCGAGGCGATCGCAGGATTCTCCCGCAGCGCAACCGACCGAGCCCAATACGCCTCTGCCTTGCGCGTGTCGTCTGCCTGGTAGGCAGCGGCTCCGGCCAGCGCGAGCAGGTTCGGCTCCTCCGGAATCTTCGGCAGCACGTCAGATTCAAGCCGCCGCAGCGCTTCTGCGGGACGGCCAGAGTCCAGGGCATCCAGCACCGGAGCCAGCAGCGGATGCGCCGGAGATTCCTCGCGGAGCCTGCGCACCTCGGCCCTGATGATCTGTGGCAGTTCGCCGTCCCCTGCTGCGGCGCGGGCCCGCTCGTACTCCTCCACATTCGTAATCGAGCCGGCGAATACATAGCCCTGCGCGTCTCCGGCAATGACGTGAAAGCAGCGTCCGTACTCGCCGCTGATGGAGTGCCCGAGCCGGACCGGCGTGCCAGGGTCCAGCCGGGCCACGACCCGGGAGGAAGGATCGCACGCCGAGCGCAGATCGGCTCCGCCGGCCGCGATGGCCGGAGGCGCAGCGAGGGCGAGCGCAAGAGCGAGCATGGCCTTCCATTCAATATCGTCCGGAACCGGCTTCCTCTTCACCGGCTGCCGGGGCAGGGTGGCCGTGATAGGCTTGGGTTGCCATGGGAACCGTCATGCCTGGACTTGTTCTCCTGCTGTTCGGCGCAACGGCGATGGCGCAGAA
Organism: Bryobacteraceae bacterium; assembly: GCA_025056865.1. Taxonomy (GTDB): domain Bacteria; phylum Acidobacteriota; class Terriglobia; order Bryobacterales; family Bryobacteraceae; genus JANWVO01. The sequence goes on from JANWVO010000020.1 coordinate 29,020, forward strand.
CGCCGCGCGAACTCTCCCGCTGGAAACGCTTCGGGACAAGATCCGCGGCGGTTGGGCGGGGCAGATGATCGGCGTCAGCTTCGGCGCGCCGACAGAGTTCCGCTGGCGCGAGCAGATCATTCCCGACGACCAGTTGCCGCAATGGAAGCCCGAAATGGTGTCCAACGCGCTGAATCAGGATGATCTGTATGTCGACATGACGCTGGCCAGGGTCCTCGACGAGAAGGGCCTCGATGCGACCACGGAAGACTTCGGTGCCATGTTCCGCGATTCCCAATACGCACTGTGGCATGCCAACCTGGCAGCGCGCCGGGCGCTGCGCCGGGGCGTGCCGGCGAGACTGAGCGGCACGCCGCGTTATAACGTGCATGCCAACGACATCGACTTTCAGATCGAGGCGGATTTCATCGGCCTGATGGCGCCCGGGCTTCCCCGGCTGGCGGCGGATATCGCCGTGCGCGCCGGCCGCGTCATGAATGCCGGCGACGGCGTTCTCGGCGGAGTGTTCGTGTCCTGCATGTACGCGGCGGCGTTCTTCGAAAACGACCCGCGGCGGGTAGTGGAGGCCGGCCTTGCATGTCTGCCGCCGAAGAGCCCTTACGCGCGCCTCATCTCGGACGTGCTGGCCTGGCACCGGCAGTACCCGGACGACTGGAAGCAGAACTGGGCCGAGATCGAGAAGAAGTGGAATGGCAGGGAGCCCTGCCCTGCCGGAGCCCTGCGCCCCTTCAACATTGACGCCAGGATCAACGGCGCCTACATCGCGCTCGGGCTGCTGTACGGCGGCAGCGACATGGGCCGCACCATCCGCATTTCCACGCAGGCCGGGCAGGACTCGGACTGCAATCCTTCCAGCGCTGCCGGAATTCTTGGCGTCATGATGGGCTATGAGAAAATCCCGGAGGAATGGAAGGGCGGCATTCCAGCCATCGCGGACAGGAAATTCGCCTACACCGATTTCACGTTCCACCAGATTGTCGAAAGCACTTTCCAGCGGGCGTTGAAGGCGGTGGCGCGGGCGGGCGGCCAGGTGACAGGCGGGGAAATCCGCGTCCCGCCGCAGCCGCCGAAACCTGTCAGAGTGGCGATATGGGATGACTACGGGACGCCCGTCGAGCGCATTGCCCACGCGGACGCGCGCTGGAAATTCACAGGGAGCTGGGCTGTCGACGAGCGCCTGCGGGCGCGCGTATCGGACGAGAAAGGTGCTACCGCGGAAATCGAATTCGAAGGAACCGGGTTCATCGTCACCGGTCCTTATCTTCCCGATGGCGGCTTTCTTGAAGCATGGCTGGATGGAAAACGGGTGAACAATTACGACGTATATTCCGATGAGAAGAGCGTCAAGGGGGACGAAAGCGTTTTTCATCTTTTCGGGCTGAAGCGCGGAAGGCACAGGGTGAAGCTTGTCGTGCTCGGCGTCCGGCACACGGAGTCCGCCGGGGCGCGCGTCGCCGTCTCGGATCTCATCGTGTTCCGCTGAAAGGCTTCGGGCGGCCTTTCCTCGGGCGGCAGGGCGGCCTAGAATCGGGGTCATGAAGAAGGTGGTCCGCGCCTGGCGAGGCGGCGAACTCCATGCGAAGGGCTGGCCGCAGGAAGCGGCGCTCCGCATGCTGATGAACAACCTGGATCCCGAAGTGGCGGAAAAGCCGGACGAGCTGATCGTTTACGGCGGCGCCGGAAAGGCCGCGCGCAACTGGGAATGCTTCGAAGTCATCGTCCGCGAGCTGCTCCGCCTCGAAGCAGATGAGACGCTGCTTGTGCAGTCCGGCAAGCCGGTTGGCGTGTTCCGCACGCACGAGGAGGCGCCGCGCGTACTGATTGCGAACGCGAATCTCGTCGGACGCTGGTCGGACTGGGAGCATTTCCGCGAGTACGAGCGGCTGGGGCTGACCATGTACGGCCAGATGACTGCCGGAAGCTGGATCTACATCGGCACGCAGGGCATTTTGCAGGGCACCTATGAGACGTTCGCCGCTGCCGCGAAGAAACATTTCGGCGGAGATCTGGCCGGCCGCTTCGTGCTGACTGGAGGCATGGGCGGCATGGGCGGAGCGCAGCCGCTGGCCGCCACCATGAACGGAGCGGCCATCCTCTGCGTGGAGGTGGATCCGGCGCGCATCGCCAGGAGGCTCCAGACAGGTTATTGCGACGTCCGCGCGGACTCGCTCGAGGAGGCGCTGCGGCTGGTGGAGGATGCGCGCGAGTCGCGGCGCGCCCTTTCCGTGGCTCTGTGCGCCAACTGCGCCGATGTGCTCCCCGAGCTCGTGCGCCGCGGCGTGACGCCGGATCTCGTCACCGACCAGACTTCCGCCCACGATCCGCTGAACGGCTACATCCCGTCGGGATACGACGTGGAGCAGGCGGCGCGGCTCCGCGCTTCCGACCCTAAGGGGTACGTCGAGCGCGCGCTCGATTCGATTGCCCGCCACGTGGAGGCGATGCTGGCGATGAGGCGCGCCGGGGCGGCGGTCTTTGATTACGGCAACAACATCCGCAGGATGGCGTTCGACCGCGGGGTGAAAGACGCGTTCGAAATCCCGGGATTCGTGCCAGAATACATCCGGCCACTGTTCTGCCAGGGCAAGGGGCCTTTCCGTTGGGTGGCCCTGTCTGGTGATCCGTCGGACATCCACGTTACCGATGACCTCGCCTGCCAGATGTTTGCCGACGATGCCGCGCTGGTGCGCTGGATCCGGCTGGCAAGGGAACGCGTCCGCTTCCAGGGGCTGCCCGCAAGGATCTGCTGGCTCGGCTATGGGGAGCGTGACCGCTTCGCCGTGGCCATGAACCGGCTGGTAGCGCAGGGCAGGGTGAAGGCGCCCATCGTGATCGGACGCGACCACCTCGACTGCGGCTCGGTGGCCTCGCCCTACCGCGAGACAGAAGGGATGCTGGACGGTAGCGACGCCATCGCAGACTGGCCGATTCTCAACGCGCTGCTGAACACCGCAGCCGGAGCCACGTGGGTGAGCGTGCACAACGGAGGAGGCGTAGGCATCGGCTACTCCCAACATGCTGGTCAGGTGACCGTGGTGGACGGCACGGAAAGCGCAGCGCGGCGCGCCGAGCGCGTCATGCGTTGCGATCCCGGGCTCGGCGTGCTGCGGCATGCCGACGCGGGCTATCAGGAAGCCATCGAGTGCGCCCGCCGCCACGGGTTGCGGATCCCGATGGCGGGAGCTTCCGGCATCACCACAGAAGAACGCTGACCGGCCGCACGCTTCGTCGGCGGATTTCAAGGAGGACAACCATCCGGGCCTTCTCCCAGCCCGCGGGCGCGGCCCGCAGGAGGCTCTCGAGGCGGCCTGGGTCGACCAGATGGCTGGCTGCAATTTCCGACGCCCGTGCATTCAGGCCCGCGATCAGGAGAATAAACGGACGCGGCTTTTCCGCAGGAATCCGGTAAATTGCTGCATAGTCCGCATTGTCTGGAGACGCTGCTGCCATCCATTGTTCGCCGGTTTCGGAGGCAAAGCGCGGCGGATTGTCGTCCAGCCTTAGGAGAATCGGGCAACCTTCCATCCAGGAGTGGGGGCCGCGAAATGCGGTTGCGCCGACGATGACAACGGCCTTGTCCGGGATCTCCTCGTCCCGAATCCGGCGGTAGTCGCCAATCTGCGCCCTGGCTCCCCGGCTGCGCAGAAGGTGGAGGATCTCCGCTACGGCGGCGGTCTGCGAGACTCCTGGTGACCGTAGGGTCAGACTTGCCGGCCCGGCTCCCGGGGATGAATTCGAGGATCCGCCAAGTGGCGCCGCGATCAGAACCTCCACTCCGCCGGGTGCGCGCAGCACCGGCTCCCAGAACCGGGCGAGGAGGTCGGTGGGAGTCCGGAGAGAAAGCAGCGCGATGGCGACGGCGGACATTATCAATGCCGCGCCTGCCAGGATCGTCTTGCGGTCCAGACGGCGCCGTGGCGGCGCGCCAACCGTTCCCGCGGCCAGCGCGGCCTCATTCCCTCCCTCCTCCTGCGTGCGGCGGAAAACCGGAACGTAGCTGCCGACAGGCAGCTCAATCCGGAAAGGTCCGCCCGCTCCGGTGGCGTAGTACTCCGCCAGCCTCTTGCGCGTGTTCCGTGCACAGACCCGGACGGTGCTGTCCCGGTCCAGGTCGGCGTCGTGGCTCTTGCCGAAAAGCTCGACGGCGATGGTGCGCTCCTTGAGAGCGTCCGATTCTCCCGCCAGTGTTCTTTCGACAACAAACCGGAGGAATTCGCGGCACTTTGCGCTGTTACGGAAGCAGGGGCTCGACAATACACGATGGAGTTCTTCGCGAATCGCCTTCTTGTCGTCAGTGGACAATTGGCCGCTGGACAAAAATCGGCGCCTCCCGCCGCCGGGATTCGGTCATAGTGTATCTGAGGCGTCTGGTGCCTGTCACGCCGTGTTCCGAGGAAAATGGCAGCGGCATTCCCGGCGCTGGAGTTGCCGTAGCCTGGTTGCCGGAGAAGATTTGCCGCCCGTTTTTCCGATACCGAAGCGAACCCTGAGGAAATTCCCGGCAGGCGTCCGCCGCAGGTAGGATGGGAGGAGCCGATGATGCCGAAAAGGTTGCTCGTCCGGGGAGCGCGCCAGCTTCTGACGCTCCGCGGCAGCGCGCCGCCCCGCCGTGGAGCCGGCCTGAAAGAACTATCCATTATCGAAAATGCCGCAATGGTGGTGGAGGACGGCCAGATTACGGCGGTCGGGCCGGCCAGCCGGATCGAAAACCTGGCTACCGTCCGGCACGCGGAAGAACTCAATGTGCGCGGCCGCGTCGTCATGCCGGGGTTCGTCGACAGCCATACCCACCTCCTCTACGGAGCGCCGCGGTTGGAGGATTTTGAGATGCGCATTGCGGGCCGCAGCTACGAAGAAATCGCCGCTGCGGGCGGGGGCATCGCATCTTCGGCGAAGAAGGTCCGCCGCGCCAGCCAGGCAGCTCTCCGGGCGCAGGCGCAGCGGGAGCTGTGGCGCATGGCCGCCTGCGGCACTACGACGGTGGAAGCCAAGAGCGGCTATGCTCTCGATGGCCCGGGCGAGCTTCGCTGCCTGCGGGTCCTTGACGGGCTGGACGGGCAGCCGATTGAAGTCCTGCCGACTTTTCTTGGAGCGCATGCCGTGCCGGAGGAGTTCCACGGACGCTCTGATGCCTACATCGATTACCTCGTCTCCGAAGTGATGCCGGCGGTGGCGGCGCGGAAACTGGCGCGTTTCGTCGATGTGTATTGCGACAGGAACGCTTTCAGCCTTCCGCAGGCGCGCCGGTATCTGGAGGCGGCCCGGCGCCTCGGATTCGGCCTGCGGGTGCATGCGGCGCAGTTCGCCGACATCGGGGCAGTGGCTCTCGCGGTGGAGCTTGGCGCCCACAGTGTGGATCACCTGGAGCGGATCGACCCGGCCGTGATCCCCGTGCTTGGCCGCTCCTCCACGGTGGCCACGCTGCTGCCCGGCTCGGTGCTTTTTCTGGGTGGCTCGCAACACGCGCCGGCGCGCGCCCTGATTGAGGCGGGAGCCGCCGTGGCTCTTGCCACGGACTACAACCCCGGCACGAGCCCCATGTGGAACATGCAGATGGCGGTGGCGCTGGCCTGCACCCAGATGCGCATGACGCCGGCGGAAGCCATCGTCGCCGCCACCGTGAATGCTGCATACTCTCTGGGCATCGCCGACAGAACCGGCACCCTCGAGTCGGGCAAGCAGGCGGATTTCGTCGTGCTGGATGCCGGAGATTATCGGGAGATCGGATATTATTTCGGCGCGAATCTGGCCGTAATGACAGTGAAAAACGGGCGGCTTCTTGAGCCGCCGGAAGAGGAATCCACGGATGGAAAAGAGACTGGTTGAATGCGTTCCCAATTTCAGCGAAGGCCGGGATGAAGGCAAGGTCCGCGCGATTGCCGGCGCCATCGCCTCGGTGCCGGGCGTCGTCGTGCTCGATACGGAGATGGATGCCGATCACCACCGTAGCGTCATCACCTTCGTGGCTCCGCCGGATGCGGCAGTGGAGGCTGCTCTGGCAGGAGCCGCGAAAGCGGCCGAGCTGATCGACCTGAACAGCCACCGCGGCGCGCATCCCCGCATCGGCGCGCTGGACGTCCTTCCGTTCGTGCCGCTCTCGGGCGTGACGATGGAAGAGTGCGTGAAGCTCGCCGAGCGTGCCGCCGCGGAGCTCTGGAAGCGGCTGAGGATCCCCTGCTACCTGTACGAGGCGGCTGCCAGAAGGCCGGAGCGGGTGCAACTGGAAAATATCCGCCGGGGCCAGTTCGAAGCTCTCCGGGAAGAAATGGGAAAGAATCCGGAGCGGGACCCGGACGTCGGCGAGCCGGTGCTGCATCCCACCGCCGGCGCCACCGTCGTGGGCGCGCGCAAGTTCCTGATCGCTTATAACATCCTGCTCCGCACGTCCGACCTCGAAGTGGCGAAGCAGATCGCCCGGGCCGTGCGCTTCTCCTCGGGCGGCTTCCGCTTTGTCAAGGCGATGGGCGTCGCGCTCGAGTCCCGCGGGATGGTCCAGGTGTCCATGAACCTCACCGACTTCGAGTCCACCCCGGTGCATCGGGTTTTCGAAACGGTGAAGCGCGAAGCGGAGCGCTATGGCGTCGCCGTCGCCTCCAGTGAAATCGTCGGATTGATTCCGAAGAAGGCCATCGAAATGACGGCGGAATATTACCTCCAGATTGAGAATTTCCAGCCGTCCGTGATTCTGGAGAACCGCCTGGCGCAAGCCATGGGCGACCGCGGCGGCTTGCGGGAGTTCCTCGATGCGCTGGCCGCGCCCTCGGCTACGCCCGGGGGCGGCAGCGCCGCGGCGGCGGCTGGAGCCATGGCCGCAGCGCTCGGCGCGATGGCAGCCCGGCTGGCCCGGCTGGATGCCGACGCGTTCGAGCAGGCTCGCGCATTCTTCACGGAAGCAGTGGATCGGGACGCCGCCGCATTCCGGGAGGTGATGGCCGCATACCGGCGCCCAAAGGAGGAGCGGGGTCCGTACGTCGAGAAGGCATTGCGGCTGGCGGCCGAGGTTCCGTTGGAAGTGTTCGTCAGGGCTGGAGAACTGAAAAGGCGGCTTGAGGAGCTGAAGTCGGCGGCGCCGGCGAAGTTCGGCTCGGACATCGCAACCGGCATCGCGCTGGCTGAAGCCGCCCGCGCCGGGGCGCGCGCCAACGTGGAAATCAACCTGGAAGGGCTGCAAGATTCGGACTTCAAGTCGCAGGCATCCGCCATCCTCTCCGGTGGCGCGGATTCCGGCCCGGTATCATGAGAGAAGAGTGCTGGTTTCCATCGACACGCGTCCCCGCCGCCCCGCCTGGCTCAAGGCTCCCGCGCCGGTGGGCGACAATTACATGGAGCTGAAGCGCCTGGTTCGGCGGCTCGGGCTGCACACCGTGTGCGAGTCCGCTGCGTGCCCGAACATTGGCGAATGCTGGAACCACCGCACGGCGACGTTCATGATCCTCGGCAACTTCTGCACGCGGCGTTGCGGCTTCTGCGCCGTGCAGAAAGGAGCGCCGCTGCCGGTGGATCCTGACGAGCCGCGGCGCGTGGCGGAGGCCTGCGAATACCTGGGCCTGAAGCATGCGGTGATTACGAGCGTCAACAGGGACGATCTCAAGGACGGCGGCGCGGGCCATTTTGCCGCTGTCATCCGCGCCGTCCGCGAGCGCATCCCGGGGTGCCGCATCGAAGTCCTGGTGCCGGACTTCCAGGGCTCGCGCGAGGCGATGAAGACGGTGATGGACGCAGCTCCTGACGTCCTGAACCACAACATCGAGACGGTGCCCCGGCTGTACCGGGAAGTGCGCTTCGGCGCCCGCTATGAGCGCTCGCTGGAAATGCTTCAATACGCCGCGGAGCTGCGTCCCGACATCCCGACGAAGTCGGGCCTGATGGTGGGGCTGGGAGAGAGCGACGAGGAAGTGCTCGAGACGCTGCGCGATTTGCGCCGACACAAAGTCCGCATCGTGACGATCGGACAGTACCTGCGTCCGACGCTGCTCCACCTGCCGGTATTGCGCTATGTGACGCCGGAGCAGTTCGCCGAATACCGCCGCGCGGCCCTGGAGATGGGCTTTGAGCACGTCGAATCCGGTCCTTTCGTGCGGTCCTCCTATCACGCCGCCGAGGCTCTTGGAAACGGGCCATCTTCAGAGGGCTAAGCCGCGTGGAAGCCGGGCCATGCCGGTTCGCGGAACCGCACTGCCCCTGCTTCCGTATCAGGCAAGTGAGGAGGATGGGCCGATGGCAGGCTTCCTGCTGTTCTGCATCCTGGCAGTGCTGTGCTGGCCGCTGGCGCTCGTGGCGCTGATTCTGTTTCCACTGGTCTGGCTGCTGCTGCTGCCGTTCCGCCTGCTCGGGATGGTAGTGGCAGGAGTGTTCGAGCTGATTGGGGCTCTCTTCCTGCTGCCGGCGAAGATCCTGAAGGCGCTCCTGTAGCCGGGCGCCTCAGAACGTGATGGAGAAAAGAATCTCGTACTGGTGTCGCCGCGACTGCGCCGCGCGGTTGTTGAAGATGCCTCCGAACCACCGCGTGTAGCGGAACTCCGGAATCAGCTTGATGCCGAAGTCGTCCTTCAGGACAAGGCCGATTCCCGCCACGCCGCCGTAGATGTTCCTGTGCGCGGGAGTCACCGGCGTTTCGTCGCAGCAGGTCTTCGTGCCGCGGAACTCCTTCTCCGTGGCGCTGCGGATGCCGGTCACACGGCGCAGCACCGGGCCGGCTTCATAGAACCACTTCCAGCGGTCTTCGTACCGGCTTTCGTTGTAACGCCGCACAAGCACGGGCAGGTCCCAGTAACGGGCGCGCGTGTCCTCTGTATAAAAAGTGACGGTGCGCTCGTCTCCGGGCGTGTTCGGGTTGTCCACTCCCTCATACCAGGTAGTCGTGAGCTTGTAGCGCGGACGGCGGAGCTGCAAATCGACATTGATCGCGTAACGCTCCGTCAGGAAGAACTGCACCGTCGGGCCGCCTCCGAAAAGCGTCCCCTTCGATTCGTTCTTCGTATCGATCTGCACCGGCGGGGTGGTCAGTGATTCGCTCTTCTCCCCGCCGATCATTAGCCCGAGGATCAGGATGCTGGCATTGCCGCCGACAGTAAAGCGGCGGATGTAAGGTTCATCCTCGAAAAATGGCGCGGGCTGGGATGCTTCCGTCTTTGGTTTCGCGGCAGCGGGAGGCTGGGGCGCGGTCTGTGCGGAGACGCCCGTCTGGGCCGTGGCCTGCACGGCGAGGAGCGGAAGCAGAGAAAGCAGGAAGGCACAACGCATGTATTTCAGAGCTCCAATGATCGGGGTTCGAAGCAGGGGCATTGCTAAAACTGGAGCCGGAAGGCGAACTGCACGGAGCGCGGCCCGCCAGGAGAGAAGAATGACGTCGGGTTTGGCGCGAACGAGGCGTTCAGCGAGCGCACCGGGAATCCAAACACCGGGCTGCCGAGAAAGCCGCCTTCGTTGCGGTTCGGGTTGGCGAAAGCAGGCGTGTTGGTCACGTTGTACGCCTGGATGGCGACGTTCAGCCGGATGCCTTCGGTGAAGGGGATCTCGCGGCGCAGCGCCAGATCCAGTTGCGCCATCGGCTTTCCGTAAAGGATGTTGCGTCCGAGGTCGCCTGTCTTGTTGCTTGCCGGCGCTGCGAAGGCCGCCGGGTTCAAACGCCTGCCGCCGGCCACGTTCCTGTCATCGATCCATACGTCAGCCCCGGTGTAGTTCGGCCGGACGAAGCCATAAAGGCCTCGAATCACAGGAGTCTGGACGGCGCCGGAATCGGCGCTAGGCGTGGAGTTCAGCATCAGCACATCGAAGGGAAGACCAGAACGGGCCGTCGCGATCCACTCCAGGTGCCAGTCCCGCAGCGCGGCATTCAGCCCGGGCATCGCCGGGGCAGGGAACAGAAGCGTGCCAGTCAGATTCAGCAGATGGCGGACGTCGTAGTCCGCGTTGCCCTTCTCGTTGCCGAAGATCGTGGCAAAACCGATGCCGCCGTAAACGGCGTCATCGTCCTTTGCGTGCGCGTAGGTATAAGTGGCCTGAACGCGGAACCGCTGCGAAAGGGGCCGCCGGTAATCTGCCTGCAACGCGTGGTAGGACGAATCCACCACGCTGATGATCTTGTGCAGATCCACATAATCGGCGGTGCTGCTGCGCTCGGCCACGTTGCGCAGCAGGCGGCGTCCTGTGGTTCCAAGATACGAGACCGTGGCAATCTGCCCGCCGCCGAGATGCTTTTCGACGCCGAGGTTCCAGTGCCGGACGATGGGCGATTGCAATGCCCGGTCAGGCGCCACCACAAGCCCATAGCGCTTCGCCGGGGGCATCGCGGGAGCTGCCAGATCCGTGCCGACCAGCGGAAACGGCGGCAGCGACATGGACCGGACATTGGAATAGGGGGCGCCCTCAAATAGCGTGAGCAGCGTGCTTGCACCAAAGGCGTGGAAGCCGCCTGCGCCGAACCGGGCAATCAGCTCGCGGCCCGGCGTGGCCCGGATCACCTGCGTGTAGCTGAAACGTGGCGCCACGTCGGACCAGCTTGTGTTGAACACCGGCTCGTTCTGCACCACCCGGTTGGAGAAAGCGGAAGAAAGCGCCGCAGGCCGCGGCCCCTGCCGGACGCCCGGAGGCGTGTTGATGTCCCACCGCACGCCGAAGGCGAGCGTGACGCGCGAACCGATCCTCGCCGTGTCCTGGAGGAAGAAGGAAATGTTCTGAAAAGCAGGATAAACGGCGTCCGAATTTGATGTCACCACCGAAGAAACGGAGCGCGAGGAAAGAAACGCACCCTGGACCTGGCTGCCGTCCGCCTGCAACTCGGAAAGGGCCCGGAAATAGGAAACGCTGGAATAGATGGGCTTCCGGATCGTCGGCGCGATATAACGATAGTCGAAGCCGGCGGCGTAGGAATGCGCGCCGGCGACCATCGTCACCGTGTCCGACGCGTTGATCTGCCATTGGCGGTTGCCGGAAGCAGGCCCGAACGAATAGCCCGCAAGGCCCAGCACATGGAATCCGTATTCGGAGGAGGCCGGATTCACGGTTGCGGGGAAAATCCTCGGGAATTCCGGCTGAGACGCCCCGTTCAACGGGTCAAACCGGTTCTGCATATCCAGGGAAACATTGGAGTAGTTGAGCCGGAAATCATTCGTTGTTCCCGGGTTCAGCGAGGAGGTCAAGCCGACAGTGCCGGAACGGTATTCGTCTTTGTAGGAGCGGATCACCGTGGGGGCCAGAAAGAGCGAGCCACGCGCGTCGGCGTCGCTTTTCGAGGAATTGAATCGCGCAAACAGGGAATGGGCTGCCGTCACGCGTTGATCCAGCCGGAAGGAGAAATTGTCGCGGTCAAGGGGGTACGTCTCCACGCCCGCGTAAACACCAGCGCCGCTGCCCGGCCCGGGGCGGTTCGGCAGCGGGTACGGTCCGAGGAACGGCCGCAAGGATGCCGGCGTGGATTGCCGGAACTGGGCGTCGGGCACGATGGAGTACAGCGTCTGCGGCGCATCAAGCCGCAGTCCTTCGTAAGACGCGAAGAAATGCGTGCGCTCCGCGATCACCGGTCCGCCGAGCGCAGCGCCGAATTGATGCTGGCGCAGACGGCCTCGAGCAAGCCCCATCGCGTTGGCAAACCAGTCGTTGGCGGCGAAGCGGTCGGTCCGGAAGTACTCGTACGCCGAGCCGTGGAAGGAGCGCTCGCCGCGGCGCGAAACAAGGGCAAGCTGAAGACCCGGAGTGCGCGCGTGCTGGGGAACGAAGCTCTGGGATTGCAGACGTACTTCCACAAGCGAATCCAGGCTCACCACGCCCGCGGGCGCAGACTGCGGGAAGGCCAGCGCCTGGCGGGACAGGGGTTCGCGGGGCGTGTCGGCCGGGTGGACGAAGCGTGTCAGCGGCTCGAAAAGATTCAGCCCATCGAGTGTGATGTAGTTCAGAACATGAGGCAGGGCCATCGTGTTCGGCTGCCCCTCCGGGGCTGCGCCGATCACGGACGCCGGAGCCGCCATGCCGAGCGAAAGCGCATTCCGGCCATTGATCGGGAGATGACGGAGCAAAGAAATGTCTACGTTGATGGCTGCCGAGACATCCGCGCGCAGTCCCGCACGCGGTTCCTCTACTTTCGTGGTCTTGGTGGCTTCGCCCGGTCGAAGCGTCAGCAGCAGATTCTGCCGTTCGCGGGCGCGGATCACAATTCGCTCCAACTGCAACGTCTCGAAGCCGGCGCGTTGCACCGTCAGCGAGTACTCTCCCGGAGCCAGCATGTCAAAGGCGAACTCGCCTCCCTGGTTGGCCGTCTTCTCCACGGCGAGCGCGGTTGAGCGGGAAATGAGCCGGAGTTCGGCCTTTGCCACCGGTGCGCCGGAAGGATCGAGCACCGAACCCGACAACAACGCCGTGTCCTGGCCCCAGACCGCGGACGCGCAAAGAGCAAGCAGTGGCAGAAATCGCATAAGCAACTGTGAATGGACGGCTTCGAGATGAGGCCGGGGTACGGCCAAACCTTCATTCTAGCCCGAAGCCGTGCCGCCTTCGCCGCACAGAACGCGAAAGAACGGCGTAGCCTTCAGGACTTCCGCCCCTCCGACAGCCGTGGCGGCGGGAGTTTACAAATCTTGACACGCTTCGATGCAAACCCGGAAGCCCCCACCCCCGTTCAGGCATGTGAGGAGGAATTCTGATCATGTTTCGACTCGTTCCCCTGACTGCGTGGATCCTCGCCGGAGCCATGCTGGCTCAGGCGCAGATGCGGGGTCCGGGCGGCGCACCGATGGATCCCCAGAGATTCGTGCAGATGCGGGTAGACCGGCTCGCCGAATGGCTCGCCCTGTCTGAGTCCCAGAAATCCCAGGCGCTGCGGATCTTCACCGATGCCCAGACCGCCGCAGAGCGTTACCGCCAGGATCAGCAGACGGCGCGGGAAGCCTTGCAGTCTGCCATCAAAGCGAACAACCTGGCCGCCATGGACCGTGCTGCGAGAGACATCGGTGCAGCCACGGCCGAAATCACCCTCATCGATGCGCGTGCCGAGGCCGCATTCTACGCGCTGCTGACGTCCGAACAGAAGCAGAAGTACGATCAGATGCCCGTCCGCGGCAGAATGCCCGGCGGCATGAGCGGCCCCATACCGGGCCCGGGTGGTCCGCCCCGTCCTGACCGCTAAGTTGACCGCGCCACGAATGCGGGCCGCGGAGGATCTTCCGGCATGAGCCAACAGGCATGGGAAGCATCGCTTCTCGCGTCCTTGGCGCGTCCGAGGGCAGGCGGCAGCCGCCCGGATCAGGCATGTGCGCGCCACCGGGTCTGGGAGAAGCTTGCCGTGGAGGGGCTCGTCTGGACGCCCGTGGAGGCCGCACCGGATGCAGGAACCGCTCTCCACAAAGCAGCCCCATTGGTTCTTTCCTGGCCGGACGAATGGACGGCCGAGCACTGGCGGGACGCGGCAGCCCACGTGCTTTCTCTAGAAGAAGCGCTGCGGGGGCGTGGGTGGACGCTCCGCGCCGTCCGTCCACAGTGGATTCAATTCCGAGGGTGCCGGCCGGTCTGGATCAGCCAGGCCGCGCTGGCTCCGTTCGACGGCCTCCGTTGGCCGGGGCGGGAGTCGTTTGTCCGCGAGTTTCTCGAGCCGCTCCGCCGCAGCTCTCAGGACAATCCTGGCAGCGTCTGGGTGCGCCTCTGGCGCTGGCGGCACTGCAAGAGCCTGGCCCGGCTGGCTTCTGGCCATCTGCCTGCGGTGCGCGGAGAAGACCTGCGCCTGTTGCGGGCTGCCATTGGCCGCTGCGTCCCCGGCAAACGCTGGTCTCCCTGTCAGGTTCATGACGTTGCGGCCGAGCCGGCGGGCATCGCCGGCATTGTCGCGAAGGAAGAAGCCCGCCTGCGCGGAGCGGCCCTCGTCTATGAATGGCGCCAACGCCAGGCGCGGGGCGCGAAGCTGGCGCCGCCTCCCGGCCCCGCCTGGGTCCGCTTTCACGAATCCGGGGACCAGGCCGCAGCGGACTATCTCGAGGAGCGCGCTGCGGGAGGAGCGGCTCTTCCGCTGGCGGTGCAATCCCTGCCGGATTCCCGCCCGCGCCGGAGCCTCGAGGCGGACCTCGCCGTCATCATCGGCCGCGGCAACCTCCCCCGCGGCCTCTCCGGGCTGGGACGGCTCGCCGCGGGCATCCGAGCCATGGCCAGGGCTGTGGTCGTGGAATTCATCCCGGAAATCGACGTGAGCTGGCATCAATTTCTTTCGGTTTTTGCGGCCGATTTCCGGATTTCCTCGGTGGTCGAGGCTGGAGCCGGCAGGCGGGTCTGCGTGATGGAGCGGATGAACGCGGCCGCGGCGCCGCTTCTGGTAGCTTGATCTTCATGAAGGTTCCTTCCGGCGCCGCCGGTCTGGCAGCCGCCTGTGTGCTGGCCGCTCTCCCGTTGCACGCCCAGGTCCCGCCGCCTCAGGCTTTCATCAAGAACCGTTCCCTCACGGCGCGGATCTACCTGCCGGACCCGGCGAACGGCTACTACCGCGCCACGCGCTTCGACTGGTCCGGACAGATCTTCAGCCTCCGCACGGTGCGGCACGAATACTTCGGCCAGTGGTTCGACCGCTACGATCCGCTCCTGCATGATTCGATCATGGGGCCGGTCGAAGAATTCCGCAGCGGCAACTCGGCCCTTGGATACGACGAAGCGCCCGCAGGCGGCGAATTCGTGCGCATCGGCGTTGGCATCCTCCGCAAGCCGGCCGACGAGCCGTTTCAGACATTCCGCACTTACGAAATCATAGACCCGGGCGTATGGCGCGTCCGTCAGGGGCGCTCGTGGGTGGAATTCCAGCACGCCATCCGCCCTGCCAACGGATATGCGTACGTTTACCGGAAAATCGTCCGGCTGGTAAGACAGCAGCCGAAGCTGGAAATCGAGCATACATTGCTCAATGCCGGCTCGAAGCCGATCGAAACTTCGCAATACAATCACAATTTCTTCGTGATCGACGGCCTCCCGGCCGGACCCGGAGTCACTGTGGAATTTCCTTTTGAACTGCAAACGGTGCGTCCATTTACGGCGTCCTTCGTCCGGAGCAGGGGGAAACGCATCGAAATTGTCGAGGAAATTCCTGAGGGCAGCAGCGCCATCGGCGAGTTCCGCGGCTTTTCCACGGGCGCCCGCGACTACGACATCCAGGTGGAGCATGCGGCTGCCGGCGCGGGCGTCCGCATCCGCGGTTCGCTCCCTCTTGAAAGACTCGTCTTCTGGTGCACCCGCCGCACTTTCTGTCCGGAGCCCTATGTCAGGCTCTCCGTGCCTCCGGGGCGGCGCGTGTCCTGGAAGCTGACCTACGAGTTCTACGACCTTCCGGCGTCTGCGCAGAAGGGGGACGTGCGCGAGGGGACCGGATCGCGATAGCCTGACAGGATTCGGCCGGCGCCCGGCCGCCCGGTGGAAAGGCCCATGCTTCGCTCGATTCTGACCGACGTCCAGTTCTGGATCCCTCTCGCAGTACTGCTGTTCGGCACCGTTCTTCTCATGGGGATGAGGTGATGCCGATGCATGAAGCGCGGCGCACGGATGGCACGCTGCATCTGGTGGGCGTAATCTGCGGACTGACGGCAGGAGCCTGGCTTGGCGCGGCGGAAGCGCCCACGAAGCTCGTCACCGCCGGCATCTCTCCTTTCCTGATTTCGCTGGGCATGGTGGCCGGCGTTTTCGTCGCACGCTGGACGCTTCCGGTGGCCATCAAAGGGACCTCTTACGTGTGGCTGGACCTGAAGGACAAGCCGCATCTGGCTGTCTGGGCAGTGCTCGCCGGAATGCTTTGGGCTGTTGCCAATACCCTGACCGTCTTCGCCATCCGCAACGTGGGAC
The DNA here is from genome assembly GCA_025056865.1 of Bryobacteraceae bacterium. Taxonomy (GTDB): domain Bacteria; phylum Acidobacteriota; class Terriglobia; order Bryobacterales; family Bryobacteraceae; genus JANWVO01. The sequence continues at coordinate 44,821 of JANWVO010000020.1, forward strand.
TCTCGGTTGCATTCCCGCTGTGGAATACGAACAGCCTCGTCGGGCTGTTCTGGGGTTGGCTGCTGTTCAATGAACTGCGTGACGCCGGCCGCGGACAGTGGCTGAAGGTCCTCGGCGGCACCGCGGCCATCGTCATTGGCGCGATGCTGCTCGCCTGGGCCACCGCCCATCAGCCGCCCGATCCCCGTCATTCGGCGGCGATGGGCGTCGCGGCGGCGCTGGCCGCCGGCCTGCTGTGGGGAACAATGTACATTCCCTACCGCAAGGCCTACATCAGCGGAATGAATCCTCTGTCGTTCGTCACGGTTTTCACCGTCGGCGAACTTGCCACCTGCCTCGTGCTGGCGGCGGCGTTTCACGGCGGCATGACGCCGATGTTCAACGAGCTCGCGGGAATCCGTCCGGCCATGTTCTGGCTGTTCCTGGGAGGCTTCTGCTGGGTGTTGGGAGATCTTTTCCAGCAATACGCTGCGAAATACATCGGAATTGGCCGTGGAATTCCTCTTTCCAACACGAACCAGCTCTGGGGTCTCGCCTGGGGTGCCCTGGTTTTCGGAGAATTCGCCGCCCTCGGTGGAACGGCGCGCGGCCTGATCATCGCCGGCTCGCTCGTCATGGCGGCTGGAGCGGCTGCCATCAGCCTGGCGGCGGCTCCTGAAGCCGAGCGTTCTTCCTGGCGCAAGGCGATGCGCCGCGAGTGCGAGCGCTACCATCTGGATCCGGCGCGGGTGGAGGAAGCCCTGCGCGGCGGCGATCCGCTGGCAGGCACCGCTCCTGCGCGGCGCTGGTGGGAGTTCCTCGTCGTCGGCCTGGCCATTGGCGTCTTCGTGTGGCTGGGCCTCCAGGCCGAGCGGCAGCCCATTGCCGTAGACACCTTCTGGCTCGCTGTCCTGGCCACCGCATCTCTGGGCGCCCTGCTCGGCGGCGGCTGGCTGCTGTGGCGGAAGACCGGCTTTTCCTGAGGCCCGCGTTTCCTGCGGTGCACCGTTTGAGATATTCTGTTCGCTTCATGCGAAGCGTCCCTCTGGTGGCTCCGCGCCGGCTTGAAGTGATCGAGGCTCCCCTGCCGGAAGGGCCGCGCGCGGGCGAGCTCCTCTTGCGCATGCGCGCCGTGGGCCTGTGCGGCTCAGACCTGCATTGGTGGGTCGAAGGGCGCATCCACTCAACCCCGGCGAAATACCCGCAGATCCTCGGCCATGAGCCGGTGGGCGAAGTGGTCGAGACCGGGCAGGGCGTCACGAATTTCCGGCCCGGAGACCTGGTGTCGGTCGAACCCTCCCTTACCTGCGGCCACTGTGAATTCTGCATTGCGGGCCGCCACAATCTCTGCGTTCATGCACGGTTCCAAGGGGGCCCGGAGGCGCCCGGATTTTTCCGCGACTACGCCGTCATCCCGGTTCACAACGCCGATCGCGTGCCGCCCGGGCTGACCATCCATCAGGCGGTTCTCATCGAGCCCCTGGCCGTCTGGGTGCACGTCTTCGAGCTGGAGCCTGTGCGGCTTGGCGACACGGTGGCTGTGCTCGGCGCAGGTTCCATTGGCCTGCTGGGCATCGCGATGGCAAAACAGGCCGGAGCGGAGATGGTTCTGGCGTGCGACCGCGTGCCGCACCGCCTGGAGCTCGCCCGCCGCATGGGCGCCGATGAAGCCGTCCTCGTCCGGGAAAGGGACTTCCGCGAAGCCGTCATGGACCGCACCCGCGGCCGCGGTGTGGACGTCGCCTTCGACGCCGCAGGCGCCCCGGAAACCATTCAGCTCGGCCTGCGATGCCTTCGGCCCGGCGGAACGCTCGTCCTCATCGGCATACCCGAGCCGCTCGAATTCAGCGTCGATCTGCACGCCGCGCTCGCGAAAGAACTGCGCATCCAGGCCGTCCGGCGGTCCAATCACAAAGGAGCGCAGGCGGCGGCGCTGCTCGCCTCCGGGCGCGTTCCGTCGGATCTGATTACTCACATCCTGCCGCTGGAACGGGCCCAGGAAGGCTTCGAAATCCTTCACTCCTACGCGGACGGAGTCGGCAAGCTCATCTTCGATTTCGACCGGAAAGGCTGAGCCATCATGTCCCGCTATCTCGCATTTGATCTCGGAGCAGAAAGCGGCCGCGCCATCCTTGGCACGCTGGAAAATGGGCGGCTGGAACTGGAAGAATTGCACCGGTTCCTCAACGAGCCTGTGCGTCTGCCGGATGGCCTTTATTGGGATACATTCCGCCTCTTCCATGACATTCGCGAAGGGCTTCGCATCGCTGGCCGCGAGCGGCGTCTGAGGCTGGACGGAGTCGCCGTCGATACCTGGGGCGTTGACTTCGGGCTGCTCGATGTCAACGGGGAACTTTGTCTGAATCCCCGTCACTATCGCGACCCGCGCAACCAGGCCGCTTACGAGGAGGCGCTGCAAAAGGCAGGCAGGGAGCGCATTTTTGCCGAGACCGGCATCCAGTTCATGGCCCTTAACTCGCTTTACCAGTTGTACGCTGCCCGCCGTGCGGCCTCGCCGGGCCTTTGGTCGGCCTCGCGCCTCCTCTTCATGCCGGATCTCTTCAATTACTGGCTCAGCGGCGAACAGGCCAACGAGCTCACCATCGCATCCACCTCGCAGTTCTTCAATCCGGCCGCCGGACAGTGGGCCTTCGGCCTGTTCGATGTCCTCGGCCTGCCCAAGGCGATCCTGGGCAGGGTGCTTCCTCCGGGAAGACGCCTCGGCACGCTGCTCGACGAGATCTGCTCGACCTGCGCGCTCGAGCCGGTGCCGGTCTTCACCACCGCAAGTCACGACACCGCCTCGGCCGTTGCCGCGGTTCCTGCCTCAGGCGAGCGTCCGTGGTGCTACATCAGCTCCGGCACGTGGTCGTTGATGGGGGTCGAGGCCGACGCGCCCGTCATCAACGAACGATCCCTCGAAATGAATCTCACGAACGAGATTGGCGTCGAGGGGAAAATCCGCCTGCTGAAAAACATCGCCGGCCTCTGGATAGTTCAGGAATGCCGCCGCCAATGGCTGCTCGAAGGGCGCGAATACAGCTATGCGGAACTGACGGAAATGGCGGCTGGCGCTCCTCCATTTCTGGCCGTCATTGATCCAGATCAGTTCATCGAGCCTGGAGAAATGCCGCGCCGGATTGCAGAATATTGCCGCCGCACCGGCCAGGCCGTTCCGGAATCGCACGCCCAGTTCATCCGTGTGGCGCTCGAGAGTCTTGCACTGCGGTACCGGCAGGTCCTCGAGATGATCGAAGCGCTCACCGGACAACGCATCGAGGTGATCCACATCGTCGGAGGCGGCTCGCGCAACGGCCTCCTCAACCAGTTTGTGGCCGCTGCCACGGGCCGCACCGTCGTGGCTGGGCCTGCCGAAGCCACGGCCGCAGGCAACATCCTGGTCCAGGCGATGGGCTCAGGAGAACTCGACGGCCTCACGGCTCTTCGCCGTGTTGTGCGTGACTCGTTCTATCTGGAAACCATCGAACCGAGGCCCGACCCAGCCTGGGACCGCGCCTACGAGAAGTTCGTCGGCTTGACTGAAGTCCGTCAATAGCACTTGCCATCAAAGATCGAGCTGCAGGGCCCGGCGTTGGCTGGGCCGCAGGGAAATAAGAGCGCTTCGGCTGGGCGCGGCGGGTGTCTTATGCCTTGTGAAGGCGCCTGGCCATGGCTTCTGCGCATCCATTCGCGTCGCTCCATCGGCTGCGCTCTGCCTGATGCGCCAAAGCGGCGCACGATTATGCGTCATGACCGCTCCATCAGCATTGGCGCCCGCAGGACGGTGCACCCCTGAGGCCGCATGGGGCCGGAAACTCGTATGATGAGGACGTACGTCCTCACGTGAAGAAGCGGACATGATGCAGAAACTCCTCCGCCGTGTGGCTTCTACAGTTCCTGTGTGGTTGCTTCTTCTCGCCGCGGCTTTCGTAGTGGTCTGGCGCTCTGGCGCGCTGCAGCGCGGGGTTGCCGGCTTCCCCGACGAGCCTGCTCATTACGTGACATCAATCGCCATCAGGACGTATTTCCTGGAAGCTGCCGGGCGGAATCCGATCCGTTTTCTCGAGGACTACTATTTGCACTATCCAATGGTGGCCATTGGGAAGTGGCCCCCTGTTTACTACGTTGCGAACGTCTTGTGGTCGATTCCATTCGGCTGTTCCATCGCGTCTCTGATCGTCCTCAACGCGGTGGTCTCGGCGGGCGTCGGGATCCTTCTTTTCACTGCCCTCCGCCCGAGCCTCGGCAGCCTACCTTCCTTCGGAGCCGCGCTGGCCTGGCTTCTTTTTCCTGCCACTCAGTGGTGTTCCGTGCGCGTGATGGCAGACTGTTTCCTTTCCCTCTTCGCGCTGGGCTCGCTCCTCGCATTGGCCCAATACTTCGGTGACGGGCGCCGCCGGTGGCTCGCCGCGTATGCGGGCTGCGCGTGCCTCGCCATCCTGACCAAAGGCAGTGGTTTCGCTATTATCGCTCTGCCCGTCCTTGCCGCCCTCATTGCACGGCGCCGGGATTGGCTTCTGGACCTGCGCCTGCATGCGGCAACTGCGGCCGTACTCGCGCTCGTGATGCCCTGGCACCTGTATGTGCGCCACATGCTCCCGCTCGGAATCGCGCCGGGCGGGTTCAGTCTGAACAACCTCCTGCATCACCTCCAAACGCTTGCATCGGGTTTCTCGGCTTGGCTGGGCCCCGCGACGCTTGTCTCGGGTATTGCCGGCCTTTGGTTGGTCGTTGCGGCCGGGCCCGATCAGCCAAACTCTCGCCATCAGCCTTTTTGGGCCTGCCAGCTTGCGGCCCTGATCAGCTTCTTGGCGATTTATGTCGTCATTCCAATGAGCATGGAGCCCCGCCGTACGCTGATGGCAGCGCCTGCGATTGCGGCTCTGGCCATGGTTCCCGTCTGGCAGCTCTGGCAGCGCTCGGCTCCACTCCTCGCTGCTGGATTGTTCCTCGTGATCCTGTTGCCGCTGGCCCGGATGCCACATTGGGTGACAAAGCCAGAAGGCCCATGGCGATCCTTCGTCCGCTCGCAAATGATGCCCCGGATTCCGCCCGGTTCCGCAGTGCTCATCGCGGGAAGGGTGGCAGAAGGCGCGGTGATCGGAGAGTATGCGCAAGTGGAGCCGGTCCCCAAAGTCTTCCTGCTGCGCGCATCCAAGCATATTGTTGAATCAGACTGGATGGGCGTCGACTACCGGCTCCGTATTCCGGACCCGGTCTTGCTGGACAGGTTCCTGCAGGAAATCCCGGTGAATTGGATCGTTCTGGAGTCGGGTTTCGACAGTGTTTTCCTGCCAACGCCGGACAGCGTGCACCTGGACATCGTCAGAGGGATGCTCCATCGGCAGGGCAGCGGTTGGATCCGTGTTGCTCAAACGAAATCGCCCGCGGGCAGCCCGCATGCAGGATTCCTCGAACTCTACCAACGTGCCAATCCAGTCACCCGCCCAGTGCGTCTCGAGGTGGACATGACGCGCAGCCTTGGCAAGGTTCTGCGGCGCGAACACCAATGAGCACTTCCCCATTCCAGCCAATCATGGCTGCGAAGTCCTGAGCCGCCAGGGTCCGCTTCCCGTGTCATAACCCTCTCAGGAGGAAAATGACCGGGATGATCGGGCGCAGTTCTTCCGCGATCCTGGTGCAGATGGGCGACGAATGGTTCCCTCGTGGAAAACGTGTCTTGTCCCCCCGATTTGGGCCCGCAGCCCAAGGGATGAGCGTCTGTCAGGCCGCGACCGGAAGCCTGGAATGAGACACTGAGCACTCTGGTGAGCACGAGTTTCCAAAGCAGGACTGCAAGGGCTGCTCAGGCGTGCGATCGTGACCCCGGTGCAAGTGCCGCAATAGGCCTTACCACATCCGATTTCTCGGGCATTGGTTGAAGGATCCTCATGCGGCAGGCTCGGGGGCGCGCAGGGCCAGATGAGCCGGCCGCGAGGTTTGCAAGACGAGCCGTTCCACCATCCCCTACTCGTTGTAACGCTGGCGGAATTCCTCGAGCGCATCAGCCAGCTCTTTCAGCGCGTCGATGTGCCGCACCCAGAGAGACTGCTCCTTGAGGGTACGGAAGAAGCGTTCTATGCAGCCGTTACCCTCGGGTGCTGGCACGAAGGCCGGGGACGACTCCGGGCCGAGAAAGCGGATCTCGCGCTGGAAGTCGCCACTCAGGAGCCGCGAGCCGTACTCATGACGCAGCTTGACGCCCGAGGCGATGCCCTCGCAGAAACCGCCGAACGGCTCGCGCACGGCCTGACGCACCGGCTCGAGCGCCTCGAACGGCGATAGGGATGCCCAGGCAACAGGCCGAGCCGTGGTCGATCATGGCAAAGAGGAGAACCGGCAAGTCTCGCAACGTGAAGCCGGCCGTGGCGTCGATGCCCCACATCGGGTTGGGATACTCGGCGACGATGGCTCCCCCGTGCCGCTTCGTCTCGAGCGGCTGGGGCTGCCCCTGCGGTGCCAGCGACTGGTGCTCGCGCATCAGGCGCAGCACACACCGCAAGCACGTCCGCAGCTTAGCCTGAAGCTCCAGCCAGCGTCTTCGTGTTACAAGAAGATCCACCCGAGCGGCCCAACTGGATTCGCTGGCGTGTGAGGAGTGCGCGCCGGTTCTTGGTTCAGCGCTTGCCTGGCGGGAAATCGAACACTGGCACGGCCTGCGCGAGCCGCAGCACGGCGGCGCGTTTGCGGTCGATGTCCGGGTTCAGGTAGCGCTGCGTGGTTTCCAGATCGCTGTGGCCCAGCAGCCGCTGCACCGTGACCACATCCGCGCCCTGTTCGAGCAGCCTCGTCGCATACGTGTGACGG
>JANWVO010000051.1 GCA_025056865.1 Bryobacteraceae bacterium
CGCGTTACCGCACCGGCATTCTGCTGATCAACGGCGGCTCGAACACGGCCCTGCCGCCGGCCCTTGATCCGCTTCTTACGCTGCTCGCGGCCGAGACCGGCGCAGCCGTGGCCGACCTGCGCGCCGTGCCCAACCAGCCGCTGCGTTTCGCTGGCGAGTCCGCGCCGCTGAGCGAAGATGCGCTCATCGCTTTCACCTGGAGGCGGTTCCTGGACACGGGCGACGAACGCTGGCCGGCCCGGCTGCCGATGACAAAGTCCGTGGTCCGCGCCATGGATGCCGTGACGCAACTGCTGCGGCAGGAGAATGCCGGCACGGTGGACCGTTTCATCCTGCTCGGCGCATCCAAGCGGGGATGGACGGCATGGACTGCGGCGGCCGTGGATCCGCGCGTGGTGGCCGTCGTTCCCTTCGTCATCGACATGCTCAACCTGCGGCCCTCCTTCCTGCACCACTACTCCTGCTATGGCTTCTGGGCTCCCGCTGTTTCCGACTACGTGAACCGCGGCATCATGGACAGCCTGGAGAATCCCGCGCCCGATGCCCTGCTGCGGATCGAGGATCCCTATGAATACCGCGGCCGGCTTGCCCTGCCGAAATACGTCGTTAATTCCACCGGCGATCAGTTCTTTCTGCCGGATTCCAGCCGCTATTATTGGGAGGATTTGCCCGGCGAAAAATACCTGCGCTATGTGCCGAACACCGACCATGCCCTGACGCCGCAGGTCATTGCCAGCACGCTGGCCTGGATCGAAATGATTCTGCGCGGCGAGCCCCGGCCCCGGTTCTTCTGGCAGGCCGACCGTGCGGCAGGCCGCATCCGCGTTCGCGCCGTGGATCCGCCAAGGCTGGTTCTGCTGTGGAAAGCGCACAACCCGGCGGCGAGGGATTTCCGCCTGGAGACGATCGGCGCGGCATGGAAACCTGTTCCTGTGACGCCGCAGGACGGAGTCTACGAAGCCGCCGTGGATGCTCCCGAATCCGGCTGGACGGCTTTCTTCCTCGAGCTGACCTACGAAGGCCCCGGCGGCAAGCCGCTGGTTTTCACGACAGAGGTGCTCGTCGTCCCGGATCGCTGCCCTGGCGACGCGCAGCCAGCCTCCGGCGCATGGGTCAACGGAGCGGTCCGCCGCTCCCGATAGACTGGGGAAGTGACGCCGCCGCGCATTCTTGATGTTGGCTGCGGGCTGAACAAGCGGCCGGGCGCGATCGGACTCGACCGCAACCCGCGCACCGCCGCCGACGTCATCGCCGATCTCGACCACTTCCCTTACCCGTTCCGGGACTCTGTCTTCGACGAGCTGCACGCCACCCATGTCATCGAGCACGTCGCTGACATCATTCGCACCATGGAAGAGTTCCACCGGCTGGTGCGGCCCGGCGGACGCATTTTCATCACGACGCCGCATTACACGGACTTTTCCAGCTTCTGCGACCCGACGCACCGCTGGCATCTGAATTCGTTCAGCTTCCGCTATTTCGGCGCCGACCACGGCGGGTTCGGCTACTATTCGGCGGCACGGCTGCGTGAGAGAAAAGTCCGCGTGCGGCTACTTGCTTTGTGGAGGTGGCTCGGCTTCGAATGGCTCGTCAACCACTGGCCGCGCTTCCGGCTGTTCTGGGAGCACTATCTCTGCTTCGTGGTGCGCGGCAAGGTGATGGAGTTCGAATTCGAGGCCGTCAAATGAGGCAAAGTGTGGCTGCGCGGCCTCTCCCGGCTCTGCGATGAACTGCGGCACTGGGCGCGAAGCCGCCGGAGCGCGGATCACCTGGCCCTTGGCCGCCGCGCCGAAGATCTGGCGCACCGCTACCTGGAAGCCGAGGGCCTGACGGTGGTCGACCGGAACTGGACGCTGCCCGACCGTGGCGCCGAAGTGGATCTCGTGGCCTGGGACGGCGACACCATCGTGTTTGTCGAGGTGAAGAGCCGGCGCGACGCTTCCTTCGCCGATCCCCTGCGTGCCATCGACCGCGAGAAGCGGCGCCGAGTCGCCCGTGCGGCGCAGATCTTCCTGCGCCGCTGGCGCATTCCTCCGGAGCGCGCGCGGTTCGACGTCGTAACCGTCGTTTTCGAGCCCTATCAGATCCGGCACTACCGCGACGCATGGTCGCTGCGGGACCGGGATCGGCTATCCTGAGGGATGCTCACTGAACTTTCAGTAGGGTGACCGAGGAGTGCCGGAACTTCGCAAAGACCCGATCACGGGCCGCTGGGTGATTGTTTCCACGGACCGGGCGCGCCGCCCGTCGGATTTCGTCCGCGAGCGCACGCCGCCCCCGGCGGCTTCCCGCATCTGCCCGTTCTGCCCGGGCATGGAGACGAAGACGCCGCCGGAGATCCTCGCCTACCGCGAGTCGGGGGCGCCAAACACGCCGGGCTGGTCGCTGCGCGTGGTTGCCAACAAGTTCCCCGCCCTGCGCGTCGAGGGCGAGCTGAACAAGCGCGGCGAAGGACTTTATGACCGCATGAACGGCGTCGGGGCGCACGAGGTGATCATCGAGACGCCGGAACACGGCCTGACGTTGAGCGAGATGAGCGAGAAGCACGTCGCCGACGTGTTCTTTGCCTTCCGCGACCGGATGATCGACCTGCGGCGCGACGTGCGCCTGCGCTACGTGATCGCCTTCAAGAATCACGGGGCCGCAGCCGGCGCGACGCTCGAGCATCCGCACAGCCAACTGATTGCGCTGCCCGTGGTGCCCAAGCGCGTGCAGGAGGAGCTGGAGGGTTCGCTGCGCTACTACAGCTTCCGCGAGCGATGCATCTATTGCGACATCCTCCAGCAGGAGGCGCAGACGCGCGAACGGATCGTGTTCGAGTCCGACCACTTCATCGTGATTGCGCCGTTCGCCTCGCGCTTCCCATTCGAGATCTGGATCGTGCCGCGCCGCCACAACGCGCATTTCGAGGCCTCCGAGCCGGCCGTCATCCAGAATCTCGGCTGGGTGGTGCGCACCATTCTGCGCAAGCTGGACAAGGCGCTCGAGCAGCCGCCGTACAACTTCATGTTGCACACGGCTCCGTTGCAGGACGGGCCGCTGGATCACTACCACTGGCACCTCGAGGTGATTCCGAAGCTGACCAAGGTGGCGGGCTTCGAGTGGGGCACGGGATTCTACATCAATCCGACGCCGCCGGAAGAAGCCGCGCAGTTCCTGCTGGAGGTGGGCCTGCCGTAGGCGGTGCAGGCCTTCCGGTTCCGGCATTCTTCGCATCCCGTCCAAGTTGGCCGGGCGCCCCCGGCGAGTTTCCTCAGGCGGCCGCGTAGAGGCGCTGTTCGCCGATCAGCGCGCACACCGCGCGGCCCGGCGCGGCTGCTTCCAGCAGGCAATGTTGCCCCTCCGCCCACCCTTCCACGCGGATGCTCGTCCCGGCGCGGCTCACCTTCCACACGGCACGCGCCCCTCGTGACCAGGCCAGCGCCGCCGGCTCATGCTCTGCCCCGGCGATCATCTGCCAGCCGCCTTCCGGGCCAACAAACACCGTCCAGCCCTCCTCGTTTCCGCCCGCCCTCGCAGCCGCCAGAGCCGCTTCCAGCAGTTGCCCCGCGTGTCCGTAAAGATCCATCCTCCCGCCTCATCGGCGCGCGCGGCAGGGGCTTGAGCGGAAATCCGGCTCAGCGGAGGCCGAGCCCGCCATCCACCTGAAGCACCTGTCCGGTGACAAACGGGCTTGCCTTCAGAAAGAAGACCACTGCTTCGGCGATCTCGTCGCCCGTGCCGGGACGGCCAGCCGGAGTGGCCCGGGCCATTCTCTGGATGGCGGGATCGTCCTTTTCTTCGAACGGAATCACTCCGGGCGCCACCGAGTTTACGCTGATCGAAGGGGCCAGCGCCCGCGCCAGCCCGCGCGTCAGCGCCACAACGCCCGCTTTGGACGCGCAGTAGTGCACATGCTCCGGCCAGGCCAGGAAGGCGCCCATCGAGCTGATGTTGACGATGCGGCCCTCCCCGCCCGGGTTTCTCCGCATCAGCCGGGCCGCCTGCTGCGCACAGAAGAAGACCGCTTTCAGGTTGACCGAGTGGATGAAATCCCAGTCTTTTTCGGTGATTTCGTCCACTGTTTTCCTCGTAAAGCGCGCGGCGTTGTTCACCAGCCCGTACAGCGGCCCTTCGCGCTCGCCAATGGCCGCGAACATGGCCTCGATCTCGGTAACGCTTTCGAGATCGGCCCGGTATAGCGGCGCGCCCCCGCACAGGACGGCCGTCTCGCGCGCTTCGCGCTCGGACGTTCCATAGTGGACGAGCACGCGCGCCCCTTCCGCGTGCAGCCGCAGCGCGATGGCGCGCCCGATGCGGCGCGCCGCGCCGGTAACAAGAACCGTCCTGCCCGCAAGGCCGCTCATGGCTTCTCCTTTTCCACGATGCACCGCCGCCCCGCGGCGCTGCGAAGAACTAGCCGCGTCCGGTGATCCACACCCCGCCGAGCACCAGCAGCCCGCCGGCGGCCACCGGCATCGTGATGGGTTCGCCGAGGAACACGAGCCCGGTGACGGCAGCGATCACCGGTTGCAGGTAGCTGAACGCTGCCACCCGCGAGGCAGGCATATGGTCGAGCGCGTAATAGAAGATCAGGTAACACAGGATCGACGCCAGCAGCGTCATATAGCCTAGCGCCAGCCAGCCGCCGGCGCTCACGCGGGCGTAGTCAAAGCCGGCCGACTGCTGCAACAGCAGCGGCGCGCCCGCCACCGCGCCCGCGGCGTAGCCGAGCGTGTTCACGGTGAGCGAATCGTGCCTTCGCGTCAGTTCTTTGCTGAAGACCGTGTAAATGGAGAAGCAGAAGGCGGCCAGAAAGACGAGCGCATCTCCCGGAAGCGAGGCGCCGCGCGCGCCCGCGTCGCCCGCATGCAGCACCGCGACGCCCGCCACGGCCATCAGCATCCCGGCCAGCTTGCGCGCGGTGACTGCTTCCTGGCCGCGCGCCGCCGCCAGCAGCATCACCTGCAACGGTGTCGTGGCGATGACCAGCGCGGCGTGGGCCACGCTGGTCCGGGCCATGCCGAAAATGAAGAAGACCTGGTTCAGCGTGATGCCGAAGACACCAAGCAGCGCCAGCATGGCCAGCTCGCGCGGCTCCCAGCGATCGGGGCGCGGACGCCGGCGCCGAGCGCATGCATACAGCGGCGCCAGCAGCACCGCTGCCAGCGCGGCGCGCAGCGGGCCGATGAGCAGCGGCGGGAAGTGGCGCAGCGCCGCCTTGGCGACCACGTAGTTTGCGCCCCAGATGAGCGTCATCAGCAGGACCAGCGCGGTGACCGCGCGCGGAACGGTTTTCACGATGCCCGGAATGTCTCCTGCCGCACGCGTACCGAGGCGAGAAAGTCCATGTCGAGCGCGTATCCGAAGCCTGCCTCGTCGCGCAGTCCGATGGTGCCGCGCGGCGTCACCTCCACCGGGGGCTGGATGATGTCGCGGCGCCAGTAGCGCCTGCTGGCCGAGACGTCGCCGGGCAGCGTGAAATTCGGCAGCGACGCCAGGGCAATGTTATGCGCCCGGCCGACGCCGCTTTCCAGCATCCCGCCGCACCAGACCGGAACGCCGTGCTGCTGGCAGACGTCGTGCACGGCCTTCGCCTCGCCGAAGCCGCCCACGCGGCCGAGCTTGATGTTGATAATGCGGCAGGCGCCGAGGCGGATCGCCTGCGCGGCGTGGTGCGCGGTACGGATGCACTCATCGAGGCAGATGGGCGTTTCGAGCCGCTCCTGAAGCCGCGCGTGATCGATGATGTCGTCATGCGCCAGCGGCTGCTCGATCATCATCAGCCGGTACTGGTCGAGCTGCCGCAGCCGGTCCGCGTCGGCCAGCGTGTAGGCGCTGTTGGCGTCGGCCATCAGCAGGATGCCGGGAAACTCGCGCCGCACGGCCTCGATGACGTGGAGATCCCAGCCGGGCTTGATCTTGATCTTGATCCGCTGGTAGCCCGCCGCCAGTTCGGTGCGGATCTTCTCGAGAAGCTCCCCGACCGAGTTCTGGATGCCGATCGAGACGCCGCACGGGATCTCGCGCCGGGCGCCGCCGCCGATGGTCTTCCACAGCGGCTCGCCCTTCAGCCGCGCCTCCAGATCCCAGCAGGCCGCCTCCAGCGCGCCGCGGGCCATGCGGTGGCCGCGGAGTCCGGCAGCGATGCGGGAGGCCTCGGCCGCTGAAGCCAGCTCCCGCCCCAGCGCCGCCGGAATGACATAGTCGCGCAGGATCAGCCAGGCGCCTTCGGTCCACTCCTCGTTGTAAAACGGGTGCTCGCCGCAGGTGGCCTCTCCCCAGCCGGACACGCCTCCGCTGGTCACCTCGACCAGGATGATCCTGCGGTGCGTCGTGCGCCCGAAGCTCGTCTCGAAGAAATGCACCAGCGGCATTTCCAGCCAGTGCAGCCGGATCTGTTCTATGCGGAAGGCCATTTTCCAAAAAGATAAACACCCGCTTCCGGGCTTCTCTCAAAGCCGATGACGGCGAGGCCGCGGTCGAAATACTCGACGAATTTCCTGCTGGCCGCAGCCTGGATCTCCCGGGCTTTGGCGGGATCCGACGCGCGGATTTCCGCAATGCCGGCAGGAATGGCGATGCGCTCCAGCACCGGGCCGCGCTCCGGCTCGCGCCCTTCGAGGACGGCCAGCACCCGGGGACTGTCAAGGTGCCACTCGGCGACGCAGCGGTCCGTGGGCAGCCCGCCGTGCAGGGGCGAAGAGGTGGTGCCGTACTGGTTCAGCACATAGCGCCGCACGATGGCGCCCAGCCGCTCGATGTTGAAGAAGGCGTTCTTCAGCTCCAGCGGGTCGAACGTCCATTCGATGAGGCGGATGCCGCGGCTCAGGGCTTCGTCCCGTTGGGCAAGCTTCAGCCGGCGGCCCACGCCGAGGTTGCGGTACTCCGGCAGGACGCCCATCATGTGGCTGTGCAGGTAGGGCATGCCCTGCTTCAGGCCCGGCACGGCCAACAGGAAGCCCACCATGCGGCCGCCGTCGAAGGCTCCCAGCGTCTGACCGCCCACCTTCTGCGCCACCACGAACAGGCGCAGCGGCAGCAGCTCGATGTCGGCGAAGCCCCAGATTTCCTTCTGGAGGCGCACGGCTTCGTTCAGCTCGTCCAGCCCGCTCAGCTTCCGGATTTCGATCCTTCGCGATTCTTGGCCCTCTGCCAAAGCTCTTCCATCTCCTCGATCGTGGTCTCGCGGAAACCGCGCCCGCGCTCGGCGAGCCCGTTCTCCACCTCGGCAAAGCGGGCGCGGAACTTCGCGTTCGTGCGCCGCAGCGCCTGCTCGGGATCGACGCCGAGGAAGCGGGCCACGTTGACAACCGTGAACAGCAGATCGCCGATTTCCTCTTCGATTTTCTCCGGCGCCTGCCCTTCCCGCGCCTTCTCAAGCTCGGCGATTTCCTCGCGCATTTTCTCGAAAACGCCGCCAATGTCGGGCCAGTCAAAGCCGGCCGCGGCCGCCTTTTTCGACAGGTGCGCCGCCTCCATCAGCGCCGGCTGGTTGCGCAGGACGCCGTCGAGCAGCCCGCGCTTTTCTTCGCCGCGTTCGCGCTTTTCCTCCTCCTTGATCTCGTTCCAGCGCTTCAGCACCTGCTCGGCTGTCTTCGCTTCCGCGCTGCCGAAAACGTGCGGATGGCGGCGCACGAGCTTCGAGTTGATGGCGTCCAGCGCGTCGCTGATGGTGAAATGGCCCGCCTCGGCCGCCATCTGCGCATAGAAGACTGCCTGAAGGATCAGGTCGCCGAGCTCCTCGGCCAGCGCGCGCCAGTCGCGGCGGTCGATCGCGTCGAGAACCTCGTAGGTTTCTTCGAGCGTGTAGGGCTTGATCGAGTCGAACGTCTGCTGGCGGTCCCACGGGCAGCCGCCTTCGCCGCGCAGCCGCGCCATGATCCCGACAAGCCGCTCGAACCTCTCGCCCGCGCCTGCGCGGGCCGTGTCATCCTGCATGGCGGGGAAATCTTGAGCGTAGCATACCCGGCACGGCCCGGCGGCTTGGCAGACGCGGATGTCCGCAATATGCTCAGGAACATGAGAACCGCACTGATGCCCCTGCTGCTGGCGGCCCTCGCATCCGCCGCCACGCATCCTTCCATCGAATTCCAGACGAGGACCGGCCCGCTGAAGCTCACCGCCATCCGCCACGCGTCGCTGATGCTGGAGGCAGGCGGGAAGGTCATCCACGTCGACCCCTGGAGCCAGGGCGACTACACGGGTCTTCCGAAGGCCGACATCCTGCTGATCACCGACACCCACGGCGACCACTTCGACCTGAAGGCGATCGAAGCGGTGCGCCGTCCGGACACGTTGATCATCGCCCCGCCAGCGGTGGCCGAGAAGCTTCCGGGCGTCCGCGTGCTGCGCAACGGCGAGAGCATGGAGGCGGGCGCTTTCCACATCGAAGCGCTGCCGATGTACAACCTGAAGCGCGGCCCGGCCGAAGGGCAGGTCTATCACGTCAAGGGGCGGGGCAACGGATATGTGGTCAGCTTCGGCGGCTTCCGTCTCTACATCGCGGGCGACACCGAAGGCATCCCGGAGATGCGCGCCCTGAAGAACATCGACGCGGCGCTCATCTGCATGAACCTCCCCTATACGATGCCGCCGGAAGAGGCCGCCGACGCGGTGAAAGCGTTCCGCCCGAAGGTGGCGATCCCCTACCATTACCGGGGCTCCGACGTAACCATCTTCGCCCGCGCGCTGGAGGGTTCGGGCATCGAGGTGAAGCTGCTGGACTGGTATCACTGAAACATCAGTGAAACCTGCGTCTGGCGGCCGGGCTGTAGTAAACTGGTAGGCGAAATCAGGATTCTTGCATCCTAATTCATTCTTCAGAGGAGAAAGACATGCCCCTCGTTTCGATGCGGCAGCTTCTGGATGAGGCCGCCAGAAAAGGCTACGGCATTGGCGCCTTCAACGTCAACAATATGGAGCAGATCCAGGCGATCATGGAGGCGGCGCGGGAGACCGAGTCGCCAGTGATCATCCAGGCGTCGCGCGGCGCGCGCGCCTACAGCCAGGACCGCTTCCTCTATCACCTGATGCTGGCGGCCACCGAGCTGTACCCGGAGATTCCGGTGGCGCTGCATCTGGATCACGGCAACAGCCCGGCCACCTGCCGCTCGGCCATCGAGATGGGCTTCACGTCCGTGATGATGGACGGCTCGCTGCTCGAGGACGGCAAGACGCCGGCCCCCTATGACTACAACGTCCGGGTGACGAGGGAAGTCGTCGAGATGGCGCACGCGAAGGGCGTGACGGTGGAAGCCGAGCTCGGCTGCCTGGGCGGGATCGAAGACGGCCACGGCGCCGGCGGTTCGGGTCTCGAGCACCTCACCGATCCCAATCAGGCCGAGCAGTTCGTCAAGGAAACGGGCTGCGACGCGCTCGCTGTTGCCATCGGCACCTCGCACGGCGCCTACAAGTTCAGCAGGAAGCCCGACGGAAGCGTGCTGAAGATGGACCGCCTGATCGAGATCCACCAGCGCATCCCCAATACGCACCTGGTGATGCACGGCTCTTCTTCCGTGCCCAAGGAGTTGCAGGACATCATCAACCAGTACGGCGGCAAGCTGAAGCCCACCTGGGGCGTCCCAATTGAAGAGATCCAGCTCGGCATCAAGAACGGCGTCCGCAAGATCAACGTCGACACCGACAACCGCCTGGCCATGACCGGCGCCATCCGCAAGTTCCTCTGGGAGAACCCCGAGAAGTTCGATCCGCGCGACTACCTGAAGCCCGCCCGCGAGGCGATGAAGAAGGTGGTGATGGAGCGGATGATCCAGTTCGGCCAGGCCGGCCACGCGAAAGAGATCATTCCGATCCCGCTCGAAGAGATGGCCGAGATGTACCGGAAGGGCCAGCTCGTCACGCAATAGCTGACTTTCGGTTGCGGAGCGCGGCGGATTTGACAACTGCCGCGCCCGCTTGATACAAAGAAAGTACCCGCTGCTCCTCAGTAGCTCAATGGTAGAGCATCCGGCTGTTAACCGGAGGGTTGTAGGTTCGAGTCCTACCTGAGGAGCCA
>JANWVO010000021.1 GCA_025056865.1 Bryobacteraceae bacterium
GCCGTAGGCAAGCATGGCCAGCAGAGGCGCGGCGGCCCATACGGTGCGCCCGACGAGGCGGCTGATCATGGAGAACCCGCCCCAGAAGAACAGCAACACTGCCCCGGCGACGGAGGACTTCTCAGCCAGCGCTGGGCCGCCGGCGCGCCAGAAGCCTTCCAGCCACCAGTCAAACAGGACGTTGGAATACTGCGGAACGATCTCGAGACCGAGCGGCTCTCCGGACTTCACGAGCAGAACCAGCCAAGTGTTGTAGAGGTGGCTGGAGAGGTCGCCGGCCTGGATGCGCGGCTGGAGAAGCGCCGGGAGCAGCAGCAGCGCTGAAGTGCCCAGGATGGCCGCGGCAGAGCGGCCCGGCGCAGGGCGGGACGATTCCAACCTCACAACCCTACAACGGCGGCCTGAGGCTCTGACTTTAGCGAGGCGGCGCAAGTTGCCCTTCGGCCGTTTGCTTTGAATCCGAACAGTGCAACCGTTCTCCCAACTCCGGCCAGGAGTATGAGCCCTGGGGTGCCTGGCCACGGCTGGGATACGGATGAGCGCCATGCCGGCAATTGGAGTTGAAGAGTAGATGTCTGCACCTGACGTGGAGCGAAAGCGCCCCCGATCAGCAGCAGTCGAGGCGGGAACTTGGAACCCCGATTGGAATCCGGTACGGCCGGGGTGCGCCGGAGACGCTCCGGGGAGGAGGCAACTGCCCGACCTCAGGGAGACAACCTAGACCCGCCAACCATTGCGCACGTGTGATGCCAATCGTAAGTGACTCATTAGCAAAGGCGATCCCAACGCCGCCCCAGTTTTTCTACTGAAATCTGGAGGGTGTCGTATGGAAGTTGGAAACTGCTCGTCTTCATCACATCCCTGCTGCCGAGGGCCATTGGAGCTCGCCCAGCTCAGAACCAATCCGGCGGGATCCGGACGCCCTGCCGGGGGATTGTCTCTCCGGCTTTCAGCGGGCGAGCCTCGAGACGGAATGGTTCCGCGGAGACGAGGAAGATTCCGAACAGGGGAACGTCCCGCGGACGGACGACGAATCGACCCGCCTGGAGCCGGTCCACATCAAGGCTATCATCGAGGACGACGGGGCTGAGAGGTTTCGACCGAACTCGGAACTGGCGGGAGGATGGGGCGTAGGAACCATAGCTGAAGCACCGGCCAATGCAGGCCTTGCTGACCATGTGATTGAGCGGGTTCAGGCTCAATGGCAGTCCGGAGACGGTGGAAACGACCCGGCTACCCGGAGGAACCTGTTGCGCGGCGCGGACGAACTCGTCCTGGGTTCGGATCCAAGCCCGGTAGTCGTGGGCCAGGAATCCGAAGTAAGCCACAGTCAGGAGGAAGAACGCGCCCCTGGCAGCACGATGTGCGCCGGGCGGTCCGGACGAAACCGACGCCTCCAGAAATACGGCCAGAAACATCGCAATGCGGATGCCAATGAAATGAAGCGGCCAGGCAGTGCCAGGCAGTTGGACGGATTGTGGCAGCAGGACGATGGCCGCTGCCACGGTGCAGGCCAGCCAGAAGGCGAGGTCCTGGCGGAGGTTCTCCCACCGGCCCAACGCCCGCCAGCCGAGCATCGCCAGCCAGATCATGGGAATGGCCAGAAGGAAGATACCGTATTTGGCTCCGAAAGGCCGGAATTGCAGCCCGAACAAAGCGACCGCAAGGCCATTCTGGATCTCCCACCGGCACGGCAACAACCTTTGCAGGAGGAACGAGAAGCCAGCCAGACCCGCCACGGCAGCGGCGACCAGCAGCGGAAGCCGCTCCCGCGCGGTCTTTCGAAGGACCAAAAGGAAGGCGGCCAGCCCGGCAGCAGCGGCGGCGCCAAGCGGGTGGGCGAGTCCGGACAGGACGAGCGCGGCGCCCGCAGGCGCCCATCTGACCGGCTGTCTCCACACGCACGCCAGAACCCAGAAGCCGAACCCGCAGGAGAGGTAGTAGTTGAAGAAGCCCATGTGGTAGGTCCAACC
Organism: Bryobacteraceae bacterium; assembly: GCA_025056865.1. Classification (GTDB taxonomy): domain Bacteria; phylum Acidobacteriota; class Terriglobia; order Bryobacterales; family Bryobacteraceae; genus JANWVO01. The sequence goes on from JANWVO010000021.1 coordinate 1,974, forward strand.
ATAGGCCAGCATGGCCAGCACGGGCGCGGAGACCCAGGCAGGCCGCTGCTGGATGGCGCTGGCCAGCGCGAAGGCGCCCCAGAAAAACACGAGCACTGCCGCGGCGACAGCGCCTTTCTCCGCCAGGGCGGGGCCGCCGAGCCGCCACAGCGCTTCCAGCCACCAGTCGAACAGGACGTTCGACCATTGCGGGACGATCTCCACGCCCGGTGCGCGTCCCTCGCGGACAAGCAACGCCAGCCAGGTGTTGTAAAGATGCGAGGGCAGATCGGCCGCCGGCACGTGCCTGGGCAGGAGCACGGGCAGCAGCAGGAGGGCCGAGGCGGCCGCGTAGGCGGCTGTCCGCGGCAGCTTCGGGAAGCCTCCAGATGGGGGCATAGTGGCATTCTCGCATCGAACCGGGAGCGAAAGGAGAAGCAGGCCGTTTCCGGGGCTGTACAATACGGGGGATGCTACCCGGAGCGAAGAAAGGATGAATGCAGCGGACGGTGCCGCGATGCAGGTGGCCCGGCGCGGCCTTTCCGCGCTGTTCTTCTCGGGCCTGTTGACCGCGCTTCTGGGCGCCGTGCTCCCCGTGTGGCGTTACCATCTCGAGCCGGACTACATTCAGATCGGCAATTATTTCCTGCTACAGAATCTGGGCATCCTCGCCGGGGCCGCATGGGGCGCGAAGCTGCTCGGCAGGAGAAGCATCGGGCACGTGCTCGCGCTGGGCTGCGGCATTGCGTGCGCCGCGCTGCTGGTGCTGGCGGCGTTCTGTCCGCCTGCCAGCGTCTGGGGCAGGCTCGCAGGGCTTCTGCTGACAGGAGCGGCTGCCGGCGTGATCAATCAGGGAGGCATGCACGCGATCGCGCCCGCCTACGAACTGCACCGGACCGCGACGCTGAACCTGAGCGGGATTCTGTTCGGCGCCGGCTGCCTGGTTTGCGCCCTGTTTGTGTCCGGGACATTCTTCGTATACACGGCGCCGAGCCTGCTAGTGCTGCTGGCGGCGCTGCCGGGCCTGGCGGCAGGCGTGTACGCGCGGATGCCTTCCGCCCCGGAAGTGCTGCTGCCGGAGCGCGGATGGCGGGAAGCGCTGGAAGAGTTCAAGACGCCCGCCGCGATCCTTTTCGCGGCGCTGCTTTTTTTTCAGTCCGGCAACGAGGGGGCGCTGGCCGGGTGGCTGGCCCTGTTCCTGACCCAGCGTCTGGGCACGAGCCCGGCGACGAGCCTCTCGCTTCTGGCGCTCTATTGGGCGGCGCTGCTGCTGGGCCGGGTGGCGGCGCAGTGGGCGCTGACGCGCATGCCGCACGGAAGGATGCTGGCCGGCGCGGTGGCAGCCCAGATTTTCGGCTGCACGGCGCTGTTCTTCACCGATAACCTGTTCGGGGCGACAGTCGGCGTGCTGCTGGCCGGGGGCGGATTTTCGGTGATCCTGCCGCTGGTTCTGGAAAAAATCGGCGATCGTTTTCCCCGTTATCATCCGGCGTTGTTCAACGGCATTTTCTCGGTCGCGCTGACTGGAGGGCTGCTGGCGCCGGCCTCGCTCGGCTATCTGGCGCATTTCGCCGGCGTCGGGGTAGTGATGGGCCTGCCCGTGCTGGGGGCGATGATGGTGGTGCTGCTCTCGCTGGCGATCTGGCTGGAGGCGAAACTCAGCGCAGCCTGAGCGTGGCCCTGCCGGCGGGGCCGTCGTAGATCAGTTCGATCTTCTTCAGCTTCGAGTGCTTGCCGCGCCAGTAGAAGTACACGAGGCCGGCCGCCCCGCCGCGTGGCGCCTCCACGCGGGAAAGCCCGAATCGCTCCGCCGCCTCCGCAGAGGCCACAAGCTCCTCGGCGGGCGATGCCTGCCGCGTGCCGCTGGGGGAGGGGACCCGCGCTTCGGGATCCCCGGGAAACCGCTCCATAGGGCGGGGGCGTCCGAAGATCACCTGTCCGCCGCCCACGCCTCCTCCGGCCACGACCTGCGGGCGCTGTTCGTATTGATCCGGATTGCGGATGGCGAGAGCGACCGTGCCCGGCGTGACCGGCAGGAGCTCAGGGCTGCGCCCGTTGAGCCGGAGGCGGAAGTGGGACGGGGCGAATTCCAATGGCGCTCCGGCGGGGAACAAAGCGGCTTCCACCACGAGGTAATCCTGCGTGAAAAAGCGCCCGGCCTGCGATTCGAAAGCCCGTCCATGGTATTCCGCGCCGAGGGATGCCGCGGCGAGCGCCGTGTGTTGCGGATAATCCTCCGCGCGGGCGCGCGGATCGAGGCCGCCCGCAAGAGCCTTGGAGGCAAGGAGGACCACAAGCAGCGGGAGCACGGCTTCAGGATACACTGATGCGCATGAGGGGGCGAGCCTGGTTTGCGGCGGTGTGGGTGCTGGCGGCGGCGACAGCGGCGGGTCAGGGGCTGCGGGAACGGATCACCGCGCTGATGAACGAACCGGCGGGGCGGCGCGCCTCGTGGGGAATCCACGTTGTGCGGCTCGGCAGCGGCGAGATCCTTTATGCGCACAACGCGGCCGTACCCATGACGCCCGCATCGAACACAAAGCTCGTGAGCACAGCGCTGGCGCTGGTGCGGCTGGGGCCGGACTACCGCTTCGTCACGCGCGTGATGGCCGACACCGCGCCCGATGCGCAGGGGCGCGTCCGCGGCGCCCTGCGGCTGACGGGCGGCGGCGATCCGGCGCTTTCCGGACGTCCCGTGCCCTACGTCAAAGACGGCAGGGAGGGCGATCCCTTCGGGCCCCTCAAGGAATTGGCTGATCAGGTGGCAGCGCGCGGCGTGAAGACGGTGGAGGGCGGCATTGTTGGCGACGCGACACGCTGGCCCTGGGCGCCATACCCCGCGGGCTGGGCCATCGGCGACATGGCGTGGGAGTACGGAGCGCCGGTGAGCGCGCTGACGGTGAACGACAACTCCGTGGGGTTGGTTGTCCGTCCCGGAAGGCGGGCAGGCGATCCTTCCCTGATCGAGTTCCGCCCTCCGGTGGAGTACTTCACCGTGATGAACCTGGCGAGGACGCTCGAAGGGGCGGAGCGGAGGATCATGGTGCACCGCGCGCCGGGTTCCCGCGTGCTCGAGATCCGGGGAACGCTTCCGCCCGGAAGCGGCCCTGTCGTCCATACGCTGGCAGTGGATGACCCTCCCGCCTTCGCTGCCGAAGTGTTCGCCCTGCTGTTGCGGCAGCGGGGCATCGAGATCCGCGGGCGCGTCCGCGGCGAGGTGCGGATGGAAGGCTTGCCCTGGCAGGAGCCTCAGGGCGTAGAGCTGGCAAGGCGCGAGTCACCACCGCTGGCCGAACTGCTCCGCATCATCAACAAAGTGAGCCAGAACCTGCACGCAGAAATGGTGCTGCGGGAAACGGCGCACGTGATCCGGGGCGAGGGTTCGGCGCGCGCCGGAACCGAAGAGATGGCTGCGTTGCTGAAAGAGGCGGGCGCCGATGCGGCGGAGTTCGACCTGGAGGACGGCTCGGGACTATCGCGCCGCGGTCTGCTGTCCGCCCAGACGCTGACAGCGCTGCTGCGCTTCATGGATCAGACCGGCCGCGGAGAGCTTTTCCGGGCCCTTCTTCCCATAGCGGGAGAAGACGGTACGCTGGCCGGAAGGTTCCGGGGTATGGCGGAAGCGGCCCAGATCCGCGCCAAGACGGGAAGCCTCGCCCATGTGGCCGGGCTTTCGGGTTATGCCGGAGAAGATCCCCGTACAAGGGTGGCCTTCTCGATCCTCGTGAATGGGTTCACCGCGCCCGCGGGAGAAATCCGGGCGCTGGTTGATAAAATGGCAATAGCGATTCTGGAGGAAAGCAGGCGGTAAACCATGCCGATTTTCGAGTACAGATGCGCGGGCTGCGGCCTGAAATTCGAAAAGCTGGTGCGCCGGCAGGACGAGGACGGACTGGCCTGCCCTTCGTGTGGGTCGGCGCAGCTCCAGAAGGAGCTGTCTGTCTTTGCGGCACATTCTTCGCAGGGCAAGGGCGGCAGTGAGATGCCCATGTGCCCGTCCGGCGGCGTCTGCCCGACGCCCGGAGCCTGCGGCCTCAATTAAGAAATTTTCTTTCTCGTCTTAGAATCCGGTTGACTTTCGCTGAGTCTTCGCCAATAATGTGGGCATGGCACTCACGCCCCGGCAAAAAGAGGTCCTGGACTTCCTTGTGGACTACATCGGGCGGCACGGCTACAGTCCCAGCTTTGAAGAGATCGCGGCGGGGCTGAAGCTGTCCTCTTTGGCGACGGTTCACAAGCACATCTCGGCGCTCGAGCAGAAGGGCTACGTCCGGCGGCGTTTCAACGAGAGCCGCTCCATTGAGGTGTCGCGCAGCTACCTGGAGGCAGAACGCGAACGGCTCCAGGCGCGCCAGGGCGGGCAGCGGGAGGTGCCGCTGCTCGGACGGATTGCTGCGGGCATGCCGGTGGAGAGCGTTGCGACGCCGGAGAGCCTGAATCTGGGCGAGTTCGCGCAGTCGGAGGATATTTATGCGTTGCAGGTGAAAGGGGACTCGATGATCGAGGACCACATCTGTAGCGGCGACTACGTGCTGGTGGAGCGGGTGGCGGAGGTGCGCGACGGCGAGATTGTCGTCGCGCTTGTTGACGGAATGGAGACCACGCTGAAGCGGTTCTACCGGGAACCGGACGGCAGGATCCGGCTCCAGCCCGCCAACGCGGAGCTGGCATCGATTTATGTGGAGCCGGAGCGGCTCCAGATTCAGGGCCGGGTGCTGGCCGTGTTGCGGAAATTCCGCGGCCAGAGCATGGCTCACCGGGCGGGATAAAAACCGCGGGACAGCAACGCGCCTGCGGTGGAGGAAAGGAGCGGAGCCGCGCCTGACGGCGGCCCCGCTTTCAGAACAAAACAGGCAGAACTGTTTTTGCCGGGCGGCGGCAAACCGGCCTGCCCCGCATCCGCCGTGGAAGTTGGCCGCATTTTCCGCGTTTTCGCAGTTTCGCCGGAACAGGCCACTGGCCAAGGGGCTGCGCCGGGGTGAGGCGCGCCGTCATCCGGCCGGTTCCGGGTCCGCCATCCCCCGCCATGCCAATCCGGCGGGGAAGATCAGGCCCCGCGGGGCCCGAGGCTCGGCCGATCATGGCAGGTGAGCAGACCGGAATGGTGTTCAGCCCGGGGGCCGGCCCTTTGACCCATGACGGGCGCGCCAGAGGCGGCTGCCGTCCTCCTTCTGGCGCGGACGCTGTCTACTTTTCCGCGCAGCCCTGGAGCGCGGGAAGCGGCTGACCACGCACCCGCCACGAGAGAGATGCCCATCGACGAGCCGGTATCCTCCGCAGAAGCGGCCCGTGGACCCGGCGCCAAAGCCCGCACGGCGGCTCCCTCGGGTGCCGGAGCGGGAGTCGATCCGGCAATGGCCCGCGCCCATTTCCCCTGCATTGGGACGGTCCCGCGCCGGTTGACCGGATCCACGCCAGCCGGCTTGCCGGGCTTCAGAGCTGTTTCCGCATCTCGACGCAGTTCAGCATGAGCGAGGGCACCAGACGGTAACGGATTAACGCGAGGTGCTGGTAGCCGTGGCGTGCGTAGAAGGATTCCGCATTCAGCGTCGAGCGGACCTTGAGCTCCTTAAGGCCGCATTCACGGGCGCGTGCTTCAAGGTGGCGGAGAATGGCGGACCCGATGCCGGCGCGCTCGGCGGCGGGAGACACGTAGATGGCCTCGACCTCGCCCTCCTGTTCGTCGAGCCGGCCGAAGCCAAGAATGCGGCCTCCCCGCTCGGCGACCACGAAGTAGCGGTCGTGGATGGCGTGGTAGGAGTCCGGCGAAAGGAGCCCTGCCCAGACCGTCACGTCTTCCTCGGGGTAGCTCCGGCGGCAGGTTTCGAGGATCGCCGAACGCTGGATTTCGTAGATCGCCTGGCGGTCTTCGAGAGTGGCCCTGCGGATAATGAGCTCGTCCGGAGTCGTCCCGCTCATGATTGTCCGAAGAAGAGCATACAATGGCAGAGGCATTGGAGGTTCAGTGGCAATGGAAATGACGAGGCGCGGTTTCCTGGAGATGCAGGCGGCCATTGCGGCGTCGATGCAGTCGCGGGTGAGTGCGAACGACCGCGTGCGCGTGGCATTCATCGGCTGCGGGGCGCGGGCGCACGAACTGATGGAGGCAATGATGGCGCATCCGCAGTTCGAGATCGCCGCCGTGAGCGATGCTTACCGCGGAAGGATCGAGCGGGCTCAGGACCGTGTCCGTGCAAGGCGGGGCGCCACGCCGCGCGTGCTGAAAGACTACCGCGAGGCCCTGGCCGATAAGTCGATCGATGTGGCAGTAGTGGCCACGCCGGACCACTGGCACAAGCAGATGGTGGTGGAGGCGCTGGAGGCAGGCAAGGACGTCTATTGCGAGAAGCCGCTGACTTACCGCTCGAGCGAAGGCCTGGAGATCATCGCGGCCGCGAAGCGCACAGGACGGATCGTGCAGGTGGGCTCGCAGGGCATGTCGTCGATGACCCAGAACCATGCGCGGGAGCTGATCCAGCAGGGCAGGCTGGGCAAGGTCACGCTGATCCGCGCCGCCTACAACCGCAACACGGCCTCCGGTGCGTGGATCTACCCGATTCCGCCGGACGCCGGTCCGGACACCGTGAACTGGGAGATGTTTCTTGGCCCGGCGCCGAAGCGCCCGTTCAGCCTGGAGCGTTTCTTCCGCTGGCGGTGCTATGAGGACTACTCGGGTGGCATCGCGACGGACCTGTTCGTGCATCTGTGCACGACGATTCACTACCTGATGAACGCGAAGATGCCGAAGCGGGTGATGGCGATGGGGCAACTGTACCGGTGGAAGGAGTCCCGCGAGGTGCCGGACACGCTGAACGCGGTGCTCGAGTATCCCGAAGGATTCACGGTGAATCTGTCATCGACGTTCAATAACCAGTCCTCCTCGGAGGCCAGCTTCCTGTTCCTTGGCACGGAAGGAACCGTGTCCGTCGGCTGGGGCGAACTCCGCTACTGGCCGGAGAACGTGCGCGAGGACAACCGCTGGATCGTGGAAAGCTGGCCCCGGCGGCTGGAGGAGCAGTACTGGAAGGATCCGAAGGTGCAGCAGGAGGAGCTGCGTCATCTGAACAAGCCAAGGCTGATCGACGGAGGCAACGTCTGGCGCGAAGAAGGGCAGGACGCGACCATCATTCACTTCTGGCACTTCCTGAACTCGATCCGCTCGCGGAAGCCTTACTGGCAGAACGAGGTTGCGGGCCACCACGCGGCCGCCTGCGCGCACATGGTGAACGAGAGCGTGAAGACGGGCCGGATGGTGGAGTGGGACTTCGAGCGGGACGACATCAAGCGCGCCTGATGGGCAGGCCGGTCTAGAGCCGGACGGCCGAGCGGGCGCGCGAAATGGCAGCGGCGAGGTCCGGCCGGCCGTCGGCGAACTGAAGGAAGAGGTCGTACAGGCGGCGGGCCTCCTCCGTCCGGCCAGCGGCACGGGCGATCTCGGCGCGCGTGTACAGCAGCGCGGGATAAACGAGGAAGTCGTAGAACAACATCTGGCCCGGCGCGAGGACGGGCCATGCCTTGCCGATCGTCTTCTCCGCCTGAGCCGTATCGCCGGCGTGGACGAGGCAGAGGGCGCGGAGTTCCCGGTAGGCAAAGTCCGTTCCGCCGGGCGAGGCCTGAATGACGGCCTGCCAGCCTTCGGCGGCGCGGTTCCATTCGCGGCGGCAGGTAAGCGAGAGCGCGCGCAGCTCGAGCTGGAGACGGTGGTCGCGGGCCTTCTCGATGGATGAAGGATCCAGAGCGGCTGCCGCGTAAGCACGGAACAGATCGTTGACGGGATCGCGTTGAGGCCCCGAAGGAAGCCAGCGTGCCGCTGCGGCAGGATCCAGGAAGGCGAGGCGAAGGGCGAGCATGGAGGCCGCCTGAGGAGCCACCAGATCCGATGCGTCCCGAGCGGCGCGGGCGAAACGTGCGGTGGAGGCGCCGGTGCGTCCAAGGAGGAGTTCCCATCGCGCCTGTGCCAGCGCAGCCATCCGGTCACCGCGCTGAGCACGGTCCTGCACGAGGCGGGAGGCCGCTTCGGCGGCGCGGCCCGAATCGCCTTCGAGCATCCAGCACAGGGCAGCCTTCTCCATGGCGGCGCCACCGTTGAAGGCCGGATCCTTCTGATAGCTTTGCCCGAAGGATTGTGCCGCTTCGCGAAAGCGTCCGGCCATCATGAGGATCTCGCCGCGGCTGTCGGCCGGATTGGGGCCAGGATCGAGTTCTTCATAGCGCCGGATGGCTGCGAGCGCTTCCTCAAACCGATTCTGGTAGGCCAACGCGTAAGCGAGCGAGTTCCACAGGGGAGCCATGCTGTCCGCCAAGGCCAGAGCATTCCGCAATGCCGCTTCAGCGCCTTTATAGTCGCGGTTCGCCACCAGGGCCTCGGAGTGTTGGAGCTGGATGAGAGGATCCGCCGGGCTTGCCGCGGCGACCCTGGCGGTGGCTGAAGCGGCCTCGAACCGGTTTCCAAGCAGATTGGCGGCCAGCAGGTCCAGACGGGCCAGGGTGAGCGGATCCATCTGGTCACGATGCTTTGAGCCTTCGCGAATCACGGCGAGCGCGGCCTCCCGTCCCTCTAGGACGGCGGCCGATTCGGCCCAGCCGAGCCAGCACCAGCCGCAGGCTGGATCTGCCTCTGCGGCAGACCGGAACGCGGACACAGCAGCGCCGGGAATGGAGGCAGAAAGGGCCTGCGCGAGATGGCGGGCGGCGGCCTCCGTGTGGACGCCGACAGGATTCAGTTTGCCGGACCGTTGCAAAGAGGAGGTCAGGAAGCCCGCTGCGTCTTCGAGCAGATGGCGCCACTGGCCCGCGGACCGGACAAAGACGCGGTGTAAGGCCAGTTTGTGCGATGGCAATTCGTAGAGGAACAGATGCGCTTCCAGCCTGTCCTGACCGGCGGCGACAAAGCCGGAGAGTTCGTGCGTGGCGGCAGGGAAGTCCGCGGCAAAGCGGGTCTCCGCCGCCTGGAGCAGCGGGATGCTCTCCAGTTGCCGCCGCAGCGCGAAGGGGGCGATCCGGGCGAGCCAGCCGGCGCCGGCGCCCAGGGATTGGTCCTCCCAAGGCAGCAACGCGACGCGGCGCACCGGAGACTGCCGTGTCTGCGTGCTCCGGCAGGAGACAGCAAACAGAGGGAGCGCACAAGCCAGCAGGATCCATGCGGCCACACGCTGGCGGGCGGAAGCCGGGGGCAGGCAGGAGCGGAGGGAACGACGCACCGGGGCAGGGGCGGGCTGTGGTTCCCCAATTCCCTCGGGGTCGCGCTCAGCGTAAGTGTGCGGGAACACAGGACCTCGATTCTTTTCCATGACAGAGAACAGAAGAGCTCAGGGAGAATGCCCGCCCGCGGGCTCCCTTCCGGAAAACTGTTACAGGATTCGGGGTTCGATTTTCATGATTTCTTCGAATTCCGGGAGTTTGCGGATTTCCGCGAATTCACTTTCCTCGAGATACCGGCGCTTTTCCCGGAAGCCTTCCTCGAGGGACTTGCGGATGTAGAAGAGGGCAAGGTCATTCCGGCCGTTCTTGGCGTAGACCTTGGCGAGGTGATAGTGAAATTTCGCGCGCTCCTCGACGCTGCGCTCCTGGAGCAGCACGCCGTGCGTGCCGCGGCGCTCGAAAACGTCCGGGTCGAGCGAGATGGCCTTTTCATAACATTCAATGGCCCGCTTGTAATCCTTCCGTGCAAAATAGGCTGTGCCGAGGTTGGAGTAGATGGAAGCTGAATCCGGATTGAGCTGCAACGCTTTCCTGTAGGCCGAAATGGCCCGCCGGTAGCTCTTGCGGGCATAGTGAATGGTGCCGAGATTGTTGATGGCCTCCGGATATTTCTTGTTGAGTTTCAGGGCCCGCTCGTACATCTTTTTCGCCGATTCAAGATCGCCCATCTGCTGGTAGGCGATCCCGATCTTGTTGAGGATGACGGCGGTGGGCGGCTGAACGGACTGGTAGGCTTCGATCGCTTCACGGAACATCCGGCGCGCCATGTAGATGTCTCCGCGCATTTCGGGCGTGATCTGCGGCTTGGGAGGCTGAGATTCCTGCGCCGGAGGCTGGGCGGGCGATTGGGCCGCGTTCTGGGCGGCGGCAAGAAGCGGGAACAGGATGAGCGGGCTGGCGGAGATGAGTCGGCAGAGAGTGTTTCTCATGGCGCCCTCCCTGGCAGAGAGCCTACCTAAATATAGCCCGAATGCGGCCCCAGAATCCGCGCTTCTGCTCGGGCTGGGGCGCGGGCTGGGGCTGGGTTGCGGCAGGCCGCTGCTGGGGCTGCACGGAAGCACGGTCAGCGGGCGCACCGGCAGACGGGGGCAATGGCGGACGGTGAGGCTGCGGAGGCGGATCTGACTCCCAACTGCTGATGATGGTGCGGCCCCCTCCGCCGTGGAGGCGGCAAAGCTCGACGGGCTGGGTGCCGGCGATGAAGACCTCGGACAAGGTCTTCGGGCAGGCGGCGGTAGCGAGCTGGCCCGTCTGGGGGTCGATGTCGACGATAGCGACTCCGTCGGGAGGAGAGAAGGGCTGGACGCCGCGGTACTCCCGGTGGCGGTGGGCGCGCTTCATGAACTCGGTCCAGATGGGGAGAGCGGCCTTGGCGCCCTCGAGAGGCAGCTCCTGGTTGTCATCGAAGCCGACCCAGACGACGCAGAGAAGCTTGGAAGTGAAGCCGGCGAACCAGGCGTCATGAGACGTACCGGTTTTGCCTGCCGCGGGGAGCAGGAAGCCGCGGGACCGCACTCCGGCGCCGGTGCCGGAGCGGAGCACTTCTTCCATCAGGTTGACGATCATGTAGGCGATGCGGGGATCGAGCACCTGGCGTGTGACGGGCTGGTACTGGTGGATAAGCGATCCGTCGGCCGAGCGGATCTCGCGGATGAGGTTGCGCTGGACCCACGTGCCCTCGTTGGAGAACACCGTGTAGGCGGAGGCGATGTCGAGAGGCGTCACCTCGTAGGCGCCGAGGGCGAGAGCGGGGGTTGGCTTGACGCCCTTGAGGCCCGCGGCCTCGGCCAGCTCCGCCACCGCCTGGTAGCCTGCCATTTCAGCGAACTTGACGGTTGGGATATTGAGAGACTTCGCGAGGGCGAAGCGCAGGGTCACCGGACCGTTGAACTGCTGGCGGAAGTTGTTGGGCGTATACTCGCGGTCTTCGTAGTAAAAGGTGGTAGGCTCGTCAACGACCTGGGTGACGGGCGTGATGACCGGGTCGCGGCCTTCGAGAGCGGTGTTGAGAGCCGCGGCGTAGACGAACGGCTTGAAGGCGGAGCCGGGCTGTCGGCGGGCCAGAGCGCGGTTGAGCTGGCTGGCGGCGTAACTGCGGCCGCCGATGAGAGCTTTCACTTCCGCGGTGTGCGGGTCGATGCAGACAAGAGCCACCTGCGGCTCGGGATACTTGCGACGCATCTTCGCAAGCTGCGCGTCGACTTCGCGGATGCCGATCTGGACGGCTTCGAGCGCGTCGCGCTGGAGCTTCATGTCAAGCGTGGTGTAGATGCGATAGGAGTTGGCCTGGAAGTCCAGCTCGGAGAAGTTGTCCTGGAGCTCGTCGTAGGCGAGGTCGACGAAGTACGGGGCGTCGCTGGATTCCTCGCCGCCTTCAGCGAGCTTCAGCGGCGCCTTGACGGCCTCCATGTACTGAAGCTCGGTGATGTAGCCGTTCTCGCGCATCAGGCCGAGGACGATATTGCGGCGCTGGATGGCGCGCTCGGGGTGGCGGTAGGGGTTCAGGTAGTTGGGCCGCTGGATGAGCCCGGCCAGCAGCGCGGCTTCCTCGAGACGGAGATCGCGCACGTCCTTGCCGAAGTAGACCTGGGCGGCTTCGCCGAAGCCGTGGATGGCGAAGCTCTTGCGCTGGCCGAGGTCGACCTGGTTGGCGTAGTACTCGAAGATCTGTTCTTTGGTCAGCTTCTGCTCAAGCTGGAGCGTGATGAGAGCCTCGAGAGCCTTGCGCTTCCACGTCTTGTCGCGGGAGAGCCAGAGCAGGCGCGCGAGCTGCATGGAGATGGTGGAGGCGCCGTAGCGGCGGTTCTGGGTGATGTCGACCCACGCGGTGCGGAGGATGCGGATGGGGTCGAAGCCGGCGTGCTCGAAGAAGCGCTTGTCCTCGGCAGAAATGACGGCATGGACCAGGACCTTGGGAAGGTCGTTGAAACGGACGAGGCGGCGCTTCTCGCGGCGGCGGTCGTGGAGGTTGGTGACGAGCTCTGGGTCGAGGTAATAGCGGGGACGCTCGGTGTGGTCGCGGCTGGAGATGATGCGGGTGACGGAGTTGTTTTCGATGAAAATGACGCCGGGCTCGGAATGCGGGTAGGCGTCCACGCCGGGGAAGATTTCGATGCCGTCGGCACGGACGTGATACCAGCCGACGCGGTTGGAACGGTCCTCGGTGTATCCGCGCCGGCGGAGGGCGGCGACGATCTCCTCGATGGTGGCTTCGTCGCCGACGCTGACTGGTTCCGGAGTGGCGTAGAGCTGCGCGGTCTGTGTGAAGGGGCCCTTGCGGAGCTTCTCATCGACAAGCCGGGAGTAGTGGACCCAGATAACGGCGAAGGCGATGAGCCCGGTGATGAGAAGGAAAGACGCGAGCGCGACCAGAATTCTGAGAGGCGTCAGGCTCAGACGGCTCCGGGAGGGGGCGGATGCGGGTTTCTTGCGCACGGGAATCAGCGGCGGACCAGACTCTCTCTTCTATTCTGGCATGGAGGCTAGCGGGAGTCCTTGTCGAGAGCCTCGAGCTCTTCCCAGATGTCGCGGTGGCGGTGCCATTCGGCGGGCGGCTGAGCGGAGACGTGGGCGACAGGCTCGTCAAGCGTGCCGTGGCCGTAGGGGCAGATCAGGGACTTGCGGGGCGGCGCGAACAGAGTGGCGCGGCTCCAACTGCCGCTCTCGACGGGCATGCGGAGGCGGCGCAGGCACGTGCGGCAGCGGATGCGCTGATCCCAGAGGATCAGAACAAGCAGCCCAAGGGCGAAGAGCCAGAAAACGAGAATGGCGACCGTCCAGGGCAGGTCGTTGGGGAAGCGGGGCAGGCGGGTGTAAAGGAAGATCTCCGGCTCGGGCAGGAGAAACTCGATCAGGAGCCAGGCGAGGCGCAGCACTGCGTACGCAGCGACGAGCTTGGCCACGAGATAGCCCCAGTACTTCATCGCCTGGCCTGCCCCTCCGATTAGACGCGGCCGGGGCGGCCGGAGTTCCGAAAGCTGGAGCCGTTCAGCGGCGGAAGAGGTTCTTCAGGATGAAGAAGACGTTGGCGGGCCGTTCGGCAAGACGGCGCATGAAGTAGGGATACCAGGCGTCGCCGTAGGGGACATACAGGCGAAGGCGGAAGCCGTTGGTGACCAGCATGCGCTGGAGGTCCCGGCGCACTCCGTACAGCATCTGGAATTCAAAGCTGGATGGGGCGCGGCCGTTGCGGGCGGAGTGCTCGAGGACGACGTCGATCATGCGCGGGTCGTGCGTGGCAAAGGCGGGCTCTTCTCCCTCGTCGAGGAGGATGCGGGCAAGGCGTGCGTAACTGGCGTTGACGTCGGTCTTCCTGGGCCACGCGACTGAGGGCGGCTCGTTGTAGGCCCCTTTGCAAAGGCGGACCGGGATGCGCAGGGCATTGAGGCGGCGCAGGTCTTCGTGGGTCCGGTAAAGGTAGGCCTGAAGGACAGCGCGGAGAGAGCCGTTGGCACGGTGGAGGTCCTCCACGAGGCGCAGGGTGCGGTCGACGTATTCGCTGGACTCCATGTCGATCTCGACGCGCGAGCCGATGGCCTTCGCTTTCAGCAGGACGGCTTCGACGTTGGAGCGGCAGAGGGAGTCGCTGATGTCGAGGCCGAACTGCGTGAGCTTGATGGAGACCGTGGAGGGGAGACCGGCGGCGGCGATGGCGTCCAGAGCATCCTCGATGCAGGCGCGCGCGGCGGCGGCTTCCTCGGCGGAGGTGACGTTCTCGCCGAGGTGGTCGAGGGTGGAGAGGATGTTTTCAGCCTGAAGGCGGCGGGCGACGGCGATGACGTCCTCCAGGCGCTGGCCTGCGATGAATCGGCTCGTGAGGCGGGCGGCGGCGGGAGAAGTTTCCATCCACCGGCGGAGGGTACGGTTTCGGGAGAGGAAGAGAAACGCTTCTCTCAGCATACGTGGCTGATCCCCTCTCACGGTACCTGAAGCGGGGCGCGGAAGGGAAGGGGCGCCGTCACAGCGGGTGTGAGAGAAATTTTCCTTTTGTTTTTCAGCGGTTGCAACGGAACGGCAGGGAAATGTTTGCAGCCCCGGGCAAGCTCGAAGCCGGCGGGGGGATTTGGATCCTTATGGCAGCACGTCAGACGACGAAGAAAGCGGCCCGCAAGAGGCCGCAGCCAGGGAAGGCAACGCGGGAAGCGCCGGCGAAAACGACGAAGCGAGCGGCAGAGAAGGCGCCGGAGCCAAAAGACGCCGGCGAGACGAAGCCGACGAAGAGGCGGACTGCGAAGAAGCTGGATCGCAAGAAGCTGGGCGAGATGGTGGACCGGATGCTCCTTCAGCTGGCCGAGCGTGTCGAAGAAGGCGAGTGCACGATCACGACCAGCGAAGGGATGAAGCTGATCCAGTTGCGGGAGGCGCTCGGGCTGGAGCAGCCGAGCGCCGTGAAGGTGGAGTGGGTGGAGCCGAAAGGGGAATGAAAGTCCGGCGGTCCATTCCGTACGCGCCCCTGCCGTCGCAGCGGAAATTTCACGAGCTGACGGCGAGATTCAAGGGGTTTTCGGGGCCGATTGGTTCCGGAAAGAGCCAGGCGCTGTGTCACGAGGCGCTCAAGCTGGCTTACCTGAATCCCGGCAGGACGGGGCTGATCGGAGCTCCGACATACCCGATGCTGAGGGACGCGACACAGGCGGCGCTGTTTGAAGTGATGAGACAGAGCGGGATCCCGTTCGAGTTCAACAAAGCAGAAAACCAGGCGGTGCTGAAGGACACGCAGTCGAAGATCCTGTTCCGGTCGCTGGACGAATACGAGCGCCTGCGCGGGACGAATCTGGCGTGGTTCGGCGTGGACGAGCTGACCTACGCGACAGAGGAGGCGTGGGTGCGCCTCGAGGGACGACTGCGGGACCCGAAGGCGCAGCGGCTGTGCGGGTTCGCCGTGTGGACACCAAAGGGCTTCGACTGGGTGTGGGAGAGGTTCATCCACAAGCCGGTGGAGGGGTATGCGTGCGTTCAGGCGCAGCCCTTCGAGAACCGCTACCTCCTCGAGAAAGTCCCGGACTTCTACGAGCGGCTGAAGCACAGCTATGACGAAACGTTCTACGCACAGGAAGTGCTGGGCGAGTATCTGAATCCGGCGCAGGGGCTGGTGTACCACGCGTTCGACCGGCGGATCCATGTGCAGGAGATCGAGGCGGATCCGGAGCGGGAGCTGCTGTGGGCGCTGGACTTCAACGTGGATCCGATGTCGAGCGTTGTGGTGCAGGAGAAGGACGGGCAGTTCTTCGTGATCGACGAAATCGTGCTGCGGCGGGCGAGCACGCGAGAGGCGTGCGAGGAGTTCGCGCGGCGGTACGGCGGCTGGAAGGCAGGGCTGGTGATATACGGCGATGCATGCGCGTCGCATCTTCAGACCACAGGGACGACAGACCGGGAAATGATCGAGCAGTTTTTCGCCGAGCGCGGCGAGAGACCGTCTTACCGGATCCCGAGGAAGAACCCGCCGGTGCGGGAGCGCGCGTCGCTGGTGAACGCGAAGCTGAAGTCGGCGGCTGGCGAGGTGGGGCTGCTAGTGCATCCGCGGTGCAAGGAGCTGATTCTCGATTTCGAGAGAGTCCAATGGGCCGAAGACAGCAGCGAAATCGACAAAGCGAAGGACCCGCGGCGGACGCATCTGAGCGATGCACTGGGATACCTGCTGTGGGCGCGATGCCAGGCGGAGCCGGCGGCGGGCGAACGGATGGAACGGCTGTACTGGTGAGGGTGAAACGATGGAGCACATCAACCGCGAGCACGCGGAATATCAGGCGTGGAAGACGATCTGGCCGAAATACCGCGATCTGTACACGGGCGGGGAACAGTTCACTTCGAACGCGGACCGCTACCTGATTCCGCGTCAGAAAGAGCCGGCGGCGGTCTACCGGGAGCGGGTGAGCCGGGCGTTTTATGAAAACTACATCGGCTCGATCATCGACTGGTATGCGGCGACGCTGTTCCGGCGGGAGCCGATCCTGACGTTCGAGGGCCGGGACGAGGCGGCAAGGCGGTATTTCAACGAGCTGGCCGAGGACTGCGACCGGCGGGGGTCGTCGCTCAGCGATTTCTTCCGCAGGCAGGTGGTGGAAGCGCTGGTGATGGGGCGCAGCTACATCGTCATCGACTTCCCGAAGCGGACCCGGCCGGCAGGCAGCAGGGCAGAAGAGGACGCGATGGGGCTGTCGCGGGGGTACTTCAGCGAGTATCCGGCGGAGAGCGTGATCAACTGGCAGAAGGACGAGCGCGGCGAGTACGAGTGGGTGGTGCTGCGGGGGGAGCGGGAGGTCTTCGACGAGACGGGCGGAGGGAAGCGCGTCCTCCGACAATGGGTGAAATACGACCGGCACCGGTATGAACTGTGGCGCCAGGTACAGGAGGGCATGAAACAGGGGCCGGCCACGCTGGAGGAGGAAGGCCTGCACGGGCTGGCAGGGATCGGGCGCGTGCCGGTGTTCGAGTTCACGCTGGGGGACGGGCTGTGGCTGATGAACAAGGCGGCTTCGTTGCAGCTTGAACACTTCAACAAATCAAACGCACTGGCGTGGGCGCTGACGATGGGGCTGTTCGCGATGCCGGTGATTTACAGCGACAGCGAGTTCAAGCAAGTGGTTGGCGAGAGCTACTACGTGAAGCTCGGCAAGGACGACCGGTTCGGATGGACCGAGCCGGAGGGGCACGTTTACCGGATCGCGCTGGAGAATATCGACCGGCTGAAGGAAGAAATCTACCGGGTGTGCTACATGCTGCACCAGGCAGGCGGTGCGATGTCGAAGAACGCGGCGCTGACGGGAGTGAGCAAGCAGCGCGACTATCTGGTGACCCAGGAAGTCCTTCGCGGGATGGGCGACCGCGTGAAGGACATGATGAAGAGGCTGCTGCGCACGCTGGCGGAAGCCAGACAGGACGAGATTGCGATCGGCGTGGCAGGGCTTGACGAATTCGACATCGGAGAGTTTTCGAGCGAGCTGGAGGATGCGGAGCGGCTGTTGCGGCTGGGGGTGCCCTCGCCAACGCTGCGAGCGGAGGTCCAGAAGAAGCTCGCCATGAAGTATCTCTGCGACGCGAGCCAGGAGGTGAAAGACAGGATCGCGCGAGAGATCGACGCCGGGCAATAGCCGCGGCGAAAACAAACCACGACAAGCGAGGAGGGACATGGAGCAGGCACAGCACGAAGAGACGCGTGCGTCCGCAGGCGCGCAGGCGGACGAAATCCGCAACGTGGTGCGGAGCGTAATTGAGGAATATCTGGATCTGCAAAAGCGTGCGAGCGAGCCGGCCTACAAGGCCGAGCTGGAGGAAGAACGCAAGCGGCGCGAGCAGCTCGAGCGCCGGCTGAACGAGCTGATCGAGGAGAACAAACGCAGCCGGCAGATGGCGGAGGAGAGCGACAGGCATGCGCAGATCCGGAGCGAGCTCCAGCGGCTCGGGGTGTCGAAGATCGATCTCGCTTTCAAGATCGTGAAGGACGACATCGTCCGGGCGCCGGACGGGTCGCTGGTAGCGAAAACCCCGGAAGGAGAGAAGAATTTCCGCGAATATCTGTCGAGTTTCGTGCACGAGAATCCGGAGTTTCTGCCGGCGCGGATCGCCGGCGGCAGCGGAGTAGTGAGTCCGCCAAAGACGGCGTCCGGGGTGGGCGTGATCGACCTGGAGAAGATCCGGCCCGGAATGAGCCGGGAGGAGTTGCAGAGGATCCGGGAGCAGATTTCCCAGGTGGCTCTGCAAAGCCTAAAGGGTGAATAGCGCGGAGGCCGGAAGCCGCCGCGGAGGCGAGGCAGAAGAACAAGCAAGGAGAGGAAAGGGAGAATGGCAGCAATCACTTCCGCCAATCTGGCGAACGCGATTGTGAAACTGGTGGCCGTGGACGCGCTTCCGGCGCTGATGGGCCACCTGGTGATGGGCAACCTGGTGAACCGGGACTTCGAGCCGCAACTCGCACAGGCCGGGGACACCGTGAACGTTCCGATTCCGCCGACGATGGTGGCGAACAACATTGCCGAGGGCGGAACTGTCCAGACGCAGAACCCGAACGTGGAGACGGCGCAGATCGTGCTGAACACGCACGCCGAGGCGACCTTCCAGATTCCAGACGTCACGAAGGTCATCGCGGTGCCGGATCTGCTGCGGCTCTACATGGAGCCGGCAATGATCGCACTGGCGGAGAAGGTGGAGAGCGACCTTTTGGGACTCTACAGCCAGTTTACGGCGAACACGCCTGTGGGCACCGGCGGCACGGCACTGACGGAAGCCGTGGTGGACGCCGCCGAGACGGCGCTGTTTAACGCGAAGGTGCCTGCGAGCGAGCCGAAATACCTGGTGGTGGACGGCAACGCGTACTCGCAGCTGCGGCAGATCCCGCGGTTCAGTGAATACCGGACGGCTGGCGAAGCGGGACTCCGGGCGCTGATCGACGGCAGCATCGGGCGGCTGAAGGACTTTTACGTGTTCCGGTCGCAGTTCGTGAAGAAGACGGGTTCTTCGCCGGTGACGACCAACAACATCGCTTTCTCGCGGAATGCGATCGGGCTGGCGATCCGGCGGCTGCCGAAGCCGCTGCCGGGAACGGGCGCGATTGCGGAGTACGCCGAGGTGGGCAATTTCGGCATCCGCGTCGTGATGAGCTACCAGCCGAACACGCTGGCGCAGCAGTTCACAGTGGACATCCTGTATGGCGTGGGCGTGCTGCGCAACAACCATGGCGTGCAGGTGCGGAGCTGATCCAGCAGTTGGGGCGGCCCCCGGGCCGCCCCGAAACCGAACAGCCCAGGCCCAGGAAAGCCGGAAAGGAATGATATGGATCTGAAGCGTTACTACCAGGAATTGCGGAAGAAAGAGGCGGAGATCGAAGGCAAGGATGTCTACGTCGTCAGCCTGGACACGGCAGACGGCGGGCGCGCGGGCGTCATCACACAGGTTCCGAAGGAAATCGGCTGCAAGCTGATTGTCGAGGGGCGCGCCCGGCTGGCAACAGCCGAAGAAGTGGAGAAATTCGAAAAAGAAGAGGCGGAAAAGCGGGCGGAATTCCAGAGCCAGGAATTCGCGCGGAAAATCCAGGTGCAGGTGGTGGCCGAGCCGCGGCAGGGGCGCGGCGGGAAAGAGCGGTCATAGGAGGGAGCAGGCATGGCGCTGCTGGTGGACGGCGACATCAACAGTCTGGGCGACCTGCGCGAGTGGGACAGCAGCATTCTGGATACGGCTGACGGGGAACGCATCGACCTGAACGCCAAGCTGCGCCGTGCGCAGGCGGAAGTAGAAGAAGAGATCGAGCGGTTCCTGCGAGAGCAGGAGCGCGGAACCCTGGATCAAGTCGTGGTGGACCGGGCGCTGCGCCACTGGCATGCGCTGAAGACGCTGGAGGCGACATACCGCGACGCCTATTTCAACCAGCTTAACGACCGCTATGGCGAGAAATGGAAGCTCTATCTGAGCCTGGCTGAACGGCAGGAAGAGCGATACTTTGACGCGGGCGTAGCCATCGTGTTCCAACCCCTGCGCCGTCCGGCGGAGTTGGAGGCGTCGTTGACCGAAGGCGAACTGGCGCCTACGACTTACCGCTTACAGGCGACCGCGGTTGACGGGATGGGCCGCGAAAGCGCGCCGAGTCCGGTGCAGGTAGTGTCAAGCCCGGTGCCCCATTCGCTGGAGGTGCGGCTTCCCTGGCTTCCGGCGGGGGCATCCGGCTGGAACATCTATGCGGGTTCTGCGGATGGTCCGCTTGCGCTTCAAAACGATGCGCCACTCGCCGGAGCTGCCGTGTGGCGGCCGGGACGCGAGGGTCTGCGGAGCGGCCGACCGCCCGGCGACGGACAGCCGCCGGATGAAGTGATCCGGGCCGGTGGTTCGGTGCTGCTGCGGGGGTGAGCATGACTTTTACGACCCGAGAAGTGGTGGACAGGATCCTCGAGCTGCTGAGCGGAGAGGGGGGACTGGCCGAGGGCCTGGAGCAGATCAAGGCGGCTTACGGACAGGATCCGGCACGGCCTGATCCCGCGACCGTACGTGTACTGAAAGCGGCACCGGAATTTGCCGAGAGGGCGTTGGGAGCGCGTTACCCCGAAGTGCGGGTTTACTGGGACCGGATCCGGAGCCGGCCCACAGAAAAATTCCGGCGTTTTTCTGGCGAAATGCGGGTGGTTCTCGAGGCGAGGGTTTCTCAGGACCGGCTGGAAGGAATCACCGAGAGGCTTCAATATTACTGCGATGCGCTGAGGGATGTGCTGGAGCGACGTAGCGGCTGCATTGGCCCCGGGCTCTATTTGAGCGGTGAATACGAGGTGCAGGTCGAGCCAGTGAAGAAAGGCGGAAGCCAGTTCGTGCAGGCCGCGAAGGTGACGTGCACGGTGATCATAAACCGGACATGAAAAGGGACGGGGAAAATGGCGTGCTACATTTCGACGCGAGACAATCGATATTACGCGGCAGTGGAGGCTGAATACGGGCGCGTGGCACCAGTGACTGCGGCGCACCGCCTCAGCGGAGTGCGGCTGGACGTCGTGCAGAGATGGGAGGAGCCGCGGCGGCGCGACAAGACGGGCACGAGGACGTTTCAGGGCATTGCGGGCAGGCTGCGGAAGCACACGACCTTTGCCCTCACAACTTATCTCTACGCGCGGGAGGCGCCGACGGCATTGCCGCGGTGCGCAGCGCTGGTGGAGTGCGCGATGGGAGGGGCAGCCAGGGTGACGCCGGACGGGCTGCCCGTCGTGCAGGTGGAGGGTGTGCAGGCCAGGTTCGGCTCGGCACATGGTCTTGAGCCTGGCGATGCGATCACGTTTGGAGGAGAGCTGCGGTTTGTAACTGCGTGCCCAGATCCTCTAACAGCCTGGCTGAGCGCTCCGCTGACAAGGAACGCCGGGGTTGCGGCCGGGGGCGCCGTTACCTACCGTCCTGCCTCCAGGCTGCCGAGTGCGAGCCTGTACGATTACTGGGCTCCTCATAGCGCTGTGCAACGCATTCTGCGCGGGTGCGTGGTTGATGAGCTGGAGCTGGAGCTCAACGGGGATTTCCACGAACTGACATTCCGGGGAGCGGCTGCGGGGATCGTCAACAGTGCGAGTTTCGAGCCGGGCGAAGGCGGGTTGAGCAGTTTTCCTGCGGAGCCGGAAGTGCAGCAGTTGATGGATTTGCCCGTTCCAGGACACCTGGGGCAGGTGTGGATCGGCACCAATGCGGCGCCGCTGGGGACATTGGCATCGGCGCGGATCCGAATCAGAAACCACATCGACATGCGGTGGAGAGATTTCGGGTTACTGGCTCCGCGCTGCGTCACGCCAGGCGACCGCGAGGTGCGGATCGATCTCGAGATCTACAGCAACGACAGCGAAGTGTGCGAGGCCATCCATGCAAGTGCGGATCGTCGTGAACCCATGGCCCTCATGGTTCAAATGGGTGAAATTCCGGGCGCCCTGTGCGGGATCCATGTGGCGAATTTTGTTCCGGCTCCTCCTGAGTTTCTGGACGGAGAGGAGCGCCTGCGCTGGAGGCTCAGGGGATGCCAGGCCCAGGGATTCCGAGACGATGAGGTCTACCTTGCCTTTGGATGAGGAGCGACGGGAGATGAACTACGAGAGCTCCGCGACGCGAGAGAGCACGGTATGTCCGGGCGTCCGATTCGTGGTGGTGCGACCATCACTGGCGAAGCGGGCGGAGATTACGGCGCGAGTGCGGCAACTCCTGGCGGAGCTGGAATACCGCTCCGCCGGGGATACGCTGGAAGACCGGCTTGCAGCGGCCGAGCTGGAGAGCCGGATCGATGCGGCATACATTGAGTGGGGGCTTCTGCGGGTGGAAAACCTGCGGATTGACGGCGAAGAGTGTACGGCCCGCCTGCTGATCGAACGCGGGCCGGAAGAGCTGGCGAGGGAGATCGCTTCCGCCATCCGCAGCGAATGCCGGCTGAGCGGGGAAGAACGAAAAAACTGATCCTCGCACTCCATTACTTTGCAGGAAATACCGCCGGGTGGCGGTGCGAGGATTGCCGGCGGCAGGGGCTGGAGGAGAAGCGGCGGTGCGGTTGGCGACCCGGCGGAGGCGCGGGCGGACGGATTGTCTGGGCGGGGCATGGATCGGCAACCGAGCAGTGCCCGAAGACAGCCATCCGTGGCGAGAGCGTGGCGTGGCTTGAGCTGTGGGTTACCTGGCGGGAGTGCGGCAAGCCCCTCACCGGGCATTGGAGCGCGAAGGATCTGGAGGCGATGGCGGTGCTCGAGAGGGAGTGGGAGAGGATGCAGGATGAAGAGCGAAGACTTCGAGATTGACCGCAGGCTTGCGGAGGCGGTTCAGGCTGCTGCCGGCAGGCGCAGCGCAAAGGCTGAGACTATTGCGGAGGCAATCCTGGCCAGCAGGCCAGGGGCCGGAGAGGGCGGGGACAGCCCCACCAGATTGATTGACGCGCTGACGGCGCGTCTGGAAGAGTTGGTCCGGCCTGTAGCGGCGCCGTCCTCGTCATGGCAGGTTGCGGCGGCAGGGATAAATCCGCTGATTGGGGGATTGCTGCGTCTATTCGGCGGGGGGAATTCCCATGTTACGCTTCAGTTGCCTGCCGCAGCGCGACCCGAGGCTTCACGGTACGAGGCTGCATTCGAGCCCAGCGGGCAAGGGATCTTCCTGACAGACCGCGACCAATTCGGCAGAATGCGGCCCGCTGGCAGCCTGGCGGCAGCGCCGATCGTGGTGCAGGTGGACGCCATCGACAGCCGCTCGTTCCTTGAAAGGGCGCCAGAAATCGCGGAATCGCTGAGGAAGATCCTGCTTGAATCCGACGGAATCCGGGCAGTTCTGGATGAATAAAGGCGGCAGGCATGTTACGGTTTCCCCTTTTAAAGAGTGGGGTGAGCGTGCAATACCCGCTCCAAAGGACGGTGGAATCTCCCATCCGCGTTTATACGTTCCTCGATGGAAAAGAGCAGAGATTTCCTGTGCGGCGTGGACGAAAAAGCTGGATCGTGCACCTCGATCAGCTTGACGAGCGGGAGGCGGCAGACATCGAAGCCTTTGCGAGAGCGCATCTGTTGACACTGGAGCCGTTCGAATTCATTGATCCCGGAACAGGGGTTGTGCACGGCCCCTGCCGGCTGGCTGGCAGCAGTTTCGCGGTACATGGCACCGGGCTAAAGAGGCTGGGAACCAGGCTCTTCATCGTGGAGCAAGGAGATTGACATGTACTTTCCGGTGTTGCGCAGCGGCGTAATTGTCCAGTACCCAGTTTCGAGATCGACTGATTATGGGCTTGCAGAAGCCGAATCCCCGGGTGGCGCTTCCTGGCGGTCCTCGACCGGGAGGGTGCCGGTCCGGCGCTGGCGGCTCGAACTGGACGAGATCTCCGATGAGGAGGCCGCGACACTCGCGTCCTTCTATGAAGACTGCCGCGGTGGCTGGCGGACGTTCTGCTTCCCTGAACCGCTGGGCAATCTGCTGGTCTGGAGCGAGGATCTGGCAAGACCTGTCTGGGCGAAGAGTCCGGGAACTTCCATCATCCGAACTGGAACGACTTCAGAGGAGCCAGCGGAGTTTCTGATCGTCAATGCAAGCGGGGCTCCCGGCGGGGTGTGGCAGGAGGTGGATATGGCGCCGGGTGCGGCACTCTGCTTTTCCTGCGAGATTCAGGGATCCGCCGGACAGGAGGCCGTGATCATGGCCGCAGGGAACAGGAGGCAGCTGCTGACCACAGACGCATGGCGTCTTGACTATGTCACGGGGGTGAGCGGCGGGGGGGCGCAACGCGTGGGGATCGAGCTAGCCGCGGGTGCAACAGCCCGGGTGCGGTGTTTGCAAGCAGAGATCCAGGTGATGCCTTCCGAGTATCAGCCGACGTATGAGACCGGCGGAGTCTTTCCGAAGACACGATTCGCACAGGATGGGCTGTCGATCGTGTCCATCGCCCCCGGCAGAAACCGGGCGATAGTGATCCTGGAGAGCCTGATGGAGAGCGGGTTGTGAGCCTGATTGATGTCCTCAAGTCCCAAGAAGCGACGGAGACGCCGCTCCTGCTGTTTGAATGCATCCTGCGCAACGGCCTCGTTGAGAGATGGTGCACCCATCGAGTCCGCGTGGAAGGCCATGAATACGAGCCCAGAGTGCTGCGGCACAGCGGCTTTGAGATGCGCCTGGGCGCTGAGGATGGATTAGATCATGGCGCCAGGATGGCCGTAACTCTGGCGAACACGGATGGAAGGATCTCACAGCTTGACGCGACGATCGGATGGCGCGGTGCAAGGTTACGCGTGCGGTTCGGCTTCTTCGACCTGGAGAGCGGCGAGCCGGTGTCTGAACTGGCTGCGGTATTCATGGGAATTGCCAACCCTGCCGAGGAGCTGACCGAGCGGGAAGCGCGCCTGAGCTTCCTGAACCGGCTGAGTCTCCAAAGGCTGCAGGTGCCTTCCATCCGAATCCAGAGCCGGTGCCCCTGGCGTTTTCCAGAGACGAGGGAAGAGAGGGAAGAGGCAGTTGCCGGAGGGAGCGCGGGAAGATACTCTTCGTTCT
Source organism: Bryobacteraceae bacterium (assembly GCA_025056865.1). Classification (GTDB taxonomy): domain Bacteria; phylum Acidobacteriota; class Terriglobia; order Bryobacterales; family Bryobacteraceae; genus JANWVO01. The sequence goes on from JANWVO010000021.1 coordinate 26,613, forward strand.
TTCGCTGCGGTTATTCCGCAGATGTGGAAGGAGGGCGGGGCAACCTGAACGGGGGCGAGCCGTACGAGTCCTGCGGATTCACTCGGGAAGACTGCCGGGCCAGAGGCATGTTCGATGCGGACGACCGAGGGAGGAAGACCGCACGGTTTGGCGGTTTCGCTTTCCTGCCGGCGAGCGTGCTGGTCCGCCCGCATGGAGCGCGGGAGAGTCAGTGGTCGGATCCGGTGGATGGACGCGGGCGTCCCAATGACGCCGTGCCCCTGGTGTACGGGACAGCATGGATTCAGGCACCAGTCATTTTCGCGCGCAACGACGGCAATCTGACGCATTGCGAGGTTCTCCTTGGACTAGGGCCGATTGAAGGGGTCCGCAAGGTCATCGCCAACGGCGTGGAAATTCCAATGGCGGATGATCGGAAGGACATGAGCGGGACCGGCTGGTACAGCGTGCTCACCGTGGGAGAGCGCGACGGCGGCTTCAACGCCGGCTTCACAGATGCTGAGGGCCGGCCGCAGGGAGACCCGCATGGAAGCATGGCGTGCCTGTCGGTGGTCCTGCCGAACCAGATTGTAGAGCGGGGCCGCCTGCCTCGAGTGGAAGTCCTGCTTGACGGTCTGAAGCTGCCGCGGTACAGCGAAAGCGGCCAACTGGTGGATGTCGTATTCACAAGAAACCCGGCTTGGGTTCTGCTGGACCTGTTGCGGATGTCGGGTTGGACCAAAGAGGAGATCGATTTCGGCAGTTTCTGGCGGACTGCGCAGTATTGCGACGAATTTATTCCGCAGCGGGCGCCGGGAGGCGAGCAGCTACTGGGTCCGCGATTCGAGGTGAACCTCGCGCTTACCCGCCGAAAAAGCCTCAGCGAAGTGGTGAGAGGCATCAGGACAGCGGCTGCATTGCTGATTACACTTGATGCGGAGGGCCGGGTTTCACTCCGCCCTGAGACAACCCTTGCACGGGAGGCTCCCACAAAACGGCCATCCAGCAACGCGACGGGACCGATTCTGGGGGGCTGGCCTGCCTACGAATTCGGGGACGGATCAGGGGGGATATCGGGGATCCTGCGGCGACACGGCCGGGATTCCACATTTCGCCTCTTCCGGCGCTCCTCCGCAGAAGTGCCCAATCGGCTCATCGCGGAATTTGCAGATTCTTTCCGGGATTACGCTCCTGACACCCTCGCCCTGACGGATTATCGCGATGCACAACTGCAGGGTTGCGAAGTGACCGCTCCGCTCGGCGCACTGGGCCTGCCACATTTTGATCAGGCTGCCAGAATTCTCCGGCTCAATCTGGAGAAAAACACTGCTGGCAATCAGTTCATCGAGTTCGAGACGACGATGCAGGCTTTCGGCCTGCGTCCTGGCGACGTGATTGCAATTACGCATCGCAGAGAGGGACTGGAAAGAGCTCTTTTCCGAGTTCTGAAGATCGTGGCCGGGCTCAACTTTGAAACGGTCCGGCTTGTGGCACAGAGGCACGAAGACCGCTGGTATGAAGCTGCAGCAGAGGGTGATGCTGGAGATTACCGGGACTCTTCATGGAGTGCGGGAATCCCTCGTTCGCTGGCGGGGCGGAGAATTCATCCCGACGGCCGGGAGGAATTCGATGCGGAAGTCCGCGGCGGAGGCGAGGAGGCACCGATCGAGGTTGCCGTCCGGTTCACGCCGCCCGCACGTCCGGCGACCGGCGCGCCAAGGCCCCCGAGTGTGAGTCTGGCGGCCCGGGTGCGCAGCGGCGAAGGGAACCTGGTCGGGGGCAGGACTTTGTACTACGCGGTGACCTGCTCGGACGAGTTGGGCAGAGAGTCGCCGCCATCATTCGTTATTGAGGCGCGCCTTCCCGGCGCTGCTACCGGGTATGCAGTAGAACTGAGCGGCATCCGGTGCAGCAAGGATGCGTCGGCTGTAACCATCTACAGAGGCGAAAGTCCATCGCTGCTGCGGAGGATCGGAACCGGCAGTGCCAGCGCGCTGACGTTCGTAGACAACGGATTGCCGGCTGAGCCTGTTCCGCCTCCCGACCCGAATTATGACCATGCGAGGTTCCAATGGCGGTTTGAGCTGTTGCCAGAAACCGAGGCAGACCAATTTGGGGCGACTGTGATCGGCAACTCCGGACTTGGTTTGTTGCCGGACGAATACCGGGGCTGCGCGGTCCGGATCGTCAGCGGCAAAGGGGCCGGCCAAGAGCGGATCATCGAAGGCCACAACGCAACGGAGCTGCGGGTGTCGCCGGCATGGCGTGTTCCTCCGGACCAATCCAGCCGGTTTGTTGTTGCCGAATCAGGCTGGCGGCCGGCCGGAACAACGCGGTCTGGAGAAATCCGTTTCCTCGTCCCACAAGGAAGCGCGGGCACAGTACAATTTCTCGGACTGGCCGTGAGCGGACGTGGCGCTGAAAGCCCGGAGAGCGATGCGCTGCTGGGCCGGGTTGAGTTGACGGATACAGCAGCAGGCGATTCCGACGTCCCGCCGAAGCCGGATTTCGGCATCGCAGCGGCGGGAGAAGGCGGATTTCTGGTCAGTGGCATCGGCTTCCCGACGCTGCAGAACACGAGGACGATCCGCACAGGAACCTTGACAGTTCACTATTGGAATGAACTGGAAAGCCCCAGTCCGTGGCACCTGGCGGCCGATTTGCCAGCCGAAGAGTCAGTGATCTTCGTGAATCCAGCCCTGGGCGCAGGACCGGGCGACCTTTTGCAAATCGGCCGCGAACTCCTGAGGATCCTGGAAGTGAGAAACGCCGGGGCTGAGCTGCTGGTGGAGCGGGGAGTTCATGACACTCCCACGGCCACCCACTCCGGCGGTGAAGCGATCTTCCCCCTGAAGCGACTTGTCGCGGTGTTTCCTTTCCAGAAGGGGTTTTTCGGGAGTCCGGCCAGCGGAAGTTACAATCAGCGGGTTGATCTTCCGTGGGCGAGAATTGCGGCGGCAGAGTTTTATGTTACGAACCAGCGCGGAAGCAGCCCGACCGCATTCGAAGCGTACACCAGCACGGCGGAGGCGGGGCTCAGGACAATGTCCGGCGGACAGTACACGATTCAGTACGACGGGCCTCTGGCTGTGATGAGCAGCGTGGCTCCCCCGCTCATCGTCGAGCGGCTTCGAGCCGTTCGGGACATTCAGGCCCACGTGGATCAGCCCCCTGTGGGGGAGCCAGTGCAGGTGCGGGTCCTTGTCGACGGAGTGGCATATGCCGACCTGGTCATTCCGCCTGGAGCGCACGCCTCCGAAGTTGTGTCCTGTTTCGGGAGGCCCCCGCTGGCAGAGGGGGCCCTGCTGCATGTGGCTATTGTGTCGGTTGGTACTGCAGTGGGAAGCTACCCGGGCCGCGGCCTGACCGTGACGATCAGACTCTAGGCGAGGTTGCCGGCCCGTGGTTGTGCTATAAAGGAAGAGAGCTGAGGGCGCGTAGCTCAGCTGGTTAGAGCGCCTGCTTCACACGCAGGAGGTCATAGGTTCAAGTCCTGTCGCGCCCACCACGCCGAACATCGGGCTCAGGGTTTTCTAATCCCATCAGAATCCACCAAGAAGGTGCCAGGCGGCCGTTTTCGTGCACTCTCCGGACGGCGCGGGAGGAGCGCGCAAATTGAACCTTGCGGCAACACGGACCTGTCACCCGGTGCTCTAACGAAGCATCTTCCACCCTGGGAACGGCAATGAGCGCAGAAAGGCAGAGATTGTGTCCACGATGCGGCACATCCAATCGTGTACCCGTAACGAAGCTTGCTCACAAGGGGCGCTGTGGTGCCTGCAAGACACCCTTGCCGCCACCTCAGGAGCCCATCGACGTTGGCTCGGCCGAACTTGACCAGATCATCTCCTCATCTCCCGTGCCGGTCCTCGTAGATTTCTGGGCTCCCTGGTGTGGTCCATGCCGGATGGCGGCTCCGGAGATCGAGGCGCTGGCAAGGCAGATGGCAGGCCGCGCATTGGTGCTCCGTGTGAACACAGAGCAGCATCCGGATCTCGCCGCGCGTTACCGCGTGCTGGCGATCCCCAATTTCGCGGTATTCTCCGGCGGACGACTCCTTGTGCAGAGGGCCGGATTCGTGTCTCGTCAACAACTGGCAGCATGGCTCGAAAGCGCAGCGCAGGCTGCCTGAGAGACAGCGGAACACGGGCAGGCTTGCCCCAATGCAGGGCCAGATCAACCTTTTGCGTCCCGCTGCAAAGTCATGTCTGTTCAGGGGGGCCGAAAATTGAGAGGAACCGCCTTCTTGAGGCTCAAGGCAACAGTTGAGGCGCGAAAAGCAGATTCGCGCTCACGAACCGATCCCAGAGCGATTTCCGTTCCCGGAAGCTCGCCCAACGAAGGATGGACTGCTCCCCATCCGCCGCAAAAAAGCCTACGCCTCCCTTCACCAGCCTCGGGTCGGACCATTCGTCAACAACCTTTCCATCGATCAGCGTGGTGAAGCGCGTGCCTGCGACGAGCATGGCGATACGATATGGCCGCTTCCGGTCCAGCGCTACAGGGAGTGGCAATGCCTTCCGGGCGAACACATTTTCGCCCTGCTTTCCGTAACGGACAATCATTGCGCCCGATGCAGCCCCTGGCCGAACCAGCTCAATCCGCGTGGCGTAGTATGAGCCCGTGTCTGCAGCCCGGTAAACCCAGCTGACACCCTTCTTCTCAATTTCCGCCTCGAATTCAAACTCGTAGTCCCGCGCGGACAACGTCGGCTTCCAGAGCCGCAGTTCTCCGATCCGTGCTGTTCCGTCCTTCACCACCCAGCCACGGGCGTTGCCGGTCCACTCCCCAAGGCTCGAAAGGAAATCAACGCGGGCGCGAATCGCGCTCCTCCCGGGAAGGTAACTGTCCAGCCAGCGTGCCAGCGCGCTGTCACCCGTAATCCGCTCTCCGCCTTCACGCAAACCCTCCGGTGCTGTCATGGGGGCTGCACTTGCCACAGGGCTGGCGCCACCTCGCGCGGCACTATCGTCGGGAAACACCAACTTGGCGACCACAAGCGCTCCCACAAGGCCGACCATCATGACGGCCATCATTCCTCCGGAAGTCTTCGCCTGCGATCTCCGACCGTCATCGGCTGGAGACTCGAAAACGGGGCCTTCGCCATTCTCGAGATCGCGGAGAAACCATGCGGACGCGCGAGGACCCTTCTTCCTGCAGCGCTCGCTGCAGAAGTCGCGGTCCGTCAGCAGCCGGAGCGGGCTGATTTCGCGCCCACATCGCTGGCACCGCATCTACACTCTCCCCTCTCTCACCTTCAAGGTTAAAGTCTTTTCTGCCACCCGGGAACAATCTAGGTACCAATTCTGCGAAAACACAGGTATCCCCCTCATCGCTTCTGATGATAGGTTCCCTGTGCTTCGCCCTTTCATCCCTGCGAAGACGCCCTGCCCGAACCCATTTCCCAGACGTTCCAGCCGTAGATGCACACATGGTCGAACGCCCACAGGCTGACCCCGCCGTAACCGAGCTGATATGCGAAGGCGGCTTCTCTCTGCCATGGACAGCCTCCGCGGAACAGGGCGATCATCGCCCGGAGGGACGACCGCGGCCATGAGAGGCTCGCAGCGAATTCCAGCGTCGCCTGCACCAGGTCCAGGTTGCGCGACCAGGCGCTGAAATCCAACGCTTCTACCTTAAATCGGTCGAAGGGCGCTGCAACTTTAGATCTCCATTCCACCGGAAGGTTGACGAAGTGGTTCAGGCGGCCGCCCAGACGGTGGATTCCCGCCGGCGCCGGATGGTTGACGTCGTAAGGAAACAGGATTTCGACTTCCGCCTCGGGCTGGCTCGCGCGGATGTGTGCAGCCAGCGCATCGGCATAATCCCGGAGCCGGTTGCGAAGGAAGAGCGCATCGCTTCCGCCATTGACCGCCGGGTCATCGTCCGGGTGCCGGAACACATGCAATTCACGGCCCAGAGCAGCCACGGCGGCGGTCCGTGTTTCCGCATCATAGAACGCCATTCCTCCACCCGGGTTCGTCTCGCTCCTGTTCGTGAAATACCACCAGGTGAACTCGCCCATCTGGAGCCGTGGGCGAACGCCTGCGGCTGCCATCAGTCCAGCCACCTCCGCGAATGCCTTCTTGTGAAAATCGAGCATCGCGGAACCGAACGAACAGTGGGTCGAGCGGAACCCCCCGAAACCCATATCGGTAACGACAGGGGTTCCGTCCGGGAATCGCGCTGCCAGGTGAGCAGGAGGCTCCACCAGCTCCATGGAAAACGCGGTCAGCACCGGCCGGTTCTCTGCCGCACACAACCGATAAAGATCCTCATGCCAGGCCCGCGCGCCCGGATTGAGCGCCTGGGCGGCCTCCGCATCCACCTCCCACCGGCCCATGGTGCCACCGCGAATCCAGCCACCTCCGGCTGCGCCGCCCGTGGAGCCTTGCGCCCGCTCTACCCAGACGTCCACTTCGAACTCATAGGCGGGCGCGGCAGACCTGGCGCGCAGAATCAGCCTTGCTCCTTCTCTCCTCGCCCATAACCCGACTGAGGTGGCGTTGACGATCATCTCAAAGTGTCGTGCAACCACTTCGGCCGGCTCATTCTGCAGCACCGCTTTGCCGATCACTTCCTGGCCAATGCGCAGAAAGATCCCGTCTCCGGGCACAAATGAACCGTGGAATTCCACTGTCGCCTCGGGCAGCCATCCTCCAACCCTTCGGCGCCGGTTCCACCAGAAGATGCCGATGTACTCATTCAGCTCGCCAACGCATCCAAGCTGTCTAAGGATCCACAGGATGCGCGCTGGCGGCAGCTTGTAGGCGTGGTCGGTTGAATAGTCCAGCGCTGGTGTCATCCACGCCTGGGCAGGCGCCGGGTGGGGCACGTCGCTCTCCACGGCGGCTTCGATGCCGGCGAAGTAGAACGGCTGACCTGTGAGACTTGTCAGCCGCACGACGTGCTCTCCTGCCGCGAGCCCCTGGGCGAGTTTCCGCCGCGTCGGCACTTCGCCTGGCGTCTCCAGAGCGGCAGAGAATGTTCCAGACGCTACCCCATTGATTTCCACGGCGACGGTGCCGCGCCCGCTTGCCAGCGACGTCCAGAGGTAGAGATCATGACCGTGCTCGCAGCGGTAGCGAACGGTCACGGTTGACCCAGCCATGCGCGCCACCCGGGCGACACCTCCCGGAAAGAAGCCCGTCTCAAGCGGCCACACTCCCTGGTATTCGCAGGCTGCATCAACGCTTTCCACGCGCACGCTTCCCGGACCTGCCACGCGAAGCCTCCGCACATCCTCCGGGCCGTTCACCTTCCAGTTGAAGAAGGTTGCCATCCACTCGGCCGGCTCGAAGTCTTTGCCGTCTGCCAGGCGCGGGGCCAGCGTGAGCCACATCCGGCGGATCAGCGGCACTCCCAGCGCCGCAAAATCCAGCGAGACGCGGAGTACCGCCGTCGACGTCCCGCCCTCGAAATGGGTTTCGCTCTCGGCTGTCCGCAGGCGCTCGTTCTTCCACACCGAGTACATCCGCAGGAAGTTTGCATCGTAGCCCCCCTCCACGGTGCGGATGCGGAGTGTCGTGCCGTTGGCTTCCGCCCGTAGCGAGAACGGCGCGGCCGAGTAATTGGCCCCATTGATCTGTTCTGCCAAAGCGCGGCACACCGTGGTCGCGCGGACATGGTGCAGCGTCTCGGCAGGATTCCCGCTTGCAGCCACCTGAACCGTGCTGCCATCGTCGCGCCGGGCGCGTAGCCGAACCTTCCATGGCTCCGAACCCAGGCTTGCCTCCACATCCGGATCCGGGCTTCCGCCGTTCCCTCCGTTGATCAGCGAAATCAGCGCAGCGGCCACTGCTGCCGACGAATCCCCGTCCTGTTCAAGATGGGCATAGGTCCGGCCAGCCACCGTGACTGTGTGCACTGTGCCAGGCGTTCCCGCGTAGAAGGCATATTCGGTGCTCACCTTGCCCGGCACGACGTAGTCGAAGGCCATGTTCAGGTACCAGAGAGTCAGCCTGTCATAGCCTTCCAGCTCTTCGCCGACGATGTGAAACTCCGCCTGTGCCGGCTGGTCGGGTGTGGCCACCACCTCGGCGTGATCTGCAAGGCGGATGCGGACGGCATCGCCTTCCGGCGGCTGCACGTCGAGATAGGGCCAGTCGATCGTCGGGTACTTCCGGCAGTTGAGCGGCATCAGATTTTCGTAGCGAACGTCGAATTGCAGGGTAATGCCGTTGAAGTTGAAGTCTGGAAGGTATCTGATCCGGGGATGCTCGAAGAAGTTGTCGGCGTCGTACAGGACCACGACTGCGAAATCGGCCGCGTCCTGAAAGTGGCCACTCACTTTGAAACCGTCGGACGTGGCCTCGCTGATGGCAGCAGATGCTCCAAGGTGATCAAAACCCTGAAGGTAAACCGTCCGGTCCGGCTGAAGCTTGTAAATGCGTTCCGGCAAGGCTGCTTCTCCCGGCTTGCACTGTAGCGCGCCGTCTGACACATCCCTGTCGCCCCCGGCCGGCGGCTTCGACTAACTGCCTGATAACTCAAGGCACAAAAAAAACGGTTCCCGCTGTGATGGCCTGTTCATTCCTTGCCGTCCTCGCGGCCCCAGGGAGACGCACCGATCCCGGATCAGCCAGGGCTCAGGCCAGCTTCCGCTCTCCGTCCCGGAGAGGCCGCCGCGCACTGAATGCCCCGGACTTCCGGGCGGGCGGACTCGCGCCGCCGGCCCGGATCTCCCGCCTCGTTTCGGGCTCAGCGGGCAGAGGCGCGCAGCATCCAGGCGGCCTTGTCGTGGAGCTGCACCGCCCGGGTCAGCAGGTCCACTGTGCCCGGATCGCCGCTGCTCTCGAACTCCGGAATGGCTTCTTGCCGCAGTTTCCGGCTCAGGCTCTCGTGGGCCTCTGCCAGCGCGGCCAGCATCTGCGGGGCGCTCCGTGCGCCATCGATGCGGACCACGACATCGGTCTCGGGCCGCCCGCCCAGTGCGCGGATGCGCTCGGCCAGTTCGTCGATCAACGGTTGCAGCGCCCCATACTGCTGGGCGAACAGATCATGCAGGGCGGCGAACTGCGCGCCCTCTACGTTCCAGTGGTAGTTCCAGGTTGTCAGATAGAGGTTCAACTCCTCGTTCAGGATCTGGTTCAGCGTCCTCATGGCACTTTGTTGGACGCAACCGGCCGCGGGCGGTTCATAGGGCACAACGATTCCACACATAGTCCACAGCCTAAGCTCCTGAAGCGGCGCGACCAGGAAATCCGCTGTTGCAGACACCGCGTGCCCCTGCGTTACCCTGAAGTCGATCCACCCTCCGCGATGTCGACCACGCTGAAAGCTGATGCCGCATTCGAGCGGGGGCTCCCGTCGAATGTCTACGCCGAGCGCATGGTGCTCGGCAGCATCCTGCTCAACCCGAACGCGTTCGTCACCGCCGCCGCCACGCTCTCGCCGGAGGATTTTGCGCTGGAGAAGCACCGCATCATCTTCCGGCGGATGCTCGACCTGCACAACCGCGAAGAACGGATCGACCGCGTCACGCTTGCAAATGAACTGCTCCGTCATGGAGAGCTCGAAGCTGTCGACGGGCTGAGCTATCTCGCCTCGCTCGACGAGGGGCTGCCCGAGATCTACCACCTCGAGAGCTACGTCAACATCGTCCGTGACAAGAGTCTCCTGCGGCGAATGATCTTCGCCGCCCAGCAGACCATCGAGCGCTGCATGCTTGGCGAGGACGATCCCGTCCAGATCCTTTCCGCGGCCGAAGAGAGCTTCCTTTCGCTCGGAGAAGCGCAGACGAAGAACACGCTGGCCAGCGCCCGCGAGGTGTTCGAATCCGCCGAGGGCGGCATCAACACCTTCCTTGACCCCTCCCGCCGCGTGCGCGGCGTCAGCACCGGCTTCCTCCGCTTCGATGAGATGACGGGCGGCTTCCGTCCGGGCGAACTGATTATCCTCGCCGCGCGCCCTGCCATGGGGAAAACGGCGCTCGCCCTCAACATCGCCCTTCATGTGGCCACAAGGCGGGAAGGCAGGCGCGGCGTCGCCATCTTCTCGCTGGAAATGTCGAAAGAATCGCTGATGACGCGCCTGATCTGCTCCCGCGCCCGCGTCGATCAGCACCGTTTCCGCACCGGCCATCTTGGCCGCGAAGACCGCGCCCGCCTCAGCGAGGCCGCCGAGGCCCTGTACGAGGCGCCCCTGTTCATCGACGACAGCTCGGCCACGTCGCTGCTCGACATCAACGCCAAGATCCGCAAGCTGAAGCACACGCTCGATGTGCCGCTCGGCCTCGTCGTGGTCGACTATCTCCAGCTCATGCCCGCGCCCTCGCTCGGCCGAAACGCCAACCGCGTGCAGGAGGTGGGCGCGCTCAGCCGCGGCCTGAAGCTGCTCTCGAAAGACCTCGAGGTGCCGTTCCTTGTGCTCAGCCAGTTGAGCCGCGCGCCCGAGCAGCGCATGGGCGACCACCGGCCCCAGCTTTCCGACCTCCGCGAGTCCGGCTCCATCGAGCAGGACGCCGACATGGTGGCCTTCATTTTCCGCCCGGAGGTCTACCACAAGGACCGCGAAGACCTGCGCGGCAAGGCGGAGCTGATCATCGCCAAGCAGCGCAACGGCCCGACGGGCATCGTCCCGCTGGTCTTCCTGCACCAGTACACGCGCTTCGAGAACCCGGCCGAAGAGCTTGCCGAGCCGGCCGAGTGAGGCCGCGTTGTTCAGCGGGCCCCGCCTGCCAGCAACCGGACTCCGCAGGCTGCCGCGGTGCGGGCATGCCGCTCTGCAAACATTTTTCGCAACATGCGTTTTACGGCCCAGCCCGCGAGCCAGTCGGAAACGGGAGCCAGCGGAAGCGAGAACTCCACGTCGTCCGTCAGAAGGCAACGCCCGTCCGGCTGCCGCTCGAAGCCGTGCCGGTGCCGCCAGACGCGGAACGGTCCCTGCACCTGCTCATCGCAGAAGAACTGATTCTCGCGATATGCGGTGTGGCGGGCCGCCCAGCGCAGCCGCAAGGGGCCGAGCCGCAATTCGATGTCCACCTCGGAGCCCGGTTCCAGCCCGCCGCGGCGGGCGGCAACGCGTGCCGGCGGCCACGCGGGCAGCAGCCGCTCCAGTGCATCTGGCTCCCGGTGGAATGCAAACACCCGCTCCACAGGAGCATCGATCAGCGAGCTGTAGTGGAAACGGGGCATGGCTTCTCTTCTTCCAGATGCCCGGCCGGCTTGCCCGGCGGACTATCTGCACCCGCGGGCCTTCTTTGCCGGGCGTAGAATGACAACGGCTCTTCCGTGTCACGCACGCAAGCGGCCTGCATCAACACGAGCGAGGGGAACCTGTGACTGCCTTTTACGTTGCGCTCTGGGGCCTGGCTGCCGCGCTGGGCGCGACGGCCATCGGCGGGCTGGTCTGGGCCATCCGCCGCGGCGAATTCGACAACCTGCGCGAGGGCGCCGCCAGCATTTTCGACGACGAGGAGCCCATCGGCCAGGCGACGGACCGCTTTCCCGGCGAATGATCTCCATCAGGAGGAAGTGCATGGACACGTCTCCCGACACCTCCGGGCCTTCCGCCACGCCTGCCGAGGAGCGCGAGCGGTTGACGCGGATCCAGATCGACCGTTCCTGCCGCCAGGCTGTCGTCTGGTATTACGCGAGCGCCGTCTTCTGGCTGCTTGTCGGCACCGTGCTGGCCCTGATCGCTTCGATCAAGATGCACTCGCCCGGATTCCTCGCCGGCTGGGAGTGGCTCACCTTCGGCCGCGTCCGTCCGGCGCACCTGGCCGCCATGATCTACGGCTGGGGATCCATGGCCGGCGTCGGCACGCTGCTGTGGCTTCAGGCTCGGCTCACGCGCAACCGCCTGCCTTTTCCCACGCTGCTGCCGGCCACGGCGGTGATCTGGAATCTCACCGTCGCCTACGGCCTCGTCGCGCTGTTCGCCGGCCGCAGCACGAGCATCGAGTGGATCGAGATTCCGCCGGAAACAGCCATCCTGTTCGGCTTCTGCATCGCGGTCCTCATCGCGGCTTCCATCCGCATGCTCCGGCAACGCGAATCAAAGCACACCTACGTCTCGCAGTGGTACCTGTTCGGCGCCATTTTCTGGTTCCCGGTCCTGTACGTGTCGGCGCAGATCTTCCTCCACACGCCCGCGGCCCGGGGCGCGGTGAAAGCCGCCGCCAACTGGTGGTTCGCCCACAACGTCCTCGGGCTGTGGTTCACGCCCATCGGGCTGGCCACTGTCTACTACCTGATCCCCAAAGTGATCGGCCGCCCGGTGCACAGCTACCATCTCTCCCTGCTCGGCTTCTGGACGCTGGCCATCTTTTACAACTGGGCGGGCACGCACCATCTGATCGGCGGGCCGCTGCCGGCCTGGCTGATCACCGTGGGCATCGTGGGCAGCGTGATGATGTTCGTGCCCGTCGTCACCGTGGCGGTGAATCACCACATGACGATGGTCGGCAATTTCCACCACCTGAAGTACAGCCCCACGCTGCGCTTCGTCGTCTACGGCGCCGTGTGCTACACCGCGGTCAGCTTCCAGGGATCGCTCCAATCGTTGCGCTCGGTGAACGAGATCACCCACTTCACGCACTACACGATCGCCCACGCGCATCTCGGCGTGTATGCCTTCTTCACGATGGTGATGTTCGGCGCCATTTACTACGTCGCGCCCCGCCTGCTGAACGCCGAATGGCATTCGGCCGGCTGGATCCGCGTCCACTTCTGGACCACCGCCGTGGGCATGGCCATCTACTGGCTGGGGCTCACCTGGGCGGGCTGGCAGCAGGGCCGCATGATGAACGACCCGCGCATCCCGTTCCTCGACATCGTCCGCTACACCGTGCCCTGGCTCTGGTCGCGCAGCTTTGCCGGCGTGCTGATGACCATCGGGCACCTGTCCTTCGCCTGGCTGTTCTGGAACATGCTCCGGCAGCGGGGCGCCTATCTGCCCGGACCCACGCTGCTGGTCCGCAGAAAGGAAGAGTCCGCCGTGGCGGCAGGAGGTGAAGGATGAACCGCGCCTGGATGCTCGCCCTTGGCGTGTTCGCCACGATCCTGGCTTCGATGGCCGGTCTGGTGCTCATTCCGGAGAAGCAGCTCCGGGCCACGGCGCCGGTGAAGGACGAGGAGCGTGACATCACGCTGCCGGCCGGTTATTACGGCGACATCGAGGAAGGGCGCCGGGTCTACATGGACCTCGGCTGCATCTATTGCCACACCCAGCAGGTGCGCCCCGAAGGCTTCGGCGCGGACATCGACCGCGGTTGGGGCGTGCGCCGCAGCGTCGCCCGCGACTACATCTACGACGAGCCCCCGCTGATGGGCACCATGCGCACCGGCCCCGACCTGTTCAACATCGGCGCGCGCCAGCCCAGCGCGCAGTGGCACTACCTGCACCTGTACCAGCCGCAAATCACATCGCCCGGCTCCATCATGCCGCCGCACCGCTTTCTGTTTGAGGTCCGGCACTCGCCTGACGGTCTGCCGGAAGACGCCGTCCGGCTGCCGGATGAATTCGCAGAGAAGAAGCCGGCGTGGATCGTGCCCAAGGACCGCGCCCGCCGGCTTGTGGCTTACCTGCTCAGCCTGGATCACAACTACGAAGTGCCGGAGGCCCGCTGACCGCCATGCCAGATGAAAAGGACACCAGGCGCAGCGGCGAATTCCGCCTCAGCCTCGAAGCCGCCGAGCGGAAGACGCCTGACGTGATCCCCCTGCACCGCGCCGTGATGCGCGAGATGGCGGAGCCGCGCGACGGGCTCGAGCCGGTCCCTGTCTGGCTGATTCTCGGATTCCTCGCGCTGGCCGGCTGGGCCGGGTTCTACATCGCCATGAACTCCGGCGGATTCGCGCCCGACCAGTACAACGAACGGGCGCTGTTCGCGGCGAAACCCGCGGAATCGCCCAAACCGGTCGACCCGATGGTTCTCGGCCGCCGCACCTTCAGCAACTGCGTCACCTGCCACCAGCAGAACGGCGAAGGCGTCGAGGGCGCCTTTCCGCCGCTGGCGGGATCCGAATTCGTCAATGGCCCGCCAGAGCAGTTGGCGGCCCTTCTTCTGCATGGCATGAACGGCCCGCTGAGGGTCAAGGGCGCCACTTACAATGGCGAGATGCCCGAGTGGGGTTCGAAGCTGAAGGACGAGCAGATCGCTGCGGTTCTCACCTTCATCCGCGCCTCTTTCGGAAACAATGCCCCGCCGGTGAGCCCCGGGCTCGTCAGACAGGTCCGCGAGGCCACGGCTTCCCGCAACCGGCCCTGGACCGAGGCCGAGCTGAAACAGTTCCGGCTTGGCGGCTGACGCGCGCCGGGCCCCAGGCGCAGGCACCCGATGACGCCGCAAACTGCCGTTCCGACGTCCCTGCCGGCCGACTCGCGCGCGTCCGCCTGCGCCGCGCCCGCCTGCCACGCCCCGTGGCTGAGCCGGACGCCCGCCTCGCTGTGGTGGCGCATCGGCATCGCGGCATTCCTCGCCATGAACACGATGACGCTCAGCCTCGCGGTGAATACGTCCGAGGCCTCGCCCGCGGAACGCCGAGCCATTCACGCCGTGCTGCTGGCGTTGACGCTCGGCGTCTTCGCCCTTCTCGGCAGGCCGCTCGCCGAAGGGCTCATCCAGAACTGGCGCGCGCGGCGGCTGTCGCTCGAGCCGCTGTTTGCGCTCGGCCTTGCCGGAGCCTTTGCTGCCAGCCTCGCAAGCACCCTCAGCACCGGAACGGGCCTTTTCCGTTCATTGTCATCGGGAGGCTTCGTCTACTACGAAGTCAGCTCCATCCTGCTGGTCGTCTACAGCATCGGCCGGGTCGTCACCGGAGAGGCGGAGAGCCGCGCTTTGCAGGCGTTTTCGCTCCTCGCCGCGGCTGCCGAAAGATGCTACGTCCGCTCCGGGGACGGCAGCCTGCGCGAGACACGGGTGGCGGAGGTCCAGCCTGGCGACGTCATTGCCGTGCCTGCCGGAGAAATGGCTGCGGTCGACGGCATCGTCGAACAGGGCGAGGCGCTCTGCCGCGGAGAGGCCGTCACGGGCGAAAGTTTCCTCGTGGCGAAACGCCCCGGCGATGCAATCCCCGCGGGCCTGATCCCCGTGGACGCGGCGCTGTGGATCCGTGCCACCGTTGCCGGCGCGCACCGCTCGCTGGACCGCATCGCCGAAGCGATCCGCCAGAGCCGGCTCCAGCCATCGCCGCTCGAAAGAACTGCGGCGCGCGCAGCCCTCTGGCTGACGCCCGCCGTCGCCTCGGCGGCCCTGCTGACAGCCGCCTGGTGGTATTTCCGGGCCGGGGCAGGGGCGGCGCTGATGAACGGCCTCGCCGTGCTCGTGGTGGCCTGCCCCTGCGCGCTCGGCTTCGCCACGCCGCTGGCCCTCTGGGCGGCCATGAGCCGTTTTGCCATCCGCGGAGCCTGGCTGCGCAACGGCGAGGCTCTGGAGCGGATCGCGGAGGCGGACATCGTGCTGCTGGACAAGACCGGCACGCTCACCCGCGTGGACCCGCGCCTCGAATCCTTCGTGACCGCTCCCGGAACTCCCGTGGACAGGCAGCGGCTGCTCGCGGGGCTCGCTCAAATCGAGCAGCTCAGCGGACATCCCATCGCCGCGGCTTTCCGGGCATGCCCCGCGGCGCATGCGTCCTCCATCCTTGTGCGGGAGGTCCGGCTGCTGCCCGGCCGCGGCGTGGCCGCACTGTGGGAAGACCCTGCGGATGGGCAACGCTTTTCCGTCGCCATTGGCCTGCCGGACGGCCTGGTCTCCTCCGCCGAGCAGCAGACATGGGGCCGGCTCGTCCAGACGGCCCGGCCGCCCGCAGGCGCGCGCCTTCTTGCGGTCGCCGTTGATGGCCGGGTCGCTGCGCTCGCCGCCATCGGCGAGACCCCGCTGGCAGAACTGCAAGGGCTGTGGAAGGGGCTGAGCGACCTGGGCGTCGAATGCCGTGTCGTTTCCGGCGACGGGCCCGAACGCGTCGCCGCCCTTGGGCATCCGCAGTATCATGCGCCGCTGACACCGCTCGAAAAACTCGCGCTCGTTCGGCGCCTCCGCGCGGAAGGCCGCAAGGTGCTCTACGTCGGCGACGGCATCAACGACGCCGCCGCGATGGCTGAAAGCCACGTGTCGCTGGCCGTGGAGGCAGGCGCCCCGTTGGCCCGCGAGACGGCGCACGGCGTCATCCGCGCCGGCGCCGCCGCGCAGCTCGCGGAACTCCTGCGCATCGCGCGCGCCGCCCGCAGCCTCGCCCGCACCAACCTTGCCTATGCGGCCGCATACAACATCGCCGGCATGGCTGTGGCCGCCGCCGGCTGGCTCCATCCCGTCTTCGCCGCTCTGTTGATGACCTGCTCCAGCCTGATGGTCGTATGGCGCGCCGCCGCGTTTCTGGCTCCGGATCTGGAGGGCAACCCGGCATGAGTCCGCCACCGCGTCTGCCCCTCGAACGCCATGCAGCGCTCCTGCTGGCTGCAATGACTGCGGCACAGGGCGCGCCTTTCGTTTACGCACGCTGGTCGTTGGGCATGCCCTGGCAGCCCGTCGCGCTCGGCACGGCTCTGGCCGTGCTGCTCGCAGCGGCTGCGTGGCGCGCCCGCTTCCTTCTCTCCTCGCACGCCGATATGCTCCTCGTGATGGCCGCCTTCGGCGGCTTTGGCATGTGGCTTGGCGGCCGGATGGACCACTGGATGGATCCGAACGCGCCAATCTGCCCGCTGCACGACACGCGCGGCGTCCTGGCCCTGGCCGGGTCCTGGATGGCCTGGCTGATGTTGGCCTTCGCCATCCCCCCGTCGATTCTCTGGAGCCGCTGCCTCCAGCCCCTGCGGAGCACACCGGCGCGGCTCGCCCTGGCCTTGGCCCTTGACATGGCCGGTATGCTGGGGGGCATGACCGCCGCGCATTTCTGGCTCGGCCGCCTCTGGGCGGTGCGCATCCCGCCGCCGGAGCTGGGCATGCATCTGGCCATGCTCGTCGGGATGCTCGCCGGGATGCTGCCCGCCATGTGGCTCCGCGATGCGCTGTTGGCAGCGTGGGCGCGGCGCGCCCCTTCGGCGCTTTCTTCCAGCGTGGCACCCTGAGCAGCGATCTGCGCTGCCATCTCCGCGCCTGACAAAACGGACGGCCCCCGCCGGGCCTTTCCGCTCCTTGCGGGGCGCTGAAAAAAGAAAGGCAGGCCGCGCCGAAGCACGGCCTGCCGCACAGCTCAGGAGTCTCTCACGCGCCGCCTTCGCCCGCCGCCACCGGCGCAGGCGCTTCTTCGGGCAACAGCCCGGGCACCGCGTCGCGGAACACGTCGTCGATCGACTCGACGAAGACGAATTCCATCTCGTTGCGGACGTTCTCCGGCAGGTCGCGCAGATCCTTGGCGTTGCGTTTCGGCAGGATCACGCGGCGGATGCCCGCGCGGCGCGCCGCCAGCACTTTCTCTTTCACGCCGCCGATGGGCAGCACCCGCCCGGTCAGCGTGATCTCGCCTGTCATGGCCGTGTCGCTGCGCGCCGGCTTCTTCGTGTAGAGCGAGGCGAGCGCCACTGCAATCGTGATGCCTGCCGACGGGCCGTCTTTCGGAATCGCGCCCGACGGCACATGGATGTGCACGCCGTAGTCGCTGAACAGCGCCGGATCGATCCCGTACGACCCGGCATGCGCCCACAGATAGCTCTGCGCCGCCTTGGCCGACTCCTGCATCACGTCGCCGAGCTGCCCGGTCAGCGTCAGCCCTTTGCCCTTCGGCAGCAGCATCGCTTCCACGTAGAGCACATCGCCGCCCGACGGCGTCCACGCAAGACCCGTCGCCACGCCCGGCGGCAGCTCCCGGCGCGCCTCCTCGGGCAGGTAAACCTCCGGCCCGAGCAGCTCCACCACCATCTCCGGCGTCATCACGATCGGCTCCGTGCGCCCTTCGGCGAACTTCAGCGCCGCCTTGCGGCACAGGCTCGCGATGTTGCGCTCCAGGTTGCGCAGCCCCGCCTCGCGGGTGTAGCTCTCGATGATCTTGCGGACCCCTTCCTCGGGGAACTGCACCAGCTCCGCCGTCAACCCGGTCTCCTTGAGCTGCCGCGGAATCAGGTAGCGGTTGGCGATGGCGACCTTCTCTTCCTCGCTGTAGCCGGCCAGCCGGATCACCTCCATGCGGTCCAGCAGCGGCTGCGGAACCGTGTCCAGCGTGTTCGCCGTCGTGATGAACATCACCTTCGACAGGTCGAACGGCAGGTCCAGATAGTTGTCGCGGAACGTGGAGTTCTGCGCCGGGTCGAGCACTTCGAGCAGCGCCGACGCCGGATCGCCGCGGAAATCGCGCCCGAGCTTGTCCACCTCGTCCAGCATCAGCACCGGGTTCTTGGCGCCGGCGCGGCGGATGGCATTAATCAGCCGGCCAGGCAGCGCGCCAATATAGGTCCGGCGGTGGCCGCGCAGCTCGCTCTCATCGTGCATGCCGCCCAGCGAGAAGCGCTCGAACTTGCGTCCCAGCGCCCGCGCGATGGACTGGCCCAGCGACGTCTTGCCCACCCCCGGCGGGCCCACAAAGCACAGGATCGGCGCCTTGGCCGAGGGGTTGCGTTGCAGCACGCCCAGATGCTCGAGGATGCGCTCCTTGACGTCCTCCAGCCCGTAGTGGTCCTCGTTGAGGATCTGCCGCGCCCGCGCAATGTCAAGGTTGTCCTCCGTCTCCGCATACCAGGGGAGCTCGAGCACCAGGTCGAGCCACGTGCGGATCACATGCCGCTCCGGGCTCTGGTCCGGCAGCCGTTCGAAGCGCCGGAACTCGCGCTCGGCTTCCTTGCGGACCTCCTCGGGCAGCTTCGTCTCGTCCAGCCGCTTGCGCAGCTCTTCGGCTTCGGCCTTGGCCGGGTCTTCTTCTCCCAGTTCCTGCTGAATCGCCTTGAGCTGCCGCCGCAGGAGGTACTCGCGCTGCTCCTTGGACATCTCCTCCTGCGCTTCGCTGACGATCTTCTGCCTCACCTCGAGGATGCGCGCCTCTTCGGTGATGTACTGCACCGCAAGCTGGAAGGCGTCCTTCAGCGTGGGCGACTCGAGCAGCTTCTGCAACTTGTCGGCGCCGAGGTTGAAGGCCGTCGCCAGCAGCCACATGAGCTGCTGCGGATCATCCGCGCTCGACAGCAGGTTCGAGATCTGCTCGGCCGCCTGCGGATTGATCCGCTCCAGCGTCTTCGCCGCCAGCTCGAACAGCGCTGTCTGCAACGCGCGCTCTTCGGTGGAATGGTCCGGCACCAGCGGCAGCGGCTGCGCCCTGGCCTGAAGGTACTGCCCCGTATGCTCGATCGAGAGCACGCCCACGCGCTCGAGGCCCGAGGCGACGATCTCGATCAGCGAGGGCGTGGAACGCAGCACCTTGCGGATCTTGGCGTGCGTGCCGATCATGTGCAGATCGTCCGGAGTCGGCAGCTCGACGTCCGGGCTTTTCTGCGTCAGCAGGATCAGGTGGCCCTCATGGTGCTTGATGGCCGCCTCCACCGCGGCGCGGGAGGCGTCGCGGCCCACCGACAACGGCAGGATCAGCTTCGGGAACAGCACCACGTTCTTCAGCGGAAGAACGGGCAGCACGAGCACGTTCTGCTCCTGGCTCTGCGGATTCTGGACATTGGTCTCGCTCATGGGCCACCTCGTCAAGAGACTGTCATTCTGTCAGATGCGGCCGGCGCGCGCCGAGTTCGGCGAGCCGGCCCTCCTCACTGCATGCGCACCGGCTCGCGGACCTCGATCTCGAGCGCCCCCTTCGACGCCGAGACATACAGGTGCGCGCCGTCGCGGATCTTGCCCTCGAGGATCTGCCGCGCGATCAGCGTCTCCAGCTCGCGCTGGATGGCCCGCTTCAGCGGCCGCGCGCCGTACTCCGGCTCGTAGCCGACCAGGATGAGATGGTCGCGCGCCTCGTCGCTCAGCTCGAGCGTGATGTGGCGGTCCGCCAGCCGCCTGCGCACGCGCTCGATCTGGATGTCCACGATCCGCCGCAGATGCTCGTGCGTCAGCGCATGGAACACCACCACCTCGTCGATGCGGTTCAGGAACTCCGGCCGGAAGAACGAGCGCAGGTTCTCCGGCGGCAGGTTCGACGTCATGATCACGATCGTATTGCGGAAGTCCACCGTGCGGCCCTGCCCGTCGGTGAGGCGCCCGTCGTCGAGCACCTGCAACAGCACGTTGAACACGTCCGGATGGGCCTTCTCGATCTCATCGAACAGGATCACCGAATACGGCCTGCGCCGCACGGCCTCGGTCAACTGGCCGCCCTCCTCGAAGCCCACGTAGCCCGGAGGCGCGCCAATCAGCCGCGCCACCGTGTGCTTCTCCTGGTACTCGCTCATGTCGATGCGGATCAGCGCCCGCTCGTCGTCGAACAGCGCTTCGGCCAGCGCCCGCGCCAGCTCCGTCTTGCCCACGCCGGTCGGCCCGAGGAAGAGGAACGAGCCGATCGGCCGGTTCGGGTCGCTCAGGCCCGCGCGGGAACGCTGCACCGCTTCCACCACCGCGTTGACCGCCTCGTCCTGCCCCACCACGCGGCGGTGCAGCTCGCTCGACAGGTGCAGCAGCTTCTGCCGCTCGCCCTCCAGCAGGCGGCTCACCGGGATGCCCGTCCAGCGGGACACGACGCGCGCGATGTCCTCCTCGTCCACCTCCTCCTTGATCAGCCGCTCGCGCGAGTCCTGGCTGGCCAGCCGGCGCTCTTCCTCGAACAGCGCCCGCTCGAGCTGGATCAGCCTGCCGAACTTCAGCTCGGCCACGCGGTTCAGGTCATAGGCGCGCTCGGCGCGCTCGATCTCCAGCTTGGTCTGCTCGATCTCCTCGCGCAGCTTGCGCAGCTTCTGCACGGCCTCTTTCTCGGCCTTCCAGCGGGCCTCCAGCTCGGACACCTCGCGCGTCAGCGAGAACAGCTCCTCTTCGAGCTTCGCCAGCCGCTCGCGCGACGCTTCGTCGGTCTCCTTCTTCAGCGCCTCGCGCTCGATCTCGAGCTGCATCTTGCGCCGCAGCTTCTCGTCCAGCTCCGCGGGCATCGAGTCGATCTCGGTGCGCAGCCTCGCCGCGGCCTCGTCGACCAGGTCGATCGCCTTGTCCGGCAGGAACCGGTCCGAGATGTAGCGGTGGGAAAGCACTGCCGCGGCCACCAGCGCCGAGTCCTTGATCCGCACGCCATGATGGACTTCATACCGCTCGCGCAGCCCGCGCAGGATCGAGATGGTGTCCTCCACCGAAGGCTGGTCCACCAGGATCGGCTGGAAGCGGCGCTCGAGCGCGGCGTCTTTCTCGATGTACTTGCGGTACTCATCCAGCGTCGTCGCGCCAATGCAGTGCAGCTCGCCGCGCGCCAGCATCGGCTTCAGCAGGTTGCCGGCGTCCATCGCGCCCTCGGCCTTGCCCGCGCCCACCACCGTGTGCAGCTCGTCGATGAACAGGATGATCTGCCCCTCGCTGGCGGCCACCTCCTTGAGCACCGCCTTCAGGCGCTCCTCGAACTCGCCGCGGTACTTGGCGCCCGCAATCAGCGCCCCCATGTCCAGCGCCACCACGCGCTTCGACTTCAGGCCCTCCGGCACGTCGCCGCGCACGATGCGCTGCGCCAGGCCCTCGACGATCGCCGTTTTGCCGACGCCCGGCTCGCCGATCAGCACCGGGTTGTTCTTCGTGCGCCGGCTCAGCACCTGGATCACCCGCCGGATCTCATCGTCGCGCCCGATCACCGGATCGAGCTTGCCCTGCGCCGCCATCTGCGTCAGGTCGCGGCCATAATTCTCCAGCGCCTGGTAGGTCGCCTCCGGGTTCTGCGTCGTCACCCGCTGGCTGCCGCGCACTTCGCGGATCGCCTGCTCCAGCCGCTCCCGTGTGACGCCGTACTCGCGGAACATCTGCCCGGCCACCCCGTTGCCCGCCTGCAACGCCAGCAGCAGGTGCTCGACGCTGATGAAGTCGTCCTTCATCCGCTTGGCTTCCTGCTCGGCATTGCCCAGCACGGCGGCCAGCCGCTGGGTCATGTACATGCCCGAGGCGCCGCCGCTAACGGTCACCTTCGGCTGCCGCTCCAGCTCCGTCATCAGCCGCCGGTGGAGCTTCTCCAGATCAAAGCCCGCCCGCAAAAGAATGTTCGGCGCGATGCCCTGTTCCTGCTCGAGCAGCGCCACCAGCAGGTGTTCATTGTCGACGTGCTGATGCGACAGCCGCGCCGCCAGCGTCTGGGCCGAGCGCAGCGCATCCTGGGCCTTTTCGGTAAACCGGTTGAGATCCATACGGGACTCCTCCGCTTGAGCCTCCCTGGGATTGAAGATACCAGATTAGTCAAGCGTTGTCTAGAATCTTTAGTGTAAATCTATCAAGTTTGACTCCCGCACCCCTCCTCTGGTTCCGAAAATCCGCACGCCCCCAAACCTCGCCCATCTGTAGGGCCATCAACAGATTGCGCCTCGCCCAAGCCGTCGCTCCTCACCAGCCTCCCGCCTCCGGCCCGGCCATCCCGCAGGTTCAGGCAAGAAGTTCGAAGAATCCAGCATCCTCCCGCGCACCCGGCCCAAATAGGCTGAGGGCAGGGAGGTCTCTGAACGGCAGGCCCCTCGGGAGCGAAAGCCCCGGCCGGGCCTTGCCGGCCCGGCCTGGCGACGGGGCGGGCCTGCTGACCATGCGACAGGCGTGGGCCATGATCCTGCTGGCGACGCACATGGCTGTAGCACTGTCTCTGGCGGGTGAGTCCGGGGCGCGCCGCCGGCCCGCCCGGTGTGCGCCATTGATGGCCCGGAGCACGATCGGCGACCTCCTTGCCCACCCCTGACTGGCCGGATTCGCTCCCCTGTTGCTGCCACGGGAGGGCCAGGCCCCGGACCGGACGCTCCCGCTGTCGAGGATCGGCCTGTTGTTGCCATACCACCAGCACGTTGCCGCGGAGGCCGTGGTGCGCGGTTTGAACCGCCTGCTTGGCGAGGTGGCAGAGGGGGCGGAGCCTTTCGTCCGGTTCTACCCGGAAGAGGAGATCCGGCGCGACCCCGCGAAGGCGAACACCGGGTTGTTCCACCTGCGGGGGCGTCCGGGAGCGCCATTCGCCCTCGTCTGCCCGGGCGGCGGCTTCCAGTATGTTGCTACCCTCCATGAAGGGCTTCCCGTGGCCGAGGCGATCGCGCGCTTCGGTTATCACGCGTTCGTGCTCCGCTACAGGGCAGGGCAGGGAGGCGCGGCGGCCACGGCGGATCTGGCCGCTGCCCTCGCATGGATCTTCCGCCACGCCGGCGCACTCGGCGTGAGCCGCCAGTCCTATTCGCTGTGGGGATTCTCGGCCGGTGCCCGGATGGCGGCGGCGGCCGCAACGCACGGCACGGCGCGGTTCGGCGGTGAAGACCTGCCCCGGCCTGCCGCGCTCATTCTGGCTTACACCGGGCACTCGGAAACCGGCAGCGCGGAGCCTGCCACTTTCGCGGTGGTCGGAAGCGAGGATGGCATCTCGCCTCCGGAAATCATGCAACGGCGCATCGACGCTCTGCGGCGTTCGGGCACAGAGGCCGTGCTGCGTGTTTTCCCCGGGGTGGGCCACGGTTTCGGCCTCGGCGAAGGCACCAGCGCCGCAGGGTGGGCGGAGGAGGCCGTCCGGTTCTGGGACCGGGCGAGACAATCGCAGAAGGAGTCCCGATGAGCAGACACTGGATGTTCGCAAGATGTTCCATCGCCTTCTGCGCGGCGGTATTGGCCGCGCAGGAGCCCCCGCGGACGCCGCCCGCCGCGGCGCAGCCGCCGGCGGCAGGCGCGCCTTCGACAGCCGCCCAGAAGATCATGGGCGACGTCGCGCCCAAGCTCGCCGAACTCACGGATAACGTGCTGTTCGGCGATGTGTGGCAGCGGCCCGGGCTCTCGCAGCGGGACCGCAGCCTGATCACCGTGGCGGCGCTGATCGCCATGAACCGCCCCGAGCAGTTGCGCTCGCACATGGCGCGCGCCCGGGCCAACGGCGTCACGCGCGAGGAGATCGCCGAGATCATCACGCATCTTGCCTTCTACACGGGATGGCCCAACGCGATCTCCGCCGTCGGCGTGGCCCGTGAGGTATTCCGGGATCCGCCGGCGCAGGCGCGCCCGGATCCCGCGCCGGACAGGCGGGAGCCGTGAATCAACGCAACAGAAGCCACGAGTCCATCGCAGGAGAAGATCCCATGAATCGCACGATCCTTTCTGGCTGCCTGCAACGGACCCTCTGGACCGGGCTCGTGACGCTGGCATGGCTCGGCGCGCCGGGCTGGCTGGCCGCACAGTCCATCCGCGACCCGAAGATGCCGGACAAGCCGCTCGTGCTGGCCGCGCAGGGCAGCTTCTTCGTCGGCGGCCAGAAAGCGCGGCAGACGCGCAATGAGCTGGGCAATCTCGGCCCGGAGGGCAACATCACCGTCCACCAGATGTATGTCCGCTTCATGATCCCGAAAGGCGGGGAGAGGAACCCGCCGGTGGTCATGGTCCACGGGGCCACGCTGACGGGCAAGAGCTGGGAAACGACGCCCGACGGGCGCATGGGCTGGGACGAATACTTCGTCCGCAAGGGGCATCCCGTCTATGTGCCGGACCAGGTGGGCCGCGGCCGTTCCGGCTTCAACCAGGCCGTCTTCAACAATGTGCGCGCGGGGCTGGCGCCGCCGGCGTCGCAGCCGGGCTTCCTCCGCTTCAGCGACGAAATCGTCTGGCCCAACTTCCGCTTCGGAGCCAGGCCCGGCGAGCCGTACCCGGAGACGAAATTCCCCGTGTCGGCCGTCGACGAGCTCTCGAAACAGGGCGTGCCCGACCTCACCTTCGGCGGCGGGGTACCCATGCCGAATCCGACCCTGAGGGCGTTGGCCGAGCTGGGCCGCGAGCTGCGCGGCGCCATCCTGATGGGGCATTCGCAATCCGGGTCGTTCCCGCTCGAGGCGGCGCTGCTCGACCCGGCCGCCGCCCGAGGGCTCGTGCTCGTCGAGCCGGGCCGCTGTCCGGGCAACTACAACGACGAACAGATCCGGAAACTGGCGGCCATCCCCATCCTCGCCGTTTATGGCGACTATCTGGACACTTCCACCGGGATGTCGAACGACCACTTCTGGAAGCTCTCCTACGACTCCTGCCAGGCCCTCATTCAGCGCATCAACGCCGCGGGCGGCCGCGCGCAGATGCTCTATCCGCCGGAGCGGGGCATCCGCGGCAACAGCTACATGATCATGCAGGATACGAACAACCTCCAGATTGCGGACCTGATTCTTGCCTGGATCCGCAGCGTGGTGATGCGCCCGGCCGGTGCGCCGCGCCGAAAGTAGGCGGGTCCCGGCCGCCCGCGCTGCGGCCATCCGGCCGGCGGCGCGCCGGCGCAGGACCGCCGTGCGCGGCACAGGAGCTGCGGCCGCGCCAGCCACGCTACGCCGGATGCATCATGACGCGCGCCCTTCTGCCTCTGGCGCCTTTCTGCCTGAGGATCGCGGCCGCTCCGCCGTTGCTGCCCTAAGGCGAGGACGCGCGGATTGCCGCCCGGCTCCACGCCGCCGCCTGCGCCCGGCAGGAAGCCTACAACTCCGGCGACCCGGAGCGGCTCGCCAGCCTCTACGGGCAGCATGCCCTGGATCTGACGCAGCCCTTCCCGGGCCGCCCATCGCCGGGCGGGAGGCGATCTGGAACTACTTCGCCAGCGGAATGCGCGCCGGTTTCCGCATCCGGTCCATCCGCGTCCTCTCCAGCGGGTGCTCGGGCAGCATGGCATGGACGGTCGGGACCTACGAGGCAGAGAACGCCGGGGCCAGGGTTTCGGGCGTCCATCTCGGCGTCCTGC
>JANWVO010000038.1 GCA_025056865.1 Bryobacteraceae bacterium
CCGCCGCCTGGCCGACTCCAGCCACGTCCTCGCCCTGCTCCAGCGCTACGAGGCCATGTTCCGCCGCCAGTACGAGCGCGCCCTGCGCCTGCTGTGGGAGCACCGCGACCGCCAGCGCCGCCTCAACCAGCCCCAGCCCGAAGAGGCGGCCCGCCGCCGCCCGTCCGCCCCCTCGCCCGAGACCCGCGCCGCCCTCCAGGCGCTCCATGTCCTGCTCACCGCCCCCACGCCCGGCGAGCTGGAAAATCTGCAAAACGAACCGGAGACGCTCTTAACCCCTGGGACAAATTGCACTTCCGCGCCGTTGCCACGCGAGCTGCCACGTGAACTCCCCTCGGCCATCCGACGCAGGCAGGCCCAGCGGAACGGCTCCGCCGCCTGTTGACCGGAAAGATGCATCGTCTCGGGCTGTCACGATGCGGCTTGTCTTGAGCACGGAGCCGTCCGTGCGCCTCCAGGAAGGGCCGCGGGCGGTT
Source organism: Bryobacteraceae bacterium (assembly GCA_025056865.1). GTDB lineage: Bacteria > Acidobacteriota > Terriglobia > Bryobacterales > Bryobacteraceae > JANWVO01. Next base: position 477 of record JANWVO010000038.1, read on the forward strand.
TCTGGCGGACAACCGCCGGATTTTGCGTGCCCTCCCGGACGAGTCGCTGGGCATCGGAGAGCAGGATTACTGCCGGTGCAGCCGCTGGCCTTGCTGCCCTGCCAGTCCGGAGGGAGCGGATCCATTCCCACGGCTCCCACCCGCCAACGCGGCCTGAGCCACGGACAGGACGCGCCATCTCCTCCGCAATGGCGAGGCGGTCTCTGCACCGTGTCTTGCGCGAGGCATTGGCAGAACCGCGGTGAATTCCCAGGCGCGCCCCGCAACCGCCTGCCCGGCGGTGCGCCTCCTCAGGAACGCCCGGAGCTGCCGCCTGAGCGTCGCCCGCGCCTGCTCATGCGCCGCTCCCCATCACTGCCATCTGGAGCCCCGTCCTACGGGCGGCGGAAACGCAGTCACCGCGCAGGCCCGGACCGGCGCGCGCCGCTGGATTCGTGCTCGGCCTGCCGGGCGCCGCGCCTGAATTCCGGATCCGCGGAGCCGCAGCGCCCCCTTCCCCTGCGCCGTCAGGCTCAATTCTCGAACCGCCCGCGCCAAGCCCACAATCCCAGGGCCGGATTCGAGATGTAGAAAATCTCCTCGCCGTCGACGACGTTCCACCCGTCCTTCAGCTTCGCCGGGTTGTATCGCTTCATCATGACCTCAAGGTCGCCGTAGCGGAAGTTGACGGCATCGATCTCTTCCCGCGTCAGGTGGCCGGGACAGTAAGTGATCTGGAACCGCCCCTCCGACGATCCGTGAATCAGGTGTGCGGCGGCGCTCAGGTTCTCGGCCAGATCCCGGTTCTTTCTCACCGCCTCCAGCACTCTCGGCGTCCCCACGTAGCCGTACTTCCGGATGAGCTGGTCGATGCCCGGATCCTCGCCGAATTCCTTCACCCCGGGCGCCAGCACGATCAGCTCCGCATCGTCAGCCAGCGCCATGCGCGTCCGGTAAATCGCCTTGTTGCCGAGCCACGTGCTGCGGAACTCGCCCGGATCCAGATAGACCACCGCCTTCCGGATCTGCCGGTCCATCATGACGAAGTTCACCTTCAGGCTCAGCTCGGCCGCCTGAAGGAAGCAGCGGTCATCATCGCCCGCATAAAAGCCCCGGATGGCAAGCTGGCCGGCGTCGTTCTTGCTCACCACGGTGTGCAGGTACACGATGGGAAGGTGCCGGGCGTACTTCTCGGCGGCGTAGTTCAGCACCCGCCGTACCGGATTGTCGGCGCGCCCCATCAGCCTCTCCATGCCATAGACCGCGCCAAGGAAATGGCTCTTGTTGATCCCTTCGCGCCCCCCCGTGCCCACGAACACGTTCTTCGTGTAATTCGCCATGCCGATCACTTCGTGCGGCACCACCTGGCCGATGGAGAGGATCAGGTCAAATCCGCCTTCCACCAGAAGCCGGTCCACCTGCGCCGGCCAGGCGAAGTCCACCAGCCCGCCGGACTGCTCCTTCACGTACTCGGCCGGCACCTCGCCCAGCGTGACAATCCCGTTCCGCCAGTCATGCACCCGGAACAGCGTCCGGGGCACGCCCGGAAACATGTGCTCGATCTCGGATGGCGTCATCGGCACATGCGTGCCGATGGCGGGCAGCACCGCCTTGAGGCGGTCCCCGTAGTAGTCGTACACAAGCCGCGTGATCTCGCCGGCGCGGGAATGCACTCGCGTAATATCGGGTGGCAGCGCCAGCACGCGCTGCCGCGGCCCCAGCGCGTCGAGCGCGGCGAATACGGCACGCTTCAGCTCTTCGGGCGAGAAATCCGTGGTCGGCGAACCGGCTGCAAAGTACAGGCTCATCTCACCTTCAAGTATAGGCCTGACATGCCAGTAAGCAGGCGAAATTCGCCCCGCGCCGCCACACGGCCGCCCGCCTTCGGCTTCTGGAGCCGCCTCGCCAGCCCGGCTCGCCCGCAGCGACAACAGGCTTCCCCCGGCTTGCTCGCGCGTTGGGGCCTCGCACCGCGCCCTCAGTGACGCGGCTGATACTTCGCCCCCGCGTGCGCGCCCTGCGGCTCATCGTTTCACCGCCTGCCCGACCGCATCCTGCGCCCCGGATCGCGCGTCCTGGCCTTCGGTCCTGCCGGGCTCTCCGCCAAGCGCCTGGTCGGCCATCTTCGCCAACCCGAGTCCTCCCGCTGCCGCCATCGCCAGCGCGAGTTGCTGCTCTGCCATCTCCATCAGGCCCAGGCCCGCCTCGCCTCCCTCGCTGCCCGCCCAGCTCGAGCCCCCAGCCTCGCGCATGGAGCGCAGCATCTGCCCGATCAGCAACGCCTCGAACTGTTGCCCCAGCGCCTTTCGCACCTCGGGATCTCGGGCGTCTTTCTTCGAAATCACTCCCTCGGCGCCCCAATCAAAGGCGCTGATCGCCCACGCCCTGTCAACAGGCTCTGCCATCTTTTCCTCCTATCGCTCGCCGCCTCGTGCGCACTCTTGGCAGATGTTCCCCTTCGTTCCTGCGCCTCGTGCGGACTCTCCCGCCCCGGAGCAGCAGAACGTCCCTCCGCGGCCAGTCCTTCCTGCCAGCCCATGCACGCTCCACCGGCTTCCTCCGCCACTCTTTGCGCCGTTCCGGTTCTGCCCGTCCGCCTGCGTGGAAGGGCCGTGGAGCCAAGATGCCGGCCAGACGGACTGGGCCAGCACCGGACTAGATGACCTCCACCTCGGCATCGAGCGCGCCCGCGGCTTTCAGCGCCTGCACGATGGCGACAATGTCGCGCGCGGTCGCTCCCAACGCGGTCAATGCCCTCGCCAGATCCTCGACGGTCGCTCCCTCGCGAAGCTGGACATTCTGCGCCCGCTCTTCGCGCACTCCCACCTTTACCTCGGGAGTAACCGCTGTCTGCCCGGCCCCCAGAGGCGCCGGTTGGCTGACTCCGTACGCGGTCTGGATCTCGATCGTCAAGGCGCCGTGCAGAATCGACACCGGCCGGATGCGGATGTCCTGTCCCGCCGTGATCGTGCCCGTGCGCTCGTTGATGACGATCTTGCGCGTCCGGTCCGCTTCGAGGGTCAGATTCTCAACCTCCGCAAGAAACTCCACTGTCCTTGAACGGAACTCCTGCGGCACCTGCACTTCGACAAGCGCGGCGTTCTCGCACCGCGCCGCATTGGGGAATTTCGTGTTGATGGCCTGCGCCATCCGCGCCGCGGTCGTGAAATCCGGCTGCCGCAGTTGCAGCCGCACGCTTCCTTCGGCCAGCGCGTTCGGCGGCGTCCTTTCGATGATCGCCCCGCCGGGAATCCGCCCGGCCGTCGGATGGTTCATCGTTGTTGTGTTGCCCGCTCCCCCCCGCGCCACAAAGCCGGCCGTCAGCACCGGCCCCTGGGCCACCGCATACACATCCCCATTGGCTGCCTTGAGCGGAGTCAACAGCAGCAGCCCGCCCTGAAGGTTGGTCGCATCACCAATCGCCGCCACCTGCACGTCGATCCGCGTCCCCGGCTGGGCGAACGCGGGCAGATTGGCGGTGACGATCACAGCAGCCGTGTTGCGGACCAGCATCGCCGTCGGCGGCACCTGCACGCCCATCCGCTCCAGCAGGTTGGCCAGCGTTTGCGCGGAGAAGAACGTCTGCCGCTTGTCGCCCGTCCCATTCAGCCCCACCACCAGCCCGTAGCCGATCAGCTGGTTGTCCCGCACGCCCTCCACCGCCGCGATTTCCTTGATCCGGACGCCGGCATGCAGGCAAACGCAGCACGCCAGCAGGGCGCACAGCGCCGCGGGCTGCCAGGCGACCCTCGCCCTTCTTGCCGCACCCGATCCTTCCCCCCGGGAACCCGGCCCTTGCGCTTGCAGGACCCTTCCGGACGGCCCGGGCCTGTCCATGGCCCGCCGGCACCCCTTCCGCGCGCCGCATCCTGCGGCCTGCCTGCCCGGGAACTCCCTCGCGGCGCACTCGCGGCCTTCCACTGTCGCCCTCATCGATCCACCTCAGTTCAGAACGGCAGCAGGCCGGTCAGCAGGCGATAGAGAAAGTTCGGCCTCCGGATGGCGTCCTGTACGACGCCCCGGCCTTCCACCCGCACCTCCAGATCGGAGAGCCGGTCGCTGCTGACCCGGTTGCCCGGGCTCAGGTCGTTCCATCGCATCAGCCCGCGGATCGTCACCCGCTGCCGCTCCGAGTTGATCCAGACTTCTTTGCTGCCCTCGACGACCAGGCTCCCGTTGGGAAGCACATGGGTCACCCGGGCGGAAATCGTGGTTTCCAGCACGGATTCCCGCGACGTCTCCCCCTGCCCGTCGAGCTTGCTCTGCCCACCCAGATTGGCCAGCTGCCCGAGAGGCCCGGAGGCGCGAACCGGCCCTGCGAGCGAGGTGATGCCCGCCCTCGCCTCGGACTTCCGGACCGAAGTCGTGGCCCCCTTCGAGATGGCGCTGGCGCGGTCTGCGACCACGATGGTGACGAGGTCGCCCTCCTGAACCGCCCTGAGGTCCCGCGCCAGATCGGCCAGCCTGCCCCGGCTCGTGTACAGCGAACCCGGAGACGCGGCCTCCCCTGCGAGGCCGTGGCGCTCGTTCGCCTCACGGATCAGGCGGTCCAGGCTTGACTCCGCGCCCGCCCGCCGGCCTGGCCTTTCCGCCGCGCCAGCCCAATGACAGCACAGGCTGACGACGGCCACGTATGCGAGCTTCCTCATCGCCGGGCACCCTCCTTCCGCGCCAGAACCGCCTCCCCGGGACCGGTGAGGCGGGCCCGGATCCGCTCCGATGTGAATGGACTCTTCACGAGGATGGTTTCGCCAGGCCGCCCGCCGGTCAGCGCCACCACATCGACGCGCACGCTCGACTCCGTTTCTTTCACGGTCAGCGACACGCGCGACCCAGCCTGCACGGCCAGCGGCGCTATCAACCACTTCGGGTCCACCTTCTCCCCAGCCTCCAGCCGCCGCCGCGCCTTCCAGCCTGCAAAGGCCGAAGGGGCTTCCGCCGGCGCGGGAGGGGGCCAGCCCACCTCGCGGATCTCCGCCTCGAGATCTCCCTCGCCGATGGCCGCTCCGGCGGCAATGGCCCGCTTTGCCACCAGCACGGGACGCCGGATCTCGATCTTCACCACGGCGGAGATGGGCACGCTTCGGCCTCCGCCGGCCGGCTGGATCCGCCCGCTCCAGTTGTACACCCCGGGGATTCCCGATGGGCGGATCGCGGTTGGCGAGAAAACGTACTCGCCCTCAGGCACCGGCCCGGCAGGCCCGCGCAGGACAGAGACCGTTCCGTCCGGCGGCAGCGCCTTGCGCATGGCTGCCAGCATCCCCTCCAGGCTGGCTGCGCCGGACTTGCGGACAACGCAAACCCGGGAAGGCAGCTCTGGAACCGCCGGCGCGCCGCCAAGCGCAGCCAGCATCTCCCGCCGCGCCAGCCACCGCACGATGCCGGGCATAGGCGCATACCCAATCGGAGTAGCCGGATCGGCCTGACGCAGGGCCGGGACAGCCGCTGCCAGATCCTGCGCGCGGATGCGGTCGCCGGCAACCTCGACGCAGGCCGGTGGAAACAGGAGAAGCAGTGCGGCAATCAGCATGGCTCGGGCTCTAGCGGGTCATGTTGTTCACCTGCTGGTACATCTCGTCGGCGGCGCGCACCACCTTGCTGTTGGCTTCGTAGGCCCGCTGGCTGACAATCAGATTCACAAACTCCTCGACCACGCTCACGTTGGACTGTTCCACAAAGCCCTGCAGGAGTGTTCCAAGGCCCTCCTGGCCTCCCGGATTGCCTACGGTCGGCTCGCCGCTGGCATCGGTCGGCAGATAGAGGTTGCGGCCGATGCTATGCAAACCGGCGGGATTGGCAAAGTTGGCCAGTTGGATCTGCCCGGCGAGCTGGGCGGCTGACTGCCCGGGAAGCGTGTAACTCACCGTCCCATCGGCGCCGATGGTGATGCTCTGCGCCTCGGGCGGAATCGTGATCTGCGGCTCCAGCGGGTCGCCAAGCGCTGTCACCAGATTCCCGTCCCTGTCGAGATGAAACTGGCCGGCGCGCGTGTAGGCAATTTCCCCCGTTGGCCGGCGCACCTGGAAGAAGCCGCGGCCTTCGATGACGAGATCCAGAGGATTCCCTGTCGCCGAGAAGCTGCCCTGGGCGAAGGAGATGCTGTTGGAGGTCACCCGGGTGCCCAGCCCCAGTTGCAGGCCCGTCGGCACCACCGTCTGCGCGCCCGCGGCGGCTCCCGGCTGAAGGATCGTCTGATACAAAAGGTCCTGGAACTGCGCGCGCCGCGCCTTGAATCCCACCGTGCCCGCGTTGGCGAGGTTGTGAGCGATGTTGTCGACGTTGGTCTGCTGAGCCTCCATCCCGCTGGCCGCGCTGTACAATGCCCGAATCATCTCTGCTTGCCCTCCTGCCTGCTGAACCTTCTCTTCACGGATTGACTCTGGCGACCTCATCCACCGCCTTGCGGCCCATTTCGCCGCCGAGCTGGATCGCCCGTTGCAGGGTTTCGAACTGGCGGAGAATCGTCACCAGGCGGACCGCCGTTTCCGGAACCGAAACGTTGCTCGCCTCCACCTTCCCCTGATGCACCACCGCCTGCGCATCCCGCAGCCGGGGCAGCGAGGCCCGGTCGAGCTGAAAGTACACACCCTCGCGCCGGGCGGTGGCAGACAGATCGGCCTCCACGATCCGGATCCGTCCCAGAACCGTTCCGTTCTGGCTGACTTCTCCGTTCTGGCCGACCTCGAGCGGCTGCCCGGGTTCGGCGCGGATCCGGCGCGAATCGGCAGATGCGAATTCAAAACCTTCCGGGCTGACGAGCCTGCCGTCCCGGTCGATCCGGATCCGGCCTGCTCTGGTCAGCCGCAATCCATCCGGCGCCTCGAGCAGAAAATAGCCGTCGCCGGAGAGCGCCAGCTCCGATGGATTGCCCGTCTCGACAAGAACGCCCTGCCGCGGATCCGTGTGGTGGCGTTCGAGCGTTGGAGCAAACACCTGCGCCGCGCCGAGCCCCAGCCCGGCCGCCTCCGCGCTGTCCTGCCCGAGATACAGCGAGTAGACCTCGCGGTCAGCCTTGAATCCGGGCGTCGAGCTGTTGGCCAGATTGTTGGCGAGAAGATCGAGGCTCTCGAGCCTCGATCTCAGCCCTGCCGCTGCCGTGGACGTGAGCGGATCCATAATCTCCGCGAAGTCCGTTGCAATTTTCGAGCCAGGCGCATGCAGATCGAAGAAAGGCCCTTCGTCCCGCCGCAGTGCTCCAATCTGGAACAATCCGCGCCGCGGGCACGGTTCCAAAAAGGAACATGGCCACGGATGGAGACGGGGCTTTTTTTAGGGAAATGCGGGCAAAATGATGCCCGCCGAGGATTGGCAACCATCGTGCTCGATGCCGCAGCGTGATGGCGTCGCCGACATCCGCGGTTCCGGCAATGCCCGGCAGTTTTGGCCCGTATCCCGCCCCGGCCGGTCCCGGGCCGGATCCGGGCGCCCCATCGCCTGGCGGGGAGACTTTCGAGGCTCTGGCGGAACTGCTCGCCTGCCAGGCTGGCGAGCCGGTTTCTCCGGAGGCCGCGGGTACGATCCGCGCCGCGGAAGAATCGGAACCCGCGGGCGGCGAGGAGAAGGGGACAACCCAGGAGCCAGAGGCGGCGGCCGGAAGTTCCCTCCTCTGGTGGCCAGCCGCTGGAGCGATCCTTGCGGAACGGCTGACGGCCCCCTTGCTTCCCGCGCAGGGCGACACCCTCCGGCCAGCCCCTGCGGGTGAAGCGGAAGCTGATGCACGGAACGGCTTGGCCCTGGAAGCGGCCTCCGCATCGACAGATCCGGAGTCCCGGATGGACCGGGTGCCAGGACCCGGAAAGCTGCTGCCGGGAACAGGCGGGCACGATGCGGGCTTTGCCGAGCAGAACGGCGCGGCCGGATTGGCGGAGGCAGCCGGCGGCGTTTGCTCTGCGGAGCTTCCTGGCGGGGATCCGGACTCCGGCGGCCTGACAGCGCCGGTGGCACCCCCGGCGGCTGAAGATGCACGGCAGGGCAAGGAGCCTGTGAGAGTCTCCGAACCGCCGGCGCCGTCAAGGCCGGCAGGCAATCCTGGGCATGGCAACGGCCAGCATCCGGCACCCATCTCCGGGGAGTTGCGGATGCAGCAGGCCGAAGGCGCGCAGCAGGCGGCAACGGGCGGGCCGCTGGGGCAGCCCGGCCCGGCAGCCGGGCAGGATGCCGGGTCCGAGCATCTGCTTTCCGCCCGGACTCAGCAGGAGCCATCCCGGTTCCAGCCACAGATTCGGAGCCAGCAGCATTCCGGCAGCCGGGGCGGAGACAGGCTGCGCGCCGAGTCGGGAGCGCGCGCCCCGGAGCCAGCGCAAGCCCGTCAGCAGGCCGAGACATCTTCCGACGCGGCGCCGCCGCTGAACCTGCCGCCTTTCGGCAGGGAGGCGGCGGAGGCGGAAGGCGGCTCGGCGGTGGAAATTCACCCCCACGTGCAGGCTGGCTCCGAGGCTGGATCCTTCCCCCACGCACCGTCGGAGGCGCCGGCGATGCCAGCCGGCCAGAATCGTTCCGCTGGAACTGCGGCGGCCGCCGGGAAGCCCGAGTCCGACCCGGCGGGCGCTGCGGCAGAGATCCGCGAACAGGCGCTGGAAGCGGGATCGCGCAGGCTGCTGCTCCGGGTGGATGGGCACGAGGGGCAGCGGGTCGACATCCGGCTCCTTCAGACCCCCGGAAGCCTGCAGGTACGGCTGCACAGCCTTCAGGCGGGCCTGGCCGAGCGGATGCAATCGGAAGCGCATCATCTGGAGCGCTCCCTGGAGGCTGCGGGCTGGAAAGCCCACGTTGGGGTTGCCGTAGCGGCTGAAACGGGCCGGGCGGCGAGTTCCGGCAACTCCTCCGCTGGTCCTGCGGTGCTGCGGGAAGCCGGAGCGGCCACGGATGCGGGAACGGGGGCGGGCACGCATTCCTTCTCCGGCGGCTCCCGGCAGGAGGAGCGCCTGCGGGGAGCCGAGATCCGGGAGGAACTTCTTGACCTGACGGCGATCCGGAGACTGTTTCGAGGAGGCCAACCGAGACCATGACGACGCCAATCATCCCACGCAATGCCAGGGCGGACGCTGGCGCAGACGTCAGCGCAGCCCCGTCCCAGGGGAGCCGCCCGGGCGAAACAGGAACGGACCGTCTGGCCAGCAAGGAGGTGTTCCTTCAGTTGCTGGTGGCACAGATCCGGAACCAGAATCCGCTGAACCCGGCTGACGGAACAGAGTTCGTCGCGCAGTTGGCGCAATTCAGCCAGCTGGAAGCCACGCTGGCCATCCGAAAGGATCTCGGGAAAATCCGGGAAGTCCTGGCACCGGAAGAGGAAGGAGCGGGTCCGGCGGTTCCGTGAGGGGCGCCGCAGCGTTCCAGCAAAGAAAGACCACAGGAGGCGATGCATGTTTACTTCTTTTTCCACTGCGCTCAGCGCACTGGGCGCGCACACGACGGCAGTCGACGTGGTGGGCAACAACCTGGCCAATCTCAATACGCCCGGCTACAAGGCGAGCGTGGTTGTTTTCAGCGACCTGGTCACCCAGTCGCTCGGGGCAGGACTCGGGGAGACGCAGGTCGGCTTCGGCGTCGCGCGGCCAGTGACCATCCGCCAGTTCAGCCAGGGCGCCATTCAGGCCAGCTCGGGCCCGCTGGATGTGGCCATCCAGGGCGACGGTTTCCTGGTGGTGCGCGATCCGATGACCAACGGCATGCTCTACACCCGGGGCGGCAATCTTCAGGTGAACAAGATGGGGCAGCTGGTCACGGCAACCGGCTTCCGGCTTCAGGGATGGAACGAGGTGAACGGGGTGCTGGACACGACGCAGCCCGTCACCGACGTCATCGTTCCTGTGGGTTCGCTGCGGGCTCCCTCGCCGACGCGGAACGTGTCGTTCGACCTGAACCTGGACGCTTCGGCCACGGCTGGCCCGCCGCCGACGTCCTTCTCGACATCGATTGAGGTCTTCGATTCCCTCGGCGGCTCCCACACGATCTCGGTCCGGTTTGAGAAGACGGCCAACCCGGGCGAGTGGACCTACTCGCTTGTGTTTCCCGATTCCGATCTCGCCTCGCCGCCGTTCACTCCGGTGACGGGAACGATCCAGTTCGACTCGCAGGGCAGGCTTGTCTCGCCGGGGCCGGCAGACCCGATGCCGCAGATGCAGGTGACCGGCCTGGCCAACGGAGCCGCCGACCTGCAAATCACATGGCAGCTCTACAACGGAACCTCGCCCCGGCTGACGCAGTTCTCGCAGCCTTCTGCCGTGGCGGCCAATTCGCAGGACGGCCATCCGGCGGCGCAGTTGATCCGCGTAGGCATTGGCGACGGAGGCCGCGTCCTGGCCCAGTACTCCAACGGCGAGCAGGTGGCTGTGGGACAACTGGCCATGGCCTCCATCCGGAACCCGGAATCGATGATCGCCGTCGGCAACAGCAACTTCCAGCTCAGCGCCCGATCGGCTCTTCCCGCCATCGGGCTGCCGGGCACGGGCGGCAGGGGACAGATCATCGGCGGGGCAGTGGAGTTCTCGACCGTCGACATCGCGCGCGAGTTCACGAACCTGATCGTGCTCCAGCGCGGCTACCAGGCCAACGCCCGCGTGGTCACTGCGGTGGACGAGATCAGCCAGGAAACGATCAACCTGAAACGGTAATCGGCCATGAAACAGGAGCAAGCCGAGGCCCGGAAAGTGATCGACCGGATCCAGCCGCTGGCCGGTGTCCCCATTGATTTCGAGGTCCGCCTGGACGAGCGCGTGATGAGCCTGCGCGAGATTCTCGAGCTCGAACGCGGCCATGTGATCCGGCTGAGGCGCTCGGCCGGCGAGAACATCGACATCCTTGCCGGCGGAACGCTGATCGGCTCGGGTGAAGTGGTGGTCATCGAGGACACGATCGGCGTCCGCATCACGGATTTCCGGGAGGAGCACTGAGATGGAGCCTTTCCCCATCTGGAACGCGGCGCTGCTGCTGACGGCGCTCGCCGCCGGCGCGGTCTGGCTCTGGATCCGCGGCCGGGGTCTTCCAGGATTCCGGGGGCAAAGGCCGCGGGGTCCGATGGAGGTGGTCCAACGGCTGCCGCTGACGGCCCAGCACAGCCTGCACCTGGTCCGGTCCGGAGAAGAGACCCTCTGGGTCGTGACATACCCGGGAGGAGCGGTGCTGCACCGCGCCGCAGGCTTCAGCGGGTATCTCAATGCCGCATCATTCCGGCAGGAGGCAGGAAATCAATGAGATTCGCGTCAGCCCCCGGACTTTCGGCCTGGCTGGCGATCGGCGCCGCATGGGCCGCCCCGGCCTCCAACGCTGCCAATCCGGCAGCCGCGCCAAGCCAGCCGATGCAGATTATCCTCCTGCTGACTGGACTGACGCTGCTGCCGGCGGTTCTGGTCTCGCTGACCCCGTTTCTTCGGATCAGCCTCGTGCTGCATTTCCTCAGGCAGGCCCTCGGCACGCAGACGGCACCGTCCAACCAGGTGCTGGCCGGGCTTTCCCTGTTTCTTTCCCTTCTGCTTGTCCAGCCGGTGGTCCGGCAGGCCTACGAACAGGGCTGGAAGCCATTCGAGCAGGGCAAGATGAGCGCCGAGCAGGCATGGGAACAGGGCACGCGGCCAGTGCGCGACTACCTGCTGCGTTTTGCAAGGGAGAAGGACCTGGCTCTCATGGTGGAGATCACCAAGACGGCTCCGCCTGCCAATCCACGCGAGCTGGGACTCGCGGTCGTCGCCCCTGCCTACGTGCTGTCCGAGCTGCGGCGGGGGTTCCAGATTGGAGCCGTGCTTTTCCTGCCCTTCCTGATCATCGACCTGGTGGTCGCCTCGGTGACGCTCTCCATAGGCATGGTGCAACTGCCTCCGGTGATGGTGTCCGCGCCGTTGAAGCTGCTGCTGTTCGTGCTGGTCGATGGCTGGAACCTGGTGGTCGGTTCGCTGGTGCGCACCCTGTAAGAAGGCGATGACGGGGAAACGGGAACAAAGCGCTTTGATCGGCGGGCGGTGGCAGACCGGGCGCAGCGCAACCGGGGCTGTCCCAAGGCCGGAACCCGGAGAGAGCTGGACCGGGGCTGGCGGCACCGCCGCGAAAGCGGGGGCGGCAGAATCCGGTGCCGCAGTTGGCGCCGCCGGGCCTGCGCCCTGGCGGGGGTTCGGGCGGCGTGCCGGCGGGAGGCGGGGGGCGGCAGACGGATCAAAGGCGGAAGCCCATGCGGCCGCAAGGGGGCAGTCCAACGGGGAGGACCTTCGATGACACAGGCCATGGCCATCGACCTGATCCGGCAGACGCTGATGGCGGCCTTCTGGCTGGCGCTGCCGCTGCTGGCGATTGGATTTGTCTCCGGGATCGTGATCAGCCTGGTCCAGATCGTGACCAGCTTTCAGGATCCCTCCTTCGGCGGCGCGTTGCGGCTGGCTGCTTTCCTCTGCGGCCTGCTGCTGACGATGCCGTGGATGCTTTCGAGGATCGTCCACTTCACGATCCGCCTGTTCGGAGACCTGAGCCGGTATGCTTCCTGAGGGACTGCCGGGCGCGACGACGCAATGGGGATTCCTGCTGGCGCTGGCGCGCGTGGCAGGGCTGTTTGGCGCGATCCCCATGCCTGGGGCGAAGGTGCTGGCCGATCCGGCTCGCATCCTGTTCGTGCTGGCTCTGACTCTGGCGCTTTCGCCCGTCTGGCCCCGGGTGCGGCCGGCTGGGGCCGGCGAGCTGGCGCTATGGCTGCTGACGGAACTGGCCTTCGGTCTCGGCGTGGGCCTGGGCATCGGATTCGCCGCCGAGGCCATCGTGCTCAGCGCTCAGGCTCTCGCGCTGCAGGCAGGCTTTTCGTACGCTTCCACGATCGACCCCTCCAGTCAGGCCGACAGCTCGGTTCTTCAGGTGGTGGCCCAGCTATCAGCGAATCTGTTCTTTTTTACGACCGGAATGGATCATTTGGCGGTCCGCGCGGTGGCCCGCAGCATGGAAGTTTTCCCTCCCGGTGCAGCGCTGGCTGCGGCCCCGTGGATAGAGGCGGCCGCCCGGGGTGGCGGCGCGATGCTGGAAACAGGACTGCGGCTGTCGTTGCCGGTCGTGGGACTGCTGCTGCTGACCGACCTCTGCCTCGCCCTCGCTTCAAGGATTCAGGCCCAGTTGCAGCTGCTGTCCCTGGCCTTCCCCCTGAAAATGCTTATCGCGCTGGCGGCTCTGGCGGCGTCCTGGCCTCTGGCGGCGTGGGCATACCGCTCCTGCGCAAGCCGGTGCCTTGAGCTGCTGCGCGCCCTGGGAGCAGCGTGAGCCGTGGCGGAGGAGATCATGCGTGCCCGGATGCAGGCGGACACGAAGAACGGCGCAAGCCGGAGGCCATGGGCCGAAACAGGCGGGAGCGCTGCGGCCGAGGGCATGCGGAGCACACAAGAGCATATGCAGGCAGGGTCCGCGGCGGAGCATCCTGCGGCCGGGGCGGGCGGCGGGGCGGCGCGAGGGGAAGAGCGCGGCGATGGAGGCGGACCCGGACCGGGCGAAGGAGCCACAGGCGGAGCGGGCGCGGCCACCGATCCCCGGAGCCGTGGAAGGCTGCGCGTTGGAAGCGGCCCGGGCAAAGGCGGTCTGCGGGCGGCACAGAGCCGGGAAGAGCCCGCGGCGGAGCATCCTGCGGCCGGGGCGGGCGGCGGGGCGGCGCGAGGGGAAGAGCGCGGCGATGGAGGCGGACCCGGACCGGGCGAGGGAGCCACAGGCGGAGCGGGCGCGGCCACCGATCCCCGGAGCTGTGGGAGGCTGCGTGCCGGAAGCGGCACCGGTTGGATGAGGCGCCTGCCGGGGTGGGGAATGGAGCGGCTCCGGCGGGCCGGCGCGAGTGGCCGGCTCCCGCCCTCCGCCCCTGCGGCTCCGGGGGGCGCGGCGGCGGCAGAGAACGCCGCGGCCGGAGCAAAGCGGTCAACGGGCGCGCCGGCCCGCTGGCGGCTCACGGCAGCAGCGGCCGGGGCGGCGTTCGTGCCGTCCGGGGAGGCAGACGGCTGATGGCGGACAAAGACCAGCGCACGGAATCCCCCACGCCACAGCGGATCCGCAAGGCCCGCGAGGACGGCCGCTTTCCGGCCAGCCGCGAGATGGTGTTTGCGGTGCAGTTCCTGGGCTGGACGCTGCTGCTGAGCTCGAGCGGGTTCTGGATGGAGCCGGCCCTGCACGCCTTCGCGTCGCTGCTGCGGGCGGCCTTCCATCCGGACCGGGCCATCGGGATGCTGGGAACGCTTCCCCATTCGGCGGCTGCGGGATGGATCGGTGCGGGGGCGTTCTGCATGCTGGCGATCGCCATGATGGGGCTGATCAGCCATCTGGCCATCACGGAGTTCGGATTCGCGCCCGCCAAGGCGGCGCCGGACTTCAGCCGGCTGAATCCGGCCGGCCATCTGCGTGAGCTGCCGCGGCGCAATCTGGATCAGTTGGTGGCGGCGGTGGTGATGCTGCCGTTACTGTTTGCGGTGCTCTGGATGGCCGTGCGGAACCGGTGGGAGGAGTTTCTGCGCCTGCCCCTGCTGCCGCTCGAGCGTGCCGCGGCTGCGGTGGGAGGCGCAGCGGCCAACCTGCTCTGGAAGGCCGCATTGCTTTTCCTGGCCTGGGGAGCCTTCGATCTGCTGCGGCAGCGGCACCGGTATTTCCGGGATCTGCGCATGACCCGCCAGGAGGTGCGGGAGGAATACCGCCAGAACGAAGGCAGCCCCGAGATCAAGGCCAGGATCCGGCGGCTTCGCCGCGAGCTGCTCCGGCGGCGCATGATGGCGGAGGTGGCCAAGGCGACGGCCGTCGTGGTCAATCCGACCCACTATGCAGTGGCGCTGCGCTATGACCGGCAGACGATGGCCGCTCCGCGGGTGGTGGCGAAGGGCCGCAACTATCTCGCCCAGAAGATCCGGGAGAAGGCGCTCGCCCATCAGGTGCCGGTGATCGAGAATCCGCCTCTGGCGCGCGCCCTGTACCGGCAGGTGGAAGTGGGGCAGGAGATTCCGGTGGAGCTGTACCGGGCGGTGGCCGAGGTGCTCGCTTACGTCTACCGGCTGATGCAGGGGGGCGGAGCTGGAGGCAGGTGAAGGCAGAGAGGGCTGGCGATGCGAAGCAGGGACAGAAGAGCCGTTCCGCCGACCTGGGGCAGGCATTCCGGTCGGTACGGGGCAACAGCGCAACCGCGCACGGCGGTGTGCATGGAGGGCGATGGCCGGGCTGCCGCCCGGATGCGGACCGCAGCCGGCTGGAACAGGTGCGTGGCGTATCGCGCCCAGGAGGCCGGACAGGAAGGGCTGGAGTGCACCGGCGGCGGCGCACGGCGGTGCGCATGGAGGGCGGTGGCCGGGCTGCCGGATGGGACAGGCGCGCGGCGGAGCACGCCTGGGAGGTGAAGCATGACCACGCCGATCACAGCGGCAAGAGCGGGCGAACTGGCTGGGGCGGCGGCCGGGCGCGGCCCTGCGGAGAGGGCCGGCACCGGCGGCAGCCCGTCGGCCGGCCCGGGAAGCGCCTGGCGGGCCGCCGTCTCTCCCGGCATGGCGGTGCCCGCCGGCGTGCTGGGCATTCTCGTGGCGCTGGTGATTCCGCTGCCACCCTGGCTGCTGGACATCCTGATCAGCGCCAACATCGCGCTGTCGACGGTGGTGCTGCTGGTTTCGATTTACATCCGCAAGCCGGCGGAATTCAGCGTCTTTCCGACAACCCTGCTGCTGATGACGCTGTTCCGGCTGGCACTGAACGTTTCGTCCTCGCGGCTGATCCTGCTCGAGGGCAGCCGCGGGACGGCGGCCGCTGGCGAGGTGATCGAGTCCTTCGGCAAGTTTGTCGTCGGCGGCAACTTCATCATCGGGGTGGTGGTGTTCCTGGTGCTGATCGCGATCCAGTACGTGGTGATCAACCACGGCGCGGTCCGGATCTCGGAAGTGACGGCGCGGTTCACGCTGGACGCGCTGCCGGGCAAACAGATGTCGATCGACGCCGACCTGAATGCAGGGCTGATCAACGAGGCGGAAGCCAAGGCGCGCCGCAAGGCGCTGGCGGCAGAAGCGGAGTTTTACGGCGCGATGGACGGGGCCACGCGCTTCACGCAGCGCGATGCGGTGGCCAGCCTGCTGATCACGGCGATCAACATCGTGGCCGGATTCCTGATCGGCGTTCTCCAGCACGGGATGGAGCTGGAGCGCGCGCTGGCCACCTACACGGTGCTGACGATCGGCGACGGGCTGGTGACGGTGATCCCGGCGCTGATGATCTCCATTTCGGGCGGCCTGATCGTCACCCGGGCCAGTTCGGACCGGGACATGGCGGAGGAGTTCCAGCGGCAGGTGTTCGGGACCGACCAGCCGTTGCTGCTGGCCGCCGGCGCCCTGGTGCTGATGGCTGCGGTCCCCGGACTTCCCAAGGCGCCCTTTCTCCTGCTGGCAGCGGGACTGGGCGCCGCGGGGCGGCGGCTCCGGCAGCGCAGGCAGGAGCAGGCCGAAGCGGCCGTGCGGCGGCCGTCGCAGGCCGCTCCCCGCGAGAGCATGGAAACGCTTCTGAAAGTGGAGCCGCTGGCCGTGGAGGTGGGCATCGGACTGGTGCAGATGGCCGAAGGGGGCGAGCATTCGCCGCTGCTGCGCCGCATCGCCGGAATCCGGCGCCAACTGGCCAGCGAGCTGGGCTACGTGCTGCCGCCGGTGCGGGTGACGGACAACCTGTCGCTGCCGGCGCGCGGGTACGCGATTCTGCTGAAGGGGGCGGAGATCGGGCGCTACGAGCTGCCCGCCGGATGCGAGCTGGCGATACCGCCGGCGGGGCGGCCGTGCCCGGTGGAAGGAGCGCAGACGCGGGAGCCGGCCTTCGGGCTGGAGGCCGTCTGGATTCCGGCCGAGCAGGCGGACCGCGCACGGTCGGCAGGCTGCACGGTGGTGGATCCGGTCAGCGTGCTGGGGACGCATCTTTCCGAGCTGATCCGCCGGCACTGCCACGAGATCTTCTCGCGCCAGGACGCAAAGAAGTTCCTCGACCGGGTGGCCGAAGAGCAGCCCAAGCTGGTGGAGGATCTCGTTCCCAAGCTGCTTCCGCTGCCTGCGGTGCAGAAGGTGTTGCAGCACCTGCTGCGCGAGCGCGTTCCGATCAAGGACGGCGCCACGATTCTGGAAGCGCTTGGCGAAGCGGCCCTGATGACCAAGAACCCGGTGCTGCTGACCGAGTACGTCCGGCAGGCGATGCGGCGCACGATCGTGCGGCCGCTGCTGGACAGGGAAGGCAGGCTGCCGGTGCATCTGCTGGACGCTTCCCTCGAGAAGGCCATCGAGGATGCGGTTCAGCACGGAGAGCACGCCTCCCATGTGCACCTGAGTCCGCAGCGGGTGTCCGAACTGCTGGCAGCGGCGCAGGCGGTGGCGGGCCAGAATGCGGGCGCATGGACGCTGCTGACCTCGAGCGGCGCGAGATTCTTCGTGCGGCAGATGCTGGAGGCGAGTTTCCCTCAGGTGACGGTGCTGAGCCACGGCGAGATTCCGCCGGGGCTGCGCGTGGTCTCGCTGGGCGTGCTGCGGGCCGGAGGGGCGTAAAAGAGGGAGGCGACGATGAAAGAAGCCGTGGGAGTGCTGGCGCGAGGCGACGGCGCGGGGCCGGCGCCGGAAGCCGAAATCGGCGGAGAAAGACTGGCGGAGACGGGCACTATATCGTTGACGGAGGCCGCGACGATGAGCCGGCAACCACGGGTCTATTTTGCCGACACCCTGGAGGCGGCCCTGGCGCAGGCGCGGCGGGAGCTGGGTCCCGAGGCGCTGCTGCTGGAGGCGGGGCCAGCCGCCCCCGGCGAGGCGGGGCGGGGCGCCTTCCGGGTGGTCTGCGCGGAGGGCGAGGGGGGGCCGGCCGCAGGAGGCCATGCGCCGGCCGCCGCGGGCGTCCTGCGCCGGCCGGACGCCGCGGGCGATGGCGAGATCTGCCGGCGCCTGGACCGGCTGGAGCGGACCCTGGAGCTGCTGACGGAGACACTGTCCGCCTCCGGGCTGCCGGCGTCCCTGCGGGAAGCGGCGCGGCTGCTGGAAGCCCACGATTTCGAGGCCGCAGCAGCCCAGGAGCTGCTGGCGGCGGTCCGCACGGAGCTGGCGGAGAGCGCCGCCCCCGGGGCGGCAGCCATCCGGGCGGCTCTGGCCGGGGAGATCTCCCGGCGCGTGCGGTTCCGGCCCGGACTGGAGGGTGCGCGCCGCCCGGCCGTGGTGGTGCTGGCGGGACCCCCCGGGGCCGGCAAGACCTCCTCGCTGGTCAAGCTGGCCATGCGCGAGGCGGTGGCCCGGCGCCGCCCTGCCGCCATCGTGAGCACGGACAGCTTCCGCGTGGCCGCCAGCGAGCAGCTCCGGACATATGCGGCGATCCTCGGCCTGCCTTTCCTTCTGGCGGAAACCCCGGCGGCGCTGCGGCTGGCGGTCGCGGAGAATGCGACGCGCGACCTGATCCTGGTCGATACGCCCGGCTTCGGCCGAAATGAAAGGGAGTGGGCGGCCGAGTGGGCGGAGATGCTGGATGAGATTCCGGGCAGGGAGACGCTCCTCGTGCTGCCGGCGAGCCTGCGAACCGCCGAGATGCTGGAGGCTCTCAAGTGGTGGTCCCTGTTCTCGCCCTCGGCCCTGCTGATCACCCGGCTGGACGAGACGGGGCGGATTGGCGGATGGGTCTCGGCCGCGATGGAGTCTTCCCTGCCCGTCAGTTACTTCAGTTCGGGTCAGAGAATTCCGGAGGATCTGGAGGCAGCCTCCGAACACCGGATCTGGACAGCGCTGGAAGCCGTCCGCGCGCGGGCTGTCGCAGGCCGGGCTTCCGCCGTTCCGGGGCCATGAGGCACGGGCGGCGCCAGAGCGGGAGGGCTGGAACCGGGCGTCCGGCATCGGGAGGCGGTGCAAGCGCATGAATCCTTACGAAAGCGGCACGGCGACGCTGAGCGCGGAGGAGCGCGAAAGGCTGATCCTGGAGCACCTGCCCCAGGTGAGGCTGATCGCGAGGCGGATCCACGAGCGGCTGCCAGCGAGCGTGAATCTGGAAGACCTGGTCTCCACGGGAATCCTGGGGCTGATCGCGGCGATCGACCGTTACCGGCCGGAACAGGGTGTCAAGCTGAAGACCTACGCGGAGTACAAGATCCGCGGGGCCATTCTGGACAGCCTCCGCGGTCTCGACTGGGCGCCGAGGCAGCAGCGGCGGAGGAGCAAGCAGATCGAACTGGCCGTGGCCTCGCTGGAGCAGCGGCTCGGACGCGCACCGAGCGAAGAGGAGATTGCGGCAGAGCTTGGGTTGTCGCTGGAAGAGTACCAGGAGTGGTTGTCCGACATCCGCGGATTGAACCTGGGCAGCCTGGACTCGGCGCCCGGGGAAGAGGGCGGGCGCGACCTGCTGCGATTCGTGGCCGGCAGCGAGGAGGACTGGCCATCGCGGCAACTGGAGAGGAAGGAACTGCACCGCCTTCTGAAGACGGCGATTGCGCGGATGCCCTATATCGAGAGAACCGTTCTGGGCCTGTACTATCAGGAGGAACTTACCCTGCGGGAGATCGCGCAGATTGTGAAGCTGCACGAGTCGCGGATCTCGCAATTGAAGACGCAGGCGATCATCCGGCTGCGCGCCTTCCTGCGCAAGCGGTGGCCCACGGAGCGGGGAGGGGCGACGCCATGAGGCTGGCCGACTGCCGGAGCCGGTGCGTGTCGGCGGGCGGCCCCGGCCGGCGGGAGTGGCATCGTCAGCCGGAGGCGCCTAGATGGATGTGGCCGCTCAGGCCGGACCGGCACGTTGGCGCGGGACAGGACGGCGGGGGCATGGGGTGCATGCGCCGCATGGGGAAGCGGGATGGGGATCCCGAAGGCCCGAAGAACAGGCCGGAGGGGGCGCAGCAGCAGGAAGCAAGGCCAGCCGGGGCCGGCCCGAAGGCCGCCGGGTGGATTGGTGATGAGGTAGAGGCTTCGATGGCGAAGGAAGCAGGCGATTCCACCGGCCAGAAGAGGGGGCCGGAGGCAGGACAGCAGCAGGGAGGAGGCCGATGAACATCGCACAATGGCTGGCAAATGAGTGGGCCCGGCAGATCGGACCCGCGCTGAGTTCGATGACAGGGGAGCCCTACGAGGCCGAGGCCGTGGCCGGCGGTCCCGCCACGCCGCCGGGAGGGGAGCTGCGGGCCGCCCGGCGCCTGCGCGAGGCACCCGAGGCGGAGATCCGGCTCGCCTTCAGCCCGGAAGTGTGGCAGGCCTGCGGCTCGGCCATCCTCCGGGCGGCGGGCATCTCGGATGCCAGCGAAGAGGAAACCCGGGGGGCCTTCCTGGAAGTGGTGGAGCAGTCGTTGGGGCAGGTCTCCGGGGAGCTGGGACGGCTGCTTGGCCGCGAAGTCAGTTGGGAGCCGATTGCCGAGCCGCAGGGAGACGAGGGCGCGATGTCCTGGCAGGCCGTGGAGCTGAAGGGACCGTCGGGCGCGATCGGGCGGGTATGGATGGCCGCAGGCACCGGCTTCCCCTGGCCTGCCTCCGCCGCGGTGCAGGCGCAGGCTCCAACGGGCAAGGCGGATCCGGATCCGCCCAGCCCAGCCAACGGAAGGAGGCCGATGCTCGAGCTGCTGATGGAGGTGGATCTTCCGGTGGGAGTGACCTTCGGGCGCACGCAGCTCAAGCTGAAAGATGCGATCAAGCTGACCAGCGGGAGCATTGTGGAACTGAACCGGTCGATCATCGAGCCCGTGGAGGTGATCGTCAACAACTGCGTGATCGCCAGAGGCGAGGTAGTGGTCATCGAGGGCAACTACGGCGTCCGCATCCAGGAGATCGTCAGCCGCGAGGAGCGGCTGCGCACGCTGTTCTAGCCCGGCGGGGTGGCGCTGACGGCAGGAGCGGGGCGAGTCCGCCGGCGGCGGAGGGGCCGTCCGCAGGGAGAGTAAGACGGCAGGAAGGGGCCGGGCTTCCGGCTCCGGTGGGCCGCCGGAGCGGGGACGGGGAGGCCGGGAGCCGTCGACGCCTGCGGTCGTGATGACGCGGGCCGCCGGAGCGGGGATGGGGAGGCCTGGAGCCGACCGCACCGCTGGATCTGGGGGAACGGGAGGGGGCGGGCCGGAACCCTTTCCCCGCAGGCGCGAAAGGCGCAGGGCGGGCGCAGCCGCGCCGGACAGCTTGCGCCGTGCAGCCGCGGGTCGCCCCCGTCGAAATTATGCCGGGAAGGGACGGCCGTGGCCGGGAGACGGGCCTGCGGCGGCAGGTCCGGATGCGGGACGCGGGCAGGAAGCGGGGAAAGGCGAAGGAGATCCCTACCGTGTCCGGCGGCAACGAGAAAGCAGGCGCGCCGTTGGCCGTGCCGAGTCGGAGCGGCCCCATGGGGCCGGAAACATGGCGCTTCCGGATCCCCTCGGGCGTTGCAGAAGCAGAGCAGCCTGCTTCGAAGGGACGCAGGGAGAGAACCGGGACGGGAGGAGCCGCACCGCAGCCACGGGCCAAGTGCTTTCCCGGCGGGCGCGTGCGCCACCCATCGGCAGGGGGCGGACGCGGGCAGCCGGGGCACCGGGGAGGGCGGCCTTACTCCCGGAGCGCCTGCGCCGGATCGAGCGAAGCCGCCCGGAGGGCGGGGGCGGCGGCCGCACCGAGGCTCACCGCAGTCAGCAGGAGGATGACGCCGGCGTAGACGGCGGGGTCGAACCAGCGGACTCCGTAAATCATCTTTTCGAGCGTCATTCCGGCGAACGGGGCCGCCGCAAGTCCTGCCGCGACGCCGGTGAGCGCCAACATCAGCCCATAGCGGAAGACCATCCTCCGGATCTCCGCAGGGGTGGCACCGAGAGCCATGCGGACGCCGATCTCCCGCCGCCGCTGGGTCACGGCGAGCGCAAGCACGCCGTAGAGGCCGACCGCAGAGAGCAGGATGGCGACGGCGGCGAAGACCCCGAACAGCAGCAGCGCGGCAGCCTGCTGGCCGGTGGCCCTTTCCACGCGGATCCTGAGTTCGCTTGGCTGATCCACGGCGACCTCGGGGGCCACTTCGGAGATCGCTCTGGCCATCATGGCCGCCGCCTGCTGGGGCGGCATGGAGGTCTTCACGGTGAAGACCGGAAACGGCCAGGGCCGCTGGGTGTAAGACTCGTAGATGACGGGGCGGCGGACATTGTCCGGGCGTTCGAACGCCAGGTCGCTGACGACGCCGACGACGACGCCTTCGCTTTTTTCGCCGAGCAGCTCGTACTCGATGCGGCGGCCGATGGGGTTCGTGCCGGGGAAGTAGAGCCTGCGGAAGGTTTCCGAGATGAGCAGGACGCGGGGGGAGGAAGGCGTGTCGGCATCGGAGAAGTCGCGTCCTTCGAGAATCCTGGCACCGATGGCGGCGAAGTAGCCCGGCGAGACGGTGTTGTAGGAGGTGGGCTGCATTTCGCCGCCGGATTCGTCGCCGGGGATGCGGAACTGGCAGGGCCAGTTGACGCTGGACAGCGGCGGGTAGGCGGTGATGCCGGCCTGGAGGACGCCTGGGAGGGAACGCAGCCGCTCGAGCGCTGCACTCTGGACCGCACCCCGGGCCTCGTCTGTGGGATAGGCGGCGGTGGGCATCATGATGCGGAGGACCAGCACGCCTTCGGGCCGGAAACCCATGTCGGTGGAAGAGAGCCGCTGGTAGGTGCGCCAGAGCAGGCCGGATCCGACGAGCAGCACGGCACAGATGGCGACCTCCGCCCCCACGAGCACGCGCCGCAGCCAGCTGCGGGAGATGCCGCCGGAGCTGCCGCGGGACTCTTCGTTGAGCGCCGGCGCGATGCGGAGGCGGAGGACGCTCCATGCAGGCGCCGAGCCGAACACGAGGCCCGCGGCAATGGAGACGGCGAGGGCGAACAGCAGCGCATGGAGGTCAAGCTGCGCCTGCTCGATGCGGGGCAGCCGCAGGCGGGGCCAGGAGCGCAGGTAGCGGATGGCCCAGGCGGCGACGGCAATGCCCGCCGCGCCGCCGGCGAGCGACAGCAGCAGGCTTTCGGTGATGATCTGGCGGAAGATGCGGAACTGCGACGCGCCCAGCGCGGACCGGATGGCGATCTCGCGGAGCCGGGCGGCGGCGCGGGCCAGCAGCAGGCCGGCGAGGTTGGCGCAGGCCAGCAGGAGCACGAGCCCGACCGCGAGAGCGAGCGCAGCGAGCGGCTCGTGGGCGTCGCCCCTCCAGAATCTTGCGGCCTCGACGAGATAGCCTTCCTTATTCCGGCTGCTCTGGGGAATCTCCTCGCCCAGCCGCCGGTAAATCGCCCGGATTTCCTCTTCGGCCTGCTCCTTTTTCACGCCCGGTTTGAGCCGGACGGCGACGATCATCGAGCGCCGGTCGTACGCCTGGAGGATTTCGCGCGTGACAGGCAGCGGCACGACGGCGTCGGGAGAATGAAATTCGCCCGGAAGGGTGGGGAGAATTCCGGCCACGACGTGGGTCTCGCGTTCCAATTCGACCGTTTTTCCGATCAGGGAAGGATCGGCTCCAAACCATCTCTGCCAGAATTTTTCGGAGAAATAGACCGCCTGATTCCTGCCGGACTGGTATTCCTCAGGGAAGAATTCCCGGCCGGAAAGGAGCTTCAGGCCGAGAGCGCGGAAATAATCCGGGCTGGCAAATCCCCCGAAGACGAGGGCCGTGCGGCCATTCCAGCGGAGGTTGAAGGGCTGTCCGAGCAGCGTGCCGACCGCTTCCGCCGAGGAAATTCCCTTTTCGAGACGGAGGTATTCGGCCATATTCGGGTCCGATGGCGGCTGGCGGCCGGTGAGATCGCGGACGCGGACGAAAAAAAGCCTTTCCGGCTCCGGGTAAGGGAGCGGCCGCAGGAGGACGCTGTCGACGAGGCTGAAGATGGCGGTGTTGGCCCCGATGCCGAGGGCAAGAAGGAGCAGCGCGACGACAGTGAAGACGGGATGTTTCGCCAGCTGGCGGATTCCGAAGCGGATGTCGTCCCACAGGCCGGAAAACATGGCGGACCCCGATGCCGCCATGCTAGCGCAACTCCGCCGCCGTGGCGCGGCGGGGCCGCGTTTTTTCCGGAAACGGAACGGGCGGGGGCGGGCAGACTCCGGCAACGAGGCGGGGCGGGCCTGCCTGCGCGCCCCGTCAGAGCGCGGCCGCCTGGCTGGAGGGGACGATCCTGCCGTCGAAGAGGTGGATGGTGCGGCGGGCGCGCCGCGCGTATCTGGGATCGTGGGTCACCATGCAGATGGTGGAACCTGCCTGATGGAGCTCCTCGAGCAGGTCCATGACGGATTCGCTGTTGGCGGAGTCGAGGTTGCCGGTGGGTTCGTCGGCAAGGAGGATGGCAGGCCTGCCGGCGAGCGCCCTGGCGACGGCCACGCGCTGCTGCTGGCCGCCGGAGAGCTGCGCCGGATAATGCCTGAGGCGGTGGGCCATGCCGACGCGCTCGAGGGCCTCGAGCGCCATTTTCCTGCGCTCGCGGGCGCCGAGGCCGCGGTAGGCGAGAGGCAATTCGACATTTTCGAGCACAGTGAGATCGCCGATGAGGTTGAATGCCTGAAAAATGAAGCCGATTTCCCGGTTGCGGATGCGGGCGCGTTCCGCGGCGCCGAGGCCGTGAACGGGCTGCCCTTTCAGCCAATATTCGCCTTTCGTCGGCGATTCAAGCAGGCCGAGGATGGAAAGCAGCGTGGATTTTCCGCAACCGGACGGGCCTGCGATCGAGACGAATTCGCCGGGCAGGATATCGAGATCGATGCCTTCGAGGGCGTGCGTCTCCACCTCGTCCGTCAGGAACACCTTGGAAACGTTTCTGAGAGAGATCAACGAGCCGTTCCCGCTCATGAAGAGGCTCCAGGAATCATGGCGCTACTTCTGGCTGGCGCACATCCTATCACGAATTGTCACCGGATGAGCAGGCGCTCGGCATTTTCGTACGCGGACAAATCCGACAGAATCACGCGGTCGCCCGGGCGCAGGCCTTCGAGAATTTCGACTGCCTGGACGGAGGCGCGGCCGGTGCGCACCTGGACGCGGACCGCCTCGGATGCGCCAGGCGAGAGCCGGTACAGGGTGATGGCGGAGTTCGGCTGGGCGAAGGCTGGGCGCTGGATCTGGAGGACGCTGGGGAGGCGCTCGATTTCGATGAGGGCTTCGACATTGAGATCGGGGCGAGCGCCGGGAGGCAGTGGCCCTTCGAGGCGGATGTCGACGAGCACATTGCCCGCGGTGACGGCGGGGTCGATGCGCGCGACGCGGCCCGGCACGGTTCCGTTGCGGGTGTCGACGAGGGCGGGCTGGCCGACAGCGAGGTCCTTGGCCTGCACTTCAGGGATGCGCACCTGGGCCTTGAGGCGTTCCGGCTGGGCGACCTTGGCGAGGACGGTTCCCGGAGCCACCTGCTGGCCGACTTCGACGGCGAGCTGCTGAAGCACGCCCGAGGCGCCGGCGCGCACTTTGAGGCTTTCCACCTGCCTGCGCTTGAGTTCATGGGCGGCGCGCAGCTTCTCGATGAGGACGCGCTGGGCGGAGATCTGCGCCTCGGCGCTGGAGGAGCTGATCTCGAGGCGCTTGCGTTCGATTTCGAGGCGTTTCCGCGCCTCGTCGGCGACGGCGCGGGACAGCTTGACATTGAGCTCTGGGGCGAGGCCCTCGCGGCCGAGCGCGGCATCGTTGTCCGCCTTGAGCTGGGCCTGGACGTATTCGCTTTCGACGCGGGCCACGGCGGCGCGCAGGTCAAGCTGGGAGGATTCGAGCTTCACCTGGAGGTCTTTCAGGTTGGCTTCGGCGGCGCGGAGCTGCCAGCGGAGGTCTTCGGCCGCGAGTTCGAGCTCGGGATTGGAGAGGACGACGAGGACGGTGTCCGGGCGGACCTGAGCGCCCGGTCGGAGCAGGATTTTTTCGACGCGGCCGTCGTGGGGAGCGGGGATCCAGAGGACCTCCTCGGGGACGAGGCTTCCGAGGCCGCGGACCTGGCGCACGAGGGGCGCCTGGCGCACGGTGTCGATCCACAGGCCGGCCCGGTCCACGGCAGGCGCGGCGGGCCGGGCGCGGTTCAGCCGCCAGGCGGCGGCCAGCGCGGCGGAGGCGATGACGGCCGCGACAACCGCGAAACGCAACAGCTTTCTTCGGGCGACTCCCTGCCTTGGTACGTCCATGACATTTCCGGCGTGCGCGGCGATTTCCGCGCGCACTGCTTCATAAGAATGTAGCCGATTTGCGGGGACGATGCCGCAACCGCGGAAAAAAGGAACCGGCCGCGGGAGATGCGGCGCAAAAAGGCGGCCGGCCGCTTTTCAGTAACTCCAGTGGGAGGCGGCGACGGCGTAGCGCGCGAGAGATGTCTGGTCCGCCAGCAGCGCGGCAATTTCCTGTTCGGCCAGCGGCATTCCGACGAAGAAGCCCTGGACGAGATCGCAGCGGGCAGCGTGGACGAGCTCGAATTGCTCTGCGGTTTCCACGCCTTCGGCCACGACCTGAAGGCCGCGGTGGTGGGCGAGCACGGTGATGGTGTGCACCACGGGCAGCGTGCCGCCGGGCTGTGCGATCTGGCGGACGAAGGAGCGGTCGACCTTGATCTTGTCGAGCGGGAGGCGGTGCAGGTAGGCCAGAGGCGAATAGCCGACGCCGAAATCGTCGATGGCGATGCGGACCCCGAGCTTGCGGAGCTCGGCCATGCGCCTGGCGGACTGGTCGATGTCAGCAAGGATGCAGCTTTCGGTGACCTCGAGTTCGAGCATCTGGCCGGGGAGGCCGGTTTCCTCGAGGATGCGCCGCACGGAGGCGACGAACTGCGGCGAGGAGAACTGCTGCGGGGAAACGTTCACGGCGATGCAGGGGGCGCGGCGTCCGCCGGCCAGCCAACGGGCCGCCTGGAGGCACGCTTCGCGAAGGACCCACTCGCCGATGGCGGTGATGATGCCGGTCTCTTCGGCAAGGCGGACGAGGGTTTCGGTGTCGACATGGCCGAGGTCGGCGGAGTCCCAGACCAGAAGCGCCTCGACAGCGCGGACGTGCCCTTCGCGGTCGACTTCGGGCTGGTAGCGGAGCCGGAGCTCGTTGCGTTCTACGGCGCGGTGCAGGGCATTCTCGAGCTGGAAGCGCTCCCGCGGGGAATCAGGCTCGGCGGCGGGGCTCCATTCGACAGCGTTGCCGCTTCGCTGCTTGGCGCGGAGCATGGCGGAGGCGGCACGGCGCAGCAGCGTGGCTCCGTCGGCGCCGCTGGCCGGGTAGAGGGCAAGCCCGAGGCTGGCGGTCATATGGAACTCGTGGCCCTGGACGACGAGCGGACGGCCGAGGGCTTCCAGGATGGCGGCGACGGCGCGCTCCGCGCCGCGGCGGGAGCGCGCCTCCAGAAGGATGGCGAACTCGTCGCCGCCGAGGTGCGCGGCGACGCCCGCCTGAGAAGCGATGGCGAGGATGCGGCTGGAGATCTCCTGCAAGGCCTGATCGCCGCCGGTGAAACCCAGGAGTTGATTGATGCGGCGGAAGCGGTTCACGCCGACGACGCAGAGGGCGAACCGCCTTGTGCCGTTCTCAGCGATGCGGCGGTCGAGCAGCGCTTCCAATGCGCCGCCGCCAAGGAGCTGCGCCTGTCCGCAAGCAGCGATGGAACCCACCCTGGATCGACGCCTCGGAGGAGGAGTGTGCGTCATTGTCTTTCCAACCGGATGCCAAGCCTTATCTTGCAATATCTGGTGGCTCAAACTCGAGAGCTTTCTCGCGGGGATGGCCTATTACTCCCAGCCCAGCCTCCGCCGCCCTGCGGGAGGGCCTTTTCCAGGGTGGAAACAAGGCGAAGAAGCGTGTTCTCGGAGAAGGGCCGCGCGACGGCGCAGAAAAGAGCTCCGGCGCGCTTTCCGGAAGCGAACACGGGGGCGCCAGCCAGGAGCGCGAGCGCAAGGAATTCGCATAGCCGGCAGGGGACTTCGCCAGAGAGATCCGGAGAGGCAGGATCATGGGAGTGGCGCCATGGAAGGAGAAGGACGTCGGCCCGCTCCAGAGCAGCGGAGAGCCATTCCTGGGCCATGCGCCGCAGCCGCATGGCGCGCAGATAGTCGAATGCGGCGAGGGAGCGGGCTTCGTCGAGGAAGGCGCGCCCTTCGGGAGAGGCCGCGAGGAGGTCGGCGAATGCCTCGCCCGCCTCGGCGGCGAGGATCGTCTCGAGAGTGGACGTGGCGGGCAGATCCGGGACCGGGAACTCTGCGAGGCCGGACCGGAGATCCGCAAGGGCGGCGAGGAGGGGGCCGGCGTCAGGGGCCACGGCGACGCGGAGCTGATCGAGCGGCCGTGCGTACTGGGGCGCATAGCGGAAGCCGCGCCCGGGTGAGTGCGGGCTGCGCGAGTCGGCACCGCTGATCCGTTCCAGTACGAAGCCGCAGTCTTCGGCGCTGCCTGCGAGCACTGCGGCCGAGGCGAGGGTCCAGCCGAGCGGAGCAATGCCGAAGGCGCTGGCCAGGCCAAACGTGGGTCGGAGAGCGCAGCAGGCGTGTTCCAGCGCGCCGCGCAGCACATTGCCGTTGAAGTCCACGGCGAGGGCAAAAGGCACGAGGCGCCGGCCCACGAGGGAGGCTGCGGCAGACTCAGCCGCCGCCGGCCCGGCGAGGAGCCCACCGAGAGGCGGCGAAGAGGCGAGGGCCAGAGGGATGCTTCTGGCTCCCCGGAGCCGCGCGACGGCGGCGGCATCCTCCACGCGGCGCGGGTCAGCGCCGGGGTTCCATGGAGGGACGCGCCGGGCGAGGGAGAGCGTTTCGCTGACGGCGAACGGGGCGCCCTGAAGCAGCCCGCGGGTGCGTCCGCGGGCGAGTTCCTTTTCCACGTCCCTGGCGGCGCCGAGGGCGTCTTCTTCGAGCAGTTCCCGGACGGCGCCGCCGGGCCGCGCCTCTTGCGAAAGGGCCCGCGCGGCGGCCCGGACGAGGTCGCGCGCCTTCAGCCTTCCGGCGCGCAGCGCGCCGTTGAGATCCACGAGGCTCGAGAACTCCGGCAGGGGCGCGGGAGCGGGCATGGGGGCTCAGGGGATGAAACGGAATGCGGGAGAAATGTTCCGGGCAACGGCCTTCGCCCGGACCGCGGCAGCGGCCGCGCGGAGACGGGAAGGCGGCAGCGGGGACCCCTGCCGAGGCTCCTGCGGGGCCGGGCGGGCCGGGAGGGGAGCAGCGGCGAGGACAGCCGCGAGGGCGCGGCGGGTCAGGCGGGGCGGCTGCTTCATAACGAACCTCCCTGGCGGCCGGCGTGCGCGTGGAGCTGCGCTTCCTGCTCGCGGAGCGCCTCGAGCGCGGCGCGCTCCATGGCCGCGCGCGGGGCCGAGATTCCGGTGAAGATCTCGAACTGGCGTGCGGCCTGTTCGAGGAACATTTCGAGTCCGTGGATCACCGCTTTGCCCTCGGCCGCGGCGCGGCGCAGCAGGACGGTTTCCATCGGGGTGTAGACGAGATCGAAGACAAGCGCGGCGGGAATGGGGCCGCGGAAGAAGCAGGCGTCGGTGTTGGGCCACATGCCGAGCGGCGTGGCATGGATGAGAACGTCGAAGAAGCGGGACTCGGCCTGCTCGGGGGTGAGGGCTTCGGCGTCGACGAGCTTGGCGAGCGCGCGGACGCGGTCGATGTTGCGTCCGGTGATGGCGAGCCTCGCGCCGGCGTCGCGGAGCGTGAAGGCGGCCGAGCGGGCGGTGCCGCCGTTGCCCACGATGAGGGCGGTGGCTTTCGCCAGCTTCACGCGCTTTTCGAGCGGGGCGCGAATGCCGTCGACGTCGGTGTTGGCTCCGCGCCACCGGCCGGCCTTGCGGTAGACGGTGTTGACGGCTCCGATGCGCTTCGTCAGCGGGTCGATTGAATCGAGGTAGCGGATGATGCGGTGCTTGTGGGGAATGGTGACGCTGAAGCCGGCCAGAGGCAGGTTCTCGGCGAGGTGGAAGAAGTCCTTGAGCTGAAGCGAAGTGACGAGGAACGGAAGATAGAGGCCCGGGTAGCGGCGCGCCTGGAGGGCGCGGTTGTGCACGGCGGGCGAGATGCTGTGGCGCACGGGGTCGGCGATGACGCCGAAGAATTTGGGCGAATCGACGGGCCTGTCGACGCGGTAGAGGTTGCGCAGGACGCGGGCGGTGACCTGGCCGGCGGCGGTGCCTTCCATCGAGGAGGGGGCGGCGTAGGTGTAGACGCCGCCGAAGACGGTGCACAGGACGCGCGTCGGGAAGCCCATTTCCGTCATTGCGAGCAGAATGAGGGGCGTCCTGGGATAGGCGCGGGCCAGCGAGAGCACGCGGAGGTTGTCGGAGGGCTTGCGCGCGGTGGTGACGATCTTGTAGACGGAGGCGGGCACTTTGAGCATCCGCTTCATGATCGGCTCGAGCGCGGGCGTTCCCTCGTAGTTGTGGTAGCTGAGGACGATGAGGGCCCTGCCGGCGAGCAGGTCGAGCGGGGCAAGGGGCGTTTCGGCGCTTTCGATTTCGACGTCCACCGCCCGAGCCCCGGCTTCGACGGCGGCGGCGAGAATGCGGAACTCCTCCTCGATGCTGCCGTTGAAGCGGCCGTGATTCTGGTGGCGGCGGCAGGTGGCCAGCAGAGTGGCGTCCGGGTATTTCTCGAGGAACTTGCGGATGACGGGGAGTCCGTCTTCGGGCCGCGGGAGGTAATCGAGGCGGAATTCGAGGAAACGTTCGCCGGCATCGGCTTCGCGGCAGGCGTGCTCCATGAGTTTTTCCGGACTCGGCAGCCCGAGCGCGATGCAGATGCGGGGCAGTGGGGCGCGGGAGATCATTTCGGGTGCGGCAGCGTGCCGTTCAGGAAAGACGATATCATCTCACATCCGTGGCGGCCTCAGCCGCCGGCGCCGCCGCTTTCGGCCTGGGCTTCGAGCCGGGCGCGCCACTCGGCGGCGAGCTCGAGCGCGTTGCCGCAGCACAGGAGCGACGCGCCGCGGCGCCATGCATCGAGGGCCTCGTCGAGCGTCATCCGGGGGCGCATGAGGCCGAGCGCAATCTCATCGCGGGCGATGCGGCCGAACTGCGCGAGCGCTTCGGGCCAGTCCGGCTCGGGAGGGAGGCCGGTGGAGATGGCCAGCTCTGCGGCGCCACAGCGTTTGGCGATCTTGGTGGCGATGACGCGCAGGTCTTCCGCGAGCCAGCCGGATTCGACGATGGCATGAAGGCGCGCGCCGTGTTCGGCGCAGGAGCGGCCGATCTGCTCGAGTTCGGTCTCGACGTGCTGGAACTCGCGGCCAAGCAGCAGGGGCGTGCCGAGCACGAAGCCCACGTCGCGGAGGCCGCGGCGCAGGAGGTCGCGGGCCTCGTAGAGCTTGGCGGCCGTGGTGGAAGCGCCATGGGGAAAGCCGGCCACGGCCACGGCGGCGACGCCGGAGCCTTCGAGGGCGTGCAGGGCCGGCTCGGCGGCGAAGGGGAGCACGGCGACGGCGCCGATGCGGGCGGAGGCCGCCGCCCGGCAGGCGTCGACGATGGCGGCGCCGGGGAGATCCGGACGAAGCAGCCAGAGCGAGAGCGCGGAGAGGAATTCCTCCGCGGAAGATGGATCAGGCCGGAGCGGGGCAGTTTCCGTCATGGCTGGCGATCAGTGGCGTGCGCGGCCGTCTATTTTTTCCTGGCCGGAGCGCCGGTGAGCTTCTGGAGCTCGGCGCGCGCCCGCTGGGCTGCGTCGCTGTTCGGAGCGGCCTTGATCAGGGCGCGGAATTCCTGCTCGGCCTCGGCGCGGCGGCCAAGCTGGGCGAGCGCCCGCGCCTTCATCAGGCGCGCGTCATTGGTCTTGGGATTCTTCGGATACGCTTCCAGAACCCTGTCGAAGGCTTCGACGGCCTCTTCATAGCGCTGCTGGTTATAGTGAATTTCGCCGATGTAATACTGGGCGTTCGGCGCCATTTCTGTGTCGCCAAACCAGGCGAGATAATCGGAAAATTCCTTCAGGGCGAGATCGAAATTTCCGCCCATTTTGTCGCGCAGGGCCGAATCATAGAGGCTCCTGGCGGAGACGCCCGGCGGCGGGCCGGATGAGGCCGCGGGGGAAGGAGGCGACGGAGGAGCCTGCATCAGCCGGATGGTGTTTTCGAGGTCGGCGATTCTCTGGTCGAGCTTGCCGAGGCGGGTATTGATCTCGGCGAGGGTTTCGCGGACGTAGCCGAAATCCTGGCTGAGCGTGTCCACCTTGCCGGTGACGCCGGAGAGGGGCTTCACCATCGACTCTTCGAGCCGCTTTTTCAGGCCGCTGTCGAGGACCGTCAGGGCGCGGTTGGCGGCGGCGATCTGCTCCTGCATCGCCTTGAGCATTTCTTCCATCTGCGCCAGCCGCTCGTTCTGCGTCTTGTTCATCAGGCGCACTTCTTCCTGGAGCAGGGCCACATCGCGGCCGAGCTCGACCAGCGCGTCCCTGCGCTGGGCGCGCGAGGCGCCGGTGCAGAGAAGAAGAAGGGCGGCGGCGATGAAGAGAATTCGCATCGGGTTTCCTCCCGGGCGGAGAGGCGGGAGCGGCTGGCAGCCGCTCCCGCCGTCAGAGTGCCTATTCGACGCCGACGAAGTGGGCGCGGCGGTTGAGCTGCCAGCAGGACTCGTTCGACTCGGTGCAGAAGGGCCGCTCCTTGCCGTAGGAGATGGTCTTCAGCCGGTCGGCAGGGACGCCGAGCTGCACGAGGAACTCCCTGGTGGCGTTGGCGCGGCGGTCGCCGAGCCCGAGGTTGTATTCGGCCGAGCCGCGTTCGTCGCAGTGGCCCTCGATCAGGATGGAGGCCGAGGGGAAGTCGTTGAGGATCGCCTTGATCGCCTCGACGTTGCGCTGGAGGGTGGCGCGGGCGTCCTCGCGGATTTCGCTCTTGTCGTAATCGAAGAAGATGTCCTGGACCTCCTTCGAGATGCGCTCCGACAGGCTCGGCTTGGGCTTGGCCGGCGGCGGAGGCGGCGGAGGCGGAGTGGTGACGGTGACCGTGACGGCAGCCACGGCATCGCCGCCGGCGCTGCGCGCCGTCATGCGGTAGGTGGTGGTGCTGCTGGGCGACACAATGCGCTCGCCGCGCGGGGGCACGGCGCCGATGCCCTGGTCGATGACGACCTCGGTGGCGTTCTCGACGTTCCAGCGGAGCGTGGAACTCTGGCCGCGGGTGATGGTGGACGGCTCAGCCACGAAGGAGCGGATCACAGCCGCCGCCGGTTTGGGTTCTTCCTTGGGCGGGGGCGGCGGGGGTGGGGGCGGCGGCGCGGGCTGCTTCTTCTTGCAGCCTGCCGCGAACAGCAGCAGAAAGACACTCAACAAGCCGATGGCGACGTGCCGTGGATGGAACATGCGCTTCATGATGGGCGATCTGCCTCCCTGTATCTGGTTTCTCTGTTTCCGTCGTCGGTCTCTTCTTCCCTCTGGTCCGCTCATTTCGACCAGACCGGCATCCAGTTGTTGCCTTCCGTCGTCAGTTGCCTGACGCCCGTGCCGTCGGCCAGCATGGTGAAGATCTGGTAGGAGCCGGTGCGGTTGGAACAGAATGCGAGATGGCGCCCGTCGGGCGCCCAGCTCGGGTTCTCATTCCGTCCCTGGCCGAAGGTGAGCTGCACCGTCTCTTTCGAGGCCACGTCCATGACGAACAGGTTCCAGTTGCCCGGAGCGTAGCCCCGCGTCCAGGCGAACGCGATGTGCCTTCCTTCGGGATGCCAGGCGGGATTGCCGGCCTCGCCTTCTCCGTTGGTCAGCCGCTCGACGTCCGCGCCGTCCATATTCATTCTATATATCTGTTGCAGGCCGCCCCGCCCGCTGACGAAGACGATGTCGGCGCCGGTCTTCGGGTTCACCTTGGGCTCGGCCTCGATGGCGCGCGTATTGGTGATCCTGCGCGGATTGCTGCCGTCGAGCTCGGCGATGTAGATCTGCATGTAGCCGCTGACGGAGGACGCATACAGCACATGGCGGCCGTCCGGCGTGAACGACGCCTGGGCGTTGGTGGGCGCCGCCGAGTTGCGGAAGGGGATGAAGCGGCCGGTCTCGGTGGAGTACATCATGATCTGCGGCTGGCCCTTGGCGTAGGTGGTGAAGGCGAGACGGCGGCCGTCCGGCGACACCGAGGGCATGGTGCTGATCGAGTTGAAGAAGGTGATGCGGCGCTGGTTGGAGCCGTCGAAGTCCATCACCCAGATTTCTTTCGTGCCTTTGCCCTGGCGGTCGCTGACGAAGTAGATTTTGGTGCCGACGAGGGAAGGCACGCCGAACTGCTGGAGGATGTCGGCGGCATATTCGTGGGCGATCTTGCGCGCGCCGGCTTCGCTGAGTTCGCCGGCATAGAGCCTGGTGAAGACCTTCGCCGAGCCGGAGTCGGCGAGGCGCGTGTTGAAGAAGCTGCCGGAGGCGACGAGCTGGCCGCCCTGCTCGGCGAGGTAGCCGAAGCCGAGGTAGTCGGCGTTGACGGGCGCGGCGGCCCAATCGGCGAGGCAGCGGCCGCCGCAGTCCTTCTGCGCGGCGGCGGGCTGGCGCAGGTCGCGCTCGGTCTGCGGCGGGTTGAGCGGGTAGAAGCTCTTGGGCGCCATGGTGAAGACGCCGGAGCGCTCGATGTCTTCGAAGACGACGCGGTTGAAGAGGTCGGCATACTGAGCCGAGGCTCCGGCGCCGCGGAAGTCCGGCAGCGCGATCACCTTCCGGGCGCCGCCGGTGAGGCGGATGATGATGTCGCTCTGCACCTGCGTGAAGGCGGCAACGGCCGCGGCGAGCACGAGCAGGGAGAGGAGAACGGGGTATCGCTTCATCGTTTCAGCTCGAACCAGAATTCGACGATTGCGGGATTGCCCTCGCAGCCCGGAGGGATGGGTTCAAACGGGCCTGCTTCCAAGATAGCGCGCTGCGCCGAGTAATCCAGGGCGACATTGCCGCTGGACTGCACGAGGCGCACGTTGCGCACCTGGCCGTTGCGGTGGAGTTCGAAGACGACGATGGCGGGCGGCAGCGTGCGGATGCGCGGATCGACCTGTTCGGTGCGCCAACGCTGGGCGACGCGGTCTCGGAGGATGGCGGCATAGCCGCCGCAGCGCGCGCCGAAGGGAGCGCCGCTGCCGATGCCGACGCCGCCCGAGCCGGGCGCGGTGGCGTACATCGGGCTTGCCGCGGCCTGACCGGCGCGGCTGAAGACCTGGTTGTCGCCGAAGTCGCGCTGGTCGCGGCGGGCCACGTCGGCGCGCGGAGCGCGTTCGGTGCGCGGGGCTTTGCGGCTCTTCAGCGCGATGGCGTCCGGCTCAGGCTCCCGGGCCGCCTTCTTCGGCTCGGCCTTTGGCGGCGTGGGAATCTGCGACTGGGTGTCCGCGGCGACGCGGTTGACCGGGCCGCTGCGGCCGGGGATGGGGATGCTGCGCACGGGGCTGACGCTGTAGGCTCCGCCGCCACCGAGCGAATTGGGGTCGCCCCAGGGCTGCCTGCGGCCGAAGCCGGTGAAGCTGGCGGCGGCAATCAGCGTGAAGACCGCGGCATGCAGCGCGAGCGAGGCGAGCAGCGGACGCCGCAGCCCGTCCCGCTCCTCGAGCACGTCGACATGGCGCAGCTCCATGGCTCCCCGTATTCATCGTCCCGCATCGGCGGGCTGGGTGACGACGCGGACATCGAGCCGCTGCTCGCCAAGGACGCTGATGACCTGGGCAATGGGGTCCCAGATGGTCTGCGCATCGGCGCGCACGTAGACGGCTTTCGCGCCGGGGAAGCGCCGCCGGAACTCCTCGCCGAGACGGTGGATGTTGACGGGCGACTCGTTCAGGTACAGCTCGCCGTTGCGGGTGAGCGTGACGACGGGGAGCTCCTCGGCGCTGTCGCGCACCTGCTTCACCTTGGGCACCTGGACTTCGAGGCCGAACTCCATGACATGCGCGGTGAGCATGAAGATGATGAGCAGCACGAGGACGACGTCGACGAGCGGGACGACGTTGATTTCCGACAGCGCGCCGACGCTGCGGCGGCGGAAGCTGCCGCCGCGGACCGGACCGCCGGCGGAACCGTTGAGCGAGAAGCCCATGGCCTTACTCCTCGAACTGGCGCTCGACCATGTTCAGGAACTCGAGCGCGAAGTCGTCCATGCGCGCGGCGAATTCCTTGATGGAGTGTCCGAAGGCGTTGTAGGCCACGGCGGCGGGAATGGCGGCGGCGAGGCCCGCGGCGGTGGCCACCAGCGCTTCGCTGATGCCGGGGGCGACGGCGCGGAGGCTGGCGCTGCCCGCCGTGCCGAGGCCCTGGAAAGCGTCGATGATGCCGAGCACGGTGCCGAACAGGCCGACGAACGGGGAGACAGTGGCGGTGGTGGCCAGCCAGCTCATGCGCCGTTCGAGCCGCGCCACCTCCTCGCTGATGCCGAGCTGGAGGGCGCGCTCGAGCGCGTTCTTGTTGACGATGCGGCCGCGCGCCTTGAGCTGCCGCGCCACTTCCTGATAGCCGAAGTCGAAGACGCCGGTGAGCGGCGAGGCGCGGAACTGCTCGAGCGCCACGGCCACGGCGTCGAGGCCCGGCGCCTTGCGGAAGGCGCGCAGGAAGGCCGAGTTGGCCTGTCCGCTGTGGCGGAACTGCGACCACTTTGCGAAGATCACCGCCCAGCTCATCAGCGAGGCGGCCAGCAGCAGCAGGAGAACAACCTTGGCGATGGGAGAAGCCGCAAGCACCAGCTCCAGGAGCGAGTGCTGCTGGAGCAGGGCCGCGGGCAACGTCTGGAACAAGATGCACGCTCCCTGTGTGGCTCTACCCGACCATCATATCGAAGCGGGGCGGAGCGCGGGCATGAATCATTTTGATGAGGATTTGTTCTGGCGCGGGCGCGGGGCGCGGGATTTTATACTTGTGCTGAATGCTGGTGGAACTGGCCGTCGAGAACCTGGCCGTCGTCGAGCGGCTGCGGCTGCGCCTGCATCCCGGCTTCAATGCGCTGACGGGCGAGACGGGCAGCGGCAAGAGCCTGATCGTCGGGGCGCTGAGCCTGCTGTTCGGGGGGCGCGCGTCGGCCGAGATGATCCGCACAGGCGAGGAGCGCGCGCTGGTGTCCGGCATCTTTGAAGCGCCCGCGGATGCGCGCTTCCGCGGGCTGCTGGAGGAGGCGGGCGTCGCCGCCGAGGACGGCGAGCTGCTGATCGAGCGCGAGATCACGGCCTCGGGCAAGAGCCGCGCATGGGCGGGTTCGCGGCCGGTGACGATCGCATTCCTGAAAGAGCTGGCGCCGTTTCTCGGCGACATCCACGGGCAGCACGACCAGCAGAAGCTGTTCCTGCCGGAAGCGCAGCGCGAGATGCTGGACGAGGCCGCTGGAGCGCGCGGGCTGCTGGAGCAGGTGCGGGAGGCCTGGCGCGCCTGGCGCGCGGCGCAGCGCGAGCTGGCCGAACTCGACCGCGCCGAGCAGGAGCGGCTGCGGCTGGCCGACCTGTGGCGGATGCAGCGCAACGAGATCGCGGCGGCGGCGCTGAAGGCGGGCGAGGACGCGCAACTGGAGAACGAGCGGCGCGTGCTGCGCAACGTGGCGAAGCTGAGCGAGGCGGTGGCCGGCGCGTACGAGCTGCTGGAAGAGTCCGAGACGAGCGCTTCGTCGGCGGTAGGGCAGGCGCTGAAGCGGCTGGAGGAGGCGGCGCGGATCGACGAGAGCCTGGCTCCGCTGGCAGAGACGCTGCGGCCGGCGCAGATCGCCATTCAGGAGGCATCGCACGAGCTGCGGCATTATCTGGGCCGCCTGGAAGCGGATCCGCGGCGGCTGGAAGAAGTGGAGTCGCGGCTGGCGCTGATCGAACGGCTGAAGCGCAAGTACGGGGCGACGATCGAGGAGATCCTCGCGTTCCTGGAGGACGTTTCGGCGAAGCTCGCCACGCTGGAAGGCGCGGGCGAGCGGCGCGCGCAGCTCGAACAGGAGATGGCGCGGCAGGAGGCGCGCTACCGCGAGCTGGCCGGGCGGCTGCGCGAGACGCGCGTGCGCGAGGCGAGGCGGCTGGCGAAGAAGGTGCAGGAGGAGCTGGGCGGGCTGGCGATGCCGGGCGCGGTGTTCCGGATCGAAGTGGAGCCGTGCGAGCCGGGCGAGGAAGGCATGGACGCAGTGCGTTTCCTGTTTTCCGCCAACGCGGGCGAGGAGCCGCGGCCGCTGGACCGCGTGGCAAGCGGCGGCGAGCTGTCGCGCGTGGCGCTGGCGATCAAGACCTGCATGGCTCCGGCGGAGAAGGGCGCGGCGCGGACGCTGGTGTTCGACGAAGTGGACGCGGGCGTGGGCGGCGCGGCGGGCGAGATGATCGGGCGGCGGCTGCGCGAGCTGGCGCGCCATCATCAGGTGCTGTGCGTGACGCACCTGGCGCAGATCGCCGGCTTCGCGGACCACCACTATCTGGTTTCGAAAAGCGAAACCGGCGGCCGGACGGCCGCCGGTGTGGAACTGCTGGGGAAGAAGGAGCGCATCCGCGAGATCGCCCGGATGCTCTCCGGGCAGAAGCTGACGCCGGAGGCGCTCCGCCACGCCGAGAAGCTGGTGGAGCAGTTCTCGGCGGGCTGAGCGGCGCGGCTCAGCCCTTGTGCCAGTACATCTCCCAGCCGAGATACCTGCGCCCGGCCTCGTAGACGGCCGCCGCCACGCGGGAAAGGTTGGCGGCGACGTGGTGTTCGAAGCCGTTCTCGCAGATGTAGTGCAGCAGCCCCTGGAGGTTGGGGATGCGCACGACGCCCGCGCCGCCGAAGGTTTCGAGCGGATCGGTGGTGAACTCGCCTTCGCCGACGTAAGCCTTCAGCTTCCCTTCGGTGTCGACGGTGGACAGGCGCAGGTAGGTCATCGGCCCGGCCTTGACGCGGCCCACGACGGTGCCGAAGGTGTTCAGCTTGCCGACAGTGCCGGCGATGATCTCCTGATAGTCCATGCGCGCGGTTTCGAAGAAATGCTTCGGCAGGTTGGAGCAGTGGAAGCAGACGGCCTTGTCGGGATCGTCGCCGTAGTTGTTGTTCCAGTCCAGAAGCGCGCTGGGAGTGCCTGAGGCGAGGGCGAGCGCGTACATGGAGACGACGCCGGGCACGTCGACCTCGCAGGCGCTCGGCAGCAGCCGGTTGGAGAGCATGCTCATCACGGTGCAGGGCACGACGCCGAAGTACTCTTCCATCGCGGTCCAGCACTGGACGGCGGTGACGGTGATGTCGTTGTCGGCCATCCAGCGGTCGATGACCGTGCCGAGCTTGGCCATCTTGAGAAGCGCGGCGGCATCGATGCCTTCGGTCGAGACGTAGGCCTTGATGTCGGCGAGCTTGGCCTGCACGGCCGGATCGTCGTCGGCGAGGCGGCCGATGCGGCCGAAGATCTCCGAAAGGTCGATGGTGTCGACGTCGATGCCGGCGGCTTCCAGCAGCTTCTCGCTGTAGCGGACGGTGTTGAAGGCGGCAGGGCGGGCGCCGATGGCACCGACGCGGCACCTGCGCAGGCCGTTGACGACGCGGCAGACGGCGGCGAACCAGGCCACGTCTTCCGCGAACTCGGGGCTGGAGGGCGCGACGGTGTGCAGGCGGGTGAGCGAGTAGGGGATGCCGAACTGCCGGAGGTTGTTGCAGACGCTCATCTTGCCGCAGAAGCTGTCGCGGCGGTCGGCGATGGTCATGCTGGAAGCGCGGTCCGGCGTGGCCTGCACGAGCACGGGCACGCGGAGCCCGGAGCCGCGCAGGGCTTCGGCCACGCCGCGCTCGTCGCCGAAGTTGGGGAGGGTGACGATGACGCCGTCGATTTCGTGGCGGTGGCGGTCGAACAGCTCAGCGCACTTTTTCGCGTCGGCGCGCGTTTCCACGGCGCCGTACTTGGTGTCCTCCGGCGAAAGGACAACGACCCCGTAGCCGAGTTTTTCGAGAACCTGAATCATCTCTTCCCGGCCGGACTTGGCCAGGTGATCCGGGAAGAATCCGCGGTTGCCAACGATCACGCCGAAGGTCTGCTTTTTCATGGAAGGAGTCTCCTGCAAACGATTGCAATGCAGCGATTCTATCGTTTCAACCGGTGGCGGTCAATCGTGCGGGCGGAGCGGCGCGGGCGGCTGCTACACTGGAATTTCCCGCGAGTGAGACGAATCTTCAAGCTGCTGGCCGGCGTGGGATTGTGTATCCTAGGCATCATCGGGTGGCTTCTGCCGGTCATTCCCGGGTGGGCGTTCATGATCCCCGGGCTGATCATCCTTTCCGACTTCTTCCCGCCGCTGCGAAGGCTGCTGCGCTGGGCCGAAGCGAGGGTGAAGGAAGAAGCAGCAAGGCTGAAGAAGAGACCCGCCGGCGGCGGCAGCCGGCCGCCGGACGAGTAAGGCAATGCCGTACCGCACCGACGACGTCCGCATTCAGCAGATTTACGAGCTGATCACGCCGCAGGCGCTGCTCGACGAGTATCCCCTGAAGGAAGAGGGCGCGAAGCTGGTGTACGAGTCGCGCCATACGATCCACAATCTGCTCTACGGGCGGGACCTGCGGCTGGCGGTGATCGCGGGCCCGTGCTCGATCCACGACGTGGCGGCGGCGGAAGACTACGCCGGGCGGCTTCAGGAACTGGCGCGGCAGTATCAGGACGCGCTGTTCGTGATCATGCGCGTCTACTTCGAGAAGCCGCGGACGACGGTGGGCTGGAAGGGGCTGATCAACGATCCGTTCCTCGACGGCAGCTTCCAGATCAACGAAGGGCTGCGGCGGGCGCGCGGGCTGCTGCTGCGGCTGACCGAGATGGGCATACCGTGCGCCACCGAGTTCCTGGACATGATCACGCCGCAGTACATCGGCGACCTGATCTCGTACGGGGCCATCGGCGCGCGCACGACGGAAAGCCAGGTGCACCGGGAGCTGGCCAGCGGGCTGTCCTGCCCGGTGGGCTTCAAGAACGGCACCGACGGCAATTTCAAGATCGCGATCGACGCGGTGCGCGCGGCGCGGATCTCGCACCATTTCCTCTCCGTGACCAAGGCGGGCCATTCGGCGATCGTCTGCACGAAGGGCAACCGCGACTGCCACGTGATCCTGCGCGGAGGCAAGCTGCCGAACTTCGACGAGCAGTCGATCGAGACGGTGCTGCTGAGCCTGCGCGGGGCGAAGCTGCCGGACCGCGTGGTGGTGGACTGCTCGCACGCGAATTCGCTGAAGAACTTCCGGCTTCAGGCGGCGGTGGCGCGCAACCTTGCGATGCAGATTTCGGCCGGCCAGACGGGCATCTTCGGCGTGATGCTGGAGTCCTTCCTGGTGGCCGGGCGGCAGGACCTGGTGCCGGGGCAGCCGCTGGTGTACGGGCAGTCGATCACGGACGCCTGCATTGATCTGGAAGAGACGCGGCAGATCTTCGACGTGCTGGCCGAGGCGGTGATCCGCCGCATGGCCGCCGCGCACGCAGCCTCCTGAGCCCGGCTGCGGGACAATGGGATTCCGATGATCGACCGCATCTCGGTGCACGGGGCGCGCGTCCACAACCTGAAGAACATCAGCGTCACGATTCCGCGCAATTCCTTCACGGTGATCACCGGGCTTTCGGGTTCGGGCAAGAGCTCGCTGGCGTTCGACACGATTTACGCCGAGGGCCAGCGGCGCTATGTGGAGACGCTGAGCCCGTACGCGCGGCAGTTCCTCGACCAGATGGAGCGGCCCGACGTGGACTCGATCGACGGGCTGTCGCCGGCGATTTCCATCGAGCAGAAGACGACGAGCCGCAGCCCGCGGTCGACGGTGGGGACGATCACCGAGATTTACGACTACCTGCGCCTGCTGTGGTCGAGCATCGGCACGCCCCACTGCCCGAACTGCGGCATTCCGATCACGCGGCAGAACACGCAGCAGATCGTCGAGCAGGTGATGGCGCTGCCGGCGGGCGAGCGGGTGATGATCCTGGCTCCGATCGTGCGCGGGCGCAAGGGCGAGTTCCGCAAGGAGCTGGAGAAGTTCGCGCGCGCCGGGTTTGTGAGGGCGCGGATCGACGGGGAGCTGCGGTCGCTGGACGAAGAGATCCGGCTGGACCGGCGGCGCAACCACACGATCGAGGTGGTGGTGGACCGGCTGCCGCTGAAGCCGGATTCAGCGCGGCGGCTGGAGGCGTCCATCGAGACGGCGACGCGGCTGGCCAACGGGCTGGTGGTGGTGGCGCACGTCGGGGGCGCGGAGAAGCTGTACTCGCTGAAGCTGGCCTGCCCGGACTGCGGCGAGAGCGTGCCGGAGCTGGAGCCGCGGTCGTTTTCCTTCACCAGCCCGTACGGCGCATGCGAGGCGTGCCACGGGCTGGGCGCCAGATGGTCGTTTGATCCGCTGAAGGTGATCGCGGATCCTTCGCGTCCGCTGCTGGACGGAGGCCTGGGGCCCGGCGGAACGTCGACGATGATGCACCACGCGTTGCAGGCGCTGGCGCGGCAGCTCCGCATCGACCTGGGCCGGCCGTTCGAGGAGCTGCCGGAGAAGCAGCAGCAGGCGCTGCTGCACGGCGCCAGCAACCTGCCGGGGGTGCTCGCGCTGCTGCAAAGGGCGTGGGAAGACGCCACCGAGGGCTACCGCGAGTATCTGACCGAATTCATGTCGCCGGCGGAGTGCCCCGCCTGCCAGGGACGGCGGCTGCGGCCTTCGAGCCTGGCAGTGCGCCTGAAAGGGCTGTCGATTGCCGACTTCACGGCGCTGCCGGTGTCCCGCGCGCTGGAGACGGTGCAGGCGTGGGAGCTGAACGAGCGCGAGCAGCAGATTGCGGGGCGGATTCTGGAGGAGGTGCGCCACCGGCTGTCGTTCCTGGTGGAGGTGGGACTGGGCTATCTGTCGCTGGACCGCTCCGCGGCGACGCTTTCCGGCGGCGAGTCGCAGCGGATCCGGCTGGCGACGCAGATCGGGTCGCGGCTGCGCGGCGTGCTGTACGTGCTGGACGAGCCTTCCATCGGGCTGCACCCGCGCGACAACACGCGCCTGTTGGAGACGCTGGTGCGCCTGCGCGACCTGGGCAATACGGTGGTCGTGGTGGAGCACGACGAGGAGACGATCGAGCGCGCCGATCATGTGATCGACCTCGGCCCGGGCGCGGGACGGCTGGGCGGAGAGGTGATCGCCGCGGGCACGCCGGCCGAGATCGCCGCGAACCCGCGCTCGCTGACGGGCGCGTATCTGGCGCGGCGGCGCGTGATTCCGCTGCCGCCGGTGCGGCGGCCGGGCAACGGATGGAAGCTGGTGGTGCGCGGCGCGCGGCATCACAACCTGAAAAACATCGACGTGGAATTTCCGCTCGGGATGCTCGTCTGCGTCACGGGCGTCAGCGGCAGCGGCAAGTCGACGCTGGTGCATGACATTCTTTACCGCGCGCTGGCGCAGCATCTGTATGGCGCGAAGACGCCGCCGGGCGAGCACGACGCGATCGAAGGGCTCGAGCACATCGACAAGGTGATCGAGATCGACCAGACGCCGATCGGGCGCTCGCCGCGTTCCAACCCGGCCACCTACACGGGCGTGTTCACGCCGATCCGCGAGCTGTATGCGATGCTGCCGGAGTCGCGCGAGCGCGGCTACAGGCCTGGGCGGTTTTCGTTCAACGTGAAGGGCGGCCGGTGCGAGGCCTGCCAGGGCGACGGCATGAAGCGCATCGAGATGAACTTCCTGCCGGACGTCTACGTGCCGTGCGACGTCTGCCGCGGGCGCCGGTACAACTCCGAGACGCTGGCGGTGAAGTTTCACGGGGCCTCGATCGCGGACCTGCTCGAGATGACGATCGAGGACGCGCTCGAGCTGCTGAAGAACATTCCGCAGATCCAGGCGAAGCTGCAAACGCTGGTGGACGTCG
This sequence comes from Bryobacteraceae bacterium, assembly GCA_025056865.1. Classification (GTDB taxonomy): domain Bacteria; phylum Acidobacteriota; class Terriglobia; order Bryobacterales; family Bryobacteraceae; genus JANWVO01. Next base: position 44,025 of record JANWVO010000038.1, read on the forward strand.
GCCTGGGCTACCTGCATCTCGGGCAGTCCTCGACGACGCTCTCCGGCGGCGAGGCGCAGCGGATCAAGCTGGCGCGGGAGCTGTCGCGGCGGCAGACGGGCAAGACGCTGTACATACTGGACGAGCCGACCACGGGGCTGCATTTCGAGGACATCCGCAAGCTGCTGGACGTGCTGAACCAGCTTGTGGACCTGGGAAACACGGTGCTGGTGATCGAGCATCAACTGGACGTGATCAAGTCCGCCGACTGGATCATCGACCTGGGCCCGGAGGGCGGCGAGCGCGGCGGGACGGTGGTGGCGGCGGGGCCGCCCGAGCAGATCCTGCGCTTCCGCCGCAGCCACACGGCCCGCGCGCTTGAAAAAGCGCTGAGAAACGGCAAAGCTGAATAGGAGCCGCCTTGAGCAAGTACCGCGAGTCTCCCCTGGATTTCCGTGCGCTTTCCACGATCCCGCTGGCCGACCGGGGCGGCAAGGTGCGCGTGGAACACATGGCCGCGCCGCACCGCAGGGGCTCGACGCTGACGGAATGGCTGGAGCGGCTGCCGCGCGTGCTGGCAGCGGAGTCGCTGCGCGCGGTGGTGGCATCGATGAAGGAGGCGCGCCGCCGCGGGCGCGCGATGCTGTGGGGGCTGGGCGGCCACGTGGTGAAGTGCGGGCTGGCTCCGGTCCTGGCCGACCTGATGGACCGCGGCTTCGTGACGGGCATCGCGATGAACGGGGCGACGTCGATCCACGACTTCGAGATTGCGCTGGCGGGCGCCACCAGCGAGGACGTGGAGGCGGTGCTGCCGGACGGGCGCTTCGGCGCAGCAGAAGAGACCGGGCGGCTGATGAACGAGGCGATCGTGGCGGCGCAGCAGGCGGGCATCGGCATGGGAGAAGCGCTGGGTGCGGCGCTCGAGCGGCTGGCGCGGCCGGAGTATGCGCCGTGCTCGCTGCTGGTGCAGGCGTGGCGGCGGTCGATTCCGGTGACGGTGCATGTGGCCGTGGGCACGGACACGCCGCACACGCATCCTGCGGCGTCGGGCGCGGCCCTCGGCGCGGCGTCGCACCACGATTTCCGGCTGTTCTGTTCCCTGGTGCGCGGCCTGCATGACGGCGGCGTGTATCTGAACGTGGGTTCGGCCGTGGTGCTGCCGGAGGTGTTTCTGAAGGCGGTGTCCGTAGTTCGGAATCTCGGCCATCCGCTGGAGAACTTCACCACGGTGAATCTCGATTTCCTCCAGCACTACCGGCCGCGGATGAACGTGGTGGAGCGGCCGCACGCGCGCGCCGGGGGCGCGGGCTACTCGATCACCGGGCATCATGAGATTCTGGTGCCGCTGCTGGCGGCGCTGCTGGTCGAGGCGGACGCATGATCGCAGGCGCAGCCGAGCCCTCTGGCCTCCGCGAGGAGCCGTTCTGGAACTGGAGGGACGCCGCGATGCTGGCGGCGCTGGCGATTCCCTGCCTGGCGCTGGCGATCGTGCTGTCGCAGGGTTTCTTCCTGCTGCTGCCGAAAATGCCCGGCGATGCGGCGCGCGCGATCACGATGCAGTTCGCCGCCTACGGCTTCTGGTTTGGCGCGCTGTGGCTGATCCTGCGGCAGCGCTACCATGCGCCGTTCTGGAGCTCGCTCGGCTGGCGGTATCCATGGCCGAACATGCTGCTGACGGCGGTGCTGGGGCCGGCGCTGGTCATCTGCATCGCCGTGCTGGGCGAGCTGTTGCAGACGCCGGTGATCGACAACGCGGTGGCGCGGCTGCTGCGCGACCGGTGGTCGGTGCTGCTGGTGGGCACGTTTGCGGTGACGCTGGGGCCGCTGGCCGAGGAGCTGATCTTCCGCGGCTTCTTCCAGCCGCTGGCGGTGCGGTCATTCGGGCCGTGGATCGGCATCACGCTGGCCAGCGCGCCCTTCGCGCTGCTGCACGGGCCGCAGTATTCATGGAACTGGCAGCACGTGCTGCTGCTGTTCCTGGCGTCGTTCGTCTTCGGATACACGCGCTACCGGACCGGGTCGACGGCGGCTTCCACCATCGTGCACGCGACGTACAACCTGACGTTCTTCGTCGGCTACATCGCCCAGCGGCGCGAGCTGCTCGGATGACGGGCGCGGCGCCGCGCCCGCATGGTTCAATGGAGTTTTCCCCATGGTGGAGACGGTGAAGTGGACGCCGGAAGGCGTCGTGATGATCGACCAGACGAAGCTGCCACGCACGGTGGAGTTCGTCACCTGCCGCACTTACGAGGAGGTGGCGGACGCGATCCGCACGATGGTGGTGCGCGGCGCGCCGGCCATTGGCGTGGCGGCGGCGATGGGCGTGGCGCTGGGCGTGGTGCGCACGCCGGCCGAGCTGCTGGAGCGCGAATTTCCAAAGATCTGCGCGACGCTGGCGGCGACGCGGCCGACGGCGGTGAACCTGTTCTGGGCGATCGACCGGATGAAGCGGCTCTACGAGAGCCTGCGCGGGGCTTCGGCCGAGCGCGTGCGGGAGGCGCTTGTGGCCGAGGCGCTGCGCATCTACGAAGAAGACATCGCAGTCAACCGCGCCATTGGAGCGCACGGCGCGCCGCTGGTGCCGGACGGCCGGTCCGTGCTGACGCACTGCAATGCGGGCGCGTTGGCCACGGCCGGCTACGGGACGGCGCTCGGCGTGATCCGTGCCGCGGCCGAGGCGGGCAAGCGCGTGCACGTGTTCGCCGACGAGACGCGCCCGTTCCTTCAGGGCGCGCGGCTCACGGCATGGGAGCTGATGCAGGACGGCATTCCGGTGACGCTGATCACGGACAACATGGCGGGACACTTCCTGAAGTCCGGCCGCATCGGCTGCGTCATCGTGGGCGCCGACCGCATCGCGCGCAACGGCGACACGGCGAACAAGATCGGGACCTATCCGGTGGCGGTGCTGGCGCGGGAGAACAACGTGCCGTTCTATGTGGCCGCGCCGATCTCAACGCTGGACCTGACGCTGGCCTCCGGCGACCTGATCCCGATCGAGGAGCGGCCGGCGGCGGAGGTGACGCATGTGTTTGGCGTTCCTCTGGCCCCGGAAGGCGTCGCCGTGGAGAATCCGGCGTTCGACGTGACGCCGGCGCGCTACATCACCGCGATCATCACCGAGCGGGGCGTCGCCCGGCCGCCGTTTGAAGAGAGCCTGCCGGCGCTGGCCGCGGCGCCGCAGACGGAGGAGGTCCGCCCATGAAAAAACATCTCGCGCTGCTTCTGTTTTTTGCCTTCGCCGCCGGGGCCGGGCCGCTGGCCGGAAAGCGGGTGGCCAGCTTCGCGCTGCCGGATGCGCAGGGCCGCTACCACGACGTGCTCGACTACCGCGGCAAGCTGCTGCTGATCGACATCATGAGGACGGACTGCCCGCACTGCATTCCGTTCGCGAAGACGCTGGAGCGCGTCAAGTCCCGGTACGGCGACCGGATCCACATCCTTTCGATCGTCAACCCGCCGGACAACCAGCAGACGGTGGCCAACTTCGTCGCCCGCCACAAGGTGAGCTATCCGATCCTTTTCGATTTCGGGCAGGCGGTGGCGGCAATGCTGAATATCACGCCGCAGAACCCGACCATCAAGCTGCCGACGCTGCTGGTTGTCGACGCCAACGGCATCATCCGCGAGGATCTCTTCTACGACGACACGCTCAAGAACATCTTTGACGGCGACGGGCTGTTCCGGATCCTCGACCGCCTGCTGGCGGAACAGGGCGCGAAAAAATAGCAGCCACGCCGCGCCTTTTCCTCCTGCCGAAGCCGCGGCGTTCTGCCTTTGTTCTATCCGCCCGCCCACTGCGGAGGGCCAGGGGCGGGGCCGGACGGGGTTACGATGGCGGCATGGACCTCTGCCGCAGAAGCTTCCTCTGCCTGCCCGCGGCCGTCCTGGCGCAGCCGGCCCTGCCCGGGCCGATCCGCCGGGAGATCGAAGGCTTCGACGGGGACGTGTACTTCTACGCGCGCCATCTGGGCACGGGCGAGTCGATCGGCTGGCGGGAAAACGAGCGCGTGCGCACGGCGAGCACCATCAAGCTGCCGATCATGGCGGCGGTGTTCCACAAGGTGCGCGCGGGCGAGGCGCGGTGGGACGAGCCTGTCGAGCTGCGCGAGCAGGACAAGGTCTCCGGCTCGGGCGTGCTGCGGGAGCTGTCGCACGGCGTGAAGCTGCCGCTGCGGGACCTGGTGCGGCTGATGATCGTCGTCAGCGACAACACGGCCACCAACCTGGTGCTGGACCGCATCCCGGCCGATGCGGTGAACGAGTTCCTGGACACGCTGGGGCTGAAGCAGACGCGGGCGCTGCGCAAGGTGCGCGGCGACGGGACGGATCTGAAGGCGCCGTCGGGCTGGAGCCGGGCAGGGCTGCTCGAAGAGAACCGGCGCTTCGGGCTGGGCGTCTCCACGCCGCGGGAGATGGTGGAGCTCATGGCGCTGCTCGATGCGGGCAAGGTGGTTTCGGCGGAGGATTCCCGCGAGATGCTGGCGATTCTCGAGCGGCAGCAGTACAAGGACGGTATTGGCAGGAAGCTGGCGGGGTTCCGCGTGGCGAGCAAGAGCGGGGCGCTGGACGCGCTGCGGTCCGACGTCGGCCTGGTGACGACGCCGAAGGCGAAGGTGGCGATGGCGATCACCGTGGACGGCATGAAGCAGCCCGACTGGACGGAGGACAATCCGGGGCTGCTGCTGATCGCGCGGCTGGCACGGCTGCTGGCCGAGCATCTGGGCGCGGTGTGAGGCCCGCTTCAGCTTTTTTCCTTCGAAATGGGCGCATAGCGGGCGCCGGTGGCGCGGACGTAGTCTTCCGGGCGGAGCAGGATCTGGATGCCGCGGGCGCCGGCAGAGACGGAGATGCGGTCGTAGAGCTGCGCGAGCTCGTCGAGATACACGGGGTAGTCTTTGCGGCAGGCGAGCGCAGTGACGCCGCCGCGCACATAGCCGGTGAGCGGCTGGACTTCGCGCAGCGGCACGACCTCGGCGCGCCGGTCGCCGGCGGCACGGGCGAGCGCCTTCAGGTCGAGCTCCGCGTTGCCGGGGAGCACGGCGAGGCAGACGCCGGTGCGGTCGCCGCGCGCGACAAGCGTCTTGAAGGTCTGTTCGGGCGGGAAGCCGATCCTGCGCGCCACGGACTCGGCGGACAGGTCGTCCGGATCCACGTCGTAGGTGCGCACCTCGTAGGGAATGCCGAGGCTGTCGAGCAGCCGCATGGCATTGGTCTTCGGCGCGGACATCGATTCGATGGTACACAGGGTGTATGCGGGTCAAGAAGTGCGTCCTGACGGCGGCCGCTCCTTCGCAGCGTCGGCTGCCCCTGCAAGTGCTGGTGGACCGCGACGGCGAGGAGCGGAGCGTGCTGGCGATTCTGCTGGAAGAGGCTGCGCGCGCCGGCATGGAGGAGATCGCTGTGGTGGTGCATCCGGGCGACGAGGAGGAATACGCCGCCGTGGCCGGCGAGCACGCGGCGCGCGTCCGATTCCTGCCGCAGCCGGAGCCGCGCGGCTACGCGCACGCGCTGTGGTGCGCGCGCGAGTTCGCCTCCGGCGAACCCTTCCTGCACATGGTGGGCGACCACCTGTATGTGAGCCGCGATGGGGCGGGCTGCGCGGCGCGGCTGGTGGCGGTGGCGCAGCAGGAGAAGTGCTCCGTGTCGGCGGTGCAGGCGACGCGCGAAGGGCAGTTGACGCAGTTCGGCGCCGTGGGCGGGCAGCGCGTGCATGGCAGGGAGGGGCTATACCGGATTGACGCGGTGCTCGAGAAGCCGACGCCTACCGAAGCGGAGCAGAAGCTGTTCGTGCCCGGGCTGCGCGCAGGCCACTATCTGTGCTTCTTCGGGATGCACGTCTTCACCCCGCTGGTGATGGAGCTGCTGGGCGAGGCCGTTTCCGCCGGCGGGCGCAGCGTGACGGACGCGCTGGCGCTGCTGGCGCAGAAGGAGCGCTATCTCGCGCTGGAGATGACGGACCGCCGCTACGACCTCGGCGCGCGCTACGGGCTGCTGCATGCGCAGCTCGCGCTGGCGCTGGCGGGCACGGACCGCGCCGAGATCCTGGCCGGACTGGTGGAGCTGCTGGCGCTGCAACCGGCGCAGGCGGGAGGGCGCGGATGAGCCGGCTGGTTCCGGTGATCACCGCGGACCGCGAAGAGGTCCGCAACCAGCCGCTGGATGGGCTGTGCGCCGGGCTGGGAGCGCAGGAGCTGATGGCGGAGTGCGCGGCGCTGGACGCGTTCCGCTCGCGCTCGGAGAACCTCTACGAGCGCGTGCGGGCGCTGTTTTTCCTGTATTCGATCCACCGGTTCCACCTGCCCTTCCGGGAAGGCGTGCGCGCCGAAGGCCGCATTCCTTTCCGCGGCTATCTGCATCTGCTCGAGCGGCGGTTCGAGGAGGCGATCGGCGAATTCCTGGCGGCGCAGCAGGAGCAGGGGCCAAACGCCGCTCTCTCGAGCGCGCTGGCAGCGGCCTACCGCGGGCTGGGCTTCCAGACGCTGGCGGATCAGGTGCGGCGCAGCGTCCGCAGCACGCGCGGCAACCAGTGGATGTTCCGAACGGGACACCCCTTCGATGATCCGTTGCGGATCCGGCGGGAGCTGCTTGTGGCGGATCCGCAGACGGGCCTGCGTCCGGTGCTGCGCGAGGCGACGCCGGTGCGCATGGATTTTTCGCACAGCGCCTGGAGCGACATTTTCTTCCTCGGCATGGACTATCCCGAGGGCGCGCGCGTGTTCAACACATCGATCAACCTGGCCGTGCGGGGCACGGGCGAGCCGCGCCCGCCGGTGGAGGCGTCCTTCCGGGTGATCGACGCGCCGGTGCTGCGGCTGGTGAGCGTCGACCTGGGCGCGGAGGCGGAGATCCACGACACGGCCGAGGTCTTTGATTTTGCCCGCGATTACCTGGGTCTGCTGAAGGCGGCGGTGATTGCCGCCGGGCTGGTGCCTCCGGGCATGGAAGGCAGCGGGCTGGATCTGTCCGGGCTGCTCGAACGGCTCACCGGCAGCCGGGGGCTGGGCATCGAGCTCGTAAGCCGTGTGAACGACATTCCGAAGGGCTCGCGGCTGGCCGTCTCGACCAGCCTGCTGGCGTGCCTGATCACGGTGTGCATGCGCGCCACCGGGCAGATCCGGGCGCTGACGGGAGGGCTGGAGGAAATGGAGCGGCGCACGGTGGCGGCGCGCGCCATTCTGGGCGAGTGGCTGGGCGGCAGCGGCGGCGGCTGGCAGGATTCGGGCGGCGTGTGGCCCGGCATGAAGCTGATCGAGGGCGTGCGGGCGCAGGAAGGGGACGTGGAGTTCGGCGTCAGCCGCGGCTGCCTGCTGCCGCGCCACACGGTGTTTTCGCAGGAGGAGATCACCGCCGAGACGAGGCGGAAATTGCAGCAGAGCCTCGTGCTGGTGCATGGCGGCATGGCGCAGGACGTAGGCCCGGTGCTCGAGATGGTCACCGAGAAGTATCTGCTGCGGCTGGGTGCGGAGTGGAAGGCGCGGCTGGAGGCGGGCGCGATCCTCGACGAGATCATCGCCTGCCTGCGGCGCGGGGACATCCGCGGCGTGGGCGCCTGCACGCAGCGCAACTTCGAGGGGCCGATCCAGACGATCATTCCGTGGGCCGGCAACCACTACACGGACCTGCTGATCGAGCGCGCGCGGCGCGCCTTCGGCGAGGCCTACTGGGGCTTCTGGATGCTGGGCGGCATGGCGGGCGGCGGCATGGGCTTCCTGCTTGCGCCCGAGGCGGCGGGGCAGGGGCGGGACCGGCTGGGCGAGATCCTGCTGGCGACGAAGCGCGAGCTGGAGCGCGGCGTGCCGTTCGCGATGGATCCGGTGGTCTACGAGTTCTCGATCAATGAAAACGGCACGTGGGCGGAGCTGCTGAGTGGCGCGGACGCGCTGATGCCGCCCGGCTATTACACGCTGCGGGCCCCGGCGCTGCTGCGGCGCGAGGCGCGCCTGCTGAGCCCCGGCGAGCGGCGCGAGCTGGAGGCGTTCGCCGCCGCCTGCCGGTCCCGGGAGAGCTGGGCCGGCATGGCGCACGCGCTGTTCGAAAGGCTGCTGCCGGGCACGGACGCGGGCGCGGCGGCCAACCGCAGGGCGCTGGAAGAGCTGCTGGCGGCCAACGGGTTCGACCCGGTGCAGCATGAGAAGATCCGCGCCGACCTGCGCAGCGGCCGCATCGGCCTCGCGCAGAACCGGCTGCCGGTGACGGCGCGCATCGAGGACGCGCGCGAGGAAGACGCCACGGACGCGCGGCGCGGGCTGCCGGAGCGGCTGCGCCGGCTGGGCGAAGAGGCGCTGGCCGGGGGCGCGCTGGCCATCGTGACGCTGGCCGGCGGCATGGGCACGCGGTGGACGCGCGGGGCGGGCGTCGTCAAGGCGCTGAACCCGTTTGTGAAAATGCGCGGCCGCTGGCGGAATTTCGTCGAAATTCACCTGGCAAAGAGCCGGAAATGCATGCGGCATTCCGGCGCCGGGCCGGTGCATATTTTCACCACGAGCTTCATGACGCACGCGCCGATGGAGCAGTGGCTGCGGCGGGAAAACAACTACGGCTACGAAGGCCCGGTGGCCCTTTCTTCCGGCCGCTCCATCGGGCTGCGGCTGGTGCCGATGGCGCGCGACCTCCATTTCGCCTGGGAAGAGATGCCGCAGCAGGTGCTGGACGAGCAGAAGCAGAAGGTGCGCGAGAGCGCCCGCGCCGCGCTGATCCAGTGGGCGCGCAGCATGGGCGAAGGCTCCGACTACACGGACAACGTCCCCGCGCAGTGCGTGCATCCGGTGGGCCACTGGTACGAGGTGCCGAACCTGCTGCTGAACGGCGTGCTGGCGAGGCTGCTGGAAGAGCGCCCCGGCCTGCGCTACCTGCTGCTGCACAACATCGACACGCTGGGCGCGTGGGCCGACCCGGCGCTGCTGGGGCTGCACATCGACAGCGGCGCGGCGATGACCTGCGAGGTGATCGCCCGCGAGATGGAAGACCGCGGCGGCGGGCTGGCGCGCGTCGACGGCAGGCTGCGGCTGGTGGAAGGGCTGGCGCTGCCCGACGAGCGGCTCGAGTTCGAGCTCTCCTACTACAACACGAACACGATGTGGATCTCCATCGACGCGCTGCTGGACGTGTTCGGGCTGGCGCGCGCGGACCTGGCCGACGAGGCGAAGACGCGCGAGGCGGTGCGGCGCGTGGCGGCGCGGATGCCCGCCTACGTGACGCTCAAGGACGTCAAGAAGCGCTGGGGCAAGGGTCAGGAAGACATCTTCCCGGTGAGCCAGTACGAAAAGATCTGGGGCGACATGACGGCGCTGCCGGAGTGGCGCTGCGCCTACGTGGTGGTGGAGCGCCGGCGCGGGCAGCAGCTCAAGGAGGTGGCGCAACTGGACGGCTGGCTGCGCGAGGGCACCGCGGCGTGGGTGGAGACCCTCTGCGACTTCTGAGACGCGCCCGCCGCGGGCCGGAGACCTGCCGATGACTCGGGTCAGCCGGCGCTGGGGCCCGGCTCAAGCCATGCTTCGTACTGCACCGTGACGCGCGTGCGCGCCGGGACCCACCGGTAGCCTTTCACGCCGAACAGGGAACCGCGGTCGATCATGGCGCGGCGGCTTTCCGGAAAGGGCGAAACGCCAAACTCCATGCCGCGCGCGAGGGTGACGCCGTTCCACGGCGGCGCGGTGCGCGAACAGTTCTCTTCCCAGATGCCGAGCCACGGGAAATCGGCCTGCTTCCAGGCATAGCCGAGCGTGAGGTTCAGCTCCGGGTGCCAGGCGGCAAACCACGCGGTCTCTGCGCGGGGATCCATCAGGTGGGTGGTGAACGCGGCAGAGACGGCTCGGCTGGTGAACACCTGCATGTCTTCCAGCGAGCCGTCGAGGCAGGGCACGAGCGGCCAGTCGAATTCGGCTCCGGTCTGCATGTGGCCTTTGCCGCCCGTGAAGTCATGCTCGATCACTTTCGAGCGGGTGGCATTGGCGCGGAATTCCGTTTTCCCTTTCTCGAGGAACGGCGGGCCGAGCGTGACGTGCTGCGTCCAGGCCACGGGGCGGTCCCACGGCGAGAGGTTCTCGACCGTCTCTTCGATTTCAAGGCGCCGCGCGCCCGGACGCAGCCGGATGCGCCGCTCAAAGCGCAGTTGGGAGGCGGGCAGGACGGCAGCCTGTTCGAGCGTGCCGTCCGACGAGCGCACCTCGTGCGGAATGACGCCCGCTTCGCCATGCACGTGCATGCCGGCGGCGGCTTCTTCCGCGCTGGGCGCGCCCCACAGATCGAGGCAGAGGTTGTGCCCAAGGATGCCGGCGAGGAGGCGGCTCTCCGGGTTGTCGCCGTATTCGGGATGCCGCGCGGGGTCCCACGCGGACGGCTCGATGGTGGGCCACGGCGGCGTCCAGAGCGGGTTGACGCCGGTGGCGAGGTCGCGGATGGCGGCAATGTGGCCGCCTTCGATGGTGACGATGACTTCCAGAAGCCCGTTGGCCAGGGAAACGGCGCGGCGGCCAAGGTATTCGATCTCCGGCATGGCCTGATACTCTATCCCGAACGGAGGCGAAAAGCGAAGGCGGCGGCAGCCCGCCCGGGGGACGGACCGCCGCCGCACGGCTGGCACAAGGGGGAGATTCAGGCTTTCACAAGGTAGACGCGGGTATCGTAGAACACGGCGCTGCCGCCCACCACGTCGCTGAGCGGCGAGCGGATGTAAGGATCGACGGTCATGGCGGCGTTGGCATGGATGCCGCGGCCGCGCCGCGGATCGGGCAGGATCATCTGGCCGTCGATCCACTGCGGCGAGGAGCCATAGGCCCAGTGGCCCCAGCCAAGCTCGAACGTAACGACGCCGGTGCGGATGGTGCTGGTGACGCGCACCCGGCCGCGGAGGGCTTTCGTCTGGCCGTGGCCCAGGTTCCATGCGGCGTCCGGGTTGGAGGCCGACAGCACGTAGACTTCATCGCCGTCCTTCAGCCCGAGCTGCTGCGCGTCGCGCGGGCTGATCTCAATGAAGTTCTCCGGCCGGATGTCGGTGAGCCAGTAATTGGAGATGGTCCGGCTCTTGGTCTGGAGCATGTTGCGGTTGGTAATGAGCTGAAGCGGCGCGCCGCGGTGGTCGAGCGGGCGGCCGAGCGAGTCGCGCACGGGCACGTAGGTGGCGATGCCCGGCAGCGGCTGCCCGGTCATCGAGTCGCGCAGCAGCGCCACCTTTTCGAGGTACAGGTTGATGAGCTTGCCGTACTTGTTGGTGACCTGCTCGCCCGTCCATGCCTGGGCATGCGGCTGCCAGCGCCCGCCACGGTTGAGCACGTAGACGACCTTGCGCCACCACTGCGGGCCGACGATCTGCGCCCATTTCTCGGGGTCGAAGACGCTCTTCGGCAGGTGTTTCCGGGCGTTGAGGAAGATGCGCATCTCCTCGTCGGAGGCGTCCGGGCAGATCTCGGCGCTCGATTGGCCATAAGCCACGTTGGCCACCATGCGGAGATAGAAGTCCTCGGGCCGTTTCAGGTCGCCGCGGCCCGCGAAAGCGCCCGGGCCGAAGCCGGGCAGGTTGAGCCGCTCGGCGATGGCGAGGAACACGGCCTCCATCGAGATGGGCATCTCCTCGCCGTAGACGCGGACGACCTCGTTGGGCGAGGCGATGGCGGGCTGCCGCACGGGCGAGACGCGATGGGGGATCGAGGGATGCGTGCGGTGGAACTCCCAGCGCTCGAGATAGGTCAGGTCCGGGAAGATGTAGTCGGCGTACATCGACGTTTCGCCGATGACGATGTCGCTGGCGATGAAGAGCGGGATCTTCTCCGTGTCCTGAAGGATGGGGATGAGCGAGTGGCCGGCCGGGAGGGCGTACACGGGCGAGCCCATGTACAGCATGAGGATCTTGATGGGGTAAGGATAGGCGTCGCCGGCCGAGGGGATGACCTCCTGATAGACGTCGCTGGCGAGCGGGTACCACGGGCGTTTGGCCGGATAGCCGTTGAAGATGGTGCTCTGCTCGTAGACGGCGCCGCCGCGGATGATGTCAAGGCCGAAGGGCGCAATCGCCGCGGGGTGATCGCCGAGCTGGAACGGGCGCCCGGTGCCGCCGGTTTCGCCGTAGCTGCCGCCGCCATAGATGAGCCCGCCCTTCCAGTCGAGGTTGCCGATGAGCGTGTTGAGGGCGCCGAGCGTGGCCAGCGAGTTGTAGAAGCCGTTGGTGTGCTGGCTGACGCCGCGGTGAATCTCGACGACGGCGCGCTTGCCGTGCGAGGTGAACTCCTGCGCCAGGGCGATGATGTCGCTGGCGCTGACGCCGGCGATGGCGGCCCACTGATGGATGGTGTTCCGGAGTGCTTCCTCGCGCAGCAGCAGCAGCGCGCTCTTGACGCGGATGCCGTTGATGACGGTATCCACGAAGAGATCGCCTTCGGCGGCGTTGGCCGTGTCGCCGCTCCTGAAGGCGACAGGGCGCCCATTGCGCCAGGCGACGAAGGTGTCCGCATCGCCGCCAAGGCCGATCTCGGAAGCGCGCAGGAAGGCGCCGGGCCGGCCGTCGGAGCCGATCTTGACCAGCCAGGCGGCGTTGGACCAGGTGGGTTCGCCGTCGGCCGTTGCCGCAGCGCGGTTGCAGTTTTCCAGATAGCGGCGGTCGTAGCGTTCGTTTTCGAGGATCCACTGGATCATCGCCAAAGCAATGGCGGCGTCCTCGCCCGGTTTCACCGGGAGCCAGCGCCAGGCCTTGGCGGCGAGCTTGTTGTAGCGTGGATCGATGACCGCCACCTTGAGCCGGCCGCTGGCGAGGCCGTTCATGATCTTGGGAATTTTCAGCGAAGGCCCGTAGCCTCCCTCGAGCACGTTCGCGCCCCAGTAGATGATGAACTCCGCGTTGGCCGTGTCCGCCATCCAGTACCACTTCGAGCCGCCCGTCCAGGAGCCGCCGCTGGGGGCGTCCGACATGGCCATGCCCGCGAAGTAGATGGAGCCCTGGCAGACGGTGGTGTGGCCGTGGGCGTTCACCGAACCGAAGCTCGACTGCACGAAGCGGCGGAAGAAGTCGCCGCGGCCTGCTTTCAGCCGGCCCCAGTTGAAGACGAACTGGTTGTTCTTCGGGCCGAAATCGGGGTGGTCGGGATCGATGAGCGTGTTCAGATAGTCCCGGTATTTCTCTTTGAACTGTTCCACCGTCATCTGGCGGCGGCGGATGCGGTTGACATCGGCGCCCATGTCGGCGAACAGCTTCGGGTCTTTCAGCGCGTAGAGGTCGCGGAAGCCCTCGACGCGGCGGCCGCCGTCCTGCGGGAAGAGCACGCCGCCTTCGACGATTTCGGTGATGGCCTGGTCGAAGGGGATGGTGATCCACTTGCCCTCGCCGCGCCTGCCGGCGCGCTTGAGCACTTTGGTGATGCGGTAAGGATCGTAGGCGGTCTGGATGCCGGCCTGTCCCTTCGGGCAGAAGTGGCCGTGGATGCGCGCGGCGTCGGCGACCGGCGTGTTCCAGTCAATGTGCGGATCCATCGGCCGCGGCGCGTACGGGTTGCCTTCGATTTTGACGGCGACGCCGTCCTGGATGCGCACCTTCACCTCGCAGCCGGTATTGCACTGGAGGCAGGTGGTGTAGATGTACTGGGAGGGGTCGACGGGCTTCAGCGAGCCGGGCGCCGCTTCGGCCGCCTGCGCCTGCTCGAAGCGGGCCAGCATGGCGCCGCCGAGCAGCGCGCCGGCCAGCATCTCGCGGCGGTCCGTCTTCTGCGGTTGCTCCGTGCGGGGGCGATCGTTCTCTTTCCTCATGGCAACCTCCTCAACGGGAATGGCAGGCCTGGCAGTCCACATGGACCGCGCCCGGCATGGACTCCTCGAAATAGATCACCCGCGGCTTGACGCCAAGGTTCTCATGGCCGCGGAAGATCCGGCGGCCCTGGGTGATCTGGTAGACGAGCGAGCTGCGGTCGCTGATGTCGCCGAAGTACATGGCGCTGCCCAGGCAGGTGGTGACGCAGGCAGGCAGCTCGCCGCGCTCCAGCCGGTGGGCGCAGAAGGTGCACTTGCGGGCGCGGTCCTGGAGTTCGTAGTTCTGGGGTCCGCGCCGGAAGGTTCTTCCGTACTCCTCGAAGGCCCGCGTTTCGTAAGGCTGCGGCGCGGGCGTGTTCATGGTGTAGGTGGCTCCGCGGTCGATGTGGATCAGCCCCCACGGGCAGGCCTTCGCAGCGGCGAGGGCGTAACCGCCGGCGAGGGAAACGGAGTCGAACTCGACGATGCCGTCGGCCCGCTTCCGGATCATGCCCGCCGGCACCGCCTTCGCGCAAGGCGGGTCGTCGCATTGCAGGCAATTGACCGGCTTGAAGACGCGGTAGGGCCGCGGCCCGATGGGCAGCTCCTTCTGAATCACGCGGCGGTTGAAGCCGCCCGGGCCGGTGGGGACCTCCGCCTTGCAGGCGACGGTGCAGGCGTCGCAGCCCACGCACTTGCGCGTATCGACAACCATCACCCAGGACGGCGTCCGGCCGCTGGTCAGGGCGCGCTCCAGATCCTGCTGCATCCGGATGAGCACGGCTCCGCTTGATTCGGCCAGCGGCGGCGGAATCTCGGCCGCCTCCGCCTTCTGCGACTCCAGCACGCTCAGGCCGACGCCTGCCGCGGCCGCTCCGGCGCCGGCGCCCGCCAGCACCTGAAGGAAAGCCCGCCGCGGTCCGGCCAGGCCCTGCTTCTTTTCCGCTTCGTCCCTGTGGTTTGCCATGGCCAACACCCCTTGCACCTGGTTGCGCGCGGTCCTGCCTTCGCCGGGGAACCGGCAGGAAGACCGTGCGCGATGCCGGAAGCACGTCTTTTGCCAAGTTCCGGCACGGAAACCGGGAGGGCGGGCGCTTCCGGGCTATGATTCCAGAACTATGGAACTTCAGACCTGTTAATGTGATTTCCGCCTGCCGAGCCGCCGGGACGGCAGGACTGACGCAGCGGGGCAATTTACTCGCCCGGCTGGGCACACTCGCACAACTGGGTCACATCACCCAGCCCGGTCTGGCGTCCGCGTCCGCAGCACTGGGAGTAAAGGAAGGTGACCACCTCGCGGAGCGTCTCCGTGTTCGCCGTGTAAAGGTGGAACGTGCCCTTGCGGCGGACGGTGACCAGCCGCTCGTGGCGGAGCTTTTCGAGGTGATGGGAGAGCGTCGATGGGGGGATCTGGAGCGCAGTCTGGAGGTCGCCGGCATACAGGCCGCCGGGATGAGCGGCGAGGAGGAGGCGCAGGATCCGCAGCCGCGGCTCGGTGCCAAGCGCAGCGAAGACGTCGGCGTAGCGGGGGACGGGATCGTCGGCGGCGTTCATGGCAGGATCCTGGTGGGCGGTGCAGGGTTCGAACCTGCGGCCTCGTGCTTGTAAGGCACGCGCTCTGACCGGCTGAGCTAACCGCCCATCGCTTTGAGTGTAACCCGCCAGACCCCGTCAATTGCCGATAAAGCGCGAATAGAGGCTGCGGGCAAGGGCCGGGTCCTGCGTGCCGCGGATGATGGCGCGGCCGTCAGGAAAGATCATCATCTCGTGGGGAGGGATGGAGAAGCGCAGCGCGAAGCCGTTGGAGCGCACCTCGCCGAGCGGGCGGAGGCGCCGCGCCAGCTCTTCGAGGTCGAGCGGGCGGCGGCGGTCGTGGATCTGGACGGCGTTGCGACCGCAAAGGCTCACCGGCACGCGGTGCTCGCCGTGCAGGTAGCGGCAGGAGCGCAGGCCGCAGGCGGGGCACTGCGGGTCGCGGGGCGGCATCTCCACCTGCCGCACGGCGCCGGTCCAGGCGTCGAAGGTGGTGATCCTGCGTTCCGGCTCGCGGCCGCACAGGATCTGGAGCGCCAGCGAGGCCTGCCAGGAGGCGACCAGCGAGGTGATGGTGTTGACGACGCCGGCCGTTTCGCAGGTGGGCTGCGGGCCGGAGGGCGGCTCCGGGAAGACGCACTGGAGGCACGGGCCGCGGCCCGGCAGCACCGGCATGGAGAGGCCGTAGGAGCCCACGGCGCCGCCGTAGACCCACGGGATGGCGCGTTCGACGCAGTAGTCGTTGACGAGGAAGCGGGTGTCGAAGTTGTCGGTGCCGTCGAGCACGACGTGGACGCCGCCGAGCAGCTCCTCGATGTTGTCAGGGGCGAGGTCGGCGACGTGGGCCTCGACGGCCACGTCGCTGTTGATGCGCCCGATGGCGCGGGCGGCGGCGATGGCCTTGGGCAGGGCATCGCGCGCGTCGGCTTCTTCGTAGAGCCACTGGCGCTGGAGGTTGCTCCAGTCGACGTAGTCTCGGTCGATGAGGACGAGGCGGCCAATGCCGGCGCGGGCCAGCGCTCCGGCGTGGAAGGAGCCCAGCGCGCCGCAGCCCACCACGGCGGCCGCGGACTCGCGCAGGCGGCGCTGTCCTTCTTCGCCGATGCCAGCGAACAGGATCTGGCGGCTGTAGCGTTCCCGCTGCGCCTCGTTCATCCCATCTGCAATGGTAGCAGCCGCGCCGGGCACGGGCGCGGCCGTCGGCGGCCGCTGCGCGGGCCCGCACGGTAAGATGACAGTCAGTGAACGGGCTTCGCACAGCCTTGGCGCTGCTCGTGTGCCTTGCCGCGGGAATGCCGGGCCAGATCACGCCCAGCCGGCTGTACGGAAAACGGATCTCGGACATTCTGTTTGAGCCTGCCAGGCAGCCGCTGACGCGGGACCAGCTTGGCCTCGCGCTGCAAATCCGCCCGGGAGAACCGCTCGAGGAGACGGCGCTGTCGCAGGCCATCGCCCGGCTCTGGGCCACCGGGCGCTTCTCCGACATCGTGGTGGAAGCGGCCGAGGACGGCAGCGAAGGCGTGGCGCTCACTTTCCGCACGCGGCCGGCGATGTTCGTCAGCGGGGTTGCGGTGGACCGCGTGCCGGAGCCGCCCAACGTGGCGCAGCTTGTCAACAGCACGCGGCTGAGCCTGGGCGACCCCTTCGATGAGCAGATGCTGCCCGAAGCCGCCGCGAGCCTGCGCGAGCTGCTGCGCGCCAATGGCTATTACAACGCGGAGGTGCGCTACGATGCCGTCTTCCGCGAGGAGACGGGCGAGGCGGACATCCGCTTCCGCATCGACCCTGGCCGCAGGGCGCGCTTCGCCCGGCCGCAGTTCGAGGGCGCGCTGCTGAAGTCGCAGCGGTCGCTGATCCGGCGCAGCGGCTGGCAGCGTTGGTTCGGCCTGCGGGGCTGGCAGGAGCTGACGTCGGCAAGGCTCCAGAAGGGGCTCGACCGGATGCAGGAGGGCTACCGCAAGGACGGCTACCTGCGCGCGTCGGTGCGGCTGCTGGAGCTCTCCTTCGACCAGGACCGGACGGCGGTGAGCCCGCTGCTGCGGGTGGATCCCGGCCCGCGCATCCGCGTGCGCACCGAGGGCGCCCGCGTGGGTGGCGGCGAGCTGCGCCGCCTGATCCCCATCTGGCAGGAGCGCACGGTGGACCGCGAGCTGCTGCTCGAAGGACAGCGGAATCTCGAGGAGCGCTTCCGCAGCCGCGGCTACTTCGACGCGCGCGTCTCGTTCACGCTGTCCGACCCCGGCCCTTCCGGCGAGCAGGTGATCGTTTACCGCATCAACCGCGGGCCGCGCTACCGGCTGGCCGCGGTGCTCATCAGCGGAAACCGCTATTTCCGCGAGGAGACGATCCGGGAGCGGCTGTCGATCCTTCCGGCCAGCTTCCCGCGCTACCGCAACGGGCGGTTCAGCCCGGAGATGCTCGACAGCGACCGCGCTGCCCTTGAAGCGCTCTATGTGGCCAACGGCTTCCGCGATGTCCGCGTGCGCACGCGCATCGAGCACAACTGGCGCAACCGCGCCAGCGACATCGCCGCGCGGTTCGAGATCGTCGAAGGGCCGCAGTATCTGGTGGAATCCGTGGAGCTGACGGGCGTCGACCTGCGGCTGTACGAACAGATCCTCTCGCTGATCAGCGCGGCGCCCGGGCAGCCGTATTCGGCTGCCAGCGTGGCGGCGGACCGCGACGCGGTGCTGAACTGGTACTTCAACAACGGCTATCCGGAGGCAGCCTTCGACGCCGCCGTGGCGCCCGGCTCCGCGCCGCACCGGATGATCCTGCGCTACCAGGTGCGGGAAGGGCGGCGCAATTTCGTCCGCGACGTGCTGGTGCGCGGCCTCGAGGCCACGCGCCCGGAGCTGGTGCAGAGCCGCATTCTCGTGCGCCCCGGCGAGCCGTTGTCGCAGAGCGACATGGTGGAGACGCAGCGGCGGCTGTACGACCTGGGCATCTTCGCCAAGGTGGATGTCGCGGTGCAGAACCCCGACGGGCGCGAGCGCAACAAGTATGTCCTGCTGCACCTGGAAGAGGCCCGCAAGTACTCGTTGAGCCTCGGCTTCGGCGCCGAAATGGGCCGCATCGGCACCGGCAACAACTTCGACGCGCCCGCCGGCGCCGCCGGCTTCGCGCCGCGCGGGCTGCTGGGCATCACGCGGTCGAACCTGTTCGGGCTGGCGCACACGGCCAGCGCGCTGGTGCGCGTCTCCAACATCCAGCAGCGCCTGCTGCTGAACTATCTGGCCCCGCAACTGGCCGGCAGCGACCGCGTGAACCTTTCTTTCAGCTCGCTGCTCGACCAGAGCAAGGACATCCGCACGTTCACATCGCGGCGCAACGAGAGCGCCGTGCAGATCGGCCAGCGCATCAGCCGCGACATCACGCTCCAGTACCGCGCCATCTCGCGTTTCGTTTACATCGACCAGGACACGCTGAAGATCGCCCCGGACCTGATTCCCGTCTTTTCGCAGCCGGTGAAGACCATCACGCTTTCGGCCTCGCTGATCCAGGACCGCCGCGACGACCCGGTGGACTCCCGCCGCGGCATGGCCAACACGATCGACTTCGGCTTCGCGCCGCGCTTCGCCCGCACAAGCACAAACTACACGCGGCTGGTGGCGCGCAACTCGACATACCATCCGGTGCGGCGCGAGGTGACCTTCGCCCGCGCCACCAGCTTCGGCTGGCTCTACAATCTTTCGGACCGCCCCGTGCCGCTGCCGGAGAACTTCTATGCCGGCGGCGCGTCGACGCACCGGGGCTTCCCGGACAACCAGGCCGGGCCGCGCGACCTCGTCACCGGGTTCCCCGTCGGAGGCAAGGCGTTCCTCTTCTTCCAGCACGAGCTGCGCTTCCCGTTCATCGGCGACAGCGTGGGCGCGGTGCTGTTCCACGACATGGGCAACGTGTACTCGTCGCTTGAGAACCTGAGCTTCCGCGCCCGCCAGCGCGACCGGCAGGATTTCGACTATATGGTGCAGGCCGCCGGACTCGGCTTCCGCGTGCGCACGCCGGTGGGCCCGATGCGCATCGACTTCGCCTACGCGCCCAACAGCCCGCGCTTCGTGGGCTTCGAGGGCACGCGCGATCAGCTTCTGCGCGGACAGGGCCGCTTCAACGTGCCGCAGCGGGTGAGCCAGTTCCAGTGGCATTTCTCGATCGGGCAGACGTTCTGATGCGGCGGCGCATGGCAGTCCTGTCTCTCGTCTTCGCGCTGACGGCGCCGGCGCAGCAGGTGCTGGACCGCGTCGCTGCGGCCGCCGGGCAGGACGCCATCACGCTGAGCGCCATCCTGCGGCACCTGCGCTTCCGCTCCATCGTCTCCGGCGCGCCGGTGCAGGACACGGAAGCCAACCGGCGCGAGGCGGCCTCGCAGCTTGTGGATCTGCTCATCGTGCGGCGGGAGCTGGAGCTGAGCCGTTACACGCCGCCGACGATGGACGAAACCGAACAGGCCATCGATGCGTTCCTCGCAGAGATGAAGTGGACGCGCGAGCGGCTGGCGTCCGAACTGGCCCGCTATGGATTCACGGAAGAGGAATTCCGCCGCGAAATGCAGGCGCGCCTCACCATCACGCGTTTCATCGATTACCGCTTCGCGCCGGGCATTCAGGTGACGGATGAAGAGGTGGAAGCGTATTATCAGGGCGAGTTCCTTCCCGCCCTGCGCCGCATGGACCCGGGCGCAAGGCCGCCGGAGCTGGCCTCCGTGCGGGCGCAGATCGAACAGATTCTTTCCACGCGCAAAGTGAACGCGGCGATGGAGGAATGGCTTCAGCAGATGCGGCAGACGCTGCGCATCCGCTACTTCGACGAGGCCTTCCGCCCGCAGGGAGGGGCGCCATGACGGCGCGGAAATGGCTGGCCTTCGCCGCGGCAGCCGCGGTGCTGCTGGTGGCCGCCGTGGTTGCAGTGCTTGAATCCGCGTGGCTCCGCGAGCGGCTGCGCCGGGAGGCGGTGCGGGCCGTGGAGAGCGCCACGGGCAGCCGCGCTTCGCTCGGGCGGCTGTCTGTGGAATGGTTCCCGCTGGGGGCGCGGCTCGAGGGCTTCACGCTGGAAGGGCTGCGCCGCGAGGGCGAAAAGGAGCTGTTCGCCGCGCGCGCCATTACCGTGCGGCTGGCGCTGAGGCCGTTTTCCGCACGGCGGGTGCAGATTTCCGAAGTGCGCCTGGAGGAGCCGCGCGTCCATATTTACCGGCGCGCCGACGGCTCGACGAACCTGCCGCGCCCGAAGACGCCGCCGCGGCGGGAGACGCCGGTGGCAGACCTCGTCCGGCTGCGCATTGGCCTGCTGGAGCTGCGCCATGCGCGCTTCGAGCTGGAGGACCGGCCGCTGGATTTCAGCCTGGCGCTTGAAAATTTCGAGCTCGGCCTTGCGTTTGACTTCCGCCGCTCGCGGTACGGTGTGGAGCTGTCCACCGGCCGCGTGCAGCTTCCCTGGCGGCTCCAGCCTGCGCTGCGACTGCGGGCATGGCTCGGCCCGGACGAAGTGGAGATCGCCGAAGCCATGGCAAGGCAGGGCGACTCGCGGGTGGCTTTTTCGGGTACGGTGAAATCGTTCCGGCAGCCGCAGGTGGATCTGGCCTACCGCGCCGCAGCGCTGTTGCGCGATCTCGAAATCAGCCCGGTGCGGCAGGGCTTCGCCGTCAGCAGCGGCCGCGTGCAGCTAGTGCCCGGCGAGCCGCTGCGGATCGAAGGCGACCTTCGCGCCGAACAGCTTGCCTGGGCCGATGCGGACGTCGAAGTGCGCCGGCTGGACGCCCGCGGCAGCTTCGTCTGGACGCCGGAGTCCCTGCGCATCGATCCGCTGGAAGTCCGCAGCCCCTATCTCGACTGGAACGGGCGGCTTGCGCTGGACGAAGGCACGCGGCTGGCACTCGAGGGCGAGCTGCTTGGCGCGAGCCTCGCGCGCCTTCAGGCAGCGCTGCGGCGCCCCGTGACGGAGCTGGATGCGCAGGTGGCCGGGCCCGTCTCCGTGCGGCTGCGTCTGGCGGAGGCGGGCGCCCGCGATGCCGAAGTGCGCGCCGCAGTGGCGGTCACGCCAGCGGAAGGCGCCGCGCTGCCGCTGGAAGGCAGCGTGAAGATGCTCTGGCGGCAGGCGTGTGCCTGCGCGGAATTCGAAGACTCCTGGCTCTCGGCCGGCGCCATGCGCGCCTCTTTCCGCGGCGTGCTGGGCCGGCGGCTGGAGGCGGGCTTCTACGCGACCAGCCTGGATGCGCTGCCCGTGCTGGCGCGCGCGCTGGGCGCAGAGGGCGAGATCGCCGCGCCCGTATCGTTCGAGCACGGCTCGGTGAATGCCTCGGCCGTCGTGGAAGGGCCGGCCGGGGAGCTGCGCCTGTCCGGCACGGTGCAGGCATCCAACGCCGTCTACGAGGGGATCCCGTTTGAGAGAGTCCAGGCGCGCGTCTCGATGCAGAAGGACCGGCTGGAGATCCCCTCGTTCACGTTGCGGCAGACGGCGGGGCGTTTGAGCGGCTCGGTAACGTTGGGGCTTCAGGAGTGGCGGCCGCATCCGCCGGGCGCGCTGCGCGCCTCGGTCCAGTTCGAGCGCGCGGATCTCCAGCAACTGCTGCGGCTGGCGAAGCTCGACGCGGAGCTGCGCGGCACCGCAGCCGGTTCGATCTCGGCCGGGGGGACGCTCGAGGAGCCGCACGGTTCGTTGCGGATGTCCGTGGAGGGAGCGGCGTGGCGGCAGGAGGCGCTCGGGCGCGTGTCCGTGGCCGCTTCGCTGGCCCCGGATGGCGCCTTGCAGGCATCGCTGGAGCGCAACGGCACGCGGCTGGCGGCACAGGGCGCCTGGAAGCGCGCCGCAGCAGGGGGCTTCGACGGCGCGCTCGCGCTGGAGGCTTCGCTCGAAGGATTCCGCACGGCGGACTTCGCGGCCTTCCGCAACCTCGCGCTTCCTCTGGATGCGGTGCTCGGGGGCCGCGCCCGCTTGCGGGTGCGGGTAGAGAAGGGCACGGCCCGGCTGGAGGGGCTGGACGGCGCGATGGCCGCCCCTTCGGTCCGCGCGGGCGAGACCGCCTTTGGCTCCCTGCGCGCCGAGTGCAGGACCACGGAGAAGGGGCTCGCCGTGCAGGCGACCCTTGCGGCGAAACCCGCTCCCTTGCAGTTGTCCGCCAGCGTGGGCCTGGACGGGAAGCTGCCGGTGGAGGCGAGGCTGCAATGGCCCTCCATTTCCGTGAGCGTCCTGCACCGCCTGCTGGCGGATGCGAAGCTGGCCCCGCCGGAGCCGTGGCCCATCTCGGGCGCCTTCGATGCGGAAATCCGTGCGCGCGGCGAGCTGGCAGCCCCGGAAAGCTTCGCCGGCTCGCTCGTGATTCCGAAGCTGGAGCTGCGCCCGGCGCCGGAGGAGCTGATCGAAGAACGTCCGCTGATCGCCGAGCTCTTTCTGCGCAACGCGGGCCCGCTGGAGTTTGAATTCGACGCGAAATCGGCGCGCGTGCGCCAGGCGCAATTCACGGCGCTCGAGACGGATCTTTCGCTGAGCGGATCGTATGAGTTCGGCTCGCCGACGCCGTGGAACCTGGAGGCCCGGGGCACGGCGAACCTGGCGGTGCTCGGATCGTTCTACCCGGAGATCACCGCGTCGGGATCGGCCCGGCTGCGGGCCCTGGTGCGCGGGCCTGCGGCGGAGCCGCAGGTGAGCGGGCAGATGGAGATCGCAAAGACGTCGGTCTTCCTCAAGGGGTTGCCCGCGGGCATGGAGGACATCCAGGGCACCATTTTCTTTGACCGCAACCGCGCCAACATCCAGAAGCTGACGGGTGTTTCGGGCGGCGGCACGGTGTCGCTTTCGGGCTTCGCAGGCCTCGCGCGCGGCGATCTCACGTTCCGCCTCCAGGCGCAGCTCCAGAACGTGCGCCTGCGCTATCCGGAAGGCGTCAGCAATACGGTGGACGCGGAGCTTTCGCTGACGGGCTCTTCGGCGGCGAGCGTGCTTTCAGGCACCGTGACGGTGAAACGCTCGGGCTTTGTCGTCACCGGCGACATCGGCAGCGTGGTGGGCGGCGCCGGCAATCCCATCCCGGCGGCGGCGGCGCAGAACGAGTTCCTGCGCAATCTTCAGTTCGACGTGCGCCTGCGCAGCGCGCCGGACGCCGTCTTCATTACTTCCTACACGAGCGACCTGCAACTGGAGGCGGATCTGCGGCTGCGCGGCAGCCCGGCCAAGCCGGTGCTGCTCGGCTCGATCTACGCCAGCCAGGGCGAGGTGAACTTCTTCGGCAACCGCTACACGATCAGCCGCGGCGAGATCCTCTTCTACAACACGGCGGCGGTGCAGCCGCAGCTCGATCTTGATCTGGAGACGCGCGTCCGCGGCATCACCGTGTACATCAACGTGAGCGGCCCGCTTTCGCGCCTGAACGTCACCTACCGCAGCGAGCCGCCGTTGCAGTCCTCCGAGATTCTTGCGCTGCTCACCGTGGGCCGCACGCCGACGGCGACCTCGGGTTCGGTGGTTTCCAGCGACCGCATCCGCAGCCAGACGGTGATGGAAAACAGCGCCGGGACCAACACGCTGCTCGGCAGCGCCCTCACCGCTGGCATCAACAGCCGCACCGAACGCTTCTTCGGCGCCTCGCGGCTGCGGATCGACCCGAGCAACGTGGGCGTCGACGCGCTGCCGCAGGCGCGCCTGAGCATCGAGCAGTCCATTTCACGCGACGTCACGATCACGTTCATCACCAACCTGAACCGCTCGCAACAGCAGGTCGTGCGGCTCGAATGGGACCTGTCGCGGCAGTGGTCGCTGATCGCGATCAAGGACGAGAACGGCGCCTTCGCCGTCGACTTCCTCTACCGCAAGCGCTTCCGCTGACAGGCAATTCCAGCCGGGCGGGACAGCCTGATGCGGCCGCTCGGCCCCCTTCCCCTCTGCCGGGATTGCCTCCGTCAGGCTGTTCCCTTCTGGGTGGCGTAGATGTCGTGGAGGCGGAGCAGGCCCAGGGCGCGGCCTGAGGAGTCGACCACGGGCAGCACGCTCAGTTGCCGCGGGCGGCGCTCCATCAGGACCAGCGCTTCGGCCAGCAGCGCATCCGGCGCGATTGTCACGGGCGTCCGCGTCATCACGTCCGCCGCCGCCAGCGAGCGGATGTCCTCGTGGCGCTCCAGCGCGCGCCGCAGGTCGCCGTCCGTGATCAGGCCGGCCAGAAGCCCTTCGGTGTCCAGCACGCAGGCGGCGCCCAGCGGCTTCTGCGTCATCGCGATCACGACATCGCGCAGCGGCGTCTCCGGGCGAACCCAGGCCACCTCCTCGCCCGCGTGCATGGCATCGCGCACGCGCAGCCGCAGGTTGCGGCCGAGCTGCCCGCCGGGATGGAGCCGCCCGAAATGCTCCGGGTCGAAGCGGCGGGCCACCATCAGCGCCACGGCAAGCGCATCGCCCAGCGCCGTGGCCACAATGGCGCTGGCCGCAGGGATCAGATTGTAAGGATCTCCTTCCTCTTCGACGCCCGCATCGAGAACGACATCGCACAGGCGCGCCAGCTCCGTGTCGAGGCGGCCAAGAATGCCGATGCGCGGAATCTCGTGCTCCTGAAGGCGGCGGGCCAGGCGCACGACTTCCGCCGTGGTTCCGCTCTTCGAGATGAGCACGGCCACATCGCCAGACTCGACCAGCCCGAAGTCGCCGTGCTCGGCCTCCGCCGGGTGGAGGAAGACCGCCGGGACGCCCGTGGCGCTGAGCGTGGCGGCCAGCTTGCGCGCGGCGGCGCCGCTCTTGCCCATGCCGGCGGCGATGACTTTGCCGGAGCAGTCCGCCAGCAGGTCCACGGCGCGGCCGAACTCTGCGCCCAGACGCGCGGAAGCCCGCTCGATGGAGCGGGCTTCGCATTCCAGCAACCGGCGGGCGGCGTCGATCATTCCTGCTTCGGCGCGTCCGGCGCGGGCGCGGCCTCCGGCGGCACCTTCACCGCGTGATCG
This sequence comes from Bryobacteraceae bacterium, assembly GCA_025056865.1. GTDB lineage: Bacteria > Acidobacteriota > Terriglobia > Bryobacterales > Bryobacteraceae > JANWVO01. Next base: position 69,167 of record JANWVO010000038.1, read on the forward strand.
AACAGGAACTTCAGCGTCTTGTCGGTGATGATGCGGTTGACGATGGTCTGAAGGCCGCCTTCCTTTTCCAGCTTCAGCCGCACGGCGGCCACGGGTTCGCGCCGCTGGCGGGCGATGCGCTGCACCTCGGCGTCGATCTCCTCTTCGGTGGCGTGGATGTTCTCCTTCGAGGCGATCCTGCCCAGCAGCAGCGCGGCCTTCACGTCGTGCTTCGCCTGCTCGTACTGGTTCTGCTTCAGCTTCTGCCAGTCGATGCGGATCCTGCTGATGTCGACGCCCTGGGCCTGCATGGAGCGGAGCTGGCCGTCGACCATGTGCTCGATGCGGTCGTCGATGTAGGCTTCGGGCACGGGGAAGTCGTGCATGGCGACGATCTGGTCCACCAGATCGTTCTTGGCCTTGACCTGCGCCTCGTAGTCCTTCTCGCGGAAGATGGCCTTGCGGATCTCCTCGCGGACCTCGTCAATCGACTGGAAGTCGCCAAGGTCGCGGGCGAACTCGTCGTTCAGCTCCGGCAGCTCCCTGCGGCGGATCTGCTTCAGCGTGATGCGGAAGCGGACCGTGCGGCCAGCCAGCCGGTCGACGGCGTAGTTCTCCGGATAGGTGACTTCCGCTTCGCGCACGTCGCCGGGCACCGCGCCGCGCAGCGCGCTGCTGAATTCCTCGAAAGTGTCCTTGCCGCCAACCTCGATGTTGATGTCGTCCTGCTTCAGCGGCTCGCCCTCGACGCCAGAGATGGTTTCCAGCGACACGAGGCAGTGGTCGCCATCTTCCACCGGGCGGGGATCGATGTTGACAAACTCGGCGCGGGACTCGCGGATCTGGTTGAGCCGCTCCTCCACCTCCTCGTCGGTCACCACCGGTTCCGCATACGCGACCCTGAGGCCGCGCACTTCCTTCAGCTCGATTTCCGGAGCCACTTCGAATTCCGCGCGGAAGTGGACGGCCTCGCCTTCATGAAAGTGCAGGTCCTTGATGGTGGGGCGGCTGACCACGCGAAGGTTCTCGCGCTCGCAGGCCTCTTCCAAGTACTTCGGGATCAGGTTCTCGAGCGCTTCCTGCCGGATCTCCTGGCCGAAGCGGCTGCGGATGAGGCTGGCCGGAGCCTTGCCGGGACGGAAGCCCTGAATGCGGGCCTGGGAGCGGACTTTTTCGGTGACTTTTTCGATTTCCGCCGCCATCGCCTCGGCGGGGATGGTGACTTCGATGGAATGCTTGCAGCCTTCGATGAGGGCCAAGGAAACTACCTCCAGACGCACGAAGGGCGCGCCTCAAAGGGGGAGGCGCGCCCGGGGGACCACTTCTCTAGCGGGCAGCGGACGCGACGCGTGCGTCTTCCCGCAATGCGGCGGCCTTGTCGACCGCCTCCCACGTAAACGTTTCTTCGCTGCGCCCGAAGTGGCCGAAAGCCGCCGTGGGGCGGTAGATCGGCCGGCGCAGTTTCAGGTGCTCGATGATGCCGCGCGGAGTGAGCGGGAAGTGGGCGCGGACGAGTTCGGTGAGCCGCTCCTCGTCGATGATGCCGGTGCCGAAGGTGTTGACGAGAACACTCACAGGATCGGCCACGCCAATGGCATAGGCGAGCTGCACCTCGCAGCGCGTGGCAAGCCCGGCGGCGACGATGTTCTTGGCGATGTAGCGGGCCATGTAGCAGGCCGAACGGTCCACCTTCGTGGGATCCTTGCCCGAGAAGGCGCCGCCGCCGTGACGGCCCATGCCGCCGTAGGTGTCGACGATGATCTTGCGCCCGGTGAGCCCGGTGTCTCCGTGCGGACCGCCCACTTCGAAGCAGCCGGTGGGGTTGATGTGGATCTTCGTCTTCGCGTCGAGCATCCCCTCCGGCACCACCGCCTTGATGATCTTCTCGCGCACTTCCTCCACCAGCCCGTCGGGCATCGTGTTCGGCTTCGACGGATGCGGGTCATGCTGCGTGGAGACGACGATGGCGTCCACGCGCACGGGCCTGCCATTGACGTATTCGACGCTCACCTGGCTCTTGCCGTCCGGCCGCAGATGCGCGACTTCGCCTTTGCGCCGCGCCTCGCTGAGGCGGCGCACCAGCCGGTGGGCCAGCATGATGGGCATCGGCATCAGCTCCGGCGTCTCGTCGCAGGCGTAGCCGAACATCATGCCCTGGTCGCCGGCGCCGCCGGTGTCCACTCCCATGGCGATGTGCGGCGACTGGCCGTGGATCAGGTTGATGACGGCGCAGGATTTGTAGTCGAAGCCGTACTCGGAGTTGGTGAAGCCGATGTCGCGGACGACAGTGCGCACCAGGTCGGGCAGGTTCTTGAAGAAATGGAGATTCGTCGTGGTGATTTCGCCGGCGACGATGACGGTGCCCGTGGTGACGAGCGTCTCGCAGGCGACGCGCCCGTTGGGATCCTCTTTGTAAATCTCGTCGAGAACCGCGTCGCTGATCTGATCGGCGATCTTGTCCGGGTGGCCCTCGGTCACGGATTCCGAGGTGAAAATGTGACGTCTCGAGTCAGGCAACTCGAAGCCCTCCTGCTTGTGGGGATGCGCCGCGCGAGCTCACACAGAGATCCGGCGGGCGGGAATCAGTCAAACTCCAGTCTATCGGACGCGTTTTCAGGCCGTCAATGCGAGGAGGGCGAACGGCAGGGGCGGGGGAGCGAACGGCAGCTCCGGGATGCCGGGCCGCAACGGCGCGGCCCGCCACCGGAGGGCGTAGGATAGGACACATGAAACCGGCCCTTCTTCTCGTGGCGGCAGCGTCCCTGGCGGCAGCACAACCGGATCTCTTCCCCCACAGCGGCGATGTCGGCAGGACAGGCGCCGCCGGGCGCGCCGCCTACGACGCCGCGCTGCGCGCCTGGCGGATCACCGGCTCCGGAGACAACATCTGGGGCACGGAAGACGCCTTCCACTTCGCCTGGAGGCAGGCGGCGGGCGACCTGGTGATGACCACGGACGTCGAGTGGGCCACGCCGGGCGGCCACGCCCACAAGAAGGCGGGCCTCATGCTGCGCGCCTCGCTCGAGCCGGATTCGCCGCACGCCAGCGTCTTCGTCCATGCCGATGGACTGATCGCGCTTCAGTTCCGCCGCGCGAAAGGCGGGCCGACCGAAGAGGTGCGCACGCCGGTGAAAGCGCCGGCGCGGATCCGGCTGGCGCGGCATGGCCATGTGATCTCTTTCGAGGTGGCGCGGCCCGGAGCCGCATTCCAGCCGGGAGGCGCGTTGACGGTGGAGCTGCCGCAGACCGTCTACGCAGGCCTCGCCGTCTGCTCGCACGACAATGCGGACTCGCAGACGGCGCTGTTCCGCAACGCCGCGGTCGATGAAGACGGCATCGTCAGCGATGGGGAACGCGTGGTGGAGTCCACGCTGGAAATCGTCGACATCCGCACCGGCGAGCGGCGGATCGTGCGCCGCGCGCTGGAGCACTTCGAAGCGCCCAACTGGACGCCCGACGGCAGGGCGCTGGTTTACAACGGCGGCGGACGCATGTACCGGATCCCGGTGGAAGGCGGCACGCCCGGGCTGATCCCCACCGGCGAGGTGCGCTGCAACAACGACCACGTGATTTCGCCTGACGGCAGATGGCTGGCCATCAGCGGCAGCGTGGGCAGGGATCCGTCGAAGATCTACATCGTGCCCATCGCCGGAGGCGCGCCGCGGCTGGTGACGGAAAAGGGCCCGTCGTATCTGCACGGCTGGTCGCCGGACGGGAAGCGGCTGGCCTACTGCGCACAGCGCAACGGCGAGTACGACATTTACGAAATCAGCGTCGAGGGCGGCGAGGAGCAGCGGCTGACCGATGCGCCGGGGCTGGATGACGGCCCCGAATACTCGCCCGACGGCCGGCTGATCTACTTCAACAGCGAACGCACGGGCCTGATGCGCATCTGGGGGATGAACGCCGATGGCAGCGGCCAGAGGATGATCTCGCAGGGGCCTGAGTCGGCCGACTGGTTCGCGCACTTTTCGCCGGACGGAAAGTGGATCTGCTACCTCAGCTATGACCGGAGCGTGCAGGGACACCCGCCGAACAGGGATGTCGTGATCCGCCTGGCGGATTCGAGCGGCGCCAACCCGCGCGTGCTGGTGACGCTGTTCGGCGGGCAGGGAACGATGAACGTCCCCAACTGGTCGCCGGATTCGACCCGCTTCGCCTTCGTCAGCTACCGGCTGGTGAAAAAGAAGTAGCCCGGAAAAGACGGATGGCTCCTCTCCGGGCAGGGAGTGCAGGGTTGGTCAGATCGTCCTTTGGCTGCCCGCCGGGCAGCCTCGCGGGCTTAGGCTCAGGAGAAGCCGCCGCGCGGGGCGCAGCCGCCGCCGGAGCTCCACGACGAAGAAGAGGAGCCCCCGATGGCGCAGGCCGAAACCTGGCGCCGCACGTTCTGGCTCCCGCAGACCGGGCATTCCAGGTTGACGTCCGCCTCGCTCATCCGGCGGAGCTGTTCATATTTCGCGCCGCATTCCTCGCAGCGGTATTCGTACATCGGCATAGGCTGGCTACTCTCTTGGATGCGCCCGCGGGCCCGCAGGTGACAACTCTGTTTACGCTTCCTGTTCGCCCAGCTTTCGCATATCGCCGAGGAAGACGTGGACGCAGGTCCAGCCGATCAGGTGGAAGCTGCCCATCATCACAAACACCGGCAGGTAGCCGAAGTGGGTGATGACGAAGCCCGGCAGCAGCGCGGTGAAGATCACCCCGCCCATGCCGCCGAGGAAGCCGCCCAGACCGGTGACCGAAGCGACGGCGGACTTGGGGAAGACGTCCGAGACGGTGGTATACAGGTTGGCGGACCAGCCCTGATGCGCCGCCGTCGCCAGCGAGATGAGGGCGATGGCCATCCACGTCTTCGGCGCCGCCACGGCGGTGGCGGCAATCGGCATGCAAAGCGCGAAGACGCCCATGGTGAGCTTGCGCGCCTTCCCGTTCGGCCAGCCGCGGCGGATCAGGAACCCGCTCACCCAGCCGCCGAAAACGCTGCCGAAATCGGCCATCAGGTAGATGACCGGCAGCGCCCAGCCGATCTGCTCCAGGCTGAGCCCGCGGGCTTCCTTGAAGTAAAGAGTCAGCCACGTGAGGTAGAACCACCAGACGGGGTCAGAGAAGAACTTGGCCAGCGCGAAGCCGTACGTCTGGCGGATCTTCAAAGCCTGTGCCCAACTGATGCGCGCCTCGGATTTCTCTTCCGGGTCGCTTTCGATGATGGCCAGCTCCGCCTCGTTCACCCAGCGGTGCTGCCGCGGCAGCCGGTAGAAGAACCACCAGAGCGCGATGCAGATGGCGCCGGTGGAGGCGGTGATCAGGAAGCAGGCGCGCCAGCCGAGATGGGCGTTCATCCAGACGAACAGCGGCGGGCCGATCATCACCGCCACGTTGGTGCTCGCGTTGAAGATGCCGGTGGCGAAGGCGCGGTCGCGTTTGGGGAACCACTCGGTGACCGCCTTGATGGCCGCCGGGAAGTTGCCGCTCTCGCCCAGCCCGAGCAGCGCCCGCCAGAAGCCCAGGTGGAGCCAGTTCGTGCTCAGCGCATGCAGCCCGGCGGCGAGGCTCCACAGCGTGATCGCGCCCGCGTAGCCGCGCCGCGTGCCCACGCGGTCGATCCACCATCCCATCAGCAGGAACCCGCCCGCGTAGGCAGCTTGAAACGCCGCATTCACGTAGCCATACTCGATCTTGGTGAAACGGAGATCCTCGATGATGACCGGGCTGAGGATGCCGAGCAGGATCCGGTCCAGATAGTTGTTGAGTGTGATCAGGAACAGGAGGGCGAGGATCCACCAACGGGTCTTCGACGGTTGCGGATGCACGAACCCGATTATACTGAAATGTCAAAACCTGCCGCGGTGATTCTGGCCGCCGGGCGGGGCACGCGGTTGCAACAGGTGACCCGCGACCTGCCCAAGCCCCTGCTGGCGCTGCACGGCAGGCCGCTCGTCGAGCATGTGCTCGGCAGCCTGCGCGAGGCGGGCTTCGGACGGTTTCTTCTGGTGGTGGGCTACCGGCACGAGCTGTTCTATGCGCGCTTCGCCGGAGATCCTTCCATCCATTTCGCCTTGCAGGATCCGGTGGATGGCACCGGGTCGGCGGCGAGGCTGGCCCGGCCGTTCACCCGGGACGAGCCGTTCCTGCTGATCTTCGGCGACATTCTGGCAGCCCCGGAGGACATCCGCGCCGTGTGGCAGCGGCTCGCCGCTGACCCGCAGGCGGCGGCGGTGGTCGCGGTGAAAGAGGTGGACGACCCGTGGCAGGGCGCGGCCGTGTATGAGGCCGGCGGCGTGGTGACGGAGATCATCGAGAAGCCGCCGTTCGGCACAAGCCGCACGCGCTGGAACAGCGCCGGCATCTTCGCCTTCCGCCCGGCGGTTTACGACGCGCTCGCGCGGATTGAGAAGTCCCCGCGGGGAGAATACGAGCTGAGCGACGGGCTTCGCGGGCTGCTCGCCGCCGGACAGCGCGTGCTGGCGCAGCCGCTCGAGCACGGCTGGCGCGACGTCGGGCGTCCGGAGGACATCGCGGCGGCGCTCGAGCTCACCACTGGGCGGCTTCGCGGATGATGCCCGCCATGCGCTTGCTGACCACCGCTTCAATGCCGCCCGTCAGCCGCAGCAGATAGCGGCGCGAGCTGAGCGGCGAAATGGACCGCAGATGCGCGGTGTTGACGAGGATGGCGCGGTGGATGCGGCGGAACTGCGGCGGGGGGAAGCGCCGTTCGAGTTCGCGCAGCGGGTGGGAGGCGCGGTAGCGCCCGCTGGTGGCGATGATCTCCACGCCGCCATCCACGGCGCGGAACAGGATGACGTCGCGCGTGTCGACAAGGTGGATCTCCTCGCCGAGCCGCGCGGCGATGCGCTGCGGCGGCTCGATGCGCGCGGCCTGCGCCGCCTGAAGCGCTTCCAGCCGGGCCCGGGCGCGGTCGAGCGCGGCGCGCAGCCGTTCCAGCCGCACGGGCTTCAGCAGGTAGTCGACGGCGCCGGTTTCGAAGGCGGCCACGGCGTGCTGCTCGTAAGCCGTGACGTAGATGATGAGCGGCAAAGGCTCCGGCCTGAGGCGGCGCGCGACGGCGAGCCCGTCGGCCTGCGGCATGTGGATGTCGAGCAGAACGACATCCGGGTTCAGCCGCTCCACCTGCCGCAGCGCCTCCGCCCCGCTGGCCGCTTCGCCGGCGACGGCGACGCCCGGACACTCCTCCAGCAGCTCGCGCAGCACCTGGCGGGCGATGGGTTCGTCGTCGGCGATGAGAACTTTCATGGGGCGGCATCCTCCGTGACGGCGGCGGAAGCCGGCCGCGCCATCGGCACGGCGAACCGGGCGACGGTGCGGCCCGCCTCGCGCTTCAGCTCGAGGTGCGCCGCCCCGCCGAAGTGCAGCGTCAGGCGGCGGCGGACGTTTTCAAGGCCGATGCCCTCCGGGTTGCCCCCCGCGGCCAGGCCCGCGCCCGTATCGCTGACTTCGATGCGGCAGGCGTCTTCTTCGATCCGCGCGGCCACGCACACCTCGCCGGGCTGCCCGCTGGGCGCCACGCCGTGGCGGACCGCGTTTTCCACCAGCGGCTGGAGGCTCAGCGTCGGGATCATCGCGTGAAGAGCCTCTGGCGGGACGTCGATCCGCCAGCTCAGCCGGTCGCCGAGGCGCAGCGCTTCAATCTCCAGATAGGCGCGCACGATTTCCAGCTCGCGTTCCAGCGGAATCAGCCCCTCGCCGCCTTTCAGCAGGTAGCGGAAGATCTCGGCCAGGTGCAGCACGGCGCGGCGCGCGGCGGGGGCGGTGCGGGGGATGGATCCATACAGCGCGTTCAGCGCGTTGAACAGGAAGTGCGGGTGGATGCGCGCCTGGAGCGCGCGCAGCTCGGCCTGCGAGAGCAGCTCGCGCAGGTGCTGCTCGCGCCAGTGTTCGAGCTTTTCATTCACCAGCGACTCGGCGCGCGCCAGCAGCGCCAGGTCCTCGCTGAGATACGGACGCCCGCCGGCGCGGCGGCCCAGCCCGAAAGGCAGCGGCGGCGCGCCGGAGTGGACGTCAACGGGCCCGGCTTCGAAAAACGCCGCCACTGCCGCGCGCGCGGAAGCCAGAAACTCCTGCTCGCCGCGCACCGGCATGCGGCGGATGTGTTCCAGCAGCGCCTCGGCATCGCCGCGGCGGAACACCAGCCGCGTCAGCAGCCGCTGCACGCCATGACGCAGGGCGGAGAAAGCCACAAGGGCGAGCGTCACTCCGGCTCCGGCCATCACCACCTGCGCCGGAGCCAGCGTGCGGTAGTCGAACCAGCCGGCGCGCGCCGCCAGCACCGCGCCCGCCCAGGCAAAGGCGGCCGCCAGCAGGATGTTGACCAGGAAGCGCACGAAGGCGTCGAGCAGCAGGAAGCGGTAGTCCTGCATCAGCACCCACAGCGACAGCGGCACGCCCGCGTGATGCACCAGCAGCTCCACCAGCCAGGCGTGCGGCGCGTCCTGCCGGTGCAGGTGCGTGAAGGAGAGCGCAAACAGCAGCAGCGCCATGGCCGCCGCGGCGCGCCGCGTGGGCGTGCGGCGCCGGCGCAGGTGGACGAGCGCCGCCAGCGTGAGCGGCGCAAAGCCGGCGGCGGTGAGTTGCAGCGTGCGGTGATGCAGCGGGAATCCGGCGGCCAGCGGCTCCAGCGCGTGCAGCGCGATGGAGGCAAGGCTGACGGCGTAGCCCGCCAGCACCAGGCGGCGCGGCCCGCCCTCCACCAGCAGGTCCAGCAGCAGCGCGGGCAGCAGGCTGAGCGCGGCGGTGCTGGCCAGGCGCAGCAGGAACGAGTCGACGAAGAGATTGGCCAGCGCGCCGGCATTCCACAGGAAGGCCATGCTGCCGGCGGCGAGCGTGCGCCATCCGGCGCGCAGCCCGCGGCTGGCCAGGTCCTTCGCCAGCAGGACGAGGAAGATGCCGAAGACGACCGCGCCCGCGGTGTAGCCGATCCAGTTGGCAAGCAGGGGCTGTGCGGCCGGGCTCATGCGCGCGTGGCGGCGCGTCGGAGCCGGTCCCTCACGGCGGCCCACTCCGGCAGATCGGGCGGCTCCTCCACCGCTATCCAATCGTATCCCTGCTCGTCGCAGCGGTGCAGCGTCGCATAGAGCGCGGCGGCGTAGTCGCGCGGCGTGGCGGGCATGGTCTCGCCGTGGCGCAGGTAGATGCCGCGGCCGCCGGCGGGCAGCACGCCGCCGCGCACCAGATAGAGCGGCGTGCGCGGGCTGTAGTGGCGCGGGTGCATGCCAGGCGAAGGATGCGCGCCGCCGCCGGCCGCCGTGCGCGCCTCCACCGGCCCGATCACCGCCTCGATCTCTTCACGCGTGATCATGCCGGGCCGCAGCAGCAGCGGCGGATCCTGGGCCAGCGAGAGCACCGTGGATTCGATGCCCACCGGCGTCGACCCGCCATCGAGGATCAGATCGACAGCGTCGCCCAGCGACTTGCGCACGTGTTCGGCCGTGGTCGGGGAGAGTTCGGTGAAGCGGTTGGCGCTTGGCGCGGCGATGGGGCAGCCGCTCGTCTCGATCAGCGCCAGCGCCAGCGGATGCGCCGGCATGCGCAGCCCGGCGGTGGGCAGCCCGGCGGTGACGTTGTCGGGAATCGCAGGCTGCCGGGGAAGAACCAGCGTCAGCGGCCCGGGCCAGAAGCGCCCGGCCAGCGCGGCGGCTTTCTCCGGCCAGGCGGCGGCCAGCGCGCGCGCCATCTCCAGCGAGCACACGTGCACGATCAGCGGGCTGGAAGGCGGCCGGCCCTTCACTTCGAAGATGCGCTGCACGGCGCGCGCGTCCAGCGCGTTCGCCCCCAGCCCGTACACGGTCTCCGTGGGAAACGCCACCAGCCGCCCGGCGCGGATCAGCCGGGCGGCCTCCTCGAGCTGCGGGTGGATCATTCGGACTCGTCGTCCTTCGCGTCGCCGAAGGTCTTGCCCGTCTTCTTCCACACGAGATAGGCGTGGATCAGGTCGTCGATGTCCCCGTCCAGCACGCGGTCCACGTCGCCAATGGCGAGCTTCGTGCGGAGGTCCTTCACCAGCCGGTAGGGCGCGAGCACGTAGGAGCGGATCTGCGAGCCGAAGTTGATGTCCGCCTTCGACTCCTCCAGCTTGCGCTCCTCGGCGCGGCGCTTCTCCATTTCGTATTCATACAGGCGCGCCTTGAGCTGCTTCAGCGCCGACGCGCGGTTCTTGTGCTGCGAACGCTCGTTCTGGCAGGTGACGACGATGCCCGTAGGGATGTGCGTGAAGCGCACGGCGCTCTCGGTGCGGTTCACGTGCTGGCCGCCGGCGCCGGAAGCGCGGAAGACGTCGACGCGCAGGTCCTCCGGACGGATCTCGATCTGGATGTCGTCGTCGATCTGCGGGATGACGAAGACGCTGGCGAACGACGTGTGCCGCCGGGCGTTGGCGTCGAAGGGCGAGATCCGCACCAGGCGGTGCACGCCGATCTCGCTCTGGAGCAGCCCGTAGGCGTTTTCGCCGTTGATCTCCACCGTGGCGGACTTGATGCCCGCGCCCTCGCCTTCCTGCCGGTCGGTGACCACAGCCTCGAAGCCGTTGCGCTCCGCCCAGCGCAGATACATGCGCAGCAGCATCTCGGCCCAGTCCTGGCTCTCGGTGCCGCCGGCGCCGGGGTGAATGGTGAGGATCGCGCTGCGGTGGTCGTTCTCGCCGGAAAGCAGCATCTCGGTTTCAAGCTGCTCCGTGAGTTTGCGCAGCTTCCCGATCTCGCGCTCGAGGTCGGCGGCGACATCTTCGCCCTCGCCGCCCAGCTCGATGAGGGTTTCGATGTCGCTGGCCAGCGCCGCAAGCTGGCGGTCCTGCTCGATGGCCGCCTCCAGCTTCTTGCGCTCCTGCATGATCTTCTGGGTCGCTTCCTGGTTGGACCAGAAGTCCGGCGCGGCGATCAACTGTTCGATTTCTTCCAGGCGCTTCTTCTTGGCGGGGATGTCAAAGATAGCTCCGCACAGCTTCCGACTGCCGGCGGAGCTCGGAGTACGCCTGGCTGAGGTCTTCCAGGGTCATACCTCCATCGTAGCAGCCCTTGCGGACGGTTTCGTCTGGGATATACTGTGAAAGTTTCGTTGACAACGCTCCGGTTGAGGCTGTTTTGCGAGTTCAGGTTCTCCTCCTCCTGCTCCTGATCACCGGATGCGCCACGGCAACGGCGTGGAGCGCTACCCGTGCCAAAGCACGGCCCGCGGCGAAGGCGGGCGCGGCGCAGCGCACTGCTGCCCCGGCGGCGAAGGCGGCTGCGGCGAAGCCGGCAGGCAGGGTGCGCGCCGCCGTGCGGAAAGCCGGCGCGAAGCGCAGCGCGCGGGCACGGCGCAGGGGCGCCGACAGGGCGGAGCCGCAGTTCCAGCCCTATGTCATCCAGAACTGGCCGGAAGTGGCGCTCGAGCGCATGCCGCGCGTGCTGGCCGAGCTTCCCCCGCCTCCGGATCTGCCCTCCCCATGCCGCCTGTGCGAGACGCGGCTGCTGGCCACGGCCTACGAGCTGATCGGCACGCGCTACCGCCTGGGCGGGACGCGCCCGGAGACGGGCTTCGATTGCAGCGGCTTCGTCCGCTACCTCTACGAGCAGAACTTCTCGCTCGCCCTGCCGCCTTCGGCGCCGCTTCAGTATCAGGTGGGCTTCCGCGTGGAGCCCTGGGAACTGGAGCCGGGCGATCTGGTCTTCTTCCGCACCCGCCGCGGCTGGCACGTGGGCATGTATGTGGGCAACGACGCCTTCATCCACGCCCCGAACCGCCGCAAGACGGTGCGCATCAGCCCTCTGTTCTCCGACCCCTACTGGCGCCGCGCGTTTGTCGGCGCGCGGCGCATCCCTGTCCCGCAGCCGGCGGGCACGCTGCTGGCCGATGACTTCGCCAGCAACAACAACTGACGCGCCTCAGCCCGCCTCGACGGGCGCGAACTCCGCCTCCTCCTTCCCGCGCGCGATCCGGGAATGGGCCCGGAAGGCGTCCGATTTCTCCGGATAATCCGTGCGGTAGTGGGCTCCGCGGCTCTCCCGCCGCGCCAGCGCGCAGCGGGCGATCAGCGAGAGCACGATGCGCGTGTTGGCGCGCTCGAGCGCGTCGCGGTCCGCGGGCACGGCGGCCTCGCAGGGGCTTTGCTCGAGCGTTTCGAGCGCGGCGGCGATGCTGTCCGAACAGCGCACGATGCCCAGCCGGTCCATGGCGAGACGGCGCATCTCTTCCAGCCGCAGCGAGGGAACCGCAAGCGGCGCCGGCGGGGCGAAGCGCGCCGGGGCCACGGGTGGCGCCGCCTCGCGCATATGGGCCCCGGCGCGGGCGCCGTAGACGACGCCTTCCAGCAGCGAATTGGACGCCAGCCGGTTCGCTCCATGAACGCCCGTGCAGGCCGCTTCGCCCGCGGCCCACAGCCCTTCGAGCGTGGTGCGCCCGTCCAGATCCGACCACACGCCGCCCATCGCGTAGTGCGCCGCCGGGCAGACGGGCGCGGGCTCGCGGTCGAGGTCGATTCCATAGGCGAGGCAGGTGGCATGAATGCGCGGGAACCGCTTCCGCACGAAATCGCCGCGGCCGGAAATGTCCAGCAGCACATGGGGCGCGCCGGTGTGCCGCATCTCGCTGACGATGGCGCGCGAGACCACGTCGCGGGGCGCGAGCTCCGCCATCGGATGGTAGCGCGGCATGAAGCGCTCGCCGCGCACGTTCAGCAGCCGCGCGCCCTCGCCGCGCAGCGCTTCCGAAAGCAGGAACCGCGGCGCGCCTTCGATGTGCAGCGCGGTCGGATGGAACTGCACGAACTCGATGTCGCTGATGACGGCTCCGGCGCGCCACGCCATGGAGATGCCGTCGCCGGTGGCGACATCGGGGTTGGTCGTGTCGGCGTACACGCGCCCCAGCCCGCCCGTGGCCAGCAGCGTCGCGCGGGCAAGCACCGGGACCAGCAGTCCGCGGCGCGCGTCGAGAATCAGCGCCCCGGCCACGCGTCCTTCCTCGAGCAGCAGGTCGACCACGGCGGTGAACCCCTCGAAGCGCACGTTGGGCAGCGCGGCGGCGGCGCGGTACAGCGTGCGCGCGATCTCGCGCCCGGTGGAGTCGCCGTGCGAGTGCAGCACGCGGCTGCGCGAGTGCGCCCCCTCGCGCGCGAACAGCAGCTTCGCCCCCTCCCGGTCGAACTCGGCGCCCCAGCGGATCAGCTCCTCGATGCGCGCCGGGCCTTCGCTCACCAGCACGCGCACGGCGGCCGGGTTGCAAAGCCCGTCGCCGGCGGCCAGCGTGTCGGCTTCGTGCAGCGAGATGTCGTCCTCGTCGCTCAGCGCGACGGCGATGCCGCCCTGCGCGTATTCCGAGCTGGACTCCTGAAGGCTGTCCTTGGCGACGACGAGCACGCTGCCGGCGCGGGCCAGTTCGATGGCCGCGCGCATGCCGGCGACCCCTGCGCCGATGACGAGAAAATCGGTCCGGATTGTTTCCGCGAGCCTGTCGATACCCACATGGTACAACCGTAGATATGCCGACGTTCACGGTGGACACCGGCGCGCAGCAGTACCCGGTGCTGGTGGAGCGCGGCGCGCTCGCGCGGCTCGGCGCCTTCATTCCGCCGAAGCGCGGCGTCGTCTTCGTCGTCAGCGAAGAGGGCATCTGGCGCATGCACGGCGCGGCGGTGGAGCAGGCGCTCGCCGGGCGGCCGTGGCGGCTGATCCTGTTCCCGGGCGGCGAGGAGAACAAGCGGCTCGCGCAGATCGAGGCGATGGCCGAGCAGATGGTGGAAGGCGGCGGAGACCGTTCGAGCCTCGTCATCGCCTTCGGCGGCGGCGTGGTGAACGACCTTGGCGGCTTCCTCGCGGCCGTGTTCATGCGCGGCGTTCCCGTAATCCAGGCGCCCACCACCCTGCTAGCGCAGGTGGACGCGGGCGTCGGCGGCAAGACGGGAGCCAACCTGCGCGCGGGCAAGAACCTGGTGGGCGCCTTCCATCAGCCGCTGGCCGTCATCACCGACCCCGGCGTGCTGGCCACCCTGCCCGAACGGGAATACCGCGCCGGGCTGTTCGAAGTGATCAAGCACGGCATCATCCGCAGCGAGCCGCTGTTCCGGCTGATGCAGCAGCGGCGCGAGGCCGTCCTCGCGCGCGAGCCGGACGTCGTGGAGCAGATGGTGGCCGAGAGTGTGCGCATCAAGTGCGAGGTGGTCTCGCAGGACGAAAAGGAAAGCGGGCTGCGGCGCATCCTCAATTTCGGCCACACCGTCGGCCACGCGATCGAAGCCGAAACCGGCTACAGCCGCTTCCTGCACGGCGAGGCCGTGGGCCTCGGCATGCTGGCCGCGCTGCGGCTGTCGGAGCTGGCCGGGCGGATTCCGGCGCCGCTGCGGGAGGAGATGGCCGCGGTGGTGCGCGCTTACGGCCCGTTCCCTTCCACCGATGGATTGACGGTGGATGGGCTGCTCGCGCGGCTGCGGAAGGACAAGAAGGCGATCCAGGGGGCGGTGCACTGGGTGCTGGCCACGGGCATCGGGTCCACGGAGGTGACCGCGGACATCGCCGAAGATCTGGTCCGCCACGCGGTGGCATCCATTCTGTAGGAAGCCGTGCAGGGAACCACGCCGCCGGGAGCGCGAACCGAACAGGAGGCCGCCGCCTATGTGCAGCGGATGTTTTCGCGCGTCGCCCGCCGCTACGACCTGCTCAATCACCTGCTGTCGTTCCAGACGGACCGCTATTGGCGCTTCCGCACGGCGCTCGACGTGGAGCCGTTCCTGCGGCGCCCGCGCTCGCGCGTGCTCGATCTCTGCTGCGGCACCGGCGACCTCGCTCTGGCGCTCGAGCGGCGCGCCGCCGGCGATGCGCTTCTCATTGGCGGCGACTTCTGCCGGCCCATGCTCGAAGAGGCGCGCCGCAAGCAGCGGCGGCGCGGGGCGCGGATCGAATGGATCGAGTGCGACGGCCTGCAACTGCCCTTCCCGCCCGGCTCGCTGGATCTGGTCACCATCGCCTTCGGGTTCCGCAATTTCGCCAACTACCGCGCAGGGCTGGCCGAGCTGCGGCGGGTCATCAAGCCCGGCGGCATGCTGGCGATTCTGGAATTCTCGACGCCGCCGAACCCCGTCTTCCGCGCCCTCTACCGCTTCTACTCGGAGACGCTGCTGCCCGCCTTGGGCGGCTGGATCTCCGGCGACCGCGGCGCCTACACCTACCTGCCGGAGTCAGTGAAGAAGTTTCCCAATGCGGAGAGGCTCGCTGCGGAAATGGAAGCCGCCGGCTTCACCCGGGTGCGCTTCCGGCGCATGACATTCGGCATCGTCGCGCTGCACACCGGGCTGTCGGGCTGAATGGCCGGCTCCCGCCTGCCCGGGCGGCGCGTGGCGCGGCGCGCGGATCAGAAGAATCCGCGCAATGCGCCCGCGGGCGCCACAGCCGGCTCGCGCCGTGCGCCTTCAGCCGAGCGCGGCGGCGATGCGCTTTTCCAGCTCTTCCTGGCCGAGCGGGGTGCTGATGAACAGCTCCTGCCGGGCCCCCGCAGCCAGCGCAATCGCTTTCCAGCCGTTCTGCACCGGCACGGTGACGCGGATCCGCACCGCGCCCTTGGCATCGCGCACCGGGCGGATCACGCCGGGGATGATCGAGCGGATGTCGGGATCTTCCACCAGCCGCTCGAGCACCGGGCGCAGCCCGTCGAGGATCGAATGCTCAATCTTGAGCTTGTTCTGGTTGGCTCGCAGGCGCATGGAAAATCACTGACCCGGCGTCCAATGGAGCGCACCGCCCCCTCACAGCTTCTGTTTGAGCAGTTCGGCTACGGCGGCGGGGTTGGCCTGGCCGCGCGTCGCCTTCATCACCTGCCCGACGAAAAACTGCAACACCGTTGTCTTGCCGGCGCGGTACTGCTCCACCTGCTTCGGGTTGTTCGCGATCACCTCATCGACGATCCGCTCCAGCTCGCCCGTGTCCGACATCGCGCGCAGCCCTTCGCGCTCCATGATCGTCCGCGCGCTCTCCCGCGTGGCGAACATCTTCGGCAGGATCTCCTTGGCGAGCTTCCCCGTCAGCTCGCCCTTCTGCACCAGCACAATCAGCTCGCCCAGCCTCTCGGGCGGCACGGGACAGGTCTCGACCGTGAACCCTTCGGCCTTCAGCAGCCCGGCCAGGTCGCCCGAAACCCAGTTGGCCGCGGCGCGCGGATCCCCGCAGGCCTTCACCACGCCCTCGAAGTAATCCGCCAGCTCGCGCGAACCCGTCAGCACCTGCGCGTCGTACTCCCGCAGCCCGTACTGCTCGACAAAGCGGCGGCGCATCTCCGCCGGCATCTCGGGCATCGACCGCCGGATCTCCTCCAGCCACTCGTCGCTGACGACAAGCGGCAGCAGGTCCGGCTCGGGAAAGTAACGGTAGTCGTGCGCCTCCTCCTTGCTGCGCATGGAGAAGGTCTCGTCAAGGTCCGGGTTGTAGAGCCGCGTCTCCTGCACCACCGTTCCGCCCGCCTCGAGCAGCGCCACCTGCCGCGAGATCTCGAACTCGATCGCCTGCCGCAGGAAGCGGAACGAGTTCAGGTTCTTGATCTCCACCTTCGTGCCGAACTGCTCCGTTCCCCTGCGGCGCACGCTCACGTTGGCGTCGCAGCGCAGGTTGCCCTTCTCCATGTCGCAGTTCGACACGCCGGCGAACTGCATCGCCAGCTTGAGCTCGGTCAGATACTCGTACGCCTCGGCGGCGCTGCGCAGGTCCGGCTCGCTGACGATCTCGGCCAGCGGCGCCCCGGTACGGTTCAGATCCACATACGAATAGCGGTCGCTGTCGCGGTAGCCCTCGTGCGTGCTCTTGCCGGCGTCGTCTTCCAGATGCAGGCGGCGCACGCCAATGCGCTTCCTGCCCTGCGCCGTGCCGATCTCCACCCAGCCGTGCTCGGCCAGCGGCTGATCGTACTGCGAAATCTGGTAACCCTTGGGCAGATCCGGATAGAAGTAGTTCTTGCGGGCGAAGACGCTGCGCCGTCGCACTTCGCAGTGCAGCGCCAGCGCGGCGCGGATGCCCAGCTCGACGGCGGCGCGGTTCAGCACCGGCAACGCGCCCGGCATCCCCAGGCACACCGGACACACGTTCGTGTTGGGCGCGGCGCCGAACTCGTTCGGGCACGCGCAGAAGATCTTGGTGCGCGTGCCCAGTTGCACGTGCACCTCCAGTCCGATGACCGGCTCGTAGAGCGCAAGCTGCTCCGGCGTCGCCAGCAAAGGCGCGGCAGTGCTCATACGTCTGATTGTAAGATCCGGCGCGGGCGCACAGCCCGGGATCCGGCTGTTGCGCGCGGCAGCCGTTTGTGAGAAGAATCATCGGCATGGAGAATCCGGGTCCATCCGATGCCCGCACGCTGTTGATCACAACCGTCGGCGGCTCTCCCGAGGCCATCGTTGCCGGCATCCTCCATCTGCGTCCAGACCGCATCGTGTTCGTGTGCAGCCCCGAGACGGCGAAACTGGTCGAGGGGCCCGACGACCGCGGCAACCCGGGCATCCTGGAACGCCTGCGGCGGAACGGGTTCGAAGTGCCCGCCGGAGCCTGGGAAATCGTGCAGATCGTTGATGCCCAGGATCTCGAATCCCTCGTCCGGCAGGCGCGGCAGCAGATCGAACCCGCGGCCCGCCACTGGGTGCGGGATCCTTCCCGGGACCGCGTCGTCGTCGACTTCACCGGCGGCACCAAATGCATGTCCGCCGGCCTTGTGCTGGCCAGCCTCGACTGGCCCTGCGAGTGGCAATACGTCGGCGGCACGGAGCGAACCAAAGGGGGCGTTGGCGTCGTCGTCGACGGCAAGGAGCAGATCGTCAACCCGCGCAACCCCTGGGACACGCTCGCCTGGCGGCACGTGCTGCGCGCCGCCGCCCTGTTCGACGAGGGCGAGACGGGCGGAGCTGTGGCCGTGCTGGAAGGAGCCCTCCGGCGGACCGGGCCAGGCAGGCTGAACAGAGCGCTCGGCACGCTGTTCCAGTTCTGCCGCATCTACCACGAGTGGGACGCCTTCCGCCACGCCGACGCGCACATGGCGGCCCGTGACTTCCTGAAAAACGTGGATACCCTTTCCTTCTTCGTGTCCCCGGACCGCGTGGAGCATTTCCACCGCCGCGTATCCGCAGACGCCACCCTGCTGGAAAAGCTGAGCCAGGGCGGCGGCCCGCGCCCGCTGCTCGTGGCGGACATCTACAGCAACGGGCTTCGCCGCATGCGCGAGCGCCGCTTCGACGATGCCGTGGCCCGCTTCTACCGCTGCGTGGAAGCCCTGGCGCAGGTGGCGCTGGCCGCGCACGGAATCCATTCGACTGCCGCCGTGCCCGTGCAGAGCATCCCGGAAGAGCTGCGGGCGGAGTGGAACCTGCCCGCCGGCTGCGAGACCGTCGAGCTGCCGCTGTCGCGCAGCTATCAGTTGCTGGCGGCGCTTGGCGATGAGCTCGGCCAGCGTTTCCTCGAGTCCCGGCTCGCGAGCCGGGAGAAAAGCCCCTTGCAGGCCCGCAATCATTCCATCCTCGCCCACGGTTTTCATGCGGTCAGCGAGGCTGACGCCGATAGCCTGAAAAAGGAACTCGAAGCCCTCGCAGGCGGCTGGCTCAAGGATCAGATCCCGGTCTTCCCCAAACTGAGCGACCTGCTCGGCACGTTCTGAAGCGCGCCGCAAAACAAAAACCGGCTGGCCCAGGGCGGGCCAGCCGGATTCAATGCACACCGAATGGAGTCTGGGATGAACTTCAGTCGCCGAGCGCGCCGGCCGTCTCCTCCTGCTTCTCCTTCACCGGAGCCGCAGGAGCGATGCCGCTGATCTGCACCAGCCCGCTGTCGGGCTCCTTCAGCACGTGCTTGCGGTAGAGCGCCATCATGCGCTCGTGCTCGGCCTGCTGCTGGAGCCGCAGCTTGAGGTCGCGCTCGCGCATCTTCTCTTCGCGCGCCGTCTTGGCGATGCCCAGGCGGTCGAGATCCTTCTGGCGCTCCTTCGTCACGATCTCGTCGCGCAGCACCAGGTTGTGCTCGGTCGAGCTGAGCTTCACATGGCGGTTGCCGGCGAAGATCTCATGCCGCCCGTGCTCCTCGTACCACTTGGTGAGCGTGGCGGTCATGTGCATCTTCTCGACGATGTTGCGCCAGCCCACGCCCGTGTTGTAGGCGCAGAAGCTGATCTCGCCCTCCTGCGTGGCGTAGGGGATGATGCACTGCTCGGTGCGGCGGAAGTCGTAGTTGAACAGGTCCTGGAACCACATGCCGGCGATGAAGAGGAAGTTCCAGCGGTCGGCGCGCCGCTTCTGGATGTCCTCCATCGTCCGGTCGCCGCTCACCTTGCCGTAGTTGCGGCCCGTGGCGCCGAACGTCTTGTCGAACTTCATCAGCAGGTCGGTGAGCTTGAAGTGCTTCGGCGCCTGGAACGGATCGTAGTTCCGCATCAGCGCCAGCGCCATGCCGAGCACGGAGAGGAACTTGCCGCGGGCGGCGTCGTTGATGCGCGCCACGTCGCGGGCCAGCCGGTCGCCGTTGAGGAACTTGGTCACCGGCACGGCTTCCTTGGTCTCCTTGTCCACCATCACGGCCATGCCGACGCCGCAGTTCGGGTGGCAGCCGCAGCTCAACTGGCCCCACTGGGCGTTGGGGCCGTGCACGAGGTCAGCCCAGTCCGTAAAGGTGGACATGAAGGAGATCGGATACCAGTCACGCACCGGCTCGCCCAGCCCCGTCTGGTTCTTCACGTCGTGAGCCAGATGGCTGAGCGTGTAGCGCTGCGCCATGCGGCGCTCATCGCTGATGTCCTCGTCGCGCCCGGTGAAGCTCACCGGCTGGAAGCTGAGGAAGCTGATCTTCTTCGGGTTGTCGAGCGCGAACTGGATGACGCGCCCCACCTGCTCGTTGTTGATGCCGTTGATGATCGTGATCACCGGGACGATCTCGACGCCCGCGTTGTACAGGTTCTCGATCGCCCGCAGCTTCACGTCGAACAGGTTGCCCACCGCGCGGTGCGAGTTGGCCGCATTGCCGATGCCGTCAAACTGGAGGTACGCATACCGGAGGCCCGCCTCGGCGGCAGCCCGGGCGAACTCGGGGCTCTTGGCGAACTCGATGCCGTTGGTCGCCGCCTGCACCGAGTTGTAGCCCACCTTGCGGCAGTAGCGGATCGCGTCGAGGAAGTACGGCGACAGCGTCGGCTCGCCGCCAGAGAACTGCACCGACATCTGCCGGCGCGGCTTGATCTTCAGGGCGTTGTCAAGCAGCGTCTTGATGTCTTCCCACGTCAGCTCATGGACGAAGCCCACCTGGTTGGCGTCCATGAAGCACGGGTCGCACATCATGTTGCAGCGGTTGGTGAGGTCGATCGTCAGCACCGAGCCGCGCCCGTGGGTGATGGTGGAGGAGCCATGACGGTGCAGATCCTCGTCATTGTGGGCGCGGATGTCGCGCCCCGGGAACACCTCTTCCAGATGGCGGAAGAAGGCCGGATCGATCGACATCACGTCCTCGAAGTGCCCGTGGATCGGGCAATCCTTCACCATCAGGATCTTGCCGTCCCGCTCAATGATCTTCGCCTTGATTTCACCCGGGCGCTCATTGACCAGGATGCTGACGTCCTTCTTGCCGTCCAGAATCTCCTTCCGGATCTCGGGGATGCACTTGGGGCAGAGCGAGTCCGTCTCGCGAGGCCACCCCAGTGGCGGCTTCATCTTCTCCCAGGATTTCAGCAGCGGCTTGTCCGACCACTTCGGCGTGAAGCTGGGGTTCGGCTTGATCGAGTTCAGCGTGTCAAACACCGGCCAGATGGCCTTGGCCGCCAGCGTCACGGCCTTCTCTACATACTTGATGGGCTTGTGCATCGTTTGTCCTTGTCTCCTGTGTCGGACTGCTCTGGTCTTTATGCCAGATGACTCATTCGGTGTGGCGTCTCCGGAATTCTGCCCACGGAGACACTTTTCTCTCAGCCCATATTGTAGGCAAAGCCGTGCCGGCAACCCAAACATATCCATTGAAATGCGCTCCGGCGGGGCTGGACGGGGAAAGTCGCGGGCCCAACGGTTTCCGCCCTCCCGCGTAGTAGGATGACGGAGGGGGTTCCCGTGGCAGATCCGGCCCGCGCCAGAGAGGTTTTCTTCGCCGCCGCGCGCCGTGCCGGGTTCCAGCTTGCGGGCGTCGCGCCGGCCGCCCCCGTGGAGGACTTTCCCATTTTCCAGCAATGGGTTGGCGACGGATTGGCCGGGCCGCTGCGGTATCTGGCCGACCACCGCGCCGCCCTCCGCGCCGACCCCCGCCACCTGCTGCCCTCGGCCCGCTCCGTGCTCTGCGTCGGGCTGCTGTACAACACGGCGGGGCCGCCCAGGCATTCCATTTCCCGCTACGCCTGGGGCGCGGGCGACTACCACGACATCGTGCGGGCGCTGCTCGCCTCCGTCGTGGACGAAATGCGCGGGCAACTCGGCCCGTTCGAGCATCGCATCTGTGTGGATACGGCGCCGCTGCTCGAGCGCTCGCTCGCCCGCCGCGCCGGGCTCGGCTGGATCGGGCGCAACACCTGCCTCATCAACCAGCGGCTCGGCTCGTGGTTCTTTCTTGGCGAAGTGCTGGTCTCGCTCGCGCTGCCGCCCGACGGCCCGCCTCCGGACCGGTGCGGCACCTGCCGCCGCTGCATCGACGCCTGCCCGACGCAGGCGCTCGTTCCGGCCGGCGGCGGCCGCTACCGCCTCGATGCGCGCCTCTGCATCTCCACCTGGACCATCGAGCAGCGCGGCCCGCTGCCCGCTGCCGCCCGCGAACAGACCGGCACGCTCCTGTTCGGCTGCGACATCTGCCAGGAGGTCTGCCCCTGGAACCGCCGCGCCCCCCTCACCGCCATGCCCGAGTTTCAGCCCCTGCACCCGGATCCCGACCTGGCCGAGCTGGCCTTCCTCAGCGAAGAGGAGTTCCGCGCTCGCTTCCGCCGCACCCCCGTCTGGCGCGCCCGCTATGCCGGGCTGCTGCGCAATGCCGCCACGGCGATGGGCAACTCCGGCGACCGCGCCTACCTGCCTGCCCTCCGTCGGCTGGCCGCCTTCGGTGACGAGGGCGTCCGCGAGCACGCCCTCTGGGCCATCCGCCGCCTGGAGGCCGCGGCATGACGCTGCTCGTGGCGGCCGCGCTGGCTCTGGCGCAATATGACGACGCCGTCATCGCCCGCGGCTTCGACCACTTCTACAACCTCGAATACCCGCAGGCCATCGAGTGTTTCCAGAAGGCCATCGCCGCCGCGCCGCGCGACCCCCACCGCCACAACCACCTGGCGCAGGCGGTGCTCTTCCAGATGATGTTCCGCGCCGGCGCGCTCGAAACCGAGCTGGTCACCGGCGGCAACCCCTTCCTGCGCCGCCCGAAGATGGAGCCCACGCAGGAGGAGCAGCAGTTGTTTGCCGCCTCCATCAGCCACACCCTCTCGCTCACCTCGGAGGCGCTGGCCAAGAACCCGAACGACACCTCCGCCCTGTATGCGCGCGGCGTGGCGCTCGGCTTCCGCGGCACCTACAACTTCCTGGTCCGCCGCGCCTGGCTGGACGCGCTGCGCGACATCACCGACGCGCGCCGGCTCCACAACCGCGTCGCCGAGCTCGACCCGAAAAACATCGACGCGCTCATGTTGCAGGGCGTCCACGACTACATCGTCGGCTCGCTCCCGTGGCACTACCGCACGCTCGGCTTCCTCATCGGCTTCCGCGGCGACCGCGAGCGCGGCATCCGCACCGTGCGGCTGGTGGCGGAAAAAGGATCGCTCAACCGCGTCGACGCGAAGATCCTTCTCGGCGTCGTCGCGCGCCGCGAACGCCGCCCGCAGGACGCCGTGCCCATCATTGTCGAGCTGCTCGAGCGCTACCCGCGCAACTTCCTCCTCCTGTTCGAGCTCGCGCAGATGTACTCGGACCTCGGCCGCAAGGAAGACGCGCTGCGCACCTTCGACCGCATCGAGGAGCTCAAGCGCTCCGGCGCGCCCGGCTTTGCCAGCCTCCCGTGGGAGCGCATCGAGTTCGCCCGCGGCAACCTGCTGTTCTGGTACGACGAGCCCGAAGCGGCCATCGTCCACCTGCGCCGCGCCACCCGCGCCGCTGACCGGCTCGACCCCAACTCCGCCGTCACGAGCTGGCTCCGCCTCGGCCAATGCCTCGACCTGCTCGGCCGCCGCGAAGAGGCCCTCGCCGCTTACCGGCACGCCGTGGAAACTGCTCCTTCCTCCTATGAAGCAAAGCTCGCCCGCCGATGGCAGCGGCGCGTCTTCGACCGCGAAGAGAAGCGGCTGCTGGCGCGCGGAGAGCTTTAGCCGACGGCAACCTTCTGCGGCCGATCCATGCGCCGCGCCGCCCACGCCGCAAATCCCGGATGGATTTCCGCAACGCCTGCTGTATACTTGCTCCCACTATGGGATTCGTCCAGGAGTTCAAGGAGTTTGCACTCAAAGGCAACGCAATCGACCTGGCCGTCGGCGTCGTCATCGGCGGCGCCTTCGGAAAAATCGTCAATTCGATGGTCGCGGACCTCATCAACCCGCTGCTCGGGCTGCTGACCCGCGGCGTGAACCTGGCCGACAAGTGGGTGGCGCTCGACGGCAATTCCTATGCGTCCATCGAGGAGGCGAAAAAGGCCGGCGCGGCGGTGCTCACCTACGGCAATTTCCTGAACTCGGTCATCGAGTTCTTCCTCATCGCCCTGGCCATTTTCATCGTCATCAAACAGATCAACCGGCTCGTACGGGTCTCCGACACGCTGCCGAAATAGGCGGCATCGATCACCACGGCCGGGCGCGCGTCCACGCCTCCAGGAAATCCGCGCCCCGGAAGCGGATGGTCCGGTCGTCCACGATTTCGCCCTCAAGCGCGGCAGCCGCCTCCCCGCGCCCCGCTACAATGAAAGCGCATGACTGCCGCCGGAAAGGGGGGATCTGCCCGTCCCTCCCCGCTTTGGGTGATCGGTCCGGCGGTGGTCCTCGGCGCCTTCCTGCTCTTCCTCGTGCAGCCGATGGCGGGCAAGCGCCTGCTGCCCCTGTTCGGCGGCTCGGCAGCGGTCTGGTCCTCCTGCCTGCTCTTCTTCCAGTCGGTGCTGCTGGCCGGCTACGTCTACGCGCACCTGCTCGCCCGCAGGCTGGAGCCGCGGCGGCAGGCCGTTCTGCACGCTCTGGTGGCGCTGGCCTGCCTTCTGGCGCCGCGCGTGCCGCCGCGCGCCGGCGGCGATCCGCTCCACGTGCTTCTCGCCCTGGCCGGCACGGTCGGCCTGCCTTACTTCCTGCTTTCCACCACGTCGCCGCTGCTCCAGCACTGGCTGGCGCTCGCCGACTCCCGCTCGCGCCCCTACCGCCTTTCGGCCTGGTCGAACGCCGCCTGCGCGCTGGCTCTGGTGGCGTTCCCCTTCCTGCTCGAACCGCGCTTCCCGCTGTCGCGGCTTGAACGGCTGTGGCACGCGCTGTTCGCCGCCGAAGCCTTCCTGCTCGCCGCGGTTGCATTCCTCCTGTGGCGCCTCCGGCCCGCCGCGCCGCCGCGCCCCCTCGTCGATGGCGCGCGCTGGCGCGAGCGCCTCCGCTGGCTGGCCTGGTCCGCGCTGGGTTCCGCGTTCCTGGTGGCCACGACGGCCCATCTCACCCAGGTGGTCGCCCCCGCGCCCCTGCTGTGGGTGGCGCCAATGCTGGTCTACCTGCTGACCTATGTCGCCGCGTTCGCGCGCGAAGAGATGCCCGGCCGGCGGCTGGCCCGCCATGCCCTGCTCGGCCTGCTCGGCATGGCCCTCGCGCTGTTGTTCCTCGACCTCCAGGCGGTGCTCGCCGCCAAGCTCGGGCTTTACTGCCTGGGGCTGTTCCTCGTCTGCCTGTTCGCGCACGGAACGCTGGCCGCCAGCAAGCCGGAGCCGGCGCGGCTCACCAGCTTCTGGACCCACGCCGCCGCCGGCGGCGCGCTCGGCTCGCTGCTGGCGGGCGTCGCCCTGCCATCGCTGCTCAAAGGCTACTTCGAACTGCCGCTGCTCATGGCGCTCACGGCGCCGCTGTGCCTGTGGAAGCTGCGCGGCGGCTCGCGCTGGGCCACGCAGGCCGCCTGGATGGCCGCCATCTTCGCCGCCACGCCGTCGCTGGCGCTGGTCGAAAACCACTACTCCGGCCTCGTCGATGCCGGGCGCAATTTTTACGGCAGCCTCCGCATCGTCGACGAGCCCGCGACGGACGGCCGTCCGAAGCTGCGCAAGATGCTGCACGGGCTGGTCGTGCACGGGTCGCAGTTTCTCGCCCCGGAGCTGGAGGACACGCCCACGGCTTACTACGGCCGCGCGAGCGCCGCGGGCCTGCTGCTCAGCCGTCCCGGCGCGCCGCGCCGCGCCGGCATCATCGGCCTCGGCGCCGGCGCGCTGGCCGCCTACGGGCGGCCCGGCGATGTCTTCCGCTTCTATGAAATCAACCCTATGGTCGTGGGCTTCAGCCGCCGCTACTTCACTTATCTGGCGCGTTCCGCGGCCCGCATCGAGATCGCCGAAGGCGACGCGCGGCTGACGCTGGCCGCCGAGCCGCCGCAGCGCTTCGACGTTCTCGCCGTGGACGCCTTCAGCGGCGACGCGATTCCCGCCCACCTGCTCACGCGCGAGGCCTTCGCGCTCTATCTGCGGCACCTCGCTCCCGGTGGCGCGCTCGCCTTCCACATCTCGAACCAGTACGCAGACCTGGCCCCCGTGGTGCGCGCGCTCGCCGCCGATGCAGGCGTCTCCTGCACGCGCATGTCCTCGCCGCCCGACGCGCGCGCCGCCGCGCTTGCTTCCGTGTGGATGGTGGTGGACACGGCGCGGCCCGCCTCCGCGCCCGCCGACCGCCGCTACCTCTGGACCGACGACGAGAACTCCATCCTGCGCGTGCTGCGCTGATCAGCGGCGCGCCATTTCGGTGCGCCCGGCCAGCGGCTGCACGCTGCCCCGCCCGCACAGCGCGATGCCGTTCTGCACCAGCCCGCGCAGCAGCGCCGCGAAAACGGCCAGCAGCGCCTTCTCGGTCACCGGCTGCCGTCCGGGCAGCCGCGCATGCAGCGGCAGCTCGGTCAGGATCTGGATGCGCACGCCGCGCGGATTCACCCGCCCGCCCGCGTCCTTCAGATTCGCCAGAAAGATGGGCGTCTGCATCACCGCGCCGCTGCGCGCGTCCACATAAAACTGGCAGCGCGCAAACCAGCCCGTGTTGGCCGGATCGGCGCCGTCGAACAGCAGCAGCGGCCCTTCGCGCTCCTGCGCCACCAGGTCGAGCACGAGGCTTCGCTCGCGCGTCTCCGCCTTGCAGGTGAAGCCCGCCTCCCCGGCGGCCTGGCACAGCAGATCCGGATCCAGCTCGAGCCGCACCAGATGGCGGCCCCCCGCCTGAAGCACCTGCATCAGTTCCAGTGTAGCGCCCGCTATGCTGAAGGAGGCGCATGGAACCCGCCGCCACCCTCGTCCTGTTTGACATCGACGGCACGCTGCTGCGCCGCGCCGGGCCGCACCACCGCCAGGCGCTCGAGCGCGCCGTCGCGCGCGTGGCGGGCGTGGCCGTCTCCACCGACGGCATCCCCGTGGCCGGCATGCTCGACCGCGACATCCTGCTCGAGATGCTGGCCCGCGCCGGCGTCCGCGGCGCGGCCGCCCGCCGCCTGCTGCCCGAAATCGGCCGCGCCGCCCAGAACATTTATGTCCGGATCTGTCCTGACCTGCGCCGCAAGGTCTGCCCCGGAGTGCGCGCGCTGCTTCGCGCCCTCGCGCGCCGCGGCGTGCCCTGCGGCCTGGTCACCGGCAACCTCGAGCGCATCGCCTGGACCAAGATGCGCCGCGCGGGGCTGGAGGAGTTCTTCTCCGTAGGCGCGTTCTCCGGCGACGGGCCGACGCGCGCCGCCCTCCTCCGCCTGGCCGCGCAGCGCGCGCGGCGCGCCGGGCTGATCGGCCGCGGCGCGCGCATCATCTACATCGGCGACCACCCCAACGACATCCGCGCCGCCCGCGAGGCGGGCGCGCGCATCGTCGCCGTCGGCACCGGAGTGGTCTCCGGCGAGGCGCTGCTCGCCGGGCAGCCCGACCTCTACGTGCCGGATCTGCGCGAGCTCCGCGCCGCCGGGATCCTCGACGGCCCGTGACTCATTCGCAGGCCCGCGAGGCGAGCCCTTCCTCCACCTTGCGGATCTTGTCCTCCATCGTCTGCGGCTTGTCGATGCGCGTGCCGATGCGGATGTTGGTGGAGATCCGCGGCACGCCCATCGCGTGCAGCGCCTCATGGCAGCGCTTCACCGCCGCCATCACCTCGTCCCACTCGCCCTCGACGTTGGTGCCATAAGCGTGCAGTTTTGTTTTCAGGCCGGACTCGCGCAGGATGCGTTCGCACTCGGTCACTTCCTTCGACACGCTGGCGCCCACGCCCAGCGGGATGATGCACACATCGGCAATCGCTTTCATGGCCGCTCTCCTCCGTAATTTTCCCATTCCGGGTGCCTGGCCAAGGCCAGGCTTGCGTCAGGGGTCCGTCGCCAGCCGTGCCATTTCGTAAGATGAAGAAGCGCATGAGTGCTGACGCACAGACGCCCTCCTCTCCCATCTGCCCCGGCAACCACTCAACCGACCCGCTCCAGGCCGTGTGGAGGCTGGAGGAGCGCACCGGCAGCCGATGGTTGCATCTTCACAAAGCCTCCGAAGAGGCCCAGAAAAAGATCGGCGGACTCTCCGAGGCTCTCGGCCGTGAGTTTGCTTCCGGCGACTACAGCGTAATCGTCTTCGGGTCCCTGGCGCGAAGAGAATTCACCCCCGGCAGCGACGTGGACTGGACCCTCCTCGTCGACGGCGCCGCGTCAGAGGACCATTGGGAGGTCGCCTGCCGCGTGCGGGAGGTCGTTCGCAGTGTCGTGCCAAAGGAGCCGGGCCGGGAAGGAACGTTCGGAAACCTCGCCTTCAGCCACGAACTGCTTCACCAGATCGGTGGCTCCGATGACACGAATCGCAACACGACCCGGCGCATCCTGCTGCTGCTGGAAAGTCTCTGTTGCAGCAGTCCTGAGGCATATGATCGCGTGATCCGAGGAATCCTGAAGCGGTACCTCACAGAGGACGAGGCGTTCTTCCACTGGAGGTCTCGTCACCCCGTGCCGCGCTTTCTGCTGAACGATTTCGCCCGCTTCTGGTGGACGATGGCCGTGGATTTCGCCTACAAGCGGAGATCTCGTCAGGGCGAGGGCGCCGTCATTCGCAACCTGAAGCTGAGGATGTCGAGAAAACTCATCTACGCGTCCGGACTGCTTGCCTGCTTCCGCCTGGCGATGGACACCGAGGCCAGCGGGAAGTTGCAGGAATCGGAAAAGCAGCCGGGGAACAGCCAGGCGGGACCAAGGGTGGAGTTCTTCCGCGGACTGCTGTCAATGCCGCCCCTGGCGATTGTGGCCAGCCACCTGAATCAGCATCCCCATCTGGACCGGGCGGCTCAGAGCATCTTCGGCGCATATGACCGCTTCCTGGAGGCGCTGTGGGATGGCAGGCAGAGAAGCCAGCTCGAACAGATGAGAGAATCCGGACGCCACGCAAACGCGCTCTACAGAGAAGTGCGCGAAGCCACTCACAAATTCCGTGATGGCCTGATCAAGGTATTTTTTGACGAAAGCTCTGGCCTCGCGGAACTGACAAGAATGTATGGAGTCTTCTGATGCGAGCGATAGGTTTTTCTACAGGCGCCCTGGCCCTGGGAGATTTCCGCTGCGGACTCGAGTTATCCAGCCGCCATGGGCTTCCCGCGGTGGAACTGTCTGCGCTTCGGTATCATGAACTGAAACCTCTCGTCGATGCTCTGACCGATCTGAAACTGGATGGGTTCCGCTATGTCTCGCTTCATGCCCCCAGCCGGTATGAAGAGAAGGAAGAACCCACAGTTGCAAGCCTGGCAATGAAAGCTGCCGAGCGTGGTATTCCCGTCGTCGTGCACCCGGACGCCATTCATGATGCAGCCTGCTGGCGCCAGTTCGGCAGGATGCTGCTCATCGAGAATATGGACAAGCGGAAGCCGGCCGGCAGGACTGTTCAGGAACTGGAGCACTTCTTCGAGCTTCTTCCGGACGCGGGTTTCTGCTTCGACATCGGCCATGCGCGTCAGTTCGATCCCAGCATGACGGAGGCGGAACTATTGCTCCGCGCATACGCAGAACGGCTGAGCCAAGTGCACATGAGTGAAGTAAACTCGTTCAGCCGCCACGAGCGGCTCTCCTTCCTGTCCTACTTCTCATGCCGGCGCGTGGCCGCGTGGATTCCGGAAAATGTCCCAATCATCCTTGAAGCGCCCGTCCAGCCAGGCGAGATCGAGCACGAGGTGCGTTTCGCCATGGACTGCCTGACGCCGCCGCCTCTGCGCGATAAGGATTGGGTTGCGCCTGCGTCCTCCCTGCTTCCCGCGCGGGGCGACTAAGAGCTGCGCGATCCAAGGAGCGTCGTCGGACGCGAGGGAACCGAAGTACAGGAACGGCCTGCTGCCCCGGGGGAAACGACGTACTTCGCTGGTCGCCCCACGCCTGCGGTTTTCTGCGCGCGGCATTATCTCTTCCCAACCCTGCACGCTGACAGCCGCCGCCGCTCACGGCCGGAAGCTGATCAGCTCGGTGCGGAACGTGCCGTCGCGCTGCGGCACGCGCGCCAGCGTGAAGATGCGGCCGTCGCGCACCACCGCGATCGAGTTCACGTACGTCGGATGGCTGCCGTCCTCGTAGAAGATGGCGCCATGATCGCGGTAGCGCCCCGTCGGAATGTGCCAGGTCACCAGATGGAGATGCTCGTCGCCCTTCGCTTCTCCCCTGGCGGTTCCGTCCTTTCCCTTCAGCCTCCGCCCGTCCAGGTAGATGGGCCCGCCCGTCAGGTAGTAGAGCGTCTCGCGGTCCGGCCCGAGCGTGAAGCCCAGATACCCGTAGCTGAACTGGTCGAACATCCCGCTGCGGCGCGAAGGCTCGCTGGTGATGCGCTCGAGCACCTCCACGCGCTCGGCGCGCGGATCGAAGCGGAACAGATAGCCCGAGTTGCCGTGCACGCCGTAGAACATCTGCGTGCGCGGGTGCCAGACGATCTGGCGCCAGTTGTAGGCCATGTGGCCGGGCGACGTGATGTCGTACTGGCCGAAGTAGTCCTTGCGGAGATCATCGCCGCGCACCGGCTCCACCTGCTCCGTGTCGTAGCGGTAGCGGTGGATGACGCCATCGCCGGTGGTGAAGTAGGCGCTGCCGTCGCGCGGGTCGATTCCGATGGCGCGGCAGATCGTCCGGTATGACGGTCCGCGCCCGTTCTCGCCCTCTTCGAAGAACGCGCCGATCTCCTTCCACTCCCGCCGCCGCACGTCGTAGCGGAAGAAGACGCCGGTGGGCCAGGTGAGCCCGTAGACGCGCATCCGCTGCGGGTCCATGTTCATCGTGAGGATGCCCTCGCCGCGCGGCGCGATGCCGTGGTCTTCAAAGCGGCGCGTCTTCAGGTCGTAGGCGAGCACGTGGCCGCCGCGGTAAGGCTTCATGCCGGGCGGCGGCACGCCGGGCTTCTCCATGCCGTCGAGGATCGTGTAGTAGCCGATGTGCGTGGCGAACCACAGCCGGCCTTCGGCCTCGACGAAGTTCACGTGGCTCTTGCCCTGCGCGATCGCGTTCATGCCCTTTTCGCCGCAGGCCTCGGTCAGGTCGCCGACGTGCTGCACGCGGTCCGTGTAGGGATCGTAGAAGAACATCTGCCCGGCGACGTCCGGCTTCTCGC
Source organism: Bryobacteraceae bacterium (assembly GCA_025056865.1). GTDB lineage: Bacteria > Acidobacteriota > Terriglobia > Bryobacterales > Bryobacteraceae > JANWVO01. The sequence continues at coordinate 99,820 of JANWVO010000038.1, forward strand.
TGCTGAGCACGTAGTAGACGCGACCGTCGCTGGCCACGCCCATGCCGTTGTAGGTGTCGTGCGCGTGCTCGAAGCCGGAAGGATGCACGCGGGCGATGAGGCGCGCCGGCCCGGGGCGGGCACCCCGGGAAGGGTCGCCTCCGCAGGCGTCGAGGAGCAGGGCGGGCAGGGCGGCGAAGCAGAAAGCGCGTGCGCGCAGGGTCATGCGGGCACCTCCCGCCGTCCAATATACACGCGCCCCCTCACAGCAGCTCTTCGATGCTGTAAATGAGGCGGTCCAGCACCGCCGCGTCCGTCATCGGGTTGAAGAAGACTGCCTTCCAGGCGGGCAGCGCCAGCCCGTTGGCCTTGTGGCCGGCATTCAGCGTGAAGCTCAGCCGCGCGTCGAGCCGCGGGTCCAGATTCTTTTCGCGCTTCTCGAACAGGCGGCGGATCTCGGCCGCGTAGCGCTCAAAGCGGTCCGCCGGCATCTGTCCGGAGATCACCCGCTGATAGATTTCCTTCGCGTTGCGGCCCTTGGGCAGCACCCACCAGACGACGCTCGGCCCGATGGAGCCGAGGTTGAGCACCTTGCAGTACTCGAGCCGTTCCAGCCGCTGCTTGAGATCCTCGGCCAGCTCGAGCGCGCGCGCCACCAGCAGTTGCCAGCCCGCCAGCCCGATGCCGTTCAGCGAGGCCATCACCGTGTAGGGCCCCAGCGCGGGCCGCGACGTCTCCAGGGTGAACACCGCCGGGTCGCGGCGCCCGTCGGCTTCCGAAAAGTAGGGCATCTCCTCGGTGCTGCGGGACAGGTAGCGCAGGTCCTGCCGGCTCTTGACCAGAAACGCGCTTGCCGGGTAGTGGCCCCAGCCCATCTTGTGGAAGTCGATGGTGATGCTGTCGGCGACGCGCAGCCCGGCGGTGGCTTTCTGCGCGCGCGCCACCAGCGCGAGCGTCGAGGGCGAAAAGCCCAGCTCGTTGCGCTCGATGTCATAGGCGGCCAGGAAACACAGCACCCAGCCGACGGCGGCATCGACGTGCAACTGCGGCCGCGGCACGCCGTGCCGCGCGGCGAAGCGGTCGAGAATCTCACGGATGGCGGCGACGTCGTCGATGCCGGAGGCGTCCGTGGTGCCGAAGGTGGCCGTGACGAAGGCAACGCGCGCGCCCGCCGCATGCAGCTCTTCGAGCTTCTCTTCCAGAAGGTCCAGCCGCATCGCGAAGGCTTCATCGGTGGGAATTGCGTGCAGGTTGCGCGTGCCGAGGCCCAGCCAGCCCGCCAGCGTGAGGTTGGAATAGTGCGCCGCCTCGCTGACGATGCCGGCGATGTTCAGCCCGCGCAGCCCCGCGTGCATCGCGCCCGGGCACGTCTTCTCGATGCCGATCTTGGCCCCGTACAGGTTCGAGACCGTGCCGCCCATGGTGAAGACGCCCCACGGGTCTTCGATGTGGTAGAAGAGCAGGTTCGCCAGCGCGGTGACGGACTTGATTTCCAGCTCGTTGGACCTCTGGCTGTAAGTGTCCGTGCAGAGGTTCGGGTTCTTCAGCAGGCAGGCCAGAGCGCCCACCAGCGAGGCGTAGTTGGCCGGCCCCTTGACGTTTTCGAGATGCAGCGGGCTGTACCAGGAGTCCGTGCCCCAGAAGTAGGGGAAGATGGCGTCGCGCGCGTCCTTGAGGTTGCCGGGCAGGACGTGGATTTCCGGGTTGGCCTGCGCCGTCTCGTAGTTCTGGGCCATGTGCGGCGAAGGCGGCAGCGCGGCCTCGGCCTGCACCGCCATCAGGAACTCGCGGAAGATCGAGGTGATCAGCTCGGGGTCGCAGGTGAAGAAGTTGTCAACGATCTGGCCGTAAAGCTTCTGGTCCATGCGCGGGCCGCCTTTCCTGGCGCGCCCCGCCGAAGGGGCGCGCCAGGATCAAGTCTAGCGCCGCACCGGCACAGGGCGGCGCGGCCCGCGTTCGGGCGTGGCGGCACCGGGATTCAGGCCGGCCCCTGCCTGCTGGGGAACACGGCTGAGGGGCCGCGGTCGCGGGTCAACGTCCGCGGGCCAGGCGGGCGAAGCCTGCGCGCGCCAGCTCCTGCCGCTCCGGCGGACTCATCGTCTCCGGCGAGACCAGAAACACCACGGCAACGGACTCCGCCCCCTCCTGATCGGGAACCGGCAGCGACGCCACCGCATCCTGCGGCAGCGGATCGCAGGACAGGCACAGGCAGTAGGGCCCCATGCGGACGCACGAACCGCAGGCGGAGGGGCCGCAGGCGGAGCCCGCCTCTTCAATGGGCGTGACGGAGACGACCGCGGCAATCAGGCGGCCCCTCTGCCCCGCCTGCCGGACCTGCGCGGCGAACGATGCCAGCCCAGGCGGCAGAGGCGCCGTGCGCGCTGCGTCCGCCTTGGTCATCTTTCCGCCGCCTGCGATCGCATCCAGCACCTGCCGCAACGCCGGCTCGAGCTGTGGAAGCTGGCGGGCGTGCGGGGTGATGCTGCCCGGCCTGGCGATGACCATGCCGCGGCGGATGTCCTTCTTCTCAATGCCGCGCGCAGCCGCGCCCGCGTCGAGATCCAGCAGGACCATTTCGGGGGCCGCAGCTCCAGCGGCCCGGCCCTCCTGCGCACGGGAGGGCGCAGCGGCGATCAGCACAACAGAAAGCAGGGTGAGATGGAACTTCATGGGCATCCCCTCTGCTCATAGATAACGGAAGGGCGGAGAAGTTTCTTCACGCCAGAGACCCCCGTGTTTGTATTTCTGCGGCGGAGCCAAGCCCGGCGTACAGAGGATCCGTGAGACCCGGGGGCGGCCCGCAGCGGAGCGTCCGCACCGGGCCGGTTCCATCCGGGCGGCGGCTCGCATAAGATGTTGCCGGGCTGGGGCCGGAACGGGCCGCGGCGGAAGGATCGGGCGCATTCATGGAATCCTCGCGAAGAACATTCCTCACTGCGGCGGCTGCCGCAACGCGGGTGTTGGGCGCAAACGACCGCATCCGGCTGGGCGTCATCGGGACAGGCGGGCGCGGCAGGCACCTGATCCGGATGGCAAAGCTGGCGGGCGGCTGCGAGATCGCCGCCGTCTGTGACGCATGGGACGTGCGCGCCCGGGAAGGAGCCGGGGAGGCGGTGAAGCAGTTCGGCGGCGCCGCGCCGGCGCAATACGCCGACTAACGCAGGCTGCTCGATCGAAGCGACGTGGATGGCGTCATCGTGGCGACGCTCGACCACTGGCACTCGCGCATGACCGTCGACGCGCTGCGCGCCGGCAAGGACGTCTTCGTCGAGAAGCCGATGACGTCGCTGCCCGCGCAGGGCCACGACATCCTCCGCGCCGTGCGCGAGACGAAGAGGCTGGTGCAGGTGGGCGTGCAGCAGCGCTCGATCAGCCACTTCATCGAAGCGAAGCAGAAGTACTTCGACACCGGCCGCATCGGCCGCGTCCACATGGTGCGCACCTACTGGAACGCGAACACCGGCTATCTGACGCCGGTGCCGCCGGGCATGGAGAACAAGCCTCCCGGGCTGGACTGGGACGCCGTGCTCGGCTGGCTGCCGAAACGGCCCTGGAACCCGAAGATGTATTTCAACCGCTTCGCCTACTGGGAGTTCTCCACCGGCGGGCAGACCGGCGGCCTGTTCGTGCACCTGGTCGACGTCGTGCACTGGTACCTCGGGCTGAAGCGGCCTTCCTCCGCCGTGGCGCTCGGCGGCATCTACCAGTACGACGACGGGCGCGACACGCCGGACAACATCAACTTCATCCTCGATTACCCGGAGCGGGTGAACGTGACCTTTGAGGCGAGCATCAGCGATCTGAACCCGCGCGAGTCGGTCGACATCGCCTTTCTGGGCACGCAGGGGCGGCTCCACATCTTCCGCTCCGGCTACCGGTTCCTGCCGAAAGAGGGCGAGCCGGAGGTGCAGAAGGGCGGGCCGGAGGAGGCGCACATGGCGAACTTCCTCGAGTGCATGCGCACGCGGAAGGAGCCGAACGCGAACGCGGTGGACGGGCACTACTCGGCGATGGCCTGCCACATCGGCAACATCGCCTACCGCGAGGGGCGGCGCGTCGAGTGGGATCCGCACTGGGACGTCTGAGGCTTCAGGGAAGAGAGGATGGCGATGACGCCCGGCATCAACATGGAGTTCATCCGCTGCGAGGACAAGCCGTTCGCCGCCGGCGTCGAACGCGCCGCGCAGATCGGCTACCGCTACATCGAGCCGATGGTGCACAACGGGCGCGAGCTGCTGAGCGAAGCAGGCTACTTCCATTCGGTGTCGATGGACGAAGAACCGCTTTTCGTGCGCGACCTGATCGAGAGCCACGGCCTGCGGTGCAGCGGGCTGTCGGCGCACACGCCGCTGATGCGGCCCGAGATCAGCGTGCCGTACCTTGAAAAGGCCATCCGCTTCGCCCATGCGCTCGGCGCGCCGGTGGTGAACACGGACGAGGGGATCCGGCCGCCGTGGCTCGACGGGGACGAAATCTGGCATGTCATGCGCTACACGCTGAAGAAGGTCCTGCCGGTGGCGGAGCGCTACGGGGTCTGCCTCGGCATCGAGCCCCACCAGTCGATCTCGAAGACCACCGGGGGGCTGCTGCGGATCGCAACGCTCGTGGATTCGCCGATGCTCCGGATCAACTACGATACGGGCAACGCCTTGCTGGCAGGGGAGGATCCCTACGCCGGGCTGGACGCCGTCGGCGGGCTCGTGGTGCATGTGCACGCGAAGGACATTTCGATCCGGCAGGCCGAAACCGAACAGGGCCATGTGACGGGAACGCCGGTGGGCTGCGCCTGCGGCGATGGCGTGATCGACTGGCGGCGCGTGGTGGCGATCCTCCGCAAACACGGCTACGATGGCGTGCTGAGCGTCGAATGCGGGACGCCGGAACAGGCGGCGCGCTCTCTGGCGCATCTGAATGAGGTGATTGCCGGTGCATAGGTTGGCATGGCTGATGATGGCCGCGGCGGCGATGGCGCAGCCGCCGGCGGAGATTCCGGAGCGTTTCTCCTTCGAGGAAGGCCGGATCCGGGTGCTCATCCTCACGGGGCGGAACAATCACGACTGGCGCGCCACCACGCCCCTGCTGCGCGCGGCGCTCGAGGCCGCCGGCCGCTTCGACGTGCGGGTCACCGAGGAGCCGGCGGGGCTCGACGAAAAAACATTGCGCCCCTATCATGTTCTGGTCTCGAACTACTGCGGCCCGCGCTGGGGCGCCGCCGCCGAGGCTGCGGTGGAAGGCTTCGTGCGCGGCGGCCGCGGCCTGGCGGTGGTCCATGCGGCCAGCTATCCGTTCGGCGGTCTCGAGGTGCTCGGGGAGAAGATGACGCGCACCGGGGTCCGCGAACCTGCCTGGCCGGCCTGGGGCGAGATGGTGGGCGCCGTGTGGTCCGCCGGGGAGCCCCGCACCGGACATGGCCGGCGGCATGTCTTCCAGGTCGAGTGGAAGGACGCGGAGCATCCGGTGGCGGCGGGCATGCGGCCCTTCCTGATCTCGGACGAGCTGTACAACAACTTCCGGCTGAAGCCGGGCAACGTGGTGCTGGCCGAGGCCTTCGACGACCCGGCGCAGGGCGGCACCGGACGGCGCGAGCCGCTCCTGTGGGCGCGCCGCTACGGCAGCGGGCGCGTTTTCCACACCGCGCTGGGCCATGACACGGACGCGATGCGGACGCCCGGCTTCCTGGTTTCCTTCGTGCGCGGCGTGGAGTGGGCCGCCACCGGCGCCGTGACGCTCGGCACGCGGCTCGACCTGAACCCGAAGGATCCGGACGCCGTCCGCGTGCTGCTCGTGACCGGCGGGCACGACCACGAGGCTTCGTTCTACGAGGTGCTGGAAGGCCACCGCGACATCCGCGTGAACGTCGATCCCCATCCCGTGGCGTTCCGCCATGACCTGCGGAAGCTCTACGACGTGCTCGTGCTGTACGACTCCATCCAGGTGGAGCATCTCCCGGAAAGCCACCGCGAGAACCTGCGCGCGTTCGTCGAAAGCGGCAAAGGCGCCGTGCTGCTGCACCACGCCATCGTCGATTTCGCCGGCTGGGAATGGTGGTGGCGCGAGGTCGCGGGCGGCCTGTACGTGCTTCAGGCGCGCGAGGGGATGCCGGCTTCCCGCTATCTGCATGATGTCGAGCTGGTGGTGGAACCCGTGGGCGGCCATCCCATCACGCGCGAACTGCCCCCTATGCGGCTGTTCGATGAGACCTACAAGGGCGTCTGGCGGCGGCCCGACGTCGTGCCGCTGTTGCGGACTACCCACCCCACCAGCGACGAGGTGATCGGCTGGGTGAGCCCGTATGCGAAGTCGCGGATCGTCTTCCTCCAGCCGGGCCACGGCCGCGAGACGCACGAGCTGCCCTGGTACCGGCGGCTGGTGCGCCAGGCGGTGCTGTGGGCGGCGGGCCGTTGAGCGCCAGGAAGTTGCTGGCAGGCAGAGAGTTGGCGCGTCTTTCGGTTCGTTTTGCACTTCTCCCGCCGGGCGGGCCGCAGTGCCGGAACCTCATGCGGCCTTCGCATGGGGCCGCCCCCCGCGAGGCTCTGCCAGTCCGGCACACCGCCGCAATGCGAAGCTGGGAGGAATGCCGTACTTCGCCTACGGGAGCAACCTCAGCCGGAGCCAGATGGAGAAGCGGTTGGGGAGGGTTCCTCCCGCCCGCGCGGCGCGCCTCGAGGGCTGGCGTCTCGCTTTCAACAAGCGTGGCCGCCCGGTCTATGCCAACATCGTCCGCCACGCCGGCGGCGCCGTCTGGGGCGTCTTGTATGAGTGCACGGAAGCGGAGCTGGCCGTCATGGACCGCTATGAGGGCGTGGCCGGCGGGCACTACCGCCGTATCGTGGTCGAAGTGGAAACGGAGGACGGCGGGCGGCTGGCCGCCATCACCTACGAAGCCTGTCCACAGAGCGTGACGGAAGAGCAACCCCCGCCGCCGGAATATGCCGCGCGGATTCTGCAAGGCGCGGCCGAGCACGGGCTGCCCGAGGCCTGGCTGAAAGAGGTGCTCCGCCTCTGCGAAGCCAGCCGCTGAGACCCGGCAAGAGGAGCCGGTCACGGGCGCGCCCTGCGGCGGGTTGCCCCCTTCCTGGTGGAGGAAGCCCGGGAGGAGCGGTTCCCATCCGCTTCAGCGCTGCGGTTTGGCGGCCTGGCGGATGGCCTTCTGGAGCTCGCTGGCGACGCGGCGGGCGGTGGCATCGAGCTCGTCCGGCACGGTGCGCCTGGGCCGGGCGTAGATGGACCAGACGACGTGGCGCGAGCCGCGGGCCACAAGGAAGACGGTTCCCCTCCCGCGGCCCAGGCTGCTGGCACGCTGGTCGGGTACCACCCTGACGTCGAGACCGGCGGGGGAACGGTCGGCTTCCTCCTCGGCTTTGGAGGGCTTCGCTTCTTCAGGTTTTGGCTGCGGGTAGAGCTCCTCGAGCGCCTTCTCGAAGGGCTTGCCGATTCGGTCTGTGAGGATGGCGTCGGCTTTGGCCGGATCGGCGACCACGCGAAGCACGCCCTGCCGCGTGATGTGGTTGGCCAGATACTGATCGAAGCTGTTGGCCATCGGCAGCAGATACACGGTGTGGATCTGGAGGATCTCCGGCCCCGCCTGCACGGGCTGGGGAGCCGCTTCCTGGGCCGTGCCGGCGGCCACGGTCATCGCTGCAAGCAGCAGGGGCAAAACCATGAAGGCAACTCTCCTTGGGTCCGCAACTATACAATAGACGGTTTCAGGGGCTGGAAAGACGGACGCTTGTACAGGGACCACAAAATCACGGTGGTGATCCCCTGCCTGAACGAGGAGCAGGGCATCGCGGAGGTGCTGCGGCGGATGCCGGCATTCGTCGATGAAGTCATTGTCGTCGACAACGCCAGCACGGACCGCACCGCCGAGGTGGCGCGCAGCTTCGGCGCGATGGTGATCCGCGAGGACGTCCGGGGCTACGGGCGGAGCTACAAGAAGGGCTTCAGCATGGCCACCGGCGACATCATCGTGACGCTCGACGGCGACCACAGCTATCCGCCCGACGCCATCAGCTACCTGCTGGAAGCCTTCTTCCACCTGGAGGCGGATTTCCTGAACGCAAGCCGCTTTCCGGTGCGCGACCGGCGGGCGATGAGCTTCAAGCACAAGGTGGGCAACCTGATCCTGAGCCTGGCGATGTCGCTGCTGTTCTTCCGCTGGGTGCGCGACTCGCAGAGCGGAATGTGGGTGTTCCGCCGCAGCATCCTCGACAGAATGAAGCTCGAAAGCGACGGCATGGCGTTTTCCGAGGAGATCAAGATCGAAGCGCTGCTTCAGCCGGGCCTGCGCTTCGAGGAGATTTCCATCATGTACTCGTCGCGGCTGGGCGAGATCAAGCTGAACCCCTGGAGGGACGGCTTCTACAATCTGTGGTTTCTTCTGAAGAAGCGCTTTGCGCGGCGCTGAAGGCGTGGTAGGCTGGTATTTCCCGCCCTGGTTCCCTTCCATTCTGACGGCTGCCGCCGGAAGACTGTCTGATGGATCTGGAGATCACCGCCGTCATCCCGAACTTCAACCGCGCTGAGCTTCTCGGGCGAACGCTGGAGACGCTCGGGCGGCAGACGCGGCCCTGCGCTCGCGTGATCGTGGCCGACAACGGCAGCACGGATTCGAGCGCCGCCGTGGCACGCAGCCACGGGGCGGAGGTGATCCCGATGGGAGGCAACCTGGGGTTTGCCGCGGCGGTAAACCGCGGCGTGGAGGCAGCCGCGGCGGCGTGGGTGTGGATCCTGAACAACGACGTCGAGCTCCATCCGCGCTGCCTGGAGGCGCTTGCCGCGCGGGTGGTGGAAGAAGAGGCGGCATTTGCGGCGCCGCGGCTGAAGAGCCTGGCCAACCCTTCGAGGCTGGATGGCTGCTACGACCTGCTGGCGCGGAGCGGCTGCGCGTGGCGGGCAGGACATGGCATGCCGGACGGGCCGCTGTTTGCGGCGCCCCGGCGCGTGGCCTTCGCGCCGTTCACGGCGCTGCTGGTGCGGCGGGACGCCTTCCTGCGGCTCGGCGGGCTGGACGAGCGGTTCGGCTCGTATCTGGAAGATGTGGACTTCTGCCTGCGGTGCGCGGTGGCAGGGCTGCGGGGCGTGTATGTGCCGGAGGCAGTGGCCTACCATCATGGAGGCGCGACGCACGGAGCCTGGAGCGCGGCCATGGTGGAACTGCTGGCCCGCAATCAGGTGCTGCTGGCAGCCAAGCATTTTCCCGCCGCCTGGTGGTGGCGCGTGCTCGCCGGACAGCTTCTGTGGGGCGCGGTGGCGGCGCGGCACGGGCGGCTGGCCGCCTGGCTGCGCGGCAAGTGGCGGGGCATCGTGGAGGGCTGGAAGATCCGCCGGGCCAGCGTCCGCCCGGAGCGGAGCGTGCTGGAACCGCTGCTGGAGGCCTGCGAGGAGGAGATCCGGCGGCTCCAGCGGGAGACCCGGCAGGAACCATACTGGCGGCTGTATTTTGCGGTGGCGCGATGAAGCTGGCGGCGCTGGTGATCACGCACAACTCGGCAGGCCACATCGGCCCGTGCCTGTCGGCGTGTCTGCGCTTCCGCGGCGATTTTGCGGCGGGCATCCTGGTGATCGACAATGCGAGCACGGACGGCACCTGTGCCGAGGCGGAAGCTGCCGAAGGAGTCCGGCTGATCCGCAACAGCGCCAACCGCGGCTTTGCCGGGGCGGCCAACCAGGGCTTCCGGGCGCTGGCCGGAGCCGACGCCGTGCTCTTGCTGAATCCGGACGTGGAGATCGCTTCGCCGCCTTCCGTGCTGGCGCGGGCGCTCGGGCAGGATCCCCGCATCGGAGCGGCCGGAGGCCTGCTTCTGGGACGGGACGGCGCGCCGCAGCGCGGCTTTGCCGTGCGCCGGCTGCCTGGCACGGCGGCGCTGGCTTTCGAGGTTCTCGGCATCAACCGGCTCTGGCCGGGCAATCCGGTCAACCGGCGCTACCGGGCGCTGGACCTGCCGCTGTCGGAAGCGGTGGAGGGCGTGCAGCCGCCGGGCGCCTGCCTGATGGTGCGGCGCGCGGCCTGGGAGCAGGCAGGCGGGTTCGACGAGGGATTCCATCCGGTGTGGTTCGAGGACGTCGATTTCATCCGCCGGCTCCGGGACGCCGGGTGGAAGACGCTGTTTGTGCCGGAGTTCCGGGCCGTCCATGCCGGCGGTCACTCGGTGCTGCGGCTGGAATGGGAGCGGCGGCAGCTATACTGGTACAGGAGTCTGCTACGCTACGTTTCCAGGCATTTGCATGCGCCTGGGCGCGTCTCTGTCTGCTTGTCTGTCATTGCCGGGGTGTTGCCGAGGATCGTGACGGGGATTGTTGCAACGCGATCTGCTGACCCCCTGCGCGTGTATGGTAGATTGGTTCGGCTGGCGGCCCGCGCTGCTGTTTTTCCTGCGGCGGCAAGCCGTCCCCGGCCGGAGGATGATTTGCGGGAACCGGTGCAGGCACCGGGGCGACCCGGAATTTGAGTCAGGCTGCTCTTTCACATGGCATCTCATGATCTTGTCTCGGTGACCATCGTCACCTACAACAGCGGGCGCTACATCAAGCGGTGCCTGGAATCAGTGCTGGCTCAGAAAGGGCCGCAAATCGAAATCATCGTCGTCGACAACAACTCCACCGACGGCACCCGCGACATCCTCGAGCGTTACGAAGACCGGTGCACCATCATTTACAACGACCGCAACATCGGCTTTGCGGCAGCCCAGAACCAGGCCATCCGCCTTTCGCGCGGCAACTGGGTGCTGACGCTCAACCCTGACGTGCTGCTGATGCCCTACTTCATTCAGGCGTTGCTCGAGGCGGGGCGGCTGGACAACCGCATCGGCACCGTGTGCGGCAAGCTGCTGGTGATGAGTCCGGATTTCACCATCGACGCGCGTCCGCGGGTGGACTCCACCGGCATCTACTTCACGCCCTACCTGCGGCACCTGGACCGGGGCAGCCGGCAGATCGACAACGGGCACTACCTGAAGCGGGAATACGTCTTCGGCGCGACCGCCGCGGCGGCGCTGTACCGCCGCGAGATGATCGAGGACATCTCGATCGACGGCGAGTTCTTCGACAGCGACTTCTTCGTCTACCGCGAGGATGCCGACGTGGCGTGGCGGGCGCAGCTCATGGGGTGGCGCTGCCTCTATACGCCTTACGCGCGCGGCTATCATGTGCGCGCCGTGCTGCCCGGCAACCGGCGCGCGCTGCCCAAAGAGATCAACATGCACTCGGTGAAGAACCGCTTCCTGATGCGGATCAAGAACATCACCGGGGACCTGTACCGGCGGCTGTGGCTGCCGATCACGCTGCGCGACATCGTCGTGGTCGGCTGCTGCCTGCTGTACGAGCATTACTCGCTCAGGGCCTTCTGGCACATCTTCCGCTCCTGGCGCCGGGTGCTGGCCAAGCGGCGCTGGATCATGGCGCGCAAGCGCGTTTCCGACGAGTACATGGCCGCGTGGTTCCACCACGAGCCGGTGAGCCGCCCGGCTCCGAAGAAAGCCGTGGCCGCGCTCAGCCCCGCCCGCTCCCAGGCCCAGATCGCCGAGGGGTGAGCAGGCGCAATGCAGGCGCGGAATGCCGGGCAGCGGCCGCAGCCTCGCGGCCCGTCCCGCTTCCGGCGCCCGCACTTTCAGACTGGGGAAGCCGGGCCGGGGCGCATCCCGGCCGCCGGCGGGCGCTAGGGCCATGCGCATCGCGATCCTGGGCACGCGGGGCATTCCGGCCTCCTATGGAGGCTTCGAGACGTTCGCCGAAGAGCTCTCCGTGCGGCTGGCCCGCCGCGGCCATGACGTCACCGTCTACTGCCGCTCGCCGCATCCGGAACCGGTGTGGCGGGGCGTGCGCCTGCGCTACATTCCGCCCCTGCGGCACAAGTATTTCGAGACGGTGGCGCACACGTTCCTTTCGACGCTCGACCTGCTGCGGCACCCGCCCGAGGTGGCGCTTTACTGCAACGGCGCCAACGCGGTCTTCACGCCGCTGGCGCGCCGGGCCGGAGCGCGCGTGGCGCTCAACGTGGACGGGCTGGAGCGGAAGCGGAAAAAATGGAACGCGCTGGCGCGCTTCTGGTACCACGTCTCCGAGGGCCTGGCGACGTTCTGCCCGGATGTAATTGTCACCGATGCCCACGAAATTCAGCGCTATTATCTGGAAAATTACGGGGCGAAATCGGTCTTTATTCCTTACGGCGCGGAGACCGGCAGGACGCCGACCCGCGCGGCGCTGGACGCGCTGGGCCTCGAACCGGAGCGCTACTTCCTGTATGTCACGCGCTTCGAGCCGGAGAACAACCCGCTGATGGTGCGGCGCGCCTTCGAGCGCGTGGAAACGGAGCTGCGGCTCGTCCTGGTGGGCGATGCGCCCTACGCGCAGGACTACATCCGCCGGGTGAAGGACACGCGCGACGCGCGCATCCTGTTCCCGGGCGCGATCTACGGGCAGGGGTACCGCGAACTCCAGTCGCACTGCTACGCCTACATCCACGCCACCGAAGTGGGCGGCACGCATCCGGCGCTGATCGAGGCCATGGGCCGCGGCGCGCTGGTGCTGTACCTGCGCACGCCAGAAAACGAGGAAGTGGCCGGCGGCGCCGGGCTGCCTTTTCACGACGAGGACTCGCTGGCGGCGCGGCTGCGCGAGGCGCTCACGATGCCGGAGCCGGAGAGGCGCCGCCTGGGCGAAGCGGCGATGCGGCGGGTGGAGGAGCGCTACAGTTGGGAGGCTGTGACGGACGCCTATGAACGGCTCTTCGAGCAGATGCTGGCCGGAAGCGCGCACGTGGGCTGAGATTTCCCTGGCGCAGGTCGCTGCCAACTGGCACGCGCTGCGCCGCGCCGCGGGCGGGGCGGAAGTGGCGGCCGTGGTGAAGGCCAATGCCTACGGGCACGGCGCGGTTCCGGTAGCCCGGCGGCTCGAGCGGGAAGGCTGCGCGTGGTTTGCGGTAAGCAACGCCGCCGAGGGCGCCGAGCTGCGCCGCGCGGGCGTCGGGGGAAGAATCCTCGTCATGGGCGGTTTCGCGCCTTTTGAGATGGATGCTTTCTTCGAGCACCGCCTGACGCCCGCGGTGCATTCGACGGAAAGCCTGCGCGCGCTCGAGGAGCGCGCCGCCGCGCTGGGGCAGCGGCTGGCCGTGCATGTCAAGCTCGACACGGGCATGGGGCGGCTGGGAACGCGGGAGGAGGCCGCCGTGGTAGCGCGCAACGCCGCGTCGCTGCGGCACATCGAGGTGGAGGGCGTGATGTCGCACCTCGCGTCGGCGTCCGATTTCGCTTCGCCGCAGACGCGGGAGCAGCTTGACGCGTTCGACCGCGCGCTGGAGGCCCTGCGCGGCTGCGGCGTGGCGCCGCCGATCGCCCACATCGGCAGCAGCGCCGTGGTCTGCTACGGGATGCGGCGGGCTTTCCATCAGATGGTGCGCGCCGGGCTGGCGCTCTACGGCTATGTGCCCGAGCCGGCGGGCGACGCTCCGCCGGCGTGCGTCCGCGTGGCGCCCGCGCTGTGCTGGAAGGCGCGCATTGTGGCCGTGAAGGAAATCCCCGAAGGCCACCCGGTGGGATACAACGCCCGCTGGCGCGCGCCGCGGCCTTCGCGCGTGGCGGTGGTGGCGGCGGGCTATGCCGACGGCGTGCCGCACACGCTCGCAGGGCGGGGCAAGGCGATCGCGGCAGGGGCGGCGGTGCCGATCCTGGGCGCCGTGTCGATGGACGTCATCAGCGTGGATGTAACCGGCTGCCCGCCGCTGGCGGTGGGCGACGTGGTGACGCTGATCGGCGAAGAAGGAGCGGCGCGGCACGACGCGGTGGACTTCGCCCGCGAAGCAGGCGTGATCCCCTACGTGGTGCTCTGCGGGCTTGGCAACCGGGTAGAACGGATTTATCAGGATTAACTTTCGGGAATATCCTTGCCGGTGCAGCGGCATTTCGCTGTTAACTGTAGTTATCATCCGGCTCGATCCAGTACGAATTTCCCTGTGTGGAAATCAGATTTCCTCTTGATTTGCAACGGCTCAGGTGTATTCTGTGGCAGGAGTGCGTGGACGGCCCGAAGGAGGTCATGCGTACATGAGCCGGCTCATAGTTTTCCTGCTCCTTGTTGCTGCCGCCATGCAGGCACCGGCAGGAACCGTAGGCAGGCTGGTGCCGATGCGCGGCACCATTTCAGACGTGGCTGTGGATGACCGGCGGCTGCTGGTCTATGCCGCCAATTTCACCGCCAACCGCATCGAGGTGTTTTCGTCGGTGGACTTCAGCCCGCGGCCGCCGCTGGTTGTATCCGAAACGCCATACTGGATTGAGATTTCCCGCAGTGGGCGGTTTCTGGCCGTGGGGCATTTTCTTGGGGGCCTGACCATTTTCGACCTCGACGCGAAGCAGCGGCTGGATCAGACCTTCCCGGAGAATGTGCTGGCCCTCGCTTTCGGCGAGGAAGAGATCGCCTACGTTGCCACGAACAAGGGCTTCTACCGGCTCGACCCCCTGACTGGCGTAAGGACCGCGATCCCCTTGAGCTTCAGCCCCGCCACCTGCGACATTCCGGTGAAGGCGGGCCTGCGCGGGGTGGACATCACGATGGCTGCGGCAGGAGTTTCCGGCGACGGACGGACGCTCTACTTTGTGGCCAGCGCGGTTGGATCCACGCCGCCGGAGTGCAGCCTGCCCACGAGGGAACCGACCTACCTGCTGCGCTACCGTCCGCAGGAGCAGGACCTGTATGTGGAACAGATCCTGGCGGAGCCGCCGCTGGGGCCCCGCGTGGTGAGCGTGAACGAGGATGGAAGCCGGCTGATGGCCGGGCCTGCGCTGTACTGGCAGGACTCGCGGGAGATGTATCTGCGGGCGCAGCTCCCCAACGTGAAGGGCCGGCTGGCGCTGGGCGGCCACGCCTACGACTGGAAGCGGAACCGCATCTATGTGCAGGCTCCCGTGATGGACAACACCGCCACCAGCGCGCCGCCGGTGCTGCACGTGCTGGACCCGGACAACCTGGCGGTGCGGGAGATCCTGCAACTGCCGAACCCGGTGGCCGGACCGATGGTCTTCTCCCGCGACATGAACCGGATCTATGCGCCGTCCCAAAGCGGCGTGCTGGTGCTGGACATGGCGGAATTGGACAACGCGCCCCGTGTGGCGGCCAGCCGCGAGGACGTGCTGTTCCTTGCCAACGCGTGCGACCGTTCCACCATGCGGCAGACGATCCGCATTGAGGATCCCTCGGGGCGGGGAGCGGACTTCCGGATCGCGCCGGCGGCGGCCGATGCCGGCGTGCGCGTCTTTCCCGCCAGCGGGCGCGCGCCCATGGATGTCACCGTCGAGGTGGATCCGGCGCGCTACCAGAGCCAGACCGGCACGGTGAGCGTGCTGCTGAACATCACTTCGCGGGACGCGGTGAACGTTCCGTGGCCGGTGCGCGTGCTGATCAACACGAAGGATTTCGATCAGCGGGGCCGCATCGTCAATCTGCCCGGGCGGAACGTCGACATCGTCGCCGACCCGGCGCGGCCGCGCTTCTACGTGTTGCGGCAGGACCGCAACGAGGTGGTGGTGGTCGATTCGAACACGCTGGAGGCGGTGGCCCGGCTGAAGACCGGCAACACGCCAGTGCAGATGGCGGTGACGCTGGACGGGCAGCGGCTGCTGACCACGGCGGACAATTCGCAGTACATCAGCGTGCACAATCTGTCCACGCTGGCCGAGGAACAACCCATCCTGCTGCCGCGCTACTATTTCGCCCGGTCGATCGCCGTCAGCGAGTCCGCCATCTGGGCCTCCTCCCGCAATGTGGCGGAGGCGGAGCAGTGCACGGGAGGCCGCAGCCGGTTGCTGCTGGTTTCGACCCGGACAGCGCGGGCGAGCGTGCCGGCGCGGCTGGGGATCTTCGAGAACTGCGTGGACACGGGTTCGCTGCTGGCGGCGAGTCCGGGCGGAGCCACCGCGATGCTGGCAGCGCCCAATGGCGTCACGATGCTGTATGAGAGCGATTCGCGCACGTGGGTGGCCGCGAGGCAGGACTTCACCGCGATCTCCGGTACGGCGGCCGCGTTCTCGGATGCGCTGTACGTGGCCGGCTTCGATCTGCTGGACATGTCGCTGTTCCCCACGGCGCGCACCGGGGGCAGAGGCACGCCGGCTGGCGCGGCGGCCATGGGCGATGGCTCCTTTGCCGCCACCTACGTGGCCTCCCCGGGGCCGGCCTACCTGGACAGGCTCCTGGTGGAAGGGGGCGCGGTGGGCCGGCGCACCGTGCGGCTGATCGAGTCTCCGCTGATCCCCTACACGCCGCCGGCGCCCACGAATCTGGTGGGCGCGACGATCCTGCCGCTGCTGCGGACGCTGACGGTGATGGCCTGGCCGCGGCAGTTGGTGTCGCTGTCCACTTCCGGCGTGATGGTGGTGGAGTGGACCTTTGACACGCCGGTGCCGACGCCTGACATCTCGGCCGTCTTCAACGCGGCCGACCAACGTGCGGCCCTTGCGCCGGGCAGCCTGATGGTCATCCGCGGATCCGGCCTGGCATCGGCGGCAGTGGGCCTCGCCCGCCCGCCCTATCCGGCGGCTCTGGATGAGGCCTGCGTGCAACTGAACGGACAGGCTCTGCCGCTGGTGCGGGTGGCGCAAAACGAGATCCTGGCGCTGATTCCCTACGATGCGCCGCCCTCCGGCTCGCTCGTGGTGAAGTCGTACGGGGGCGCGAGCGCCTCGTACCGCCTGCCGATGGCCCTGGCGGCTCCGGCCATCTTCCGCAGCGGGACTGCGGGTCCGCTGACCGGGCTGGCAACCATCGTCCGGGCCGAGAACGGCGAGCTGGTGACGTTCTCGAATCCCGTGCAGCCCGAAGATGTCCTCTCGATCTACCTGACGGGGATGGGCGCGGTGACCCCGGCGGTGGAAGCCGGCGCGCCGGTGCCCGCCGATCCGCCGGCCAGGGTGATGCTGCAACCCCAGGTGCTGCTTGGAGGAACCAGCCTGGAGGTGCTGTTCGCCGGGCTGGAGCCAGGCCAGGCGGGTGTCTACCGGATCGATGCCCGGGTGCCGTGGTGGATCAGGAGCGGAAACGCAGTGCCGCTGGTAATCCGCCAGGCCGGGGCGGAGACGTCGGTGGACGTGCGCGTGGTGCCAAAGTAGGGCGCCGCGGCGATGGGATCGCCCTGTGAAAGGATGACAGCATGATCTTGCGTGTTTTTCTGGCCGCTGCGGCCATGGCCGCCGTTGCGTGGGCTCAGCCATTCGAAGCAGGCGTGGTGGGGGGATTCGCCGTCCAGCGCGGGCTGAAGGTCGAGTCCGGCAGCATCTCCGGAACCGTCGGGTTCAAGGAGGCGCCGGTGGCCGGCGCCTGGGGCGGGGAAGCGGGACGGCGCTGGGGCGGGGAAGTCCGCTACCTGTACCGGTGGGGCGATGCGCGCGTCGAAATCGGCAACGACAGGGCCTCGCTGACGGCGCGCCAGCACATCATCACTGGCGACCTGCTGCTGTTCCTGAAAGGCGGCAGGGAAGCGCCCGTGCGGCCGTTCGTGGTCTTCGGCGGCGGCGTCCGGCGCGTGGAGGGAACGGGAAGGCAGCAGGCGTTCCATCCGGGCAGCCAGTATGCGGCGCTCGCGCAGACCAGCGAGACGATGCCTGTGGGCGACTTCGGCTTCGGCGTGCGCGTCCGCGCCGGCAGGCGCGGAGTGTTCCGCGTCGAGGTGCGGGATTATCTGAGCCCGAAAACGGACAACGTGATTGCCGCCGCGCCGGGATCGAAGCTCAAGGGGCTGATGCACGACATCGTCGTCATGGCGGGCGCCGGCATCCAGTTCTGAGCCGGACGCGGCGCCTCAGACGTCCAGGTTGCGGACGTCGAGCGCGTTCTCCTCGATGAACCGGCGGCGCGCCTCGACGTCCTCGCCCATCAGCGTGCTGAAGATCTCCTCGCACTCGACGGCGTCTTCCAGGCGCACCTCGAGCAGCGTGCGGGTTTCGGCGTTCATCGTCGTTTCCCAGAGCTGCTCGGGGTTCATCTCGCCCAGGCCCTTGTAGCGCTGCACGACGCAGTCGCGCGTGCCTTCCGCCTTGAGGTGCTGGATCAGGGCGCGCCAGTTTTCGATGCGCTCCCGGCGGGACTCCTTCACCACGAAGAAGGGCGGCCTGTTGTACTTCTGCGTGGCCTTCGCCAGCACGCGCAGCCGCTTGTATTCGGGCTGCTGGGCCAGCTCGACGCCGATGACGCGGTCGCCGTGGGACTCGTCGTGGTAGACGATGTTCCACGCCGAGTGCTCTTCATCGAACTCGATGCGCGTCTGGAGGCGGCTGCCTTCCATCATCGCCCGGGCGGCGCGCTCCACCTCTTCGCGGTTGCCGAAGTCCGCCTTGCTGTCGAGCGCGAAGGAAGGATCGGCAAGCACCTCGACGACGCGCGGCTCGCGCAGGCGCTTTTCGAGCCGGGTGAAGATCTGCTGGAGCTCGTCGAGCTGCATGAGGAAGCTGCGGAGCTCGCCGCCTTCGAGCGTGCCGTGCTCGCCGTTTTCGCCGACGAGGACCTGGACGTTTTCGGTGGCGCGGCGCAGGATTTCGCGGACGAATTCCTGGTCGTTCTTGATGTATTTCTCGCTGCGGCCCTTCTTGATGCGGTACAGCGGCGGCTGCGCGACGAAGACGTGGCCGCGCGTGATCAGCTCCGGCATGTGGCGGAAGAAGAAGGTCAGCAGCAGCGTGCGGATGTGGCTGCCGTCGACGTCGGCGTCGGTCATCAGGATGATCTTGTGATAGCGGAGCTTCGAGATGTCGAAGTCTTCCTTGCCGATGCCGGTGCCGATGGCGGTGATCATGGCGCGGATCTCGTCATGGCTGAGCATCTTGTCGTACCGCGCCTTTTCGACGTTCAGGATCTTGCCCTTCAGCGGCAGGATCGCCTGGTAGCGGCGGTCGCGGCCGCTCTTGGCGGTGCCGCCGGCCGACTCGCCCTCGACGAGGAACAGCTCGCAGCGCGCCGGGTCCTTTTCCTGGCAGTCGGCGAGCTTGCCGGGCAGGCCGCCGGAGTCGAGCGCGCCTTTGCGGCGGGTGAGCTCGCGGGCCTTGCGGGCAGCCTCGCGGGCGCGGGCGGCCTCCACGGCCTTGCCAACGATGCGCTTCATCACCGCCGGGTTCTTCTCGAAGTATTCGGTGAGTTTCTCGTTGACGACCTGCGTCACGTAGCCGCCGATGTCGGAGTTCAGCTTGCCTTTGGTCTGGCCTTCGAACTGCGGCTGCGGCAGCTTGACGCTGACGACGGCGGTGAGCCCCTCGATGACGTCATCGCCCGACAGGTTGCTGTCCTTGATGTCCTTCAGCAGGCCCGCGGCGCGCGCGCAGGCGTTCAGCGTACGCGTGAGCGCGGTGCGGAAGCCCGTCAGATGCGTGCCGCCGTCGCGCGTGTTGATGTTGTTGGCGAAGCTGAAAATCTGGTCCGTGTAGCTGTCGTTCCACTGGAGCGCAATCTCGATGATCAGCTTGCCGCCGGTGGGCAGGTCGCGCTCGCCCTCAATGACGATCGGCTTCTCGTGCAGGACGTTCTTGCCGCGGTTCAGATGCTTGATGAATTCGGCGATGCCGCCCGAGTAGAAAAACTCGTGGGTCTTCGGCGGGTCGGTGCGCTCGTCGGTCAGCGTGATGCGCAGGCCCTTGTTGAGGAAGGCGAGCTCGCGGAGGCGCGTGGCGAGCGTGTCGAAGTTGAAATGGGTCGCCTCCATGATGGTCGCGTCGGGCTTGAAGGTGATCTTGGTGCCCGTCTTGCGGCCCGCCTTGCCGGTCTTCTGGAGCGGCGCCTTGGGGATGCCGCGCTCGTAGTCCTGCTCCCAGGTGAATCCGTCGCGCCAGATCTCGAGGTGCAGCCACTCGGACAGGGCGTTGACGCAGCTCACGCCCACGCCGTGGAGGCCGCCGGAGACCTTGTAGGTGTTGGAGTCGAACTTGCCGCCGGCGTGGAGCTTGGTCATGACGACCTCGGCGGCGGAGACGCCCTCCGTGGGATGGATGTCGACGGGGATGCCGCGGCCGTTGTCGATGACCGTGATCGAGTCGTCGATGTGGATGATGACCCGGATGTCGGTGCAGTAGCCGGCCATCGCCTCGTCGACGGAGTTGTCGACGACCTCGTAGACCAGGTGGTGGAGGCCGGCTTCGCCGGTCGAACCGATGTACATGGCCGGGCGGAGGCGGACGGCCTCCAGGCCCTCAAGCACCTTGATGCTCGAAGAATCGTAGGTTTCGGCGTGATTCAAATCTTTCTCGTCCTTGTCGGGTGTCAGCACGGCATTTGCGCGCGTCAGATGCGCATGGGCATGACAACGTAGCGGTAACGGTACCGGATGTCGTCGCCGGCAGGCGTCAGCTCTCCTGCGCTCTGCGGATCCTTGAAGTGGAACAGCACGCGCGGCTCGCCCACGGCGCGCAGGAATTCCAGAAGATAGGTGGCGTTGAAGCCGATCTCGGTGGTGGGGCCGCCGTAGTCGACCGCAAGGGTCTCTTCGGACTCGCCGCTTTCGGAAAGCGAGGAGTGGATGGTGGCTTCGTTGTCCGCAAAGCGGATCTTGACGGCGCGGGAGCGCTCATCGGAGAACTGCGAAACGCGTTCAATCGCGGCGCGGAACTCCTCCCGGTCCAGCGCCACCTTGTGCGGATGCGACTTGGGAAGCACCCGCTCGTAGTCAGGGAAGTTGCCGGTGAGCTTGCGGCAGGCAAGCATGCGGTTGCCGATCTGGAAATAGAGGTGATTTTCGTCGGCGGCGAAGTCCAGGGAGGCAGACTCGTCTTCGGCATCGCCAGCCAGGCGGGTGAGCTCGAGCAGTGCCTTGCGCGGAACGAGAGCGCGGTGTTCGCCGGAGGCGCCAAGGGGGTTCGGATGCTCCACCAGGGCAAGCCGGTGGCCATCGGTGGCAACCATCGTCAGCGTTTCCGGGCGGATCAGCAGCAGTGCGCCGTTCAGGGTGAAGCGGGACTCCTCGGCAGCGATGGCGAAGATGGTCTTCGAGATCATCGAGGCGAGCAGGCCCACAGGCAGCTTGCCGAGGGCCGCAGGCATCTCCGGCATCTCCGGGTAGCTCTCCCGCGGCATGCCGGCGATGCGCGTCTTCGAGCGGCCGCAGGTAAGGCTCGCCCAATGCGTCTCGCTGAAGCGGATGTGGATGTCGGCATCCGGCAGCAGGCGCACATAGTCGAGGAGCTTCTTCGCCGGCACCGTGCCGCCACCCTGCGTCTTCACCTGCGCAGGCGCCACGCAGCGGATGCTGAGCTCCAGATCCGTGGCTGAAATGGTGACCGTGCCGTCACCAGCCTCCAGGAGCACGTTCGACAGTACCGGCAGCGTCGCCTTCTTCTCCACCACGCCCTGGGAGAGGCCGAGCTCTCGAACGAGGTCAGCCTTGCTGACTGAGAATTCCATGCGTGTCGTCCTCTTTTCCGATCAGCTCCTGGAACCTGCTGTCTCCCGAGGTAGCCAGGCTGAAACCTCAAGAGTGCCTGTCAACCGGATTCGTAGGGGCTGTGAGAATGTCGATATCCCACCTAAATTATACAAAACTCATCCCGTTCCCTGCTGAAAGATCTGTGGGGTACGGGGTTGGCAGGCCTGGGGAAACGAGAACCGGACCGGTCTTCCACACGGTTCCACCCTGAGCAGAAACGGGACATTGTGGAAATCGTGGTAAACCTAATGGAATGAGTCGATTATGCTCTGAATGAGCCTGTTGATCTCTGGGTCGGTCTTGCGGAGCTCCTCCACCTTGCGGATGGCGTGAAGCACGGTGGTGTGGTGCTTGCCGCCAAAGTGGCGGCCAATCTCGGGCAGGGAGGCGCCGGTCAGCTCCTTGCAGAGGTACATGGCAATCTGGCGCGGGCGGGAGATCTCATGGGCGTTGGTCTTCTGCTTGAGCTGCGCCGGCTGGAGCCCGAAGCGCTCCGCCACGGCGCGAACCACGGCTTCCATGGTGATGCGCTTCTCGGGTGTGTGGAGCATGTGGCGCAAGGCCTCCATCGCCATGGCCGCGGTGATGGGCGCGCCAGTGACAGAGGAGTAGGCCAGCAGCTTGGTGAGGGCCCCTTCGAGTTCGCGGACGCTGGAGCGGATCCTGGTGGCCAGGAGGATGCGCACGTCGTCCGGCAGGTGGACTCCTTCGGCCTCGGCTTTCTTGTCGAGAATCGCCATTTTCGTTTCGAGATCCGGGGGCTGCACGTCCACCATCAGGCCCCACTCGAAGCGTGTGCGGAGGCGTTCAACGAGGCCGGGAATGTTCTTGGGGAGCTGATCGCTGGAGATGACGATCTGCTTCTGGTGGTCGTAGAGGGTGTTGAAGGTGTGGAAGAACTCTTCCTGTGTGCGTTCCTTGCCGCCAAGGATGTGGATGTCGTCGATCAGGAGGGCGTCGGCGTTGCGGTAATGGTGCTGGAAGGAGAGCATGCGGCCGGCGCGGAGGCAGTGGATCATCTCGTTCATGAACTGCTCGCCGGTGGTGTAGACGACGCGCATGCCGGGGAAATGGTCGAGCAGGGTGCGTCCGACGGCATGGAGCAGATGGGTCTTGCCCATGCCGCTGCTGCCGTAAATGAACAGCGGATTGTAGCGAGTGGCCGGCTGGCGCGCCACGGCGGTAGCGGCGGCATGCGCGAACTGATTGCAGGAACCGACGACGAACGTGTCAAAAGTGAAGCGCGGGTTGAGCTGCGCGGCGGTCTCAGGGAAGCGGAAGGCATCCGGAGAAGGGGAAGGCGGTCCATTGCGGGGAACGGCGCCCGGCATGGGTGGGAGGGAGGCTTCCGGAGCGAGAACATAGCGCACCGTCAAGCCCGGCATCCCAAGCGCGCGGCGCGCCTCATCCACGGCAGGCGCCAGCTCGCGTTCGAGCCACATCTTGGAGTGCTCGTCGGGAACGGCGACCTCCAGGCGCCCCTCGGTCTCGGAAAGGAGTTCGGTGCGGGCAACCCAGTTGTGGTAGGCTTCCTCGGGCAGAACTCGGGAAAGATATTGCTTGATCTCTTGCCAGTTGTTCTTTGCTGTTGTCAACACCTCGGTTACTCCACACCATGCCCACAGGATTTCCACAGGAGTGGAAACCGGGGACGATTCTCCTGTTGGTGATCCGGCTGTGGCTCCTCACGACGCGGGGCTGCCCGACAGGAAGCGTCCTTCCCGGGCCCTCGCAGCCGCACCGGCGTTGATCAGAATAGCACAGTTCACAGCGGCTGATGGCAGCAGTGAAACATACTCGTAACAAACTGAAAAATCGCGAATTACTACAAAACACGAACGTTTTGGAACCGCCCTCATTTTCACAGGTTTTTGTTCTGGCGGCTGTGCAAATTTCTGATGGTGAAAGCCGTAACAGCGCGCCCCGGAACGTGCCCGGAGATGGGATTTGACAAGCGGGGAAGGGTGAGACAAAATGAAAAGTGGAACTCCCGGGCGGGAGTAACTCAGCTGGTAGAGTGCAACCTTGCCAAGGTTGATGTCGCGGGTTCGAATCCCGTCTCCCGCTCCATCCCCTGAATTCCTCTCCCGCGTTCCCCTTTGATGCCTGCGATGCAGGAACCGTGTCCGGCAGGAGTGTGCGCGCTCGGAGGAAGGCGGGCGTGGGCTGCGCGCCGCCAGGTGGAGGCCGGTGCCTGGCGGCGGTCTGTGCCCGGGCGGCAAATCGGGCCAGGAGGCGCGGGGCCAATCACTCGCGCACGATGACGTCGTAGATGCGGGCGAGGTCTTCCTGCGAGTAGTATTCGATCTCGATCCTGCCGCGGTTGTCGTCCCTGGGGACAATGCGGACCCTCGTGCCGAGGACGCGCTCGAGTTCTTCGATGGCGGCGCGGACGTTGGGATCCGCCTCGGGGCGGGGCGGGGGCGCGGGCGGCTCGGGGGGAGCGGTAGTGAGCTTCTGCACCATGCGCTCCACCTGGCGGACGGAGAGGGCGCCATCGGCGGCTTTGTGGGCAAGGGCGACCTGCTGCTCGGCGGACTCAAGACCGAGGAGGGCGCGCGCATGGCCCATGGAGAGGCGCTGTTCGGCCACAAGCTGCTGCACCTCGAGGGGGAGGCGGAGAAGGCGGAGCATGTTGGTCACCGTGGAGCGGTCCTTGCCCGTGCGCTGGGCGATCTGCTCGTGGGAGAGGCGGAACTCGCGGTGGAGCCGCTCGAAGGCGTGGGCGACTTCAATCGGGTTCAGGTCCTCGCGCTGGATGTTCTCGATGAGGGTGACCTCCATGAGGCGGTCCTCTGCGAACTCCTGCACGACAACGGGCACCTCGTGAAGGCCGGCGAGGCGGGCGGCGCGGAGGCGGCGTTCGCCGGCGACGAGTTGGTAAGCGTCGCCATGGCGGCGGACGACGAGCGGCTGGATGATGCCGTTTTCGCGGATGGACTGGGCGAGTTCCTGGAGGCCCTCCTGCGAGAAAGTGGACCGGGGCTGGAGGGGATTGGGGTGGATGGAGTCGATGGGAACGCGGAGGGGGGCCGCAGCGGTCGGGGGCGCGGAGGAAGGCTGGGAGGACGAAGGGGCCTGCTGGGTGCGGTTGGCAGGGATGAGGGACGAAAGGCCCTTGCCGAGGGCTTTACGAGACGGATCCTTGGCGTTGGTCATGAGCGAGGATTTCCTTGGCGAGCTTGATGTAGGTTTCAGCGCCGCGGGAGCGGACGTCGTAGCTGAGAATGGGCTTGCCGAAGCTGGGGGCCTCGGCGAGGCGGATGCTGCGCGGAATGACGGTTTCGAAGACTTCGCCGCGGAAGAACTCCTTGAGGTCCGCCGCAACCTGGCGGGTGAGGTTGGTGCGGTCGTCGTACATGGTGAGGAGGACGCCTTCGAGCCGGAGAGCTGGCTGGAAGGCGTCGCGGATGCGGTCAATGGTGTCGAGCAGTTGCGAGATGCCTTCGAGGGCGAAGAACTCGCACTGGATGGGGACAAGGACGGAGTCCGCGGCGACGAGGGCGTTGACGGTGAGGAGGTCGAGGGCTGGGGGGCAGTCGATGAGGATGTACTGGTAGGCGTTGCGGACGGGTTCGAGGGCTTCGCGGAGGCGGAACTCGCGGCGGGGGAGATCGACGAGTTCGAGGTTGGCGGCAACGAGGTTCTTGTCCGCCGGGAGGATCTCGAGACCCTCGAATTCGGTTCGCTGGATGGCACTACTTATTGGGAGATCTCCTATAAGAACCCTATACGTGGTGGGGAGGTTCTCAGATTTCGGGATGCCGACCCCGGTGGTGCAGTTGCCCTGAGGGTCCATGTCGACGAGGAGGACGCGGAGGTCGTTGGCGGCGAGGGAGGCGGCGAGGTTGATGGCGGTAGTCGTCTTGCCGACACCACCCTTCTGATTGGCAATGGCGATGACTTTGCCCATAGGGCGTGTCCCCGGTACGGAGGAGGTGGGAAAGCACTATCGTATCACGCTCTGAAGCGGGAGGTCGAATGGATGGCGGCGGGTGGGGTTTACGGTTGGGTGGGATGTTTCACGTGGAACGCCCAGTGCGCGTCAGGGAGAGGAGGATGGTTCCACGTGGAACGTTGGCGGTGCGTGCGCCCGACCTCAGGTATCCTGTTCCACGTGAAACAGCGAAGCTCGGGAGCCGGCCACGAGCGCATGGGATCCGAAAGCATGGCCGGACGGCTCCGTTCCACGTGAAACAAGGACACGCGGACGCCGCGCCTGCACCCCGCAAAGAACTGCAAAACGAACCAAAGATCCCCGCAAGTCCCTTCCCGCCAGTGACTCACGCCAGCGAGCCGCAGCCACCCCGCGCGGTATCTTGTCAGCCCCTGCCCGCCCTCGCTCCACGATCCACACCCGCCCAACGGCCCACCGCGGCAAGAATGCAAAACGAACCGAACGCTGGCGTAAGCCATTCCGCCACAACCACTCAGGCGGTCATGCCGACGGATCCGCCCGCCGCGGCGAGTCCGCCTCCGCCTGCGCCACCATCGCCACCCACAGTGCCCCCCGCCCGTCCGGCAACGCCGTCGAACTCCAGGTCAGACCCTTTTCCCGGAGCGGAGGCTCGGTGCCGACCAGCAGCACCCACCGGCAGCACAGCCTCGCGAACCCGACGACCTCCTCCGCCCTCACGGCTCGGGAGACTGCAATGTCGAACCGTCCGGTGACCTCGCGGCTCCGCCTTGCCACCACGCGGACATTCGGAGCAAGATCGCTCGCCTCCCGCAGAAACGCCGCCTTGCGCTGATCGGACTCGATCAGCGTCACCTCCAGCTCGGGACGCGCCACCGCAATGACGAAGCCGGGGAATCCCGCCCCGCTGCCCACGTCTGCCACCGTCCGGATCCCTTCCGGCAGGTGAGCCGCGACAAACAGCGACTCTCCGTAGTGGAACCGCGCCGCCTCTTCCAGCTCGATCACCCTCGTCAGATTGATCCGCGCATTCCACCGCTCCAGCAGCTCGTAGTGCCGCCAGAGCGCCTCCACCTGCTCCGGCGCAAGCGAACCGGCGGGAGCCAGCCGCCGGAGGCTGTCCTCGAAACGCTGCCTCTTCATGAGCGGCGCTCCGCCAGGCTCAGATAGCAGTCCAGCACCGCGATCGCCGCTGGCGTGACCCCAGGGATGCGCGACGCCTGCCCAAGCGTCTCGGGCCGCACCCGCTCCAGCTTCTCCCGGATCTCCCGGCTTAGCCCGGGCACGCTCCGGTAGTCGAAGCCGCCGGGAATCCGCCGCCGCTCCGCCTCCCGCAACCGCTCCACCATCCTCTCCTGCTGCCGCAGATACCCGTCGTACTTCACCTCGGTCTCCACGCTGAGCACCACCGCCTTCGACAGCGGCTCGCCCAGCTCGCGCTCCAGCTCCGCGCGCAGGGACTCCAGCCGCGACTCCGGCTTCCGCAGCCAGGCCTCGCGCTTCGGTCCCAGCAGCCTCTTCACCCGCTCCTTCTGGCGCAGCTTCGCTTCCAGCCTCTCCCAGCGGTCCTCGCCCGCCAGTCCGATCCGGCGCCCGATCGGCGTCAGGCGCTCATCGGCGTTGTCGATCCGGAGCTGAAGGCGGTATTCGGCCCGCGACGTGAACATCCGGTACGGCTCATCGGCACCCTTCGTCACGAGATCATCCACCATGATCCCGATGTAGCCATCCGTCCTGCCGAGGATCACCGGCTCCAGCCCCTTCACCTTGCACGCGGCGTTCATCCCCGCCAGAATCCCCTGGCCCGCCGCCTCCTCGTAGCCCGAAGTCCCGTTGATCTGCCCGGCCAGGAACAGCCCCTCGATCCTCTTCACCTCAAGGGTATGGTGCAGCTCGCGCGGGTCGATCGCGTCATATTCAATGGCATAGCCGGGACGGATCATCTCGGCGTTCTCCAGGCCCGGGATGGAAGCGACCATCGCCTCCTGCACGTCCACCGGCATGGAGGTCGACATTCCATTCACGTAGATCTCGTAGGTGTCCAGACCCTCCGGCTCCAGGAAAAGCTGGTGCCGCATCTTGTCCGGGAATTTGACGATCTTGTCCTCGATCGACGGGCAGTACCGCGGCCCAATGCCCTCAATCTGCCCGCTGTAGAGGGGCGAACGCGGAATTGCCTCCCGGAGAATGCGGTGCGTCTCCTCGGTGGTGTAGGCGATGTAGCAGGGCACCTGCTCCCGGTCGATCCGGTCTGTCAGGAACGAGAAAGGCGTCGGCTCGGGATCGCCGTCCTGCCGCTCAAAGCGGCTCCAGTCGATGGTGCGCCCGTCCAGACGGGGCGGGGTGCCCGTCTTGAGCCGGGTCCAGGCCAGCCCCAGGCTGCGCAGGTGGTGTCCCAACAGGTTTGAGGGCGGTTCGCCGCTCCGCCCGCATTGATACTTCGTCTCACCGACATGCGCCAGCCCGTTCAGGAACGTACCCGTCGTCACCACCACCGCATCGGCCCCATAGCGGCGGCCGTCGGCCAGCCGCACCCCGCGCACGCGCCGCCGGCCCCCCTCGAGCGGCTCGTACTCGATCTCGGCCACCTCCGCCTGAAGAATGCGCAGGTTCTCCACGGACTCGAGCGTCTGCCGCATCTTCACGCGGTACTGCTTCTTGTCCATCTGCGCCCGCGGACTCCAGACCGCCGGGCCGCGGCTCGTGTTCAGAAGCCGGAACTGGATCCCCACCGCATCCGCCACCTGGCCCATGATCCCGCCCAACGCGTCGATCTCGCGGACCAGGTGGCCCTTGGCGATCCCTCCAATCGCCGGGTTGCAGGACATCTGCGCGATGAGGTCCAGATTCATGGTGATCATGGCCGTCTTCAGCCCCATCCGCGCGCACGCGTGCGCCGCCTCGCACCCGGCGTGCCCGGCGCCGATCACGATCACGTCGTAGTGAATGGTCCTCATTGTCAGACGGGGAATATCCTCGATATGCTATTGATTCTACCGGTCAGGAGTTCCTGCTGTGAAAATCCTTGTCCTTGGCAGCGGCGGCCGCGAGCACGCCATTGCGTGGCGTCTCCGCCAGTCGCCCTCGGTCTCCCGCGTCTTCGTCGCCCCCGGCAACCCCGGCTGTGCACAGGTGGCGGAGTGCATTCCGGTCTCAAATCCTACTCCTGTAGGTTTTCTGGAAGCAGCCCGGCAGTGCGGCGCCGACCTGGTGCTGTCCGGTCCGGAGGCGCCGCTTGTGGACGGCGCGGCCGATCTCTTTGCCAGAGAGGGCATTCCCTTCTTCGGTCCGACGCAGGCAGCCGCGCGGCTGGAAGGCAGCAAGATCTTCGCCAAGCAGTTCATGCAGCGCGCCGGCATTCCGACGGCGCGCTTCGCGGCAGCCAACTCATTGGACGAAGCTCGGGCGGCGCTGGATGAATTTACGTATCCTGTAGTAGTTAAAGCCGACGGGCTGGCCGCGGGCAAGGGAGTCGTGATCTGCCCGTCGCGCCCTGAGGCGGAACAGATCCTCGAAGAAATGTTCGCCGGCAGGCTGGTGGGCGGCGCCGGCTCGCGCGTCGTGCTCGAGGAGTATCTCGCGGGCGAGGAAGTCAGCTTCATTGGCGTCAGCGACGGAGAGCGGATCGTGTCGCTGGAGCCGTCGCAGGATCACAAGCGGATCTTCGACAACGATGAAGGGCCGAACACGGGCGGCATGGGCGCCTATTCGGACTCGCGCATCCTGAACGGGCAGCAGCGCGCCTTCATCGAACGCGAGATCATGCAGCGGACCATCGACCGCATGCGGGAGGAAGGCGCTCCCTTCCGCGGCTTCCTGTACGCGGGGCTGATGATGACCGGGCGCGGACCGATGGTGCTCGAATACAACGTCCGCCTGGGCGACCCGGAGACGCAGGCATTGCTGCACCGCATGGAGGGCGACTTCGGCGTGCTGATCCGCAGCGCAGCCGAAGGGCGGGTGGACTCGTCGGCGCTCCGCTTCCGCGCGCAGCCGAGCGTCTGCGTGGTGCTGGCGGCGGCGGGCTATCCGGGCAAGCCTCGCACAGGCGACCCGATCACCGGCATTGAGGAAGCCGAGCGGCGCGGCGCCACCGTCTTCCACGCCGGCACGAGGCTGGACGGCGGGCGGCTGGTGACCGCGGGCGGGCGCGTCCTTGGCGTGACCCACAGCGGGGAGACGCTGGCCGAAGCCATCGACAACGCCTACCGCGCCTGCGAGGCCATCCGGTTCGAGGGGATGCAGTTCCGCCGCGACATCGGCCGCAAGGGGCTGGCGCGCTGGCGGCAGTGAATGCGTCGCGCACGGGAGGAAGCCCGGCGTTACAATACAAAGAGCGTGGGGAAGTAGCTCAGCAGGATAGAGCGTCCGCCTCCTAAGCGGAAGGTCGGCAGTTCGAATCTGCCCTTCCCTACCACCCGCTCATCCCCGTGCCAGGCAAGCCGTTCGTCCACCTGCATTGTCACACCGACTACTCGCTGCTTGACGGCGCGTGCGAGATCTCCCGGCTGAT
The DNA here is from genome assembly GCA_025056865.1 of Bryobacteraceae bacterium. Taxonomy (GTDB): domain Bacteria; phylum Acidobacteriota; class Terriglobia; order Bryobacterales; family Bryobacteraceae; genus JANWVO01. The sequence goes on from JANWVO010000038.1 coordinate 129,619, forward strand.
GGCGGAAGTGGAGCGGCTTGGCCAGCCCGCGGTGGCCATCACCGACCACGGCAACCTGTTCGGCGCGGCGGAGTTCTATTTCGCGGCGGAGAAGGCGGGCATCCATCCGGTCATCGGCTGCGAGGTGTACGTGACGCGGCAGGACTGCCGCGTCAAGGACGAGTCCAACAAGAGCTACAACCACCTCACGCTGCTGTGCGAGACGCAGGAGGGATACCGCAACCTTGTGAAGCTCGTCACCGTGGCGAGCCTCGAGGGCTTCTATTACAAGCCGCGCATCGACAAGAGCCTGCTGGCGCAGCACAGCAGGGGGCTCATCGCGCTGTCCGGCTGCCTGAAGGGCGACATTGCCGAAGCGCTGGGGCAGGACCGATATGAGGAGGCGCGCCGGCTCGCCTACGAGTATGTGGACATCTTCGGCCGGGGCAATTTCTTCCTCGAGCTCCAGAACCACCACATGGATCTCGACACGAAGGTGCTCCCGGGCACGGTGCGCCTGGCCGCCGACACGGGCATCCCGCTGGTGGCGACCAACGACGCGCACTACATCCAGAAGGCTGACCACCGCGCCCAGGACATCCTCACCTGCATCAACTCCGGCTCCACCTACAATGACCCGAAGCGGCTGCGCTTCCCGACCGAAGAGTTCTATCTGAAGTCCCGCGACGAGATGCTGGCCGTCTTCGGCGAGCTGGAAGAGGCGCTCGACCGCACCTGGGAGATCGCCGAGCGGTGCCGGGTGCGGATGGAGAAGGTGAAGGACAGCTTCCCGCGCTTCGACGTCCCGCCGGAGCACACCACCGACACCTACTTCGAATACGTCACGCGGCAGGGCTGGATGCGGCGGCGCGCGCGGCTGGAGCAGTTGGCCGCGCAGGGACGGCTGCGGCATCCGATTCCCGAGTACGAAGAGCGGCTCGAGCGCGAGATCCGGCTGATTCAGCAGATGAAGTTCTCGGGCTACTTCCTCATCGTATGGGACTTCATACGGTTCGCCAAGTCGCGCGGCATTCCCGTGGGGCCGGGGCGCGGCTCGGCGGCGGGTTCGCTGGTGGGCTACTGCCTCGGCATCACCGACATCGACCCGCTGGAATACGGGCTGCTGTTCGAGCGCTTCCTCAACCCCGAGCGCGTGACGATGCCGGACATCGACATCGACTTCTGCACGAACCGCCGGGGCGAGGTGATTCAGTACGTCACCGAGAAATACGGCCGCGACCACGTGGCGCAGATCATCACCTTCGGCTCGCTGGCGGCCAAGGCGGCCATCAAGGACGTGGGCCGCGTGCTCGAGCTGAGCTTCGCCGAGACGGACCGCATCTCGAAGCTCGTGCCCGCCGACCCGAAGATCACGCTGGCCAGGGCGCTGGCCGAGGAGCCCGACCTCGCCGCGGCGGCCGAGCGCGACCCGCGGGTGAAGGAAGTGCTCGATATCGCGCAGCGCATCGAGGGCATGGCGCGCAACGTGGGCGTGCACGCCGCCGGCGTGGTCATCAGCCCGGTGCCGCTGGTGGAGATCGTTCCGCTGCACCGCACGGCAAAGAACGAAATCGTCACGCAGTTCGACATGGAGCGGCTCGAAAAGCTCGGGCTGCTCAAGATGGACTTCCTCGGGCTGACGACGCTCACCATCATCCATGACACGGTGGAGCTGATCCGCCGCAACCGGGGCGAAGAGCTCAAGGTGGACGAGCTGCCGCTCGACGATGCGGAGACTTACGAGAAGATCTTCTGCCGGGGGCTGACGGACGGCGTCTTCCAGTTCGAGTCGCCGGGCATGAAGGACATGCTGCGGCGCGCGCGGCCCGAGCGCATCGAGGACCTGATCGCGCTGAACGCGCTTTACCGGCCCGGGCCGATGCAGTTCATCGACGACTACATCGAGCGCAAGCACGGCAAGAAGCCGGTGACCTACGAGCTGCCCGAGCTCGAGCCGATCCTGAAAGAGACCTACGGCCTGCCCGTCTATCAGGAGCAGGTGATGCAGATCGCCCAGGCGGTGGCGGGCTACTCGCTGGGCGAGGCCGACATCCTGCGCCGCGCGATGGGCAAGAAGAAGAAGGAGGAGATGGACCGCCAGCGGGCGCGCTTCCTCGAGGGCGCGCGCCAGCGCGGCATCAGCGAGAAGAAGGCCGCGGCGCTGTTCGACACGCTGGCGAAGTTCGCCGAATACGGCTTCAACAAGTCGCATTCGGCCGCCTACAGCTACCTCGCCTACATCACCGCGTACCTGAAGGCGCATTACACGGTGGAGTTCATGGCGGCGGTGCTGACGTCGGAAACGGGCAACACCGACAAGGTGGTGAAGTACATCAACGAGTGCCGCGAGCTTTCGATTGACGTGCTGCCGCCGGACGTCAACCAGTCCGACTACCACTTCACGCCGGTGGGCCGCGAGCGGCTGCGGTTCGGCCTGGGCGCGATCCGCAACGTCGGCCAGTCGGCGGTGGAGGCCATTGTCGCGGCGCGGCGCGAAGGCGGGCCGTTCACTTCGCTCGACGACTTCTGCGAGCGAGTGGACATGGCGGCGGTGAACCGCCGCGTCATCGAGAGCCTGATCCGCGCCGGCGCGATGGACTCGCTGGGCGGCACGCGCGCGCAGCTTTTCGCCATCGTCGAGGACTGCATCGAGAGCGGGCAGCGCGCGCAGAAGGACCGGCTGAGCGGACAGACGGGCCTGTTTGCGGGCTTCGGCGCCGCCGTGGGCGTGGCTCCGGCGCGAACGCTGCCGCGCGTGCAGGACTGGACGCCGCAGGAGAAGCTGCGCGGCGAGAAGGAGACGCTGGGCTTCTATGTCAGCGGCCATCCGCTGGACGAATACGACTGGAAGGTGCGCGAGCTGACGACGCGGAACACGGCGTCGCTCGAGGGTCTGGAGCGCGGCGCCGAGATCGCCATCTGCGGCATTGTCACCGCAGTGCAGCGGCGGCGCAACAAGGAGCTGAAGCCGTGGGCGTCGTTCCAGCTCGAGGACCGCTTCGGCTCGGTGGAGGTGCTTGTCTTCTCCACCCGCTACGACGCGCTTCAGAAGGAGCTGGAGCCGGACCGCGCAGTGCTGGTGCGCGGCAAGGCGCTTCCCGAGGAAGACGGCTCGGTGCGCATCAACGCGCAGGACATCGTGCCGCTCGAAGTGGCGCGGGTGGACTTCCCCTCGCTCGTCTCGATCCGCGTGCGGCTGGATGGCGGCGCCGAGCGCCGCGCCGAAGAGCTGGGCCAGTTGATCCGCAGCAAGCCGGGCAAGACGGCGGTGCGGCTGCGGCTGGAGAAGCCGCGCGACTTCGTGCTGCTGCTCGACATTCCGGAACGCATCACGCCCGACCGCGAGTTCCGCGCGGAGCTGGAACGCATCTGCGGACGGGACGCGTACGAACCGCTAGACTCATAGGAGAGGATTACCGCCATGAGTGGGCCGTCGCCCGACCGCATCGCCGAACTCGAGCGCGAGATCGCGAGCCTTCAGATGAAATCCACCGGCGACCAGGCCCGGCTTGCCGAACTCCAGCAGCAGTTGCGGGAGCTGCGGGGCGAGCAGGGCATCAACCTCGCCTGGCAGCGCGTGAAGCTGGCGCGGCATCCGCGCCGGCCGCACTCGCTCGACTACATCCAGCGCATCATGCCGGATTTCACCGAAATCCACGGCGACCGCTGCTTCGGCGACGACCCGGCCATCGTCACCGGCTTTGGCACGCTGGTGGGCGGCACGAAGGCGGTGATCATCGGGCAGCAGAAGGGCCGCGACACCAAGCAGAAGCTCTACCGCAACTTCGGGATGCCCAAGCCGGAGGGCTACCGCAAGGCGATGCGCGTGATGGAGCTGGCGGCGAAGTTCGGCCGGCCGATCATCACGTTCCTGGACACGCCGGGCGCCTATCCGGGCATCGATGCCGAAGAGCGCGGACAGGCGGAGGCGATCGCCTGGAACCTGCGCGAAATGTCGCGTCTGGGCTCGCCGGTGATCGTGGTGGTGATCGGCGAGGGCGGCTCGGGCGGGGCGCTCGCCCTGGGCATCGGCAACAGGGTGTTGATGCTCGAAAACTCGATCTACAGCGTGATCAGCCCGGAGAGCTGCGCGGCCATCATTTATCGCGATGCCAGCAAGGGCGAGCGCGCGGCGGCGGCGCTGAAGCTGACCGCGCCGGACCTGCTGCGGTTGGGCCTGATCGATGGCATCATCCCCGAGCCGGGCGAGGGCGCGCATGAAGACTACGACCGCGCCGCGGAGTTCCTCTTGCAGGCGGTCAACGCCTCGATTGCCGAGCTGAGCGGCATGAGCCCGGCCGAGCTGATCGCCCACCGCGTGGAGAAATTCCGCCGCATGGGCAACTTCTTCACCGAGGCGACGGCGTGAAGCGCACGCGCCTGGCCCTGCTGGCCGCCGCGGCCTTCGTTGCGCTGGCCGCGTGGATGACGTGGACGATGCTCGCGGGCCGGCGCCACCGGGTGGAAGTCTGCATGGAGTTCCGCGGCCGGACGGCATGCCGCACGGCAGCCGGCCCCACCCGGGAGGACGCTCTCCGCGCGGCCGCGGACAACGCCTGCGCGCTGCTGGCCTCTGGCATGACCGAGTCCATGCAGTGCAGCCACAGCCAGCCGAAGAGCGTGCGCTGGCTGGCGGGCGACTGAGAGCGGAGCGGAAGGAAAAGAAAAAGAAAAAGCCCCGCCGCCGGGGCGGGGCGCGGGCGGAGGCCGCGAAGCGCGCAGCGCGGGAAGGCGCCGCGCCGCTTCGCCGCCGGACCGCAGCCGCAGCGATTACTTCTTCACGCTGATCTTGACCGTCTTGGGCTTGGCCACTTCCTTCTTCGGCAGGACCACCCGAAGCACGCCATCCTCGTAGGTGGCTTCGATCTTCTCGGTGTCCACCGTGTCAGGAAGCGTGAACGCCCGGTGGAAGGAGCCATAGCTCCGCTCGATGCGGTGATAGCCGCCCTCTTTCTCCTCCTTCTTGAACTCGCGGCTGCCGCTGATCGTCAGCGTGCCGTTCTCGACCTTCAGCTCGATGTCGTCCATCTTCACGCCGGGAATGTCGGCGGTGAGGACGATCTCATTCTCGTTTTCCGCGATGTCAACGGCCGGATACCAGGGCCGGGCCGAGACCGGCTCGCTGAAGAAGCGGTTCACCATGTCCTCGAACAGAGCCAGCGGGCTCGCGAAGAAGGGATCGAATTTGGCCAGATCGGAACGACGGGTGATGTTCGCCATACTGTCTCTCACACCTCCTTTGGAAGATCTCTCCACGCTTTCCACTATACATGATGCAGGAATAGCTGTCAAGGTTTCTTAGTCTATTACACTCATATTTTGTGCAGGCCACACTCGGGCTGTTCTGACCCGCAGGCGGTGCCAGATTCCCAGTTATCGCTGCATCATCCCGTTTTTCAATGGCTTCGAGTTGGAGCAGACAACCCGGCCAGGCTCTGCCGTCTTTGGAGAACCTCTTCAGGCCGGAATCGGAAGGCGGATTTCCAGCTCCGATCCCCGTGCCGGATGGGAGGTCAGGGTGAGATCGCCATCGAGCGCCCGGACGCGCCGGAGGATGCTTTGCGGGCCTAGGCGGAGCAGCTCGAGCTCTTCGAGGGTGAAGCGGCCGGCGAAGGGGAAGCCGGTGCCGTCGTCGTCGATGTGGAGGATGATGTGGCCGTCCTGGCGGTCCAGGGTGACGGCGGCGCGGGAGGCGGCCGAATGCTTGCGGATGTTGTTGAGCGCTTCGCGCACGATCTGGACGATCTCCGGGCGGGCCTCGAGGTCGTCGTGCATGGCCGCGGGCGCAGCTTTGAAGGAAGTGGGGATGCCGGAATCCTTCTGGAAGTGGGCGGCGGTGGAGCGCAGCGTGGCGGCCAGGCCGGCGCCGTCGACTTCCACCGGGCGCATGCTGCGAATGAAGGTGCGGACTTCGGTGACCTGCCGGGTGCAGATCTCCTGAAGCTGGCGCAGCTCCTCCATGCCGGCCTGGAAATTACGCTCGAGCATTTTCCGGAGGATTTCGAGCCGCATCTGGATGGAGATGAAGCTTTGCAGCGGCCCATCGTGCAGGTCGGCGGCGATGCGCTCGCGCTCCTCCTCGCGCGCCTTCAATGCTTCCATCCGGTACAGCACCGCCTGGCGGGAGGCGGAAGACAGGCGCTCGAGAAGGCTTTGGCGCTGGAGCGCGACGATGCAGCCGAACATGCCGAGCAGCAGAAGGAGGGGCTGGAGCCGTTCGACCCCGTGGGTCTTCAGGCTGTTGACGAAGGCGAGCGTGAGCACGGTGGTCAGCAGCACGTCGCGCCACTCGAGCAGAGTGCTGGCGGCCAGGAACAGGTAGAGGGCGGCGAAGGCCTGGAGCCAGAAGTTGTCCGGACCGGCGGCGACGACGCAGATCAGGAAGGCGGCGACGTCAAGGGCGGTGTTGACAATGCCGGCGTGGTCGACGCGTTCGGCCCAGCGCCAGAAGATCGAGACCAGGCTGTATACGGTGACGACGGAAAGGATGAAGACCCAGGTGGCGGCCTCGAGGCCGCGGCCGGCCAGCAGGATGCCGAGGCAGGCGCCGGTGACGAGGGCGCGCAGCACGCTCAGATAGCGCCGCCAGAGATAGGGCAGCACCATCTGGTCGGCGTGGATCATGCGCGCCTACCTCACGTAGAGATATAGCGTGTGGGCGCGGCCTTCGCCATCGTCCTCGATGTGCTCTTCCTTGACGGGCGTCCAGCCGGGGATGCCGAAGTCGTGCGCGACGACGCGGGCGCCCTTCTTCAACTGTTTTTCGAGCAGTGGCCTGGCCTTCTCGACGGCCGAGGGCAGCAGGTAGATGGTGATCAGGTCGGCGTCGGAGTAGTCCTGCTGGAGCAGGTCGCCGTGGATGATGCGGGCGCGCTTTTCGAGCCCGAGGGCGCGGATGCGCGCGGTGGACTGCTTCACGAGGTCCTCGTCGAACTCGACGCCGACGGCGTTGGCCTTGAAGCGTTCGGCGGCCATGATGACGATACGGCCGTCGCCCGAGCCGAGGTCGTACATTTTCTCGCCAGGTTTGAGCCCGCCCAGCCGGAGCATGCGCTCGACGACGGTCTCCGGGGTCGGATAGTAGGGCGCCAGCTTCTCGCCCTTGTCCTGGGCGCTGGCGCAGGCGGCCAGCAACAGGCCAGCCAGCAGGAACTTCGGCAGCTTCATGTTCAGATCAGCTCCTCACTTATGGAACGGCGTACAGGCGGACCCGGTTGCTCCGGACTCCGCCGGCTTCCAGGCTGAGCTCGTGGATTCCTTCATCGAGGAGCGCGGGCAGCTCCACCTGCACGACATAGAACCCGGCATAGCCGGGTGCCAGGGTGGCCCGCCGCACGGTCAGTTCCATGCTGCCGAGCCAGGCGCGCACCGGGACGGCGACGGCGGGCGGATCCTCGAGGGGCGCGGGCAGCCCGGCGGGCCAGTCCGGGTTGACCCGTCCGAGGCCGCTCGACAGGACGTCGAGCACCATGCCGCCGCGGGCGGGATTCATCAGGTCGACGGGAGCGCCGGAGTCGGCATCAAGGACCATCGGGGTGCCGTCCCGGTCGACGAGGATCGCCGGCGCGGCGGCGGCGAGCGGGAGTCCGAAAGTCAGCCTCCCCTGGTCAGCTTCGACGACGACGCGTACGGAGGTGCCGCTGAGATCGAACGGAAGCTGGATCTGCGATTCCTCGGCTGCGGCGGCGAGCACCGGAGCGGGGACTCCGCTGGCGGAAGCGGCCGAGACCCGCGCGCCGAGCACCGTCATCAGCGCGCCCGGAGCGGCAGGGCGCTGGCCGAGATCCGCGCTGTGCACGAGGCGCGGCGAGAGCCGGCGGTGAGGTGCGGGGGTGGCGAACACGCCGTAGCCGTCCACAGCCGCCAGCAGCGTGTTGCCGCTGTCGTCGAGCCGCACGTCGCGCACGGCAGCCGGCGGCAGCCCATTGCCAAGCCGGGTCCATGCACCCGCGGGGGCGGGCGCGCGCAGATCGGTGAAGGTCAGGAAGAGGCCGGCGGAGGTGGCGGCGTAGATGGCCCCTGTCTCCCGATCGGCGGCGATGCCGTAGACGTCGCCGCGCGGCAGGTTTGAGGTGAGATCGTCCCAGAAAGTTCCGCCATTCAGCGTGCGGAGAAGGCGGGGCGCTTCGTCCGCGCCTTGGGCCAGCGCTGCCAGCGCGAAGTTCCGGTCGGAGCCATCGGTCCAGATGCGTTGGACCGCTCCGGCACCGGGTGCCTGATAGGAGCGCCAGGTGCGGCCCCCGTCGGAACTGGCCAGAAGGAGGCCGGAAGCATCGCCCAGAAACAGGACACCCGCCGCTTCCGCGACGGCAGTCACGGCGGCGCCCGTCTCCGCGCTCCAGCGCTGGCGGAGACGTTCTTCGAGCGCCAGAGCTTCGCCTGCGGCGGGGAACCAGCCCAGCCGCTGGCCTGGGAACCATTCATACTCTTCCATCCGGCCTTCGCGTTCGATGGCGATGCGGACGCCGCGGCTGCCAGATGGCGCCGCGAGGACGCGCCGCACGGGAAGCGCAGGAAGGCCATCGTTCAGGCCGGCCCAGGAGCGGCCGCCGTCGGCTGAGATCCAGACGCCGGTGGAGGTGGCGGCGGCGATCCGATCCGGCTCGCCGGGATGGATGGCGAGGTCGTAGATGCGGCCGCCGAGAATCGAACGGGATCCAAGGGAGGTAAGGTTGCGCCAACTGCGACCGCCGTCGTCGGACCGCCAGACATGGCTGCCGGCGGCGTACAGGGTGGCGGCAGCCGCGCGGACTGCCGCGCCCGGCTCGGGGGCCGGAGCCTGAGAGGAGGGCGGAACCGGGGGCAAGGTGGCGGCGGGCTTCCAGGGTTCGGCGCCCCGGGTGGCGAACGTGGCGCCTCCGGGCAGTTGCGCGAACAGGGTTCCATCGGGCGCGAACCACACCCGCTCCACCGGACCCGAGACGGGAGAGGAGAGCCCGGCCAGAAGAGCGGTGGTGCCGATCTGGCGCCACGCGGCGGACTGCGCCAGGAGGGCGGGAGCGGCTGTCGCCAGCAGGAGTGCGGCCGCGGCTGTGGCTCTTTGACTCACGCCTGCGTCCATTCTACCCCGAGTGGATCGACTGAAAAACCCGAGAACTTCACCTAGTGCATTGAGAAATCGGAGAAATCCGGGTACGGACCTCTTCTTGCAACTCTGATTTAGTGGTAAATTAGAGCTTTCGAGGTCCCGATGTTGAGGACCATGTGCCAGTGGAGTCTCTCTGGGCTGGCCGCCCTTCTTGTGGCTGCGGCCTGCGTGCCACGGGTGCAGGCGCAGTTCTGGAACAGCTCCGCTGCCTCCGCCGCTGCCACGGCGGTGCATATTGAAGGCAACGTATCCATTCTGCGGGATTCCTACCTATGGGCGGTGAACGCGGGCGACCGCATCCAGCCGCAGCAGATCATCGTGACCGGGCCTGATGGCTATGCCGTATTCCGCGTGGCCGACGGGAGCACGTTCGAGGTGTTCCCGAACTCCAGGGTGACCTTCCGGGCCAACAGCGGCAACTGGCGGGACCTGGTGGACGTGTGGCTGGGGCGCATCCGGGTTCAGATCCAGAAGTTCGGAGGTGCGCCGAACCCGAACCGGGTCCACACGCCCACGGCGGTGATTTCGGTTCGAGGCACGGTATTCGACGTCAGTGTCGACCCCTCCGATGAGACCACGCACATTGTGGTGGAGGAGGGCGAAGTCGCCGTGGAGCACCGCCTGCTGCCGCGGGAAGGAGACCCGAAGATCCTGCGGGCGGGCGAAGAGCTGGTCGTGTACCGCAACAGCCCGCTTTCGGCAATGCGGAGGCTGGATCGCGGCCGCGTGCTGCAATTCATGGCGGATGTCGTCTGGCAGATTCTCGTCCGGACGCCCCGGCTCCCGGGAGGCGGGGGCGGCGCCCCCGGCGGCGTCCCCGGCCCGCCTCCGACGACAGGCGGCGGCCTTCCTGGCGACACGGGCTCGACGCCGCCGCCACCACCTCCTCCGCCGGGCAACTGAAGCCCGCCGGGCAGATCTGTGCCCGCCTTCACGCGTTGAGCGGCAGGTGCGGTTTCCCTCCATCGTCTGCCCGGTTGCGGGTACACTGGCTAGAGAGTGACCGCGCATTCCGTCCTGACCGCGCTGCTGCTGATGGCTCCGCAGGGCCCGGCTCCGGAAGCCGGGCTGCTGCCCGACTGGGAGCTGAAGCCGAGAGTCGAGAAGCTCTCCAGGGGCCTGGAGCGGGTGCGGCCGCTACTCGAGAGACTGCAACCGGAGCGTTGGACCGCCGCCGGGGCGCCGAAGCAGTATGAGCAGCAGTACCGGGACTGCCTGGAGACGCTGGGCTTCGTGCAGAACGCGGCCACGCGGCTGGCCGAGCGCCCCAACCGCCTGACGCTGGCGGTGGAGACGCTGGTCCGGCTGGAGACATTCATCGACCTGACCACGTCGCTCAGCCAGGCGATCCGCAGGTATCAGAACCCGGCCGTGGCGGACCTGGTGGAAAGCGAACTCGCCGCCGCAAGCGACCGCGAGTGGCTCCGCCGCCATGTGCTGGAACTCTCCGCCGTGCGCGAGCGGGAATGGGAGACAGCCGAACAGGAGGCGCAACAGTGCAGGGAACGGACGCTCAGGCAAAGCCCCCGCAAATGACGGCACCCGGATTCGTGTGCAGCATCTGCGGCGAACCGAGCACGCGCATCTGCGCCTGGTGCACGAAGGACGCCTGCGACAACCACCTCTGCACGCGGTGCCGCCGTTGCAGCGACTGCTGCGAATGCGAGCTGGTGCGCTTCAGCGCTGAACATACGCCATGAGGATCGTCTGCATTCACGCCCATCCCGACGATGCGGAATTCCTCGCCGGGGGCACGCTCGCCCTGCTGTCGATGGCGGGGCACAAGGTGATCATTCTGACGATGACGTCGGGCGACTGCGGCAGCACCGAGCACGGCCCGGAGGAGATCGCCGACATCCGGCGGCTGGAGGCGCAGCGGGCCGCAGCCGTCATCGGCGCCGAGCATCATACGCTCGGCTTTAAGGATCTCTGCATCTTCGAGGACGATCCCTCCCGGCGGCGCGTGACCGCGGCGCTGCGCAGATTCCGGCCGGACATCGTGCTGACCGCTTCGCCCCGCGACTACCACTGCGACCATGAGGCCACGGCGAGGCTGGTGACCGACGCCTGCTTCGGGGCGTCCGCGCCGAACTACCACACGCAGGCCTACGATCAGGCTCCGGCGCTCGCGGCGATTCCGCATCTTTACTACCTGGATCCGGCGGAAGGCATCGACCGCGACGGCAACACCGTGCCGGCGCATTTCTACTTCGACGTGGGCATGGTGATGGAGCTGAAGCGGAAGATGCTGGCGGCGCATGAGAGCCAGCGGGCGTGGCTGAGGAAGCAGCACGGCATGGACGACTACATCCAGACGATGGAGGAGTGGACGCGGAGCCGCGGACGGCTGTGCGGCGTGGAGTGGGCCGAGGGCTTCCGGCAATATCTGGGCCACGCTTATCCGCGGACACCGCTCCTACAGGATCTGCTGGCCGCTTATCTACGGCAGCCGCTTGGCTGACGCGCGCCGCGGTTCAGCCACAGCCAGAGCAGGAAGCCCGTGGCGGGGATCGCCGCCGCCAGAAGGAAAGCGGCGTCCCAGGCGCGCTGATCCATGAGGCGCCCGAACCACGGCATGGCAAGGGCGACCATCGCCGACCAGGAGCCTGCGCCCAGCCCGGCCAGCAGGCCCGCGTGGGCAGAGGAGACCACGCGCGTGGCGTAGCTGAGGCTGACGATCACGTTGCCGCCGGCGATGAACATGGCCCAGAACAGAAGCGCCAGCAGGACGGCGAAGGAGCCGATGCGCGCGCCGGCGGCCAGCGGCAGCGTGCCGGCCAGTGCAGCCACGGCGAGCGCGCGGAACACGGGCACGGGGTCCAGGCGGCCGCGCGTCAGCCGGTCGGCGAGCCAGCCCCAGAAGAAGTAGCCGCACTCCCAGCCGAGCGGCGGGATCCAGAGCACCTGGCCGATCTCCGCCTGCGTGCGGCCCAGAGCGCGGCTGAAGTAGAGAGGCGCCTGATACATGACGAAAGCCAGCGGGAGGCAGCCGAGCGCGTAAGAGGCGAGGAAAGCCCAGAGCCTGCGGTCGCGCCAGTTCATGGGGGCGCGCGCATGGACCGTGGGCGCATGGCCGGTGCGGAGTTCCGGGCGGCGGCTGACCCAGCTCCACAACAACAGCCAGAGCAGGCCCACGAGGCCCGTGAACAGAAAGGCGCCGCGCCAGCCCCAGGCGAGAAAGACCGGGGTGAGGATGAGCGGCGTCACCACCGCGCCGAGCGAGCCGCCGCTGTAAGCCAGCGCCGCGCCGCGGCTGCGGAGCCCGTCCGGCAGCGTCTGCACGACGGTCCGGAGACCGCCGGGAAAAGTGGCTCCTTCCCCGAAGCCGAGCAGCGCGCGGGCGGCAGCGAAGCCGGCGAAGCCGGACAGGAGAGCGTGAGAGGCCGAAGCGGCGGTCCACAGGGTGACGGCGAGCGCCATGCCGCGGCGCACGCCGGAACGGTCCAGCCAGCGGCCCCACAGCGGATTGCCCGCCATGTAGGCGATGGAGAAGGCAGAGAGGATCCATCCATACTGTTCGGCCGTGAGGCCGCAGTCGGCCAGGATAGTGGGAGCCAGCAGGGCGAGGGCGTTGCGGTCGATGTAGCTGATCAGCGAGCACAGCAGCATTGCGGCGGCGGGAGTCCACAGGCGCACGGAGGCGGCGATTCCGTCCACCTTGCGGCCGCTCACGGCTGTCTGGCGCCTCCCTCCAGCCCAGCGAGTTCGCTCACGGTGAGGAACTCATAGCCATCTTCGATCCACTTCGGCAGCAGGCGTTTCAGAGCGGCGAGCGTGGGCCGGATGTCGGGATGGTGCCGCAGCTCGCGCCCGTCGTGGAAGCAGAGGATGGCGCCGGGGCGGACGCGCGGGGCGACATGCGCGACGATGCCGTCAGCGTCGAGGGAGTAATCGCGGGCGAGCACGGTCCAGGCCACATGGGTGAGGTTGAACTCGCGCAGGATGCCGCGCATGCCGAACCAGCGCACGCCGTAAGGCGCGCGGAACAGGCGGGGCGGTGCGCCGGCGAGTCGCGACAGCGACTCCTGGGCGCGGGCGATTTCCTCGCGGATGAACTGCGGGCCGCGAAGCCAGAGGCCCGGGTGGCGGTCGGAGTGGTTGCCGATCTCGTGCCCCTCTTCGACGCAGCGGCGCACGAGCCTGGGGAGCCGGCGGGCGTGATGGCCGATCTGGAAGAAGGTGGCCCGGACGCCGTAGGTGTGGAGCAGGCTGAGCAGGTCGAGCGTGGACTCGCTGGGGCCGTCGTCGAAGGTGAGGGCGATGGCGCGGCGGGTCTTCGGCCCGCGCCAGATGGAACGGCAGAACAGTTGCGCGGAGCGGCCGCGCGCGCCCCAGGCAAGGGCGCCGGCTCCGGCAATCACGGCCGCCGCTGCTTCCGCAATCATCGCCGCGAGTGTAGCATGCCTTTCCGGGTCTCCGGATGCAGCAAGCCCCGCGCGGGCGGGTTGCCGCGCGGGGCTTGCACCATTCAGCCAGAAGGAGAAGCGGTCTTCAGAGACCCTTCGAGGCGATGTACAGGCAGAGATCGATGAGGCGGCAGGAATAGCCCCACTCGTTGTCATACCAGGCCACGACCTTGGCCAGGTTGCCGTCGAGCACCTTGGTCATCTGGCCGTCGACGATGGAGGAGTTGGGGTTCTTCATCATGTCGGTGGAGACCACCGGATCCATGGTGAAGGCGAGGATGCCCTTGAGCTCGCCCTCGGCGGCGGCCTTCAGCGCGTCATTGATCTGTTCGGCGGTGGCGTTGGTCTTCAGCAGCGCCACGAGGTCGACAACGCTGACGTTGGGCGTCGGCACGCGCATCGCATAGCCGTCGAGCTTGCCCTTCAGCTCGGGCATCACGAGGCCGATCGCCTTGGCGGCGCCGGTGGTGGTGGGGATCATGTTGATGGCGGCGGCGCGGGCGCGGCGCAGGTCCTTGTGCGGGAAGTCGAGCACGTTCTGGTCGTTGGTGTAGCTGTGGATGGTCGTCATCGAGCCCTTCTCGATGCCGAACTTCTCATGCAGCACCTTCACGACCGGCGCCAGGCAGTTGGTGGTGCAGCTCGCGTTGGAGATGACGTGGTGCTTGGCCGGGTCATAGGCGGTGTGGTTGACGCCCATCACCACGGTGATGTCTTCGTTCTTGGCCGGGGCGGAGATGATGACCTTCTTCACCGTGCCCTTGAGGTGCGCCTTGGCGGCTTCGGCATCGGTGAACTTGCCGGTGCTCTCGATCACGATCTGGGCGCCGAGGCTCGACCAGTCGATGGCGGCTGGATCCTTCTGCTGGAAGACCTTGATCTCCCTGCCGTTCACCGTGATCGAATCCGGGCCGGCGCTGACCTCGGCGTTGAGCGGGCCGAGGACGGAGTCGTACTTGAGCAGGTGGGCGAGGGTCTTGGTGTCGGTGAGATCGTTGGTGGCGACGAACTCGATTTCGGGGTTCTGGAAGCCAGCCCGCAGGACGTTGCGTCCGATGCGGCCGAAGCCGTTGATCGCGACTTTGAGTGCCATTCAGGAGTATCCTCTCTGGAAGTAGAATGAAGAGCTCCTTATCAGGATATCAAAGGAAAGGATCGCCATGACCCGGTTCCTCTTGACAATTCTCCTTCCCCTGGTTCTTGCCGGCCAGCCGATGCCGCCGTTCAGCAGGCAGTACATCGAGCCGAAGCCGTTCGACGCGGCGGAGAACGAGCGGCTGCTGAAGTTGTTTGAAGGGCTGCGCGTGGCCGACGTCAACGACGGGCTGGACATCGTGGGCCTGCCGGACGTGATGACCATGAGTCCGGACATCCTGCCGATGTGGCGGGACGAGAAGGATTTCCGCCACCGCATCACCGGCTTCGCGGTGACGTTGCGGATCGTGCCGGCGCAGGCGCGCACGCCGGACTTCCCGAGCCACGAGGAATTCGCCAAGTGGGAGGGGCGCTGGTACAGCCAGTTGACCCCCGAGGAATTTGCGCGCTGGCTGAGCCCGGGCGCGGTGCTGGTGATCGACGCGCAGGGGACCCGCGACTCCGGCTTCTGCGGATCGAACAATGCGCTGAACTGGTATTCGCGGGGCATGCGCGGCATCGTGACCAGCGGGGGCTGCCGGGACTCGGACGAGAACATTCTCCAGCGGATTCCGATCTATCAGCGGCAGCACACCCGCGGCATCAACCCGGGGCGGGTGCAGATCGAAAGCTACAACCGCCCGGTGACGGTGGGCAGCGTACTGGTGATGCCGGGCGACATCATCGTGGCGGACTCCGACGGCGTGGTGGTGGTGCCGCGCGCGAAGGCCGAGGCGGTGGCTGCGGCGGCGCGGAAGATCCTGGAAGGGGACAAGAAGGCGCGGCGGAGCCTGTATGAGAAGATGGGCCGCCCGCTGGACCCGACGGTGAAGTAGGCATCGAAACGGGGCCAGACACAGGCGGAAGAGGGGGCCGGGGTGTCTGACCTCATTTCTTTTCCCCATCGCCTTTGCACCGCAAACATCATTCAAGCGGAGTTGCCCACCGAGGAGATTCATGAGACGGCCGGTTTGGCACTTGCAGTCAGTGGTCCGCAGCGCTGCGGATTGCTGCGGTAGCGCGTGAAGGCTCGGGGGCTGTCGCGGCAGGGATGAAATGGTGTCAGACACCGGCGGAGAGGAAGTGTTGTCTGACATACTTTTTACAGCATTTCTGTTTTTGAAAACCTGGAAGTGAGTGTTATAGGATTGTAGGCTTGAGCCTAGATAACGGAGCCGTCGTGGGAAGGGAATGTACAAAAAAGCCGCTCATGGAGGCCGTGCGAGTCAGGGCCGTTCCAATTGGATTTGTCCTCAGTATTGCGGCGGGCGTTTTTCAGGTTATCCGCCATTCTCAGAGGATCAACGGAGACGGCGTCAGCTACCTTCAGATGGGAGAAGCGATCCTGAGCAACCATTTCTTGCATGGCTACACAAGCTATTGGGCCCCGCTTTACGGCATTTTAGCGGCGGCGGCATCTCGCGGTGCAGAATGGGCGGCGCTGGATCGGCTGGTTGGGGTACAACTTCTGAATGCGGTCTTGTATTGCGCGAGCGTTCTGAGCTGCCTGTACTTTCTGCGGGAGCTGGCAAAGCATTTTGGCTTCGACGGCGGGGATCTTCGAAGCACGGTCATCCAGCTCTACGGATTGAGCCTTCTGACCCTCCTGGTTGTTCGGTTTGGCGCTACGAGCCTGCTCACGCCTGACGTGGCGGTTTCCGCACTCTGCTTTTTGGCTGGAGCAGAGACAGTGAGACTGATGCGGTGTGGGCTCAGTTGGTCAAGGGCGCTCCTGATCGGGCTCATTTTCGGCGTAGGGTACTGGATGAAGTCAACGCTTTTCCCACTTGCGGCAGCTTGGTTGGCTCTTGCAATCTGCATGTTGCGGAGGCGACGCCGAGAGTTCCTGTGTCTGTCGGCCAGCGTAGCGGTTTGGTCGATCATGGCTGCGCCCCTCGTGGTCGCAATCTCCAAGAGCGCCGGCCGATGGAGCATCGGAGAAAACGGAAGATTGAACTACCTCTGGTACGTAAACCGCCTTCCAAACCGTTATTGGATTGGGCAACCGCCAGAACACGGAACGCCCCTGCACCCCATGAGGAAACTGCTCGAGAATCCGGCCGTCTACGAGTTTGGAAATGTCTTCCCCTCTGCTGCCTACCCGCCCTGGTATGACCCAGGTTACTGGTACGCGGGGGCCCGGGCCAGATGGTCCATTTCTCAGATTTCCAGCGCCCTGAAAGACAATCTGGGCAGCATGAGGAGGTTGTGGCTTTCCCGGTACCTGGCTCCCTTCACTTTTGTGATGCTCACGGGATTCCTCCTATCAGGCATGGCAGGGATCCGTTCGTGGGCATTCTGGCTCGTGCTGTTTGCCTTAGCGCCCTTCACACTGATCATTATTCATACAGAGCCGAGGTTTTTCTACGGGCAAACGACCACACTTCTCACCGTCGGGGCAGGACTCCTGCTGCAGACAAGTCGGTCGACCGCGACGGGCTTGTCAATGCCGGCATTGCTCCTGCTGCTGAGCGCGTTTGCCTGGGGCGTGTCCTTCTGGACCGCGGGTCAACCTTTCTACACGGAAACGACCGCGATAAGGGCAGCCCTGCAAAGTGCCGGAGTCAGACCGGGGGACCCTGTCTGCTCCATTGCGAATACCGCAGACACGGGCAGCTGGGCATGGTATGCGCGCGTCCGGGTGGTGGCTGAGATGCCCATTCAGGAGTATCGAAAAGCCTCGGCGAGCGGCCGCCTCGTTCTCTCCGAGGTGGAGGAAGCATTCCGCAAGGCGGGCTGCCGGGCTGCCGTGGCAACGCTCGACCCGACGGACACCCCTCCCTCTGGATGGAGCCAGATACCTGGCGCAGGAAACTATTACCTCAAGAGTTTGAAGTGACCCTGCCTGCCGGTGGGGCACATCCATGCGGCGGCATTCTGAACACCATTCCAGAGGGCGCGTGGAAAGGCGCGGCGGAGCCTGTATGAGAAGATGGGCCGCCCGCTGGACCCGACGGTGAAGTAGGCATCGAAACGGGGCCAGACACAGGCGGAAGAGAGGAGCGCAGCGTCCGGCCCCGTTTCTTTTCAGGTGCGGTGGGCGTCTTCGAGGTAGGTGTATCCGTAGAGGCCGTCTTCGTAAAACTTCAGCAGGCGGCCGCTCTCCTCGTAGCCGATCTTGCCCTCCATGACGGCTTCTTCCACGTCGCGCCGGAACTGCTCGAGCAGTTGCGAGGAGCTGAACTGCACGTAGGCGAGCACCTCCTTGACGCTGTCGCCGCGGATGACCGCTTCCAGCACGGGCTTGTTCTGCTCGTTCACGCGCACGTGCACGGCGTGGGTGTCGCCGAACAGGTTGTGCAGGTCGCCAAGGATCTCTTGGTAGGCCCCGACGAGGAACGCGCCAAGGTAATAGGGATCGCCGTTGAACGGGTGCAGCGGCAGCGTCTTCTTGACGTCGCGGCGGTCGATGAACTGGTCCACTTTGCCGTCGCTGTCGCAACTGATGTCGCCGAGCACGGCGTGGCGCGTGGGCCTTTCGGCGAGCCGGTGGATGGGCATGATCGGGAAGAGCTGCTTCACCGCCCAACTGTCCGGCATGCTCTGGAAGAGCGAGAAGTTGCAGAAGTAGGTATCGGAGAGCATGCTCTCCAGGCCTTCCAGCTCCTCCGGGAACACGTCCATCTGCTTCGCCATGGAATACACGCGGCGGCAGATCAGCCAGTAAAGATTCTCGGCAAGGCACCGCTGCTTGAGCGGCAGATAGCCGAGGCTGAAGAGGTTGAGCGCTGAATCGAGGGCCTGCTGGGCGTCATGGAAGCTCTCGAGCAGGTTCTTCATGCTGAGGTTGCGGTAGGTCTCGAGCAGGTCCACGAGCGGCTGCTCGGCGTCATCGGGCAGCTCCTCGGGCACCTGCTCCTCGCCGAAGCCGCTCACGCCCAGCACGTTGAAGACGAGCACGCTGTGGTAGGCGGCGATGGCGCGCCCGCTCTCGCTCATGATGGTGGGGTGCGGAACCTCGGCCTCGTCGCAGATGTTCTGCACGTGGTAGACGATGTCGTTGGCGTACTCCTGGAGCGTGTAGTTGACGCTCGATTCGAAGTCGGTCTGCGATCCGTCGTAATCGATGCCGAGCCCGCCGCCCACATCGAGGATTTCGAGGCCCGCGCCCTGCTTCTTGAGGTCGACATAGACGCGCGCCGCCTCGATGACCGCCGCCTTGATGTGGCGGATGTTGGTGATCTGGCTGCCAAGGTGGAAATGCAGCAGCCGGAGGCAGTCCTCCATGCCCAAGGCTTTCAGCGTCTCGAGCGCGCGCATCGCCTCGGTGACGGTGAGGCCGAACTTGGAGCGGTAGCCGCCCGAGGACTTCCAGCGGCCCGCGCCGCGGCTGGCGAGCTTGATGCGGATGCCAATGGATGGGCGCACGCCGAGCTTTTCCGCTTTCTGGAGGATGAGATCGAGCTCGGTGAACTTCTCCACCACCGGCGTGATGTCGCGCCCGACCTTGCGGGCGAGCATGCAGAGCTCGATGTACTCGTCGTCCTTGAAGCCGTTGCAGATGATCGGCGTGGCGTTGTCGGCGATGGCCATCACGGCCAGCAGCTCGGGCTTCGAGCCCGCCTCCAGGCCGAAGCCGTACTGGCGGCCAAGCTGGTAGATCTCCTCCACCACCTGCCGCTGCTGGTTCACCTTGATCGGATACACGCAGCGGTAGCCGCCCTGGTAGTTGTGGTCGCGGATGGCGGCGTCGAACACCTCCCACATTTCGCGGAGCTGCTGGCCGAGAATCTGCGGGAAGCGCAGCAGCAGAGGGGGATCGATGCCGCGCAGGACGAGCGTGTCCACCAGTTCCTTCAGATCGACGAAACGGTGCGGCTCCTTGGTGGGATGGACGAGGACGTGGCCGGCGTCGCTGATGGAGAAGTAGCCCTTGCCCCACCGGTCGATGTCATAGAGATCCCGTGCATCCGCCACCGTCCACCGGTCGGACGGCTCCCGCACGGGAAGCGCCTCGGGCAGTTTGAGATTCAACTTGAGTTCAGATGCCTCCGTCTACCAAGTGTGAATAAGATTGGGGCGAGGGAGCAACTATTTTTTTGGCACTGACGCGAAGATTCCTGCTCGCGGCGGCGCTCGGCGGCGGCCTGCGGGCGGCTCAGCCGGTGCTTGTACCTTGCATCGCCTCCGCGCGCGAGGGGGCCGTGCTGCGGCTGGTGTTCCGCGAGCCGGGGGAAGCGGGCCGGCGCGCGGCGCGGGCGGTGCTGCTGGTGCGCCTGCGGGGCAGGGCTCCGGAGCGCGTGCGCGTGAACGGGCGCGAGACGGCGCTGCGGTCGCGGGCCGGCGGGTGGGCCGCGCTCGAGCTGCCGCGCGGCGCGCGGCGGGAGCGGATTGAACTGGAGCCTGGCGAACCGTTCGAGGGCTGCAACGACGCCGCCACCGCTCCGTATCTCGTGCTCGAACCGCCGCCGCCGAAGCAGTAGAATCGACAGCATGCCGGAGCTGCCGCTGAATGGGAAGCGCGCCCTCGTCACCGGAGCCAGCAAGGGCGTGGGCCGCGGCATCGCGCTCGAGCTGGCGCGGCAGGGCGCAGACGTCGCCGTGAACTACAACTCGGACGCCGCGGGGGCGGAAGCCACCGCGGCCGAGATCCGCGCCCTGGGACGCGCCGCGTTCACCGTGCAGGCGGACGTCTCCAGCAACGCGCAGGTGGAGGCGATGTTCCGCCGCGTGCTGGGGGAATTCGGCCGGCTTGACATCCTCGTCAACAACGCGGGCATCCAGACCTGGAAGCCGCTGCTCGAGCTGACCGAAGAGGAATGGGACCGCGTGCTGGACGTCAACCTCAAGGGCTGCTTCCTGTGCACGCAGCGCGCCGCGCGGGCGATGAAAGATGCAGGCGGCGGCGTCATCATCAACATCGGCTCGGGCTGCAACAAGTGGCCGTTCCCGAACCTGGTGAACTACACGGCGTCGAAAGGGGGCATCGAGCAGTTCACGAAGGTGGCCGCGGTGGAGCTTGGGCCGCACCGGATCCGCGTCAACTGCGTGGCGCCGGGCGCGATCGAGATCGAGCGCACGCGGCAGGAGGCGGGCGATTACGCGGGCACATGGTCGCGGCTGACGCCGCTCGGAAGGATCGGGCTGCCCTCGGACGTGGGCGCGGCGGTGGCCTTCCTGTGCGAGGACCGCGCGGAGTTCATCACCGGGCAGACGATCTGGGTGGACGGCGGACTGTTCACGCGGCCGGTGTGGCCTTACCAGTGAGTCAGCGGCGCAGCCGGGCAGGCTTCAGCGTCCAGGCCTGGAGGCGGGCCATTTCGAGCAGGCTTTCCGGCGCGAAGCCTTTCGGGTGGATCACCCAGTTGTAGAGGCGGGCAGCGTCGCGCCCGATGCGCTGTTCGAAGTCCGCGCGGCCGCGGCGCAGCGGCACGGGGCCGGAACCGGGGTCGGCGGCGAGAGTGGCGGCGAAGTCCGCGAGTGAAAGGCATTGGCTGCCGAGCCAGACCTCGTCGGGCAGCCGGCCGTGCACGCGGATGAAGTCTGCCGCGTCCCGCTTCGCCCGGTCAAAAACAGGACGCGGAATTTCTGTTTCGGTCCATGTGGTGGCGGCGCGGCGCACCGGGCCGTCGACGTGTTGCGGCTCCAGCCCGAGCAGGCTCAGCAGCAGGTCGGCGGCGGAGAAGCCCCCGTGCGCGTCGAGGCTATCGGCGAGCCGCCGGGCGAGCCCTGCGGGGGGCGCCGAGTCGCGCGGCTCGAACAGCGCCGGAGCCTCGCGCGCGGTGACGATGCGGAGGCCGGGCGTGCGGCGGACGTAGTCGACCCATTCAAAGAAGATGCGGTAGGCCTGCTCGCGCGACTCGGGCGTGCGCAGCCGCGGCTTCTTCCATTCGCTTCGCTCCGGGTTGGCTCCGTGGGAGAAGTTCACCGCGTCCCAGAACTCGGACGTGGCCCACTCGGTCGGGTGATAGTAGGTCTGGATGACGCCGCCGCCCCGGCTCCGGGCCGATTCCACGGCTTCGTCCCAACGCCGTTTCGCTTCGGCGAGGCGCGCCGGATCGTTCAGGTCGGCGCGGACGGTGTGGCGGCCCAGGTTGAAGATGTAGAGCAGGCCCCCGTACCAGAAGGGCTGTTCGTCAAAGCCGACGTGGCCGGCGTCGTCCATGTAGACCTTCACGCCCCAGGAGCGCAGCGCGAGATTGACCTGCGGCGCCCAGGAGTTGCCCGGCTGGCCGTAACAGCCGGGCGGCATGCCGAACAGCTTCTCGAGCAGCAGGAAGCCGCCGCGTTCGCGGCGCGTGAATTCCGCCGCGCCGTCGAGCAGCCCCATCCCGGCCAGGTATTCGGCGGGCGCGGGATGGATGCTGTGGAACTCGGTGTGGTAGCCGATGTCGTGAGCGGCGAGCGCGCGGAGCACATCGGTGCGGCCGCGGGCCACAAGCACGCGCGCCTTCTCGCCAACGATCTTGAACGTGGCGCGCACGCCCCGCTCGCGCAGCCCTTCGGCGAGCCGCAGCGCGGCGTCGTCGGAGGAGGGTTCGATGTAGTCCTCGGTGTCGAACCAGAGCAGCCAGTAGACGGGCGGCTGCGCGGCGGCGGCGCCGCACAGCAGAAGGGAGAGGAGCAGCGGTTTCATGGATCACCCCGCAAGTCCGGGAATGCCGCCCAGGGTTTTCGCCGTGCGGACGGCGCGCAGCACGGCCTGCGCGACGGCTTCAGCGGCGGCGACGCCGAGCGCGTCCGGGTGCGCCTCGAGCGCGCCGGCGGAGAGGGCGATGCAGAGATCGCCGTCGAGCGATGTGTGCACGGGCGAGATGGTGCGGACGAGGCCCTGCTGGCCCAATTGCGCGAGCCGCGCCGCCTGCACTTTTGTCAGCCGCGCATTGGTGGCAACGACAGCAAGCGTCGTGTTGCGGCCCGGGATGCCCGCGGCGCCGCGCGCTTTCATCAGTTCCGCCGAGCCGGCGAACTCGCGCGAGCCGGGCGCCCTGCGCGTGCCGGCGACGATGCGCCCGGAGCGCGGATCCACCACATCGCCCCAGGCGTTGACGGCGGCGAGGGCGGAGACTTTCACACCGCCGCCCAGCTCCACCGTGAACGAGCCGATGCCGCTTTTCATGGCGTGCGCCATGCCGAGCGCCTTGCCCACCGTGGCTCCGGTGCCCGCGCCGACGCAGCCTTCGGCGACCGGCCCGTCATGGGCCGCGGCCGCGGCGGCTTCGCCCATTTCGCGCGTCGGGCGCACGTTGGCCCTGCCGATGGCGAGGTCGTAGAGGATGGCGCAGGGCACGATGGGCACCACGGCGGCTCCGGTCTGGAATCCGATGCCCTTCTGCTCGAGATGGCGCCGGACGCCGCTGGCGGCCTCGAGGCCGAAGGCGCTGCCGCCGGCGAGCACGACGGCGTGGATCTGCGGCGCGATGTGGAACGGACTCATGACTTCCATCTCTTCGGTGCCGGTGGCGCCGCCGCGGATGTCGACGCCCGCCACCGCGCCCTTTTCGCAGAGGATGACGGTGCAGCCGGTGAGCGCCTCGAAGTCGGAGGCGTGGCCTACGCGGATGCCGGCGATGTCGGTAAGTCCTTTCATGAGCGGCCGGAAGGCGCGTTCCGGAGCGCCGCAACCGCTATGCTAGCATCAAGTCAGCGAGAGGAAGCGCCCGTTGCTGGACATCCTCAAACGCCCTGTCTATACCTTCCAGGAGTTCGTTCTCCTTTCGATTTCGGCGCTGCGCGGAGTGTTCCGCAAGCCGGCCTACTGGGGCGACACGGTGATCCAGATGGACCTGATCGGCGTGGGCAGCCTTCCGGTGGTGAGCCTGACGGGCTTTTTCAGCGGCGCGGTGATGGCGCTCCAGATGGCGCGGGCGCTGCAAACCTACGGTGCCACGTCGCAGGTGGGAAAGATTGTCGCCATCACGATGGTGCGCGAGATGGGCCCGGTGCTGACGGCGCTGATGGTGGCGGGGCGCAACTCTTCGGGCATGGCGAGCGAGCTCGGCTCGATGAAGGTGACCGAGCAGATCGACGCCATGCGGGCGCTCGGCACCGATCCGGTGCTGAAGCTGGTGAAGCCGCGCCTGATCGCCACCGCGACGGTGCTTCCGCTGCTGACGATCCTCGCCGATTTCCTCGGGCTGGTGGGCGGCTGGATCGTGGCGTGCGTGCTGCTGCAACTGACGCCGGGCGCGCAGTACTGGGACACCGCCTGGAGGGCCATCGAGTACAACGACATTGCGCAGGGCCTCATCAAGCCTTTCTGCTTCGCCATCGTTCTTTCGCTGGTGGGCTGCTATTACGGGCTCCAAACCACGGGCGGCACGCAGGGCGTCGGCCGGTCGACGACGCAGGCAGTGGTGGTGGCCAGCGTCTGGGTGGTCATCCTTACCTTCATCATCGGCCGCATCTTCACCAAGCTCTGATCCGCCATGACGACTGCTGCGCCGGAACCGGTGATCCAGTTCGAAGACGTCTGCCTGAGCTTCGGCGGGGAGTGCGTGCTGGACGGGATCGCCTTTGAGGTGCGGCGGGGCGACACGCTGGTGATCCAGGGGGCGGCGGCGAGCGGCAAGACGCTGATCCTGAAGCTGTCTCTCGGACTGCTGCGGCCGACGCGGGGGCGCATCCGCCTGTTCGGCGAGGACGTGACGGATTACACGGATTCGCAATGGAACGACGTGCGCGCGCGGATCGGCGTGCTGTTCCAGGAGGGCGGGCTGTTTGATTCGCTCACCGTGGAGGAGAACGTCGCCTATCCGCTGCTCAACCAGAAGCGCGCGCCGCTGAGCGAGGAGGAGGTGCGGCGGCGGGTGCAGGAGTCGCTCGATTTCGTCGAGCTCGGCCACACACTGGAGAAATATCCGAGCGAGCTGAGCGGCGGCATGCGCCGGCGCGTGGGCATCGCGCGCGCCATCGTCACGCAGCCGGAGCTGCTGCTGTATGATTCGCCCACGGCCGGGCTGGACCCGATCACGGCGACGACGATCATGGCCCTGATCGTGAAGGGGCGGGACGTCCACCACGCCACCACGGTGATGGTGACGCACCGCCACCAGGATGGCGAGATCCTGGACCGCTACCGCTACGATGCGGCCACGGGGCGTCTGGTTCCGGCCGAACCGGGCACGACGCGCACGCGCTACATGGTGCTGCGGGAGGGCCGCATCGTTTTCCTAGGCACTCCAGCCGAATTCGACGCCTGCGAGGATCCGTATGTCCGGAAATTCTCCAGCCGCTGAGGTTTGCCACGCATTTGCCCCGGCCGTGGGAAGCTAGGAGGAGAGAGCCATGCCCGCATCGCACAAGGTCGCCTGGTCGCAGCTCCGCGTCGGCATCATGGCCATCGTGTCGCTTTCGCTGCTGGCGGTGCTCATCTTTCTGATGACCGGTTCGGAGAACCCGTTCGAGGAGAAGGCGACGCTGTACACCTACATGCAGGACTCGGCCGCGATGACGGAAGGAAGCGCCGTGCGGCTGAACGGGATTCTCATTGGCAAGGTGAAGAAGATCGAGATCACCGGGGATCCCGACAACCGCCGCGCCGTGCGGATGACGCTTTCGGTGGACCGGTCGGCGCTGGCGATGATCCCTGAGGATTCGATCATCGGCTTCAGCGCCGAGAACGTGCTGGGGTCGAAGTTCCTCAACATCCGCCGCGGAACCAGCCAGAAGACGGTGCGCAACGGGGGCACGTTGCAGGCGCGCGACGACAAGGACTTCCTGGAAGTGGTGCAGTCGGCGATGCCGCTGCTCGATTCGATGCAGTCCATTCTGCGGCGCGTGGACGGGCTGATCGAGCACATCGAGTCCGGACGCGGCAACCTCGGGCGGCTGATCAAGGACGAAGCGCTTTACAACCGGCTGAACACGACGCTGGCCGACGTGCAGGCGGTGACGCAGGCAGTACGCGAGGGCAAGGGAACGATCGGGCATCTCGTGTACGACGAGGAGCTTTACAACGACCTGCGGCGAACGCTGGCGCGCTTCGACCGTCTGGCCGAAGGACTGGAGCGCGGCGAAGGCACGGCGGGCAAGCTGCTGAAAGATCCCTCGCTGTATGACGAGCTGCGGGCCACGTCGAAGGAGCTGCACACGCTGGTGGAGAACCTCAACAGGGGCGAGGGCACGGCGGGCAAGCTGCTGCGCGACGAGGCGCTGCACAACCGGCTGGTGGCGACGCTGGACCGGATCAATTCGACGATCGACCGCATCAACTCCGGGCAGGGCACGCTGGGGCAACTGATGGTGAACCCGGCGCTGTATGAGAACCTGGCGGCGACTTCGGCCCAGATGAGCGCGCTGATGCGCGACTTCCGCGCCAATCCGAAGAAGTTCCTGACCATCCAGCTCAAGCTGTTCTGATGGGCGCGGCGCGCATCCTCACCGTCAACGCCGACGACTTCGGCTTCACGCGAGGCGTCAACCGCGGCATTGTCGACTGTCACCTGCGAGGCATCCTCACGTCCACGACACTGATGGCCAACGGCGAAGCGTTCGAGGACGCCGTCCGGCTGGCGCGCGAGCATCCCACGCTGGACGTGGGGGCGCATTTCGCGCTGGTCCAGGGACGGAGCCTCGTGACCGGCGAGCCGCTGCCGGCGACAGTGGCGGAGCTGGTGTGCGCGCTGGCGCTGCGGCGGCTGGATCCCTACCAGGAACTGAAGGCGCAGCTCGAAAAGATCCTCGCCGCCGGCGTGCGCGTCACGCATTTTGACACGCACAAGCACACGCACCTGCTGCCGCCGGTGCTGGAGGCGGTGCTGCGGCTGGCGCAGGAGACGGGCGTCCGGTGGGTGCGGCGTCCCTTCGATCTGCCGCTGCCGGCGTCGCGGCGCGGCACGCCGCCCGCGGTCCGTGTGGCGCGGCGGGCGATGGCGCTGGCCGAGAGGCGCTTTGAGCAGCGGATTTGCCGCGCGGGCTGCCGCACGACGGACCACTTCGCGGGCTTTCAGTGGACGGGCCGCTTCGACAGCTCAGACGTCGCCTCGCTGCTGCGCGCCCTGCCGGAGGGCGTCACGGAATTCATGACGCACCCGGGCTACTGCGATGAAGAGCTGAGGAAGGCGAGGACGCGGCTGAAAGAGAGCCGCGAGGCGGAGCTGCGCGCGCTCACCGACCCGCGCGTGCGGGAAGCCCTGCGGGAAGCGCAGGTGCGGCTGGCCTCCTACGCGCAGCTCGAGGAACTGGCGGGAGAGGCTCAGCGCCCGAAGTAGGCGGCGTTCTTCTGCGCGTAGTCCTTCCACTTTTCGGGAAGGTCGTCGAGCGCGAAGATGGCGCTGACCGGGCAGACGGGCACGCAGGCTCCGCAGTCGATGCACTCCACCGGGTCGATGTAGAGCATCTCCACCTTCTCGTAATCGGGCTCGTCCTTGCGCGGGTGGATGCAATCGACCGGGCAGGCATCCACGCAGGCAGTGTCCTTGGTCCCGATGCACGGTTCAGCAATCACGTAGGCCATGATCGAATCCCCTCGTCTCGATTAGATTCAAACCCAGTGGCTTTGATTCCGAGCGTACCACAATGTACAGATTTCATTCAATTTCAGTCATTTCCGGCCTTTTTGGGGATTGCCCGCACAGAGAGTCCAGATCCTGCGATTTCGCGCCGCATTTGCCGGCAATTCCGGATGGACGGACGGCGTTGATTGTCTACAATGGGCGTGATGATTGCTCCTGTCCGCAAGGCCGTGTTCCCCGCCGCGGGCCTCGGCACACGCTTTTTGCCCGCCACGAAGGCGATGCCCAAGGAGATGCTGCCGCTGGTGGACAAGCCGCTCATTCAGTACGGCATTGAAGAGGCGATCGCTTCGGGCATCCATCACATCGTCATCGTTACAGGGCGCGGCAAGACGGCGATCGAGGACCATTTCGACGTGTCGTTCGAGCTCGAGCACCTGCTCGAGTCGCGCAACAAGCGGGAGCTGCTGGCGGCGGTGCGCGCCATCTCGGACATGATCGATGTGGCCTACGTGCGGCAGAAGGAGGCGCTGGGCCTGGGGCACGCGGTGCTGCGTGCCAAGGATCTGGTGGGGCAGGAGCCGTTCGCGGTGGTGCTGTCGGACGACGTGATCGATGCGCCGGTGCCGTGCCTGCGGCAGCTTCTCGACGTGTATGAGACCTACGGCGCGCCGGTGCTGGCGCTGATGGAGGTTCCGGCGGAGCAGATCAGCGCCTATGGCGTGGTGGCCGCCGAGCCGCAGCCGCACGCAGGGATGGACGGACTGGTGTTCCGGATCCATGACCTGGTGGAGAAGCCGTCGCCGCAGGACGCTCCTTCGAACCTTGCCATCATCGGGCGCTACATTCTGACGCCGGATGTCTTTGCGGCGATCGAGAGCACGCCGCCGGGGCGGAACAACGAGATCCAACTGACGGACGCGTTGCGCAACCTGCTGCGCGAGAGGCCGATCTATGGCGTGAGATTCACGGGCAAGCGCTTTGACGCGGGCGACAAGCTCGGGTTTCTCCAGGC
Source organism: Bryobacteraceae bacterium (assembly GCA_025056865.1). Taxonomy (GTDB): domain Bacteria; phylum Acidobacteriota; class Terriglobia; order Bryobacterales; family Bryobacteraceae; genus JANWVO01. The sequence continues at coordinate 157,636 of JANWVO010000038.1, forward strand.
CACGGTGGAGTTCGCGCTGAAGAGGCCCGATCTCGGGGGCGCGTTCCGGGCCTGGCTGGAATCGCTCAGGCTGTGCTGGTGATGCCGGTCACGGGCACCGCGAGGATCAGCGCCAGCACGAGCGCCGCCACCACCGCCACGAACACACGGATCACCATGGCGGTTTCCTCCGCCGTCGATTGTTCTCCGCGGCGGGGCTGGTGTCAACCCTCGGGTGCTTCCACGTACGGCATGGGCGGCACTTTGCCGCGCAGGCGCGTGTAGACGGTGAGAGCGCCGCGGTGATGGGCAGTGTGGTCGCGGATGGCGCCGAGGATGGCGTAGCGCGGGGCTCCGCCCATGATGGGGCCGTCCGGCAGCGGCGCTTCCCATTCCTGCGCGCTGTGCGCGGCGATGGCGGCCTCGCCGGCGGCGAAGGCGCGTTCGATCCAGCGGCGCGCTTCAGCCAGCGAAGTCACCGCGCGTACTTCGCGGTCCATCGCCTCCCAGTCCGTGGAGAAGCCTTCCGGACGGAAGGCGCCCTCGAAGAACCACTCCACGGTCTGCGCGACGTGGGCGACCACCTGCGCGGCGGTGAACACGCCGGGCGCGGGAGCGAAGTCCGAATCCTCCTCGGCGAGATTCCGCGTGGAACGGTCGAAGCATTCGCGAATGTTGCGGAGATCGGCGGCGAGATCCGCGATGATCTGTTCTTTCATGCGCTGCGCACCTTCGGGCGCAAGACTGAGTGTCGCGCATCTGCGCCGCCGATACAAGCCGGGAGGGGAGATTCAGCGCGCGCTCACGCACGCGTCGGCGGTCCGGCTGGACGCCAGCAGCCGCAAGACGACGAGATCCGAAGGCTGGTAATACATCCGGGGCAGGCTGGCCAGGTCGTCATCGCTTTCGAGCAGGTGCCGGCGAACCAGCGTGCGGAATTCTTCCAGCGTGACGCCAAGGGCCTGGGCGGCCTCGTTCTCGTTGTAATACCCCTTGGGCGGGCGTGCGATGCTCATGCAGTTTCCGTCCACCCCGATTGTAGCCCGCCGCCACCGGACGCCTGAATCCGCAAATCCTCTGAGATTCCCCCGGATGGGGACAGAGGAGCTTCGGGGCAGGATGCAACTTCGGTACTAAGGTTCCCTCGCAAACCGGCAGACGGTACACTGATTCGCGGAGGAACCACCCGCATGGCCCACCGTTCTCTTCACGGCGCGCACCCCTCGACGGCGGTGCTCACGCGCGGTTTCGACCCGCGTCTGAGCGTCGGCAGCGCCCGCCCTGCCGTGTTCCGCAGCTCCACGTATGTCTTCTCCAGCCCCGAAGCGGCCGAGCGCGCCTTCGCGCTGCTGGTGGGCAAGGCGGAGCCGGAGCCGGGCGAGCAGCCGGACCTGATCTATTCGCGCTTCAATCATCCGAACGCCGAGATTCTCGAAGACCAGATCGTGCCACTCGAAGAGGGCGCCGAGTGGGCGATCGTGTTCAACTCCGGCATGGCGGCCATCATGACGACGCTGCTGGCGCTGCTCAAGCCGGGCGACACGATGGTGTACACCGTGCCGCTGTATGGAGGCACGCAGCATCTGATCCACGAGTTCCTCGAGCCGCTGGGCATCCGCTGCATTCCGGTGATCGCCGGCCGCTCGGCGGAGATCGACGAGGCGATCCGCACGGCGCCGAATCTGAAAGCGGTTTTTATTGAAACGCCCGCCAACCCGACGATGGTGATGACCGACATCAAGCGGGCGGCGCTCACTGCCGCTTCGCTGGATCCGAAGCCGGCCGTCCTGGTCGACAACACCTTCCTCGGGCCTGCGTTCCAGCATCCGCTGACGCTGGGAGCGGACCTGGTGCTGTACTCCGCCACGAAGTACCTGGGCGGCTTCTCCGATCTGCTGGCCGGAGTGGTGCTGGGCGCGGACCGCCGCTTCGACAAGCCGATCCGATCCCGCCGCGGGCTGTTTGGCAACATCCTCCAGCCGGACGAGTGCTGGATCCTCGACGGGCGCCTGCCGACGGTGAGCCTGCGCATGAACCGGCAGTCGAAGAACGCGCAGCGCATCGCCGAGAGCCTGGTGAAGCGGCCCGAGATCCGCCGCGTTTACTACCCGACGCTGTTCGACGATCCCGAGCAGATCCGCATCCGGCTGTCGCAGACGGACTATCCGGGCGCGATGATCGCGCTGGACCTGCATGGGGGCAAGCCCGCGGCGTTCGAGTTCCTGCGCAGCATCCGGCTGGCGCACAACGCGGTGTCGCTGGGCGGCATGGAGACGCTGGTCTGCCACCCGGCGACGACGACGCACGCCGGCTGCACGGATGAGGAGCGCCGCATTGCGGGCATCACCGACGGGATGGTGCGCATTTCGGTGGGCGTGGAAGACTGGCGGGACCTGCTGGCCGACTTCGAGCAGGCGCTGGACCGCGTGGCGGCGCTGCTGGCGGCGCAGACGAAGTAGCCGCGCGGCCCGTCAGCGGAAGAACGTGCGCCATGCGGCGACGGTGAGCGCGTGCGTCACCATCGACGCCCGGATGCCGCCGCCGGCGCGGAAGGCGAGGCCGTAGAAGACCCCGGCGACGGCGGCGACCACGGCAAACCGCCAGTTGGGAAACTCGCGGAAGCCGAGGTGGGCCAGGCCGAACAGCGCCGAGGCCGCCCACAGGCCAATGCGCGGCTGGAGCAGTCCGCGGAAGAAGAACTCCTCGCTGAGGGCCACCACCCAGAGGATGCCGAAGAAGGTGGCCGCCGCCTTGCCCGCGGTCCACAGCCACGGCTCGCCGGGCCAGGCGGGCCGGGCGAAGCCGGTCAGCCAGGCGGCCGCGAAGGCGGCAGGCATCAGCAGAACAAAATACAGCAATCCTGTTTTCCACTCGCGCGCCCCGGGCCAGAAGCCGAAGCCGATGCCCTCCGGCTGAAGGTCGCGCAGCACGGTGAGGACGGTGGTGCGGATCCACATCAACTGGCCGAGGAACTCCATCCGCAGCTCGCCGGCGGGCGGGTAGAACAGGCGAAAGGCTTTCAGCAGGACGGGCGCGGCGGCCAGCGCCGCCACCCAGAGCCAGCCGTGGCGCCGCCGCGCGAGCACGGGGCTGAGGCCGACGAAGAAGGCGGCCATTGCGCCCAGCCCGAGCACGCTGGGAAGGCTGCTCCAGTCCAGGCCGACGTGGTAGAGCGCGCAGGACAGCGGCGCGGCGGCCACCAGCATCCGGCGCTGCCACCTCCTGCGCCACGCCTCGCGCGCCATGGATGCATACAGGGCGGCCTCCACCAGAACGGCCACGGCCACCCACGCCGCCAGCGCCGCGTCGCCGCCGAGCTTGTCCAGCCAGGGCATTCCTTCCCAGCCTAGCGCGGCAGCGGGGTGTAGAATCAGTGCAAGCCTGTTGAGGCTCAAAGGAAGCAGACGCCATGAACCGCCGTGATTTTCTCGCCGTCACCGCCGCTTCGGCCGCAGCCGCGCAGACCGCGGGCCAGCGGCTGCCCATGCGCAAGGGCATTTACTGGAGCATGCTGCCGTCGAAGCTCTCCGTCGAGGAGCGATTCGCCCTGGCGAAAGAGTGCGGCTTCCAGAGCGTGGAATGCCCGACGATGGACGAGCCCGCGCAGGTGGAAGAGGTGCTTGCCGCCAGCCGCAAGACGGGGCTTCCCGTGCACTCGGTGATGAACCGCGACCACTGGAAGTTTCCGCTTTCGAGCGCGGACCCGGCCGTGGTGGAAAAGTGCGTCCACGGCATCGAGACGAGCATCCGCAATGCAAAGGCGTGGGGCGCGGACACGGTGCTGCTGGTACCCGCGGTGGTGAACGCGGAAACCAGCTACAGGGATGCGTGGGACCGCTCGACGGCGCAGATCCGCAAGCTGCTGCCTCTGGCGCGCGAGAACAGGGTGATGATCGGCGTCGAAGAGGTGTGGAACAAGTTCCTGCTGAGCCCGCTCGAGATGGCGCAGTACGTGGATCAGTTCCAGAGCCCGTGGGTGCGCGCCTATCTGGACGTGGGCAACATGGTGCTGTTCGGCTTCCCGCAGGACTGGATCCGCACGCTCGGCAAGCGGATCGTGAAGGTGCATCTGAAGGATTTCGCCTGGCGCAACTACACGATCCCCGGCGACCCGCCGCAGAAGAAGCGCGTGCCCGAGTTCGTCGACCTGCGCGAGGGCGAGATCGACTGGAAAGCCGTGCACAAGGCTTTCCTCGAAATCGGATACAGGGGCGACGCCACCGTGGAGCTGCGGGGCGGTGACGCCGATTATCTGAAGGAAGTGAGCCGCCGGGTGGACCTGATCCTGGAAGGCGCCTGAGGCGCCGCCCGGGCGGCGGCGTGGGGGAGAGCCGAGGTCATGAAGAAATTCCTGCTGGGCATCGTAGCCGGCTTCATCATTGCCGGCGTGACCGCCGTCGTGCTGTTTTTCGCAGCGCTGAAGTTCGCGCGCCGCGCGCCGGAGCCGCCGGAGGCGGCATGGCTGACGCTGCGGCTGGGCGGCGAACTGCCCGAATTGCAGCCGCTGATGCTGCCGCTGCCGGCGCTGGAGTCGAGAGCGCCGCTGACGATGGGCGAAGTGTGGAGCGCGCTGCGGCGCGCGGCGCGCGATCCGCGCGTCAAGGGCGTGCTGATCAAGCCGGGCGGGCTCGCCGTGGGCTGGGCGAAGCTGGAAGAGATCCGCACCGGGCTGGAACAGGTGCGCAAGGCGGGCAAGCCGGTGCATGCGTGGCTGGCGGGCGCAGGCACGCGCGAATACTATCTGGCGAGCGCGGCGGACCGGATCAGCATGTCGCCCGAGGACGTGCTGGATCTGCGCGGGCTGCGCGTGGAGGCGACGTATCTGAAAGGGACGCTGGACAAGCTGGGCGTCCAGGTGGAGGTGGAGCACGCGGGCAAATACAAGGACGCGGGCGACATGTTCACCCGCAACGAGATGAGCCCGGAGACGCGCGAGGCGCTGAACGCGCTGCTCGACGATACGTTCGAGCGGCTCTGCCAGGCGATTGCGGCGGGGCGGAAGGCCACGCCGGAGAAGGCGCGGGAATGGATTGATAACGGCCCCTATGTGGCGCCGAAGGCGGTGCAGGCGGGGCTGGTGGACGAGCTCGCCTACGAGCGGGACGCGGACCGCAAATTCGAGGAAAGCGCCGGCGGCAAGGAGAAGGAGAAGCCGAAGGCGCTCAACGCGCGCGATTACCTCCGCATCCCGCCGGACACGAAGGGCCGGAAAGTGCGGCAGGTGGCGCTGCTGGTGGCCCAGGGCAGCATCCTGCGCGCCGCGCCGGGCGACATGTTCGGCGAGGAGCAGGTGATCACGCCGAAGGGGATCGAGCAGCAGGTGAAGCTGATCGAGAACGATCCGGCCATCCGCGGCGTCATCGTGCGCATCGACAGCCCCGGCGGCGATGCCGTGGCTTCGGACGAAATCCTTGAGCAGCTCAAGCGGCTCTCGAAGAAGAAGACGGTCGTGTTCTCGATGTCGGACGTCGCCGCATCCGGCGGCTACTACATGGCGATGACGGGCGATCCGATCATCGCCTATCCGGGCACGATCACCGGCTCGATCGGCGTGATCTATGGCAAGGCCAACCTGCGGGGGCTTTACGCGAAGCTCGGAATGAACCGGGAGATTCTCAAGCGCGGCCGCTTCGCCGACCTGGACAGCACGTTCCAGCCGCTGACGCCGGAAGGGCGGGCGCGGCTGCGGGAGACGATTGATTTCATCTACGACGGCTTCCTGAAGCGCGTGGCCGAAGGGCGCCGGAAGAAGCGCGAAGAGATCGAGCCGGTGGCGCAGGGGCGCGTGTGGTCCGGCAAGCGCGCGCGCGAGCTCGGGCTGGTGGATGAAACAGGCGGGCTGGACGAGGCGGTGGCGCTGTTGAGGAAGAAGGCCGCCATTCCGGAAGAGGAGCTGATCCGGCTGTCGGTGTATCCGGCGCCGAAGAGCTGGTTCGACGTCTGGTTCAAGCCCTCGCCGGCGGAAGACTCGGGCTGGGACGGCGAGGAGATGCTGCTGCGCCGCGCACTGCCGGCGGGACTGGCTCCGTGGCTTCAGGGCGGCTTCCTGCGCGTGCTGCCGTTCGACATCCGCATTCATTGACCGGCGAATCAGGTGCGCGCGGGCGTAGGGCGTCCGCGGGCCGCTCCTCCACTCCGGGCGGAGGAGCGGCCCACGCAAAAGGCTGCCTGATGCCGGCCCCCCGCGGACCCGCGCGGACGCCCTGCCGTGCCAGCGCTGTCAGCGCTGGTTGGCCTTGAGGATCTTCTTCCGCAGGCGGATGGAACGGGGCGTCACCTCCACCCACTCGTCGTCGTTGATGAACTCGATGGCCTGTTCGAGATTCAGCAGCCGCGGCGGGACGAGACGGATGGCCTCGTCGGCGGTGGAGGCGCGCATGTTGGTCAGCTTCTTCTCTTTGACGATGTTCACGTTGAGATCGTCCGGGCGCGCGTTCTCGCCCACGATCATCCCCTCGTAGACTTCCGTGCCGGGAGTGACGAACATTTCGCCCCGTTCCTGAAGGTTGTAGATCGCGTAGGCGGTGGCCGTGCCGGGGCGGTCCGCGACGAGCGCGCCAGTCAGCCGCATCGGGATGTCGCCCTGCCACTCGACGTAGCCGTGGAAGAGCGAGTTCATGATGGCGGTGCCACGGGTGTCGGTGAGCAGCTCGCTGCGCATGCCGATGAGTCCGCGCGACGGGATGAGGAATTCCAGCCGCACGCGCCCGGAGCCGTGGTTCACCATCTTCGTCATCTTCGCCTTGCGGATGCCGGTCTTTTCGATCACGACGCCGGCGTAAGCCTCGGGCACGTCGACGACGAGCAGCTCCTGCGGCTCCATCAGCTTTCCGTCGACGGTCTTCGTCAGGATCTGGGGCTTGCCGACCATCAGCTCGTAGCCCTCGCGGCGCATCATCTCGATGAGGATGGCCAGTTGCAGCTCGCCGCGGCCCATCACGAGGAACGCATCCGGCGAGCCCGCCTCCTCCACCTTCAGCGAAACGTTGGTGAGCAGCTCCTTCTCGAGGCGCTCGCGCAGGTGGCGCGAGGTGACGAACTGGCCCTCGCGTCCGGCGAACGGCCCCGTGTTGATCGTGAAGACCATGCCGATGGTCGGCTCGTCGATCTGGATGGGAGGAAGCGGGCGCGGATCCTCGGCGCTGGTCACCGTCTCGCCGATGGTGATGCCCTCGATGCCCGCCAACGCGACCACGGAGCCTGGGCCCGCCTCCGTCTCTTCGACGCGGTTCAGCCCTTCGAAGCTGAACAGCTTCGTGATCCGCGCCTTCTCCATGCGCCCGTCGAGCTTCACGACCGCGGCCTCGTCGCCGACGCGCAGCGTGCCCTGGAAGACGCGCCCGATGGCGATGCGGCCAAGATAGTCCGAGTAGTCGAGGTTCGCCACCTGGAACTGAAGCGGCGCCGCCGGATCGCCCTTGGGCGGCGGCACATGGCGCACGATGGCTTCGAACAACGGCTCCAGCGTCGTCGAGGGATCGTCGAGGCTCGTGCGCGCGATGCCGTCGCGCGCGATGGTGTAGAGCACCGGGAACTCGAGCTGGTCCTCGGTGGCATCGAGATCGATGAAGAGGTCGTAGATCTCGTTGAGGACCTCCTGCGGCCGTGCGTCCGGGCGGTCGATCTTGTTGATGACCACCACCGGAGGCAGCCGCGCTTCGAGGGCCTTCATCAGCACGTAGCGGGTCTGCGGCAGCGGGCCTTCGCTGGCATCGACCAGCAGCATGACGCCGTCGACGAGCCGAAGCGCGCGCTCCACTTCGCCGCCGAAGTCGCTGTGGCCTGGCGTGTCGACGATGTTGATCTTCACGCCGCGGTAGCGGACGCCGGTGGTCTTGGCGAGGATCGTGATGCCGCGCTCGCGCTCGAGCTCGTTCGAGTCGAGGACGCGCTCCTCCACCTGCTGGTGGGCGCGGAAGATGCCGCTCTGGCGGAACATGGCGTCGACCAGCGTGGTCTTGCCGTGGTCGACGTGCGCAATGATGGCGACATTGCGCAGGCTGGACTGCTCGATTTTCATGGGGAAAACAGGTGCGGGAACCTCCATTGTCGCACGGCGGCGGCCGCGGCGGCATTCCGGCGGCCTGCTAGACTGAAATTGCATGCCGCAGACCCCGGGTCTGCCCACGGTGGTCATCGTGGGCCGCCCCAACGTGGGCAAATCCACCCTTTTCAACGCGATCATCGGCCAGCGGAAAGCGATCACCGGCGACGAGCCCGGCATCACGCGGGACCGCATCGCCGGCGAAGCCGTCCACCGCGGCCGGCGCTTCCGCGTCATCGACACCGGCGGCATCATTCCGGACGATGAGGCGCTCATCCCCAGCGAAATTCTGCGGCAGGCCCGCGTGGCGCTCGACGAGGCGGCGCACATCATCTTCCTGATCGACGGCCGCACCGAGATCACCGCCGCCGACCGCGACCTGGCCGGGATGCTGCGGCGGCTGGGCAAGCCGGTCACGCTGGCGGTGAACAAGATCGACGCCCCGGTGCGCGAGGCGCTGACGGCGGACTTCTACTCGCTCGGATTCGAGCGCGTGGTGCCCGTTTCCGCCGAGCACCGCCTGGGCCTCGCCGACCTGCTCGACATTGCCACCGAAGGCTTCCCGGAGACGGAGGCGGCGGAGGAAGAGCCGCCCGAAGACCGCCCCCGCGCCATCCGGGTGGCGATCATCGGCCGGCCCAACGTGGGCAAGTCCACGCTGCTGAATGCGCTGCTCGGCCAGGAGCGGGCCATCGTGTCGCCCATCGCCGGAACGACGCGCGATTCGGTGGACGAGCGGATGGAGATCGACGGCAGGGAGTATGTCTTCGTCGACACGGCGGGCATCCGCCGCAAGGGCAAGACGAAGCTGATGGCCGAGAAGCTCAGCGTCGTCATGGCGCGCAGGCACATCCGCATGGCGCACATCGCGCTGCTGGTGCTCGATGCGAGCGAAGGGCCGGTAGGCGGCGACGCCACCATCGGCGGCTACGCCCACGAGGAAGGGCGCGCGCTGGTTCTCGTCGTCAACAAATGGGACCTGCTCAACGACCGGCAGCGCAAGGAATACGAGGCTGCCATCCGCGCGCAGTTCCGGTTTCTCGACTACGCCCCCATCGTCTTCCTTTCGGCGAAGGAGAAGCGCGGACTGAAAGGGCTGCTGAAACAGATCGACCTCTGCTGGGAGTCGTTCAACCAGCGCGTGCCCACGGGCGAGCTGAACCGGCTCGTGTCCACCTTCAAGCTGGAGCACGGGCGGCGGATCTATTACATGACGCAGCCTTCGGTGCGTCCGCCGACGTTCGTGCTGTTCATGGACAGCGACGAGCCGCTGCACTTCTCCACCGAGCGCCACATCATCAACCGGCTGCGGGAGCGGTTCGGCTTCCAGGGCACGCCGATCGTGCTGAAGGTCAAGGCGCGGCGCTGATCAGCGGGGCACGATCCACTCGATGCGCTCCACATGGAGCGCGCGGATGCGGCGGGCCAGCTCCGGATAGCGGAGCAGCGCCGTAGCGGATTCCACCCGCTGCCTGCCATCGCGTCCGATCTCGAGCGCGTAGCGGTCCGAGCGCTCCCGGTAACAATAGCCCGCGTAGCCGGGCGCGCCGAGACCGCCCATCAGCAGATCCCAGAAGCTCGTGCGGCGGAAGAGACGGCGCGCGGAGCCCACGGCCTTTTCGATTTCCACGCGCCCGGCGGGCCCGCTCAGGATCACGCGGGCGCAGCGGCTGAAGGCGCAGGGCCGCAGCGGCTCCGGCTGCGGAAGGGCGCGCAGGGCCTGTTCTACTTCCTCCAGCGTGCACTCGATGCGCTCCCAGCGGAAGCGGGACGCGCCGCTGACCAGCGATCCGTGCTCGAGCAGCCGGTGCACGCGGGCCGCCTCGGCTCCCACGGCGGATGCGGCCATCTCGAGCAGTTCGACCAGCGGCAGCTCGCTGGCCACCACCGGCGTGAAGGCGATGGCCCCGGCAGCTTCGCTGGAGATCTTCACCCGGATGCGTTCCGGCAGCGCCATCGGTCTCCTCCCATCGTACAATCGCTGAAAGTGACGGACCTCGAGAAAGTGCGCGCCGAACTGTCGCGCTACGAGCACCTGCTGATGGAATTCGACGCCGAAGAGGACAGCCGGGGAGGCGTCGAGCTGATCATCCGCCTGCGGCAGCCCGTAGAGGGCGCCCATGTCTACCGCGCGCCGCTGCACCCGCGCGACATCGCCCATCCGCAATTCCCGTGGACGTTCCAGCGGATCCTGTACGGATGCCTGCACGACTACCTCTGCGAGCTGTTCGTCCGCGATCCGCAGCAGCTTTCCACCGGAGACGCCCGATGAGCGGCTCCCGCAACGCGCTGGCCGAAAAGCTGGCCGCACGCATCGAGCGCGAAGGCCCCATCCTGTTCAGCGAGTTCATGGAAGCGGCGCTCTACGACCCCGCGCACGGCTACTACAGCGCCGCGCGGCGCGCGCAAGCCGAACCGACGGGCATCGCCGGCGACTACTTCACCGCCACGCAGCTTCAGCCGGTTTTCGGAAGGCTGATGCGCGCGGCGGCGGAAGAGATGCGCGCGCGGCTCGGGCTGCCGGAAACATGCACGCTGGCGGACTGGGGCGCCGGACGCGCGCTGATGGCGGAGGCGTTTTCCGGCTTCCGCTACATCGCCGTGGAAGCGCACACGCCGCTGCCGAAACCGTTCGAGGGGATCGTCTTCGCCAACGAGCTCTTCGATGCGCTTCCCGTGGACGTGGTCTGCGGCGGCAGGAAAGGCATGCGGCTGCAACGCGTCGCATGGAGCGAAGGGCGCTTTGTTCGCGTGGACGGCGAGCCGCCGGAAGGCGAATGGAAAGAATACGCCGAACGGCTGGCCCGCGCGTTCGGGGAACTCGACGACTGGGAGATCGAACTGCCGGTCCGGATGCGGGCCGTGCTCGGCGCGATCCATGCGTCGCTGCGGCGCGGCGCGCTGCTTGTCATCGACTATGGATACACCGAGCGCGAAATCGTGCGCTTCCCGCGCGGCACGCTGATGAGCTACCGGCGGCATCAGGCTTCCGAAGATGTTCTGCGCGATCCGGGCGGAAGGGACATCACCGCGCACGTGCCGTTCACGCATCTGATGGAATGCGCCGCGGCGCAGGGATGGAAGGCGGCGCCGCTGGAAAGCCTGGCCGCGCTGCTGCTGCGCGCGGGCGAGCGCGATTCGTTCGCTTCCGCGCTTGCGGCGGAGCGGGAAGAGGAGGCGCAGCGGCTGCGGCTTCAGCTCAAGACACTGCTGTTCGGGATGGGGGAAACGTTCCGCTGCCTGCGGCTCGAAAAGGAGGGGTAAAAACGCTGCGGCCCCGGTTGCCCGGGGCCGCGGTTCCAATCCTCGCTGGCAGCGCTCCCTCCGGGAAGCGCTGCGGGGTTACTTCTTCTTCTTCGTTGCGGCCTTCTTGGCGGCTTTCTTCGTCGCCTTCTTGGCAGCCTTCTTGGTCGCGTTCTTCATCGATCTGTTCTCCGTGACATCAGAATTTGCGGTCGCAGCGCGACAGCATTGTGATCTTTTTATAAACTCGGTCTCCGAGTGTTGTCAAGAAAAAAATGAAGCAGCACAACGCAGAACGGCTGTTTTCCGGGGCGTGAAGAGCGATAAAACAGAGGTGAGGCGTTTTGTTTTCGTGGTGCGGACCCCATCGCCCGTCTTCCGCCGCAGCGCCGCGCTGGCGCTGGTCCTGCTGCTGCTGCCGTCAGGATGCGGCCGCAAGCGCGCGCCGCGCATGCCTGCGGCGCCGCAGCCGGGATGGACGGAGACGGGCCTTGCGAGCTGGTACGGACATCCCTATCACGGGCGCCCTTCGTCGAGCGGCGAGATTTACGACATGGAACAGCTCACCGCCGCGCACCGCACGCTTCCGTTCGGAGCGATCGTCGAAGTGAAGAACCTCGACAACGGCCGCATGGTGACGGTGCGCATCAACGACCGCGGGCCGTTCGTCGAAGGACGCATCATCGACCTGTCGCGCGCGGCGGCGCGGAAGATCGGGCTCATCGGCCCCGGCACCGCGCTGGTGCGCCTCCGGCTGCTCGGATATGCCGACGCGGAGGCGGCGCGCGCGCCGGCGCTGTTCACCATCCAGGCGGGCGCCTTCGCCGAGCGCGGCAACGCGGAGCGGCTCCAGCAGCGGCTGCGGAGGCAGTACGAGCCGGTGGACATCTCGGCTTCCGTCTCCTCTCCGGTGCTGTACCGGATCTACGTAGGCCGCTTTGGCAGCCTTCGGGAGGCTGAAGAAGCCGCCGCGCGGCTGCGGCGCGAGGTGAAGGACGTCTTCGTCGTCCGCATCAAGTAAGAAAAAGGATGGGGCGGGCGGCCCCGCCCCGGCATACAATGAACTTTGACGCGGATTCCCGAAGAGAATTTCTCCTCTGGCCCCACTACTTTTCAGAGGAGACATGTCCCGACTTCTGGCTGACGGCAGCGAGGACCGCTACTGGATGATCGCGGAAGGCAAGGCCCGGAGCTACGAACTGGTGGGCCAGTCGGCGCGCCTGCGCAACGTGCTGCGGCTGGCCTCGAAGCTGGGACGCGGCAACTGGCCGGTGCTGCTGCTGGGCGAGACCGGCACGGGCAAGGAGCTGGTGGCGCGCACCATCCACCGCAGCGGCCCGGGCGGGCCCTTCGTCACCATCGACTGCTCCTCGATGGTCGGGCCGCTGATGGAGAGCGAGCTCTTCGGCCACGTGAAGGGCGCGTTCACGGGCGCGCACTCGAACAAGATCGGCCTCATCGAGCAGGCCAATGGGGGCACGGCGTTCTTCGACGAAATCGGCGAGCTGCCGCTCGATCTCCAGGCGAAGCTGCTGCGCGTGCTTCAGGAGAAGGAGTTCCGCCCGGTCGGGTCGCTCCAGGTTCGCAAGTCGAGCTTCCGCATCATCGCTGCAACGAACCGCGACCTGGCGAAGGAGGTGGAGAAAGGCCGCTTCCGGCAGGATCTTTATTACCGGCTGAACGTGGTGACGCTGCGGCTGAGCCCGCTGCGCGAGCGCAAGGAGGACCTGCCGGCGCTGATCCGCCACTTCCTGGAGCTGTACGGCAACGGGCACACGATCAGCGGCGAGCTGCTCGAGCTGATGATGGCCTACGACTGGCCGGGCAATGTGCGCGAACTGGAGAACTGCATCCAGCACATGGTGGCCATCAACAGCGGGCCGGTGCTGCACCTTCACGACGCGCCTTCGCAGTTGCTCCATTTCCACGAGCAGCGCCGCCGCCCTTCCGGCAACTTCCTTCAGGCCGCCGCCGCGGCGGCGCCGCCGGGCGCGGAAGGGGGCGAAGCATCCGATTCGTTTGTCACGCCGGTGCTGCCGCTGGCGGAGATGGAGCGCCGCGCCATCATTAACGCGCTGCGCTACACCAAGGGCGACCGCGTGATGGCCGCGCACCTGCTCGGCATCGGACGCACGACGCTCTACCGCAAGATCAAGGAATACGGGATCCGCGATTGACCATCGCCCTGGACGCCACCTACAGCGAAGGAAGCTCGCTTTCGGGCATTGGCGTCTACTGCCGCGAGCTGCTGCAAGGACTGGCGCGCCAGCACCCGCAGGTCCGGTTCGAGTGGCACTACCGCCCGCACCGCCTGCTGCGGGCTCTGGCCCGGCCGCGTCCGGTGAACGTGGACGTGCGGCCGCTGCTTGAGACGTTCCGCCTGAGCCGCGCCAGGCTCTTTCACGGGCTGAACCAGCGTCTGCCCGCGGCCCGCTATCCGCTCCGCGTGGCCACGTTCCACGACCTGTTCGTCTTCACAGGCGATTACTCGACGCCGGAGTTCCGCGAGCGGTTCCAGCGGCTGGCGCGGGAGGCGGCCGGACGCGCAGACCTGATCCTCTGCGTCAGCCGCTTCACCGCCTCCCAGGTGGAGGAGCTGCTCGGCGTGCCGTCCGGAAGGATCCGCGTCGTCCCGCATGGCGTGCATCTGCCGCCGGAGGGCCAGCGCGAGCGCGAGCCGATGATCCTGCATGTGGGCGCCATCCAGCGGCGGAAGAACCTCGTGCGCCTGGTGGCCGCTTTCGAGAAAGCCGCGCCGGCGCCGTGGCGGCTGGTGCTGGCAGGCGGAGAAGGCTACGGGGCGGCCGAAGTGCTGGAGCGGATCCGGACGAGTCCCGCCTCGGCGCGGATCGAAGTGACCGGATGGCTTCCCGACGAAGAGATCGGACGGCTTTACAGCCGCGCGGCGATTCTCGCCTTCCCGTCCCTCGACGAAGGCTTCGGCATCCCGGCACTGGAAGCGATGGCGCATGGCGTGGCGGTACTCAGCTCGAACCGTTCCGCCCTGCCCGAGGTGTGCGGCGACGCGGCGCTGCTGGTGGATCCGTTGCGCGAGGAGGAGATCGCCGCGGCGCTCGATCGGATGATCCGCGATTCAGGGCTGCGGGAGCGGCTGGCCGCCGCAGGGCGCTTGCGCGCGGCGCAGTTTCCCTGGAGCCGGACAGTGGAAGAGACGTGGCGGGCTTACAGGGAACTGGGGGTGGGGGACTGAAAGGCGGATTGGCAGCGCGAGGCGGGCCCGCCCGCCAGGCGGCAGGGCCGGAGGCCGGGCGGATCCAGGCCTCTTACTCTTCGTCGTCGATGGCGATCTTCAGGGCGCGAAGGAATTTCTGGTCCTGCGCGGTCCAGCGGATCTTCGCCGGGCGGCGTTCGCGGCTGCGCCGGCGGTTTTCCTCCAGCTCCTCTTCGAAGTCCGTTTCCAGACGGGTCTCGACGACGGTTTCCACATCCTGCGCCTCGCCGGACTCATCGCGCTTGTTGAAGCCGATGGTGGCTTCGAGCACGAGGAACACGTCGTAGCCGGCGCGTTTGATTTCCCCGATGGCTTCGGCAATGCGGTCGGAGTCCGACAGCGACTCGTTGATCGCGTTGCCGAGTTCCTGCATCAGCTCTTTGAGTCGGTCGTCCAAGGTGAACCTGGAATCCTTTCCCTCTTTCAGGATAACACTGGTTCAGCGCCGCTTCTGCGGCGGCGCTGCCGCTCCGTTCTCCGTATCGGCTGCACGGGGCCGATTCGTGAGTGGCAGGACAGCGGCTGCGACGCCTCTGCTAGCATGGCTGGAATAGGAATGAAGGCGTTGCTGAGCCTCGCAAAAAAATTCCTTGCCGCCGTGCTGCCCGGCGTGATCCGCCCTCTGCACGCGCTGTGGAACCAGATTCTCGGGTTTCTGTTTCTGGTGCTGGCGGTGTTGATGGTCCGGCCCGTGTGGCAGGGATGGAAAGAGATGGAGCTCGGGCCGGAGCACTTCCTGCGCTTCCTGCTCAGCGCCTTCATGCTGGCTGTAATGCTCGGCTTCGCCATCCACGCCTTCTGGAAGGCGCGCCGCATCGGGCGCAGATAGCGCCGCCGGCAGGTGCGCCGGTTACTGCTGCTGCTGGTCCGGGGCACGCTGCGCAGAGGGCTTCGAGGCGACGATCCGTTCCAGTTCAGCGATCTGCTTCTTGACGGTCTCGGCGTCGGAGGCGTTGGGCGCGAAGCTCAGGTAGCCCTTCATGTGGTCGAGCGCGCCGGCGTAGTCGCCCTTGTCGGCGAGGATGTAGCCCATCAGGCTGAGCAGGCGCGGGTTCTTATGGTCGGGGTCGAGGCGGAGCGCCTCGCGGGCACTCTTCTCGGCCACGTCGCGCCGGCCCAGGTTGTAGTTGGCGGCGCTGTGAAGGAACCACACCTGCGGGTAGCCGATCGGATTCAGCTTCAGCACGGTCTCGCTCCGGGCAGCGATCTGCTCCCAGTCCCGCGAGTCGAGCGCCATCTGGAGCAGGCTCAGGTGCGGGCCGATGAACTTCGAGTCCGCCTCGATGGACTTCTCATAGGCGGCGCGCGCCTCTTCCTTCTTCTTCTGGGCGTCGAGCGCGTTGCCGAGCTCGAACCACGCGGCGGCGAATTTCGGGTAGATCTCCACGGCCTTGCGGAGGTGGACCTCGGCCTCGGCCGCCTTCTGCTTCTTCTTGAGCGAGAGCGCCTTCTCGTAGGCCTTCCTTGCTTCCTTGGGCGCGTTGGCGGTGGTGAGGCTGAACGTGAATCCCTGGACGTTGGCCATGCGGCGCAGCACGATCACGCCGATTTCCGGATTGTCAAGCACGCGGCGTCCGGCCAACTGGACGACATCGCTCTGGAAGCCGGGCAGCTCGGCGCGGAACTCGCACCCCACCAGGTCGCGCTCGGAGATGCCGCGCGCCGGGCCGGGGTTCATGATGCTCCGCATGTCGGAGCTGTCCATGCTGGCGTCAGCGAAGACCTGCTGGTTCTGGCCAAGGGCGACGCTGAAGCGGCCCTTGGAATCCGTGTACCCCTGCGGGCGCGGCCGCCCGTTGCAGACAAGCAGGAGGACGACGGGCTCGGGCGGGGCGGTGCCGTCCTCCATCATCACGCGGCCGGAAAGATAGATGGGCCGCTGGAAGTCCTGGAACGTAGGCTGCTGCTGCTGCCCCGGCATGGGGATGGTCGGGGTGGTCGGCTTGGTGGGGGAAGGCGTGGGCGTGGGTGTCGGCGTCGGGGTGGGCGCAGGCGCAGCGCCCCCGCCCGTTGCGCCGCCGGTTCCTCCGCCTGTTCCGCCGCCCTGCTGCTGCCCGGCGGCCCAGACGCCGAGCCACAAGACGAGCGCTGCCGCCAGCGCCGTCCGGGAAACGATGCCAGCCTTCATGGGGAACCTCCCTTCCTGCGGGAACGGACTTGACCGCTGTTGGACGTATTATGGCACAGCCCGGGCGCGGCAGCACCGGGTTTTCCGCAGCCGGCCGGGCAAGCTTGCGCAGGGGGGAAACTTCAATATGATTGAGTGAGGCGCAGATCCGCTATGAAACGCATCCGATTCTCCCATTCCCTCCCCTTGCTCTTTCTGATCCTCGCCGGCTGCTCGCAGGCTCCGCCGCCGAAGAAGGAGCCGCCAAAGCCGCCCGAGCCTGCCACCGGCCAGTCCGCCATCTTCCAGACCTACCAGGTGGCGCGCACCTGGTCTGGCGATGCCAAGCTGCTGCGGCTGGAAAGCGGCAACATCCCCGAGGCTCCCTCCGGCGGGGGCAAGTATGGCTTCTGGCGGGCCACTTATGTGAGCGAGTCCAAACGGCAGCGCCGCGAGTTCACCTGGGCGGCAGCGGACAGCGAGGGCGGCATCATCAAGGGAGTCCGGGCCGGGTCCGAGTCCGGCTACCTGCCCAACCCGCGCACGTTCGCCATCGCGATCCAGGAAGTGAAGGTCGACACGCCCCAGGCGCTGGAGGCGGCGATGGCGGAAGTGAACAAGGACGCCGCGATGAAGAAGGTGCTCGCCGACAACAAGGATCTGCCGATCCACTTCCTGCTGGAATGGAACGCGCCGGACGTGAAGCCGACGTGGCGGGTGATCTTCGGGCCGTCGATCTCGCAGAGCAAGTTCTCGGTGTTTATCGACGCCTACACGGGCAAGTTCGTCAGGAAGCTGCGCTGAGCGGGCACGGCCTCAGCCGGAGGCGGTGCGCCCGCGCCGCCGCGGGCGCTGCGCGGGCTGCGCCCCGGCCGGCTGCACCGGTACCGGGCGGGCCACGGGGATCAGCGAGTGGCTCTCCTCCGGCTCTTCGAACTTCAGGTTGCGCGCGAGCTCGACGTTGAGCGACTGCACGAACTGCTCGATCTGCTTCTGCATCGCCGCCATCTTCTCGCGCATGTTGAGGATGATCTCGACGCCGGCGAGGTTGACGCCGAGTTCGCGAGTCAGCTCGAGCACGACTTCGAGACGCTCCAGGTCCTCATCCGTATACAGGCGCGTATTGCCCTCCGTGCGCGAGGGCTTGATCAGCCCTTCGCGCTCATACATGCGGAGCGTCTGCGGATGGATTCCATATTTCTCGGCCACGGCCGAGATCATGTAACCGGCTTTTCCTTTCTGCTTCGGCACGGCGGATCACACCTTCGTCCACAGTTCTGCGCGCGGGTCAGCCTTGTCCAGCGAGGAAAGCTGCCGCAGCAGTTCGCGTACGCGCTCGTCGCGCACGTCGGGCGTCTGCACCTCGATCTCCACGATCTGGTCGCCGCGGGTGTTCTTTCGCGAATTGAAGACGCCTTTCTCCCGCAGGCGGAACTTCTGGCCGTTCTGCGTGCCCTGGGGGATCTTGAGCAGCGCGCGCCCGTCCACCGTGGGCACTTCGATGCGGGCGCCCAGGCCCGCCTCCCAGACGGCCACCGGCACCTTGATGTAGATGTCGTCGCCTTCGCGGCGGAACAGCGGGTGGTCCTCCACGCGGACCGTGATGTAGAGGTCGCCGGCAGGGGCGCCCATCGTGCCCGCATTGCCCTTGCCGGCGACGCGCAGGCGCGAGCCCGTGGAAGCGCCGGGCGGGATGCGGACCTCGACGGTCTCGTTCACGGGCACGCGGCCATCCCCGCCGCAGGCCGCACAGGGGCGCGCCGCGCGGCCCGTGCCGCCGCAGCGCGGACAGGTGAGCGAGAAGCGCATGGCGCCCACCAGTTGCGTTACGTTGCCGCTGCCGTTGCACTGCGGACAGACGCTGGCCGGGCCGCCGGATTCGCCCGTGCCGCGGCAGGGCTGGCATGTGTCGAGCCGCTGGATGTTCAGCCGCACCTGCGTGCCCTTGATCGCCTGCCAGAAATCGATGCTCAGCGAGTACTCGAGATCCGTGCCCTTCTCCGGGGCGCGGCGGCGCGCCTCACGGCGGCTGCCGAAGAACTGGCTGAACAGGTCGCTGAAGCTCGAGCCGAAGCCGCCCTGCCGGCCGAACGATTCGAAGTCGAAGCCGCCGAAGCCGAACCCCTGCGGCCCGGCGCCCGGCTGCCCCGCGCCCGGGAAGCCGGACTCGGAATAGAAGCCGTAGGTGTCGTACATCTGGCGCTTCCGGGGATCGGAGAGCACATCATAGGCCTCCTGCACCACCTTGAAGCGCTCCTCGGCCGCCTTGTCGCCCGGATTGAGATCCGGGTGGTACTTGCGGGCGAGGCGGCGGTAGGCCTTGCGGATTTCGTCCGCAGAGGCGTCCCGCCTCACGCCGAGGATCTCGTAGTAGTCCTTGCTGGTCGTCATGCGCCGGCCCGCCCCGCCCCGGGGCTTGCGCGCCCCGGGGCCTGATCTGGTTCTGGATTACTTCTTCTGATCGTCGACGTCGACAAACTCGGCGTCCACGACGTTGTCTTTCTTCGCGCTCTCGGTCCGGGCGCCGGAGGAGCCATCGCCGGACGAGGCCTGCTGCGCGCCGGCGGCGCGGTACATCGCCTCGGCGAGCTTGTGGCTGGCCTGCATCAGGCGGTCCTGCGCGGCGCGAATCCGGTCGAGACCGCCCTGCTCGATGGCCTTCTTCGCCTCCGAGACGGCGTCCTCGAGCGCGCGGGCGTCGGCATCCGAAATCTTGTCCCGATGCTCGCGCAGCATCTTCTCGGCGCTGTAGACCGCGTTGTCGAGCTGGTTCTTGGCCTCGACCTCCTGGCGGCGCCGCTCGTCCTCGGCGCGGTGCGCCTCGGCGTCGCGCGCCATCTTCTCGACCTCTTCCTTCGAGAGGCCCGAAGAAGAGGTGATCGTGATCTTCTGCTCGTTGCCGGTGGCCCGGTCTTTCGCGGTCACGTGCAGGATGCCGTTGGCGTCGATGTCGAAGGTGACCTCGATCTGCGGCACGCCGCGCGGAGCCGGCGGGATGCCTACGAGCTGGAAGACGCCGAGCAGGCGGTTGTCGCGCGCCATCGCGCGCTCGCCCTGGTAGACCTTGATCTCGACGCTCGTCTGGTTGTCGCTCGCCGTGGAGAAGATCTCCGACTTGCGCGTCGGAATGGTCGTGTTGCGCTCGATCAGCTTGGTGAAGACGCCGCCAAGCGTCTCGATGCCGAGCGACAGCGGCGTGACGTCGAGCAGGAGGACGTCCTTCACTTCGCCGCCGAGCACGCCGCCCTGCACCGCCGCGCCCACGGCCACCACCTCGTCCGGGTTGACCGTCTTGTTCGGCTCCTTCTTGAAGAACTCGCGCACGAGCTGCTGCACGCGCGGGATGCGGGTGGAGCCGCCCACGAGCACGACCTCGTCGATCTGCTCCGGCGTCAGCCCGGCGTCGGCAAGGGCCTGCCGGCAGGGCGGAATCGTGCGCTGGATGATGTCCTCCACCATCTGCTCGAAGCGCGCGCGCGTCAGCGTCTTCACGAGGTGCTTCGGGCCGGTCTGCGGGTCGCCGTAGATGAACGGCAGGTTGATCTCGGTCTCCATGGCCGAGCTGAGCTCGATCTTGGCCTTTTCGGCCGCTTCGCGCAGCCGCTGGAGCGCCATGCGGTCCCGCGACAGGTCGACGCCCTCTTCTTTCCTGAACTCCTCAATCAGCCATTCCACCAGGCGCTGGTCGATGTTGTCGCCGCCGAGATGGGTGTCGCCGTTGGTGGACTTGACCTCGACGACGCCGTCGCCGACCTCAAGAATCGAAATGTCGAAGGTGCCGCCGCCGAAGTCGTAGACGGCGATGCGCTCCTCCTTCTTCTTGTCAAGGCCGTAGGCGAGCGCCGCGGCCGTCGGCTCGTTGATGATGCGCAGGACTTCGAGACCGGCAATCTGGCCTGCGTCCTTGGTGGCCTGCCGCTGGGCGTCATTAAAGTAGGCGGGCACCGTAATGACTGCCTTGGTGACCTTCTCGCCCAGATACGCCTCGGCGGCCTCCTTCAGCTTGGTGAGGATCATCGCCGAGATCTCCGGCGGGGCATACTTCTTCCCCATCACCTCGACGCGCGCGTCGCCGTTGTCGCCCCGCACCACCTTGTACGGGACAAGCCGGATCTCTTCGGTCACCTCGTCGTAGCGGCGCCCCATGAAGCGCTTGATCGAATAAATGGTGTTCTCAGGATTGGTGACAGCCTGGCGCTTCGCCACCTGTCCAACCAGCCGGTCCCCGCTCTTGGTGAACGCGACGACCGAAGGCGTCGTGCGCGAACCCTCCTGGTTCGGGATGACGACGGGCTGCCCCCCCTCCATGACCGCTACCACGGAGTTCGTGGTTCCCAGGTCAATGCCAATAATCTTGCTCATGACTCTTCCCTTTGCTTCGCTCCGGAATTCTTTTGCAGGCGCCTGGCTGTCTCCGTGCGCCTGTCTGTATTATCAAACTTTAGCGTATCATTGTCAAGTTCCCTCGCCCTGCATTCTGCATAGCCACCCTTGCCTCGCCTTCCCGTTCATGCCATCATCTCTGAACTGGATGGACTGGAAGCCATTGCTGATCATTCTGGCCACCTGGGTGATGCTTTCCTGGCTGGCTCACCGTTCCGTTTTCCTCCCCATGAAGTACCCTGCTGGCGAATGGCAGGAAGCCCATGCCCTGGGCGTGGAGGAGGTCAAGTTGCCGAGCGGCGGCTTCCGAATCCACGGCTGGTGGAAGCCGATCCCCGGAGCGCAGGCAGCCGTCCTGTTCCTCCACGGCAATGCAGGCAATGTGAGCCACCGGGGAAGGCACATCCGCGCCTGGCAGCAGGCAGGCGCCTCGATCCTTGTGCCCGATTGGCGCGGCTACGGGAAAAGCGAAGGAAGCCCCAGTGAATCAGGACTTTACGAAGATGCGCTGGCGGGCTATGAGTTCCTTCGCCGCCGCGGCTTCCCGCCGGAGCGGATCCTGGTTCATGGCGAGTCGCTGGGGACCGTGGCGGCAGCCGATGTGGCGGCACGGCAGCCGGTGGCGGGGCTGATCCTGGAAGCGCCCTTCCCCTCGGCGCGCGCCGTGGCGCAGACGCTGTTGCCGCTGCTGGGTCCAATGCTGATCTGGGGCTATGACCTGCGCAGCCGGCTGCGGCAGGTGCGGGCGCCGGTGCTGGTGATTCATGGCGACCGGGACGAGGTGATTCCCTTCCGGCTCGGGCGGGCGGTCTTTGAGGCCGCCAACGAGCCGAAGGAGTTCTGGATTGTGCCGGGCGCGGGGCACAATGACCTGCCGGAGACAGCGGGCTGGGACTACCCGCAGCGGCTGAGACGATTTCTGCAAACGGCGCTTGAGTCCCGGGCGGTTCGATCCGCCGCAGCTCCCGGCGGATCCGGTGCGCCCTGAACCTCCCGCCCGGCCGGCGCTGACGGCTGGCTGCGTCCGCGCGGGCGCGCCAAGGCTCTTTCCCGGCGGATGGGGGCGATTCAGTTCCGCATCCGCCACAGGGAGGTTGCGATTCAGGATGACCCGCCCCACCGGCTCCCGCCTCTGGATCCGCCTGCGCGTCCCTCGTCCGGCCCCCCGCGTCCGGCAGCTCCCGTGCTTTCTTGCCATGCGCGGCTCTGGCCGGCACGGAGAGCGGAAAGCCAGCCCGAGGCGCTGTCTTGAAACTGCCGCAGCCTCAGTCTGCGCTCTTGCGGAAAACGGCGATGGCCTCGATTTCCACCAGCAGCTCCGGGCGGCACAGGATGGCCTGGATGCCGGTGGAGGCAGGCAGCGGGTCGAGACCCTGCTCCTGGTAGAAGCGGGTGCGCTCTTCGTTGAACGCCTCGTAGTCGCGCTCGATGTCGCGCAGGTAGCAGGTGGTGCGGACGACGTCTTTCCAGGTGGCGCCTTCGCTGGCCAGCAGCCCGGTGATGTTGTGGAACGTCCGGCGCACCTGGGCGCGGAAGTCGCCGATGTGCACGCTGCGGCCGTGCTCGTCGATGGAGGCCGTGCCGCTGATCAGCAGCACGACGATGTTGCCGAACTCCAGCCGGATGCCGCGGGAGAAGGAGCTGGGCTTTGCGTACTGGTAGGCCTCGTTGAGGACCTGCGGATTCGAGATGGCCTTTTTCTCGATGGAAACGGCCTTCGCGGCTTCGGCCAGAGCTTCTTCGAGCCTCATGATGGAGAAACCTCCTGCAAAAAGACGGATGAAATGGAACGCCTGCCGGTGGAACCGAAGCGGCTGGCGAGCCGCTCCCGCACGGCAGGCCGGTTCGGCCCGGCTGCCTGAATGCATTCTAACAACAGGGCCGTAGACTCATAGGCGAGCTGGAAGAATACGTCGCCTGAAACCTGGAAACGGGCCTCGCCGTCGCGAAGCAGCGCCGCGTCGGGCGTGGCGAGCGCGGGGGCAAGGACCGGCCTGCGAAGCTGTCCGCGGCAGGCCCGCGACCACGCCGACGGGCCGCAGAAGACCTCGGCGTCCCCGGGAAGCTCCGCCACGGCGCGACAGAGCGGCGCCGGCGGGGCGAGAACGACGACCACCGGGTGAGAGGGCGCAGGCGGGCGGTTCGGCGGCTGGAAGTCGTGCCGCTCCGCGGGCTGGAGGGTGCGGCTGAGCACGCGCGCCAACTGGCGCGAGCCGTGGTCGGTGGCGGCCAGCAGCGAGTAGGGCCTGCGGCCGATGGCGCCGGCGATGGCGCGCGCCAGCAGCGAATCGCCCGGAGCCCAGGAGAAGATCCACGGCACGAAAGCGGCGTTGGCCGTTTCGTCCGTGGAGACGGGATCCACCATCGGAAACAGCGCCTTGGCGGCCACCTGTTCTGCCAGGTGCGTGGTGGCGCTGTCGATGCCGCCGACCAGGGCGACAATGCGGTCTTCGAAGGCGAGCTTCGCCACGGCGGAGGCCCCGGCCCGCCACGGATCGTCCGACCAGCGGGAGAAGAGCCGGAACGGCCTGTCCTCCCCGGACAGGCGGGCGTTGGCGTGCTCGATGGCCAGAGCGACGCCCATGTAGACCGTGCCACCGGCCGGATGGCGGGGATCGTCCGGACCGAAAAAGCCCAACGGCACGTAATCCAGCTCCCCGGCGCCGGTCTGCGGCAGCTCGCCGGGCTGTGCGGGCGCACGCCGCCGGTCGATGTACGGCGCCGCCGCCTGCACAGCCAGGAAATGCCGCCGCGTGATCATCTCACTTCGTTTCGGCAGGGTTCAGCAGGCCGCGGGCGGTGCGCTCGCGCGGCGGGACGTAGCCGCGCGGAATGCCAAGGTCTTCGCGCGAGTAGTAGCGCCAGCGGCCGCCTTCGAACTTCGCCAGATACACCTCTCCGGCGTCGTCGAGCACGGCGGAGAAGGGGATGTCGCCCGTCACGCCGGGCCACGGTTTGGAGCGCGTGGCCAGGATGTCGCGGATCTTGGCGCGGTTGAGTCCAGCCACCTGGATGGCCCAGATCAGCATGTTCATGCCGTCGTAGGCGTGGGCGGCGTAGGTATCCGGCTCGTCGTTGAAGCGCTTGCGGAAGCGCTCGCGGAACTCGGCCAGCCGCGGGTTGCTGGAATCCGGGTTCCAGGGAAAGCCGGCGATGACGCCCTCGGCGTGCGGCCCGGCGATCTGGAGGAACTCCTTCGACACGGCCCGGTCCGAGGTGAGAAACGGCTGGTTCAAGCCGCGCTCGCGGAGCTGTTTCAGGATGATGGCCGCTTCGCGCGCGTCGCCCCAATGCACGATCACGTCGGGCTTGACCTCGGCGATGCGGTCGATCTGGAGCGAGTAGTCGTCCTGGCCGAGCTTGTAGGCCATCTCGATGACGACCGGGCGGCCAAGACGGCGGGCCGAGTCGCGGATCTCGCGCACGCCGAAGCGGCCATAGCGGTTGGAGGCGCGGATGATAGCGATGCGCCTGTAGTCCATCTTGCGGATCATGTAGTCGACCATGAGATAGCCCATCTGGCGGTCGTCGCCGATGCAGCGCATCGTCCAGGGGATGTTGGTCTCGATGTAGGTGGGGTCGGTGTCGCCCGTGTTCATCACCACGACCTCGGCCTTCAGGGCGACGCGGATGGCGATGTGGGAGTTGGCGCCGTCGATGGTGCCGAGGATGGCCCAGACCTTGTCCTTGTAGGCGAAGTTGACGATCTCGTTGCCGCTCGAGCCCCAGAGGCCGTTGTCGTTGGTGACCACCAGCTCGAAGGGGATCCTGCGCCGCAGGTAGCCGCCTTTGGCGTTGGCCTCCTCAATGGCGAGACGCGCGCCCTGGAGCATCTTGATGCCCATCGGCTCCTCGTGGCTGGCGCCGCCGGTGGCGATGGAGACGGTGCTCATGATGGGGCCGATGAAGCCGATCTTGACGGTCTTGACGTCCTCGGGCTCGGGGATGGCGCGCCCCGGCCCGTTGTACTGCATCTGCTCGAGGAAGTGCTCCTTGTAAGGCTTGATCTTGCCGTAGGGTTCGTAGTCGATGGGTGTTTTCGCGTAGGACGTCTCGCGCCGCAGCCGTAGGTCGGGCACCTCGTACGGCCCGACCGAGTTGATCCGGCGGAGCACCTCGAGCGTGTCCTCGTCGACTTCGACGCCGGGAGGCACCAGCGGCTCGTTGGCAGGCGGCTTCCTGGGCGCGTCGGAGGCGAACAGCACGGTGGCGGCAAGCAGAGGAAGAAGGCGTCTCATTTGTCTTCCCTCCGGTTTTCGGCCAGCATGCGCGGGCGCTCGCGCAGGCCGGAGTAATAGCCTTCGCCGATGCCCCAGGCAAGGCCCTTGGCGGTGGCGACGAAGACGTCGCGGTCGTCGACGTCGATGGCGATGATGAAGTTGTGGGGCAGATTCAGCCCCATCTCGACCGTTTCGAGCACGGTCTTGTCGCGCGTGACGACGGCCTTGCCGGTGTCCGACTTCGGATCGCGCGTATAGGCGACCCAGGTGTTGGTCTCGGCGTCCATGATGGCGCCCAGCCCCTTGTCGGAGGCGAACCAGGCTTCGCGGCCGCTGCGGGCGCGGAGGTTGTTGTTGAAGTCCGAGGGCAGGCCGGAGTCCATGTTGTAAAAGCCGCGCCAGTTGCGGCCGTCATAGCGGGCCGCGCCGAAGTAGGAGGACACCCAGATGACGCCGTCGACGTAGTTGGCGCCGGTGGTGATGACGTGGATGATGCCGTCGTCGCGGTACAGGTCGATCTCCATCTCGCCGTCGGGGTCGAGATAGTCTTTCCAGCGGTTGGTCTTCACGTCGTACTCGAGCACGCCGGAGCCCCAGACGGCCAGGTGGACCTTGCCGTCGCGGTAGTGCACGCCGTAGTTCCAGATCTCTTCCATCGGCGCGTTCTTCTCGGTGAAGATGGTCCACTCGCCGGTGACGGTGTTGAAGCGGGAGGCGCCGGCGGTGGTGGCGGCCCAGACATTGTCATTTTCGACGGCGACGCCGTAGACGACGTCGTTGACGAGGCCCGAGTTGAGCTGGTGCCAGTGGTCGAAGCGGCCGCCGCTGAGGCGGGCGAGCCCGCCGCCGAACAGGCCCAGCCAGACGTCGCCCGTCTTCGGGTCGACGTCGATGGCGGTGACCACGCGCCAGGGCAGCCCGTCCTTCTCCGTCCAGACCTTCACTACCCTGGCGGTCTTCTTGTCGATGAGCGCGAGGCCGTTTTCGGTGCCCACCCAGATGCGGTCGCCGTCGCTCTTGACGGCGAAGATGTGGTCGTCGGGCAGGCCGTCCTTGACCGTGAACTGCTTCCACTTCGTGTAGACATAGGGCAGCTTCTCGGCGCCCGGCTCGGCAGCCAGGGCGCATGCGAGGGCAAGCAGGAGCAGGCAAGAGGCAGCGTGTCTCATAGCGTTTTCAGAAACTCGATCAGGTCGTTGAGCTGATCCTTGGTCATGTCGTTGGTGACCCCGTGCTTGTCGTACGGGTTGTACACGGTCCAGATCTCTTCGAGCGTTTTCGCCATCCCGTTGTGCAGGTAGGGCGCGGAATCGTAGATGTTGTTCAGGTGCGGGACATCGAACAGCCCGGTGCGGTCGAGCGCCTGTCGGGTGCCGACATCAAAGCGGCGGCGGTTGGTGTAGTAGGGCGCCGGGTGGCAGAAGTAGCAGCGGCCTTCGGGCGGGATGAGCCTTCCGTCGTTGGTGTGCGTGCGGTAAAAAAGATCTTTGCCGCGGCGCTGCGCCGGCGTGTAGCGCGTGCCGGGCGTGTAGTAGCGGTTGGGCGGGCGGCGGATGGTGCTGATGTAGTAATCGACGGCGTCCAGCTCTTCGGGCGTGAACGGCAGGTTGCGGGTGAAGAAGACCGAGAGCCGCGCGCCGCACTGCCGCTTGAGCGAGGGGTTGGTGCCCTCCCACTTGAACGGCGCGGTGTCGCCGATGCCGCGCAGCGTGCGGTTGTCCACCGGAGAGACGCCGATGCCGTCCGGCTCGATGTCATACGTAATGCCGTCCACATGGCCGTCGGGATGGCAGGAGTGGCAGGAGTACTGGTAGCGGAAGGTGATCTTCGCGTTGTGGAACAGTTTCTCGCCCCAGCGCTGCCTGGTGATCTCCTTCGGACCGTTCAGGGAGATCTTGCCGGCCATTTCCAGAGTGGCCAGGTCGATGACGCCGATGGAGTCATCGAGGCAGTTGGCGACGTAGGCGCGGCGGCCGTCGGGCGAGATGGCAAGACCGCGGGGGCTGTCTGCGGTCTCGAGGGTCTTGACCAGGAACTCGGCGGCCTTGCCCAGATGGTTGGGCAGCACGTGCTGCCGCTCGTGGTCGGAAGCGCCCGTGAGCAGCCGTTCCAGGCGCGCCAGGTCGACCACCGCGATGCGGTTGGTTCCTGAGCTCGTGACCAGCGCGTAGCGGTTGTCCGGCGTGATGCGGACGTCGGTGGCGTCGGCGAAGCCGAGGCCCGGCTGATCCAGCAGCACCTGATCGGTGCGCCCGTCGGGCCAGATGATGGCGATGCCGTTGGTGATGGTCCAGCCCTGCAACAGGCGCGTCATCGGCACCAGGTTCTTGGTCCGGTTCATGGTGGCGATGGCGAAGCGGCCGTCGCGGCGCCAGTCGATGCCCATCATGAGGTTGGTGCCATCGATAAGCCAGCGGTCGCGCACGCGCGCCGTCCGGGCGTCGATGACCGTCAGCTCGCTCGCCAGCGGCTTGCGGAAGCCGGTGAGGTTGGAATACATGCTGGTGACGAAGATGGTGGCGCCGTCCGGGGCGAGCGCAGCCTCCCAGGGGCCGCGGCCGGCGGCGAGCTTCTTTTCGAAGGCGAGCGTGCGGGCGTGGAAGACGTGGATGTCCTCCGAGGACGTGTTCAGCACGAGCACGTGTTCATCGCCCGGCGTGACGATGACGCCGTGGGGCTCGTCGCCGACGCGGAGCGTGTCCACCACCTTGCGGGCGGCGGCGTCGATGACGGTGACGGTGTCGTCCTCGCGGTTGGTGACGAAGGCGCGGCGGCCGTCGCTTGTGAAGGCGATGCCCGTAG
Organism: Bryobacteraceae bacterium; assembly: GCA_025056865.1. Classification (GTDB taxonomy): domain Bacteria; phylum Acidobacteriota; class Terriglobia; order Bryobacterales; family Bryobacteraceae; genus JANWVO01. The sequence goes on from JANWVO010000038.1 coordinate 185,646, forward strand.
GCTCGCCGCCGGTGCGGATCTCGGCCAGCACCCGCCTTGTGCGCGTGTCGACGACGGCGACGGCATCGGCGGCGGCCAGCGTCGCCCAGAGCTCGCCCGTGCCGGGACGGAAGGCGAGCCGCAGCGGGTTCTTGTAGCGGACCTCCGCTTTCCGCTCGGGCAGTTTCGTCGGGTGCGCGATCAGCTTCCAGGCTTCGGCCGCGTTGAACGTCCGGCCGTGAGCGGGGTTGTGGCAGCTCATGCAGTCGGCCAGCGAGCCGCGCTTCAGGCCGGCGGCGCGCGCCGCCTCGGGGTCGCGCATGATCGCGTCGGTGGCATAGTTCTTTCCCGGGCCGTGGCAGGCCTCGCAGCCGACGCCTTCTTCGGTGCGGCCGCCGACGGCGTGGCAGCGGAGGCAGGCCGGGCTGTGCTGGGGATCGCCCTCCACTTTCATCTCGCGCGCCAGCTCGGCGGCGCGCGGCGTGGCCAGCACCGCCCAGGCGCGCGCATGCGGGCTGCGCCGCCAGACGTCGTACTGATGGCCGTGATCGAGGCCGTTGTGGCAGGAGCCGCAGGCCGCGGATCCGATCACGCCGGGCGCGTCCGCTTCGCGGATGGCGCCCACGCGGGACGGCTTCGGCAGCGGATGCGCGATCTGCTTCCATGCCTCGTCGATGTTGACCGTGGGGTTCTTCAGCACGGCGATATGCGAGCCCTTCTCGAGATGGCAGACGAGGCAGTCATCGCGGGTGGGCATGCGCAGGCCGGCCGCCATCGCCGCCTTGCGGTCGCGCATCACCGCTTCGGTGGCATACTCGCTGCCCGGCCCGTGGCAGGCTTCGCATTGCAGGCCATCTTCGCGGCGGAACGTTTCGGGATCCATCTCGCGTTCGTCGGCGCCGAACGCGGTGGAATGGCATCCGAGGCAGATGGCGGCCTTCCAGGGCTCTTCGCGCAGGCCGCTGATGCGCGCGATTTCCCAGGATTCCGGCCGCGACAGCGCCGCATACGCCTGGGCGTGCTTCGACAGCAGCCACCTACTGTACTGGTGGCCCATGCCGGGGCCGTTGTGGCAGGTGGCGCATACGCGCGAGCCGACGTAAACAGGCTTCGGCGGCGCCCCGCGGGAGATGAAGACGAGCGGCGCCAGCGCGGCCGCCGCCATGATCCATGCGACCCTTCTCACTGCGCCTTCCTCCGCGCTTCCGCCTTGTGGCGGAGCCTGAGAACCTGATTGGCCCGCACTCCGGCGAGCTTTTCCACCACGCCGTCCGGCCAGCGGATCTCGACGTCGCACACCGTGGCTCCGCCCAGCCCGAAATGGAGCCGCGGATCGCCCTGCCCGAGATAACCGCGGACCGGGTTGACATCCTCCACCATGCGCAGCCCGTTGGCCGCCACCGTCACGCGCGCGCCCACCGCCGTGCGCGAGCCGGTGGGGAAGTCCAGGCGCGCATCCACCATCAGCCAGGGACGCGCGTTGCCGCCGTCGTTGCGCAGCAGCACCGGCGCGTCGTTGAGGTTGACTACCAGCAGGTCGATGTCGCCATCGTTGTCCATGTCGGCCCAGGCGGCGCCGCGGCCGACGCGCTTGGTTTCGAAGTAAGGCCCGGCTTCGCGCGAAACGTCTTCGAAGGTGCCGTTCTGCCGGTTGCGGCTGAGGCTGTCCTCCTGCACGTACTCGTGGTGCGCGTGGCCGTGGACGGTGAACAGGTCCAGCCAGCCGTCGTGATCCCAATCGAACATCACCGAGCCCCAGCCGGCGTACTGGCCGAGCAGCGGCGCCAGGCCGGCGGCGTCGTTGAGGTTTTCAAAGAAGCCCTTCTTCGGGTTGTAGACGAAGAGCGACACATAGTTGAGGTTCGGCACGAACAGGTCCAGCCAGCCGTCGCGGTTGACGTCGCCGTAAAACGGGCCCATCGACGCCACGCCCTGGCCGTGCTCGCTGAAGGCCAGCTCGAACTCGAGGCCCTTCTCCGAGAACGTGCCGTCGCCGTTGTTGAGGAAGAAGTAATTCTCCATCGCGTCGTTCGACGTGAACACGTCCATGCGGCCGTCGTTGTTGAAGTCGGCGGCGGTAACGCTCATGGCGCGCCCGCCCGGCCTCCACATGCCGGCCTCTTTGGTGACATCGGTGAAGGTGCCGTCGCCGTTGTTGCGGTAAAGGATGCTGGGCAGGCCCTGGTAGCTGAGCGGGCCCGGGTAGCCCTGCGCCGGGTAGAAGTCGCGGAACTTGCCGTCGTCGTACAGCAGATAATTGGCGACGTAGACGTCCAGCCAGCCGTCGTTGTTGTAGTCGAACCACACGGCATGGAGCGACCAGCGGGCGTCATCGAGGCCGGACTGCTTCGAGACGTCGGTGAAGGTGCCGTCGCCGTTGTTGCGGTAAAGGATGTTCGGCCCGTAGTTGAGCACGTACAGGTCGACGTCGCCGTCGTTGTCGTAGTCGGCGGCGGAGCAGCCGGAGCCGTAGACCTTGCTGGCCACGCCGGCCTTTTCGGTCACGTCCTCGAACTTCCCGCCGCCGAGGTTGCGGTAGAGGCGGTTGGAGAGCCTGCCGCGGAGATCGCGCCCGTCGTTGTCGCTGACGCCTTTGGTCCAGACGCCGGTGACGAAGTAGATGTCCTGAAGCCCGTCGTTGTCGAAATCGAAGAAGCAGGCGCCGGCTCCCGTGCCTTCGACGATGTTGTCCAGCTTGTGGTCGCCGATGCTGTGGCGGAAGCGGATGCCCGCCGCTTCAGTAATGTCGCTGAACACAGGCCCGCGCGGCGGAGCCGAAGCGGCCGCCGCCAGCGCCGCCGCCAGCACGGCAGCGTGTCCCACGAGCGCTCTCATTTCGAACCTCCGTTGGATATCCAGGCCGGAGCGGTCAGCTTCACCGGCTTGCGGATCAGCGCCTTCGCCTCGCGGTTCTCCGGCGTCAGCTCGGGATCCTCATGGCAGCCGATGCAGCCGCGGTTCTCCTTTGGCCGGGTATACATCCAGGCCGAAGTCCGCACGGCGCGGCCCGCCGCGTCCGCAAGCTCCAGCTTCAGCGGCGTGTTGGGGGGCACCTCCAGGTGGAAGGAGCCGTCGTCCTCGATGCGCAGGTCTCCGATCTTGCGGGGGTTGTCGAACGGAGCCGTGTACACGCGCAGCCGCCATGCCTGGCCCGGACGGATCCGCTCCGGCTGATCGGTGGTGAAGACGCTGAGGCAGTAGAGCCGGCTCCAGCCGGCGCCTTCCTCCACCACGGATCCGCGGCCTTCCGGCTCGGGGCGGGCGATTACCGGCCGCGCCTGCCGCAGGTCCGACCCGGGTTTCACATAAACGGGAACTTTTGTTTTATTCGCGGGATGGAAACGGTAGATGCCCGCCGGCGTCCGGGCATCCGGCTGCCAGCTCACCAGCAGGCGCCCGCCGGGCAGCCCCGCCGGCGTGGAAAAGATGCCGTCGGAGGGGCGCGTCAGCTCGCGGCGCGTGCGCAGCGGGCGGATGAGATCCACGCTGGCCAGCACGCCCTCGCCGTCGACGAAGACGAGCCTGCCGTCCATCGTCACCGCAGGCTCGCGGAGCTTCTCGCCGGGCAGATAGAGCGAATAGTCCGTGCCGTCCAGGTTCACGGCCATGATCTGCGAACGCCCGCCCTGCCGGGAGGCGAACACCATCATGCCGTCGGGCAGCATGGTGGCGTCGGACTCCTGCCACGGCGTGAAAGTGATGCGCTGCCGCAGCGTGCCGTCGAATTTCACCGTGTGCAGCGCTCCGCCGCAGAAGAAGGCCGCCTGCGGCCAGGGATCGGGAATGTCCAGGCTGAAGATCTTCGACTGGTAAGCGGGCCGGCGGCAGTCGCTGGCCATCTTCGTCAACTGCCGGACGGCGCCGGTGGCGAGCGTCATCTCGTAGATCTGCCACGGCTCCGCAGCGGTCTTCTTTCCGGCGAACAGGATCCGCTTCGCATCCCAGGAAACATCGGGATCAGCGGCGGCGAAGAAGCCCTGGCTGAGAAGGCGGACGGCGCCGGAAGCCTCCAGCAGCAGGAGGCGCGGCTGGCCGCCGGGCGGGGTCTCGGTGAACACAATCGGGTGGCGTCCGCCGCCAGACGGCGCGGGCGCGCCCGCCACGGCCGGTGCGAGCACGGAGAGAGCGAGAATACAGGACCGGAAAATCCTCTTTAAGACCCGCACTGAAGTCAGTCTATGGGCAACCCGGTCCGGATGCCAATCCGCGCAGGATATTACTGGGAACCGATTAGAAAAAACTGCGCAACCCGGTCAGCAGGCCCCGCACTCCCTCAGCGTGCGGCTTCCCCGTGGGTCGCGGGTCCGGCCAAGGATCAGCATGAGCCGGATGCCCGCCCTGGCGGCGTGGAGCGAGTCGGCGAACAGGACGCCGCGCTGGCGGAGGCCGCGGCCGCTTCCTTCAACGCCGGAGAGATCGGGCGGGCGGCCAATGGCGTAGGGTTCAGTATGCTCCGCACTCCATCAGCGTGCGGATCTCCCTCGGGTCGCTGGTGCGGCCAAGGATCAGCATGAGCCGGATGCGCGCCTTGGCGGCATTGAGCGTGCCGGCAAACAGGACGCCGCGCTGGCGGAGATCGTGGCCGCTTCCTTCGTAGCCGTAGATATCGAGCACGCGGCCGTGGGCGCAGCGCGTGGCGATGACGACGGGGATGCCCGCATCCAGGGCGCGCTGAATGGCGGGCACGGCCTGCGGGGTGACGTTGCCGCGGCCGGTGCCCTCCACGACGATGCCGCGGGCGCCGCTTTCCCGCGCGAAGTCGATGAAACGGCCGTCGGCGCCGGCGCACATCGTCACCAGGTCGACCCGCGGCTCCAGGCGCGGGGCGTCGATCACGATGCGGTCCACCAGGCGGCGGCCGAAGATCACGCGGTCCACGTCCACCAGCCCCAGCGGACCGAACACGGGGCTTTGGAAGGTCTCCAGTTGCTGCGTGTCCGTCTTGGTGGCTTCGCTGGCGGCGTGGATCATCTGGTTCAGCACGACGAACACGCCCTGGCCGCGTGCCTGCGGACTCAGCACCGTGCGGATGGCCGCCGAGAGATTCGCCGGGCCGTCAAAGCCCGGCTCGTTCACCGTGCGCATCGCGCCCACCACCGCCACCGGCTTCGGCGACGTGTGGCGCAGGTCCAGCAGGTAGGCCGTTTCCTCCAGCGTGTCCGTGCCGTGGGTGACCACTGCGCCCGTAATGTCCTTGCGCCCGATCTCCCGGCGCAGGATCTCGCTGACCTCCCACATCCGTTCCAGGGTCATGTGGGGGCCGGGATAGCGGCCGTATTCGAAGACTTCGAGATCGGCGAGCTGCTGGAGGGCGGGGTCGTGCTCGAGCAGCTCCCGCGCGCCCAGCGCAGGAACCGCAGCGCCGACCTGCGGATCGAACCGCATGCCGATGGTTCCGCCGGTAAACAGGATAAGCACGCGCGCCATGGCAACTCCCATTGTGCTCCCGATCGCAGCCGGGCGGATGGGGCCGCGCACCTCCGCCAGCCGGCGTCTGCGTATCGGCGCCATAAAAAATATCGATTTGTATTCTTTAGCTAGGCGGGAGCATACTTAAGCCTGAATCTGGAGCATCCCCCGCCAGCGCGGGACTGCGCAGTCCTGTCACACTGTCCCGCTCCCTCCGGATTCGTGCCTGGCCCGGCAGCAGTGTCGCATCGCCGGCGGGCGTGGAACCTGACCCGCAACAACCAGGAGTAAACCGATGCGCTACACGTGTGCCTCTCTTCTCATGCTGGCTCTGGGAGTGGCTGCGCAAACCACAGACTCAGCTCCCGCCGCGCCGCTGCCCGAAACCTTCCGCTGGAAACGGCTCAACTACAGCGGCTACATCGACGCTTTCTACGACCTCAACTACAATCACCCTGTTTCGGGCGTTTCCCAGCTCCAGGCGTTCAACCTGACTGCCGACAAATGGAGCCTGGCCAGCGCCACTGCCAGCGTCTCCGTGGATCCCGCGCCTTTCGGCTTTCGAGTGGATGCCGGCGCGGGGCGCGTCTACGATGCATTTTGGCTGAGCGAGCCTTCGCACACCTCCTGGACCCGTCACCTGCTGAACGCGTATGTTTCGCTGAAGCCGTCCTCCTGGAAAGGCGTGCAGGTGGACATGGGCAAATTCGTCACCAGCGCGGGGGCGGAGGTCACCGAAAGCCATCTGAACTGGAACTACTCCCGCAGCCTGCTGTTTGCCTTCGGGCCCTACTACCACACGGGAATCCGGGCCAGCATGCCTGCCGGGCAGCGCTGGACGCTGGGCGGAGCTCTGGTCACCGGCTGGAACACAATCCGCGACAACAACTCGGCCAAGACGTTCGGCATCACCAGCACCGGCAACTTCGGCAGGGTGCAGATCGCAAACACCTACTACGCCGGCCCGGAAAACACCGGCACGAACCAGGGCTGGCGGCACTTCTACGATTCGGTGGTGACAGTGACGCCGAACAGCCGCGTCTCGATGTATGTGAACCTCGACGTGGGCAGGCAGCGTTTTCCGGCCGCCCCCTCCGCGTCCTTCTGGGGCGTGGCCGGCGCGGCGCGCATCCGGCTTTCGCGGAACGTCGCCCTGGCCCCGCGCCTGGAACATTACAGCGACAGCGACGGCTTCTGGACCGGCGCTCCTTCGCGCTTCCGCGAGTTTACGCTGACGGCGGAATCCCGGCTGAACGACTGCCTCATCTCCCGGCTGGAACTCCGCAAGGACTGGTCCGACCGCCCCATCTTCGAAGCTGGCCCCGCGGGCAGGCTGCGCCGGCATCAGATGATGCTGGTAGCGGGCGTCATGATCGTGATCAAGCCGGGCCTAACGGCACTGCCCGGGCGCGGCGGAAAGTAGCGCGCCGGGCGGCCGCTCAGCCCGTGGACGCGTGATGATTCACCGGGCCGGAGCCGCCGCCGAGACCCGGATTGGTGCGGATCGCCTCGGTGATGTACCGCTTGGCGCGGGCCACGGCCTCGGGCAGATCGAGGCCGAGAGCCAGACACGCGGTGATCGCCGCCGAGTATGTGCAGCCTGTCCCATGCGTATGGCGCGTGTCGAACCGGGGCGCGCCATACCGCCGGAGACCCCCCTGCCAGCACAGGACGTCGACGGCTTCGCCTTCGAGGTGGCCGCCTTTGATGAGCACGGCGGCGCCCGTGCGGTCAAAGATGCGCCTGGCGGCTTCCTCCATCTGTTCCACGGTCCGGATCCCGCAGCCTGCCAGCGCCGCAGCCTCGTGCAGATTCGGCGTCACCAGCGCCGCCCGCGGCAGCAGCTTCTGCTCGAGCACCGGGCGCGCCTCTTCCGCGATCAGGGGCGCGCCGTGCTTGGAGATCATCACGGGGTCGACCACCAGCGGGGCGCGCAGCCGGGGGGCAAGGGCGGCCACGGCCTCAATGATGGCGGCGTTGCCCAGCGCTCCCGTCTTCGCCGCCTGCGGAGGGATGTCTGCCAGCACGGCCTCCACCTGCGCCTCCACAAGGCGCGGCTCCAGGCAGACGACTTCGAAGACGTTGCAGGTGTTCTGTACGGTCAGCAGCGTCAGCGCCGCTTCGCCGTATACGCCGAACTGGTGGAACGTCTTCAGGTCGGCCTGAATGCCGGCTCCACCACTCGGATCCGATCCGGCGATCGTCAAGGCAACGGGCTTCACCCTCCCAGTGTCACTCAAGCCGGAGCCGGCCTGTCGAAACCCTGCCTACAGAGTTGAAGACTTCCACTTCCACCGAATCGAGCTCCGTGTGCGTGCCCGACACCGGAAAGTGCGCGCGCAGGCGGAAGGCGCTGCCCGAAATCGACCTGTAGTATTCGGAAAACTGGGCGGCGGCATCCACCTCGATCCGCCCCGGTGCCGCCGCCTGTCCGGACTTGAGATAAAAGGTGAAGGCGAGCCGGGAAGCCGAGCGCACCGTATCGTAGCCGGTCAGGATGACCTCCGCATTGGCGGATGCCACGCTGGCCTTTGCGCTTGTCAGGGCCACCGCGCCGGGGGCGATGCGGAAGCTGGCGGCGCCGGTTTTGCTGCCGATCGAAGCGCGGATCTGAATGAGTCCCGCTGTCGTGCCTGTTTGCAGGAGGATTTCGCCGGAGCTGGCCGCCCCCTCCGCAATGCTGAGGGGCATGGTCCGGATCGAATTCGGCAGCAACATCACGGCGGTGTCATCCGGCAGTCCCGTGTCCGGCAGGAAAGAAACACTGACCGCAACGGAGAGATTGGTCCGCGCCGCTTCAGACAGCTTCACCCGGAAGCGGATCTGGCGCGCCGGACCCGGCTCGTCGAGCAGCTCGACAGACGGAGTGGGTGTCGGGAAATCCGTAACGGTGACTTCCACCGGGAAGGTCCGCTGGCCTTCCACCACGTTGCCACGGGCAAAGCCGACTTTATCGCTCGAAAAACTCAAATTGTAGTATCCGGCCTGGCTGTCGGCCTGGATCTGGAATCCCTCGCCCGTCACCGACAGCGGCACGGCGGGCGTCACCCGGATGCGCCTGCTCAGAACCGACCGGCGCTCCACGGAGCCAAGCTGAGCTGCCTCGCCGGCCTTGAGGGTCTGCCATCCTGAAGCCGTCTCCAACTCGACGACGGGCAAACCCTGGCTGGAACCCAGGAGAGTGACCTTCAAGTCATTGATATACAGAGTCCTCGAGTACTCGCCGGGGGCCTCCGGTGCAAAACGAACCCAGAAATCGGCGAAGTCCCCGGGAGCAATGGTCCGGGGCGGGAAGAACTGGTCAAATGTCCTGAACGGACCGGGGTCAATGGAGAGACGCGTGATTACGACAGCAATCGAACCCGTGTTGCGCACCCGAAAACGCGCTGTCGAAGAATCACCCGGCGCGGCTGGGGGCATCACGAAGGAGTTGCCCACAGGCTTCTCCTGCCCGCCTTCCACCAGAAGGAGCTGGAACACTGGGGCATCTGCGAGAGGCACCGCAGAAGTCCGCCCCTCTGCGTCCTTCACGAACAGGGCGTCCTCTGCCCGTTCCAGGACGTATCCTTCGCCGATCACTTCTGGCCATTGGGATGGAGGAGGCAGATCCGGGTCATCGGCTCCGAAGACAAGGCTCTCTGCGGCAGGGTTCCATTCTGCAACCTCATTTGTAGTTGGGAAATGGAACAACCAGGTTCCTCTCTCCCGGTGGAACATCGCCGCGGCGGGTCCCTCTGGTACCTCGAACACCATCCACTCGCCGGACTCCATGCGAATCCAGAGGCGGTTCGCTGTCTTGTACCACAATAGTCGTTCGACAAACCCCCCGCTCTCTACCCCCGTGGGCACCAGGGCGGGAGCCTGCCAGGCTCCCTGCACCCCCACCAGTGCCCGAAGTGCGCCTCTGCCATCACTGAAATAACCGGCAACGGGCGGTTCCTGGGCGGCGGCCGAACAGGCCAACAGCAGAACGGCAGCAAAGATCCTCAGGCTCATGGTTTCCCCACGGTGATTGTAGGAGTCCCGATGGAGGGGGGTACGACCACCACAGCGGGCGGCTGATAGACAGTGGCTTTTCCGCCCCCTTTGCCCGCCATGCCCACCCCGGCGGCGGCACCGGCGCCCACCAGAGCGAGCAAGAGCCACTTCCTGCCGGAAGAGGGTGCTTTGAAGCCCGGATTGGACCTGTCTTCCCGCGTCACCACGGCATGCCGGGAGACTTCCACGGGAATCGCGGCAGTTCCCTTCCTGTCACCATTGCTTGCCAGAACGGAGATTTCCAGCTTTCCCGGTTGGCTGCCCCACTGGATGCCGTATACGGTGGCCATTCCACGCGAATCCGTCAGCGTGCTTTCCGAGCGCAGCCCGCTGGAGAATGTCCCCGTGGGGCCTTCCGCCGGCAGCCGGAAGTGAACGGTGGCACCCGGCACAGGCTGCCCCATTTCGTCTTTGACTACAACAGTAAAACGCCGGGAAGAGAGCGCCCCGCCGGGAACGACCGCACCGGCACCCTCCTGGATCTCCACCCGAAGCTGCCCTTGGCCCCACAAGGCGACGGGGAGCAGGACCCACGCCGCCAGAGGACGCCATCGAGGCTGGGCGGACACACTGCGCCGCAAACCGACTGCGCCCATGTCTCCAGACCTGCCTTTCCAGCGGGCGGAGGGATCAGTGCTGGATCAGGACTACGGTGATGTTGTCCGGACCGCCGGCCTCGCGCGCCGCCTCGATAAGTAAGTGGGCGCGATCCTCCAAAGATATCGGGCGAAGTAGGATCTCCCGGATTTCTTCTTCGGGGACGGGGCCGTGGAGGCCGTCAGAGGAAAGCAGGACGAGGCTGCCGGGGGGCAGCTCGACGGGAAAAACCTGAATGCGCAATTCCGGGCTGACGCCCAGCGCCATGGTGAGCACGTGGCGCATGGGGTGAAGGCGCAGGTTCTCCTCGCTGATGCCGAGGGGCCGGCCGACTTCATTCACCCACGACTGGTCCTGCGTGAGCTGCACCAGCGACTCTCCCTGAAGCATCCACGCGCGGCTGTCTCCGACGTTGGCGATCACGCACTCGGCCCCCGTCTCGAGCAGGCACACGAGGGTCGTGCCCATGCCGCGGAGCCGGGGATCGGCGTTGGCCGCGTCCAGAATGCGCTGGTTGGCGTGCTGAATGGCGCGAACCAGCGTGTCCGCGTCCCGGATGGAGGTGGATTTCAGGAACGAGTGGACGCTCTGCACGGCGAGCTGCGAGGCCACTTCGCCCGCCTCGGCGCCACCCATGCCATCGGCGACGATGTAGAGGCCCAGGCTGGGATCCACGAGGTAGGAATCCTCGTTGTTGGTCCTTACGCAGCCGACGTCGCTCAGTCCGTAGGATGAAAGCACGCTTCCCTGAGATTATAGACGCAATCGGCAGCAGCCGCATTGCGGCTGCCCGCAGCCGGAGCATGGCGGGAAAAGCGCGCGGACCGCAGGCGGCCCCACTCCTGCGTCACAGCGCCCGGCGCGGGAGGCCGCTCTGGCGCAGGGCGGTCCGCGCGCCGGTCAGAAGTTCACGCGCAGCGCGAGCTGGATGACGCGCCAGCTCTCGCCGTTCTGGTTGGTGGTGGCGGAGCTGGCCGTGGACAGCGTCACGCAGCAGGTCTGCCCGAACACGGTGGAGGTGATGGCGGGCGAGCCGACGCTGGCATCGCGCGGATTGCGGAAATTGGGGTGGTTGAACGCGTTGAAGAATTCGGCGCGGAAGGTGACGCGGATGCGCTCCGTCGCCGCTACCTGCTTGGCCAGCGCGGCATCGAGGTTGCGGAAGCTGGGCCCCTGGAAAATGTTCCGGCCCAGCCCCAGCTCGCCCGGCTCGGGGAACGTGAATGCGCTGGCATCCTGGAACAGCACGGGACCGATGACGCCAGCCTTTTCCTGAAGCTTCGCTTTCGGCAGGCTGGCGCCCGGCGCAAGCGCCGCGCGCGACTGCGCCGAGGCATTGTGCGTGAGCGCGCCGGAGCGCACCGTGAAGGGTTCGCCGGACTGATACGTGTAGAGTCCCGAGATGCTCCAGCCGCCGATGAGCCCGTTCAGCAGGCCGCCGGCGTTGCCAAGCCACGTTCTGCCGCGGCCGAAGGGCAGCTCGTAGACGCCGGCGATGTTGAGCACGTGGCGCTGGTCGTAGTCGGACAGGGCGCGCTCATTGCGGTAGTTGCGGGCGTCGGCGGGCGTGCGGGCGGCGGTGGTGGTCAGGCCGCCGCCGACGGTGGCGTGCACGGGGTCGAGCGAGAGGTTGTCGATCGACTTGCCCAGCGTGTAGGCGGCGTTCAGCAGCAGGCCCGCGCGGTCGAAGCGGCGGCGCACGGCGAACTGCGCGGAGTGGTAGATCGAATCGCCGCCGTTGTCGACATACATGATCTGGGCGAACTGCGGATTCGGGCGCAGGCGCGCGGCCAGGGTGCTCTGTTCAATGCGGTTGCCGAAGCTGCCGGCGGCGTTCTGCGCCAGCTCGGACTGCGTCTGCGAGCTGTTGGCGAAGGCCGCCGTAATCAGGCCCTGGCGGATGATGGGCACATCCTGCGCGCCCGGGCAAGGCGCTCCGCTCGCCAGCGTCCCATCGGGCCGGCAGCCGCCGCCGAGACGCAGGTTGTGGCGCATGGCGAGGAAGGAAGGCAGGATCGGCGTGACATCGATCTGGTTGGCGTCATAGGCGCGGTACAGGCGCGTGCCGCGGCGCCCCACGTAGGCGGCGCTGACCAGAAAGCCGCCGGGCAGCTCGCGCTGAATGTCGAAGTTCCACATGTGGACCGTCGGCATCTGGAGGTTCTGGTCGAATACGCGCACCGGAGGCGCGTTGGTGACCACCTGCGCCGGCGGCGACAGGAAGCTGGAGGGCTTCACCGTCGGCGGCGGCAGCTCGCGCGGGAAGCCCTGGCCGAGGCGCACGTCGGGCACGGAGGCGCAGCCTGGCGTGGTGACCAGCGCGCCGCCGCTGCCGGAAAACTGCGAGCTGCAACGGTAGGTCTGGCCGGGCACGGACGTCGCCACGCTGGTCACAATGAACGAGCCGAGCGGGTCGAAGGCCATGCTGTAACCAGTGCGGAAGACCGTGCCGCGCAGTCTTGAGGGCGCCCAGGCGAAGCTGATGCGCGGCGCCACCGCGCCCAGGTTCCGGTTCTGATACCAGCGCTTCGCCGGGACGAACGTGACCGGGCCGTCGCGGCCATCGATCATGCGGTCCGGCACGTAGACGCGGCCGCCGGCTTCCGTCGGCGGCAGGTTGATCTCCCAGCGCACGCCATAGTTCATGGTGAGATTCGGCCGCAGCTTCCACTCGTCCTGCGCGTAGAAGTTGTACTGCTTCAGGCGCTGCCCCTGCGCCCAAAGCGTCACGCTCTTGTCCCCGGTCTGGAAGGGCAGGAAGGCGTCGCTCTTGAGGTCGCCGAGGAAGACCTGCGTGAGGCCGGCGGGAATGCCCAGCAGATCGTTGATCATGCCCTGGAGGCGGTTGAGATCTACGGCCGCGATGCCGGGCCGCGAGCCCGAGGCCACTGCCGGCAGCGTGAAGCCCGCCGGCGGGCGCGTGGTGCGCGACAGCGAAATGGCCGGCACGAGGCTGGTGCCGCCGACGTCGCCGCGCTGATCGTTGTGCTGATAAAAGCGGAGGTTGGCTCCGAACCGGTAGACGTGGCGGCCGGTGATGAAGCTCAGGTTCTCGACGATCTGCGGCGTGGTGACCGCGCGGAACGTGCGCGGATTGGCGGTGTAGTCGACGTCGGAGTTGTTGAAGGTGAACCTCGGCTGGTTGGGGAAGTCCGGGTGCGCCTCGCCCTGCGTGAACAGGAACGAGAAGCGGGCCAGCCCGAGCGTCAGCTCATTGACCACGCGCGGAGAGAGCACGCTGCGGATGCCGATGGCGATGTTCTTCGCCGGCCGGAACACTTCGCCGCGCGGCGGGAAGCCGGGCAGCACCGCGGGGCGGCCGTTGAGCGGGTCGCCGCCGAGCGTCTGCTGGTCGGCGCCCAGATAGCGGCCGAAGATGGAGTGCTTCGAGGAGAGCTGGTGATCGATGCGGAACATGTAATGCGGCCCGCGGATGCGGAACGGCGTGTTCCAGACATAGATGCCGGTGTTCAGCCCGTCGCCGGCGGTATAGGAATTCGGCGCCGGATAGCGGCCAAGCACGGACTTCACCAGCGGATCGATGCCCCGGCCGAGAGGATCGGCCGTGAAGATGTTGAACGACGCGATGCAGTTGGTGTCTCCCGCGCTCTGGCAGTCGCGGACGCCGGGCGCATAGCGGCCGGTCACCGGATCCACCAGCACGGGCGAGTTCTGCGTGATGCGCTGGCCATTGATGACCAGAGGGTTCACGGGATCCGCCACCCAGTAGCGGAACACGCCGTTCAGCGCCGCCGGCGTGTACAGGTCCACCGATTCGCCGAACGCCTTGTCGATGGGATCGGCGAAGTTCACCTTCTGTCCCTGCCAGCTTGTGAAGAAGAACGTGCGGTTCTTTTTTACCGGCCCGCCCACTTCGTAGCCGTACTGGTTGAGCTGGATGACCGGCTTGGGCTGCCCCTGCGCCTTGGCGAAGAACTCGTGGGCGTTGAGCGCGGTGTTCCGGAAGTAGTGGAACAGCGTGCCGTGGAACTCATTGGTGCCGGAGCGCGTGGCGATGGAGATGTTGGCCCCGGAGTTGCGGCCCTCTTCGGCGGTGGGGTTGAGCGTGGTGACCTTGAACTCCTGCACGTTGTCCGGGTTGAGGCGGAAGATGTTGTTCACCGGGTTGGAGTAGGAGGACTCATTGGCCTCGATGCCGTCGATGGTGACGTTGTTTGCCGTGGGCCGCGCGCCGTTGACGGTGATGGTGTTGCCCGAGCGCTGCGTCACGCCCCGCTCGTACATCAGCAGCGTGAGCGGGTTGCGCCCGTTGAGCGGCAGGTTGACGATGGCGCGCTGTTCGATCACGTTGCCCAGCGTCGCGCTGGAAGTCTGGAGCATCTCCGCGCTGGCGCTCACGACGACGCTTTCGGTGGGCGCGCCCACTTCAAGCGTCACGTCCAGCGTGACCGGGGTGTTCACCTGAAGCACCACGCCGGGCCGCACCGCCGTGCGGAACCCGGGCGCTTCCACGCGCAGCGTGTACGAGCCCACCGGAACGGACGGGAACGAGTACAGGCCGGCATCGGTGGTCTCCTGCCTTTCGCTCACGCCGGTGGCGTCATTGGTGAGCGTCACCGTGGCGCGCGGCACGATGGCGCCGCTCGAGTCGAGCACGGTGCCGGAGATGCGCGTCGTCGATGTCTGTGCGGCCGCCGAAAGCGCGCACAGCAGAGCAGTCGTCAGCAGAACGGAGATCTTCCTCATTGCGAGCCCCCTATGGATGGCAATCCCCGCGGACGCGGCGAGTATGTGATGTTGGGTACCACATCGCCGCGCTTCTGTCAAGGATTCCGCAGGCGCTCAGGACGCGGCGAGCTCGCGCAGCCGCAGGGCGTTGCGGACGGCGCAGCCGGCGGCATCGTTGTTGAAGAACGCGTAGACGTCGAGGCCTTCGCCGAGCCACGCCCGGATCCGTCCGGCCCACTGCTGCAACTGCTGTTCGCTGTAGCTGGAGGCGAACAGCGCTCCGGGGCCGTGGAAGCGCAGATAGACGAAAGAGCCCTGCGGCTCGAGCGGCGCCTGCGGATAGCGGGAGGAGTCCGCCACGACGAGCGCCCCGCCGTGCCTGCGCACGATCTCCGCCGCTGCGCCCTCGAACCAGGAAGCGTGCCGGAACTCGAAGGCCAGCCGCAGCGGGCGCGCCCGCCGCTCCGCGCCGTGCGCGCAAAGGAACTCCTCGAGCAGCGCAGGCTGGGCGCGGAAGGACGGCGGGAACTGAAGCAGCACCGGGCCGAGCTTCACGCCCAGCTCCGCCGCTGCCGTCAGGAAATCCTTCCACCGCTCCGCCACGCCCTGGAGCCGCATGTCGTGCGTGATGGAGCGGTGCGCCTTCACCGCAAAGAGAAAGCCCTCCGGCGTCTGCGCCGCCTGCTTGCGGAACGTCTCCGGACGCGGCATGTGGTAGAAGCTCGCATTGAGCTCCACGGCGGAGAAGGTCTCCGCATAGATCCGCAGCCAGTCCGCCGATTTCGACTCCTCCGGATACAGCACGCCGCGCCAGTGGGGATACGACCAGCCCGAGGTGCCCGCCCACAGCCGTCCCTTGTTCTTCCGCGCAGCCATGATCCGCCTGCCGATCCCGGAATGTAACGCTTTTTGCGCCGCGCCGCCACCGGGATTACAATGCGCCTTAGGACCCGAGGCGATGCCGTGGCGGCGTTCGCGGCTGCATCAGAGCTGGCTTGCACTGACCGTGTCGCTCACGCTCCATGTGGCGGAGGGCGCAGTGCGGGATTATCTGGCCTTCTACAACCCGCTCGCCATGTCGCTGCGCGACATGATGCTGTGGACGTGGATGCCGACGTTCACCTTCGCCGCATGGCTCGGCGGCTGGATCGCGATCCTCGCCGTGCTTTACGGAATGGCCTGGTTCGCCGCCTACGCGCGGGGCTGGATGGTCTGGGCGGCGCTGGCCTACGCGGAGGTGATGTTCCTTTACGCAGCGGCCAAGCTTGGATTTGCCGTCTACCTGGAGAAAGGGATTCCCGGCATCTACACCGCGCCGCTGGTGCTGGCCGCTTCCGGCTGGCTCACCCTGGAGGCGCTGGCCGCTCTGCGTCAGCGCAACCGCCCCGCAGCGTAATCACGGTGGCGCCCCAGCCACCGGCTTCCGGCGGCGCATCCGAAAAGGACTCCACGTAAGGGCACCGCGCCAGCACCCGGCGCACCATCTCCCGCTGCACGCCGATGCCGCGGCCATGAATCACGCGGACCCAGCGGAACCCGCGCGCATGCACTTCCTCCAGCCACGCTTCCAGTGCCGCCTTCGCGTCGCGCGGCGCAAAGGCGTGCAGATCCAGCACGTCGCGGATCTCGAGCGGGACAGGCTCGCCGAAAGGCGTCTCGTCAGCGGGAGAACTCATGGATCTCGTACATCGCCACGCCGTGGCGGTCCGCGATGAGCGCCACCGACGCGCGCCGGTAGCCGCGCGCCTCGGCGAAGGCGATCAGCTTCTTCCGCGTGTCCGGGAAAACGTCCAGCCCCTCGCGCCAGGTGATGAAGAGCTGTTTGCGGTCGGCGAGGGCCTCTTCCAGCCGCTTCGCCGCCAGCGGATCCTCCCCAGCCCGCAGCACGAGCCCGTCGGCGTCGCCGATCATCGGGATGCGGTTCCTGCCGTAGAAGATGATCTCGTGCAGGATGCCCCAGTCGGCGGCGAAGGCAGCGCGCCCGGGCTGCGCCTCAAGGAACTGCACCAGTGTCCGGGAAGCGTCGGTCCACACCTGCGCCGGTCCGCAGGCGATCATGTGCGCCAGATACGTGTTGAGAACGGCGGCGTTGGACAGCGCGCAAAAGGCGAACACGGCTGCCACGGCGGCGCGGGCCAGCCTGCCGGCGTTCGCCAGGAGCGCCGCGGCGGCCAGCGCCGCCTGCAAGTGCAGCAGCGGCCACAGCAGGATGGCGTGATGCACGCTGCCGCCGGCATCCCGCGTCCACGCCATCTGCGCCCAGGCGAGCACAGCGGCGGCGGAGATCAGCAGCGCGACGCGGCGCCGGGGTGAGCGCCAGCTCAGAACCGGCGCCGCGGCCAGGGCGAACACCAGCAGCAGCGCCTGCCAGCTCCGCCGCGGCGAACCCAGCCGTTCGGCCATCCGCAGCGGAATCTTTTCTTCCTCGCGCAGGTCCGCCGGCGGACCCTCCGGCGACTCGCGCACCAGGTAGCCGAACAGCCCGCTGCCGTCCAGCGTGCGGTCCAGCACCACCGCCTTGCCGAGTACGGCGCGCAGCTCGTCGCGCAGCGCGGTGCCGCGGAAGGTGCGGAATCCGGTGGTCAGGTTGTAGTGCAGGAAGGGCGCGGCCCCGAGCGCGAAGCCCGCCAGTGCCGCCGCCGCCAGCCTGCGGCTGCCGGCGATCTGCCGGATCTGCTTCGGGAAAAGCACGAGCAGGCCCACGCCGAAACCACCCAGCACCCACAGGAACAGCGCCTTGTCCCAGAGGCCCAGTCCGGCGGCGAGGCCGCCCGCAAACAGCCACCGCCGCTCTCCGCCTTCGGCAAACCGCGTCAGCGCATAGAGGCCGGATGTCAGGCAGAGATGCTGGAGCACCACCGGGCCCCAGTCAAAGACCGAGGTGAGCAGATAGCAGGCGTCGGTGGCCAGCAGGGCCGTGGCCGCCAGCGCCGCGCCAGGGCCGGCCAGACGCCGCGCCAGCAGGAAGAAGAGCCATACCGAGAGGGCGCCGAGCAGCAGCACGGGCAGCCGCAGCGTCCAGTCGCTCAGGCCCCAGATGCGGAACACCGGCGCATACAGCAACGCTTTCAGCGTGCCCAGGTAGCTCATCAGCATGGTGGGCACGCGGCCAGCCCACGGCAGCCGGATCCATCCTTCGGCCACCTCCGGACGCAGCACGCCGTTCAGAAACAGCAGTTCATCGTACTGCGCGCCTGGGTAGGGCAGCAGCAGGAGCCCCGCCGCCACGAAGAAGCCGCACAGCAGCAACGCTGCGGCGGCAGGCAGGCGCTTGTGCAAGATGGCTACCCTCCGATCGCGTACATCGGGCGCGGGGGCGGCACGAATCCCGCCTGCTGGATCTCGTGGCCGATCCACTTGGCCGCCACGGTGCGGCGGATGGTCTCGCGGATCTCGTCGTCGCTGGCTCCGCCGCGCAGCAGCCGCTTCACGTCGGTCTCTTCCAGCGCGAACAGGCAGTAGCGGAGATGGCCGTCCGCAGTGAGCCGGATGCGGTTGCAGTTGAGGCAGAAGGGGCGGCTGACGCTGGCGATGAAGCCCACCGTGCCGTTGCCGTCCGGAAAGCGGTATTCGAGCGCCGGCGCGCGCGGGTCAGGATCCGGAACCGGCTCCAGCGGACCGAACTCCGCGGCGAGGATCCGCAGGATGTCCTCCATCAGCAGCACGCGGGACCTGTCCCACAGCCCCTGCGCATCCAGCGGCATGAACTCGATGAAACGGATCTGATAGCCCCGCTCCCTGCCGAAGCGCGCCAGCGGCACGATGTCAGGCTCGGTGAGCCCCTTCACTGCCACGGCGTTGATCTTGATGGGGCCGAAGCCCGCCCGCCGCGCGGCTTCCAGCCCTTCCAGCACGCGCCCCAGCTCGTCGCGGCGCGTGATCTGGAAGAACCGCTCCCGGTCCAGCGTGTCCAGATGCACGTTGAGCCGCCGCAGCCCCGCGCCGTAGAGCGCCTCGGCCTGCCCGGCCAGCAGCACGCCGTTGGTGGTCAGCGCGATGTCCTCGATTCCGGGAATCTGGACAAGACGACGGACCAGGCGGTCCAGGTCGCGCCGGACCAGCGGCTCGCCGCCGGTGAGCCGCACCTTGCGCACGCCCAGCGAGGCCGCGATGCGGACGAAGCGCTCGATCTCCTCGAAGGTCAGGATCTCGGCCCGCGGCACGAACTCCACGTCCCGTTCCGGCATGCAGTAGAAGCAGCGGATGTTGCACCGGTCGGTGACGCTGACACGAAGGTTGTCGTGCAGCCGTCCGTAGCCGTCGATCAGGGGTGCGTGCGGATGCTGCATGGCGGCGCCCCGCGGAGGCGCAAATCAAAGTTTACCGCAGCGCCAGCATTCGCTCGAGAGGAATTCGCGCCCGCTCGATGAGCTCCGGGGCCAGCTCGACGCGCGGCTCCAGCCGGAGCAGTGCATCGCGGAGCTTCTCCAGCGTATTCCGCTTCATGTAGGGGCACTCGCTGCAATTGCACTGCTCGTTGGGGACGAAGTAGTAGCGCTTGTCCGGTGCGCGGCGCTTCAGCGTGTGCTCGACCCCGCTTTCGGTCATGATGATGAATTCCCGTGCGGGCTGCGCCAGCACCCATTCGATGATGGCCGAGGTCGAGCCGATGAAGTCCGCCATGCGCAGCACCTCGGGCGGACATTCGGGATGCGCCGCCACCAGCGCGTCCGGATGCTGCGCCTTCGCCGCGGCCAGCCGCCGGCCGGCGAACGTCGCATGGACGATGCAGGTGCCATGCCACAGCGTGATGTTGCTGCGCCCGGTCTGCTCCTTCACATAGCGGCCGAGGTTGACGTCCGGAACAAAGAGGATGGGGCGGTCCGCCGGGATCGACTCGACCACCTTCACCGCATTGCGGGACGTGCAGATGATGTCGCTTTCGGCCTTCACCTCGGCCGACGTGTTGATGTAGCTGACCACGACGTGGTCCGGATGCTTCCGTTTCCAGGCGCGGAGCTGGCTGGCCGGGCAGGCATCCACCAGGCTGCAACCGGCTTCGGCGTCCGGCACGACGACCGTTTTCGAAGGGTTGAGGATCTTGGCCGTTTCCGCCATGAACCAGACGCCGCAGAAAGCGATCACGTCGCCGTCGAAGCTCTGGGCGCGGCGGGCCAGCTCGAGGCTGTCGCCAACGGCGTCGGCCAGCTCCTGGATCTCCGGCTCCTGATAGTGGTGCGCCAGCAGGATGGCGTTGCGCTGGCGCTTCAGGTCCAGAATCTCGTCGACAACTGTTTCCAGCAGAGGCATTTCCCGCGTCCGCCCCTCCCCCATTGTAACAGCCGGGTGAAAAGGCGCCCCTACTCCTTTTCGATGTCGCGGTGGCTCAGACGGACCGAATATCCCGCCTTTTTCAGCCGGCGCTGCACCTCGGCGGCGATCATCACCGAGCGGTGGCGCCCGCCGGTGCAGCCGAACGAGATGGTCAGGTAGCTTTTGCCCTCGGCGATGTAATGCGGAATCAGGTACAGCAGCAGCGAGGTGATCCGGTCGAGGAACTCCACCGTCTGGGGGAAGCTCTTCACGTAGCGCGCCACCGCCTGGTGCTTGCCGGTCAGGCGCTTGAACTCCGGGATGTAGTTGGGGTTGGGCAAGAAGCGCACGTCGAAGACGAGGTCGCTCTCCGGCGGGAGGCCGTGCTTGAAGCCGAAGCTCATCACATAGATCTGAAGCCCGGCTTCGTCTTCGGTGCAGAAGGTCTCAACGATCTTTTTGCGCAGCTCGTGGACGTTCAGCTCGCTCGTGTTGATGACATAGTCGGCCGCGGCACGGATGCCGGCCAGTTGCCGCCTCTCCAGCCGGACGCTGCGCAGCACGCTGCGCGCGCCTCCCAGCGGGTGCGGCCGCCGCGTCTCGCTGTAGCGGCGCACCAGCGCCTCATCATCGGCATCCAGAAACAGCAGCCGGGTGCGCAGTTTCTTCCTGAGCCGCGCCACGATCTCCGGCAGCCGCTGGAGCTGTTCCCGCTCGCGGATGTCGACCACCAGCGCCGCCCGCCGGATGTTGGGCGAATCCTTCGTCAGTTCGGCGAACTTTGGAATGAGGTCGAGCGGCAGGTTGTCGACCGAATAATAACCGTGGTCTTCCAGCGCCTTGAGGACGGTCCCCTTGCCCGATCCGCTCAATCCGGTGATGATCACCAGCTCGGGCGCAGGGGACCGTCCGGCCATCGTCAGGCTTCCACGAGGTCCACCGCGCCGTCGCTGCGCCGGATCAGGATCTGGAGCCGGTCGGTGTCCGCGTCCCGGTAGACGAGATAGTCGCGGCCGTCCTCCATGGCCAGCATGGCCTCCTCGAGCGTCATCGGCTTGCCGTTGGCGCGGGAAGAGGCGCGCACCACGCGCGCCGGCCGGAGCTCTTCGGCCTCTTCCGGCCCGGCCGGGGCGGCTTTCTTCTTTTTCGCCTTGCGGCCTCCGGCAGTCTCCTCCGCCGCTTCCACCGTCTCGGCCGCCGCCAGCGCCTCCTCCTTGCGCGGCGACTTCGAACGCTTCAGCTCGCGCTTCTTCTCCAGCAGCCTCAGCGCCTGCTTCTCCACTTTCTCCACCGCATCCATGATGGCGGTGAACTG
This sequence comes from Bryobacteraceae bacterium, assembly GCA_025056865.1. Taxonomy (GTDB): domain Bacteria; phylum Acidobacteriota; class Terriglobia; order Bryobacterales; family Bryobacteraceae; genus JANWVO01. Next base: position 206,926 of record JANWVO010000038.1, read on the forward strand.
GTCCGGCGCCGAGCCTTTGCCGAACAGGGTGTGATCGTAGAAGTTCACCCGCACCTCCGCATGGCGGAGGTGCCGCTCCTCAGTCAAGATGACCTGGGCTCCCTTCTCGCCGCGCCTCTCGAGCAGCTTCGAGAGACGCGCGAACGCCATGGCGAGCTTTCGCTCCTGCGCCTGCGTCAGCTTGTCCTGTTTTCCGGTGAATGTGATTTTCATAGGCGTTGCCTTTCCATTCCCGGCGCAAGACGCGTCCGCGGGAAGGCCGCAGCGGTCAGTCCTTCACGCGGCGGTGGTGCGTCGAGGGAATCTTCATGTCCTCCCGGTACTTGGCTACGGTGCGCCGCGTCACCTGGATCCCCTGCTTCTGCAGCGCCTCCGCAATCTGCTCGTCCGTGAGGGGCTTGCGGGGATCCTCCTCCTCGATCATCTTCTTCACCATGCGCTTCAGCGTCAGCAGCGGGATCGACCCGCCTGAGGGACCCTGCACCGCTTCCGAGAAGAAAAACCGCAGCTCGAAGACGCCCTGCGGCGTGTGCGCGTACTTGTTGGCCACCGCGCGGCTGACCGTGGAGGGGTGCACGCCGATCTCTTCGGCCACGTCCTTGATCATCATCGGGCGCAGCGCGTCGATGCCATTTTCGAAGAACTCGCGCTGCCGCCGCACGATCGCCTCGCAGACCTTGAAGATGGTCTGCCGGCGCTGCTCGATGTTGCGGATCAGTTGCAACGCGCTCTGGTAGCGCTCCTTGACGAAATTGCGCGTCTCCTTGTCGGCACCCTGCCCGGGATCGAGCAGCCGGCGGTAGCTGCCGTTGATCCGCAGTGGAGGCAGGTCCTCATCGGCAATCTGGATGACGTACTCGTCCCCGTTCTTGAAGATGTAGACGTCCGGCTCCACCTGCCGCGCGCCCGGCCCCGAGTACTTCAGCCCCGGCTTGGGATCCAGATGCCGGATGACGTCCAGCGCGATCTCGATATGCTCCTGCGGACGCCCGAGCAGCCGCGCCAGCTCCTTCACGCTGCGCGACTCGACCAGCTTCAGGTGGTCGCGCACGATCTGCCACGCCACCCCGTCCCGCGCGCCGCGGCTTTCGAGCTGCAACAGGAGGCACTCCTGAAGCGAACGCGCCCCCACGCCCGCCGGATCCAGCCGCTGCACCGCCTTCAGCGCCTCCTCCAGCGCCGCGCGCGAGAAGCCTTCCGACTGCTCGATCTCTTCCAGCGGCACCGAAAGGTACCCGGTCTCGTCCAGGTTGCCGATGATCGCATCGGCGGCGGCGCGCACCTCCTCGTCGAGCACCACCAGCGCAAGCTGCTGCCGCAGGTGCTCGCTCAGCGTGACCGGGGCGGAGAGGAACAGCTCGAAGGACGGCTTTTCGGTCTCCTCCGTGCCGGGCGCGCGGAAGCCCGGGTCCATCCACTCCTCGAAGTAGTCCCCGAAGTCGACCTGCTCGAACGGGTCGGCCGCCTTCTCCGCCGCCGAAGCTCCGGCTTCCTCATAGGAGGCCGCGTCCGGAGCGGCCTCGGCCTCCGCGGCCGCCTCCTCGGCGGGCAGCCGTTCGCCCGCCTCCGCCGCCGCTTCTTCGGCCGCGGCCAGAGTCACCTGGAGCACTTCCGTGTCCGACGGGTTCGGATCGCGCTCGGCTTCGAGCATCGCCTGCACTTCGGCCGGGGTCAGCTCGTCGCCCTCATCATTGACCTCGAGTACCGGGTTGGCCGCAATCTCCTGCGCGATCTTCTCCCGCAGCTCCAGCTTGTTGAGCTGGAGCACGGTGACCATCTGCACGAGCCCGGGCGTCAGGATCTGCTGCTGCTTGACTCCCAGTTGCAGTCGCTGCGAGATCAGGCTCATCTGCCCTCATCATACCCCACGAGTGGCGGAATCCGACCCGTGATTCGCCTGACCCGCACCCCGGAGTTCGCCGGACGGGAAGGGCGGGCAGACGCTGCGCCCCCATGCCGCGCCGGCAGGCTCCACGCCGCTTTGCCAGCGCAGCCGGCGAGTGCGCCCGCAGCCGGATGCTCAGTCCCGGGTGGTACGTTCGAGGAAAACTTTGAGGCGGTGGCTGCGGCTCGGGTGGCGCAGCTTGCGCAGCGCCTTGGCTTCGATCTGGCGGATGCGCTCCCGCGTCACCGCGAACGCCTGCCCCACTTCTTCCAGCGTGTGTTCGCTGCCGTCCTGGAGGCCGAAGCGCATCTTGATGATCTTCTCTTCCCGCGGGCTGAGCGTCTTCAGCACCTCGGCAGTCTGCTCGCGCAGGTTCAGGTTGATCACCGCCTCCGAGGGCGACACCATCCGCTTGTCGACGATGAAATCGCCGAGGTGGGACTCTTCCTCCTCGCCCACCGGCGTCTCCAGCGAGATCGGCTCCTGGGCCACGCGCAGCACCTTGCGCACCTTGGCCACCGACATCTCGAGCCGCTTGGCCAGCTCCTCGGTCGTGGGCTCGCGGCCCAGCTCCTGCTGGAGCAGCCGCTGCGTGCGCACGATCTTGTTGATCGTTTCGATCATGTGCACCGGGATGCGGATCGTGCGCGCCTGGTCGGCGATGGCGCGCGTGATCGCCTGCCGCACCCACCAGGTGGCGTAGGTCGAAAACTTGTAGCCGCGGCGGTAGTCGAACTTGTCCACCGCCTTCATCAGCCCGATGTTACCCTCCTGGATGAGGTCGAGGAACGCCATGCCGCGGTTGGTGTAGCGCTTGGCGATCGAAACGACCAGCCGGAGGTTGGCCTCGATGAGCTGCTTCTTGGCCGAGTCCGCTTCCGCCTCGCCCTTCTCGGCCATCGCCAGCGTGCGGCGCAGCTCGGTGCAGGTGGCGCCGAAGGCGTGCTCCATGCTGGTGAATTTCTGCGTGGCCGACCGCAGCTCCTTCTTCAGCTCGCGGGCTTCGGGCGAACCCGCCGCCGTGGCCTCCTCAATGGCCCGCTGGAGCCGCGCGATCTCCTTCTCCTGCGGAGCCAACTGGTCCACCGCGGCGCGCAGCCGCCCCGCCAGATGCCGGTACACCGCCGAGGAAAGCTGCATGGCGCGGATCTGCCGCGACATCGATACGATCAGCCGACCCAGCTCCCACCGCGTCGCGCGGTACTGCTTCAGCTTCGTGCGCGGCATTGCCGTCAGCTTGTTGCGGAGCTGCTGGATTTTTTTCAGGTTTTTCGCCAACTGCTCCACCTGCTCGTCGAATTCGTTCTGGAAGCGGTCGAGATCCTCGTCGGCGGTCATGATCTCCGGCGAGGCGAGCACGTCGCGCAGGTTGCGCTTTCCTTCGCGGACCTCGCGCGCGAGTTCCAGAATTTCGCGCATGATAAAGGGCGAACGCGACAGCGCCCGCACCGCCATTTTCTGCCCGTGTTCGATCCGCTTGGCCAGCTCGATTTCGCCTTCGCGCGTCAGCAGGCTTACTGCGCCCATTTCGCGCAGGTACATCCGCACCGGATCGTTGGTTTTGTCGGAAACCTCGGTATAATCGGCCTCGGAAAATTCGTCTTCCTCGGCTTCTTTCCGTTCTTCGATCCGCGGCTCTTCCAGCAGATCGACGCCCGCCTCGTCCAGTCCGGCGAGCAGATCATCCAACTCAGGCCCGGTGGTCAGTTCCTCGGGAACGAGTTCGGCCACGTCGTCATAAAGGACGTAGCCCTTCTCCTTGCCCAGATCGATGAGCTTCTGGAACCGGCTGTAACGTCCCTCCGTCGCCACGGTGACCTCGCTGAACGACCCCTTGCTTGGCGTCTTCTTATCCTACACCACGCCGCGGAGCGGCATCGCGCGCTCAGCCGCGCCCTGTCCGCCCCAATTCCTCCAGCAGCTTCATCGCCGTTTCGGCATCGCCGGACCGCTCGGCTTCCTGGATCCGCCGCCGCAGCTCGGCGCGCCGCGCCTCCCGTTCCGCCGCCGCCAGCTTGCGCACGCACGAGACGGCGAGCTCGGTCGAATATTTCTCGTGCAGCGTGTCGTCGGCCAGCGCGAGCCAGGCCAGCCGTTCGCGGTCGGCATCGCCCAGCCGCGCTTCCACAGCCTGGTAGGTGACCGGCTCGCCCGCTTCGGTCATGCGCCGGATGGCGTCGAAGATCGCGTGCGAGGCTGACCGCTCCAGCACCCTCAGCCCGCCGAGCAGCGGAGCGATCTCGGCCCGCGCCTCGGCGTCGTGCAGCAGCGCGTGCAGCAGCAGCACCTCGTTCGGATCCGGCACCGGCTGCTCCTTCTTCGGCGCCGTGCGGCGGCGCTCGGCGGCCGCCTTGCGGAACTCGTCCAGCACGACGTCCGGCTCCATCCGCAGGTACTCGGCCAGGTCCTGCGCCACGGCCAGGCGGTCCAGCCGGTCCGGCATCCGCTGGATCGCCGGCAGCAGGAACTGGAACGCCGCCACGCGCCCGTCGGGCCGGCGCAGGTCGAAACGCGCCCGCGCCCGGTCCGCCAGCCAATGGAAATAGCTGCGGGCCGCGCCGAGCGCCTGCCGGTAGCGCTCCGCGCCATGCTCGCGGATGAATTCGTCGGGATCCTTGCCCCCGGCCAATTCAAGCACCTGCACGCGCATGCCCTCCTCGAGCAGCACCGGGATGTGCTTCTCGGTGGCGGCGGCGCCGGCGCGGTCGGAGTCGAAGTTCAGCACCGCTTCCGGCGCATGCCGCCGTAGGCTCCGCACCTGGAGCGGCGTCAGCGAGGTGCCGCACACCGCCACCACGTTGCGCACGCCCGCGCTCCAGACGCCGATTGCATCCATGTAGCCTTCGACGAGCACGGCCCGCCCCTCCTCCTCGATCGCCCTCTTCGCCCGGTTCAGGTTGTAGAGAATCTGGCTCTTCCTGTATATCGGCGTTTCCGGGCTGTTCAGATACTTCGGCTCGTCGCCTTCGGCCAGTGCGCGCCCGCCGAAGCCCACCAGCTTTCCGGACTCGGAGTGGATGGGGAACATCAGGCGGCCGCGGAAACGGTCGTAGAAGCCCGTCCCGTCGTTGCGGCGCAGCACCAGACCGCTCTCCTCCATCAGCTCGTGCGGGAAGCCTGCGCGCTCGAAGGCGCGCACCAGCATCTGCCCGCCGCGTTCGCTCAGGCCGAGGCCGAACTCTTCCGCCGCCGCGCGGCTCACGCCGCGGCGCTCCAGATACTCGCGCGCCTCCCGGCCTGCGGGCGAGCCCAGCAGCTCCCGGAACAGCCGCCCGGCCAGCTCGTGCATTTCATACAGCGCGGCGCGGCGGCGCGATTCCTCGTCGCCGTGCGCCCCCTGCCTCGGCAGCGGAATCCCGTTGCGCTCGGCCAGCAGCTTCACCGCCTCCCAGAAGGTGAGCCGCTCGATCTCCATCACGAAGCGGATCACGTCCCCGCCGGCGCCGCAGCCGAAGCACTTGTAAAACTGGTGCGTCGAATGCACGCTGAACGACGGCGTCTTCTCGTGGTGGAACGGGCACAGCCCCACGTAGCGCGGCCCCGAGCCGGCGCGCTTCAGCCGCACATACTCGCCGACGACGCGGACGATGTCGACCGACGATTTGAGCTGCTCGATGAATTCCATCGCCGCCCGTTTCCCCGCTGCTTCTCCATTATCCCGCCGCGCCCGCGGCGCAGCCTTAGCGGTCCGCTCCGTAAACCGCGATCAGCGACTTCGGCAGCCCGAGCACCCGCTCCCGCTCGATGCGCGCCTCCGGAAAGAGCCGCTGCATCTGACGCGGGCCGAGCAGCCGGATCTCTTCCATGTAGTGCCGCAGGAAGTACTCGTGCCGGTCGGGCGTCACGCGCGCCGCCAGCGCCCACACCGACAGCCGCGGGGCCAGCTCCCTCTGCCACGCCCGCGGCAGCCAGTGGAGGAACGGCGTGTACAGGTGCGGCTCCACCGGACACCGCACGTCGGGCGTCTGGACGAAATAGCGCTTGCCCGTGCGCCGCACTTCGCTGGCGAACCGCTCCATTGCCTCGGCCGAGCCCAGGTGCTCGATCACCGAATTGCTGAAGACCAGATCGAAGCAGCGGTCGGGGAAGGGCAGCGACGCGCCATCGCCGGCCACATAGCGGACGCCTTCGGGCGCGGGCTCCAGCGCGCGCGGCGTATTCAGCAGCACCAGGCGCGGCCGCACCGGGCAGTGCTCCCAGATGGCAGGCGTGCCGCCCACATCGAGCACCAGCCACTCCGGGCGGATGTCGAACCGCTCCATGAGCAGCCGCATCCGCCGCCGGCGGAACCTCTGCCCCAGGCGTTCGAGCGCGGCAAGCGGCGTCATTGCAATGCGCGTGCGGGCGCGACGCGCCCGCCTCAGAGGTTCTCGTCCAGCCGGCGGGCCAGATCCTGGAAGTAAGGATGCCGCGCCTCCCGCCGGAGCCTCTCGACGAACTGCTCCGCCCACCGCAGGTGCTCGTCCTCGAACTTTTCCAGCACGTCGGCCGGCTCGCCGTCGGCCAGCAGCTTCGCGTAGAAGAGGAGCAGCAGGCCCAGGTGGTCGGCCGGCTCGTTCTTCGCCGCCGGCTCGAACCCATAGCGGCGGTACCAGGCGAGCGCCCGGTGGTGGGCCTCGCCGAACAGTTGCGGCGGCTTGCCCTCCTCCTTTTCGTACACCGACTGCCACAGCGGGCACGGCGACCCCTGCGGATTGAAGAAGAGCCGGTAGTATTCGATCGCCGCCTCCTGCTCTTCAGGCGGCTTCAGGAGCGCCTGGCCCAGCTCCGCATAGAGCTGGGCCAGATGCTCGCGCATTTCGCTCATAAGGGTTCAATACTACAGACGGCATCCATGATGCACGACGACCCGGCATAGTTGCCCGCCTTGATGAAGTCGTCGATCGACGGGTTGGCGATCAGGTCGCCGTCCCGCGCCCCTTTGCCGCCTGCCAGGCTGAGCGCCCGCGACGCGTGGCCGAAGCCGTGCGCCACCATCACCACGTCGGGCGGCACCGTCTCGCTCAGGTGCGCCGGCAGCTCGATCTGGCCGGCGCGGGAACGCACCAGCACCTTCTGGCCCTGGCTGATGCCGTGCTTCTTCGCCAGCGCCGGATTGATGATGGCGTGGTTGGTGGGCATGATCTCGTTCAGGATGGCCATGTTCTGCGTCGTGTTGCGCTTGTGGATGGCCGGAATGAACGTCATGAAGTAATAGGGGTAGTGCTCGTTGGGCATCTCCCGCTTGGGCACCCACTTCGGCAGCGGGTCTACGCCGCGGGCGATGAACTGCGGCACATAGATCTGGCATTTGCCGTCGGCGCCGGATACGGTGACGAACGACGTCCTCGGCGTGAACGGCTGCTTCGTTTCCACGATCCCCTTGGCGCGGAAGTCGGCGAAGTTCTCGCCCAGCCCGGCGCGCTTCACTTTCTCATCGAGCAGCGTCGCCGGGTTGATCCAGCTTCCGTCCGGCGTCTTGAAATAGTCCGGGCAGAGGCGCTTGCCCAGCTCGATGGCCACCCAGCCGATGGAGCGGGTCTCGAACGCCGGCGGAGAAATGGCCGCGCGCGCCACCGTCTGCGGATACTTGGCGTTGTAATCGCGCGCGACGGCGTCATTCACCTCCAGGTACATCGTCGAGGGCAGCACGATGTCGGCCATGCTCACCGTGTCGGTGGGGATGAAGTCCATCACCACGGTGAAGTCCACGGTCTTCATCGCCTCCTCCATGGTTCTCGGGTTCGGGAAGGCGAGAATCGTGTAAGCGTTCCAGAAGGCGAACTTGATCATGCCGGGATACTTGTTCAGCATCCCGTCGGCGAGCGTCGAGAACATCCCGGCGTCGACTTCGTTCACCAGCGGCAGCCTGTCGCGGCCATCGACACGGCGGCCCGTCCTGGCCGGATAGGCCGGCGGCGGGTAGACGGCGTCGACGCCCGGAATGCTGTGCGTGCGCGGGAAGTAGCGGCCGCCGGGCCGGTCGATCGTGCCCGCCAGAATGTTCAGGATGGAGATCGCATGAACGAGCTGCGAGCCGTTCATGTAGTTCGCGCACAGCGTCTTCTTGTGGGCGGGCGCGATGGCCGGGCCCTGCGTGGCGAACTCGCGCGCGATGCGCCGGATGTCGGCCGCCTTCACGCCGCTGATCTGCTCGGCCCATTCCGGCGTGTACTGCGCGAAATGCGCGCGGATTTCCGTCTCGTACCTGCCGAAATTCGTGTACCGGTCGACGAAATCCTTGTTGTAAAGGTTCTCGCTGATGATCACCTGGATCATCGCCAGCGCCACGGCGAGGTCCGTGCCCGGCCGGATCGGGATCCACTCGTTGGCGAACCGGCTCGTGGCCGTGTAGTTCGGCGAGAAGTGGACCACCTTGCCCCCGTTCTTGCGGGCTTCCACGATCCCGTTGGCGTAGACGATCTTCGCCTTGGCGACGATATCCCAGCCGAACAGCAGGATGTACTTCGAGTTCTCGAAGTCGTTGCACCAGGTCTTGCCGCCGGTGGTGTAGCGCTGGATCACCATGTCGGTGAGGAAGCACTCGTCGCGGTGATCGACGCGGTTCACCACCCCCATCGCGTTCATGAAGCGGAGCCAGAGGTCGGGCGAGGGCAGCGTCACGAACAGCAGCGCCTCCCGGCCGTAGTTGTCAATGGTCTGCTTCATCCGGAACGCGATCTCGTCGAGCGCCTCCGTCCACGAGATCCGCACCCAGCCGGGATCCTGATCGAACCCCTTGCGCGGGTTCGTCCGCTTCATCGGATACTTCAGCCGGTCGGGATCGTAGAGGTAGTTGACGCTGGCCGCGCCCTTGCCGCACAGGCGCCCGAATCCGTGAGCGTCTCCCGGCAGCCCTTCCACGAAGCGCACCACCCCGTCCTGGATGGTCGCCTGAAGGCCGCAGGCCGGCGAGCAGATGCCGCAGCAGGAGACCGCCTTGGTCACTGCCGGCGATGCAGAGGCCGCCGGCTGGAAGTAGTCCTCGAATCCCGCCAGCGCCGCAGGGGCCGATGCCAGCCCGGCGCCCGTCGTCTTCAACCAGTCTCTTCTCGTCAATGCCATGGCTGCCTCCCTGTTACTTGTTCACCGGAAAAGGATCCCGGATGAAGCGCACCCGGGGCCTGGTCTGCCTCGGCGGGGCGAAGTTCTCGGTCGTCTCCGCACCCCGGCTCTGGATCTGATCCCAGCGCCCGTACTGCAAGGCTCCCGTCGGACACAGCGTCACGCACGCCGGATCCAGCCCCTGCTCCCTCCGGTCGAAGCAGAACGTGCACTTCGACATCTTCCTCGTGCGCAGGTTGAACTGCGGCGCGCCATAGGGGCAGAACATCGCGCACTGCTGGCACCCCACGCATTTCTCCTGGTCGATCTGCACGGTGCCGTCCTCGGTCCGCCGCCAGATCGCCTTCACCGGGCACGCCTTCATGCACCAGGCGTTCTCGCAGTGGTAGCAGGATCCGGTCAGCGCCTGCTGCCTCACCTGCGGGTACACGCCCATCTCCCGCACCCTCACCTGCCGCCACCGCACTCCGACGCCCGTCTCTACCTGGTTCCACGTCTTGCAGGCCGACTCGCACGCCCTGCACTCGATGCACAGCTTCTCATCGATCAGCCAGCCGTATGTGCTCATAGGATGACTCCTGGACAGAATCCACTCTGACCCGCCGCCCGTCCCTGCAATCCACTGCCCATCTCCGAGAAAAAGACCGGAAAGACTGATATTGATGAAAATTCCTGCATTGCGGCGCGCGCCCCCTGCGCCGGCGTGCAAGTCTTGCACGGCGCCTCCTGGAGAGGCCCGGCTCCCCTTGCCACCGCTGGGTGCTTATACCCAGTCCTAAATTGTCATCGCGGAAAATCCACCATCCACCCGGATCAGCGCCCCGGTAACAAAACTGGACGCCTTCTCCGACGCCAGGAACAGCACGGCGCCCACCAGCTCATGAGGATCCCCGAACCGCCCCATCGGAGTGTGCCGCATGATGTCGGCCACCCGCTCCTCGGTCAGCAGCTTCCGGTTCTGCTCGGCCGGGAAGAAGCCGGGGATGATCGCATTCACGCGGACGCCCTTCTGCGCCCACTCGCGGGCCAGGAACTGCGTGATCTGGTTCACTCCGGCCTTGGCCACCGAGTAGGTGAACACCTTCGACAGCGGCGGGCCCGACGAGGCCGAGCTGATGTTGATGATCGAGCCGCCGCGGCCCGGCTGCGTCATCCACGCGCCAAAAACCTGGCAGGCCAGAAACACGCTCTTCAGATCCACGTCGAGGATCCGCTGCCACTCCTCCTCGGAAATTTCGAAGAACGGCGTGCCGCTGTTGATGCCGGCGGCGTTGATGAGAATATCCACGCGGCCGAACGTTTCCAGCATTCTGTCCAGCGCCGCTTCCAGGTCCGCTTTCTTCGACGCGTCCACGCGCACCGCCAGCCCGCGCCGCCCCAGCGCCGCCACTTCGGCCGCCTTCTTCTCCGCTGCCGCTTCGTTGAAGTCGAGGATGGCGACGTCGGCGCCCGCCCGCGCCAGGCCCAGGGCCATCTCTCCGGCCAGCACGCCGCCTCCGCCTATCACCGCCGCCACCCTGCCGGTCAGATCGAACAGCTCCTGCACCGTCGCCGCCTCCAGTTTTCTGATTTCAGATGCCGTTCTCTTTTATACCATTCCGGCCGGCATGCCGGCGCCCGTCTGGCGCGCCGCGCAAAATTGAATCTGCGTTTCATTTTTGGTGTTGCGGCTATTGACCCTCCCCGGAAACCGTGATTAGATAATCTAGCACGCTGCGGCGGCCATGCCGCAGTCTCAGGGAGGTCTTTTACAGCATGCTCAAATCCCTCGTCGCGGGACTGGGCCTTGCCGTCCTGGTCTCCGCATTGCTCCCGGCGCAGGAGTCGCGCGGCGCCATCACGGGCCGCGTCACCGATCCCCAAGGGGCCGTCGTTCCCAACGCCCACGTCACCATCACCAACACCCAGACCAACGAGACGCGCCGCACGGTGACCAATGAAACCGGCTATTACGAAGTGAACTTCCTCGAGCCGTCCACGTACGCCATCGCAGTCGAAGCCCCCGGTTTCAAGCGCCTCGTCCGCTCCGGCGTCACCGTGAACGTCAGCGCCCGCCTCGAAATCAACCTCTCGCTGGAGATCGGCGCGGTCGCCGAGACGGTCCAGGTGACCGCGGAAGCGCCGCTGCTGGAAACCACCACGGCGAGCGGCGGGCGCGTGCTGGACCAGCAGCAGCTCATCAACCTGCCGTTCTCCGACCTGAACCCGTTCGCGCTGTCGGCGCTCGCTCCGGGCATGCAGTGGACGGGCCAGCCGGAATACCGCCGCCCGTTCGACAACGGCGGCACCTCCGCATTCAACACCATGGGCGGCGTGGGCCAGAACGAATACACCATCGACGGCATGACCGTGGTAGGCTCCGGGCGCCGCGTCGGCTTCGTGCCTCCCGCCGACTCCATCACCGAGTTCAAGCTCGAAACGGCCAACTTCGATGCCAGCCAGGGCTTCACCTCCGGCGCATCGATCAACGTCAGCTCCAAGTCGGGCACGAACACGCTGCACGGCTCGGTCTTCCTTCAGCACTGGCAGCAGCGCTGGAACGCCACGCCCTTCTTCCAGCGGGAGGCGTATGACGCCCAGGTCCGCGCCGGCCTGATCGATCCGAAGAAGACGCCCAAACAGGCCTCCGGCCGCTCGCACAATTACGGCCTCTCGGCGTCGGGCCCTGTCTGGATTCCGAAGCTGATCAACGGCAGGGACAAGCTCTTCTGGTCGTTCACCTGGAACGGCATCCGGCAGTCGAAAGCGGAGACCACCAGCTCTACCGACATCACCGTGCCCACGCCGGAAATGCGCCAGGGCGACTTCTCCTACTTCCTGACCGTGCCCAACGGGGCGCGCCTCTACACGATCTACGACCCCCGGTCGGCGCGGCTGGACGGCAACACCGTGGTCCGCACGCCATTCCCGGGCAACAGGGGCGTACCCGTCCTCAACCCGACTTACAACTACTACGTCAAGCTCTTCCCCAACCCGAACAACGTGCCCGGCAAGGTGACGCCGGAGATGTTCAACAACTACTACGCCTCGGCGATGCCGAAGGACGAGAAGTTCAACTCGATCGTCAACCGCTATGACTGGGTGATCAACCAGGACATGCGGTTCAACTTCCGCTGGCAGTGGAACGACCGCCTCGCCGACGAATACGACTGGACCTACGAAACGGCCCGCGGACTCCACTCCAACGGCCTCACCCGCATCAACAAGGGCGGAAACGTCAACTTCCTCTGGACGCTCGACGCCAACAACATCCTCGACCTCAACTTCGGCATCTCGCGCTGGGAGGAGGGCGCCCGCAACCAGACCCGCACGCGCATCAAGGCCGCCGACGTCGGCCTGCCGGCCTACATCGACCAGCGCGCCGACCGCTTCACGCAACTGCCGCGCCTCGACTTCAACAACATCACCGACGTGGGCGCGTCCTATCCCGTCATCGGCACGCTGCTCACCAACGGCGAGCTGCGCGCGTCGATGACCTCCATCCGCGGCAGCCACACGCTCAAGTACGGCTGGCAGGAGCGCCGCCACTATTTCGCTTCGCTCGGCCCGGGCTCCAGCACCGGCTACTTCACGTTCCGCAACCCGTGGACCCGCGCCTCCAACGTCGACAACCAGGCCTCCAACCACGTCCACGACTGGGCCAGCTTCATGATGGGCATGCCCAGCGGCGTGTCGATCGATTTCAACGACACCTTCTACTTCCGCACCCCGCGCCGCGCGCTCTACATCCAGGACGACTGGCGCGTCACGTCGAAGTTCCGCCTCTCGCTCGGCCTGCGCTATGAGCGCGAAGGCGGCAGCGATGAGAAGTGGAACCGCGGCATCGTCTGGGCGCTGCTCGACCAGAAGAGCCCCATTACCGATCTGGTCGAAGCCGCCTACGCCGCCAACCCGATTCCGGAGGTTCCCGCGTCGCAGTTCAGGGCCAGCGGCATCAGCGTGTACCTGGGCGAGCAGGGCTACAAGACCGCCAACAAAGGCACGCACGTCTTCCTGCCGAAGTTCGGCGCCGTCTACTCGATCAACAACCGGAACGTGATCCGCGGCGGCTGGGGCATGTACCAGGACACGCTGAACGTCTCCAACGACCGCCCGTCGGTCACCGGCTTCTCCCAGCCGACCTCCACGCCGATCAGCAACGACGCAGGCCTCACCTTCTGCTGCGGCATCGACGCTGCCGCCGGCATCGCCCAGGGCCGCACGGTGATGAACGATCCCTTCCCGGTGCGTCCCGCAGCGGGCAACACCCGCTTCGACGATCCGTTCGGCCGGGCCCTCGACGGCGTCGCGCTCTACAACGGCACCATCACCGCCGGCCCGTGGAACTTCAAGCCCGCCCTCCAGCACCGCTGGCGCATCAGCTACCAGCGCGAGCTGGCCGGCAACCTCATGTTCGACATCTCCTACAACGGCGCCTACTCCTACATCCCGGTGGCGCGGCGCGTCAACGCCCTGCCGGAGCAGTACTGGACGAAGGGCATGGTCCGCGACCAGAACAACGACAACTACCTCAACGGCAATGTCAGCAACCCGTTCCGCCTCGCCAACCTTGCCCCGCTCCAGCAGTCGAACCCCACGCTCTACCGCTTCCTCAGCGGCCAGGGCTTCTACACCTCCACCGTCATCGCCCGGCACCGGCTGCTGCGGCCCTATCCGCAGTACGGCACCGTAAACGCCTATGGCAACCCCGGCTCGAGCGACGTGCGCAACGGCTACGTCACCTATCACGACATGCAGTTGCTGGTGGAGCGCCGCATGACGCGCGGCATTCAGGCCAGCTTCATGTACACCTGGTGCTCGAGCTACTCCGCCGACTACTTCCTGAACGAGTTCGACCGCTTCCCCTCCGAGCGCATCAATGACAACACGCGGCCTCACCGCGTCGTGCTCACCGGCATCTGGCAGACCCCGTTCGGCAAGGGCCGCGCCTACGTCAAGGAGGGCCTGCTGGCCCACCTCATCGGCAACTGGAACCTCTCCGGCGTCTACCAGTGGCAGATGGGCGAAGCCACTGACTGGGGCAACCGCTTCTTCTACGGCAGCCTCGACAAGAAGACGCTGGAGCGCCTGTTCAACCACCACGAGGTCCGCAAGAAGGACTACCTCCAGTGGTTCGACGGCTCCATTGTCTGGCGCGGCACCGGCGCGCCGCCGGCCGACTTCGTCGGCTTCGACGGCCGCACCGCCAACCAGCCCGGCTCCTACCATGTCCGCATGTTCCCGGTCCGCCTGGACGCCATCCGCGAGGACGGCATCATGAACCTCGACCTCAAGATCGAGCGCGTCTTCCCGATCGTGCCCGACCGCGGCATCCAGACCCGTTTCTCGGTGGATCTGCTGAACGCCACCAACCACACCAACTTCGCCGGGCCCAACGTCGACCCCACCAGCGCCGCCTTCGGCCGCGTCACCTCGCAGCGCGGCCTGTCGCGCGTCATCCAGTTCAACCTCCGCGTGGATTTCTGAGGCCTCCTTTCACCCTTCCACGCCTCGCGGCCCGGAGCGCCCCGCGGCGCTCCGGGCCGCTTCGTTTTACACTGGCCGCATGGCACGCCTGCTGCTTCCCCTCCTTCTGTCCGGCGCGCTCGCGGTCCAGGCGCAGAACCTCACCGCCGAGCAGCGCGCCGCGGACCTGAGGATGCTCGCCGCTCTCTACGCCAAGCAGTACGGGCCCTATGAATGGAAGCGGGATGTGATCGGCTTCGACCTCTACGACCTTCGCCCGTGGCTGGAGCGCGCTTCCACGATGAGCGACGACATCGAATTCCTCGACCTGCTCGTCGAATACGTCGCCGCGCTCGACGACGCCCACGATGTCGTCAGCTTCCCGTTCACGTTCTCGGCCTCGCTGCCCTTCACCGCAGACCTGTACGACGGCCGCGCGCTCATCGACTCGGTGACCCGTTCCGCGCTGCCTGTCACCGAATACCCCATCCAGATCGGCGACGAGCTGGTGAGCGTCGACGGCGTCTCCGTGCAGGAATGGATCCGGATCCTGTGGAAGTATTCGATCGCCGCCAACCCGCGCTCCACCGCGCGCAACGCGGTGGCCCGCATCACCAGCCGCTCGCAGTCGCGCATTCCGTGGGCCTTCCGGATCGGGGACACGGCGGAGGTGGTCATCCGGCACCAGAATGGCGAGCTGCGGACCTACCGGATCGCATGGAGCAAGTCCGGCATGCCCGTCACTGAAGCCGGCCGCCTTCCCTCGCCGTTCGAGCGCGCTTCGCGCGCCGGCCGGGCCGCGTCCATTCTCGACTATGAAGACAGCCTCGCTCCGTGGCAGCGGCCGCTGGCCGAGCTGCTCGAGGCGCGCATCGACGAAACCAGCATGGCCGTGCTCAATCCCGGGCTGCGGCCCATTTTCGCCCTTCCGCAGGGATTCCAGACGAGGCTTGCGGGCAACGCCGCCACCGACAGCTTCACCAGCGGCTGGTGGTCCGCCGGCGGCCTCCGCATCGGCTTCCTCCGCATCCCCAACATGAGCCCTGCGCTCGGCACCACCGCCGCGCTCCAGCAGTTCGACCGCGAAATCGAATGGATGGAGCAGAACACCGACGGCCTGGTCATCGATATCATGCGCAACCCCGGCGGCAGCGTCCTCTATGTGGAGAACCTCTGCCAGCGGCTCATTCCGTATGTGTTCCGCTCCATCGGGTTCGAACTGCGCCCGACGGCGGCCGAAGTGGCCAGCTTCGGCGCCACGCTGGAAGCGGCTCGCCGCTCGAATCTGCCCGAGCCGGTCATCGCCGGCTACGAGGGCCGTTACCGCGACGTGCTGGCCGCCTACCGCGAGAACCGCGGCCGCACCGGCCCCATCTCCCTTACCCAGCCCTCGCTGTGGCTCGAGCCAGCGCGCACCGTGTACACGAAGCCGATCGTCGTGCTCATCGATGAGTTTTCCGCCTCCGGCGGCGACGCCTTCGCCGCCACGCTCCAGGACAACGGGCGCGCGCTGCTGGTCGGCATGCGCACCATGGGCGCCGGCGGCAACGTCGTGGACCGCAACGGCACCTGGTATGCGGAGGCCTCCACGCGCGTCACGCGCTCGCTGATGAGCCGCCGCTACGACGTCTCTACGCCCGAGTTCCCGCCCACGCCGTACATCGAGAACGTGGGCGTCCGGCCGGACGTCGAGCTTGACTACATGACCCGCGACAACCTGCTCCAGAACGGAAGGCCGTTCGTCGAAGCCTTCACGGCCATCGCCGTGGACCACATCCGGCGCAACCGGTGAGCGCGCCGCCCGTGCTTCAGCCGGGCAACTGGAAGTTGTCGCCCAGATAAACGCGCCTCACGTCGGGATCCAGCGCCAGCGCGACGGGCGTGCCCGCGCGGAAGATGCGTCCCTGGTTGATGATGTAGGCGCGGTCGGTGACCGACAGCGTCTCGCGCACGTTGTGGTCCGTGATCAGGATGCCGATGCCGCGCCCGCGCAGGTCGGCGATGATCTTTTGCAGCTCCAGCACCTGGATGGGATCAATGCCGGAGAACGGCTCGTCCAGAAGCAGGAACTGCGGGTCGATGGCGAGCGCGCGGGCGATCTCCACGCGGCGCCGCTCCCCGCCCGAAAGCGCATAGCCGCGGTTCTTGCGCACCGGCTCCAGCCCCATCTGCTCGATCAGCTCCTCCAGCCGCCGCCGGCGCTCCTCGGGGCGGATGGGCAGCGTCTCGAGAATCGCCATCAGGTTGTCTTCCACGCTCAGCTTGCGGAAGACGCTCGGCTCCTGCGGCAGATAGCTGATGCCGGCGCGGGCGCGCTCGTACATCGCCAGATCCGTGATGTCGCGGTCGTCGAGGAAAATGTGCCCGGAATCCGGAGAAACCATGCCGACGATCATGTAGAACGTCGTCGTCTTGCCCGCGCCGTTCGGTCCCAGCAGGCCCACCACTTCGCCGGTGGAGACGCTGACGCTGACGTTGTCCACCACGCGCCTCTTGCGGTAGGTCTTGCTCACCTCTTCCGTGCGCAGGATGCGCCGGCCGTTGCCCGGAATCGCGCTCACCGTCTCCCATTATGCGGCGCGGCCGCGCCCGGCCGCCGCAGCCTCAGTCGCTGCCCTTCTGCTTCACCCGGCTCACCGCCGGGCCCGCGCCCTCGTTGTCGACGGTCATCCGGTCCTGCCGGCCGAACCAGGTGATCACCGCGCCGCGCGTCACGCCGCGCTGCTCGTCTTCCACGCTCGGATTGCCGCCGCGCAGCACCATGCGCTCCTCGGCCAGGAAATACTCGGCATGCTCGCCGCGGCCCGTCCGGCGGCGGCCCCGCGCCCACTCGCGGATGACTACCGCCCCGTCGGCCTCCAGCCGCTCCAGCCGGGTCTCGGCGCGGCCGTTGGCTTCCTGCTCGGAGAAGAACGCGCGCAACTGCCGGGACTCCACCGTCATCGCCGGCCGCTCCAGCACCACGCCGCCGGCAAACAGCGCCTGCTTCGCGCGGCCGTCATAGACGAGCGAGGGCGCGCGCACCACGCTCATTCGCGCCGCCGCCCTGCCCTGCGCGCCGCCCCGTTCGTCCGGGATCTCGGCCACCACGCTGCCCTCGGCCTCCAGCCGCTCCTGTTCGCGGTCGATCCGCACCCTCTGCCCGCGCAGCCGCATGTCCCCCTGCCAGAGCACGGCGTCGCCTTCAAACAGAATCCTGCGGTTCTGTTCCCGCGCCGTCATCCGCTGCGCGGTGGCCCGCAGCGGCTCCGACCGCCGCACCAGCCCGCCCCCGCCCTCCTCCTGCGGCCGCATCACCGACGCCACGCCGCCTTCGGCCACGGTCACGTCCTCCTTCTGGTCGATCCGGATGCGGGGAGCCGATGTCATTCCGGTTTCGTCCCAGACGCGCGCGCGGCCCGCCAGTTCGATGCGGTCCGTGCGGGCGTCCAGCCGCGCCTCGTCGGCCGCGGCGCGGCGCGCCTGCTCCTGATACTCGAAGCCGCCCCACTGCCGCAGCCAGTCCAGCTCGCCGGTGGCCGGGTCAAAGCGCGCTTCCAGGTCGTCGCTGCGCGTGCGCGTCTCCACCGGCTTCGCCTCCTTTTTCGGAGCGGCGGGCGCGCGGATCGTCAGCGTCTCCGCCTTCGTCGCCCGGAAGGACTCGAGCTGATTTTCCCCCGCATAGCCGAACGTGAACCGCTCCCCCGTCACCGCGCGGAACGGCTGGCCCGGCGCAGAGGGCCGGAATTCGATCCGGCCCGGGGCCTCCGTCCACACGCGCTCCAGCTCCTCGCCGCCCGCGCGCATTGCCAGGTGAATCACTTCGCTCGCGAGCGCGCGCGCCGGCTGCGGCGGACGCCCGGGGCGCGCCGCCGGGCGGCTTTCCACGCTCCCCTGCCCCATGGCCAGCGCGTGGCGCAGCTCGGCTCCCTGCCTGCCCTGCTCGAATTCAAGATC
This sequence comes from Bryobacteraceae bacterium, assembly GCA_025056865.1. Taxonomy (GTDB): domain Bacteria; phylum Acidobacteriota; class Terriglobia; order Bryobacterales; family Bryobacteraceae; genus JANWVO01. The sequence goes on from JANWVO010000038.1 coordinate 225,236, forward strand.
CACGCGGTCGGCGGCCACCTCCATCACGCCCGGCGCGGATGTCGAAACAATTTTCGCCCTGCGCGTCGCCTCGATCCTGCTCACCTCCGCCTCCGGCGTGAACCGTACCATCAGCTCGCCGGAGGCGAACTCGAGCCGCCGCCCCGGCATCCGGTCGGAACCGGACGCCTGCGTCGTCTGCGCATGCTGGAGACGGCCCCCCTCGTCGAGCTTGACGAACGCATCCTGCCCGCGCAGCTCGAATCCGCCACGGCGCAGCTCGGAGGGCGCCATCAGAATGACGTCCGCCGTGGCTTCCCTGTAAATGAGCTTGCTGGCGCGGACCTCCAGAGGCGGCCTGCGTCCGTCGGCGGACGCCCAGCGGAGCTCGGCCTGCGACTCCATCACGATCTCCCGCGCATTCGGATCGTAGGACGCGCCCACGCAGCGGCCGCTGGCCGCGCCGAATGCAAACTCGGCCGGCTCGGCCGTCCAGGCCCGGTTGGTCTGCGTGTCCAGCGAGACCGCGCGCGTGCGGATCTTCATCACGCGCTCTGGCGGTTCCGCCGGCGGCCGCCGCAGCCCCAGCGTGATCTCCACCTCGCCTTCCGCCGTCAGCGCGCCCTCGGTCTGCCGGAAGGTGCCCCGCGGGCTGCGCACCAGGTCGTAGCGCGGCCCGTCCAGTTGGCGGATTTCGATTTCCAGATTCTCCAGGTGAATGACCGGCGGATCCTTCACCTGCTCGAAGTGGCTGGCGCGGACGAGAATCCGGGACTGTCCTCCGGACTTGATCTCGTACTCCCACTGCGAGGCGACCGCAGCCGTGTTCTGCGGCAGAGGGGCGGGCAACACGGGCCGCTCGGCCAGCCGCAAGGCGCGCCCGTGCCAGTACACCCAGCCCACCACAGCCGCCACCGCTGCCGTGGCTGCCAGCAACAGCCAGCGAACCCGACGCAGCATACCGCCAGAATAGCACCCGGATTTGCGGAGGGCCCCGGGACAGAAGATCGATGCGGAGGCGCAGCATTGAGTGAGTAAGACTCAACTTATCTCATAGGAGCGGCGGAGAGAGGCGGGATTGGCAGAGCTTGGGATTCCGGTCAAGTTTACTAAGTTGTTTCTAAATCAATCAGATGCAGACAGGTCTTGTCACTCCTCTGCCGAGTGTGCTAATAATAGCGGGTGGTGCGAGGAACCGCCGAGGTTCCGCCGCGAGATTCACGCGCCGCAAGCGAGAATCCACACCAGCATGGAGGTAAAGCGAAACGATGCAGATTCGTCCGCTCTATGACCGGCTTGTCGTGCGCCGGATCGAGCCGCAGGAGACGGTGCAGAACGGCATCATCATTCCCGACACCGCAAAGGAGAAGCCGCAGGAGGGCGAAGTGGTGGCGGCAGGCCGCGGCAAGCGGCTGGAGGACGGCACCGTGGTGCCGCTCGATGTGAAGGTGGGCGACCGGATCCTGTTCGGCAAGTATGCCGGCAGCGACATCAAGATTGACGGGCAGGAGTATCTGATCCTGCGCGAGGACGAAGTCCTGGGCGTGATCGAGAAGTAACAAGTTCCAGTAGACGAGGAGAGAAGAGATTATGGCAGCCAAGCAGATTGTTTACAGCGAGAGCTCGCGCCAGGCGATTCTGCGCGGCGTCAACCAGTTGGCTGACGCAGTGAAGGTCACCCTCGGTCCGAAGGGCCGCAATGTGGTGATCGAGAAGAAGTTCGGCGGGCCGACAATCACCAAGGACGGCGTCACCGTCGCCAAGGAGATCGAGCTGAAGGACCCGCTCGAGAACATGGGCGCCCAGATGGTGCGCGAGGTGGCCTCGAAGACCTCCGATGTGGCCGGTGACGGCACCACCACGGCGACCATCCTGGCCCAGGCCATCTACCGCGAGGGCGTGAAGGCGGTGGCCGCCGGCGCCAACCCGATGGCCCTGAAGCGCGGCATCGAGCGCGCCGTCGACGCCGTCGTCGAGGAGATCAAGAAGATGTCGAAGCCGATCAGCGGCGAGATGATCGCCCAGGTCGGCACCATCTCGGCCAACGGCGACACCGAGATCGGCAACAAGATCTCCGAGGCGATGCAGAAGGTCGGCAAGGACGGCGTGATCACGGTGGAAGAGTCCAAGACGATGCACACCGAGCTGATCACCGTCGACGGCATGCAGTTCGACCGCGGCTACCTCTCGCCCTACTTCATCACCGACCCGGACCGGATGGAGGCGGTGCTCGAGGAGCCTTACATCCTGATCCATGAGAAGAAGATCAGCAACATGAAGGACCTGCTGCCGCTGCTCGAGCAGATCGCGCGGTCGGGCCGTCCGCTGCTGGTCATCGCCGAGGAGGTCGAGGGCGAGGCGCTGGCCACGCTCGTGGTCAACAAGCTGCGCGGCACGCTGAGCGTCTGCGCGGTGAAGGCCCCGGGCTTCGGCGACCGCCGCAAGGCCATGCTCGAGGACATCGCCATCCTCACCGGCGGCAAGGCCATCATGGAAGAGACCGGCATCAAGCTCGAGGGCGTGCGCCTCGATGACCTCGGCCGCGCCAAGCGCGTCGTCGTCGACAAGGACAACACCACCATCGTCGACGGCCAGGGTGATCCGAAGGCGATCGAGGGCCGCATCAAGCAGATCCGCACCCAGATCGAGGAGACCACGTCGGACTACGACCGCGAGAAGCTCCAGGAGCGGCTCGCCAAGCTCGCCGGCGGCGTGGCGGTGATCAAGGTCGGCGCGGCCACCGAGACCGAGATGAAGGAGAAGAAGGCCCGCGTCGAAGACGCCCTGCATGCCACCCGCGCCGCGGTCGAGGAGGGCATCGTGCCCGGCGGCGGCGTCGCCCTGCTGCGCGCTTCCCGCGTCCTCGACGGCCTGAAGGGCGAAAACGACGAGCAGATCGGCATCAACATCGTCAAGCGCGCCTGCGAGGAGCCGGTCCGCCAGATCGCGGCCAATGCCGGCTTCGAGGGCGCCATCGTGGTCGGCAAGATCCTGTCGAGCACCGACCTCAACTACGGGTTCAACGCCCAGAAGGGCGAGTATGAGAACCTCGTCGAGGCCGGCGTCATCGACCCGACCAAGGTGACCCGCACGGCGCTCCAGAACGCCGCCTCCATCGCCGGGCTGATGATCACCACCGAGGCGATGATCTGCGAGATCCCGGAGAAGAAGCAGGCTCCGGCCGGCGGCGGCCACTCGCCTGACATGGATTACTGATCCCCGTCTCCGGGACGACTGTCCACCACCTCCGGCCCGCGGCTCGGCCCTCGCGGCGGGGCCGCGGGTTTTTTTCTTTTCCGCCCGCCGCCGGCGCCCCTACTTCGGAAACGCTGCGGCGTCCAGCCCCGGAATCAGGCGCAGCGCGTTCCGGTAATACAGCTTCTTCAGCACCTCATCCGGCAGTTCCAGCCCGTACATCGCCCAGAAGGCGTGCCGCCGCCGGTAATAGGGGAAATACTCGTCGGCGGTCTCGAGCACGCGGAAATATGTGTGGTATTCGGCCGGGTTCCAGGTGTCCTTGCCGAAGACCACGCGATCCTGATACCGGAGGAACCACGCCCGCGCAAACCGCGGCTGACGGCCCAGCTCGGCCAGCACCGCGCCGATCTCCGTGTAAACGTTCGGGCACTCGTCGAGCAGCTTCCCCAGCCGCGCCAGATCGCCTCCCAGCCAGCCGAGGTGCGCGTTGATGAAGACGGTCTTCGGGTGGCGGCGGAACAGGTTGTGCTGCTCTTCGATGAGCTGCTCCCAGGGCGGGTCCTTCGCTGGGTCGCGGCGGCGCCCCGGCACTTCCATCAGCTCCAGCCAGCGCTCATTGAACCGGTCCACCGGCTCCCAGAACTGCCGCGGGTCGGCGGTGTGGATGAAGACCGGCGTCTTCAGCCGCGCGCAGGCCTCCCACAGGGGATCGAATCGCGGATCGTCGACGCGGATCCGGCGTCCCTGTCCGTCGCGCAGCGTCAGTCCGAGATCCTTCCAGACCTTCAGCCCCCGGGCGCCCAGCTTCACGTCCTGCTCGAACTGCGCGGCTGCCCGCCTCCCGTAGTCCGGATCATCGAGGTTCGAATAGTCCGGGCTCGCGAAGAAAAAGAACCGCCCCGGCGCCAGCTTCTGCGCGCTCTCCACTGCCTGCCGCAGCCGCTCCCCGTTGCCTCCGCGCACAAAGAGGCTGCCCATGATGCGCAGGTTCAGCGCGTCCATGTCGGCCAGCATCTGCCGTGCCTGCTCGGCCGGCATCGGAAACCGCGGATGGTTGTGCACGTCGATGAACGGATATTTCGCCCGCGTGCGCGGGTTCTGGGGCACAACCAGCGAGGACCGCGGCTCGTACTCGCGCACGTCCAGCCCGCCCTGCGGCGGCTGCGCCGGAAGGAGAAGCACGCCCAGCGGCACGATCAGCCCGCGCATATTCCCCGAGTATACCGGTGCGGGCCGTCTAGGCGTGCCCCTGCTCGAGCAGCGCCCGCACCGCGGCATGCAGCCGCGCCGTCAGCTCCGTGCGGTCCTGCGGCTTGCAGCCTTCGGTCGGGATCGGATCGCCAATGCGCAGCGTGACGCGCCCGGGCCGCAGATGGTGCGAGTGCATTGGCAGGATGTCGCGCACGCCGATCAGCGCCACCGGCACCAGCGGCGCCTGCGCCTTGATGGCCAGATACGCGGCGCCGTCCTTGAATTCGCGCAGCGCGCCCGACTCCGACCGTCCGCCTTCGGGAAACACCAGCATGGACACGCCGTTTTCGTGCATCGCCTTGCCGGCGGCGCTCAGCACGCGCAGCGCCGCGCGCGGATCGTCCAGCGGAACGCTGATGTTGCCCGCCCGCTTCAGGTGGCCCCCAATAAAAGGAATCTTCAGCAGCTCCTCCTTGGCCATGAAGCGGAAGTTCACCGGGATGTAGGTGAGCAGCACCGGCGTGTCCATGTAGCTCACATGGTTCGGGCACAGAACGTAGGTGCCGCGCGGATCGATCTTGTCCAGCCCGACCACGGTCACGCGCGCGCCCGCGGCCCACAGCAGCGTCCGCGCCCACACCCGCGCGATCGCGAGCTGCTGCCGCCCGGAGCGGTCCCAGAGGGAGGCGATCATGCTGAGCGTGCCGAAGAAGGCGGTGGAGAGGATGACCAGCGGGGCGCGGACCAGCAGCGAGAACCAGTAGCTCGAAGTCATCGCGGCGCGAAACTCCTGATTATCCCACGAGCAGTTCGCGCGCCTCGCCCACCAGGTACAGCGATCCGGTGATCACAATCAGATCCTCCGGCGCCGCCGCGGAGGCCATGCCGAGCGCCGCGCGGATGTCCGGAGCCGTGCGGGCGCGGCTTTCGCCGCTCAGCTCGCGCAGCTCTTCCGGCGTGAAGGCCCGCGTTTGCGCCGGGGCGGTGAAGATCAGCTCGGAAGCGAGTGGAAACAGCGGGCCGCCCAGCGCGCGCAGGTTCTTGTCGCGCATGGCGGCGAAGATCATCCAGATGCGCCGCCCGTGATGGAAGTGGCGCAGGTAGCCGGCCAACGCCCGGGCGCCCGCCGGATTGTGCGCGCCATCGAGGAAGATGTCCGGGCTGCGACGCACCAGCTCCAGCCGTCCGGGCCAGTCCGTGGCCGCGATCCCGCGGCGGATCTGCGCCGGCGTGTAGCCCAGTTGATGCAGCGCGGCGACCGCAGTCAGCGCGTTCTCCACCTGATGGGCGCCGATCAGCGGCTGCTCGACCGGAAACGACACGCCGCCGGGTCCGTGCACCCGGAAGCGGCTGCCGAAGGCGTGCAGCTCCAGCCCGCTGGTCCTCCAGTCCGCGGCGCGCTCCAGCGGCGCGCCCAGCTCTGCGGCGCGGCGCTCGAACACGGCCATCGCTTCGGGCCGCTGGCGCGCCACCACCACCGGGCGGCCGGGCTTGATGATGCCCGCCTTCTCGAAGGCGATCTGCGCCAGCGTGTTGCCCAGCCACTTCTCGTGGTCGAAGTCGATCGGCGTGATCACCGAAATCACCGGATCCACCACGTTGGTGGCGTCCAGCCGGCCGCCCATGCCCGTTTCCAGCACCACCGTCTCCACGCCATACTGCCGGAACAGCAGGAACGCCATCGCGGTGATCGTCTCGAAGTAGGTGGGGTGCATGTCGATGGCGCCCGCGGCGATCAGCCGTTCCGCCGCCCCGTGCACCTCGTCGAAGGCGCGGGCGAAGTCGGCGAAGGGCACGGGCCGGCCGAGGATGCGGATCCGCTCCACCGGCTCGGCCAGGTGCGGCGACGTGTACAGCCCGGTCAGCACGCCCGCTTCGCGCAGCGTGCGCTCGATCATCGCGCAGGTGGAACCCTTGCCGTTCGTCCCCGCCACATGGATGAAGCGGCAGTCGCGGTGCGGATCCCCCAGATGCGCCAGCAGCGTCCGGATGCGCTCCAGCCCAAGCTTGATGGTCCGGTGCTCGTTGCCGAGCGCGTACAGGAACCGGACCGAATCAGGGTAGGGCGTGCTCAGGGCGCGAACCTCGTCGACAGCTTCGAAACGACTATCGTAACCAAGCGGCGGCCGGCCGTGCGCCCTCCGACTTTTTTCCCGCCTCGCGCGTCTTTGAATCAGGCGGCCCGATCCGCAACAATGGCCAGGGAGCCCAGGAGTTGATTTTCCGCGAAGCCGAAGACCGCGAGCTGGCCGGGCGCGCCCGCCGGGGCGACCTCGACGCCTTCAATGCGCTCGTGTCCCGGTGGGAGTCCCGCATTTACAACTACCTGTTGCGGATCACCGGCCACGCCGAGGACGCGCTCGACCTGTGCCAGGACACTTTCATCAAGGCCTATCAGAACCTGGCGAGGCTGGAGGATCCGGCGCGCTTCGGCCCCTGGCTGTACCGCATCGCCCACAACGAGGCGATGAGCCACCTGCGGCGGCCGCAGCGCGAAACCGGACTCGACGATGCGGCGGCCGGGACGATGCGGGCTTCGATGGCCCCGGTGGAGGCTTCGCTTGCCGTCGAGGCCGCGCTCGCGCGTCTCAGCCCGGAGCAGCGCGAGGCCGTCCTGCTCAAGGTCTACGAGGGGTTCAAGTTCGAGGAGATCGCGGCGATTCTCAACTGTCCCGCGTCCACGGTCAAGTCGCGCGTTTACACCGCGCTGGAGCTGCTCAAGCAGGCGCTCGCGCCCGCTTCGGCGGCCGGCGCGGCGCAGGAGGATTCATGAGACGCAGCCCGGAGGATGGCTATGCAGTGCGCTGATTTCGACTGGAAAGGGTTCGTGCTTCAGGAGGTGCCGCCGCAGGAGCGGCGCGCCATGGAGGAACACCTCAAGGCCTGTCCGGCATGCAGCCGCGAGGTGGAAGCGCTCGGGCTGACGCTGGTCGCCGTGCGGCAGCTCCCGCAGCACCCCATCCCACGGCGGCTCGCCTTCGTCTCCGATCCGGTTTTCGAGCTGCCGTGGTGGAAGCGCCTCTGGCGGATGCCCGCCCCGGCGTGGGGCTTCGCCTCTGCGCTCGTCCTCGCCGCGGCCATCCTCGGGCAAGCGCGCCTGACGCCGCCCCGTCCTGAGGCCGGAGGCGCGGACGCTCAGGCGGTCGAGCGCGCCGTGCGGGCCGAGCTTGAGCGGCGCCTGCCCGCGGCGGTCGAGGCGGCGCTGCGGCAGCAGCTTGGCCCTGCCGCCGCGCGGATGGAAGCGCGCCTGGCCGAGTTTGAAAAGCGCATGGAAGCGCAGCGGCGCGCCGACCTGCGCGACGTGACTGCCGCGTTCGAGCTGCTTCAGAAACGGATCAACAACGTCTATCTGGCAAGCGCCCAGTACGGAGGCGATTGATGCGCGCCATCCTTCTGATTGCCGCCCTGCACCTTCTGGTGCCTGCGCAGCCGCCGCGCCCGTCGCGGCAGGAGATCGCCGCCATGGAGCGGGCGATGGACCAGCGCTTCGCGCGCATGGACCTCGAGCGCCCCGTGGAAGTGCTCGGACTCACGCGGGGTCTTTATGTCGACGGCTTCGGCGCGGTCTTCACCGCCGAGATCAACCTGCTTCCCGCCCCGGGCCTCTCGCCCTTCCGCCCGTCGATCAGCCGTGAAGAGGCGGTGCGCGTGCGCGAACAGAAGCTCAGGCGGCTGCCCCAGATCCGCGAGCTGATGCGCGACATGCTGCTGGCTGCGGCGCAGTCGCTGGACCGCCTTCCGCCGGGCGAGCAGATCGTGCTGGGCGTGCTGCTGTACTCGCACAGTTGGGAGGACACCGCCGGCCTGCCGCGGCTCATCCAGATGCAGGGCCGTCGTGACGCGCTGCTCGACGTGGCCCTGCAACGGCAGCCGCGGGCGGCGCTCGCCCAGATCATCCGCGCGAAGGAAGAGTAGCCGCATGCGGCTTGGCGAGATCCTGATCCGCAAGGGCCTCATCACCGGTGAAGACCTCGACCGTGCGCTCGAGCTCCAGCGCGAGCGCGGCGACAAGCTGGGCCGCATCCTCGTCGACCTCGGCTTCGCCGCCCAGCGCGACATCGTGCAGGCGCTCGCCGAGCAGCTCGGCATCCCCGTGGCCCGGCTCGACGGCCCCCCGCTGGTGACGCCCGAAACCGAGCGCCTCTCGCCGCGATTCCTCCGCCAGGCGCGCCTCTTCCCGCTGCGCATGGAAGGCGGCGCGCTCGTGGTGGCAATGGCGGACCCTCTCGATCTGGAGACGCTCGCCGCCGTGCGCGCCGCCACCGGGCTGCGCGTGCGCGCCGAAATCGCGGCCGAAACCGAGCTGGCCGACGCGCTCGAGCGTTACTACGCCGAAGAAGAGCAGGAGGCGGCAGTGCTGGCAGGAGAAGATGCCGAGTCCGCCGCCGAACTCGAGCAGCTCCGCGACATGGCCAGCGAGGCCCCGGTCATCCGCCTCGTCAACGCGATGATCGCCCAGGCGGTGGAGAAACGCGCCAGCGACATCCACATCGAGCCCTTCGAGAAGGAAGTGAAGGTGCGCTTCCGCATCGACGGGGTGCTCCAGGAACAGGAGCCGCCGCCGCGCGAGCTCAAGGCCGCCGTCATCAGCCGCCTGAAGCTGATGGCGAAAATGAACATCGCCGAGCGCCGCCTGCCGCAGGACGGCCGCATCAAGATGAAAACGCTCGGCCGCGAAATCGACCTCCGCGTCTCGACGCTGCCCACGCTCTATGGCGAAAGCGTCGTCATGCGCCTGCTCGACCGCAGCGCCGGCGAGTTCTTCGACCTCCGCAATCTCGGCTTCGACGAGCGCATGCTCGAGCGCATGGAGCACTTCACCTCGCTGCCGCACGGCATCCTGCTCGTCACCGGCCCCACCGGCAGCGGCAAGTCCACCACGCTGTACTCCGCCCTCAAGCGCATCAACCGCAGCGAGCGCAAGATCATCACCATCGAGGATCCGGTGGAATACCAGATGGACGGGATCAACCAGATCCACGTCAATCCGCAGATCGGCCTCACCTTCGCCACCGGCCTGCGCCACATCGTGCGCCAGGATCCGGACGTCATCATGGTGGGCGAGATCCGCGATTACGAGACCGCCGAAGTCGCCATCCGCGCGGCGCTCACCGGCCACTTCGTCTACTCCACCCTGCACACCAACGACGCGCCGAGCGCCATCACCCGCCTCACCGACATGGGCGTGGAGAATTACCTCATCTGCTCTTCGCTGGTCGCCGTGCTGGCGCAGCGGCTGGTGCGCGTCATCTGCGCGGACTGCAAGGAGCCCGCGGGCGAGCGGCTCGCTCCTTCCGGCGAAATGATCCCGGTGTGGCGCGGCCGCGGCTGCGAGCGCTGCTTCGGCACAGGATATTTCGGCCGCGTCGGCATCTTCGAGATGATGGAGATGAACGACGAGCTGCGCCGGCTGATCATGGCTGGCGCCGACGCCAGCGTGCTCGCCGAGGCCGCGCGCCGCCACGGCATGCGCTCGCTGCGCGAAGACGGCTGGATGAAGGTGCAGCAGGGCGTCACCACGGCGGAAGAGGTCCTGCGCGTGACCCAGGAGTTCTGACGTGCCGCTCCAGCAGCTCCATTTCCGCGCGGTAACGCCCGACGGCCGCAAGCGCACCGGCGTGCTTGCCGCCGCCGATGCCGCCGCCGCCGCGCGCGAGCTGCGCCGCCAGGGGCTGATCCCGCTCTACGTCGGCGCCGCGCCGCAGGGGCGCGGCGAAGCGAGGCTGCCCCCGCTGCGCTTCGGCAGAGGCCGCGACGTGCTCTTCTTCACCCAGGAGCTGTCCACCCTGCTCAACGCCGGCGTGCCGCTCGACCGCGCGCTGTCCATCGTCGCCGAGCTGAGCGAGCGCGCCGAGTTCCGCGAGGTGGTCGAAGACGTGCTGCGCGGCATCAAGGGCGGCAGGTCGCTGGCCGACGCGCTCGCCACGCGCCCCGCCTGGTTCCCGCAGATCTATGTGAACATGGTGCGCGCCGGCGAGGCTTCCGGCTCGCTGGGACCGATCTTCGAACGGCTGGCCGAGTATGAAAAAACGCGCGACGAGCTGCGCGGCTACATCGTCAGCTCGCTCGTCTATCCCGCGCTGCTGACGCTGGTCGGCGCGGCTTCCATCTTCATCCTCATGTACTACGTCGTCCCGCGCTTCGCGGCGGCCTTCGCCGCCTCGAACATCCGCATCCCGGCGATGACCCAGGCGCTGCTCGACCTCAGCCGCTGGGTTCAGGCCTACGGCCTTTGGGCGCTCGCCGCGATGGCCGCGGCCCTGGCCGCCCTCCGCGTCTACATCGGCTCGCCTGCCGGGCGCTACTGGTGGGACGGCTTCCGGCTGAAGCTGCCGCTGCTCGGCGAGGCGCTGCGCAAGGCCCAGACCGCGCACTTCGCCCGCGCCATGGGCACGCTGATCGCCAACGGCGTCCCGCTCGTGCAGTCCATCCAGATTGCCCGCGGCATTCTCACCAACCGGCGCATGGCGGACTCGCTCGAACTGGTCGCGCAGGGCGTCAAGCGCGGCGAAGGCCTCAGCGCTCCGCTGGCCGCCACCGGCATGTTCCCGCCGCTGCTGCCGCACCTGCTCACCATCGGCGAGGAAACGGGGCGGCTCGATACGATGTTCCTCCGCGCCGCGGAGATCTACGAGGCCGACACGCGCGCCTCCATCAAGCGCTTCACCTCGCTGTTCGAGCCGCTCGTCATCCTCGTGATGGGCGTGGCGGTGGGCGCGCTGATCCTCTCCATGCTGATGGCCATCAGCGGGATCAACGAATTGGCGATGTAATGGAAGGGAGGGAGCCACTCATGGCCAGCAGGTACCACAACCGGCGGGCGCGGCGTCGCGGCATCACGCTCATCGAGATGCTCGTCGTGCTCACCATCATCGCGCTGTTTGCAGCGCTGGTCGCGCCCAAGCTGCTCAGCAAGAGCGACACGGCGCGCGTCACCGCGGCGCGCGCGCAGATCAACGCCTTCATGACCGCGCTCGGCGCCTACAAGCTGGACACCGGCACCTATCCGACCACCGAGATGGGCCTTCAGGCGCTGCGCGTGCGTCCCCAGAACGTGCCGCAGTGGCAGGGACCCTACCTGCCGCAGGACATTCCGCTCGATCCCTGGGGCCGGCCCTACATCTACCGCTACCCGGGCGAGCACGGCGACGAGCCGGAGATCATCTGCCTGGGCGCCGACGGCCAGCCCGGCGGCGAAGGCATCAACGCGGACATCGTGAGCTGGAAAGCCCAGTAGGAAATGCGCGGCGAACGCGGCCTCACGCTGCTCGAAACGCTCATCGTGCTGGTGGTGGTGAGCCTTCTTGTCGGTCTCGCCTACCCGGGCATCGGCGCCGGGCTGGACTCGCTGCGGCTGCGCTCCGCCGCCGACGGCGCCGCCGGGCTGATCGCGCAGGCGATGACGCGCGTCGAGCGCCGTCAGGCCCCCCTCGAACTCATCGTCGACCGCGCGGCGGGCACCCTCCAGGCCGTGGATCCCGCCGGTGGCTTCGTACGCCAGATGCGCCTGGAGCCGGGGCTGCGGATCGTCGAGATCCTGCCGCCGATCGCCGCTCCCGGCGAAGAGACCGTCCGCTCCTTCCTGCTGGCACCCGGCGAGCCGTATCCGGCCCTCGGCATCGTGATCGGCAATCCGCGCGGGCAGCAGCGCCTGGTGCGCATCGATCCGCTGACGGCGGCGGCGGTCGTCGAAACGGCTCCCGCGCGCGTCTCTGAAGAGGGGACGCGATAGGAGATGGCGCGTGGCAGACGCGGATTCACGTTGCTGGAGGTGCTCGTGGCCACGGTCCTCATGGCCGTGGCCGTGACGGCGCTGCTCGGCGCCCTGCGCGCATCCATGTCGAATGCCTCCAGGGTGCTCGAGTCGGCGCGCGCCGCGGCGCTCGCGCGCAGCCAGATGGACGAACTGCTCGCAACGCGGCCTCTTCCGCACGGCACGCCCATCGAAGGCCGTTTCGAGCCTGGCCAGACCGGCGGCATCGAGGCCGGCTGGCGCGCGCTCGTGACGCCTTTCGAAGGCATGGTCCTCCAGCCGGGCACGGCCCCCCCGGCCGGCTCGCGCATCCTCGAACGGATCCAGCTCGAGATCTGGTGGAACAGCGGCGGCGCCCGGCGCACCTTCGCGCTCACCGCCTACCGGGGCGCCAGAATGACCGCCGAAGACGCGCCCTGGTTTGAATCCATGCAGGAGGGCGGCCAGGCCGCGGGCGCGCCATGAGGCCACGGCAGCGCGGCATGACGCTCATCGAAGTCCTCATCGCCATCACCCTCGTGGCGCTGCTGTCAGCGGCCATGCTGTTTGCGGTGCGGTCCGCGTTGGCGGCGCTCGAATCGAGCTCCCGCCGCATCGAATCGCTCCGCCGCACCGCCGGCGCGCAGCGCATCCTCCACCAGCAGGTGGCCGGGTTCCTTCCTGTCATGGCCCGCTGCGGTGCCACCGCCCAGCAGCCGGGCGGCAGGCCGGTGATGTTCTTCGAGGGCACCCCCGCAGCGGCGCGCTTTGTCAGCCGTTTCTCGATCCAGGGCGGCGCTCGCGGCCGCGCGCAGATCGTCGAACTGTTCGCCGCCGGAAGGCCGGAGGGCGGCCTGCGCCTGCTGGTCAACGAAATCCCTTACACCGGCCCCGAGGGCGCGGGCTTCTTCTGCCAGCAGCCCCAGATGGATGCGGAGCTCGGCGCCCCAATGCCTGTCTTCCCCCCCGTCGAACCCTCGCCGCGCTCCTTTGTGCTGGCGGATCGTCTCGCCTACTGCCGCTTCTCCTATCTCCAGGACGACCTCGTCAACCCGCCCCAGTGGGTGCCTTCATGGCGCAGGCCCGACCTCTGGCCGGCCGCCATCCGCATCGAGATGGCTGCGCTCGATCCGGCAGGCGCCGCCCTGCCCCCCGTCACCTTCACTGGCAGGATCCGGCCCAACCGGCTGGCGGGAGAGCGCTATGAACCGTGACCTCCGCCGCGGCGGCGCCCTGCTGATGGTCCTCTGGCTCAGCGCCGCGCTGGCCGCCATCGCCTTCTCGGTGGCCCTCCGCGTGCGCGGCGAACTCGAACGCGCCGGGGCCGAGCGAGAAGGGCTCCAGGCGTATTACCTGGCCTGCGGCGCTCTCGATCGCGCCCTGAACTACATGCGCTATGGGCCGGGCCCCCTCGACGCGTCCGGCCGGCCCCGCTGGTGGGACCGGCGGCAGCCGCGCATGGCCCTGCGCTTCCCCGAAGGCGATGCCGTCGTCGAGGTGATCCCGGAATCGTCCCGGCTCAATGTCAACTTCGCCACCCGCGAGGAATTCGAGCGCCTGCTGGCCGCGCTCGGCGTGGAAGCGGAGCGCGCCCGCCTGATTGCCGCCGCCATCCTGCACTGGCGGGGCAGCGAGCTGGGCGACTTCGATGCGTATTATCTGTCCTCGTCTCCGTCTTTCCGCGCGCCGCGAGCGTCATTGGAACAGATCGAAGATCTCATGTCTGTGGCTGGCGTCACGCCCGAGCTTTTCTACGGCGGCTACGCGCGCGCCGCGGACGGCGCCGTTGTCCGCCGCCCCGGGCTCCGCGACTGCCTCTCCGTCTTCAGCTCCGGACGCCAGATGGACATCAATACCGTGCAGCCGGCGGTGATGATCGCCGTCGGCGTGCCAGCCCCGGCCGCCGACATGATCGCGCGGATGCGCGCCCAGCAGCCGATTGCAGACTTCCGCCAGGTGGCGCCGCTGCTCGGCCCTGCTGCCGTCCGTTTCCGCTTCGGCGGCGACAACATCTACACGCTGCGCGCCACGGCCCGCGTCCGCCGGCGCGGCAGCGCACCCGGCGAGGCGCGCCGCACGGTGGCGATGACCGTGCAGTTGCAGTCGTCCGTCTCGCCCGAAGGCTTCCGGATTTTGGCCTGGGACGAGTCCACGTTGCCATCGCCGGAGGTGGAAGCATGGCTGCCGTGACTCCGCTGCTGGAGTCGCCGGCGTTGCGCCGCGCCCTGCGTTTCGGCACTGGCGTCGGCATCGCGGTCGAAGGCGGCGCGCTCGAGGTCTGCCTGGCCCGGGTTCGCCCCGCGGCCGTGCATCTGCTCGGGCAGATCCGCATCGAAGGCTTCCGCGAGCGTCCCGCCTCGGAATGGGGCCGGGAGTATGCCGCTTTCGTCGAGTCGCACCAGGCCTCCCATCTCGCCGCCTGGCTGGTCCTGCCCCGCCACGAAGTTGTCGTCCGTCACCTGCGCCTGCCCGGCGTCTCCGACACGGATGCTCCCGCCGCCATTGCCTTCCAGATGGATTCCCTCCATCCGTTCGGCGGCGAGGAAGTGGTGCATGATTTCCAGCGTGCCGGCCGTACCGCTTCCTTCACCGTGGCGGTGGCCGAAAGACGCATCATTGATTCCTATGCGGCGCTGTTTGCCGAAGCCGGCATCAGGCTGGCCGGCCTTACCTTCTCCGGCAGCGCCGTCTTTGTCTCCCTGCGGCTTTCCGCCGCGCCCTCTCCCGCCGGCCTGCTCGCCGTGCGCGTCCTGGGAGACGGGCCCGAGCCGCTCACCGAGATCTACGGCGAAAGCCCGTCCTGGCCGCTGTTCTCGGCCGTTTCCGACGCCCCGCCCGAACGGGCCGCCGCACTGGCCGCCGCCGAAATGCGGCTGGAGGCCGATGCCAGGCCCTGCGGCTGGCTGGAGATTCTTCCCCCTCCGGCCGGGCCGGCCCAGCCGCAGTCGCCCGCGGCCTGGGCGGCCGCGCTGGCTGCGGCCTGCCCGCACCTCGGACAGCCGCTCAACCTGCTTCCGCCCGCTCTGCGCGCTTCCAGCTCCCGCATGCAGTATCTGCCCACGGCGGCGCTGGCCGGCGTGCTGCTCCTGCTCGGCGGAGCGCTGGCCGCCGAAAGCGCCTGGGCGGACCGCCAGTACAGGAAAGCGCTCGAGGCCGAAGCGGCCCGGCTCGCACCGGCCGCGCGGCGCGTCGAACAGCTCGACCGCGAACTGGCCGCTGCCGTGCAGCGCATCGAGCTGCTCAACGCCTTCCGCAGCCGCACGCGCGCCCATCTCGACATCCTCCTGGAACTCACGCGGATGATCGAGCCGCCCGGCATGCTGCTTTCCGTGCAGATCACGCCGGACCAGGTGCTGCTGTGGGGCGAAAGCGACCGCGCCGACGAGCTGCTCAAGAAGCTCGAGGAATCGCCGCGCTTCGCCGGAGCGGAGTTCACGGCGCCCCTCACCCGCGGGCAGTCCGGCGACATTTTCCGCATCCGCGCGCGGCGCGAGGGAGGCGCGCCATGAAAATGCCTCCCCTGTCGGACAGGGACCGGCGCGCTCTGGCCCTGCTGGCTGTCTGCAGCGTGGTCTTCCTCGCCGTCTACTTCTGGCCCGAAGGCGGCGCTGCGCCGGTGGTGGGCCCGGCCGTCACCGTCGAGCAGATGGAGCAGCGGATCCGGAAGCTGCGCCGCATGGCCGCGGCCGCCCCGGGACGCGAGGAGGCGTTGAAGAAGGTCCGGCAGGAGCTTGGGCAGCGCGAGCAGGGCATGCTGCGCGCCGAAACCGCCGCGCAGGCCCAGGCGCAAATGCTCGAACTTGTGCGGCGCGTGGCGAAAAGCCAGCCCGAATCCTTTGCGCTGAAAGGCGCGGAATTCGGCCAGCCGCGGGCGCTCGGCGATGCCTACGCCGAAATCGTGATGACGGTGATTGTCGAGTGCCCGGTGGAGCAGCTCCTCGCCTTCCTGGCCGACGTCAGCAACCAGCCGGAGCTGATCGCCATCAGCGAAGTGCAACTGAGCCAGGCCGCCGGCAACCGCAAGATCATCCCGGCGCGGCTCACCTTCACCGGCGTGGCGCCCCGCAGCCTCGCGCCGGAGAAAAAAGGAGGGCGCGCGTTTTGAGGGGCCGGCTTCTGCTGCTGAACCTGCTGCTTCTGGCCGGCTGCGCCGCGGCCGTCCTGAGGCTGCGCGCGCAGATGGAGGAGCATGAACGCCGCCGCGCGGCATTTCTGCGGGCCGCCGCGGCTCCGCCCCCGCCGCCTGCGGTGGCGCTGCCGCCCCCGCCCCCGCAGATCACTGCCGCCGCCTATGTCGAGATCGCCCAGAAGCTGCTGCTGAGCCGCGACCGCAACCCCGACGTCGTCATCGAAGTGAGCGCGCCGAAGCCGGTGCCGCCGCTGCCCCGCTACTACGGGCTCATGAACTTCGGCGAAGGCCCGCGCGTCGTGCTCGCCCCCCAGGGCAAGCCCCAGAAAACCTACGCCGTCGGCGATGAAGTGGGCGAGTTCCGGCTCGTGGCCGTCGAGGCCGCCGGGCTCGTCTTCGAGTGGGAAGGCAGGCAGATCCGGAAGAGGTTCGACGAGCTGAAGGATCCGGGCGAGCCGGCACCGGCCCAGCAGGCTTCCTCGGCGCCGCAGCCCATGCCGCCCCAGAACGCGCCCGCCGCGCCCGCCGTGTCCCTGGTCCAGGAGACGCGCGGGCCAGGCGCCGAGGCCGGCGACAACATCCGCTACTGCCAGCCGGGCGACCCCACGCCGCCCGGCACGGTCGTGGACGGCTACCGCAAGGTCGTCCGCAAGAGTCCGTTCGGCGAGCGCTGCATGTGGGAGAAGGTGCAATGAAAACACGAAGGGAGGATCCTGTTGTGAAACATTTTCTGGCTGTTCTGTTGTGTCTGGCGGCAGCCTCCGCCGCCGCAGCCGGGCAGGAGGCGAAGAAGGAGGCCGGCCGGAAGGACTCCGGCAGGCCCTCCGCCGCGGCCCCGGCCGTCACCGTCCCCGCCGGCGCCGAGAAGCTCGGCGAAGGGAAATGGCGCGCCCGGGATGCGCAGGGCCGCGCCTGGATCTACCGCCGCACCCCCTTCGGCATGGTCCGCTACGAAGAAAAGGCCGGCGGAGAGTCCCCCGCGCCGGAGACGAATTATATCCGCGTGCGCGAGGCCAGCGGCTCCAGGGTGGTGTTCGAGCGGCAGACTCCGTTCGGCCTCCGGACCTGGTCCCGCAGCCCGGAAGAGCTGGACGAGGATGAGCGGCGGGCGCTCGAGCAGTGGCGCGCGTCGCAGAAAAAACAGGATTGAGCTTTCTTGTTCGAAGGAGGTGCCTCGTGCGCATGGCGCGGTTACGGAGCCCTGAGCTCGCATTGCTGACGGCGATGTGTGTGGCGCATCCCGCGCTGGCCGCCCCCGCGGCCGCCGCCGCGGCCGCCACGCAGGCGCAGCAGCCGCCCGCGCCGCAGGAAACGAAGCCGGCGCTGCCTCAGCAGCCGCCCGCAGGGCTCATCGCCGGGCTCTCTCTCCAGAACGTCAACCTGCTGGAGGTCGTCGACTTCCTCGCCCGCCAGCTCAGGATCAACTACGTCGTCGACAAGGGCGTCAGCGGCGCGGTCACGCTCAATACCTATGGCGAGATCCGCGACATCGACCCGCGCGCGCTGCTCGACACCATCCTGCGCATCAACGGCGCGGCCATGGTCCAGACCGGCAACATCTACCGCATCGTGCCCCTGGCCGAAGTGGCCCGCATGCCGCTTCCGCCGGAGGTCGACGCCAAAGACATCCCCGAAGACGACCGCCCGATCCTCAATCTCGTCTTCCTCAAGTACGCCAATGTCGAGGAGCTGGCACGGCTGCTCGACAACTTCCTCGGCCCGCAGGGCAAGGGATGGGCCTACCCCCCGGCCAACCTCCTGCTTGTGCTCGACAGCCGCCGCAACATGAAGCGGCTGATGGAGATGATTGCGTTGTTCGACTCCGACGCGCTCGCCCGGCAGCGCGTGAAGCTGTTCGAGCTCCGCAACAGCCGCCCCTCGGATCTCGCCAAGGAGCTCGAAGGGCTGCTCAAGTCGATGTCGCTCAGCAAGGAGCTGGCCTCGGTGAAGTTCGTCCCCGTCGACCGCATCAACATGCTCATCGCCGTGGCGCCCAACCCCGGCGTCTTTGAACAGATCCAGGAATGGGTCGAGCGGCTCGACGTCAGGGTGAAGAGCGCCGCCGGCCGGATCGACACCTATGTCTACCGCGTCAAGTACGGCAAGGCGCCCATGCTCGCTCAGTCGATCATGATGCTCTACATGTCGATGTATCCCGGTTACGGAATGGGCGGCTACGGCTACGGCATGGGCGGCTTCAGCCCCTTCGGCGGCTATGGCATGCCCGGCATGGCCGGCTACGGCATGGGCATGTTTCCCGCCATGGGCCCCTACGGCATGGGCGCATATGGCAGCGCGCCCTTCTCCGCCACCGCCCCGGCTGCGGGCCAGACGGCGCCCGCCCAGCCAGCCTCCGGGCAGACGGCGCCGCCAGCCGGCGGCGTCCCCCAGACCCTCCAGACAGCCGCTGCCGGCATGGATCTCACCGGGGCTTACCTGGGCCTGGGCGCCATGGGCTATTGGGGAGGACCGCGCAGCCCGCGCGTCGTGCCGAACCTCAGCGACAACTCGCTGCTGATCCTCGCCACGCCCGAAGAGTACGAAAGTATCCTCCGCCTGCTGCGCGAACTCGACATCCCGCCCCGCCAGGTGCTGATCGAAGCCAGGATCTTTGAGCTCCAGCTCACCGGCGCACTGAGCTGGGGGCTTGACTGGTTCTTGAAGAACCGCGGATCCTCCAGCCCCGGCTCGCATTCGCTGACGGGGCAGTTCACGCAATCCACCATGAGCCTTTCCACCGGATGGCTCCTCCGCCAGAGCAAGGAGCTGCTGGCCGCGCTGTCCACCTCCGAACTGGCCACCAAAGCGCGCGTCGTCAGCACCCCTTCCGTCGTCGCCACCGACAGCATCCCCGCCTCCATCAACGTGGGCGTCGAAGTCCCGATGCTCACCGCGCAGGCCGTGACCGGCGTGCAGCAGGGAGGCAGCTCGCTGTTTGCCAACACCATCACCAACCGCAAGACGGGCGTCAACCTCAGCATCACCGCCAATGTCAACCCGTCCGGCGTCGTCACGCTTGTCATCAACCAGGAAGTCAGCGCGCCGGGTCCCCCGCCGGTGGGCGGCATCCAGTCGCCAAGCTTTTCCAACCGCAGCGTCAGCACGCAGGTGACCGTGCAGGACGGAGATACCATCGCCATCGGTGGCATCATCAGCGAATCGAACTCGCAGACCAGCGGCGGCATCCCCTTTCTGCACCGGATTCCCGGTCTGGGCGCGGCCTTCGGCAACAAGTCGTTCTCCCGGGAGCGCACGGAACTGCTTGTCTTCATCACCCCCCGGGTCATCTATGACACCAACGGCTTGACCGACGCCACTGACGAGCTCGTCCAGCAGATGCGCCGCCTGCAGAAAATCATCCGTTGAGGCGGGGCAGCCCCGGAGCCGCCCTGCCTGCGTGGAGACGCACGATCGATGTTGTCCACGAGCTCCCAATTGTCCGGCGTCGCCCTGCGTGCGTGAAGACGCAGCCGCGCCGCCCGTCGAATTCACCCGGTCTTTGCCGAGAAACCCTTGACGAAACAGGACGTTTCATGCTTAAATACCGGGGGTAGGGAGTTCTGGCTTCGCTTCGCCAGCTTCAGGTACGGTGGCTTATCCACTTGACTTGGGCGTCGGCGGAGTGATATGAAAGTGCTGACTGTGCCCCAGAAGGGCCCGGCACTGGAAGTCGGTCAGGATCCCGCAGGCACAGAAGAGAGATTTCAAGAAATTACACATGGGAATCCACCACGGAAGACCGGCACGGATCGGCCAGGGCAGGACGGAGGAGACAGATTCCCCCTTCCGCACCAGGTCGGCAGTGACGGCGGCATGGATTCCTTTCTCCCCTTCCGCTGAGGCTCAGGTTGAAGAGACCCTTCATCAATTCAAATCCGACAGTTCACAAGGAGAAGGAAATGGTTAGTTTTCGCAAAGCTATTCTGCTTCTGGCCGTGCTGGCGCTCGCTGCCGGCACCGTCAGTGCGCAGATCGTCAACTGCACCACGCGG
>JANWVO010000046.1 GCA_025056865.1 Bryobacteraceae bacterium
CGCGGCCCATGGCACAGAAATGGCCACGGAGACAGGGCCGGACGCGTGCCCCGGGCGGGCGCTTGCAGGCGCTCTGCGGGCGCGCGCCACCTTGTTTCTGGAAACGGTCATCCTCCACCACTCTCCCTCCGCCCCAGGCGGCGCCGACGCAGGAAGCCAGTCCCGCGGGCATCCGCTTGCCCGCTTTGCCCTCCGGAATGACAAAACGAACCGGACGGCCCGATGACGGCAGCGTCCGGGACTGCCCGGGCGAATCCGTCGTTCGGGAAAGACAAAACGAACCGGACGGCGCGCGGTGTCAGGTGGATCCGGTGCAGCCCTTGTGGCGCCGCACCCGCGAAAATGGCAAAACGAACCGAAGAATTGCCAGAAGGTCAGTCAGATCAGCAGGTTGGCAGGGGGTGGAGCGCGGTGGGGAGACGCTGTTGCGAGGGCGAAAACGAGGGGAATGGGATTGGTCGGGGCGGCAGGATTTGAACCTGCGACCCCCTGCGCCCAAGGCAGGTGCGCTACCAGGCTGCGCCACGCCCCGACCGTACGTGCTTCTCCAATTTTAGAACACTGCGGTCCGGCGCGCCCTCACGAAACACCGTCTTACCGGCGAGACAGGCAGGCTGTGCGCGTGGTATAGTGAAAGTGTCCGCACAACGCGGGGACGTAGTTCAGTTGGTTAGAACGCCGGCCTGTCACGTCGGAGGTCGCGGGTTCGAGCCCCGTCGTCCCCGCCATTTCTTTTTCTGCTGACCCCCGGCCTGCCGGGCAGCAGCCCCGCCGCCTGCCCTAGAGGTTCGCCAGCAGCTCCAGATCCACGTTGCCGCCGCTGATCACGATGCCTACGCGGCGGTACCGCGCAGGCAGCCTGCCGGCGAGAACCGCCGCCGCGCCCACGGCTCCGCTGGGCTCCACCACCAGCTTCATCCGCGTGAGGATGAACTTCGCGGCGGCGCGGATCTCGTCTTCGCTGACCAGCAGGACTCCATCCACCAGCCGCTGGATGACCGGGAAATTCCACCGCCCCGGCTTCGTCGTGCGCAGCCCGTCGGCGATGGTGGCGGGGGGCGGGATCTCGACGGGTTCGCCGCGTTGAAGCGACAGCCAGTAGTCGTTGGCGAGCTCCGGCTCCACGCCGAAGATGGCGATGTCCGGCTTCAGCGCCCGCGCGGCGATGGCGCAGCCCGCCAGCAGCCCGCCGCCGCCGAGGCACACCACGAGCGCATCGAGATCCGGCTGCTGCTCAAGGAACTCGAGCGCGCACGTGCCCTGGCCGGCGATGATCCACGGATGGTCGAAGGGCGGCACCAGCGTGGCGCCGGTCTCATCGGCGATGCGCCGTCCTATCTCTTCGCGCTTCTCCCGCAGACGGTCGTAGAAGACGATCCGCGCGCCCTGCGCCGCGGTGGCTTCCACCTTGGAGCGCGGCGCATCGTGCGGCATGACCAGCGTGGCGGCGATGCCGGCATGGCGCGCGGCGATGGCGACCGCCTGCGCGTGATTGCCGGAAGAGTAAGCCACCACGCCGCGGCGGCGCTCCGCCTCGGGGATGGAGAAGATGAAATTCGCCGCACCGCGGATTTTGAAAGCGCCGCCTTTTTGCAGGTTTTCGCACTTGAAAAAGGCCTCGATTCCGGCCTTTTCGTCAAAACTGCGGGAACGCCATACCGGCGTCCGCCGCGCCAGCGGCGCGATGCGCTCCGCCGCCTGCCGGATGGACTCGAGCGTGATCTCTTCCATCAGTAGCCCGCCTTCTTGTCGACGACATTGCGCAGGGGCTCGCCGCGCGCGAAACGGTCGAAGTTCTCCACGAACAACTGCATCGCCTCGTCGAGCCACGTGGGCGTGTTGTCGGCGCAGTGGGGGCTGAGCAGCACGTTGTCCATCGTCCAGAAGGGATGCTCCGGCGGCAGCGGCTCTTCGTTGTAAACATCGAGCACGGCTCCGCGGATGCGGCCCTCGCGCAGCGCCGCCAGCAGCGCCTGCTCGTCGACCACCGGGCCGCGGCCCACGTTGATCAGCACCGCCGACGGCTTCATCCGGCGGAACTCCGCCTCGCCTACCAGGCCGCGCGTCTGCTCCGTCAGCGGCGCGCTGACCAGGATGTAATCGCTCTGTTCGATGATTTCGTCGAACTCCTCGCGCGGCGAAAGCCGCCCTACGCCGATCACCTTCATGCCGAACGCCGCCGCCAGCGCCGCCGCAGCCCGCCCGATGGATCCGTGGCCGATGATGCCGAGCCGCCTGCCGTGCAGCTCTTCCACGACGAATTTCTCCCAGCGCTTTTCCCGCTGCTGGCGGCGCATGCGGCGGATGTCTTTCGCGAACCACAGCATTCCGGCGATGACGAATTCGGCCAGCGAACGCGCGAACACGCCGCGCCCGTTGGTCAGCGTCACCGGGCTTTCCACCAGGGCAGGGAAGAGCAGCGTATCCAGGCCGGCCCACATCACATGGACCCATTCCAGCCGCGGGGCCATGGCGAAGACCTGCTCGAAGAGCTCGCGCGGAACGGCGCCCACCAGCATGGCGTCCGCCTCCGGCGCGGCATTGCGGAACGCATCCACCGAAAGCCCCGCGGCAATGCGGGTGTTGGGAGGCAGGCGGTCCAGCCAGCGAAGATGCGGCGCGGCCGGATCATTCAGCACAAGCAGCGTGTGGCTTTTCATCTCCTGTTTCTCAGGATAATGCCCGCCTGAGCCATGCTGTTGCCCGGCACTGCGCGGTACGGGAAACTAAAGGTGTGAGCGAATTCTGCACGTGCGGCGCAAAGCTGGTGGAGGACGCGCTCTTCTGCCACCGCTGCGGCCGCCCGGTGCGGGAGCTGGTGGCGGCTGAGGCGGAGGAGCCGCCCGCGGAGCCGCACCCCGAGCCTGCCGTTGCGCCGGCGGGCGACGCTCCGCTCGTGGAGGAGACGGCCGCTGCTTTCCAGAGCGGAGCCGCCGTCCGGGTCGGGTTCCTGGTCGCCGTGCTCGTGCAACTGGCCTCGACGCTGAGCGCCCTCGCCGGCGCTTCGGTGCTGATGCCGCTGCTGCTGCTCGGCGGCGGATTCTATGCGGCCGTCCTGTACATGCGGCGCACGGGCGCGCCGCTCACCGTCATCGAAGGCGCCCGCGTGGGCTGGATCACCGGGATCTTCACGTTCGTCATCACGACGGTGTTCTTCACGGCCGGCATGGCGGCGCTCACGGCCAGCGGCGATCTGGGCAGGGCATGGGAGGAATCGCTGGCGAAAATGAACCTCTCCTCGGACGCCATCGAGCGCTTCCGGAAGATGATTTCCGATCCAAAAACCTTCGCATTCACGCTGATCGCAGGGCTGATTTTCCAGTTCTTTTTCCTGACCATTTTCTGCTCGCTGGGCGGCGCGCTGGGCGCGCGGCTGCGCGGCCCCCGCCAGCAGCCCTGACCGGCCGCTAGCGGCTGTCCTGGATCCTCTTGACAATCGCGACGCCGGTGAAGATCACCGCCATCGCGAGCGCTTCCCGCCATCCAAAAGGCTCGCGGTAAAAGATCCAGCCGAGGATGACGGCCACCACGGGGTTCACGTAGTTGTAGAGCGAGACGACGGCGACGGGCAGGCGCTCGAGCGCGATGACGTAGCTCGAGTAGCCGACGATGGAGCCGAAGGTCACCAGATACAGCAGGGCGCCCAGGCCGCGGGCCGAGTAGTGGATCTCGCCCGGAAAGAGGAGGGCCAGAGGCGTGAAGGCAAGCCCGGCGGCCAACTGCTGGATCGCTCCCGACACAATGGGGTTGGCCTTCGCCGGAAGCCGCTTCTGCAACAGCGAACCGAGCGACCAGCTCGCGCAGCCGACCTGAAGCACCAGCGCTCCCTTGATCATCGCCGCGCCAGCCGCGCCGCCCGCCCATGCGCCGGGGCCGACCAGCAGCACCGCGCCGGCCAGCCCGATCAGCATGCCCGCCAGCGTCGGCCCGTGCAGGGGTTCGCGCGGCGGCAGCAGCGCGTTCAGCCCCACCATCCAGAACGGGCTGACGGTGATGATCAGCGCTGCCATTCCGCTCGGGATCCACGTCTCGGCCAGCACCAGCGCGCCGTTGCCGACGCCCAGAATGATCACTCCATAGGCGGCCGTGAGCGCCAGCTCGCGGCCGCGCGGAAGCGCGGCTCCCAGCAGCAGGGCGCCGGCCAGCAGGATGCTGCCGGAGAGCAGAAACCGCACGGCCACCAGCGTCATGGGCGGCCACATCTCGAGCGCCATCCGGATACCGAGGTAGGTGGTGCCCCAGAAAAAGCAGACCGAAATCAGCGCCGCGTAGGCCCAGAATTGCGGGGATCGCTTCAAATGCCCAGATTAGCACCGCCCGCGCTGTTCACGATAAAATGACGCGTTGATCCTCACGCTGACAGCCAATCCGGCCATCGACCGCAACGTGACGGTGGACCGGCTCGTATTCGATGACCGGGCCTACATCCTCGACACGCGCAAGTCGCCGGGCGGCCGCGGCATCAATGCCTCCTGCGTGATTCACGCCTATGGCGGCGAAACGCTGGCCATCGCCATCTGCGGCGGCAAGGCGGGCCGGCAGTTCGAGGAATACCTGGCCTGCTGCGGATTCCCCTGCGAATTCGTCCGCATCCGCAGCGAGATCCGCATGAACCTGACGATCTCGGACCGCCACGGGCTGACGATCAAGCTGAACGAGATCGGCCCGGAGCTGGCTCCGGCGGAGGTGGCGCGGCTCGAAAAGGCCGTGCGCGCCAAGCTGAAGGGCGCCGCGTGGCTGATGCTGTGCGGGAGCCTGCCGCCCGGCGTGCCGGCCGATTTCTATGCGCGGCTGATCCGCGCCGCCGAGGAAGCGGGCGTGCAGACGCTGCTGGATGCCGACGGCGATCCGCTGGAAGCGGCGCTGGAGGCGCGGCCCTCGGTGGTGACGCCGAACCAGCAGGAGGCAGAGCGGCTGCTCAACCGCGCGCTGCTGACGCGCGCGCACTTCCAGGAAGCGGCCGAACGAATCCGCGGCATGGGCGCGCGCAACGTGGTGCTTTCGCTCGGCGCGCGCGGCGCGGTGGGCGCCTTTGAGGACGGCACGGTGTGGGAGGCGATCCCGCCCCGCATCGACGCGCTGTGTCCCATCGGCGCGGGCGACGCGCTTGCCGCAGCCTATGTCTGGGCGCTGACGAACGAGACCACGAAGCCCGAGGCGTTGCAGTGGGGCGTGGCCGCGGGCACCGCATCAGCGCGGCTGCCGGGCGTCAGCTTCGCCACGCTCGAGCAGACCCGCGAAATCTTCGACCGCGTCACCGTGCAGCGCGCTGCCTAGGCCTGCCCGCCGGAGCTGCCGGCGGAGTCGTCGCCAGGCTGCTTTTTCCGGCGGCGGAACGGCAGGCCCTGGGGCTTGATCCACAGCGCGAGGACGAGGCCGAAGACGACGCCGAGCATGAGAAACGTCGCCACCGAACCGATGACGAGGTAGTCGAGGCTGGTGCGCGGCGGGGGCGTGATCCGCAGGCCGAGCAGGACGGCGAGCGCGAACACGCCGGCCCCAGCGAGGACGATGGCAGCGGCGTTTCTGGCGGCAGTGCCCATCCGCTTTGATTCTAGTCGTATTTCTCGACGAGGATCTGCCGGCGGTCAAAGCCCCGCTGCTTCAGCAGGGCGCGCACCTCCTCCACCATCTCTTTCAGCCCGCAGATGTAGACGTCGAGGTCCGTGCGGCCAGCGAGCGCCTCGTCGAGATGCGCCTGCACGCGGCCCGTGCGGCCCTGCCAGGATGCCGATGGCCGCGTCAGCGTGGGCATATAGCGGAAGCGCGGGTTCTGCGCCGCCAACTGCTCGAATTCCGCGCGGTAGAGCAGCGCTTCTTCGTAGCGCGCGCCAAACAGCAGCGTGATCTGCGCGCCGCTGCCAGTCACTTCAGGCGCCTGGAGGTAGGCGCGGAAGGGGGCGACGCCGGTGCCTGTGGCCACCAGCACGGCATCGCGGAAGGGCCGGCGCGGAGTGAAGTAGCCGAGCGGGCCCTGCATCTCGACGCGCCCGCCCGGTTCCAGCTCGAACAGCCAGGGCGAGAAGAGGCCCTCGCGGACGCGGTTCAGGCACAGCTCGAAGCGGTTGCCCCGGGGCAGCCCGGCGAGCGAATACGGGCGCGTCACCCTGCGCCCGTTCACCTCGCCGCGGAAGGAGACGAACTGGCCCGGTTCGGCGCGCAGCTCGGCCAGCCCGGGAACTTCGAAGACAAAGTGGCGCACCTCCGGCGCAATTTCACGCCATGAGAAAAGCACTGCATCCATGCGGTTCTACCCGTACGGATGCATCAGGCGGAGACCAGATTCTGCTCTGGAGGCGGCGCAGGCGGAAGCAGCGAAAGGAGGCTGTCGAGGAAGGCCCTGCCCTTTCTGCGCCCGTTGTTGCGCTGCCACTCCATCCGCTGCCAGAAGACCAGCGCGCCAAGCAGATCCTGATCGCGGATGCTGTGGACGCCGGTTTCGCGGGCGGCGCGCTCCCGGAAAGCCTCCATTTCCCTGCGGAAACGGTCCGCGATGGCGGCGGCGATCGGGTTGCCGGGCCGGGACTCGTAGATCAGCCCGCTCGAGGAGGTCCTGTAAGTCCGCGCCAGCGCGTCGAGCGCCTCGCGCACGTCGTTGTCGACCGCGCCGCGGGTATCGAGCGCCGCCAGCAGGAGAAAGCGCCCGGAGAGCACGACCAGCATTTCGTGCCCGGCCAGCCAGCGTTCGGTGATCTCGATGTCGGCGTGGGGCAGCGTTTTCGGATCCGGCGCCGGGGGCTTTTCGTGCCTTCTCGCCTCGCGAAGGTGAGGGCAGTCGAGCGGGCAGTCGATGGACTCTTCGCGCTGCCCGCCGCAGCAGATGGCGCAGATGTCGCGGCCGAGCGCGGGGCAGGCGCGGCGGGGCGGCCGCGATCCGCAAAGGTGGCACCTGGTGCGCGGCATTGCCTTTATCGTATCATCCGGTGGATGAAGGCCGTCGACATTTACGTGAAAGTAGAAGCGGATCTCGACGAAAGCGAGAATCCGCAGAAATTCGCCGCCGAGCTGTGCCGCGCGCTGGAGCGCATTTACGGCGTGCGCCGCGCCGAAACCATGAGCGTGCACGAGCACGAAGGAGGCGTCCGGTGAGGGGCGGGCGGGCTGAGGTCAGCGCAACAGGCGTTCCGCGGTGCGGCGCAGATAGCCGTCGGTCATTCCGGCGATATAGTCGCAAACCACGCGGTGCAGCGGGAAATTCTCCAGCCTTTTCCGGTGATTTTCCGGCAAATGTTCGGGCTGGCTCATGAAAAACTCGAACAGCGCGCCGATTTTTTCCGCGGCCAGGCGGCGCTCTTCGGCGAGCATCGGGATGGAGTACAGGTTTTCAAAGAGGAACCGTTTGAGGCCGCGGTTGATTTCGGCCGCGCCGTCCGTCATGGCGGCCAGGCGCGGCAGCCGCCGCACGTCGTCCACCGTTTCGGCGGCGCTGGCCAGGGCGTTGGCGGCGGTGCCTTCGATCAGCGCCGTGGCGAGCAGATCGATCAGCCGCCGGACCGACTCGAGGAAGATTTCGCGCTCTCCGGCCCGCGGGAAGGCGCGGCGCAGCTCTTCGACGATGGCACGGTAGCCGGGGACGCTGGCAGCGATCTGGTCCATCGTGAACAGCCCGGCGCTCCAGCCGTCGTCGAGATCGGCGGTGTTGTAGGCGATCTCGTCGGCAAGGTCGATGAGCTGCGCTTCGAGCGGCGGGCGCAGGCCGGGAAGGAATTCGTCGAGCTCGGGATTCTCGCCGGGCTCGAAGTCGCGCGAGTGCTTGACGATGCCTTCACGGACCTCGAAGGTGAGGTTCAGCCCGGGGAAGCGCGCGTAGCGCAGTTCGAAAGACTCGACCAGCCGCAGCGCGTTGACGTTGTGATCGAAGCGCTCTCCGTAGCGCCGCATCTGCCGGTCGAGCGCCTCTTCGCCGGAGTGGCCGAACGGCGGATGGCCGATGTCGTGAGCGAGTGCCAGGGCTTCGGTGAAGTCTTCGTCGAGGCCGAGCGCGGCGGCGACGGTGCGGGCGATCTGGGCGACTTCGATGGTGTGCGTCAGGCGGTTGCGGAAGTGGTCGCTGAGACGCTCGCTGAAGACCTGGGTCTTGTCTTCGAGGCGGCGGAAGGCGCGTGCGTGGATGATGCGGTCGCGGTCGCGCTGGAATTCGTTGCGGTATGGGTGAGGGGGCTCCGGATAGCGGCGCCCCCGCATGGCGTGATGCGGGAAACGGAGCCTGGCGAGCGTCACTTGCCCTGCTGAGACGGGATCTGCGCCAGCAGCGTGGCGGAAATCCGTCCGACGGGGCCGGGGCGGTTGATCAGCGGGGTGACGATCCTGCGGGCCTCTTCGGGTTTCGATTTCATCAGAACCCGCGCCAGCTCCAGCTCGGCCTGCTCCTTCGTCACCAGCACGGTAGGTTTCGCAACCAGCCCGCGCAGGAGTTTCTCCGCCTCGGCCGGCCTGCCATTGCGCTCGTAGAGCTGGGCCAGCGCCAGCATGGCCAGCGAGGCGTACTCGCGGTCCGCCTTCTCCGAGGCATCTTTCAGGTAGCGCTCCGCCGCGGCGAGGTCGCCCTGGTCTGCGGCGCGGGTTCCAAGCAGGTAAGAGGCGATGGCCGCCTCATTGCTGCCCGCGTATTTCTGAACCAGCTCATTGCAGGCCTTGACAATCGCGTCGTTCTTTTCCTGCTCGGTGCGGAAGGCCTTCAGATCGGCGGGCGGCGGATCCATGACGGGCGCGTTGTAGATTTCCAGCACTGCCGAGAGAGCGCTCTGCCGCTCCGCCTTCTTCACGCGCATCCACGCGTATCCGGCGCCGACGAGGATCAGGATGGCCAGAACGATGGAGCCGTAGCGGATGACCGCCTGCCGATGCTCTTCGAGGAAATGTACGGTCTGACCGACCTCTTCCACAAACCGGTCGGTCTTCAGTTCATGCCTTGTCAGTCGATCCACAATCGTCTCCGCTGCTCAAATATTTCAGTCTAGCACGCGCCGCCGCGGCGCCCGGAGCCGCAGCGGGGCCGCGAATCGGGGACAATAGTGGTTTCAGCCTGGAGATCTGCCATGGATTCAGTGTGGTTTGAGAACGTGAACCGCCGCGTCACCCGACGGACGGTCTCGGTGGCGGCGGCGACCCGGCAGAGCCTGGCCCAGGCGTGCACGCAGTCCCTGGCGCGCGCCAGCGAAGCGCTGCTTGATCTGCAAAAGCCCGAGGGGTACTGGTGCGGCGACCTGCTGGCGGACACGACGCTCGAGTCGGACTACATCCTGCTCCAGCTCTGGCTGTACCCGCCCGACTCGACCGGCTGGAATCCGCCGACGCTGGAGCGGGTGCGCAAGGCGGCGCGCTCGATCCTGCGGAGGCAACTGCCCGACGGCGGCTTCGACATCTACCCGGGCGGACCGGCGGATCCGAGCGCGAGCGTGAAGGCGTATGCCGCGCTGAAGCTGGCAGGCATCGACCCGGAGAGCGCGGAGATGCGGCGGCTGCGCGAATGCATCCTGCGGCTTGGGGGCGTGCAGGCTGCCAACAGCTACGTCAAAATCAACCTCAGCCTCTTTGGGCTGTACCCGCGCGAGCACGTGCCGACGATTCCGCCCGAGCTGGTGCTGCTGCCGGGCGGGGTGCTGTATGAGATGTCGTCGTGGACGCGCGCCATCGTGGTGCCGCTGTCCATCGTGCAGGCGCGCGGCGGCACGCGCCCTGTGCCTCCGGGCTTCCACCTGCACGAGATCGTCGCTCCGGGCCGCAGCTTCCGCCTGCCGCGCCGCGACAAGCTTTCCTTCCTCTTCCTCGGCATCGACCGCGGGCTGAAGATCTGGCAGGACCGCGGCAATGCGCGGGTCAAGAGCGCGGCCATCCGCGCCGCCGAGAAGTGGATGCTGGATCACACGCGCTACAGCGAGGGGCTGGGCGCGATTTATCCGTCGATGATGTACCTCATCATGGCGCTGGACGCGCTCGGCTATCCGCGGGACCATCCAGACCTGATCGAGGCCATCCGGCAGTTCGAGGCGCTGCTTACCGACCGCGGCGACGAGTTTTATTTCCAGCCCTGCTTTTCGCCGGTGTGGGACACCGCCTATGCGGCCTTCGCGCTGGGCGAGACCGGCCAGGCTCCGCCGGAACGGCTGCGGCGCGCCGCCGACTGGCTGATCGCCCGCGAGGTGCGCCGCAAAGGCGACTGGAGCGTGAAGAGGCCGGATCTGGAGCCTTCCGGCTGGGCATTCGAATTCGCCAACGAGCATTACCCGGACATCGACGACACGGCGATGGTGCTGCTGGCCCTGCTCCACGCCAAGGGCAGCGACCCGGAAGCGCAGGCGCGCTGCGAGCGGCGCGCCGTGAACTGGCTGATCGGGATGCAGTCGAAAGACGGCGGCTGGGCGGCGTTCGACGTGGACAACGACTGGCAGTTGCTGAACAAGGTTCCGTTCGCCGATCACAACGCGATGCTCGACCCCACCTGCCCCGACATCACCGGGCGGGTGCTCGAGTCGCTGTGCCGCCGCGGGCTGGTGCATTCGCACCCGACGATCCGCCGCGGCGTCGAGTATCTGCTGAATACGCAGGAGCGCAACGGGAGCTGGTACGGGCGCTGGGGCGTGGACTACATCTACGGAGCGTTCCTGGCGATGCGCGGGCTCAAGTACTCCGGCGCGCCGGGGGTGCAGGAGGCCGTGCGCCGGGGCGCGCGCTGGCTGGCCGCGGTGCAGAACCCGGATGGCGGATGGGGGGAAAGCTGCGCGAGCTATGCCGAGGACCGCTTCGTCCCTGCGCCGAGCACGCCCTCGCAGACGGCATGGGCGCTGCTCGGGCTGCTGGCGGCGGGCGAGTCCTACTACGACGGCGTCCGGCGCGGCATCGAGTACCTGATCGAGACGCAGCAGCCGGATGGAACCTGGAAAGAAGATCTGGCCACCGGCACCGGCTTCCCGAACGTGTTCTATCTGCGATACACGCTCTACAGCCGGTATTTCCCCATCCTGGCCCTGACCATGGCCCGCCGCGCGCTGGGGCAGAACGAAGCCACCGTGCTGCATGCGGCTTCCGGCCTGGCGAGCTGAAGCCGCGGCGGGCGCTGGTCCGGGCCAAAGCGGACGTGCGGGTCGGCAAACGGCTAGAATCGAATCATGCGCACACCGCTGATCGCCGGCAACTGGAAAATGTACAAGACGCCGGCCGAAACGAAAGAGTTTTTCGTCCGCTTCCTGCCGCTGGTGGAGAAATCCACGCATGCCGACATCGCCATCTGCCCGCCCTTCGTGGACATCCCCGCCGCGGTGGAGGCGGCTGCGGGCAGCCGCGTCGGCATCGGCGCCCAGAACTGCTACTGGCAGAACAAGGAAGGCGCCTTCACCGGCGAAGTGACGCCGGCGATGCTGAAAGCCGCCGGCTGCCAGTATGTGATCATCGGCCACAGCGAGCGCCGGCAGTATTTCGGCGAGACCGATGAGACGGTGCTGAAGCGCACGCGCGCCGCGCTGGAAGCGGGCCTGACGCCGATCGTCTGCGTGGGCGAGCTGCTGGAAGAGCGCGAGGCCGGGCGGACGAACGAGGTGTTGCAGAGGCAGTTTGAGGGCGGCATTGCCGGCCTCAGCGCCGAAGAGTTTGCCCGCATCGTAATTGCCTACGAGCCGGTTTGGGCCATCGGCACCGGCAAGGTGGCGACACCGGAGACGGCTGAAGATGCGCACCGATTCCTGCGCGGGCTGGCCGAGGCGAAATACGGGAAGGAAGCCGCTGCGGGGCTGCGGATTCTCTATGGCGGCAGCGTGAAGCCGGACAACATCCGCGGCCTGATGGCGCAGCCGGACATCGACGGCGCGTTGGTGGGCGGGGCGTCGCTCAAAGCGGAAGACTTCGCTGCCATTGTGAACTTCTGAGCCGCTGGTGCGCCTCTTCCGGGACGCGCACCGCGAAAGGGCGCCAGGGTCGTTCCCACGGGCGCATGAAAGGGCCGCGGGTGGAGTCCGCGGCAGGGGCCGGGCGGCGCGGGGGGAAGAGCGGAGCCAGGCCACTTGCGGGTTGCCCCGAGATGGCGGCGGTCCCGCCATGCCGCGGCATCCCGCGCGGCTTCGCGACGGTCCGCCGCTGCGAGGCAGGGAGCGAGGGTGCCGGTGTGAGTTCACAGCCGGCGATGGAGCACGCGGTGGATTCCGCTGGCCAGACCTGCCTTTTCTGGCGGTTGCGGCACCCCGGTGGAGGACGCGTGGGCACTGGGCGGAATTTTCCCGCAGCCTGGGACGCAGGGCGTGACAAACGGAGCGTGGAGGGATTCTGACGGGCTTCAGGCCAGGAGCGAACAGAAATTCAGGATTGAGACCGGCTGCTCCGCCGGCGGCGCCAGGAAACGAACGCGAGGCCCGCTGCCGCGCTCAGCATGAGCGCCCATGCGCCGGGCTCGGGGGTGACGTAGGCTTCCGTCATCCTCAGCCGGAAGCCGGTGACGGTGCAAGCATTGTTCATCACGTAAAAGGCGAGTGTGTATTGCTGGGCCGGATTTACCCACGTGTTGATGGAAAACGGCTGTGGCGTCAGGCGGTTGGGGAACGGGCTGGAGTAGGTAAAGGAATAGACCGGCGTGCCGAAGGGAGTGGCACCCGGAAAAAGCGCAAAGCCGGTGACCCGGTCGTCGGCCCACACGAGCCCATGCATGACGAGCAGCCACTGGGACCATGCTGGGGGATTGGTCATGGGCGGCACGTTAAAGGTGAGCGCTGCGGTGTAGCTGGTCAGCGTCGACACGGGCAGGTTGCAACAATTTTTGGTTTTGCCCTTGTAGTCCTGTTTTGTTGGAGAAATCCATCGGGAAAAAGAGTCATTGGGGGCCCAAAGCGCGGGTGAGCCGGTCAGCGGCGGACGGTCATTTCTGACCACATAGGCTGGCAAAGGATTGTGGCCGACGTAGAATTTCCAGCTATCCTCGGTCGGCCCGGCCGGCAGCGGCGTCAGGGAGGTGTTGGCAATGCCGGTGCTGAAACTGTGGACACCGGCCGCACTGGAATTTCCCAAAGGAATCGTGATTGCCATGGAAACGGCCGCCGGTAAGAATCCAAAGAAGAGCACCCGCAAAACCACTCCAATCATCTCAGCTCCTTTCCGCGTGAACCGCCGATATGACAGACGATTTCAGTGTCGAACCTCGCGGATATGCAAGCAAGAGAGGACGCGGGTTTTTCGTTCTGGTACAGGTCCAGGAGGCGTACTACTCCTGCTCGCCGCTGTGTCCCACCCGGAGCACGGCGAGGAAAGCCTCCTGCGGGATGTCGACCCGGCCGACGCGCTTCATGCGCTTCTTGCCTTCCTTCTGTTTTTCCAACAACTTGCGCTTGCGCGTAATGTCGCCCCCGTAGCACTTGGCGAGAACGTTTTTGCGAAGGGCGGCGATGTTCTCGCGGGCAATGATCTTCGATCCGATGGCCGCCTGGAGGGCGACCTCGAACTGCTGCCGGGGGATCAGTTTCCGGAGGCGCTCGATCAGGGCCTTGCCGCGTTCGTAGGCGAAGTCCTTGTGGACGATGATGGAGAGCGCGTCGACGGGCTCTCCGGCCACGAGCACGTCCATCTTGACCATGGGCGACTCGCGGTAGCCGGCCAGGTGGTAGTCGAGGGAGGCGTAGCCGCGCGAGGCCGATTTCAGCCGGTCGTAGAAGTCGAGCACGACTTCGTTGAGCGGCAGCTCATAGACGAGCATCACGCGCCCGCTGCCGATGTATTCGAACTTCTTCTGGCGGCCGCGCTTCTCATCGAGCAGCTTGAGGATCTCGCCGAGATACTCTTCGCGCGTGATCACGGTGGCCTCGATGACGGGCTCCTCGACCTTCACGATCTCGCTGGGATTGGGCCATTTGGTGGGGTTGTCCACCTCCACGACCTGCCCGTTGCCGAGGTGGACGCGGTAGCGGACGCCCGGCGCCGTGGTGATGAGGTCGATGTTGAATTCGCGCTCGAGGCGCTCCTGGACGATTTCGAGGTGGAGCAGTCCGAGGAAGCCGCAGCGGAAGCCGAAGCCGAGCGCGGCGCTGGATTCCGGCTCGAAGGTGAAGGCGGAATCGTTCAGGCGCAGCTTCTCGAGCGCATCGCGCAACAGGCCGTGCTCGTGGCTTTCCACCGGGTACAGGCCGGCGAAGACCATCGGCTTCATTTCCTCGAAGCCGGGCAGAGGTTCGGCGGGCGGGTTTTCGGCGTCGCAGATGGTGTCTCCGACGCGCGCGTCGGAGACCGTCTTGATGTTGGCATAGAGGAAGCCGACTTCGCCGGCGCTGAGCTCGTCGCAGGGCACGGGCTTGGGGGACTGGTAGCCGATGCCCTCCACCTCGTAGACCTTGTCCGTGCTCCACAGGCGGATCTTCATGCCCTTGCGGATGGCTCCGTCGACGACGCGGGCGAGGATGATGACGCCGCGGTAGGGATCGAACCAGGAGTCGAAGATGAGGGCGCGCAGGGGAGCTTCAGGCGAGCCCTTGGGCGGCGGGATGCGCTTCACCACGGCTTCGAGGATCTCGTGGATGCCCACGCCGGTCTTGGCGCTGGCGAGGATGGCATCGCTGGCGTCGAGGCCGATGACGTGCTCGATCTGCTCCTTGATGCGCTCGGGTTCGGCCGCCGGCAGGTCGATTTTGTTGATGACAGGGATCAGCTCGAGGTTGTGGTGGATGGCGAGGTAGGTGTTGGCGAGCGTCTGCGCCTCGACGCCCTGGCTGGCGTCGACGACCAGAAGGGCGCCCTCGCAGGCCTGGAGGCTGCGGCTGACCTCGTAGGTGAAGTCGACGTGGCCGGGGGTGTCGATGAGATTGAGCTGATAGGTCTGGCCGTCCCCGGCCCTGTACATGAGCCGGACGGCGTGCGCCTTGATGGTGATGCCGCGCTCGCGCTCGAGGTCCATGGAGTCCAGGACCTGATCCATCATCTCGCGCTGGCTGAGCGCGCCGGTGGCCTCAAGCAGCCGGTCGGCGAGGGTGGACTTGCCGTGGTCGATGTGCGCAATGATCGAGAAATTCCTGATCAGGCTGGGATCCATGCTGTGCTGTAATAGAAGGGAGGCTCTTCCGATTATCCCATATGGCGCACAAGGTCTTTGAGGGTCAACTGGATGCACGGGGGCTGCGGTTCGCCCTCATCGTGAGCCGTTTCAACAGCTTCGTCACGGAGCGGCTGCTGGCCGGGGCCCTCGACGCCTTGCAGCGCACCGGCGCCGCGGAGGCCGACATCGAGATCGTCCGCGTGCCTGGCTCGTGGGAGATGCCCGCGGCCGCCTCCGTGCTGGCGCGCCAGAAGCGGTTCGACGCGATCGTCTGCCTTGGTGCGGTCATCCGAGGGGAGACACCGCATTTCGATTACATCGCCGCCGAAGCCGCCAAGGGGCTGGCGCAGGTCTCGATGGAGACGGGCGTTCCGGTGGCGTTCGGCGTGCTGACCACGAACACGCTGGAACAGGCGATCGACCGCGCTGGCGCCAAGGGCGGCAACAAGGGCTATGAAGCCGCGATGACCGCCGTCGAGATGGCGAACCTGCTGCGGGGGCTGCGGCAGTCGGGCTGAGCGATGCCTGCGCGGCGCAAATCCCGGCAGCGCGCGCTCCAGGTCCTGTACATGTGGGACCTGCGGGGGATGCGGATTGAAGAGGCGGTAGAGGACTTTTTCCGCTGGCTTTACCACGCCGAGCGGGAAGAGGAGAGCGGCGAAGAGCTGGACCTTCCTCCCGACCCGGACCCGTTCATGGAAACGCTGGCCATGGGCACGGCGCGGGAGCTCGAGTCGCTGGACGAGAAGATCTCCGGGCACGCCGAAAACTGGCGGCTGGAGCGAATGCCGCGCGTGGACCGCTGCATCCTGCGCATGGCCGTTTACGAGATGCGCGACGTCGGCACGCCGCCTCCCGTGGTGATCGACGAAGCGCTGGAACTGGCGCGCCGTTACACGGCTCCCGAGGCGATTCCCTTCCTGAACGGCGTGCTGGACGCAGTGCGCAAGAGCCTTTTCGGCGAAGAAGAGGCCGCCGGGAGCGGGGGCGCGCCCGCTGCGGGTTCCGGCGCCTGAGTCACGCACCCTACTTTTTCGGAAACCCCGGGTTCGATTTCAGCTCCTGAATCTGCGCGACGTGGCGCTCCGTGTGTCCGGCAAGGAAGATGTACCACTGGAGCGCGTCCAGATCGCCCATCGGCGAAGGCGCGAAATGCGAGCGCAGATCGGCGCTGGTCTCGCGGACAAAGGCGATGTTGCGGTCGCGCAGCCGGCGGAATTCGGCGGTGAGTTCGCCGATCGAGCGGAACCGCCCTTTGGGAACCAGCCCTTCGGGCGCCTGGGCTTTCTGGCTGCGGTCGGCGACGGCGGCGAGAATCTTCGCGTCCATCTCGCGCGGCTTCGGCTGTTTCTTTGATGGATCGGCAGGCGCCTGAAGCGCCTTCTGGGCCACGCCGGCGAGGAACTCCTCGCTGGCGACGATGTGTTCGGCCACCTCCATGACGGACCAGGAGCGGGCATCGGGCTTCCAGCGCAGTTGCGCGTCGCTGAGCCCTTCAACCGAGTCAAGGAAGAGCTTGCGGGAAGCGTGCAGGGCGCTGAGGGCGTAGTCGCGCTCGCCCTGCGTGAGCGTCTGCGCCTGGCAGGCGGCGAGGAGCGCGGCGGCTCCGAGCAGGAACACTTTCGCCATACTCCGGAGCATAGCATCCGGCAGGCGCCTGCGCCCGGCGCTCAGCGGGTTTCCGAGATCCTGCGCCGCAGCTCGGCGTCCGCAGCCTGGCTGTATGGGCCGGCATGTCGCCAGACGACCGAGCCCTGCGCGTCGAGCAGGGTGACGATGGGCAGCCGGTCGTCCTGAACGGCCAGGGCCTGCCGCAACTGCTTTTCTCCGCTGGTAATGCAGAGGAAGCGGGGATGGAAGGGCGGCGGCGAGGAGCGGCGCATGCCGGAGCGGATCATGGGGCGGATGAGCCGGGGCGCGGCTTCGATGACCGCGGCGCTCCAGACGTTGACGCGGTCCCGCGCCAGCGGCGCGGCCCACTGGGCCGTGAGTTCGCCGGCTTCCCGGGAGAAGCTCCAGATGACGACGGCGGGCTGACCGAGAAACGCATCCGGCAGGACGACCTTCTGGCCCGCGAGCGATTCGCCCGATGCCTGCGGAAGCGGATTGGCAGCGAGGGGAACCGCCAGAAGCAACGCAAGGACACAACGCATCCCGATGAAAAAGATGCTTGGGCGCGCCCGAGGCTGCAAAATCTGCACCCGGATCGGCTGCCGGGAGGGGCCGGCCCGCGCGCGGTACGGGCGAACGCAGGCCATCCGGCGCGCTGCCGCGGGACTACTGGCGGATGCCATAGCCGGCTGCTTCCAGCGCGGCGATGATGGCGGAACGGACCGAAGCGACCTCCTCGCTGGAGAGCGTGTGGTCCGGCGCGCCGAGCGTGATGCGGTAGGTGAGGCTCTGGCGGTCCTCCGGCAACGGCCTGCCGCGGTAGGAGTACAGATACTGCACGCGCTCGCACATCGGGCCGGCGGCGCCGCGGATGCGGGCGGCCAACTCCGCGCAGTGGACGCGCAGGCCGGCCACGATGGAGAGATCGAATTCGCTCACCGGGAAGCGGCGCAGCGGCGTGTACTTCTTCGGCAGCGGGCCAAGGGCGAACATCGCGGCGAGATCGACGTCGAGGATCGACGCGCGCCCCTGTTCGATGAACCGCGGGTGCAGCTCGAAGAGGCGGCCGAGGGTGCGGCCGCGCCAGACGATTTCGCCCGTCCGCGCCGGGTGCTCATAGGAGCGGGGCGCGCAGGGGCGGGTCTCGCAGCCGGGCATCAGGCATTCTGCCAGCCGCTTGAGTTCGAAGAACGCCTCGGCGCCGCCGTCGCGCGCGTAGACGGCCGCCATCAGGTGCGGCACCTCGAGCGGCAGCTCCCTGCCGGGCCGCTTGTGGATCTCGTTGCCGATCTCGAAGAGCCGGAACGAAGGGAAAAAACGCGAATTATCGAGAATGTTCTTGTGGATGCCGGGCAGCAGGCTGCGGCGCAGCAGGCTCTGTTCCACCGAGATGGGGTTGGCCACGCGCAGGTGCTCTTCCGGGGCCATGCCGAAGCGCTGCGCCATCTCCTCGCTGATGAACGAGTAGTTGGACACCTCCGTGAAGCCCTGGGCGGCGGCCATCTGCCGCACGGCGTGGTGGAAGAGGCGCTCCTCGTTGACCCACGGGCGGCGGGCTGGCAGCAGCGGCGCCTCGGGCGGCACCGTGCCGTAGCCGACCATGCGGCCCACTTCCTCGAGAAGATCCTCTTTGATCGAGATGTCGCGGGTGGCGCGCCAGCTCGGCACGCTGACGAGGAAGACCTGCGGGCGGGGCTCCTCGACGCCAAAGGACAGTGATTCAAGGATGCGCCGTACTTCGTCTTTGGCGATGGGGCGTCCGAGGCGGCGCGAGAGCCATTCCATTTCCAGCTCGATGGGCTTCGGCTCCGGCGGGCGGCGCCAGGAGTCC
The DNA here is from genome assembly GCA_025056865.1 of Bryobacteraceae bacterium. Lineage (GTDB taxonomy): Bacteria > Acidobacteriota > Terriglobia > Bryobacterales > Bryobacteraceae > JANWVO01. The sequence continues at coordinate 18,444 of JANWVO010000046.1, forward strand.
ACCAGCCCGCCGACAAGGCGGATGCCCGGGGAGACGAGCTGGAAGAGCTCGACGGCGCGCGCCAGGGCGCGCACGGTGTTGGCCGGATCCTGCGCTTTTTCGAAGCGCATGGAGGCGTCGGTGCGGATCTTGAGCGCGGCCGAGGTCCTGCGGATGCAGGCGGCTTCGAAGTTCGCGCTTTCGAGCACGATTCTCCGGGTGGATTCGCGGATGGCCGAGCCGGCTCCGCCGATGACGCCCGCCAGCGCCACCGCGCCGCGCGCGTCGGCAATGACGAGGTTGGAGGGCGAGAGCCGGTAGGTTTCGCCGTTGAGCGCTTCCAGCTCTTCGCCTTCTTCGGCGCGGCGCACGATGATCGTTTCGCCGTGCAGCAGGTCCGCGTCGAAGGCGTGCATCGGCTCGGCGAGCTCCGCCATGATGTAGTTCGTCACATCGACGATGTTGGAGATCGGATTCAGGCCGATGGCTTCGAGCCGCGCCTGAAGCCAGAGCGGCGAAGGCCCGACGGTGACGTTTTCGAAGACGAGCGCCGAATAGCGGGGGCAGAGGTCGAAGTCGCGGATGTCGACGCGCCAGGCGGGTGGGCCGTTCGGGATGAGTTCCTCCCGCACGGGGTCGGCCAGCCGGAGCGAGGTGAAAGCGGCCACCTCGCGGGCCATGCCCAGATGGCCCCAGAGATCGGGCCGGTGCGTGAGGCTCTTGTTGTCGACTTCGATGACGTGGTCGACGGGGCAGCCGGGAATGGGCGCGCCCGGCTCGACGCCGGCGAGTTCGAGGATGCCCGCGCTGTCGCGGTTCAGGCCCAGCTCGGCGCCAGAGGCCAGCATGCCCTGGCTTTCGACACCCTGAATCAAAACGGTGCGGACATGTTTCCCGCCGGCGACGGTCACGCCCGGAGGCACGAAGGCGGTCAGCAGGCCGGGGCGGCAGTTGGGAGCTCCGCAGACGACAGTGCGGCGGCCGTATTCGGGGCCCGCGTCGACCACCGCCTTCACGTTGTGCGAGCCTTCGATGGGCTCGACGCTCTCCACGCGCGCCGCCACCACCGCCTGCATCCAGGGGGCGTAGGGCTCCACGCCCTCGCACTCGGCGGTCTTCATCGTGATCTGCCGCGCCAGCTCGCGCGGCGCGAGCTCCAGCCCGGGCACAAGCTCGCGAAGCCAGTTATAGGAGAACTTCACCGCAAAGCACCTCTCAGAACTGCTGGAGGAAGCGCAGGTCGCCCGACTGCAACAGCCGGATGTCGTCGATGCCGTAGCGCATCATCACCAGCCGCGTGAGTCCCAGCCCGAAGGCGAAGCCGTTCCACTGTTCGGGATCGATGCCGCCGGCGCGCAGCACGTTGGGATGGACGAGGCCGCAGGGCAGCAGCTCCACCCAGCCGCTCTGCTTGCACACGGGGCAGCCTTCGCCGCCGCACAGCAAGCACTGGATGTCGAGCTCGAAGCCCGGCTCGACGAAGGGGAAGAAGCCCGGGCGCAGCCGCACGGTCACGTCGCGCCGGAAGACGGCCTCGAGCAGGGTCTTCATGAAATAGAGCATGTGGCCGATGCTGACGTCGCGGTCGATCATCATGCCCTCGAGCTGGTAGAAGGTGTGCTCGTGGCTCGCGTCCACCTCCTCGTTGCGGAAGACGCGTCCGGGCGCGATGATGCGGAGCGGCGCGCCGAAGCGCTCCATGGCGCGCACCTGGACGGGCGAGGTGTGCGTGCGGAGCAGCAGGCCGTTTTCCAGCCAGAAGGTGTCCTGGGCATCGCGCGCGGGATGCGTGGGCGGAATGTTGAGCGCGTCGAAGTTGTGCCACTCGGTTTCGACCTCCGGCCCGTCGACGACAGCGAAGCCGAGGCTGGTGAAGACGTCTTCGAGCTCCTTCTGGATCTGGGTGAGCGGATGGAGCGAGCCGGGCCGCAGGCCCGGCGCAGGCAGCGTCACGTCGAGCCACTCCGCGTCGAGCCGCGCCGCGAGCGCCTGCTCCTCGAACCATGCCTTTTTCTTCTCGAAGCGCTCCTCAAGGTTCTGCTTCACCGCATTGAGCAGACGCCCGATGCGGGCGCGCTCTTCCGGCGGGAGCTTGCCCATCTCCCTGCCGATCTGCGCGAGCGCTCCCTTGCGGCCGAGGAATTCGACGCGCGCCTCTTCCAGCGCCGCGGCGTCGGCGGCGGCGTCGATGGCGGACACGGCTCGCGCTTCGATGTCCGATAGCGTGGAATCCAGCATTGTGCGTGAACCTACCAGAATAGCAGGAGCGTTGCGGCGGGCTTTCCGGCGGCGGGGCGGACGCGGGCAGCGGCAGTGGCCGCGGGCGCAGCAGTTATGCTCAGAAATGGTGCCACCGAGAAACCTTCATCGTCATGCGCTGATCCTCGCCGGCGGGCGGGGCACGCGCTTCTGGCCGCGCAGCCGGAGGGCTGCCGCCAAACAGGTGCTGGATCTGACCGGCGAAGGGCCGCTGATTGAGCTGACGGTGCGGCGGCTCCGTCCGCTGGTGGATCCGTCGCGCATCTGGGTGCTCACCTCGCGCGAGCTGCGGCCGGCCATTGTGCGGCTGCTGCGGGACGTGCCTCCGCGCCAGATTCTCGCCGAGCCGGCGGGACGGAACACGGCTCCCGCCATCGGGCTGGCGGCGAAGATCATGATGGATGCCGACCCGCAGGCCGTCATGGGCGTCTTTCCGGCCGATCATCACATTGGCCGGCCGGCCGCTTTCCGGCGGCTTGCGGCGGCGGCGTGGAAGGAGGCCGCCCGGGGCCGGATGGTGCTGCTTGGCATTGCGCCGCGGTGGCCGGAGACCGGCTACGGCTATATCGAATTTCCGCCGGATTCGCTGCGGCCGGGCTCGCTCGAGCCGGCGCCGGTGCTGCGGTTCCGGGAAAAGCCGGATCTGGAGACGGCGAAACGGTACGTCGAGTCGGGAAATTACCTGTGGAATGCCGGGATTTTCTTCTGGCCGGCGGCGCTTTACCTGGAGCATCTGCGGCGCTGCCTGCCGGGGACCGCTGAGCGGATCGAGTCGCTTCCACGCTTTGGATCCCGCGCATTTTTCTCGAAACTCGAGGAAATTTTCCCGCAATGCGACAACATTTCCGTGGATTATGCAGTGCTGGAGAAGACGCCGGGCATCTCCGGATTCGCGGCCGGCGACATCGGCTGGAGCGACCTGGGCAGCTTCAATGCCGTCTACGAGCTGCTGGCCCGGGACGGGGCCGGCAACGCGAGCCGGGGCGAGCTGCTGGCGCTGGACGCCCGCGGCAACTATGCCGATGCGCCGGGCAAGCTGGTGGCGTTGGTGGGCGTGGAGAACCTGATCGTAGTGGACACGCCCGACGCGCTCCTGGTCGTGCGCCGGGACCAGGCGCAGCGCGTGGGCGACGTGGTAAAGGCGCTGGAGGCGAAGGGAAGGACGGATCTGCTGTAGCGGGTGCCTGGGTCGCGGAAAAGATGGGGCCGGGCCGCCGCCGGCGGCCCGGCCCTTGCCGTAAGGGGGTCGAGAATGCAGGGGATCAGAACTCGATGCGGAGCGAGACCTGCCCGGTGCGGCCGCCGCCGAAGTCGACGCCGCGGCTGCCGGTGATGCGGCCGAAGTTGTTGTCGGCGATGTTGAGGTTGGGATCGCCGAGGTTGGTCCAGTTGGGCAGGTTGGTGAAGCTGCCTTCCAGGCGGAGGCTCACGGTTTCCGTGAACATGATCCGCTTGTGCAGGCCAGCATTCCAGGCAAACGTTCCGGGGCCGGTGAGGATGCCGACGCCCGCGTTGCCGAAGCGTGCAATCGGATTCGGGTCGCGGCCGGGCACGGAGCCGACGCGGCAATCGAATTGAAGCGCGCCGGGAGCGCGCCCCGGGCAGACGAAGGCGTTGCGGTCGGCCCACTGGTCGCGCGTCGGACTCGCCAGGCTGCCGTTGGCCGCCCCGAGCCGGTCAGGCCGCTGCGAGCCGCGGCTGGGAGCGTTGGTGCCGGAAGGATCGCCGCCGGTGAAAACAGGCGTCAGGAACGGCCCCGATTGCAGCGTGAGGATCGTCGAGAACTGCCATCCGCCGAGCAGAAGGTCGACAGGTTTCGCCGCCTGCGAGAGGTAGCGGCGGCCCTTGCCGAAGGGCAACTGATACAGCAGGGTGTTCACCATGCGGTGGCGCCGCGTGGCGTAGACGTCGCCGCGGTCCGCGCGGCGGTCGAGGGAGTTGGTGACGCGGCCGCCGCCGGTTTCGCCGGCGAAGCCGGAGGGAGCGGGACCGGCATTGTCGGCCAGGTTCTTGGCCAGCGTGTAGGCCGTCGTGTAGGCGAGCCCGGACGCAAGACGGCGGTTCACTTCCACTTGAAGCGAGTTATACAGCGCATTGGCGCCCGCGTCGCGGCTGAAGATCAGCCCGAAGTTCGGGAAGGGCCGTTCCAGATTGCTGCGTTGGGAGAAGAAGCGGTCCGAGGGCAGCATCTGGTTGATGTCCGGCGCCCACGGCATGTGGTAGGACCGGCTGCCGATGTAGGACACGCGCAGGCCGGTGTGCGTGTTCAGTTCGCGGTCAACGGACAATGACCACTGCAACATCTGGGGCGGGTGGAAGTCGATCTGGTTCGCCGTCCGGAATTCGAACGTGCCGATGGAGCCGCCGCGCACGCCGCTGCCGGGCGTGCGCGTCTCAGGCAGCGTGAAGATGGGCCGGCCATCCGCGCCGACGTTGTTGAAGTTGCGCACGTCGCTCTGCACGGTCCCGGTGAGCGAGTAGAACACCGAGCCGAGGATGATCATGTTGTACAAGCCTCCGCTGCCGCGCAGCGTGGTGCGGTCGTTGAGACGGTACGCGAATCCCAGCCGAGGCAGGAATTGCGTCTTGTACGTCTTGCGGAGCCCTTCCGGCAGACCGGCGTCCTTGGCGGTCACGATCGGGGTGCAGGGAATGCCGTTGATGGCAGGCGCGGGGCAGGCGTTGAACGACAGCGCAGCGCCCGGGGCCACATAGTCGCGCGCCCTGGGATCGGACATGATGATCACGCGGCCAGTCGTGGGAATCGTGCGGTCGAAGTTGGCGATGTTGAGGCCGTTGTCCTTGTAGCCGGGGTGCAGTTCGTACCGCACGCCGAGGTCGATTGTGAGCCGGTTGGTGGCGCGCCAGGTGTCCTGCGCGTAGAACTTGTAGTGCCATGCCTGGCCGTCGTTGTCGCTGCCCAGGACCGCGATGGCGCTCTGCGTGGGCACGCCGAGGAGAAAGTCGGCGAATCCGTACCCGGTGAACGTCGGCCCGAAGGAGAAATCGCCGTAGTTGTTGCCCGTGGTGAAGCCCAGGTCGGAGCGCGCGCGCAGCTTGCGGATGTCGCCGCCGTACTTGAACGTGTGGCGCCCGCGCGTCCAGGTCAGGTTGTCGATGATCTGGAACGTGTCCGAGATGGTGTAGCCGGGCCGGCCTTTGCTGAATGCCGTGTACAGATCGATGCTGAAGTTTGGCAGGCCGTTGAAGAAGATGTCGCGCTGGATGTCCTTCAGGTTGAGGCTGTTGGTGAAGGCGCGGCCGTCGAAATTGAAGATGCGCGACGAATCGGACCGTACAAAGCCCATGCGCAGCTCATTCAGCACCGAGGGCGTGATCGTGTAGGACCAGCTTCCCGTGCCCTGCCAGTACTTTTCCTGGATCGTGTCGGAGGGCAGCGTCAGGTTGTTGGGCGAAGACGAGGGGATGTTCTTGTAGAAGAAGCGGCCGAAGACGCGGTGGCTCTGGCCGATATTCTGGTCGCCGCGGAACTCGAACTGGTCGGACTCGATCGTCGTGGAACGGTTTTCGCGGAAGTTCGCCACCGCGCGCCGGTCCGTCGGGCCCGTGTTGGGATCCGGGTAGAAGGGCAGGATGGCCCGGGCCACCGGGTTGATGCGGGAGGCCGGAATGACGTTGTTCGGGAACGGCTGGCCCGTGAGCGGATCGCGGATGCTGACGCCCTCGCGGCTGAAGTCGCCCTGCTTCAGGAACGACGTGGGCACGGTGTTCTGAATGGTGCTCTGCCGCGGGAAGCGGAGCGATTCCCAGGTGAAGTAGAAAAACGTGCGGTCCTTGCCGTTGTACAGGCGCGGGATGGACAGCGGGCCGCCAGCCGTGGCCCCGAACGTGTTGCCGATCTTGGCGGGCAGCACGTTCTGGCCGAAGGAGCGGGCGTCGAAGGCCCTGTTCTGGTGGTACCAGAACAGCGCGCCGTGATAGTCGTTCGAACCGCCTTTCGAAATGACGGTGATGTCGCCGGGCTGGCCGAATTCCGCCGTGTTGCCCACGCCCTGAACGCGGATTTCGTTGATCGATTCCACGGAAAGGAACTGATTGCGGTTGGGACTGTTGCCGGTGACCTGCGTGATCGAGATGCCGTCGACGCTCGACTCGCTCTGCGCGGGCAGGCCCCCCTGCACGGAGAGGCCAAGACCGTTGTCGGCCTGCACGCCGGGCAGAGTCTGCAACAGGGCATAAGGGCTGGTGCTTCCAGCGCCGCGGACGTTCGAGGGCAGGTCGAGGACCTTGTTGGCGGTGAGGTAGGAGGCGATGGCAGGGGTGTCAGTGGCGATGACGCCAGCCGAGGAGACAACCTCGACAGTCTGCGAGATCTCGCCCACTTCCAGCCGCGCGTCCACGCGGAGCCGCGCTCTGGCCTGCAAGACCAGATCGGCAGCGCGGAATTGTCGGAAGCCGGGCGCAGCCACCGTCACAGCATACGTGCCGGGCTTCAGATCCAGCGCTTCGTAATCGCCGGCGCTGTTGGTGCGCGCCGAGACCTCGAAGTTCTCCGAAAGGTTGAGAATCTTGACATCGGCCCCCTGGACGGCAGCCCCGGATGCATCCGTCACAGTGCCGAGAATCACGCCCAGGGTGCTTTGCGCCACGGCGCAAGGCGCCGCGACAATGGCTGCTGCTAAAAGAGAGAATCTGACAAAGAGCAAGGAATTCCTCCCAGACTGCGTTGGGCTCGGGCCGGCGGCCCTTCGTGAAGCCGCTGAGCCTTCAGCGTAGGGAGGCAGAGTGTCTGATGGATAACCGCTATGTTAGCGAAATATGAAAAGGGCGCGAAAAGCCTGCGCATCAGGCGGCCGGTACGGCGGCGTTCGGGTCAGAACGGCACGTCGTCGTCGGTGATGGAACCGGACAGGTCGGGTTCTTCAGCGGAAGGCTCCGGACGAGGTTTGGGCGCGCCCGCCGCGCGGGAGCTTCCTTCGGAGGATTCCGCGCCGCCCTCGCCGCGAGAACCCAGCAGGAAAACTTCGTCAGCGACGACTTCGGTGATGTAACGCTTCTGGCCGTCGCGGTCCTCGTAGGAGCGCGTCTGGAGCCTGCCCTCCACGTAGACCTGCTTGCCCTTCGTCAGGTATTGCGCAAGGTTCTCCTGGCGCCAGACGGCGATGTTGTGCCAGTCCGTCTCGTCCTTCCACTCGCCGGTGGCCGGATCTTTCACGCGGCGGTTGGTGGCGAGAGTGAACCGCGTGACGGCAACGCCTGCGGGCGTATAGCGCGTCTCGGCGTCGCGGCCGAGATGACCAATGAGAATGACCTTGTTGACGCTTCGGTTGGCCATACTGGAGCCAAGGGTAACACAGCAGGGGCGGCCGGGAAGGGGCGTGGAGGACACGCGCTCGGCGACACCGTTCCCATCCGCGCGATGGAAGGCTGCCGCGCTGCGAAGACCGCCGCGCGCCACCCCTCGGAGCCCCCGAGGCCAAGTGGCCGTCGAAGCCGCCGGCAGAGCCAGGGGGCGGCTCAGTTGGACGTCACGATCTGGAAAGAGAAAATACGCCCGTCGACTTCCACCTGAAAGACGTTCGGTCCGGCGGCAGCGCCGGTGAAGAGCTCCGCGAGCCAGGCGCCCGGGTAGAGCGTTGCAGCCGATTCCACTCTTACCACACGGCCTCCGCCACTGACCGGAGCAAGCCGGGGCGTGATTCCTGTCAGCGGGAGGCCGGCGCGGTCGTGGATGCGGAAGTAGACGCGGACCGTCGAAGACGGTCTTGCGCTGCGCGGAGTCTGCCGCACGACGACGAGGGAGTCCGGAGCGCCGCCCTGCACGGCGTACCAGTAAGGAATGCGAAGCTCCGGGAGGGCAGTCCCGGCACCCTTGCCGGATGCCGTCCCGCCGTCCTCTCCGTCCCTGCCGCCATCGCCATCCCCCGTGCCGGAGGCTTCCCCGGCATGCCGGGGGGCGGTCTCCGCTCCGCCATCCTCGCCGCTGTGATCGGCCGTGTCGGGCCGGAGCACCTGACGGACTCTCAGGAACCCCTGGTAGGCGCCGGGGGCAAGGCCCGCCGCTGCGAACTTCACTTTGACGCCCGCCGTTTCTCCGGCCCCGAGTTCCAGTTGCGCGGGCTCCACCAGGGGCGTGGCGGGATCGGAGGATTCGACATCGAAAGAGACGATGAGAGCCTTGTCCGAAAGATTCTTCAATTTCAGCTCCCGGGCCAGGTCGACGGTCGCGCCGCCCGCCCCGAAGCTGATGGAGACAGGAGCAGCCGCAACGAGCGAGAGCATGGAGTTTTTCACGTTCAGCATCCCCGCGCCGGCCGAATTCACCGGCGCCGTGCTGCCGCTGGAAAGCACGAATGGCTGGGCGGCGTTGACCAGCAGGGAACGGTAGTCGCCGGAACCAAGACCTGGCCGGGCCGCCTTCAGAACGGCCGCCGCACCAGCCACCAGCGGCGCGGAAAAGCTGGTTCCGCTCACGGTGGCGTAGCCGGAAGGATGGCAGATGTCGCAGGCGGCGGCGTCGGCCTGGATGGCCGCCGTATAAACGGGGGATCCGGTCGCCAACAGATCCGGCTTGATGAGCAGATCCACGGAGGGGCCGCGGCTGGAGAAGCTGGAAATGACGTTGGGAACGGCATCAGGCTTCGGGAAGCGCAGAGTGACCTGGAGGTCCTCGAAGACGGGCAGCCATTCCTTCAGAGTCAGTCCGTCGCTGCGCCGGATGAACAGGCCCGGAATGGTCGGGTTGTCATCGACGTTCATGACGACAAGGCTCTCGGGATCGCCGTTGGGCGGGTTGGCGCTATTGAAGATGATTGCCGCAGGGGCTCCGGCGCGCGCGGCGTTGGCGAGTTTCGTCGAGAACGTGCAGTTGCCGCGCTCGATCAATGGAATGCGGCCTGTCAGCGCGTCCCTGGGATACTCGCGGCATCCGAGCGGATCGCCAAACCTGGCGGCATCGACCAGAGGAGCCATGACAGGCTCGAGCGAAACAACGTTGCTGGAGGCGGCAGCCGGCATGGGCAGGCCGCGGGAGGGAATGACCTGAGTGACATCCGCGGGCGTCGAGTTGTTCGACCCCACGCCGAGAACCCGCTCATTGGCGGCCGTGTCATCCACGGTCATCGGCCCGGCCGTATTGCCGGCGGCGTTGACGACCACAATGCCTGCCTCGACAGCGTTGCGCAAGGCATCGGCGAGGGGATCCACGAGAGAGGAGGTGGCGCCGATCGAGCCGAAGCTCATGTTGATGACATCCATGCCGTCCTTGACGGCCCAGTCCAGCGCCTCCAGGACCACGTTGCTGTAAATCAGGCCGTCGCCGGGGTTGCTGACACGGTAGACGCCAAGCCAGGCTGACGGCGCCATTCCGGAAACCGGCCCGCGGGGGCTTTCGTGCCGCACTCCGGCGGCCACCATCGCCACGGCGGTGCCATGGCCGTTCTGGTCGCGCGCCGGGCTGCCGTCGAAGCTGCGGGCAACGATGATTTTGGCATTGGTCAACGCCCGGTTTTCCTCCTCCGGCCTGCTGACGCGCGGATAGCCTTCCGGCATGCTCCAGCCCTCGGGGGGCTGGAAGCCGGGGTGGCGCGGGTCGATGCCGGTATCGAGAATGGCGATCTTGACGCCGCGGCCGGCGTTGTCGGCGCCGCCGCTCAAGTCCCAGGCTTCCGCCGCGTGATGGTTGACCAGCGCGCGGTTGAGGAACAGCTCATAGGCGCGGACCGGCGTGACGCGGCGCACGCCGGGCACCGTACGCAGGGCGTCCGCGTCCGGCGCTTCGACGACCACCGCATTGAGCACGGTGTCGATCCGGGACAGCACGCGCGCGCGGCGGGCCCTGAGGTGGCGTTCGGCCAACTCGTGCTCGGCCCGGATTTCAGCACGCCGGCGCTCCGGCTGAGCGTGCCGGATTGCCGGCGGTGAGGAGAATTCCACGATAAACCTGCTGGCCGGCGCTTCCTGCGCAAACAGCGGACACAGCGTGAAGATCAGGAGAAAAGGAACCCTGCTCAAGCAAAACCTCCGGCCGATTCGGCCATCCGCCACGCCCTGCAAAGGCTCCCGGGCGGCTCTTTTCCATTATCGGTGCGAGAATCTGCTTTCAGCATACCCCCGGGATGCAGGGCGGACAGCTCCCCGGGACCGGCGTTGGGGATAGGCAGACGGGGCGGGAAGGGCCCGCCCCTTTTCGTGTCGGGCGGGACAGGTTACTTCGGGAGCACGCCGGACAGGTAGACGCCGGTCCATTGCCTTTGCCCGCGCGTTTGCCCTACCACCGGGCGCATGACCCGGAAGGCGACGGCATCGCCACGCTTCAGCGTGGACTGGATCCGCTTGACGTCCTCGAAAGAGGACACAGGCTGGCGGTTGATGCTGACAATAATGTCGCCCACCCGCATGCCAATCTCTTCGGCAAAGGAGTCCTCCTCGACCACGGTGACCTCGACGCCGCCCTCCTGCGGGAAGCCGAGCTGCTTGCGGCGCTCTTCGGTGAGCGGGCGGATGCCGATGCCAAAGCGGGCCGAGCTTTCCGAACCCTTCTCGTCTTCGTCGACCATCTCCCGCCGCCCGCCAAGTGCTGCGAGGTCTTCCTTGAAGACCTTGTCGCGCTCTTCGATCGGAACCTTGATGGTCATGCGCCTGCCGCCGCGGTCGATCTCGAGCGTCGCCTCCGAGCCGATGGGCATGTCGGAGATCCGGTTCACCAGATCGTTGCCGTCGCGCACGGGCTGCCCGTTGAGGGACAGGACGACGTCTTCGGACTTCAGGCCGGCCTTTTCCGCCGGACCGCCGGGCGCCACGCTCTCGACAATGACCCCGTGATCAAAGCCGAGGGCCCGGAGCGTATTCTTCATCTGGGCTTCGTCGCGCGGGAAGCGGATGCCGATGGAGCCGCGGATGACGCGCCCGTGGCGGATGATCTGGTTGTAGGACTTCGCCGCGATGTTGATGGGCAGGGCGAAGCCGATGCCTTCATAGCCGCCGCTGCGCGTGGCGATCATCGTATTGACGCCGATCACTTCGCCGCGGATGTTGACGAGCGGGCCGCCGGAGTTGCCCGGGTTGATGGCCGCATCGGTCTGGATGAAACGCTGGAACTGCTGGGGCGTGGCCAGGTCGCGGCCGAGGGCGGAGACGATGCCAGCCGTCACGGTGGTTTCCAGCCCGAAGGGCGCGCCGATGGCAATGGCCCAGTCGCCTACCTGCACGCTGTCGCTGTTGGCGACCTTCACCGGCTGCAAAGGCCTGCCGGCGTCAATCTTTATGACGGCGATGTCGAGTTCCGGGTCCGAGCCGACGAGCTTTGCCTTGTACTCAGTGGGATCGCCGGTAAGCTTCACCTTGATGGCCGTGGCGTCCCTCACCACGTGCAGGTTGGTCATGATGTAGCCGTTGCGGTCGACGATGAAGCCGGAACCGGTGCCCTCCTGGCGCCGCGGGACCGGGATGTCGCCGAACGGCGACTGGAAGAATCGGCGGAAGGGCCCGGGGATGACATCTTCCTCCTGATCCTCGTCCTGCTGGGGATCCGGCGTCCGGCGCCGCTGCGTGGTGGGCCGGATCTTGTACTCGGAGGTGATGTAGACCACCGAGGGTTCCAGCATCTGGGCGATGCGCGTGAAGTCGTTGCCCAGCTTCGCCACTGGCGGAATGGTGATGGGCGTGGCGTCCGGCGCCACGGCCTGGCTGCGCGCCGAAGTGACGCGCGCGGTGAAGGCGGCGGCGCTCACGATTACCAGCGCCGCAGCGAACAGAGCCGCCGCCGTGGCGGTCCATCTCTGGGAGGCGATGCGCCGCACCCAGCCGGAAAATGGTGCCTGATTCATAAAAAACCTCTGAGGACTCCTTCCTGGCTCCGGGTCAAGCTCCAAGTTCTGGATGTTGCGCGCTGGCAGCCGGTTTCAGCTCCGCCAGCACGATGGCGGCAAGGATCAGGGCCGCCCCGGACAACGAGGCGGCTGTCCAGCGCTCCCCCGCCGCCCAGGCGATGATGCCTGCGAAGACCGGCTCGAGGGAGAAAATCAGCGCCGCGCGCACGGCCGAGGTATGTCCCTGTGCCCAAGTATAGAGCACGAAGGAGAGCGCCGTGGCGAGGAGGCTTGTGGAGAGCAGCGCGAACCAAAGCCGTGGCGTCCATACGGCGCGCGGAGTCTCCAGCGCCCCCGCCGCCGCCCAGGAAAGTGCCGCCACCACAGCGATCTGCATCAGGCTCAGCCGCTCGAAATCCATCCGCCTCGAGTACCGCTCCACGGCGAGGATGTGGCCCGCGAAAGCGGCCGCGCAGCCCGCCGTCAGCAGGTCGCCCCGGTTCCACTGGGCCGGCAGCCCGCCGCTCATCAGGGCCGTGCCTGCCGTGGCGAGCGCGGCAGCGGCCAGCTCCGCCAGCCGGGGCCTGCTCCATTGGACGAGCGAACCGAGCAAAGGTACCATCACCACGTAAAGTCCGGTGATGAAAGCCGAGTTGGAGGCCGTGGTCCACCGCAATCCGGCGGTCTGGAGCGCATAACCGGCGAACAGCAGCCCCCCGCACAGCAGCCCCCCGCCCCAGCAGACCGGCGTGCGCCGCACCAGCCGCCCGCGCAGCCAGAAGGCGAGCAGAAGGCTGGCGAGGGTGAAGCGCAGCGAGAGGAACAGGAACGTGGAGATGTCCTCGAGCGCACTCTTGACGATGACGAACGTCGATCCCCAGATGAAGGCCACTGCGGCGAGGGCCAGCTCGGCGCGGAGCCGTTGCGGCGCGGATCTCATGGCCGCGGCAGGCTCTCGAGAACGAGCGCCAGCAGCAGGGCGATGCGGCGCAGGCCGAGTTCGCGGCCTTCCGGGGAGTACCATTCCGCGGGCGTATGAGCGCCGCCGCCGGAGCCGCCCGCGCCGATCGAGATGGCGGGCAGGCCCATGGAGAGCGGCACATTGGCGTCGGTGGAAGCGCAGTCGAGCTCGCTGCGGAGGGAGAGGAACGCGTCGACGCTGCGGATGGCCGCCAGCAGCGGGCTATCGGCGGGCAGCGCGCCGCCGGGGCGCGAGCCGGTTTCGCGGATGCGCACCGAGACGCGGCCCGAGCGGGCGGCTTCATTTTCCTGGCGCGCGGCGCGTTCGAAGGCGGACTCGAGCGCGGCCGCCAGCTCATCGAGCACCGTCGGGCTCTGGCTGCGGAGGTCGACCTTGACGCGCGCCGAGGCGGGAATCGCATTGACGGTGGTGCCGCCCTCGATGACGCCGAAGTTCCAGCTGCTGGGCGAAGCGGGCGGCGCGGCGGCGCGCTCGTCGCAGAACAGCGCCACGGCGCGGGCCATGGCGTGCACGGGATTGGCCATGCCGCGGTCGGACCAGCTATGGCCGCCCGCGCCGGTCATGGAGATTTCGAAGCGGCGGCAGGCCAGCGCCGTCGCCGTGATGTGGCCGGTGTCCGGTCCGTCGAGCACGATCAGCGAGTGAAGCCGCTCGGCCCAGGGCGGCTGCTGGCAAAGGTAGCGCATGCCGCTCAGGTTGCCCTCGCCTTCCTCGCCGACATTGGCCACCAGAAGAAGCTGGCCCGAACGCAGCGCGCCAGGGTTCTCGCTGATGGCCCGCGCGATGGCCACGAGCGCGGACAGCCCGGCGCCGTTGTCCGAGACGCCCGGGCCGGTGAAGGTTCCGTTGGATTCCACCCGGATCTCCTCCGGGCGGCGCGGCGCAAGGACGGTGTCCAGGTGGGCGGTGAGCGCCGCCACGGGGCCGGACTTCGCTGCCGCAAGCGTGGCGACGACGTTGCCGGCGCGGTCGATGCGCGCCGTCCATCCGAAGGACTCGAGCAGCGACGCTACGGCCTCGGCGCGCGGCCCTTCCTGGAAGGTAGGCGCAGGAATGCGGCACAGGGAGAGGTGCTGTTCGTCGATCCACTGCCGGTTCTTCGCGAACCATTTCAGCAGCGCGGCCATCGCGGGACGCGCGGCGATCTGTTCGAGGCGCGCGGCCTCGTCCGGGGGCGTGGCAATGGTGGGGGATTTTTTTCTGGCGGCCAGCTCGAAAGGCCCGGGCATGCGCTTCTTCCAGTGTAGCGCCTTCCGCGGGCGCGCCCTTTGCTCAAGGCCGCGGCTGAGCGGCCGATACGCACAAGCGGGGCCCGGAGTGCGCGGGCCGCGACAGGCCATGTATATCATCATCGGCGCGATCATCGTCCTGGGTTCGATCATCGGCGGCTATCTGCTCGAGCACGGCAATCTGCGCGTGCTTTTCCAGCCGGCCGAACTGGTCATCATCGGAGGGGCGGCGCTGGGGACCGTGTTCATCGCCAATCCGCTGCACACGATCATCGGGATTTTCAAGGGGCTGATCCAGGCGCTGAAGGGCTCGCCTTACAACGCGGCGTTTTATCTGGAGCAGCTAAAGATGCTGAATGACGTTTTCGTTTATGCGCGGAAACACGGGATGGCGAAGCTCGAATCGGACCTGGACGAGCCGGAAAAGAGCCAGGTTTTCAGCAAATATCCGAAATTCCTGGCCGACCATCACGCGCTGCATTTCTTCTGCGACACGGTGCGCATGGCGATTTCGGGGGGCGTGGGGCCGCTGGAGCTGGACCAACTGATGGAGCTGGACATCGAGACGCACCATCACGAGGGGGGCGAGCCGGTAGCGGCGCTGACGACGGTGGCGGACTCGCTGCCCGGCCTCGGCATTGTCGCGGCCGTGCTGGGCGTGGTGATCACGATGGGCTCGATCGGCGGGCCGCCGGAGGAGGTGGGCCACAAAGTGGCGGCGGCGCTTGTGGGCACGTTCCTGGGCATCCTGATGTGCTATGGATTTTTCGGTCCGCTGGCCTCGAACATGAGCAAGATCAACGAGGCGCACGGGCAATACCTGAACGTGCTGCGCATGGGCGTGCTGGCGTTCATCAAGGGCATGCCGCCGTCCCTGGCGGTGGAGTTCGCGCGGCGCACGATCCCGCCGCACCTGCGGCCGAGCTTCAAGGACACCGAGGCGGCGCTGAAAGGCGCGGCCAAGGCGGCAGCGTAAGAGGAGACGGCGATGGCGGCGCAGCCCAATCCGGCACCGGTCATCATCATCCGGAAGAAGAAGGGCCACCACGGCCACCACGGGGGCGCCTGGAAGGTCGCCTACGCGGACTTCGTTACGGCGATGATGGCCCTGTTCATCGTGCTCTGGCTGCTGTCGAGCGACGAGAAGGTGCGCAAAGCCGTCGGCGGCTATTTCCAGGACCCCACGGGCAAGGGGAATCTGATGGGAACGACGATGAGCGGCGCCGGCGAAGGGCTGCTGCTGTCGCAGGACGACATGAGCAGGCTGAAGGAAAAACTCGAGCAGGCGATGCGCGAGCTGCCGCAGTTCGAGCAGATGAAGCAGAACATCGAGGTCACGGTGACCAGCGAGGGGCTGCGGATCGAGCTTCTCGAGAAAGAAGGCGGCATGTTCTTCGAAAGCGGCAATGCCAGGCCCACGGAGAAGGGGACGGAGCTGATCCGCATGCTGGGCGAGCAACTCAAGACCATTCCCAACAAGCTCCTCGTCGAAGGCCACACCGACGCCAAGCCCTATTCGACAGACCGCGGCTACACCAACTGGGAGCTTTCCGCCGACCGCGCCAACAGCGCGCGGCGCCTGCTGGAGGAAAGCGGCGTGCCGCCGGAGCGGATTGCGCAGATCCGCGGCTTCGCCGACCAGAAGCTGCGCAATCCGAAAGATCCGTTCGACGCCGCCAACCGCCGCGTTTCCGTGCTGGTCCAGTATCGCGAGCCGCAGGAACTGGGGGTGGCAAAAAAGGACGACGCGCCGGCCAAGGGCCCGAACGCCGCGCAGAAAGGCTCTCACTGAGCCGCGACCCACGCGGGATCCCGGGAGCCCGTCTCGTGCCAGGCGCACCGGAGAAGGCCGGAGACGCGCCTTGCCAGCGGGCGGGCGGAACGGCGATACTGGAAGCGAATCCCCCCTAAATCCAGGCAAGGAAAGCAAGTTGCTATGGCCCAGGATCAGAATCTGACCCTGTCGCCCGAGCGGCAGGCTCTTCGCGCCCGGGCGCAGGTCCGGCTCATCCGCCCCGAAGAAGAGGGCTTCGGCATCCGCCGCGTGCCAGAGGGCGTTTACGGGTACTCTTCGGCGGCTTCCAGCGACGAGATTCCTCTCTTCGCCAAACCGATCTACGGAGCGTTCGAGGTACACAAGCTCGCCGGCGGCGAGGTGGCATGGATCGGTTATGTGACCGAGGCGGATTACCGCCGCTTTGAAGAGGGAGGCGAGCCGTTCACGATGGAGCTTTATCCCGAGCCGTGGGGCGAGGCGACGAAGCTGGTCAGCGTGCCGGCCTCGCGGGTGGACCGCCGCAAGCCGCAGGCGCGCGAGAACGGCATGCCGATGCGCGTGGAAGTGGCCCCGCGCATCGAGAAGATGGACCTGGCGCTCCAGGCCTGAGCCGGGCCGCGGGCCGGCCTGCTGCCGCCGCTCCCCCTTGCGACGTCAGGCGCGAGCCAGGCCCAGCCGGCGTTTCTCCAGCCGAAGGCGCCGCTCCGTGACCGCGGCGAGCAGCTCGCCGTCTTCGATCATCGCCGGCGCCAGCGCGCAATGGCCCAGGCATCGCGAAGCCGCGATGCGCAGGTTGGAGTCCGCCTCGGCGCGCCATCCCTCCAGCTCGCTCAGAAGGGCCATGGCCCCGCGCCTGCGGCACTCCTCTCCCGTGCACACCACAAAGACGTGGCGTCCGCACCTTTCGACCGGACGCTTTGCATCGGCAACTGCCGGCATGACGAATCCCCCCTCGGATCGTTCCAGCCTTCCTGAAACCTCAATTGGCGTGGGCTCCGCGCGGCTCGTAGATGCAGAACGGCTCCTCGTCGTGGTAGTCCCCTGAGAAGCCGTAGGCCCGCGCCCGGCAGCCCATGCACACCCTCTTGAACTCGCAAATGCCGCACTTGCCCTGAAGGTTGTCCAGGTTGCGGAGGTCGGCGAACAGCGGCGAGTTCCGCCAGACCTCCTCGAACGTCTGCCGCCGCAGGTCTCCCGCCTCCAATGGGAGATACCCGCAGGGCTGCACCTTGCCCTGATGGGAAATGAAGCAGACGGCAGACGCCGCCAGGCAGCCGCGGGTCATCTGATGGAGCGCCGCAGGCTGCCCGGAATGATTGGGATGGTGCATCTCCGGCACAGGCTCGCCCGCACGCCGCGCCTCCGCCCGCCGCTGCCGCGCGATGCGGTAATACTGGGGCGCGCAGGTGGCTTTCAGCTCCATGCCGGAGTCCAGGCTGCGATCGTAAAACCAGTTCAGGATGCGCTCCGCCTCGGCGCCATCCACGGATTGCTCCTCGGCAATCGTCAGCCCGCAGCCGACCGGTACCAGCAGGAAAAGGTGGAAGGCGTCCACCTTCAGCCGCCGGGCCAGTTCCAGCATTTCCGGGAGCTGATGGGCGTTGTGCTTCGAAACCGTGGTGTTGATCTGCGTGGAAACCCCCACCTGTTGCAGGCAACGGATGCCGTGCAATGCCGCCTGGAAGGCGCCGGGGTGGCCCCGGAAGGAATCGTGCGTGGCGGCGTCGGCACCGTCGAGGCTGATGGACACGCGGACGATGCCCGCGTCCTTGATCCGCTCCGCCATCGCCTCATCCACCAGGGTTCCGTTCGTGGCCAGAGCCACGCGGATGCCATGCCCCGCCGCGCGCTTTGCAATCTCGAAGACGTCCCGCCGCCAGAGCGGTTCGCCCCCGCTCAGCACCAGGATGAATGGGGCAAATGGCGCAAGCTGGTCGACGATCCGCAGGCACTCGCGGGTGTTCAGGTCATCGGGGCTCATCAGCTCCGTGGCGCTGGCACGGCAATGGATGCACCTGAGATTGCAGCCGGTTGTCAGCTCCCAGAACACCAGCCGCGGGCGGAATTCCATGTTCTGCACCGCCGAGTTCATACCATTCGGTATGCAATTCAGTCGCCAAGCTGGCGGCGAGCCTGCTGCCGCGAACAAAGAGCAAAAACCGGAGCAGCGGCGAGACGGATCTATTCGGTGACGTGGAAGCTGCCGCGGAGGCGGATGTCCTGGGAGGAGCGTCCCACCATGACCTGGAACTCGCCGGGTTCCACGGTCCATGCAAGGTTCCGGTCCAGAAGGGCGAGGTCCTGGGGTTGCAGGACAAACCGGACGGTCTTCTTCTCGCCAGGCTTCAGCTCGATGCGTTCGAAGCCGCGCAACTGCTTCACGGGCGTCGTCACCGAGCCGATGACGTCGCGCAGGTAGAGCTGGACGACTTCGGCTCCGGCGCGCGCGCCCGTGTTGGCCACATCGGCCGAAATGCGCACCTCGCTGCCGCGGCGCACGCGCGGCGTCTCGATGCGGAGGTTGCTGTATTCGAACGTCGTATAGCTGAGTCCGTAGCCGAACTCCCACAGCGGGGCAGCGCTGATGTCGGCATAGCGCCGGCCCCAGCCGCGCTGGATCCAATACTCCTTCGAGGGCGGATGATTGTAATAGACAGGCAGTTGCCCGGCGTGCCGCGGGAAGGTGACCGGCAGCCGCCCGCCCGGATTGACTTCGCCGAAAAGCACCTCCGCAACCGCCTGTCCGCCTTTCTCGCCGGGCAGCCAGGCTTCGACGATGGCCGGCACGTTTTCGGCGATCCACGGGATGGCCAGCGGACGCCCGTTGACGAGCACCACCACGGTAGGCGTGCCGGTGGAATGGACCGCCCGGACCAGCTCCTGCTGAAGCCCGGTGAGCTCGAGGGTGGCTGCGTCGTAGCCTTCGCCGTTGGTGGGATGGCCCGTGGCGGCGTCCCAGGCGTTCTCGCCCACAACCACGATTGCCACGTCGGCGCGCTGCGCGGCTTCGCGGGCTTTGCGGATCTCGTTGACGCGCGTCCCGGTGATGTCGCAGCCGCGGACGTGCTCGATGCGCGCGCCGGGAGCCATCCGCCGCACGCCCTCGAGCACGGTGATGACCGGCTGAAGCACCTTTTTCGCGGTGTAGTCGCCCAGCAGGTTGCGCCAGTCATCGGCGTTCGGCCCGATGACGGCGATCGACTTCAGATCCCGGCGCAGGGGCAGGGTGTTGCGTTCGTTTTTCAGCAGGACGATGCTCTTGCGCGCCGCTTCCAGCGCGAGCTGCTGATGCGCGGCGGAGTGGACGATGCGCTCCGCGCGGGCCGGATCCACGTAGGGCCTTTCGAACAGCCCGAGACGGAACTTGAGGCGGAGGATGCGCGCCACCGCGCGGTCGACCAGCTCCATGGGCACGCGTCCCTCGCGCACGCTTTCGATCAGCGGCTGCATGTAGGCGGGCTCGTAGGAAATGCCGACGTCGACGCCGGCGCGCAGCGCAAGCGCGCCCGCCTCTTTCTGGTCTGCGGCCACGCCTTCATAAACGAGCGTCGACAGGCCGCTGCCCTCGCCGAGGACGAGCCCTTCGAAGCCCAACTCCTCGCGCAGGATCTTCGTCAGCAGCCATTCGGAAGCGTGTGCCGGCACGCCGTCAATGGCCGGGTAGGTGGCCATGACGCCCAACGCGCCGGCGCGGCGGATGCCCGCCTCCCACGGGGGCAGGAAGACCGTGCGCAGCATCCGTTCGCTGATTTCCATGGCGCCGCGCTCCAGGCCGCTGACCGGCTGGCTCTGGCCCGGGTAATGGCACAGCCCTGCCACGGTTCTGTCTTCGGCGGCGATGTCCGTGCCCTGGACGGCACGGGTGATGGTTTCGGCGTAGCGGGCGCAGAACCAGGGATCCTCGCTGTAGGCCTCCTGGTTGCGCCCGAGGCGGGGATCGCGGATGGGTTCGACCACCAGCGTGAAGAGCTGGTGGACGCCAATGGCGCGGGCTTCCCGGGCGGCGGCTTCGTAGACGCGGCGGATGAGATCAAGATCCCACGTGCTGCCGAGGCCGGGTCCTTCGGGAAAGATGGTGGCTCCGGAGCACATCAGCCCGTGCGTGCCCTCTTCGGTCTGGAGCAGCGGGATGCGCAGGCGGGTTTTCGTGAGGGCGATACGTTGCAGCTCGTTCAGGAACTCCGCCTGGCGGCGCGGTCCTTCCGGCAGGACGTTGTTGGGCAGCGTGAAGAAGCCTCCGCCGGGGCCCAGGCCCTTTTCCAGCGTGCCTTCCGCAAACCGGCGGCAGGAGGCGATCTTCGAGGGGATGTCGCGGCCGAGCTCGTCGAGGTAGACGCAGGGCATGTTCATCTGTCCGACCTTCTCCTCGAGGGTCATGCGGGCCAGCAGGTCGCGCACGCGCGCCTCGACGGGCAGCGCAGGATCCAGATACGGCTGCGCGCTGGCGGCCAGCGCCCGCGCGGCGGCGGGGAGGATGCGCTTCGGCATGCCTCCATCATAGGCGCGCCGTCAACGGCGGACGGCATGGAAAAAGGCAAGGTACGGGCCGCCGGCGGCAAGGCGGCGGGCCAGCAGCGCGGCTTCGAGCGCGTGGTAGTCGCCCCACATGGAGGATTCGCCCCGCGGGACGCTGCCGCCGTCCGGCATCCGGTCCCAGCCGTTCGGGCGGTGGTAGACCGAGTGAAGAATCAGCCCCTGGTGGGAGGCGCCGGTGGAAAGATACGGCTCGTCGAGCAGCGTGTCCAGCGCGGCGAGGCCGGCCTGGAAGTAGCGGTCTTCTCCGAGATGGCGCCCCAGCCGCAACAGCCCCTGCGCGGCGATGGCGGCCGCCGAGCTGTCGACCGGCTCGAAGGGGTTGAACGGGTCGGCGGGACGGCCGCGCCAGTCGCCCAGTTTCTCGAGGCCCGGCGCGCCGGTGTCCCAGTAAGGGATGCCGTCGGCGGCGGTATTTTCGATGTAAAAATCGCAGGTGGCGCGGGCGGCTTTCAGGAATTCCGCCCGGATTTCCTGTTTTCCGCCGTACGGCTCCAGCGCGGATTCCGGCAGAATTTCCAGAAATTCGAGCTGTTCGGCGAAGCCCAGCATGGCCCAGGCGAGCCCGCGCGTCCATGTCGAAAACGGCGAGTAGCCCTGCTGCGAGTTGGGGCAGCGGTAGCGGCCGTCGTTCGTGTTGAAGATGGACTCGTGGGCGACGCGCCCGCGCACGTCGTAGTGGTCGCGCCCCTCGCCGTAGTAAACGGAGTAGCGCGCCGTGGCGCGGGCATGGTCCACCAGCCGGCCGAGCAGGCAGATACGCGCGTCGTTCTCTCCCATCAGCGCATGGCCGAGCAGGTGGGCGACGGCCAGCGCGCGCAGCGAGCGGATGGTGTCGACGAAGAGGGAGTGGGGCCCGTTGAACGAGTAGATGAAGCCGCCACCGCCGTGGATGCGCGACCAGCGGGCCGCCTGCACGGCGCCGCTGACCTTCAGGGCGAGCTCATAGAAGCGGCGCTCCCACGGCTCTTCGGCGATCCGGCCTTCGTTCATCAGACGCAGCAGATTGCCGTAAGTGGACACGTTGTTGAAGCCGTGGTCGTGGACGCCCGTGTGCGTCAGGTGCGGCGCCATGCGCTCGACGGTGCGGCTGCGGCCCAGCTCGAGCATGGCGGGGTCGCCGGCGGCGTCGAAGACGAGCAGTGGCATTCCGAACTGGAAGCCCTGCGTCCACTCGGTCCAGCCGCGGGCCGTGTACCTGCCTTCCCGGGTGAAGACCGGAGAGCCGCGCGAAGGATCCCATCCGCGGTCCAGCGCGGTGATTTTCTCCGCGGCCAGTTCGAAAAGGCGGTCGATTTTCTTCTGAAAAGCAGGAGAATGCAGGGACAGGGACGGAGGAATCTTCATACGGAAACGACTTTCCCGGTGCGTGCGGCCTCGTGGGCGGCCAGCGTCAGCTCGCAGACGCGGAAGATCTCGCTGTGCGGCAGAGTGGTGGGTTTGCCGAGGTAGACATGATCGAGGAATTCCGCAAACAGCGAACCCTCGGGCGGCAGCTCGACGATCTTTTCGGGCTTCCTGCTGGTGGTGAGCAGCGTGACCCCGGTGGCGGCCATGTATTCGGCCACGCCGCGCGTGCCCGCGAGGCGGAGGCGGTCGTCGCCGTGGGAGCCGGCGGTGGCCGGGCGGCAGTAGTCCATGTGCAGGCAGGCGGAGCCGCCGTTGTCGAGCCGGAACGCCGAGGCCGTAGTGGTCTCCATCGAACCCTGCCGCAGGTCGCCGGCGATGCCCTGGAAGCCCGCTACCGCGCGGAACTCCCGCCCGCTGGTCCAGCGCATCAGGTCGATCATGTGGATGCCGATCCAGAGGATCGTGCTGCCGTAAGTGGAGCGCTCCTTCATCCACTTCGGCCGCGAGCCGAGCACGTAGGACTTCTGCGCCGAGATCTGGATGACCTCGCCGATGTCGCCGCAGTCGACGATCCGCTTCAGCGCCTGATAAGGGCGCTCCCACCGCATGGGGAGCAGCATTCCGAGCCGCGCGCCGGAGCGGGCGAGCGCCTTGCGGATGCGGTTCAGGTCTCCGTAGGTGAGCGCGAGCGGCTTCTCGGCCACCACGTGCAGCCCGCGGCGGAGGCATTCGAGCACGGCCTCGGCCCTGTGCCCGTTGTCGTTGCACACGCCGACGATGTCGGGCCGCGTCTCGTCGAGCATCCGGCGGGGATCGGAGTAGACTTTTGCCTTCCCGCGCGCGTATTTTTCGGCAGCGGCCTGGTCCCAATGGTGCACGCCAACGATCTCGACGTCCGGGTAGCGGGCGAGCGGCTTGGTGAACTCGCCGGCGTGGCCGTCCAGGCCCCAGACGGCAACGCGCACTTTCTTCGGAAGCCGCACCGTCTCCAGCGCGGCGGCAGCCGGGGCGGCCAGAAACACCCTGCGGCTGAGGAGCGGGCCGGCCAGTACTGACATACCTGTATTCTGTCAGAGTCAGCCGGAGAGGCGGGGATCCGGGACGGGATCGCCGACGGCGAAGTGGTACACGGTCTGGAGGGGCCCGGAGGGGTCGAGGCCGAGCCATGCGTGGACGTGGTCGTCGTAAAACGCTCCGATGCCCGTGCCGCGGAATCCGAAGGCTTCCGCGGCGAGGTAGAGCCGCTGGCCGAGCGCGCCCGCCTCATGATGGACGAAGCGGTAGCCGCGCGGGCCGAAGAGCGAACAGGCGCGGCCAAGATCGGCGACGAAGACAGCGGTGAAGCAGGAATGGCCGGCGAGGTCCTGCCCGAGGCTCAGCGCCGCCGCAACGACGCGCTGATCGCCGGGCCGCACGAGCTCGACGCGGGCGTCCCGCATCCGGTAGAGGCCCGGTTCGAACCCCTCCACGCGGTGCAGGAACAGCCAGGGCTCGACGAAGCGCTCCCGCCAGTCGGCGGCGAGCGGGGCGGCCAGAAGCTCGAGCATCGCCTGGAAGGCGGCGCGCGGCAGGATGCGGCCATCCGGGAGGAAATCGAGCGCCGAGCGGCGCTGCCGCGCCAGCGCCGCGTAGTCGCCATGAGGCCAGCGCTCGACGCGAGGCTCGCGGCACAGCGGCGCGGCGCGGCAGTCCAGCGTTGCTCCGTGGATCTGCGCTATCTGCGGATATTCGATCACCCCGGCCGAAAGGCGGTTTGGCTCGCCGGGCGTCCAGACGGCGGGCCGCGCCTCGGACGGCGCGGCAGGCGGCCAGAGTTCGACGAGCAGCATCGGCTCCTCGTCGGCTGCGGCGCGCAGGCTCTGCCGCGCGGCGGCGTCGTCGAACAGCCCGCGCACGAGCGAAGGCCAGCCCATCGCGCCGGCGGCGTACTGGAGCGCCAGCATCGCGTGGCCGAGATCGTGATTGACGTAGCGGTAGGCGCGGGCGCGGTATTTCCACGCCTCGCGCCAGAAGATCGACGTGAGGATGACGCACAGCGGCGCTTCGGTGACGCCGGCCAGCGGCGCGCCGCGCGCCCGCTGTTCCGCCATGTGCGAAGACGGGCGGTAGTGGTACAGCCCGTCCTCCCAGCCCTTGAGCCCGCGTGCGGCGAAGTGGAATTCGGTGGGATGCAGGTTGCCAGAGCTGGGATTGACGCGCAGCGCATAGCGGTAGCCGGAGGGCGCGCGCTTGGCCGCGCTGATGGAAGCAGAGTAGTAGAACAGCGCGGAGATGGCCTCCGCGCCGCCCGCCTGAGGCGCGAGGCGCGGATCGGCAGGCAGGTCGGCGAGCGGCGCGCCCTCATAGTGCCGGAAGGGATCCGGCATGTTGGCCCAGTCAAGGAAATGGCGCGAGGCGCGCAGCCGCTCGGGCGTGTGCTTGGTGGACTCGTGGTAACCGGCCACGGCGGCAGGCAGCATGCCCTGCATCGGAGTCACGGGCGCGGCTCGTAGAAGCTGAGCGAGTTGTCGCCCTGGCTGAGGATGCGCACCCGCTTCAGCCGGCCGTAAGCATCGCGCAGGTGGTGCGTGAACTTCGAGGCGTGCTGCACGATCACGAGCGGCCGCGGATGCTCGCCAAGCGCTTCGAGGCAGAGCTGGTATTCGCGTTCGCGCGGGTAGGGAGGATCGAGAAACACGATGTCGGCCTCGAATTTCGTGATCACCGGAGCGGCGTTGCCGACGTGGACTTCGCAGCGCGTGCCGATGTCCAGCATGCGGATGTTCTCCTCGAGGGCGCGCAGCGCCTGCCGGCTCTTTTCGAGGAAGATGGCGCGCCGTGCTCCGCGGCTCAGCGCCTCGATGCCGACGCTGCCGGAGCCGGCGTACGCGTCCAGGAAAACCGCTCCCTCGATGCGCGGCGCCAGGATGTTGAACAGCGCTTCGCGCAGCCGGTCCGGCGTGGGCCGCACCGTGTCGCCATGCGGCGTCTTCAGCCGCCTGGAACGGAACTCACCGCCAATGACTCTCATCGTTGCTTTCCCTGTCTAGCCGACCAGCGCCAGCCCGTAGCGCTGCTGCCAGTGTTCGCGGACGTACCGCATGGCCCGCTCGTATTCCTCGCGGGAAGGCGGGCGTTCGGCGAATTCCAGCGCTTCGCGCCGGGCCAGCTCGAGGATCTCCTGGTCGCGGAGAAGATTCCCAATGCGGAAGACGGGCAACCCGCTCTGCCGGGTTCCGAGGAATTCGCCGGGTCCGCGCAGCCGTAGGTCCATTTCGGAGATGTAGAAGCCGTCGTTGGACTCGACGAGCGTGCGGATGCGCTCCCGCGCGGCGTCGGTGAGCTTGTCCGTGACGAGGATGCAGTAGCTCTGCGCCGCGCCGCGGCCCACGCGGCCGCGGAGCTGATGCAGTTGCGCGAGGCCGAACCGCTCTGCGTTCTCGATCACCATCACCGTCGCGTTGGGCACGTCGACGCCCACTTCGATCACGGTGGTCGACACAAGGATCTGGATCTCGCCCCGTTTGAAGGCCTCCATGACGCGGTCCTTCTCCTCCGCGGGGAGCCGCCCGTGCAGCAGGCCGATCCGCAGATCCGGAAACACATGCTGCGTCAGCTCCCGGTAGCCGGCCTCGGCGGCCTTCATCGCCGAAGACTCGTTCTCCTCGATGGCCGGATACACGATGTAGGCCTGCCGCCCGGCGCGGATTTCCCCGAGCAGGAAGCTGTAGACCTGCTCGATCTCGTCGCGCGTCCTGTGCAGGGTCTGGATGGGCTTCCGCCCGGGCGGGAGCTCGTCGATGACGCTCAGGTCGAGGTCGCCGTAGATGGTGAGCGCCAGCGTGCGCGGAATGGGCGTGGCCGTCATCACGAGCACGTCCGGCGACACGCCCTTCTGCTGGAGCGCCTTGCGCTGGAGCACGCCGAAGCGGTGCTGCTCGTCGATGATCACCAGGCCGAGCCGCGCGAACTGCACGTCTTCCTCGAGCAGCGCATGCGTGCCGATGACGATGTTGGCAAAGCCGCTCTCCACCGCCCTCTTGCCGAGCTCCTTCTCCTTCTTCGTCTGCGAGCCGACCAGCAGCAGGATCTGGTAATGCAGCGGCGCGAAGATCTTGCGGAAATTCAGGAAGTGCTGCGTGGCGAGGATCTCCGTGGGCGCCAGGATCGCCGTCTGGTAGCCGTTTTCCACGGCGATCACCGCCGCCTGCGCTGCCACGATCGTCTTGCCGCTGCCGACGTCGCCCTGGAGCAGCCGGTTCATGGGCACCGGCGAGGCCATGTCGCGGGCGATCTCGCCGAGCACGCGCTTCTGCGCCGCGGTGGGCTTGAAAGGCAGCATCTTCTTGACCTGCTCGCGCACGCGGTCCGTCAACTGGAAGCTGATGCCTGCGGCGGCGCGCTCTTCGCTGCGCTTGAGCGCCATGCCCGCTTCCAGCCAGAAGAACTCTTCGAAGATGAGCCGGAACTGCTCCGGCGTGCGGAACTGGTTGAGCAGGTTGACATCCGCGTTCTGCGGCGGAAAATGCAGCGCGCGGAGCGACTCGGCGAGCCCCGGCAGCCGCAGGCGCTGGCGCAGGGAAGCAGGCAGCGGATCCTCCATCGCGGAAAGGTCGGAAGTCAGCCGGTAGAGGATGTTGCGGAAGACGCGCGCCGAGACCTTGCCGGCGGCTTCGTAAACGGGAACGATGCGGCCGGTGTGCAGCGCTTCGTCCTCTTCGTCCTCTTCGCCGCGGAGGATCTCGAGCTCCGGGTGGAGCATGACGAGGCCGCCGAGGTAGGTGTCGAACTCGACCTTGCCGAACAGCGCCGCGCGCACACCGGGCTGAAGCAGGTTCGCCAGATACTGCGCGTGGAACCAGCGGGCGGTGAGAGGGATGCGGGAGCCGTCCTCGAAGACCGCCTCGATCATGCCGAGGTCGCGGCGCCGGAAGCGCGGCGCCTGCACGCGCCGCACGGTGGCGATGACGGTGGCGGTTTCGCCCGGCGCGAGCCGGCCGAGGGGCTTCAGGTTGGAGCGGTCTTCGTAGCGGAAGGGCGCGTAGTAGAGCAGGTCCGCAGCCGTCTCGATGCCCTTGGCGCGCAGGTCTTCGGCGCGCTTCGGACCGACGCCCTTGACGTACTTGACGGGAGTGGACAGGTCGACGGGCACAGCGTGCGGGGCCTGAATTTTCAGTGTACGCAAGCGGGTGCGCGGATGGCGCGGGCGCGGCGCGCCCCGATAAGATGGCCTTGATGCCGCCCCGGACTCCGACGCTGATCCAGCTTCTGGGGCTCCTGGTGACGCTGGCGGCGGTGGGGACGTTTTCTTTCTTCACGCTGCGCCAGGTGGAGGACCTGCGAAGGCTGGGCTCGGACATCGTCGACCGCAACCGGCGCGATTCGCTGCAACTGATCCGCATCCAGGACGACGTCGCCCAGCTCGGCCTCGCGCTTCGCGACATGGCGGAAGGCGCGGAGCCCTATCCGCTGGAAGCGTACCGCCCGCAGTTCCAGCGGCTGCGCGAGGACTTGCAGAACGCGCTGGAGCTGGAGGCGCGGCTGATGCCTGCCACCCGCACCGAAGCGCAGCAGAAGCTGCTGGAGACAGTGTTTGCCCGCTTCTGGAGCGAGGTCGACGAGCTCTGGCAGCTCGCCGCCGAGGGCAAGACGGATGCCGCGCGGGCGATGATCCGCACGCGCATCGAAGCCGAGCGGGCGACGCTGGCCACGCTGATCTCCCGGCTGCTGATCCAGAACAACGAAGCCGAGGCGGCTGCCGTCGAGGAGATCCAGGCCATTCATGCCAAGGTGGAGCGCAATCTCTACGTGCTGCTGGTGGCAGTGCTGGCGGCGATCACGATCACCGGCTCGCTGGTGATCTGGCACGACCGGCGGATGTTCGCCCAGGTCTCGCACCTGTCGGAGCAGCGCAAGGAGCTGGCCGGGCAGGTGATCCGCGTGCAGGAAGAGCTGTTCCGCACGCTGGCGCGCGAGCTGCATGACGAGTTCGGCCAGGTGCTGACGGCGGTGGGCATGATGCTGCTGCGCGTGGAGCGCCGCCTGCCCGAGGGCGCGCGGGAACGCGAAGACCTGCGGGAAGTTCGCGAGATCGCCAACCAGACGCTGGACCGTGTGCGCAGCATGTCGCAGATGCTGCACCCGCCGGTGCTTGACGACTACGGGCTCGAGCGAAGCATCGAGTGGTACATCGGCCAGTACGAGAAGCAGACCGGCATGAAGGTCCATTACGAGAAGACCGGCGTCGCCCCCTGGATCGGCGACGCCGTGGCCATCCACATGTACCGGATCCTTCAGGAGTCGCTGAACAACGTGGTCCGCCATGCAGGAGTGAAGGAGGCGTGGGTGCGGGTGCGGTATTCTCCGGAGAAAATAGAGATGGAAGTGGAAGACCACGGCGTCGGGCTTCCGGAGAAGCCGCAGGAGAGCGGACTGGGCATGATCGGCATGCGCGAGCGGGCCGAGCTGCTGGGCGGCAGGATCGAGTTCCGCCGCCGGCCCGGAGGCGGAACGGTAGTTTTCGTGCAGGCGCCGCTGCGGGCCCAAGGAGGGAAGGGATGAGCAGGATCAGGGTTCTGCTGGCAGACGACCATTCGCTGGTGCGCAAGGGGTTCCGGCGGATGCTCGAAGACGATCCGGACATCGAGGTGGTGGGCGAGGCGGCCACGGGGCCGCAGGCGGTGGAAGAGACGCTGCGGCTGGAGCCGCAGGTGGTGGTGATGGACCTGGCCATGCCCGAGCTGGACGGCATTCAGGCGGCCAGCCAGATCCTAAGGAAGCGGCCGAACACAGGGATCCTGATCCTCTCGATGTACTCCGAAGACGCTTACGTGCGCAACGCGTTCGCCGCCGGGGTGAAGGGCTATCTGCTGAAGAACGCGCTCGAGGTGGACCTGCCGTACGCCATCAAGGAGGTGGCCGCGGGGCGGACGGTGATTGCGCCGGGCCTGACGCCGCCCAGCCAGCAGGAGGCGCCCAGCGATTTCGAGAAGCTCACGCAGCGCGAGCGCGAGGTATTGCAGCACATCGTGCAGGGCCGGTCGAACAAGGAGATCGCGGCCATCCTCGGCCTGAGCGTGAACACGGTAGCGGTGCACCGCGCCAATCTGATGCAGGCGCTCGGCATTCACCGCACGGCGGATCTCGTCGTCTACGCCATCAAGAAGGGGCTGGTGACGCTGCCGGAGGGGCCGCTTCCGGAGAAGTGACCAGCCATGCTCAGGCGGGATTTTCTGAAGGGCCTTGGGGGGATCTGGCCGGCGCTCTGCGCCGGGCAGCACGGAGCGCGCCCGGGCTTCCGCCTCACCGACGTGACCGCGCAGGCCGGCATTCATTTTGTTCATAATTCCGGCGCATTTGGCAAGAAATACCTGCCGGAAACGATGGGGTCCGGCTGCGCCTTTTTCGACTATGACAACGACGGCTGGCAGGACATCCTGCTGGTCAATGCGATGGACTGGCCCGGCCACAAGCGGCAGCGGACGACGCTGAAGCTTTACCGGAACAACCGCAACGGCACGTTCACGGACGTGACCCGCGCTGCCGGGCTCGACGTGGAGATGTACGGGCTCGGCGTCGCTATCGGCGACTACAACAATGACGGATTTCCGGATCTGTTCATCTCCTGTCTGGGCCAGAGCCGGCTGTTCCGCAACACCGGCAAGGGAACTTTCGTGGACGTGACGCGCACGAGCGGGCTGTGGGGCTTCGACGGATTCTCCACGTCGGCGATGTGGTTCGACTACGACCGGGACGGCTTCCTCGACCTGTTCGTCACCAACTATGTCCGGTGGACTCAGGAAGGCGACATCTTCTGCTCGTTTGACGGCAACAGCAAGGCTTACTGCACGCCGGAGGCCTACCGCGGCGCCACCTGCTGGCTGTTCCGCAACCGCGGAGACGGCACGTTCGAGGACGTGACGGCGAAGGCGGGTGTGCTGGACACGACGTCGAAATCGCTGGGCGTGACGCTGCTCGACTTCAACAACGACGGGTGGCCGGACGTCTTCGTGGCCAACGATACCCAGCCCAACAAGCTCTACACCAACCTGCGCAACGGGCGGTTCCTCGAGCAGGCGGTGCGTATCGGGCTTGCCTTCAGCGAGGACGGGCGCGCCCGCGCCGGCATGGGCGTCGACGCCGCCGATGTGGACAACTCGGGCCTGGTGTCAATCATCGTCACCAACTTCGACAACGAGATGATGGGCCTGTACCGCGGCACGCGCGACGGCCAGTTTGTGGACCGGGCGCCGCAGGCGGGCATCGGACAGGCCACGCGCCATTCGCTCGGCTTCGGCTGCTTCTTCTTCGATCCCGACCTCGACGGCATGCTCGACCTGCTGATCGTCAACGGGCACATCGACGAGTCGATCAGCCGCGCGCGCCGCAACGTGACCCATGCCCAACCGCCGCACCTTTTCATGAACGACGGCAAAGGCTATTTCCGGGACGTGAGCCGGCTTGTGGGAGAGGCGTTCGCTGCGCCGAAAGTGGCCCGCGGCGCCGCCTACGGGGATTTCGACAATGACGGAGATCTCGACATCCTGATCACTACCAACAACGGCCCCGCTTACCTCTACCGCAACGACGTCGAGAACGGCAACCGCAGCGTGCGCATCCGGCTGGTGGGCACGCGTTCCAACCGGGATGCCGTCGGGGCGGTGGTCAAATTCCAGGCGGGCGACCTGTCGGGCTCCCGGATGGTGAAGTCGGCCACGGGCTACCTGTCGCAGTCGGAGATGCCCATCACCATTGGCCTGGGCCGGCGGGAGCAGCTCGACCGGGTGGAGGTCTTCTGGCCGAGCGGACGGACGGAGGAATACAAGGGGCTCCGGGCAGGGGAGCGATATCGCATCGAGGAAGGCAAGGGGCTGACGGCGGGCCGGCTGTGAGCCGGCGGCGGAGCGTTTCGCCCGAACCCGCGCGGGTGGAGAGACGGGCCGATCGGGATTTCCCAGAGGCCCGGCATGCAGAGAGAGCGAAGGCCGCGCTGCGGCCGGTTCCGTTCGCCTTGCCAGCAGGCGGACCCGAGCCGGAAGTCCGGGGCAGGACGGCACCCTGCCGCATGGCCGTGAGTGAAGGCGCATTGTGGCGGAATCGCATCCTGCTGCATCCGGCCGCGTGAGCCGCGGGGCCTGCGCGTTAGAATGGGCAGTGCCCGCCTTCTGCTTTCCTTATCCCCCAACGAGGCCATAGAAGGCGCGGCGGGAAGGAGGCCCGTTCTTGGATCGCAGGTCGTTTCTCGCAGCCGGCGGAGGAGCCGTGCTGGCGCGCGCGCAGGCTGCCACGGTGCGGCTTGGCATCATCGGATGCGGCTGGTGGGGCGGCGTGAATCTGCGCGCCGCCTACCAGGCAGGCGGCGTGCAGTGCGTGGCGCTGTGCGACGTGGATTCGAAGATGCTGGACGACATGGCCGCGCTGGTGGAGAAGCAGGAGGGGCGCCGCCCGAAGCTGTACAAGCACTACGAAGAGATGCTGGACGCCGGCGGGCTGGACGCGGTGATCCTGGCCACACCGCCCCAATGGCACGCGCTCCCGTTCCTTGCGGCCACGCGCCGCAAGGTGGCCATTTACGCCGAAAAGCCGCTTGCCTACGACGTCCGCGAGTGCCGTGCGATGGCGGACGCATGGAAGAAGGCGGGCAACGTCGTGCAGGTGGGCTTTCAGCGCCGCCAGAGCGAGGCCTTCCGCGCGGCGGGCGAATACATCCGCAGCGGCGCGGCGGGCCGCGTGGTGCAGGTGGACGTCAACATCCACTACACGGCGCAGCCGCTCGACAACACGCCGCAGCCGCCGCCGCCCACGCTGGACTGGGATCTGTGGTGCGGCCCTGCGCCTCTGCTGCCTTACTCGCCCAATGTGGGCCACCGGGCCTGGCGGCTGGAGGAAACGACGGGCCACGGGCATCTGGTGGACTGGGGCATCCACCTCATCGACGCTACGCGCGTCATGCTCGGCCTCGGCATGCCGAAGAAGGTGGCCGCCGCCGGGGGCATCTATCACTTCAAAGGCCGCATCACCACGCCAGACACGCTGACCGCGCACTTCGAGTTCGACCAGTGCCCGGTGGTGTGGCGGCACCGGCTGTGGGGCGCCGTGGAGCGCGATCCGGAGTTTTCCAACGGCGTCACGGTGTTCTGCGAGAAGGAGACCGTCTTTGTCACCGACCAGCGCTGGATCGTCTTCAGCCGGGGCAAGGACGCGCCGCGGCGCGTGCAGGAGATCCAGCCGCCGGTGGATCTGAGCCGGAAGCACATGGAGGAGTTCCTCGCCTGCGTGCGCGCCTCCAGACCGGCGCCGTGCACGCCGGAAGACGCCCTGCGCAGCACCGCCACCGTGAAGCTGGGCATGATCGCCTACAAGGCGGCGCGCACCATCGAATGGGACGAGAAGGGCGAGCGGATCCTCAACGACCCGGCGGCGCACCGCATGCTGAAGCGCGATTACCGCGCGCCTTACAAACACCCGTGGGGTTGACCGACAGGACGATTTGCAGGGAGGGAAGATGAGCGAGCCGGTTGTTCCGCTGACGCTGGAAGGCGCGGCGGTGCTGCATCAGATGTTCCGCATCCGCTGGGACGAGTGGCGGGCGCTGGACGCGCACTCGCGCCACATGGCGCTCGAGGAGGCGCGCGAGTGGCTCCAGACCAAGGAGGGCGCCGAAGGCGGCGAGCAGTCTGCCGCCTACGCGATGCTCGGCCACAAGGGCGACCTGATGCTGCTGCACTTCCGGCGGGATTTCACCGGGCTGCTGGAAGCGCAGCAGGCGGTGCGCCAGGCGCGCATCGGGCGCTATCTCGAGATGACCCACTCCTTCCTGAGCGTGGTCGAGCTGGGCCTCTATGAGTCGACGCGGAAGATCCACGAGGAGCTGGCTGCGAAAGGGCTCTCGCCCGGCACCGACGCCTGGGAGGCGGCGGTGAAGGAAACGCTCGAGCGGCAGCGCAAGGCCATGGCTCCGCGGCTGTGGCCGGAGATCCCGGAAAGCCGCTACATCTGCTTCTATCCGATGGACCGCCGCCGCGGCGAGCACAGGAACTGGTACCAGGTGCCCTTCGCCGAACGGCAGCGGATGATGCACGAGCACGGACTGGTGGGCCGCAAGTATGCGGGCACGGTCCGGCAGATCATCTCCGGTTCCATCGGCTTCGACGACTGGGAGTGGGGCGTGGACCTGTTCGCCGACGATCCGCTGGAGTTCAAGCACATCATCTACGAGATGCGTTTCGACGAGGTGAGCGCGGTCTACGGGCTGTTCGGGCCGTTCTATATCGGGCTCCGCGTGCCGAGCGAGAAGATGGACGCGCTGCTGCGGGGCGACGTGCTCGGCGCCATCGGCTGAGGCGCCGCGCGGCCCGCGGTGGTCACTCCATCACGCTGGCCTTCACAATGCCGTCCAACAGCGGGAAGCTCGCATCCAGGTAGCGGTTGCCGTGCAAGCGGATCTGGCCCTGGTGCGGCTGCTCGCCGTATCCCGGGTAGATCGAGTCCACGACTTCCATCCCTTCGACCACTTCGCCGAAAGGAGCGAAGCCCTGTCGGTCGAGGAACGTGTTGTCGGCGAGGTTGATGAAGAGCTGCGTGGTGCGGGTGTTCGGGCCGGCGGTAGCGAAGGTGATGCGGCCGCGGCGGTTGGACTGTTTCACCGGATCATCGGGGATGGGCTTCGAGCCCAGCCGGGCGGTGACCTCGGGGTCGGCGGCGAGGCCGAACTGCACGACGAAGTTGGGCACGACGCGGAAGAACCTGGCTCCGTCGTAAAAGCCCGCCTCCACAAGCGAGCGGAAGTGCGCGGCGCCGAGCGGGGCCCAGTCCGGATTCACCTGGACGACGAAATCGCCCTTGCTTGTTTCGAATTTCACGCGGAACGGTTGCGGCATGAGTCCCTTCATTGTCGCAGGTTTGCCCGGCGCGCGCCCGGCGCGGTCAGGGCGCCGGGGGAGCGGCGGAAGTCCGCATGACCGGAGCAGGACAGCACATCGCCTGGCAGGGCTCGGCCCAGGCGGCATCAGCGAGCCGCTCTTCGACCAGCTCGACGATCATGCGGATGAACCGGGGATGGGTGCCGGCGGTCCCGGCCCGGAACATTTTCAGCCCGATCTGTTCCGCGTGGCGCGCCGCCTCGTAGTCGAGGTCGTAGAGCACCTCCATGTGGTCGCTGATGAAGCCGATGGGGGCCACGACCACCCGGCCGGCTCCCGCCGCGCGGACTTCATCGAGCGCCTCGAGAATGTCCGGCCCGAGCCAGGGCTGGTGCGGCGGCCCGCTGCGGCTCTGGTAGACGAGCCGGTAGTTGCCGACGCCGGCCGCCCCGGCGACCAGCCGCGCCGTTTCCTCGAGCTGCTCGACGTAGCGCGAGGTGCGCGCCATCTCGAGCGGAATCGAGTGGGCGGTGAACAGCACCGGCGCGGGGCCGGAGAGCGCAAGCTGCTCGCGCAGCCGCTCCGCATTCACCTCGATGAAGCCCGGGTGGTTGTGAAAGTGGCGGATCTTGTCGCAGGCAGGCGCCAATGGCCCGGCGGCCGCGCGGGCGCGCTCGATGTCTTCGAGATACTGCCGGCAGGCCGAATAGGAGCTGTAGGCGGATGTGACGAACACGAGCGCCCGGCGCACGCCGTCTTCCGTCATGCGCCGCATCGTGTCCTCGATGAACGGATGCCAATTGCGGTTGCCCCAGTAGATGGGCATGTCGAGATGCGGCCGCAGGGCTTCGATCAGCGCGCGGCACTGGTCGTTGATCGGGCTTCGCCCGCCGAAGTGGTAATAGTGCCCGGCCACTTCCTCGAGCCGCGCCCGCGGAATGTTGCGGCCGCGGGTCACCCGCTCGAGGAACGGCATGACATCTTCCGGTTTCTCCGGTCCGCCGAAGCTGAGCAGCAGGAAGGCGTCGTATCGCGGCATGGACTCATTCCCTAGGATGCACGGACGCCACGGCGCGGCGCAGGCCTATGAGAGAATTCAGGGAAAACGATGCGAAGAAGGGACCTGTTGCGAGGGGCGCCTGTATTGGGGCTGGCTGGCCGCGCCAGAGCGGCAGCCGTTGGGGATTATGAGGCGGTTGCCCGCCGCCTGATCGATGCCGCGCTCGCCGACCGCGGCGGCTGGGCGAAGATGGAGCATCTGTGCGACCGCATCGGCCCGCGGCTTTCTGGCTCCAAAGCGCTGGAGCTGGCCATCGAGTGGTGCGCCGGGACGATGCGCCGGGAGGGGCTGGAAAACGTCGTCACGCCGCCGGTGCAGGTGCCCGTCTGGGTGCGCGGCGATGAGAGCGCGTGGCTGGTCGAGCCGCGGCAGGCGCGGCTGGCGATGCTCGGGCTTGGAGGCAGCGTGGGCACGCCACCGGAGGGCATCACCGCGGAAGCAGTCTGCGTGGACAGCTTCGAGGAGCTGGAGCGGCTTGGCGAGGAGAAGGTCCGCGGCAGGATCGTGGTTTACAACCAGGCGTGGCGCGGCTACCGCGAGACCGTGGCCTACCGCAGCACGGGCGCTTCCCGCGCGGCGCGGCTTGGCGCGCGCGCCGTGCTCCTGCGCAGCGTCACTCCCGCCGGATTGCGCACGCCCCACACGGGCGCGCTGAACTACGCGGCCGATGCGCCGAAGATTCCGGCGGCGGCCATTTCCATCGAAGACGCGCTGATGATCCGGCGGTTGCAGGATGCGGGCGTGCGCGTCACCGTGAGACTGCTGATGGAGGCCGCGATGCTGGAGGACGCCCGTTCGGCGAACGTGATCGGCGAGATCCCCGGCCGCGAGCGCCCCGAGGAGGTGGTAGTGATGGGCGGCCATCTCGACTCCTGGGACGTGGGGCAGGGCGCGCAGGACGATGCCAGCGGCTGCGTGGCCACCTGGCAGGCCGTGCAGTTGGTGAAGTCGCTCGGGCTGCGCCCGCGCCGCACGTTGCGCGTGTGCCTGTGGACGAATGAGGAAAACGGCCTGCGCGGCGGACGCGCCTACCGGGAATGGGTGGGCAACGCCGTCCGGGGCCACGTGGCGGCCATCGAGATGGATGGCGGGGCGGAGAAGCTGCGCGGCTTCGGCCTCAGCATTCAGGGCGCCCCGGCGGCCGCGTATGAGCAGGCGCTGGCCCGCATGGAGGCGATCGCCGCGCTGATGCGGCCGTTGGGCCCCGTGGAGATTGTGCGCGGCGGAGGCGGAGCCGACATTGGCCCGCTGATGCGCGAGGGCGTCCCGGGCATCGCGCATCTCAGCACGGGCCGCCGCTACTTCGAGTGGCACCACACGGAGGCGGACACGCTGGACAAGATCGACCGCCGCGAGTTCCAGGAGCACATCGCCGCCCTCGCCGTGCTCGGCTACGTGCTGGCGGACATGGAGGAGCGGCTGGCCGAAGAGGCTGATTCGACGGGAGGGATTGCATGAAACAGATTCTTGCTGTTCTGTTGCTGTGCGCCGCGGGCGCATGGGGCGCCGATGAGACCAGGGCCGTGGAAGAAGCCGAGCGCGGCTGGGCGCGCGGCGTCACCGCGAACGACTTCGCGCTGCTCGAGAAGGTGCTGGCGCCGGATCTCGTCTACACGCACTCCAACGGGCTGGTGGACTCGCGCGACAGCTACATCGAGAGCCTGCGCTCCGGCAGGAGCCGGTATCTGAAGGTCGACTACAGCGAGCTGAAGGTGCGGCACATCACGCCGGACGTTGCGCTGACCCACTGCCGCGCGCTGGTGGTGACGCTTCAGCAGGGCAAGGAGACGCCGATGAACCTCGCGCTGCTGCACGTCTTCGTGAAACGGGGCGGGCAGTGGCAGATGGTGGCGCACCAGAGCGCGCGGCTGCCGCAATAGCGGGCGCGGGAAGCGGCGCTCAGCGCCGCAGTTCGCGGACGGCGATGTTGCGGAAGCGGATGGAAAGCTCATCGCGCGTGTGCAGTTGCAGCGCGATGTGGCCGCGCAGCCCGACGCCGCGGGCGCGGTGGTGGGCGTCGTCCAGAATGCCGGCGAAGTCCCGGTCCGTGATGACGCGGCCGTTCACGGTGGTGCGGATCCGCGTGCCGTCGCAGAGGATGGAGATCTCATTCCAGCCGCTTCCTTCGCCGGCGTGGCGCCACTCCCACTCCGCAGGCGCGTGTTCGGGGCCGATGTTCCAGTCCGGCAGCAGCGGATGGATCCAGCGCTTCCAGCCGCGCGTCTCGTCATAGATCAGCCCGGTGCGCCAGGGCGCGGGCGGGTGGATGTCCACCTGCGGGCCGTCGAGCCACTGCGCCGCGCGGTCGTAGCGGCTGCGGACCTGCACGCCGGAATTGCCGGGGCTCGAACGGAAGCTCTGCACTTCGAGGCGCAGCTCGAAATCGCCGAACTCGTCTTCCGTCATCAGCCACACGTAGTCGTGATCCGGCCGGCCGCGAGAATCGCAGACAATCGAGCCTCCTTCCGCTTTCCAGAAGCCTTTCGCTGCGTCCTCCGGGCGGGCCTCGACGCGCCAGCCTGCCAGAGTGGCGCCATCGAACAGGGGACGCCACGGCTGCGCAGCCAGGGAAGCGGCGGCCAGCAGCAGCGCACACAATCTGCCTTTCATTGCGCCCGCATCATATCGGATTCGCGGGGCCCTGCGCAGAAAAAAGAAGGGCCGGGGCACCCCGTGAAGGCAACGCCCCGGCCCTTCTGTTCAGGTTCGCCGGAAGCCAGCTAGAACGAGTAGCGCAGGCTGAGCTGCATGTTGCGCTCGCTCGACTTGCTGGTGACCATGCCGAAGGTGGCCGACGTCGGGTTGGTGTCGACGCCGCCCCAGTTCGGGTGGTTCGGGAAGTTGAACGCCTCGGCGCGGAACTGGAGGTTCTGCCGCTCGGTGAGGCGGAAGTTCTTGAACAGCGTCAGATTCCAGTTCTGGAAGCCGACGTTGTTGAACGGGATGGAGTTCCGGTTCTGATTTGGCAGCGTCCCCGGTGCCGGGCGAGTGGCCCAGGGCTGCCCGTTGACGGTGGGCTCGAACCAGTAGTCGGTGATGCCCGCGTAGTTGCCCTGGGCGTTCACGTTGGCGAAGCGCTGCGGGCGGTTCGGCATCCCGTTCAGGTTCCACGGCTTGAAGTTGGAGTCGCCGATGCCGAGGTAGTCGTCGTTGTTGCCGATGGTGATCGGGGCGCCGGTCTGGAAGTGGATGGTGCCCGAGATCTGCCAGCCGCCGATGGCCGTGCGGACGAAGCGGGACTGCGCGTTCGAGAAGAACGGCATATCCCAGACGAAGCTGGAGATGGCGACGTGCCGCGTGTCATTGGACGACTTGCCCCAGTTGAGCTGCTGGTTGAAGACGTCAATGAAGCGGTCGCGCGGACCGGAGTTGTTGTCCATCAGCTTCGAGTAGGTGTAAGCGAAGTTGTACAGCAGCCCGCGCGAGAAGCGGCGGTTGACCTCGAGCTGGAGGCCGTTGTATTCGCTGCGGCCGGAGTGCTCGAGCATCGGGATGTTGGCGAAGCCCTTGTAGGTGCGGAGCCAGTTGACGTTGGCGCCGGCAGCCCAGGGCTGGAAGGTGGTGCCGGTGGGCAACTGGTTGAGGTCGCGCTCGCGGGAGAGGTTGATGCCCGTCGAGCCGATGTAGCTGACCTCGACCGTCGTGTCGCCGGTGAGCTGCCGCTGGTAGCTGACGTTCCAGTTGTAGCTGTACGGGATCTTGTAGACAGGGTCGATGGTCATGAAGAACTGCGGGAAGGCCACGCGCGGGCCGGCGCCGGGGTTGTCGGCGATGCCGTTGGTGACCGAAACCATCGGCTGCCAGGGCGGGTTGCCGCCGAGGAAGACGCTGTCATAGACACCCGGGCGGGAGACAAAGCCGCCAATGCCGGCGCGGAAGACGTTCTTCGAGCTGGCCTGGTAGGCAAGGCCGATGCGCGGAACGATGTCGAACTGGTTGGGGCTGGGATACGGGCTGCCGCCAGTGAGCAGACGGTCAAATTCGCCGCTGTCAATGGCAGGCACGCGGCCGCGGCCAGCGTCGGGGAATTTCTTGCCAGGGATCACGACGCCGTTGTAGCGGTCGCCGGAGAGCACGTTGCCGGTGGCGCGGTCCAGCACGGCGGCCTTGGCCGGATCGTACTTGTCCGGACGGAACACGCTGATGTTGCCCCACAGCGACTTGTAGTAGCCGTTCTGCCAGGTGCCGCGGAAGCCGAGTTCCAGCTTCAGCTTCGAGTTCACGCGCCAGGAGTCCTGGCCGAAGAACTCGAACATGTGACCACGGTAAGGCGTGTAGCTGCGCGGACCAATCTCCGCGTAGGTGGAGAAGAGACCGAGGGCGACGTTGCCGAGGCCCGTGCCGGTGCCGGGCGCGCCGCCAGGACG
>JANWVO010000052.1 GCA_025056865.1 Bryobacteraceae bacterium
AGGTCTTACCTTGGGACATCCGCTGTCCTGCCGCCCGAAGGCGACGAGGCTGCCTGGTACCGGTGAAAGCCGCCGAAGCGGCCGCCCTACTGAGGCTGTCCGGTCCAAGCGGGGCGACTCTGGCCAGAGATTCGCATCCCCCGCAACAAAGAGTCTCGCACGCCCGCACAAGCATCGGCCTGCAAGTGAATGATTCCACACGCGCAATTTCCTGTGACGGCACCGCGCGGGCGCGGCGCCGGAGGGCGCCGACGCGCAGCGCAGGCACCGGGCGGCTCCGCGGCGCGATGCGGAGAGTCCGGAGGAAGCCCGGAGAGGACCGCGCGGAGAAAGCAGCGGGCAGAGGCGTCACAGCAGGCCGAGCCAACGGACCATGCGGCGGATGCCCTCCTCGAGAGGCGTCTGCGGAGACCATCCAAGAAGCTGGCGCGCCTTGCGGATGTCGGCGTAGGTGATGGGGACGTCGCCGGGCTGCGGCGGCTGGCGGTCGATGACGGCAGCGCGGCCGAGGACGCGCTCGAGGGTGGCGATCATGTCGCGCAGCAGGACCGGGCTGGAATTGCCCAGGTTGAAGACTTCGAAGGGGGCCGGATAGCGCAGGGCGGCGAGGATGCCGGCCACGATGTCGTCGATGTAGGTGTAGTCGCGCCCGGTGGACCCGTCGCCGAAGACGGGGATGGGACGGCCGGCGGCGATGGCTTCGGCGAACTTGCGGATGGCGAGGTCGGGGCGCTGGCGCGGCCCGTAGACGGTGAAGAAGCGCAGGCAGACGGTGCGAATGCCGTAGAGGTGCGAGTAGACGTGGCAGAGCGCCTCGCCGGCGATTTTCGAAGCGGCATAGGGCGAGATGGGCGCGCGGACGGGATCCTCCTCGGAGAACGGCACGCGGCTGGCGGCCCCGTAGACGGAGCTGGAGGAGGCGAACAGGAACAGCGGCACGCCGCAACGGCGCGCCGCCTCGAGCAGCACGGCAGTGCCCTCGACGTTCACGCGCTGGTAGAGCGCGGGCTGCTCGAGCGACGGGCGCACGCCGGCGCGGGCGGCGAGGTGGATGACGGCCTCGGGCCGGAAGCGCGAGAAGAGGCCATCGACGAGCGGCGCGTCGCAGATATCGCCGCAGACGAACTCGAAGCTGCCGGCGCGGCGGACCTGCTCGAGGTTGGCGCGCTTGAGCGACGGGTCGTAGTAGGGGTTGAGATCGTCGAGGATGAGGAGCCGGCAGCCGCGGCCGAGCAGAGCTTCGGCGAGGTGGGAGCCGATGAAGCCGGCGCCGCCGGTGAGCAGGATGCGGGAAGGAATGCTGGCGGATGGTTCGCTCATGCGGGCCTCGAAGAAACAGAGGACATAAGAATTGATTCAAACAGATCACGGACTTCCCGTGCGACCTGATCCCAGCTCCTCGAGGCCGCGCGCCGCGCGATGGCATCGCGGTCGAACGGGCGGCGCAGGGCGCGGAGGATGCCATCGAGCAGGGCCGCGTCGTCGCCGGGCGGCACGACGATGCCGCACTCTTCCCCTGCGATCATGTCCTCGACGGCTCCCACGCGGGTGGCGACGACGGGGGCTCCGCACGCCATCGCCTCGTGGACGACGTTGGGCCAGCCTTCGCGGGTGCTGGCGAGGCAGAACAGGTCGCAGGCCGCCATGTAGCCGGCAAGCGTGTCCGGACCGGCCGGGCCGACCAGATGCACGAAAGGCTGGAGCCGGCGGGTCTCGATGAGGCGGGCCAACCCGGCGCGGATGTCGCCTTCCTGGCCGGGACCGCCGACGATCCAGAGGTCGGCCGGGAGGCCGGCTGCGTGGAGAGCGGGCAGCAGGGCGACGAGCCGGTGATGGCCCTTGCGCGGGATCAGGTAGCCGGCCGAGAGCAGGTGGATGCGGTCCGGCGCCATGCCGAGCTGTGCGCGCAGGGCCTCGCGCGGGCGCGGATGGAAGATGGCGGTGTCGACGCCGTTTCCGATGACATGGCAACGTTCTGGCGGCGCGCCCAGGCTGACGGCGAAGTCGCGCAGGGGGCGGGAGACGGCGATGACGGCAGCGGCGCGTTGCAGGGCTTCCGCGATCAGGGCACGCTTTGCGGGCGAGGCGGCATGGGCCGTCTCGTTGCCGCGGAGCGTGACGGTGAAGGGCCTGCCGAGCTGCCGGGCGAGGAGGCAGGCGGCGGCTCCCTCGGGATAGCCGAAGTGGGCGTCGATGAGGTGGAAAGGCTCCTCGCGGGCGAGGCGGCGGAACACGGACGCGGAGGCTGCGGCGAGGCAGCGGGCATGCAGGGATCCGAAGCCCGGAGGATACAGCCAACGCGGATGCTCGACGGGGAGAGCGCCGCGCTGGAGCCGACGCGGAATGCCGCGGGCCGTCAGGCGGAGGCGGCCGTGGCGGATTTCGGCGAGAGGCACGGGAGCGACCACGCGCACGGGCACGAGCCTCGCCAACGCCTGGAGGCGGCGTTCGACGAAGATGCCGAAGGCCGGCTCGGCGGGCCTCGGGAACACGGTCGTGAAGCTGAGCACCCTCACCTGGCCATGGCGCGGCGGCGGCGGCCTGCCGCCTGCGGCGCTGCACCTATCGTACAATTCCCGCGCCGCACGGCTTCAGGTATGCTGTGAGTTCGGGATCATCCGAGCTGAAAACTCCAAGGAGCCAACATGAGCCAGGAACTCTCTCGACGCAGCTTTGCCAGAAAGGCGGCCGTGCTGGCCGCGCCGGCAGTTCTTCCCGCGCTCGGCGCCAATGAAGCGGTGCGCGTGGGCGTGATCGGGACGGGCGGGCGGGGCCGGTATCTGATCGAGCGCGGCTACGAGGGCAACAGCGGCCGCTTCGCGGTGGAGGCGGTGTGCGACACCTACGCAGGCAACCTGGCCAAGGGCAAGGACGTGGTGGCGACGCGCAGCGGGAAGACGCCGCGCGCCTACGTCGACTACCGGGAGCTGCTGGCGGAGAAGGAGCTCGACGCCGTGATCATCGCCACGCCAGAGCATCTGCATCACCGCATGCTGCTCGACGCGCTGGCGGCGGGCAAGCATGTGTACGTGGAGAAGCCGCTGGCGCACACGATCGAAGAGTGCCAGGACATCATGAAGGCGGTGGCGAAGAGCAGGAGCGTGGTGCAGGTGGGCACGCAGAACCGCTCGAACAGCCTGTATCAGATGGCAAAGACGATGATCGCGCAGGGGCTGATCGGCGACTGCCATTACGTGCGCGCCTTCTGGTACCGCAACGCGCTGCCCAACGGGGCGCCGGCGTGGCGCTACTCGATTCCGGAAGATGCGACGCCGGAAAACACGGACTGGAAGCGGTTCCTCGGCCCTG
This sequence comes from Bryobacteraceae bacterium, assembly GCA_025056865.1. Classification (GTDB taxonomy): domain Bacteria; phylum Acidobacteriota; class Terriglobia; order Bryobacterales; family Bryobacteraceae; genus JANWVO01. The sequence continues at coordinate 3,310 of JANWVO010000052.1, forward strand.
CGCCGGAACGCCCGTTCAGCAAGCCGCGGTATTTCCAGTGGCGGCTTTACTGGGACTATTCGAGCGGCATCGCCACGGACCTGATGGTGCATCAGACCGACATCACGGCCTTCGTGATGGGCAAGGGGATTCCCGACAGCGTGGTGGCGACCGGAGGCGTGTACCGGTGGACGGAGAACGACGACCGCGACGTGCCCGACACCTGGAGCGTGCTGATGGACTACACGCGCGACCGGTTCCACATCAACTACTCGTGCTATCTGGGCAACGCGCGTTTCGGCTACGGCGAGCAGTTTCTTGGCAACGAGGGCATGATCGAGGTGATCAGCCGGCAGACGCTGAACTTCTATCCCGAGTCCTACCCAGGCGTGCCGGAGAAGGTGAAGGCGCGCAAGGAGCTGTCGATCACGATTCCGAACAACGACCATCTGGCGGTGGAAGCGCACATCCGGAACTGGCTGAACGCGATCCGGGGCATCGAGAAGTGCGTGGCGCCGCCGCAGGCGGGCTATGAGGCGGCGATTCCCGGCTTCATGAGCGTGATCAGCTACCGGGAGGGCAAGAAGGTTCTTTGGGACCACAAGGCGGACCGCTACCGGTTCGCGTGAGCGAACCGTTGCAGGCAACGGGCGGGCGCGGCAGCGATGGAAGGCGGGCGGGGCTGATCCGGAAGCCGGTTAGACTGGAAGCAGAACCGCCTGATGGGGATCCTGTATACGCGACCGGAACTGCTGGCAGCGCGGCGGCGCTGGCGGGAGCAGGGCCTGACGGTTGTCTTCACCAACGGCTGTTATGACATCCTGCATCCGGGCCATGTGAGGACGCTCGAGCGCGCGCGCTCGCTGGGCGACCTGCTGGTGCTGGCGCTGAACAGCGACCCGAGCGTGCGGCGGATGAAAGGGCCGTCGCGGCCGGTGATTCCGGAGGCCGAGCGCGCGGCGCTGGCCTGCGCGCTGGAAGCGGTGGACGCGGTGACGCTGTTCGACGAGGACACGCCGCGCGATCTGATCGCCGCGCTGCTGCCGGATGTGCTCGTCAAAGGCAGCGACTGGAGCCACTTCGTCGCCGGGCGCGAGGAAGTGGAGGCGGCCGGGGGCCGCGTGGTGCTGCTTCCGCTGGAGCCCGGCTATTCGACCACGGCCACGGTGGAGCAGATCCTCGGGCGGCGGAGCCCGCGATGACGCACCCGGCAGCCCGCGATCTATTCCTGCCGCTCGTGCGGTCTCAGCCGTTCCAGCAACTGGCGCGCCAGCTGGCGGCGCAGCAGGCGCGCAGCGTCCGCCTGAGCGGCCTGACGCCGACGGTGAAGGCGCTGTATGCGGCGCTGCTGTGGGAGGCGCTGGGGCAGCCGCTGCTGGTGATCACCGGGTCGCAGGCGGCGGCCGAAGCCTGGATCGAGGCGCTGGACACCTTTCACGCGATGCTGCACGCGGGCGTGCCGGCCCCGGCGCCGCTGCTGGTGCCTGCGTGGGACGTGCTGCCCGGGCAGGGCCTGTCGCCGCACAGCGAGATCAAGGAACAGCGGGCGGCGGCGCTGTGCCGACTGGCCTCAGGCCGCGCCTCGATTGTCGTGACGCCGGTGGAAAGCGCGCTGCAAAGGCTGCGAAGGCCGGAGGCCTACCTGCAAATGGCGGTGACGCTGCGCAAAGGCGACGAAATCGCCATGGAGGACCTGGCGGCCCATCTGGTTTCCATCGGTTATCAAAAGAGGGAGCCGGTGGAAATGGAGGGGGAATTTTCGATCCGCGGCGGTATTTTCGACGTATTTCCCGCAGAGGCCGCGCGCCCGGTGCGGATCGAATTTTTCGGGGATACGGTGGAAAGCCTGCGCCGGTTCGATCCGGAAACGCAGCGGTCGGTGCTGGCCATCAGCGAGGCGACAATCTATCCGATCGAGGAAGTGCCGCTGAACCGGACGAAGCTGGAGGAGCTGGCGGCGCGCGCCGGGCTGACGGTTCCGCCCGGCGGGGAGCCGTTTTCCGGCTGGGAATTCCTGGCCCTGGCCGAAGAAAATCCCACTTCGAGCCTTGAGGATTTCCTCGATTCGCCGGTCGTGATTTACGACGAGCCGGAAACGTTGCGTACCGCTTCCGACAGGCTCTGGAAGAAGCTCGAGTCGCTGGCAGAACAGTCGCCTGCGAAGCCGGAGCAGCTCTATTTCCATTGGGGCGAGCTTTCCGCCCGGAGGCCCGAGCGGCGGGAGATCGAGCTGCGGGAGCTGCTGCTCGAAAGCGGCCCTGCGCCGGATGCGGCGTCCGTGGAGGTGCGCTCGCAGCCGGGCACGGCCTACCGGAACAACCTGCGCGCGGCGATCGACGAGGCGCGGGATCTGGCGGCGCAGGGCTGGCAGGTGGCCTTTTTCGCGCCGACGGCGGGCGACCTGGAACGGCTGGCGGACGTCTTCAGCGAGTATTCCCTGCCCTTCCAGCTTTGGGCGGACGAGAAAGCCGGGGCGGCGGGACGCCCGTTCATGGCGGTGGAGGGCGCGGCGGTGCACCTGGTGCAGGGGCGGCTGCCGCGGGGGGCGCGCCTGCCGGAGGAGAGGCTCGCGCTCGTAGGCAGCCGGGACCTGTTCGAGGCGGTCTATGACGCGCAGCCGGCGCGCGCGCGCCCGCACGCGGCGCTGTTCACGCCGGAGACGCTGGAGCTGAAGCCTGGCGATTATGTGGTCCACGCGCAGCACGGCATTGGCCGCTTTACGGCGCTGCGGCAGATCACGACCGGGGGCGTCACCGAAGATTTCATGGTGGTGGAGTACGCGGGGGGCGACCGGCTCTACGTGCCGCTGACGCGGCTCGACCTGATCCAGAAATACCGCGGCTCGGGCGAAGCGGCTCCGTCGCTGGACCGGCTGGGCGGCGTGACTTGGGCGAAGACGAAGGCGCGCGTCAAGGCGAAGATGCGCGACATGGCCGAGGAGCTGCTGAAGCTCTATGCGGCGCGCAAGATCGCGGAGGGGTTCGCGTTTTCGCCGGACTCGGCGTGGCAGCGGGAGTTCGAAGACGCGTTCGAGTTCACGCCGACGCGGGACCAGCTCCAGGCGGCGGCGGAGATCAAGCGCGACATGGAGTCGCCGCACCCGATGGACCGGCTGCTGTGCGGCGACGTCGGCTTCGGCAAGACGGAAGTGGCGATGCGGGCGGCGTTCAAGGCGCTGGGGGACGGCAAGCAGGTGGCGGTGCTGGCTCCGACGACGGTGCTGGCGCTGCAACACTTCGAGACATTCAAGAAGCGCTTCGCGCCGTTTCCGGTGCGGGTGGAGATGCTGAGCCGGTTCCGCACCCCGCGGGAGATCAAGGCAGTGCTGGCCGATCTGGCCGAGGGCAAGGTGGACATCCTGATCGGGACGCACCGGATCCTTTCCAAGGACGTTGTGTTCGCCGATCTGGGGCTGCTGATCATCGACGAGGAGCAGCGGTTCGGCGTGCGCCACAAGGAGCGGCTCAAGCAACTGCGGCAGAGCGTGGACGTGCTGACGATGTCGGCGACGCCGATTCCGCGGACGCTGCACATGGCGCTGCTGGGGCTGCGCGACATGAGCGTGATCGAGACGCCGCCGAAGGACCGGCTGGCGGTGCAGACGGTGGTGGCGAAGTTTCATCCTGAGCTGATCCGCACGGCGATCGAGCAGGAGCTGGACCGCGGGGGGCAGGTCTATTTCATCCACAACCGGGTGGACTCGATCTGGTCGCGGGCGGCGATGCTGCAAGAGCTGGTGCCGCGGGCGCGCATCGCGGTGGGGCACGGGCAGATGGGCGAGGAAGAGCTGGAGCGCGTGCTGCTGTCGTTCATGCGGCGCGAGAGCGACGTGTTCGTCTGCACGACGATCGTGGAGAACGGGCTGGACATTCCGCTGGCCAACACGATGATCATCGAGAACGCGCAGAACTACGGGCTGAGCGAGCTGTATCAGTTGCGCGGACGGGTGGGGCGCTCCAACCGGCGGGCCTATGCCTACCTGCTGGTGCCGGACGACGGGGAGTTGACCGAGGTGGCGCGGAAGCGGCTGGCGGCGCTGAAGGAGTTTTCCGACCTGGGGTCGGGCTTCAAGATCGCGGCGCTGGACCTGGAGCTGCGGGGCGCGGGCAACCTTCTGGGAGGAGAGCAGCACGGCCACATCGCGAGCGTCGGCTACGAGACTTACGTGAAGCTGCTGGAGGAGACGGCGCGGGAGCTGCGCGGCGAGCCGGTGGCGCCGGAGCTGCACTCTTCGCTGAATCTCGGGCTGGACGTGCGGATCCCGCAGGAATACATCAGCGACGAGCAGCAGCGGCTGCGTGCCTACAAGCGGATTGCGGACTCGGGCGACCCGGAGAAGGCGCAGGCGCTGCTGGAGGAGCTGGCGGACCGTTACGGCCCCGCGCCGGAGGCGGTGCGGCTGCTGGTGGAGTTTTCGCAACTGAAATCGCTGGCCGAGCGCTGCGGGGTGGAATCGATCGACCGGCGCGGCGGAGCCGTGCTGATCAAATTCCATCCGGGCGCGCAGATCGATCCGGAGCGGCTGATGCATCTGGTTTCGACGACGCCGCAGGCGCAGTTCACCCCGGCGGGCGTGCTGCGCGTGCCGGCGCCGGGGGGCGGGGCGGCCGGGCTGCTGGGCTTTCTGCGCGGGCTGCTGGAGGAGCTGCGCGGCTGAGGCGCGCCGTTGGCGCCGTTTTGGATAATGGAGTCATGAGAATTTTGCGGCTGGGCCTTGCGGCCGCGCTCGCCGCAGCGGGACTGAGCGCGGGCGATCCGGTGATTGTCGAGCAGATCATCGCCAAAGTGAACGGCGACATCATCACGCGCTCCGATCTGGCGCGGGCGAGGCAGGAGCTGGAAGCGGGCCTGCGGCAGCGCGGGCTGCCGCAGGCGCGGATCGCCGAGGCGCTGGCCGAGGCCGAGAAGGACCTGCTGCGCGACAAGATCGACAACCTGCTGCTGATCCAGCGCGGCAAGGAGCTGAACCTGAACGTCGACAACGAGGTCTCCAAGTATCTGGGCCAGATCCAGTCGGAGAACAAGATCGCCGATCCGGAGAAGTTCCAGCAGTGGATCCGCGAGAACACCGGGATGAGCTATGAGGACTTCCGCGCCGAGCTGAAGAACAACTTCCTTGCGCAGCGCGTGCTGGGACAGGAGGTGTACAGCAAGGTGAACATCCCGCGGCGGCAGATTGAAGAGTATTACGAGAAGAACAAGGAGTCGTTCATCCGCAAGGAACGGGTGATCCTGCGGGAGATTCTGGTGAGCACGCAGGGGATGGACGAGGCGGGCGTGGCGGCGGCGGAGAAGAAGGCGCGCGACATCGTGGCGCGGGCGCGCAAGGGCGAACGCTTCACCGAGCTGGTGCGGGAGTTCAGCGAAAGCGTGACGGCGCGGCAGGGCGGGCTGCTGGACCCGTTCGAGAAGGGCATCCTGGACCCGAAGCTGGAGGCGCTGGTCTGGGACAAGGAGAAGGGATACGTGACGGATCCGATCCGCGTGCCGGCGGGCTGGCTGATCCTGCGCGTCGAGGACCACCAGAAGGAAGGGCTGGCGGAGCTGAGCGAGGTGGAGGGGGAGATCCGGGAGCGGCTGGCGAGCCAGATCATGATGCCGAAGGTGCGCGAATATCTGAGCGAGCTGCGCCGCAACTCGTTCATCGAGATCCGCCAGCCGTGGGTGGACACGGGCGCGGTGCCGGGGCAGCGCACCGACTGGAACGATCCGGCGCTGCTGCGCGCGGAAACCGTCACCAAGGAAGAGGTGGCGGCGCAGGCGCGGCTGAAGCGGCTGCTGTACTTCCTGCCCATTCCGGGCACTTCGATCACCGACACAAGCAAGTCTTCCAGCAAATAGAATTTCCCCATGAAGTCCCCCATGTGCAGCGACCTCGCCCCGGGGCAAAGCGTGCAGGGCGTTTTTCTTGTGCAGTCGAAGGACATCCGCCAGAAGCGGACCGGCGAGCCTTATCTTTCGCTGGTGCTGACGGACCGCACCGGCGAGATCGACGCAAAGATGTGGGACAACGTCGCCGACGTGGCGGACACGTTCGACCGCGACGATTTTGTCCGCGTGCGCGGAGAGACGCAGCTTTACCAGAACAGGCTGCAACTGACGATCTATTCGCTCCAGCGGCTCCCGGACAGCGAAGTCGATCTCGAGGATTTCCTGCCCGTTTCGCGGCGCAACGCGGAGGAGATGTGGGCCGAGCTGCGGTCGGTGATCGAGTCGATCGGCAATCCGGACCTGAAGGAGCTGCTGAAAGCGATATTCGATGATCCGGAGATTGCGGAGGCCTATCGGCAGGCTCCGGCGGCAAAGGGCATCCACCATGCATGGCTGGGCGGACTGCTGGAGCATGTGCTGAGCATGTGCGCGCTGGCGCGGTTCATGGCGTCGCACTACGCGGGAATCGATCTGGACCTGCTGCTGGCGGGCGTGCTGCTGCATGACATCGGCAAGATCCGCGAGCTGGACTACTCGCGGAGCTTTTCCTACACGGTGGAAGGCGGGCTGGTAGGGCACATCCAGATCGGTCTGCGCATCGTGGCGGACCATCTGCCTCCCGGCTTCCCGCCGAAGCTGCGCAACCTGCTGGAGCACATGATCCTGAGCCATCACGGGCAGCTCGAGTTCGGCAGCCCGAAGCTGCCGAGCTTTCCCGAGGCGATGCTGCTGCACCTGCTGGACCTGACCGACTCGCGGATGGCGGCGATGGCGGCGTCGATCGAGAAAGAGAAGAATTCGGCAGGGGTCTGGACGGGCTACAATGCCGCATTGGAGCGCAACCTGCTGGACCGCGAGAAATACATGAGGGAGCCCGAGCCTCCGAAGCCTGCGCCGGCTCCGAAAAACGCGAAGAGCCCCCGGCCTTCATCGCCGTTCGCGCAGGCGCTGCTGTCCGCGCTGAACGAAGGAAAGGGGAAGTAAAGCGATGCCCCGCAAGGCGCGCGACATTCCTCCGCCGCTGGAGCTGCGCTGCCTGGCGGCGCTGTGGAAGCTGGGCGAGGCCAACGTGCGGGCCGTCCGCGAGTTCCTTGCGCCGCGGAGGCCGCTGGCCTACACGACGGTGATGACGATGCTGGAGCGGCTGACGCGGAAGCAGTTTCTGACGAGGCGCAAGGTGGGGCGGTCTTTTGTGTACCGGCCGGTGGTGTCGCGGGACGTGATCCGCTCGCTGGCGGTGCAGGAGCTGCTGGATCTGCTGTTCGACGGCAGTCCGCAGGGGCTGATTCAGTTTTTGGGGGGCGCGCCCCCGGAGGCACCCCCTGGAGCGCCGGCGGAGGAATCGGAGGGGCGGCCGCTGGATGCGGCCCTGCTTTGACCGGCCATCGGCCCGGGTGTGGCGGGCGGGCTCGGCGGGCGGCCCCGATCCGTTATGCTGGATGCAATCCCATGCGGAAGGCGCACCCGGAAAGACCCTGTCGAGAGGAGGGAATGGGCCAATGAGGATGCTGCGCAGAAGCCTGCCAGCGGCCCTGCTGGCGCTGTCGATCCTTGCGGGCTCCTGCTCGCGGGACACGGAGAAGGCCAAGCGGCGTTACGTCGACAACGGCAACCGCTATCTGCAACAGGGCAAGGTAAGGGAAGCCATCATCATGTACCGCAACGCCCTCAAGCGCGACCCGCGCTACGGAGAGGCGTGGCTGAAGCTGGGCGATGCCGAGATGCGGCGCGGCATGCCGGCGCAGGCGGTGGCGGCCTACCGGCGCGCGGTGGAGCTGTACGCGAATCCGGAAGAGCCGGCCAGCAAGCTGGCCGACATTTTTCTGGCCGCCTATGTGCTGTCACCGAAGAAAGATCCGGCGCTGCTGAAGGAGGTGGAGGAGCTGGCGTCGGCGCTGGCGGCGAAGAATCCGAACTCCTACCAGGCGCTGCGGCTGCGGGCCTTCCTGCATCTGGCCGATCCGAACGACCGGACGCAGGAGCACCTTTTCCGTGCCATCGAGTATTTCCGGAAGGCCGACGCGGCAAAGCCGAAGCAGCCTGAGCTGCGCCTGGCGATGGTGCAGACGCTGGCGCAGACCGGGCAGTTCGATGAAGCCGAGAAGATCGCTCGGGAGATGATCAGCGACACGCCGCAGGCGACGGGGGCCTACTGGTTTCTCAGCCGGCTGTATCTGCAACAGAACCGCCTGAAGGAAGCGGATGCGGTGGTGGACCGGCTGGTGGAGAACAACGCGTCTTCGCCAGGATTCCGCGTGGACCGCGCCGAATACCTGTTCGCGACGCAGCGCAAGGACGCGGCGCTGGCGGAGCTGGATGCGCTGGCGGCATCGCAGGCAGCCGACGCTTCGCTGCTGAAGCGGATCGGCGAGACCTACCTGCGGTTCCGCGAGCCGAAAAAGGCCGAGGAGCTGTTCATTCGGGCGATGCAGAGATTCCCGGATCAGAAGACGGAGTTCCGCCTGCGGATGATTCCCGCGCTGCTGGCGATGCAGAGGAAAGAGGACGCCATCCGCCTAGGGGAGGCGACGGTGAAAGAGGATCCGAACAGCAACGCGGCGCTGTCGATGCGGGCGTCGCTGTGGCTGAATTTCGGGACGAAGGAGCAGTTCGAGGCCGCAGTAAAGGATTTGCAGCAGCTCATCGCCAAGGAGCCGGGCAACGCGGTGATCCGCTACAACCTGGGGCGCGCCTACCAGGCCCGCGGGGAGCTGGACGCGGCGCGGACGCAGTATGCCGAAGCCGTGAAGATCTCGCGCTATCTCACCGCCGCGCATCTGGGGCTGGGCCTTGTGGCGCTGGCCAAGGGGGATCATGGCAAGGCGGTCAGCGAGGCGGACGAGATCCTCTCCTATGATCCAACCAGCCTGTCGGCCCGGGTGCTGCGCATCAACGGCCTGCTGGCGGGAGGGAACACGAACCAGGCGCGCATCGACATCAACACCTACCTGAAGGACACGCCCGACAATGCCGACCTGCGCTACCTGCTGGCGATGACGAATTTCATGGACCGGCGCTACCAGGAGGCGGAGGCGCAGTTGCGCGCGCTACAGAAGCAGTTCCCGAACGATCTGCGGCTGCTGTTCGCCGTGGCGGAAGTGATGATGCGCACGAACCGCCAGGCGGACGCCCTGCGGACGGTGCAGGAAGTCTACCGGCAGAATCCGTCGAACCCTGCGCTGAAGCTGGCGCTGGCGACCAGCGCCATGCGCGTGAACCAGCTCGATCAGGCCGAGCAGCTTCTGCGCGAGCTGCTGGCCGCCAATGCGGAGTCGACCGATCTGGCCATGCGCCTGGGCGACGTGCTGCGGAGGAAGGGGCAGATCCCCGCGGCGCTTGATGTGCTGAAGCAGGCCCATGCGAAGAACCCGTCTCACTCCGGACTGGCGCTCCAGCTTGCGCTGACGCATGAAGCCGCAGGAGACTGGCGCTCGGCGGTGCCGCTGTACGAGGCGATCCTGCGGCAGGATCCGAACCATCTGATCGCGCTCAACAACCTTGCCTACCGCTACGCCGACATGGGCAAGGATCTGGATACGGCGCTGACCTATGCGCAACGGGCCCAGCAGAGGGCGCCCACGAACGAGGACATCATCGACACGCTGGCGTGGGTCTACATCCGGAAGAACCTCAACGACACTGCGATCTCCCTGCTCCGCCCGCTGGTGACGAAGCAGCCGCGAAATCCCCTGTATCACTACCATCTGGGGCTGGCGCTGCTTCAGAAGGGCGACCGCACGGCGGCGCGGCAGAGCCTTCAGACGGCGCTGTCGCTGAACCCTTCGAAGGAAGACGAGCAGAAGATCCGCGAGGCGCTGGCCAAGGCGGGCTGAGCGGCATGTCCCTGCGTCACCCGGCCGTACCCTACGCCGCGCCGTTCCTGTATTTCCTGCTCTGCCTGGCGGCGCTGCCGAAGCTGGGACTGCCGCCGCGGGCGGAGCTGTCCCTGTGGCTCGTGTCCGGGTTTGCGGTTGTATTCTGGCTGAGCCGGAGCGTGCTGGACTTCCGGCTGCGCGCTCCGCTGGCGAGCCTGGCGGCCGGCGCCGCGGTGTTCGTCCTCTGGATTGCTCCGGACCTGCTTGTGCCGGGCTGGCGCAGCCACTGGATGTTTTCCAACGCGCTGCTGGGGCGTCCGGAATCGTCCCTGTCCGCCGCGGCACTGAGCGATCCCGTGGCGCTGGCGCTGCGGGTAGCGCGCGCCGTCCTGCTGGTTCCTGTGGTGGAAGAGCTGTTCTGGCGCGGATGGCTGATGCGCTGGCTGGAACGCGAGGATTTCCGGCAGGTGCCGCTGGGCTCTTACAACGCGCGCGCCTTCTGGATCACGGCGGCGCTGTTCGCGCTGGAGCATGGCTCCTACTGGGACGTGGGCTTTCTTGCCGGCGCAGCGTACAACGCTTGGATGGTGCGCACGAAGAGCCTGGCGGACCTGATGCTGGCGCATGCGGTGACCAACGGCTGCCTCTCGGCCTACGTTCTCTGGAGCGGGCGTTTCGAGTATTGGCTGTGACGGCGCGGCCGCGGGCACGGCGTGTGATTTACTGAAATGTTGTACCGCTGATGCCTTCCCGATACCCGCTGTTTGACCGTTCGCGCCTGAGCATCCTGCCGCTGGCCGAGCGCACGCACGATCTCCACATTGGCCACTGGATGGCGCTGGCGGATCCGGCGCCGCCGTTTGAGCATCCGGATCTGGCGGCGGTGGCGGAGCGCTGGGCGCGGGCGCACCGCGCGGGCGCGGCGCGGATCCTGATGATGGGCGCGCACCTGATCCGGGCGGGCGTCAACCGCCACATCATCGACCTGCTGGAGCGCGGCGCGCTGTCGGTGATCGCGATGAACGGGGCGGGCATGATCCACGACTACGAACTGGCGCGGATCGGCGCCACGACGGAAAGCGTCGCCCGCTACATCCGCGAAGGACAGTTCGGGCTGTGGCGCGAGACGGGCGAGCTGAACGACTGGATCCGCGACGCGGCGTCGGCGGGCGAGGGGCTGGGCGAGCATGTGGGGCGGCGGATCTGGGAGTCCGGCTTCCCCTACCGGGACGTGAGCGTGCTGGCGGCGGCGTGGCGCTGCGGGGTGCCGGTCACCGTTCATGCGGGCATCGGCTACGACATCCTGCATGAGCATCCCAACTGCGACGGAGCGGCGCTTGGCGAGACGAGCTACCGCGATTTCCTGATCTTCGCGCGCGTCGTCGAGGGCCTGGAGGGCGGGCTGCTCATGTCGTTCGGCTCGGCCATCATGGGGCCGGAGGTGTATCTGAAGGCGCTGGCGATGGCGCGCAACGTGGCGCATCAGCAGGGGCGGACGATCCGGCATTTCACGACGGCGGTGTTCGATCTGGTGCCCATCCGCGGGGATTTCCGCCGCGAGCTGCCGAAGACCGACCCGGGCTACTACTTCCGCCCGCACAAGACGATGCTGGTGCGCACGGTGGCCGACGGAGGCGAGAGCTTTTATTTCTGCGGCGACCACCGCGCGACGTTTCCGGCGCTGCGGGCGGCATTCCTTCGCGCTCTGGAGGAGAACGCGTGACTCCGCAGGAGATTCTTTCCGCCATCCCGCGGCTGCGGGCGCTGGTGGCGGGCGACATCTGCCTGGACCGCTGGTGCCGCTATGATCCGCGGCTGACCGAGCCTTCGCGGGAGACGGGACTGGACCGCATCGCGGTGGTGGCCACCGAGTGCACGCCGGGCGCCGGGGGGACGGTCGCGTCGAATCTGGCGGCGCTGGGCTGCGGGCGGGTGGCGGTGCTGGGCACGCTGGGCGACGACGGGCACGGCTACGAGCTGCGCGCCGCGCTCGACCGCCGCGGCATCGACCACTCGCTGATGGTGACCGCGCCGGGGCAGACGTTCACTTACACGAAGCTGATCAACACCTACACGGAGGTGGAGGACCTGGGGCGCGTGGACTTCGTCACGTTCCCGCCGCCGCCGGAGGTGGAACAGGAGGTGCTGCGGCGGCTGGAGGCCGCGGCTCCGCAGTTCGACGTGATCCTTGTCTCCGACCAGATGGAGACGGCCGCCGGAGCGGTGGTGACGCCGCGGATGCGGGAGCTGCTGGAGCGGCTGGCGAAACATTTTCCGGACCTTCTGATCTGGGTCGATTCGCGGATGCACATCGAGCAGTTCCGCGGCCTCGTGCTGAAGCCCAACGAACGCGAGGCGCGCGAGGCCTGCGAGCGGCTGGGGCTGGGCGGGCCGGATTACGCGGCGCTGCGCCAAGCCACGGCCTCGCCGCTGGTGATGGTGACGCACGGCGGCGACGGCGTGACGCTGGCCACGGAGGCGGGGCTCGAACACGTGCCGACGCGGCGCGTGGAGCACCCGGTGGACATCTGCGGTGCGGGCGACAGCTTTTCGGCAGGAGCGGCGCTGGCGCTGCGCGCCGGGGCGACGGCGCGGGAGGCGGCGCTGTTCGGGCATCTGGTGGCGAGCGTGACCATCATGAAGCCGGGCACGGGGACGGCATCGCCGGCGGAGGTGCTGGCCGCGGCCCGGAGGATGGAGGAAGCATGAGCATCCTGGCGCTGGACATTGGCGGCACGAAATTTTCGGCGGCGCTGTTCCGCAACGGAAGCATGACGCGGCGCGAGACGCGCCGCACGGACCGCGAGGGCGGCCGCGAGTGGATGCTGGAGCAACTGGCCGGGATCGGGCGCCGCTGGCGGGAGGAAGAGGAATTCACCGCGGTGGGCGTGGGCTTCGGCGGGCCGGTGGACTATGCGAAACAGCAGGTGGTGCTGTCGACGCACGTGGGCGGCTGGCAGGGCTTCGACCTGCCGGGCTGGCTGCGCGCCGAATTCGGCGTGCCGGTGCGGATGGACAACGACGCCAACGCCGGGGCGCTGGGCGAGGGGCTGCATGGCGCGGGCCGGGGCGCGCGGCCGCTGTTCTACATGACGCTTTCGACGGGGATCGGCGGCGGCATCCTGCTGGAAGAGGGCGTGTACCGCGGGGCGGACTCCTATGCGGGCGAGATCGGGCATCTGAACGTAAGGCCGGACGGGCCGCCGTGCCTGTGCGGGTCCAACGGCTGCCTGGAGCGCATGTGCTGCGGGCTGTGGCTGGAGCGCGACTACGGGCGCACGGCGGAGGAGCTGATGCGCGACCCGGCGTTTGTCGAGCTGTACGTGATGGACCTGGCGCGCGGACTGAAGGCCGCGATCATGCTGCTGAATCCGGCGCGCATCGTGATAGGCGGGGGCATCAGCAAGGCCGGCGAGGCGCTGTTCGGGCCGCTGCGGACGGAGCTGCGGCGGCAGATCACATCGTGGTCGCGCGCGCGGATCGACGTGGTGCCCGCGGCCCTCGGCGACGACAGCGTGCTGTGGGGGGCCTACGAGCTGGGCCTCGAGGCACAGGAGACAATGGAAGAAGAATGACGCCACTGGAATTTGCCGCCGCATATCAGAGACAGCTTGCCGAGACGCTGGCCCGGATTCCGCTGGAGCGCGTGGCCGAGGCCGCCGCCTGGCTGCGGGAGGCGCGCGACGCGGGACGGCAGATTTTCGTCTGCGGCAACGGCGGCAGCGCCGCCACGGCCTCGCACTTCGTCTGCGACGTGCTCAAGGGGTGCTCCTACGGGCGCGACAGCCGCTTCCGCATCCTCGCCCTGCATGACAATCTGCCGACGCTGACGGCCTATTCCAACGATGTGAGCTACGAGCAGGCACTGGTGGAGACGCTGAAGAACTACGCGCGGCCGGGCGACGTGCTGATGGCGCTCAGCGGCAGCGGCAACTCGCCAAACGTGCTGCGCGCGGTGGAATGGGCCAACGCGGGCGGCCTCCGCACGATCGGCCTGACGGGCCGGGACGGCGGCAGGCTGGGCGCGTTGGTGCAGCTTCAGATCCACGTGCCCGACATGCACATGGGCCGGATCGAGGACGGGCACATGATCGTATGCCACATGCTCGCCTATTACTTCATGGAGACGGAAGGCGGGGCCGGCTGCTGAGGGCGGGCGGCGGATTCTGTTAGAATCCGTGGCGCCCCATGATGAAGCGCCGCATTCTTTTCCTCGTGCTGATTGCCGGCTGCGCCGGGCCTCTGAGCGGGCAGGCGGCGAAGTTCTCCTGGCCGGAGGGCAAGCGCGCGGCCGTCAGCCTTACCTTTGATGATGGGCGTCCGAGCCAGATCGACACGGGCCTGCCGCTGCTGGCGAAGCTCGGCATCCGCGCCACCTTCTACGTGCTGCCCGGCAACGTGGAGAAGCGGCTGGACGGGTGGAAGAAGGCGGTGCAGGCGGGCCACGAGATCGGCAACCATTCGATGACGCATCCCTGCACGGCCAATTACGCCTTTTCACGCGCCAACGCGCTGGAGGACTACGATCTGGAACGGATCGCCAAGGACATCGACGCGGCGCAGCAGGCCATCGCCCGGATGCTGGGCGTGACGCCGGCGAGCTTCGCCTATCCGTGCGGGCAGAGCTTCGTGGGGCGCGGGCGCGCGGCGCGGAGCTACGTTCCGCTGGTGGCCGAGCGGTTCGTGCTGGGACGCGGCTACATGGGCGAAGCGGCGAACGATGTGGCGGTGTTCGATGCGGCGCAGGCAATGGGGACGCCGTTCGACGACATGGCGCCGGGCGATGCGCTGAAGCTGCTGGAGGCGGCAGCCAAAGACGGGCGGTGGATCATTTTCGTCGGCCACGATATCGGGCCGCGGAAGTTCCAGTCTGTGGATGCGGCCACCATCGAGGCGATCGCCGCCTATGCGAAGGATCCCGCCAACGGGATCTGGCTGGAGCCGGCGGGCGCGGTGGCGCGCTACATCGCATCCCGGCGCTGACAGCGCGGCGGCGCGGGCCGCCGGACGCGGCCGGCGCAGGGCGGGGATCAGCTTTCCCGGACGACCCTGCCGTCGCGCATATGCAGGATGCGGTCGGCGTAGGCGGCGGCTTCGGGGTTGTGGGTGATCATCAGGATCGTCTGCCCGAAGCCGTGGTTGAGGTCGCGCAGGAGGCCGAGGACGGCCTCGCTGTTCTCGCTGTCGAGATTGCCGGTAGGCTCGTCGGCCAGCAGGATGGCCGGGCGGTTGACCAGCGCGCGGGCGATGGCGACGCGCTGCTGCTCGCCGCCGGACAGGGCGCGCGGCTTGTGGTGGAGGCGGTGCTCGATGCCGAGCAGGCGGATGATTTCGCGGAATTCGGGATCGAGCGGCCCGGTATTGCCGCCGAAATAGCGGGCGATTTCGATGTTGCCGAGGGCTGTGAGGGTCGGCAGCAGGTTATAGCGCTGGAACACGAAGCCCACCTTTTTCCGCCGCAGCCTTGTCCTCTCGCTGTCGGTGAGCTGCGAAAGGTCCTGGCCGTCGACGACCACCTGGCCGGAAGTGATGGAAGTGAGCCCGCCGATGATGTGAAACAGCGTGGACTTGCCGGAGCCTGAAGGGCCGACGATGCTGACGAATTCGCCTTTGGGCACCTCGAGGGAGACGCCGCGCAGGGCATGCACGTCGACTTCGCCGACGTGGTAGATCTTGCGGAGGTCGCGAACGATGATGATCGGTTCCACTCGCTGAGGTCCTTCTACTCGTAAGAAAGGGCTTCAATGGCGTCCTGCCGGGCGGCGCGCAGGCCCGGATAGAGAGCTCCGAGAAGGCTGGCCGCAAGGCTGACGGCGAGGGCGATGGGCCACCAGTCTGGCGCGATTTCGCTCTGGAGATTGGCGCGCACGTGCGTGTTGATGAGCCAGTGGGCGCCGACCGAGAGCAGGATGCCCGCCACCCAGCCGGCGATGGCGAGCATCACCGTCTCCCGCACGAGGATGCCGACGATATCCATCGGCCCCGCACCGAGCGCCTTCAGGATGCCGATTTCGCGGGTGCGCTCGAGCACGGTGGTGTACATGGTGAGGCCGACGACGAGGAACCCGATGATGAGAGAAAGGCCGATGATGACGTAAATGAACGCTTTCAGCCCGGGCACGTTGTTCATCGAGAAAAGGCTGAGGAATTCCTCGATGGAATAGATGGAATATCCGGCCAGTTCCGGCTGGCTTTTCAGGTACTGGACCACTTCCTGCGTGCGCCGGGGATCGTCGAGCTTGAGGAAAGCCTGGTTCAGCTTGCCCTCGCTGCCAGTGAGCTCCTGAAGGCGGCGCAGGCGCACGAAGAGCCGGGCCAGCTTGCCCGGCTCGACGACGCCGCAGACGCGCCATTCGTGGTTGAGAATGCGCACGCGGTCGCCGGTCCTCAGCTTCTGCTGTTCGGCGTAATACTGGTCGATGATCACGTCGTCGTCGGACTGGAACGGGCCGCCTTCCAGAAAACGGAACGGGCCGCTCATGGCGACGAATTCGTCGTAGTCGATGCCGGTGATGGTGCTGATGCCGCCGATCGGCTGGACGGCGGTGCCGGTGGCGAGCCGCACGTGGGGGACCTGGCGGAAATATTTCAGCACGCTCTGGGGCATGCTGGCGCCGCTGAGCGAGATGGCGCTGGCGCCGGGCGGCTTGATCCAGATGTCGGCGCCGACGCCTTTGGCGCGGTTCATCGAGTCCTGCAACATGCCGCGGCTGAGGCCGGCGACGGCGAGGATCATGGTGACCTGGAAGCCGATGGAGAGGGCGCTCAGCGTGGTGCGCAGCTTGCGGTGCTTGAGGTTTTCAATGACGAGTCTGTTGATCAACGGCAGCAGGGCCCTCCGGCCGAATCACCATTCTAACCGTTGGGCTGTGTCCGACGCCCGCCGGAAGGCGCTCAGAGCCAGAGGCTGCGGCGGCGGCTGCGCAGCAGGAAGATGAAAACCGGGCCGCCGACCAGCGCGGTGACGACGCTCACGGGAAGCTCGACGCTGAGCAGCGTGCGGGCGGCGGTGTCGCACAGGGCGAGG
Source organism: Bryobacteraceae bacterium (assembly GCA_025056865.1). Lineage (GTDB taxonomy): Bacteria > Acidobacteriota > Terriglobia > Bryobacterales > Bryobacteraceae > JANWVO01. The sequence continues at coordinate 20,062 of JANWVO010000052.1, forward strand.
AAGGCGCCGCCGACCAGGAAGGAGGCGGGCATGAGCACGCGGTGATCGCTGCCGATGCGGAGGCGCAACGCGTGCGGCACCACCAGCCCGACGAAGCCGATGGGCCCGGTGACGGCGGTGACGGCGGCGGCGAGCACGCTGCCGGCCAGATAGCCTCCAAGGAGCAGCCGCTGCGGCGAGGCCCCGCGGGCCGCGGCCCACTCTTCGCCCACCGCCATCAGGTTCCACTGCCGCGCGGTAGCGCAGGCGGCAACGGAAACCGGGAGCACGATGAGCGCCAGCCCGGCGAGGGTGGGCGCGGGGACGGGGTCGATGTTGCCCATCAGCCAGTGCACGATGGCGAAGCTCTGCCCGACGGTGGCGAGGTTGTGCAGCAGCATGATGAGCGAAGAGGCGATGCTGTTGATGGCGACGCCAGCCAGCAGCAGCGTGAACGAAGAGACGCGGCGGCCCTCGGCGGCGACGCTGACGACGACGACGAGCACGGCCAGGGCGCCGAGGGCGGCGCCCAGCCAGAGCGCCGGCAGCCCCCAGACGGTGTGCAGGCCGAGCACGATCATGAGCACCGCGCCGAGGCTGGCGCCGCTCGAGACGCCGAGCGTGAAGGGCGAAGCCAGCGGATCCCGCAGCAGGGCCTGGAACAGCACGCCGGCCAGGGCGAGCGCGCCGCCGCTGAGCATGGCAAGCAGGGTGCGCGGCCAGCGGACGCCGAAAAACATCTGGGCGTCCGGGAACTCGCCGCGCCAGGCCTTCAGTAGATCGATCCGGACGGGGCCAGCCAGCGGCGTGACGAGCATTACGGCGAGGGCCAGCAGCGCCGCCGCGGCGAGGATGCGCGCGGCGCGGCCCGGAGTGAGCGGCTTAGTCCCCATAGGCGATCCAGGCGCCTCCTCCGCTGCGGCGGAGCCACTCGGCGTTGACGCCGAAGACCTCCCGGATGCGCTCGGCCGAGAGCGCGTCGCAGGGGGTGGCGTCGGCGACGACGCGGCCGGCGCGCAGCGCGATGACGCGGTCCGAGTAGGACGCCGCGAGGTTCACGTCGTGCGTCACGGCGATGACCAGCAGGCCGCCGCGCGCCAGTTGGCGCAGCAGGGAGTAGATCATGAGCTGGTGGTGGAGGTCGAGGAAGGCGGCGGGCTCGTCGAGCAGGAGCGCCCGCGGCCGCTGGGCGAGGGCCGCAGCCAGCATCACGCGCTGGCGCTCGCCGCCGCTGAGGGAGCGGAAGTCGCGCCCGGCGAGGGCGAGCGTGTCGGTGGCCTGCATGGCTTCGCGCGCGGCCTGCCAGTCCTCGTCGCTGTCGAAAAAGCCGCCTGCGTAAGGGGTGCGGCCCATGAGGACCACCTCGTCGGCGGTGAAGGGGAAGTCGAAGCGCAGCGTCTGCGGCACGAAGGCGACCTTGCGGGCGAATTCGCGGCGGCGCCAGTCGAGCACGGGGCGCCCGTCCAGCAGGCAGCGGCCGTCGAAGCCGCGGCGCAGTCCGGCCATGATGTTCAGCAGGGTGGACTTCCCTGCCCCGTTGGGGCCGATGAGGGTTACCAGTTCAGGCCGCGCGAACTCGAGGGTGACATCCTGGAGGACGGCGGCTCCGTCGAAGCGCATGCCGACGCGCTCGAGCTGGTAGCGGACGCTCATGGCAGCCGCACTCCGTGGATCGCTTCCAGAAACAGCTTCGCCGCTTCGCCGACCCGCGGCCCGGGCCGGATGAAGACTTCCGAAGCGACCTGCTTCACGGCGCGCTGTTGCACGGCCTTCAGCATCGGATAGGAGGACCAGAGGCGCAGCAGTTCGGCCTGGCTCTCGATCGGTTTTCCTTCATGGTGCGCGAAGTCGCCCATGTCGAGGATCACATCGGGGTCGGCGGCGAGGATCTGTTCCATCGACACGCGCGGATAGGCGATGGGGGACGAAGCCAGCACGTTTTCACCGCCGGCGAGGCGGATGAGCTCGTCGAGGAAGTTGCCCGGGCCCGCGCCCACCATGCCCTGCAACGTGCCCGGGGAACGGCCGACGAGGAACAGCACGCGGCGCCGCGGCAACGCGGCGGCGCGCCGGCGCACGGCGGACAGGTCGGCCTCGATGCGCGCGGCGAGCGCTTGGGCCTGCGCCGCGGCTCCGGCCATGCGGCCGATGGCGCGGATGGAAGCGAGGATTTCCGGGATCGTGTCCTGCGGCACCTCTTCAGCGCGCAGGCCGAGCCGCCGCAGCTTTTCCGCAAGCTGCACGGGATTGCGGACAACGAGCACGAGATCCGGCTTCAGCGCGAGGATGCGCTCGAAGTTCGGCTCGAGAAACGTGCCGATTTTCGGCTTCGCGGCGGCTTCGGGCGGGTATCGGCAGAATTCGGTGACGCCGGCGACGCGCGGCCCGAGGCCGAGGGCGAACAGCGTCTCGGTGAGCGAGGGAGCCGTGGAGACGATGCGCTGCGGCGGCGCGGCCCATGCCGCGGCTGAAGCCAGCAGGAGCAGGGTCAGCGCGCGCAAAACAGCTCCCGCCCCGTTTCGACGAACCGCTCGTTTTCGGCCCGGGTGCGCACGGCGAAGCGGATGGCTTCGCCGTCGACGCCGGGCAGCCGGGAGCAGTTCCGCAGCAGGATCTTGCGTTCGAGGAACCACTCGCACACCTCGGCGGCGGGCCTGTCGGTGTAGGCCAGCAGGAAGTTGGCCTCGCCGGGCAGGACGCGCAGGCCGTTCCAGGTGGAGAGCATCTCGAGCAGCCACTGGCGCTCCTGTTCGACGACCTCCCGGGTGCGGCGCGCGTGTTCCGTGTCGCGCACCGCGGCGAGGGCCGCCGCTTCGGCCAGCGTGCCCACCTGCCAGGGCTCGCGCTTGCGGTTAAGGCGCCGCATCCACTCCCGCGAGCCGACCAGCGCGCCGACGCGCAGCCCGGGCAGGGCGTAGAACTTCGACAGCGAGCGGAGCACGAGCAGATTGGGGTGATCCAGCGTCCAGCGCACGGCCGGCTCGAGCCGCGTGAATTCGATGAAGCTTTCGTCGATCAGCACCGGCCCTTCGCGGCTGGCGATGGCGCGCTTAACGATTTCCGGCGGCAGGGCGAGGCCGGTCGGGTTGCCCGGCTGGCTGAGCACGAGCAGGCCGCGCTGCGGCCATTTTTCCGGCTCGTCGGCGCGCACGCGCAATGCGTGGGGAAAGGCGCGGTAGAACTCCGACCAGACGGGCACGGCCAGTGCCGCGGGGCCGCTCCAGCCCGCGCGCGCCAGGAAGTGCACCAGCTCGGTGGCTCCGCCGCCGACCATCACCTGGCCGGGCTCGACGCCCCATGCGTCGGCCAGAGCCTGCTCGAGCTCGCCCGGAATCTGGTCGGGATAGAGAGCGATGCGGTCCAGAGCCTCTTCGATTGCAGGACGGACTGCGGGCGAGGGCCCGAGCGGATTGATGCTGGCGCTCAGGTCGAGGATCTCGCGCCAGTCCCAGCCGCGCTCCCTGGCAACGGCCAACACGTTCCCACCATGCGTGACGATCAATGTCATCCTCCCCGCGCGGCCATTGCGCCCGGACCGGGCCACCCTGTTGCCGCCGCGGCACCGCTTCCACCCGCCTGCGCTGGCAGGCCTATCCGTGCGGCCTGCTTTCCGCCCCTGCTCTCAATCTACTACGGACACGGCAGAGCTTCCGCGCGGCCTCACAGCAGGGGCGCCAACAGCGAGGAGCGCTCTGCCCAGCCAGAAATCCAGAGGGCAAGCCGGTCGTAGGTTTCGTCGGCGGGAAGCGGCGGCGGCAGCCGCCGTCCCATCAGCAGAGAGAGCCGGCGGTAGTCTGTCAGATCCTCCCGCTCGATGCGCCGCGCGCCGGGAACATCCCAGCCGCAACTGACCACCATGGCGCCCTGGGCGGCCTGCTCCTGAAGCCACAGGTCGAGTCCGGTCTCGCGCAGCCAGAGGGCGTCATGCGCCGGGTTGGTTGTGGCGGGCGCGACGAGGAAATCAAATTGCCCGATGCCGGCGGCGGTCAGCCATTCGGCCCCGCGCATCAGCGCGAGGTCGCTGAAGTCGGCCAGATGGGGGAGGCTGAGCACTCCGGTGCGGGGCGCGGCGGCCGGCTCCCACTCGGGCAGGCCTTCCATCTCCGGCCAGGGTTCCGGCGTCAGCACGTCTTCCGAAAGCGGCACGTCCACGCCGTTCAGCCGCACGCCGGCTGCGCCGCGCTCGACTTCGAGCACGGGAAGGCCGCACGAGCGAGCTTCTTCCTGGCCTGCTTCGACGATGATGAGATCGCCGATGCGGCTGAGCGGATCCAGGCTCTCCCAGCCGCTTTCAAACAGCGGATCCGCCTCGAGGCGGCAGGCTTCGGCCAGCATCGCCGTGGGGCGCCAGAGAGAGACGCCGCCCGGACAGGCCACGCGCAGGCCGGCGCGGGTGGAAAGCTGGAGAGGGACGGGCTGGCATCCGCGCTGAAGCAGCCAACGGCTGAGCGCGCAGGCGACGTGGGTCTTGCCGGCGCCCGGGCGGAGGCTCGTGACCGCGAGCGCGCGGGCGCGGAAAGAAGAAGGCGTGTCTGGCATAGAGTTCAGGCAGGCGGGCAGCGGGCCGCCTCTTCCAGCTTAGAAGCCGGCCAACCGCTGCCGCCACCGCGGGCGGCTCGGGGCCGCGGGGCCACAGCCGGCTCAGCTCACGCTGAGCCTGGGCACCGAACTGGCCGCTTCAGCGCCTGCCGCGGCCACAAGCTGCTGAAGGAACCCCTTCATTTCCTGCTCGTTCTTGAGCAGATCCCGAAGCGTGGTGCGCGTGAGGATGGCGTCCAGGTTCTTCTGCACCGCCGCCCAGAGGATCTTCAGCGAGCAGTCTCCGGCATGCGTGCAGGAGCGCTCCAGCCCTGCATGACGGTCGCAGAAATGCGCGTTGAAGAAGCTCCCGCCGAGCAGCGAGAGCACCTCGGCGACGGTGATTTCGCTGGCGGGCCGGGCCAGCGTGTAACCGCCCGCCTGGCCGCGCACGCTCTGGACCAGCCCCCCGAGCCGGAGGATCCGCATCAGCTTGGCCACGTTCGGCACCGAGAGTCCCTCGGCGCGGCTGATTTCCGGGATGCTGTGGCTCCTCTCTTCCCCGTGGCGCGCCATGTAGAGAAGGCAACGCAAACCGTACTCTTCCTGAGCGCTCAGCTTCATGCTTTCATTGTACGTCAAGATGGGATAAATCGAGATAAAAAGATTTCAATGCCGCAAAATCCTGATTCGGGCATGGCCCGGGGCCGCCGCCGGCTTCCTGCTGCCGGGCGCTTCCGGGGGCATCCAATCCAGCAGAGGGGGAAAAGCGCGGCGAGCACTGCTGCGAGCCGGCGGCAGCCCTCTGCTAACGTAGAACAAGGGAAACCGAGGTATCCAGATGGCCTATCACGTCCGCCCGGTGAAGGAGTTTCTTGTCAGCCCGGCTCTGCCGCCCGAGCTGTCGCGGCTGGGCGAGCTGGCGTTCAACTTCCTCTGGAGCTGGAAACAGTCCATCCGCACGGTGTTCCGCCGGCTGGACCCGGCACTGTGGAAGGAGTGCCGGCGCAACCCGGTGCTGATGCTGGGGCGCGTGCCGCAGGAGACGCTGGCCAAGGCGGCCGCCGACCCCCGGTACGTGGCGCAGTATCAGGCCGCCTGCCGCGAGTTTGACGAATACATGGCGCAACAGCCGCCGGCCGGCGGGATCCGGGTGGCCTATTTCTCGATGGAGTACGGGCTGCTGGAATCCGTCAGCATCTACTCCGGCGGCCTGGGCATCCTTTCTGGCGATTATCTGAAAGCGGCCAGCGATGCCAATTTCGGCCTTGTCGGCGTGGGCCTGCTGTATCAGAAGGGCTATCTGGAGCAGCACCTGAACCCGGACGGCTGGCAGGTGGAGAAGTATCCGATCAACGACTTCTTCACGTGGCCGGTGCAGCCGGCCGTGGATGGCGAGGGCAACGAGGTCCTCGTCGAGCTGCGGCTGCCGAGAGGCAAGTGCTACGTCAAGGTGTGGAAGATGCAGGTGGGCCGCGTGCCGCTGCTGCTGCTGGACACCAACATTCCGCAAAACACGACCGAGGAATATCGCGACATCACGGACCAGCTTTACGGCGGCGACGCGGTGACGCGCATCCAGCAGGAGTTCGTGCTGGGCGTGGGGGGCCTGCGGGCGCTGAAGGCGCTGGGCTTCGAGCCGACGGTGTTCCACATGAACGAGGGGCACTCGGCGTTTCTGGCGCTGGAGCGGATGCGCCTGCTGATGCAGGAGCAGGGGCTGAGCTGGGAGGAAGCGCTGGAAGCGGCGCGGGCGAACAACGTCTTCACGACGCACACGCCGGTGCCCGCGGGCATCGACATGTTCGACCCAGGCCTGATCTACGAGTATTTCCACGCTTACTGCGAGCGCAACAACGTCCCCTTCGACCGGTTCCTGGCGCTGGGCCAGGGAGGGACGGAGGAGCAGGGCGACCGCTTCTCGATGGCGGTGCTGGCGCTGAAGACGTCGGCCTACCGCAACGCCGTCAGCCGCCTGCATTCGGAGGTCAGCCGGAACATGTTCAGCCGCCTGTGGCCGGACTTTCCGGTGCACGAGGTGCCGATCCTGCCGATCACCAATGGCGTGCATCTGCCCACGTGGATCCATCCGGATCTGGCGGCCCTGTACGACCAGTATCTGGCGCCGGGCTGGCGCGAGCAGTACATGGATCCCGCCATCTGGGCGCAGGTGAAGGACATCCCGGACGAAGAGCTGTGGGAGATCCGGCGCCGCCGCAAGCGCCGCCTCATCGCGTTCATCCGCGAGCGGCTGTTGCAGCGCGCCCAGGAGCGCCATGCGCCAAGCACCGAGCTGAAGCGGCTTTCGGAGATCTTCGATCCCGAAGTGTTCACCATCGGCTTTGCGCGCCGCTTCGCCACCTACAAGCGCGCCACGCTGCTGTTCCGCGACATCGGCCGGCTGAAAAAGATCCTGACCGATGCGAAGATGCCGGTGCAGGTGGTGATCGCCGGCAAGGCGCACCCGAAAGACACGCCGGGCAAGACGCTGATCCGGGAAATCATCCAGATCACGCGCGACCCGGAGCTGGCGCGCCACATCGTGTTCATCGAGGACTACGACATCGAGGTGGGGCGGGAGCTGGTGCAGGGCGTCGACCTCTGGCTGAACACGCCGCGGCGGGGCGAAGAAGCCTGCGGCACCAGCGGCATGAAGGCGGCGATCAACGGGACGCTGAACCTGTCGATCCTCGATGGATGGTTCGACGAGGCCTATGAGGTGAGCGGCGGCTGGGCGATCGGGGACCGGGACCCGTACACGCCGGATCTCGACGACGTGCATGCGTCGTCGATCTACTCGCTGCTGGAGACCGAGATCCTGCCGATGTACTACCGCAACCGCGAGGAGGGCGTGCCGCAGGCGTGGATGAAGCGGGTGAAGACGTCGATCATGAACCTGAGCCCGACGTTCAACTGCCAGCGGATGATCCGGGATTACATTGAGCGGATGTACGAGCCGGCGCACCTGGCGGGGCTGCGCGCGAGCGAGGACGGCTACCGCTGGGCGCGGGAGAAGGCGGAATGGAACCGCAAGGTGGAGCGGGCGTGGCCGCAGGTCAGCATTGAGGACGTGTCGGGCGCGGTGGGGCGTGCGATTGTGACGGGCGCGGCCATCGCGCTGCGCGCGCTGGTGGACCTGGCAGGGCTGGCGCCGGGCGACGTGCGCGTGGAAGCGGTGGTGGGGCGAGTGAATCCGGACGGGGAGCTGTACGACACGACGGTGCTGAGCCTGCCTTTCCTGAAAGAACAGGACGGCAAGTTTTTGTTTGGAAGGGATTTCGTGCCGCACCAGACGGGGCGCATCGGCTACACGCTGCGCATCAGCCCCAACCGCAGCGAGGATCCGGTGACGCGGCCCTGCTATCTGCCGGTGAAGTGGACCGTGCGCAATTAGCGCGAAAGGGCTGGATTCCGCCGCGGAAGCGTGATATGTATGGGGAGTGCCGGGCGACAGGCCGGCGCCGGGTCCGGATGGGACGGCGCACGGTGGAAACGGCACGAAGGCTGGTGCGAAGATCCCTCCCTGACGGCTGACCTCCGGGCGGTGGCCCGCGCCAGGAGACGGATCCCCTCAAGCCTGCCCGACAGAACGATCCGCACCGAACCGATCGACGAACGTTCCACAAGGAGTTCACTCCCAAATGGAAGGCGACCGCAAGTACAGACAGCGGGGCTACATGGATTACGAGACCCCCGCCGGCGGAGAGCGCGAGCGGCCCAAGCCGAAGGGTCCGCGCCCGCCGATTGACGTCACCGGCCCGAGGCTGCCGCGCATGGTCGAGGCCGTCACCGCGGCCCGCTGCTACAACTGCGCGACGCCGTTCCCGCCGGACATGGATTTTTCGGGCAACTGCCCGAAGTGCGGCGCGGAGCTGCACTGCTGCAAGCAGTGCGCGTTTTTCGAGCCCTCCACGCGGTTCCAGTGCACGAAGCCGATTCCGGCGCGCATCCCATACAAGGACCGGGCCAACGACTGCCAGTTCTTCCGCCCGCGCGTGACGGTGGCGCGGGACAGCGCACCGCCGTCCTCGGTGATCCGCATGAGCGACCGTCCGGACATCGCAGCGCCAAAAAGCGCCGCTGACGCGCGCCTCGCTTTCGACCGGCTGTTCAAGAAGTAGCCCGACGCCCGGCCATGTCCGTTGCCCTGCTGACCCGCCTCCGCACGTTCGAAGTGCGGCCGTACGAGCCGGAGCCGCCGGGGCCCGGCGAAGTGCAGGTGCGCGTGGCGGCAGTGGGCGTGTGCGGCAGCGACCTGCACAACTTCGCCGAAGGCGGCGTGGGCGGCATGCCGTGCGTGTATCCCATGGTGCTGGGCCATGAGCCAACGGGCGTGGTCAGCGCCGTGGGGGCGGGCGTGACGCAGTGGTCGCCCGGAGACCGCGTGGCGCTGGAGGCGGCGCATTACTGCTACCACTGCGAATTCTGCATGAGCGGCAGGCACAACCTGTGCCACCATGTGCGCTTCCTTTCCAATCCGGGCGAGCCCGGCTTTTTCCGCGACCACGTCAACCTGCCCGCCGTAAATCTGCTGCCGCTGCCGGAGAAGCTGGGCATGGCCGAGGGCACGCTGTTCGAACCGATCAGCATTGCGCTGCATTCGTTCCGGTTCGGGCAGCCGAAGCTGGGCGAGACGGCGGCGGTGATCGGGGCCGGGCCGATCGGGCTGGTGACGATCGCCTGCCTGCGGCTGGCCGGCGCGGGGCGGATCTGGGCGGTGGAGCCGGTGGCGCACCGGCGTGAAATGGCGCGGCTGTGCGGCGCCGATGCGGTGATCGATCCCGCGCAGGCCGATCCGGTGAAAGAGGTGCTGCGGGACACCGGCGGGCGCGGCGTCGACATGGTGTTCGACTGCGCCGGCAAAGACGACACGCACAACCAGGCGATCCAGATGGGCGCGCCAGCAGCGCGCATCGTCATCACCGCCCTGCCGGGCGAGGATCGGCTGCCGATTGACTTCTTCACGCTGCGCCGCAAGGAGCAGTGGTTTTTCCCCGTGCGCCGCTCCAACCACCGGAGCGAGCTCGCCCTGAAACTGCTTGCCGAACACACGGCCCGGTTCGCGCACATGGTCACGCACCGTTGGCCGCTCGAGCGCGCCCAACAGGCCTTTGAAACGCTGGAAGCCTACGCCGACGGCGTGGGAAAGATCGTCCTGCTGCCCTGACGCCCCCTACGGGCACAGCCTGCTGCCCAAGCCCCGCAGGAGGGCACGCTGCGCCCGATGCAGGCTTTCGGCATGGTCGTCTGTCAGCGGAGGCCGCCCTTCGCGTCGATCCATTCCGCGTTCAGATACGGGCGCAGCGCTTCGGGCAGCAGCACGGAGCCGTCCTCCTGCTGGTAGTTCTCCACCACCGCCACCCAGGTCCGCCCCACGGCGAGCCCGCTGCCGTTCAGCGTGTGCGCGTAGTCGCCCTTGCCCTTGCCGGAACGGAAGCGGATGCCGGCGCGGCGCGCCTGGAAGCTTTCGAAGTTCGAGCAGGAGCTGATTTCCCGGAAGGCCTGCTGACCCGGCATCCACACTTCGAGGTCGTAGGTTTTGGCCGAGGCGAAGCCCATGTCGCCGGTGCAGAGCACCACGCGGCGGTAAGGCAGGCCGAGCCGTTCGAGCACGCGCTCGGCGCATTCGGTGAGCCGCTCGAGCTCGCCGTAGCTCTGGTCGGGCCGCGCGAAGGCCACCAGCTCCACCTTCTGGAACTGGTGCTGACGGATGATTCCCCGCACGTCGCGCCCGTACGAGCCCGCTTCGCTGCGGAAGCAGGGCGTGAAGGCGCAGTAACGGATGGGCAGCGCATCGCCGTCGAGGGTCTCCTCGCGGTGCAGGTTCGTCACCGGCACTTCGGCGGTGGGGATGAGCCAGAAGTCGAAGTTCTCGCACTTGAACAGGTCGGCGGCGAACTTCGGCAGTTGCCCGGTGCCGAACAGCGAAGCGGAGTTGACCAGGAACGGCGGCAGCACCTCGGTGTAGCCATGCTCGCGGGTGTGGAGGTCGAGCATGAAGTTGATGAGCGCCCGTTCGAGCTTCGCGCCGGCGCCCATGTAGACGGCGAAACGCGCCCCGGTGATCTTGGCCGCGCGCTCGAAGTCGAGGATGCCGAGCCGCGGGCCCAGATCCCAATGGGCTTTGGGCGGGAAGGAGAACTCGCGCGGCTGGCCCCAGCGTTTGATTTCGACATTGTCTTCGCTCGAGGCGCCGACGGGCACGGAGTCGTGCGGAATGTTGGGCACCGAGGCGAGCTTCTCGCGGAACTCCTCCTCGAGCGCCTCCACCTGCTCTTCCAGTTCTCCGATGCGGTCGCCGAGCGCCCGCACCTCGGCCTGCAATGCGGATGTGTCCTCGCCGGCGCGCTTCAGCCGGCCGATCTCCTGGCTTTGCAGGTTGCGGCGCGCGCGCAACTGCTCGGCTTCGGTGATGGCGGCGCGGCGGCGCTCGTCGAGGGAACGGAACCCGTCGACGTCGAGCGTGAAGCCGCGATCGGCCAGCCGGCGGGCGATCGCCTCGAGATTCGAGCGGAAGAACGACAGGTCGTGCATGGAACTTCACATTGTAGCGCCTTGACGGGATTGGCGATCCCCGTTGAACGGGTAAACTGGGAGGAAGGGACGCAAGCCGATGGCGACAGCCCGAACCGTGACCGTGCCAGCACAAAGCTCCGCAGCCGGATCCTGCGGTCTGGACCGCGAAGCCCTTCAGCGCGCCTTCCGCATCATGCAAATGTCGCGGCGGCTGGACGACCGCGAAGTGATGCTGAAGCGGCAGAACCGCATTTTCTTCCAGATCAGCGGCGCCGGCCACGAGGCCATCCAGACCGCCGCCGGCATGGCGCTGCGTCCCGGCCACGACTGGTTCCACCTGTACTACCGCGACCGCGCGCTCGCCCTGGCGCTGGGGGTCACGGCGGAACAGATGCTGCTGGAAAGCGTGGGCGCGGCGGCAGGCCCGGCGTCCGGCGGACGCCAGATGCCCTCGCACTGGTCCAGCCCGGAGCTGCACATCTTCACCGGCTCCTCCCCCACGGGCACGCAGTATCTTCAGGCAGTGGGCTGCGCGGAAGCCTCGCGGTATCTCCGGCCGGAGTCCGACGAAGTCACGCTGGTTTCGGGCGGAGAAGGCTCCACGAGCGAGGGCGAGTTCTGGGAAGCGCTCAACGCGGCCTGTCTGAACCGCCTGCCGGTGATCTTCCTCATCCAGGACAACGGCTGGGCCATCTCCGTGCCGGTGGAGAAGCAGACGCCCGGCGGCAGCATTTCGAAGCTGGTCACGGGCTTCCCGAATCTGAAAATCCTCGAGTGCGACGGCACGGACTTCCTCGCCTCGTGGCAGGCGATGATCGAGGCCGCGGCCCATGCGCGCTCCGGCGCCGGGCCGGCTCTCGTCCACGCGCACTGCATCCGGCCCTACTCGCACTCGCTGAGCGACGACGAACGGCTCTACAAGACCGAAGCCGAACGCGCCGCCGAGGCCGCGCGCGACCCGATCATCAACTTCCCCCGCTGGCTGATCGCCGAAGGGCTGCTCGAGGAAGTGGCCTACAAGCGCATCTGCCATGAAGTGGACGTCGAGATCGCCGAGACGACCGAGCGCGTGCTGAAGGCGGAGCCGCCCCACCCCTCGACGGCGCTGCGCTTCCTGTATTCGCCCGACATCGACCCCTGCTCGGACGCCTTCGCCCGCGAGCCGCACCTGGAGGGCGAGCCGCGCACGATGGTCGAGGAGATCAACCTCACGCTCGCCGAAGAGATGGAGCGCAACCCGAACATGGTCATCTTCGGCGAGGACGTGGCCGATTGCAGCCGCGAGGAGAATCTGCGCGAGGTGAAGGGCAAGGGAGGCGTCTTCAAGGCGACGCACGGCCTCCAGATGCGCTTCGGATCGCGCCGCGTCTTCAACGCGCCCATCGCCGAAGCCGCCATTGTCGGGCGCGCCATCGGCATGGCGAGCCGCGGCATGAAGCCGGTGGTCGAGATCCAGTTTTTCGACTACATCTGGCCGGCGATGATGCAGATCCGCGACGAGCTGGCCAACATCCGCTGGCGGTCGAACAACGGCTGGAAGGCTCCGGTGGTGATCCGGGTGGCGATCGGCGGCTATCTGAACGGCGGGGCGATCTACCACAGCCAGTGCGGCGAGGTCGCCTTCACGCACATCCCGGGGCTGCGCGTCGTCATGCCTTCCAACGCGCTCGACGCCTGCGGGCTGCTGCGCACGGCCATCCGCTGCGACGATCCGGTGCTCTTCCTCGAGCACAAGCGCCTGTACCGCGAGCCCTACAACCGGAGCCCCCACCCGGGGCCCGACTTCACCATTCCCTTCGGACGCGCGCGCATCGTCAAGCCGGGCAACGACCTGACGATCATCACCTACGGCATGACCGTGCAGAAATCGCTGGTGGCGGCAAGCTGGATCGAGCAGAAGAATCCGGCGCGGTCGGTGGAGATCATCGACCTGCGCACGCTGGCCCCCTACGACTGGGAGACGATCGCGCACAGCGTGAAGAAGACGAGCCGCGCGCTGGTCGTGCACGAGGACACGCTGAGCTTCGGCTACGGCGCCGAGATCGCCGCGCGGATCGCCGGCGAGCTGTTCGAGCATCTGGACGCGCCCGTGGGGCGCGTGGCGGCGCTGGACACCTGGGTGGGCTACCACCCGGACCTGGAAGACGCCATCCTGCCGCAGACGTCCGACATCCAGCGCGAGGCGGAACGGCTGCTGGCCTACTGATTCCAGCGGACGCCGCGGCGGGCGAGTTCGCGCTCGAGCGCCGCCTGCCCCTCGAAGACGACCGCGTCGATGCCGAAGCGCCGGGCGGCCTCGACATATTCGGGGATGTCGTCGGTGAAGAAGCACTCGCCGGGAGCGCAGCGCGCGGCGCGGACGGCCGCCTCGTAGATCGGCGCGTCCGGCTTCATCGCGCCCGCCTCGTAGGAGAGCACGAAGGCGTCGAAATGCCGCAGGGCCGGATACCGCTCCCGGATCATTTCGAAGTGGAGCGGATTCGTGTTGGAGAGGAGCACAAGACGATAATTCGTGTGGAGTTTTTCGAGAAAATCATCAGAAATCAGAGTTTCCGGCAGGAAAATGGAAAACCATATCTCGCGGAATTCTTCGAATTCCACGCCGGTTTCCAGCAATTGCTGCACGCGCCGGTGGAAATCCCGGGCCCCCATGCCGCCGGACTCGAAGGCGCGGACGAGCCCGTCGGAGGCGAGCCGCGCCCGGACTTCCTCCGGAGGCAGCCCGCAGCGGGCCGACATCGCCTCGTAGCCGCGGCGGAAATCGAACGGGACGATGACGCGGCCCAGGTCGAAAATCAGCGTGCGGATCACTTTTCCATTGTAGCGGCCGTTTCGGGCAGGCCGCCGCGGTCCGCCAGCCGGAGCAGCGTGGCGACGCCGCCGGCGTAGGCGATGCCGGGGCTGGCCAGCAGTTCCGCCAGCCTGTCGGGGAACGGATCGCGCAGGAGGGCGGCGGCTTCGAGCGGGCAGTCTTCCCGTGCGACGGCCGCTGCCAGCAGGCACCACGAGCGGGCGTTGCCGTGGCAGTTCAGCTCGACCGGCCTGCCGCCGGCGAAGGGGGCGACGTAGGCAGCGGCGGTGAGAATGTCCTGCACGCGCTCGGCCAGATGGCTGCGGTGGAAGGTGGCCCGCTCCAGGTCGAACGGCGGCAGGGGCGCGTTGGCGCGGAAGACCTCGACGACCAGCCGGGCGGGAACCGGGCCTTGCCCCTCCGGCAGTTTCAGGCAGTCGCCGCAGGCGAGTCCCTCCGGGCTGAGCGCAATCTCGTAGCGCGGAGCCTCCGGGGAAGGCGGGGACGCCCAGCGGACCCGCACCGGCGTGCCTGTGTCGGTGCGCAGCAGCAAGAGTTCGTTTGTCGCCGAAGGCGTTGTCACCTGGGCGGGCAGCGACACGTGGAAAAGGGCGGCGAAGCGTTCGCGCAATTCCTCGTCTTTCATGGAGGCGGTCCGCTCGATCGCCATCTTCCGCCACTCCGCGAGCACGTCGGCTGCGGCGGCGCGCGCCACCTGCCGGATGGCATCGCCGATCAGCAGCTCCTCGCGCGAAGGCAGCGGCAGCGAAGGATTCTCCGCGGGCGCAGGCGCAAGCCAGGAGCGGCGGGCCAGCACGCGGTGGAAGAACGCGTAGACCGCTTCCCTGCTCTGCCGGTTGGAATTATGTCCGGCGTCGATCATCGCCGCCGAAGCGCGGCGGGCCTGCCCGTACAGCGCGTAGACGGAACGGATGGCCGGCAGTTCGACGCGCGGCGTCTCGCGCGTCCAGTCGCCGGTGGCGGCCACCAGCATGAGGTTGCGCGGAGCAATGAGCGAGGTCAGCTCGACGTTGTTCGTGTCGATGCGCAGCCCCGGCGCCATCTCGCAGACGTCGTCGCCCTGAAAGGAAGCAGAGACCATGCCGCCGGGCGCGGCAGCGCGGATGCGCTCGTCGATGGCAGCGAGAAGAAAGGTCTGCGTGCCGCCGCCGGAGGTGCCGGTCATGCCGATCAGGGACCGGTTGACCTCCGGCAGCGACTCGATGAAATCGAGCGCGCGGATGGCGTTCCACAACTGAAGGCTGAAAGGAGAAAACAGCCAGGCGAGCTCGTCCGGCGAGCTTCCGAACTCGTGCGGGAGCTGATGCGTGTCGCCGTAGCCGACCATGTCCCATGCGAGCACCACGTAGCCCTGCGCCGCGAGATTGGCGCAGAGCGCGGGCACGGAGTAGTCCTCGGCATGGTGGGTCCTGCCGTACTTCCAGTGCCCGTGAGCGACGAGGACGGCGGGCGCGGGCCGCTCGAGCCGCGCGGGCAAGTACAGGTTGGCGCCGACGACGAAGCCGGGCAGCGTCTCCAATGCGATCTTCTCGACGACATACGGGCCCTTGGCCAGCTTTCCGAAGCGGTGCACGGGTACCGGCGGGCGCGGCCGCAGCGGATACAGGCCCGCAGAGACGAGAATCTGACGCCGCAGTTCGATGCGGCGCGCTTCCCATGCCCGAAGGTCGCTGTGATACCGGGGAGAAAACCGGGTCCTGGAGGTGAGGTTCAGAGATTCGCGCGGATCCGGGGGAGAGCTGCCACGCAGGCCTGTGATCAGAGCTGCCCCGAGCAGAACGGCCAACAATGGCTCCGGCTGCCGCCGCCGGCGCCTGGGCACACTGAGAGATTCTGCCTGTGGAAGATCCACGCTGAAGACGACGTTGCGGGGACGCGGGAGGTTTCCCTTGCGGCAGGCATTCAAAAAAGCCGCGTGTTTCAGCAGGAAAAACTGCGAATCGCCTGCACCGTTTCTTCGATGGCGTCCGCATCATGCGCCGCGGAAACAAAGGCGGCTTCAAATTGGGACGGCGGGAAATAGACGCCGCGCTCGAGCAAATGGTGGAAGAATGCCGCGTAGCGCTCCGTGTTGCAGGTGGCGGCGTCTTCCCAGCTTCGTACAGGCCGGTCCGTGAAGAAGAAGGTGAACATGGAGCCGACGCGCTGCACGGTGACGCCTGCCGGAGCCGCCTGGCAGATTCTTGCGGCGGCTGCGTCGATTTGTGAATAAATTTCCGGATGATCCATCAGATAACGCAGCACGGCAATTCCGGCGGCCACGGCGCACGGATTGCCGGAAAGCGTTCCGGCCTGATAGACGTTGCCCGCGGGCGCCACGTGCTGCATGATGTCGGCGCGCCCGCCGTAGGCGGCAATGGGCAGGCCGCCGCCGATGATCTTTCCGAGCGTCGTCAGGTCGGGCCGGATTCCGTAAAGCTGCTGCGCTCCGCCGAGCGCGAGCCGGAACCCGGTCATGACTTCATCGAAGATCAGCAGCGCGCCGTGCCGCGTGCAGAGCTCGCGCATCGCCTCCAGAAAGCCCGGCTGCGGCGGCACGCAGCCCATATTGCCGACCACCGGCTCGACGATGACGGCGGCGATCTGCGCGCCGTGCTTTTCGAAGGCCGCTTCCAGAGCCGGCACGGAGTTGTAGGGAAGAGCAATCGTGGTGCGCGCGAACTCCTCGGGGACGCCCGCCGTGCCGCTGATGCCGAGCGTGGCCACGCCGCTGCCCGCCTTGACGAGGAGCGAATCGACGTGGCCGTGGTAGCAGCCTTCGAACTTCACCGTGAGCGTTCGCCCGGTGAAGCCGCGCGCCAGCCGCAGCGCGCTCATCGTGGCTTCGGTGCCCGAGTTGACGAGGCGGACCATTTCGATGGAGGGCACGGCGCGGGTGATGAGTTCCGCCAGCTCGACTTCGCGCTCGGTGGGGGCGCCGAAGCTGGAGCCGTGCCCGAGGGCTTCGCGCACCGCTTCGACGACCGGCGCGAAGCAGTGGCCGAGGATCAGCGGCCCCCAGGAGCCGATGTAGTCGATATAGGAGTTGCCGTCGGCGTCTGTCATCCGGCAGCCTTCGCCGCGGCGGATGAAGCGCGGCGTGCCGCCCACGCTGCGGAAGGCGCGCACCGGCGAATTCACGCCGCCGGGAATCAGGCGCCGGGCCCGTTCGAAGAGCGCGGCGCTGCGCGAGGTATCCATGCGATTCAGCCCTCCTCTGCTACCTGATGCCCCAGCATGGAGCCGAACAGAATTTCCTTCATCGTGCCGTTGAGGCTGCTGAGGATGCGGTCCTTGAGATCGAGATAGCGCTGCGTGCCGGCGAACAGGTCCTGGACGATGTCGCGCATCCGCGCCGAGTGGCGCATCAGCTCGATCATCCGCGCGGGCACGCTGGAAAAGAGGATTTCCTGGAGGAAGAAACGCTTGGCCAGACCGGCGCCATAGATGAGATCCTCGAGGAATTCTCCCCGCAGCAGCGAATCGTAGATGGCGTGGCGGCGGCCCGGCTCCAGCCTGTCGTGCAGGATGGCCTGCGCCGCGAGGTCGCCGGAGCGGATCGCATAGAAGAGCCCTTCGCCAGTGACCGGATCCACGAGGCCGGCGGCATCGCCCGCGGCCACCCAATGCGGCCCGCTGATGCGGTTGGAGCGCCACGAGGGGCGCTCGAGCGCGGGGATCACATGGGCGTAGAAGCGCGCGTCCCGGCGCGACAGGCCGTGCTCGTCCATGTAGCGGTGCAGCAGCTCGCGCGCCTTCTGCGAGGGCACGCCCTTGCCGCAGATGCCGACCGAAAGGTGATCCGTGCGCGGGAAGACCCAGATATAG
Source organism: Bryobacteraceae bacterium (assembly GCA_025056865.1). Lineage (GTDB taxonomy): Bacteria > Acidobacteriota > Terriglobia > Bryobacterales > Bryobacteraceae > JANWVO01. The sequence goes on from JANWVO010000052.1 coordinate 37,694, forward strand.
CCCTCGAAGTTCGGGAAAAACTGAATGTCGACGCGCGGCCTGGTTTCGGGCACATAGTAGCCGAGCGCGCACATGGTGTCCTGCGGCTTCCATTCGGTGCCGAGATGGCGCAGCGTGTTGCGGGCTCCCGTGGCGACGACGAGGTAGTCGGCGTCAAGGCTCCCGCTGCGGGTGCGCACGCGCCAGCCCTGCCCGAGCGGCTCGGCAGCCAGCACGCGTTCGCGCTCGATCTGCGCGCCGGAACGCGCGGCGCGGTCCAGCAGGAACTGATTCAGATCCCGCCGCGAGTAGATGAGCAGCGGATGGCGGAGGCGCATGGCGACGCTTCCGCCGCGCGGCTCGGAAAGGCGCGCCTCGGTGATCTTCTTTTTCGGGACGGCGTTGTCGAGCAGGAACGGGTACTGGCGGTATGCCTTGTAGGTGATGCCGCCGCCGCAGGGCTTCTCCCAGGCGAGCTTCTCGTCGAACAGGACCGTGCGCACGCCGGCGGAGGCCAGCGCCGCTGCGGCCATCGAGCCCGCCGGTCCGCCGCCAAGCACAGCCACCAGCTTCACTGTTTGCGCTCCGTTTCCCCCACGGGCGGATGGCCGGGCGGCAGTCCGCCCTCACCCTGCTTGGGAGCGTCTGCTGACGGGGGCATCATCCCGTGGCCCATGCCGGAGTCCATCTTCTTCTTCACCACCCATTCATTGCCCTTCCGCTCGAGCGTGTAGCGCATGGACATGCCGCTCATCGCGCCGCCGCCCTTCGGCCTGAAGCCGACCACGGCGTCGGCCTCGTTGTCGCGGAAGGTGACGCTCGTCACCTCGATGTCCATCGAGGCGAGGTTCAGGCCGCTGTTCTGCGAGAGGTGCTTGATGACCCCCTGCCGCACGGCTTCGTTCGTCTGGATGTTCTTCGAGCAGCCGGCCACAAGGGCCAGCGCGAGAGCGAGCGGAATGGTGGCTGTCTTCACACCAGTGATTATACCGGCCCGCCCTGCTGCGATAGACTCTGCTCATGCCGATGTTGCAGAGATGGATTCCGGCCCTTGTGATGGGCACAGTCTTTCTGGCTGCGCAGCCGAACCCGTTTCTCGGCCGCTGGAATTTCAACATCCAGACCCCGGCGGGCCAGCGCGCGAGCTGGCTGGGCATCTATGACCGCGGCAACGGGCTGGAGGTCTGGTACCAGCCCACGGGCGGCAACGTTTTTCAGCTAAAAGACGTGAAGGTGGAAGGCGGCAGACTCATCCTGACGATTCCCGCCACCGGGCCCACGCGGCCCGCGACAGTGTGGGAGCTGGAAGCGCGCGGCGACCGGCTGACCGGGCAGATGCGCCGCGGCGACAGCGCCACGCCGCTCGAGGGCAAGCGCGCACCCGAGCTGAAAAGGCCCGAGCCGAAGGCGTGGACCGAGCCGCGCCCGCTGTTCAACGGCCGCGACCTGACGGGCTGGGAACCTGCCGGAAACCCGGCCAACAGCCACTGGAAGGCCATCGATGGAGAGCTGGTAAACGAGAAGCTGGGCGCCAATCTGAAAACCACGGAGAAATTCGAAGACTTCCGGCTTCATTTCGAGGTGATGCTGCCGGAGCACACCAACAGCGGCTTCTATCTGCGGGGGCGGTATGAGATCCAACTGGAGAACGAGCCCGGCGGCGCCAGCCCGCCGGAGCGCCGCATGGGCTCCGTGTACGGGCGGATCGCGCCGAAGCCCGCGCCGGCCAACCGTCCCGGGCAGTGGGACGTGTTCGACGTGACGCTGGTGGGGCGCACGCTCACGGTGGTGCAGAACGGCGTGGTGACGATCGACCGCCAGGAGATTGAAGGCATCACCGGCGGCGCGCTCGACGCTGACGAGGAGCTGCCGGGGCCGTTCCTGATCCAGGGCGACCACGCCGGCGGCGTCCGCTTCCGCAACATCACCGTGAGCGTGCCGAAGAAGTAGCCGCGCTATGCTGAAGGCATGAACCGAAGGGACGCCGTGGCGCTGTCGCTGTTCGGCGTGGCCGCGCGCGGCCTGGCTGCGGACGTGCGCCCGCTGCCGGATCCGGCGCTGCTCGAAAAGGACCCGGAGAAGTACTGGCTCCAGGTGCGGCGCGAGCAGTTCCTGCTGCCCGGCTGGCGCGCCTTTCTGAACAATGGCAGCCTCGGCGTGGCGCCGCGCCCGGTGGTGCGGGCGGTGACGGACTATCTGGAAACCGCCGCCGCGCTGGTGCACGATGAATACCCGCGCTGGGGCTACGAGGAGCTGGACGCCGAACGCGCGGAAATGGCCGCCTTCGTGGGCTGCAAGAAGGAAGAGCTTGCCTTCACCCACTGCGCCACCGAGGCGATGAGCGTCATTGCCAACGGCATCGACCTCAGGCCGGGCGACGAGGTGCTGATCACCGACCACGAGCACCCGAGCGGCATCGCGCCCTGGGCGCTGCGGGCGCAGCGGCACGGCATCAGCGTGCGCGAAGCCAAGATCCCGCACCCGCCGCAGAGCCCGGAGCAGCTTGCCGACATTCTCATTTCCGCCATCGGCCCCCGCACGCGGGTGCTGAGCTTCTCGGGCATCCTCAGCCCCACCGGCGTGCTGATGCCGGTGCGGGAAATCTGCCGCGCCGCCCGGGCCAAGGGCGTGCTGACCGTGGTCGATGGCGCGCACATGAACGGGCAGGTGCCGTTCCGCATCGCCGACCTCGAATGCGACTACTTCGCCGGGAGCCCGCACAAGTGGATGTTCGCCCCCGCCGGCTGCGGCCTGCTCTACATCCGCGAGGAGCACCTGGACCGCCACTGGCCGGTGATCGTCACCGGCGACTGGGACCGCAAGGAGCTGAAGGCGGCGCGGTTCATGAAGATCGGCACCAACAACCGCGCGATCATCGCCGGGATGATGGCGGGCAAGCGCTTCCTGGAGGCGCTGGGGCCGGAGAAGGTCTACGCCCGCATTCACGAGCTTGCGCGCCGCGTGCATGCGATGGCGAAGCAGCGGCCTTACCTGAAGCTGCTCAGCTCCGGCGACGACCGGCTCTACGGCGCGCTGGTCACGGTGACATTTCCCGAGAAGTTTGATTTCGCGCAGCTCTGGCGCAAGGCGCGCGAGCGGCGCATCTGGCTGTACGGCTCGCAGCGGCTCCGGATCTCGACGCCCATCCACCTGCGGATGTCGGACATCGAAGCCGCCTTCGAGCTTTTCGACGAAGTGGCAGGACACCGGGCCGCATGAAGGAACCGCTGGCCGAAGCCGCGCTGCTGCTCGACTCGCAGCGGACGATGGTGCTCAGCGTCGCCCTGGAAGGCGGCGGCAGCCATGCCGCGCCTCTCTATTTCGTACGCGGCGAGGGCTTCGCGCTGTACTGGCTGTCCTCGGCCGAGAGCCTGCACAGCCGCGAGATCGCGCGCACGGGGGAAGCGGCGGCGGCGGTGTTCCGCCCCTCGCGGCGCTGGGCGGATCTGCGGGGGTTGCAGATCCGCGGCCGCGCCGCCCGCGTGCGCCGCAGCCGCGCGCTGATCGAAAAGTACAAGGCGAAGTTCGGCCTGGGAAACGAGCTGGACCGCGTGATCGCCAGGAGCGCCCTCTATGTGCTCCGGCCGCGGTGGATGCGCCTGATCGACAACCGCCGCGGATTCGGCTGGAACATGGAATGGGAATTTCCTGAAAGCGGGGAAGAATAGGGGATGCCATTGCGCAGAATTTCCGCCTTTTTATTCATCGCTGCGGCCGCGCAGGCGGCGCTGGCGCCGTCAGAAAGCCGGCTGCTGGGCTGGATCACCGCCGACCTGCTGCGCGCGCACGTGTCGTTCCTCGCCTCCGACGCGCTGGAAGGCCGCGACACGCCTTCGCGGGGCCTCGATGCCGCCGCGGAGTACATCGCCAGCCAGTTCCGGCGCATCGGACTGAAGCCGGCGGCCGGCGGCAGCTATTTCCAGACCGCGCGGATGGAAGCGGTGCGGCAGACGATGGAAGGCTTCACGCTCGAACTCCGCTGGAGCAGCGGCAGTTTCCGGGTGGATCCTTCGCGCGCCGCCGTGATGAACGGCGAGGCCCTCGAGCTGGCGGGCGCTCCGGTGGTCCGCGTGGCCTGGCAGTCCGCGGAGGATCCATTGCCGCCGCGCGAAGCGGTGGAAGGCAGGGTCGTGGTGCTGAGCGCGCCCTCGCGGGGCGCGGCATGGGCGGAGAAGCGGCGTCAGCTTGCGGCGCTCGGCCCGGCGGTTGTCATTGCCGCAGGGCCTGCTTTCCGGCCAAGGACGCTGCTGGAAGAGCGGCAGGAGGGGGGACGGCGGCGCACGCCGTTGGTCCTGGTGTCGGACCCTGAATTTGGCCGGATCGCGGAGAAGCTCGACGGAACGGCCACGGCGACGGTGCGGATTCCCGCGCCGGAACGCCAGCCGGTGGAACTGAAGAACGTGGCCGCGGTGCTGGAAGGGGCCGACCCCAGGCTGCGCCACGAATACATCCTGCTGACCGCGCATTACGACCACGTCGGCGTGGGCGGAGAAGGCGGAGGGGACCGCATTTTCAATGGCGCCAACGACAATGCCAGCGGCACGGCGACGGTGCTGGCGCTGGCCGAGGCCTTCGCCCGGCACGGTGAAAGGCCGCGCCGCACGCTGGTTTTCCTGCTTTATTTCGGCGAAGAGAAGGGCCTGGTGGGCTCGCGTTACTATGCCCGCCACCCGCTTTTCCCGCTCGAGCACACCGTGGCCAACCTGAATTTCGAGCAGATGGGCCGCATCGACGACAACTCCGGGCCGCGCGCCGGCAAGCTCACCGCCTCCGGCTTCGACTACACGACGCTCGGAGAGCTGCTGGCAGCGGCGGGCGCCGACACGGGCGTGGAAGCGGCCAAGGACGGCGCCAACAGCGACGCGTTCTTCGCCCGCAGCGACAATCAGGCGCTGGCCGACGCCGGCGTGCCCGCCATCACCGTCGCCGTCGCCTGGACATTCGCCGACTACCACCGCCCGGGCGATGAGTGGGAGCGGCTGGATTACGCCAACATGGAGCGAGCCGTGCGGACCTGCGCCGTTGCCGTCTGGCGCGCGGCCAACGCGGAGAGCGCGCCGGCATGGATCGAGACCAACGCCAACGCGGCCCGTTACGCAGAGGCCGCCCGCCGGCTCCGCGCCACGCAGTGAGCGGATGCTACCCTTGATAGTTCCGGATGGGCACTCTCCGTTACACGACCAGGCACGGCATCACCGTCACCCGCACGCGCAGCCGGCTTCCCTACCGGCGCGGGCTCGAGCATCTGCTGTCTGAGCTCGACCGCCGCCGCGGAATCTATCTCTCTTCCGGCTACGAGTACCCGGAGCGGTATTCGCGGTGGGACATCGCGAGCGTGAATCCGCCGCTGGAGATCTGCGGCGAAGGCCGCGCGATCGAATTCCGCCCGCTGAACCTGCGCGGACAGATGCTGGCGGAAATGTTTTATCACGTGCTGCGGGACCACCCGCACTGGGCATCGCTGGAACTGGCCGCGGGCGGGCTGCGAGGCCGGCTGCGGCCGCTTCCGGCGCTTTTCCCCGAAGAAGAGCGCTCCAAGCAGCCCTCGTTCTTCTCCATCCTGCGGGCGCTGGTGGAGGAGTTCCGGCATCCGCGCGACAACCGGCTGGCGCTGGTGGGGGCCTTCGGCTACGACCTTCTGTTCCAGTTCGACCCGATCCGCCTGCGGCTGCCCCGTTCCGGGCAGAAGGACCTGCGCCTGTTCCTCTGCGACGACATCTGCTTCATGGACCGCAAGAAGGAGGTGATCGAGCGGTTCGAGTACGACTTCGACTTCGAAGGCCTGTCGACGCTCGGCCTGCCGCGGACGGGCGAGGATGTCCAGCCTGCCCCCGCAGCCGCGCCGCCCGAAATCGCCAGCGATCATACGCCCGAGGAGTACATGGCCAAGGTGGAGCGCGTGCGCGAGGGGATGAAGCGCGGCGACTACTACGAAGTGGTGCTGCGGCAGACCTTCTCGGCGGGCTTCGCCGGCAGCGTCTCGCAACTGTTCCGCCGCATCCAGCGGGGCAGCCCGAGCCCGTACGAGTTCCTGCTCCAGTTCGGCGACGAGCAGCTTGCCGGGGCCTCGCCGGAGATGTTCGTGCGCGTCGAGGGGCGGCGCGTCGAGACCTGCCCCATCTCCGGCACGGTGCGCCGCACCGGCGACCCGCTGCGCGACCACGACCTCATCCGCGAGCTGCTCAACTCTCCCAAGGAGGAGAGCGAGCTCACCATGTGCACGGACGTCGACCGCAACGACAAGTCGCGCGTGTGCAGGCCCGGCTCGGTGCGCGTCATCGGCCGGCGCCTGATCGAGCGCTATGCGGGGCTGTTCCACACGGTGGACCATGTCGAAGGCGAGCTGGCCGAGGGCTACGACGCGCTGGACGCGTTCCTGTCCCACATGTGGGCGGTGACGGTGATCGGAGCCCCGAAGAAGGCAGCGGCGCAGGCGATCGAGGACCTGGAGAAGGACGCCCGCGGCTGGTACGGAGGCGCGGTGGGAATGCTGTCGCTGAACGGCGACATCAATACGGGCATCCTCATCCGCACGGTGCACCTGAAGGACGGACTGGCCCGCTACGGGGCCGGCGCCACCATCCTGTACGATTCCGATCCGGCGGCCGAGGAGCGGGAGACGCGGCTGAAGGCGACGGGCTTCTTCCGCTCGCTGGAGCAGGAGCCGCAGCCGCGGCGGACGGCGCGGCGGGCGCTGCCGGGCCGCGGCATGCGCGTGCTGCTGGTGGACAACGACGACTGCTTCATCCAGACGCTGGCCAACTACGTCCGTCAGACCGGCGCCGAGGTGGTCACCTACCGCGCCGGATTCCCGCCGGAAGTGTTTGAAACATTCCGGCCGGATTTTGTACTGGTCTCGCCCGGCCCGGGACGGCCCGAGGATTTCGGCGTGCCCGCCCTGGTGCGCGACTGCGTGCGGCGCGGCGTTCCGGTCTTTGGCGTCTGCCTGGGTTTGCAGGGCGTCGTGGAAGCCTTCGGCGGCGAGCTGGGCGTGCTGCCCTACCCGATGCACGGCAAGCCGTCGCGCATCCGGCACGACGGGCGCGGCGTCTTCGCCGGGCTTCCGCAGGACATCAAGGTGGGCCGGTACCACTCGCTGTACGCGGTCCGCGAGAAGCTGCCTGCGGAGCTGGAAATCACTGCTGAAAGCGACGATGGCGTCATCATGGGGGTGCGCCACCGCGAGCTGCCGGTGGAAGCCGTGCAGTTCCATCCCGAGAGCCTTCTCTCGCAGGACGGCGGGCATGGGCTCGCGATGATGGAAAACGTGGTGAAGATGTTCCGCCGGCGCAAGGGAGCGAAGAGCGCCGCCGGGCAGGAGTGAGTCAGCGGAATTCCGGGGCTTTTTCCGTGGAAAGCAGCAGAAATCCCCTGGGGTACTGGTACCGGCAAGCCATTGCGCGGGGAGGCCGGATGCAGGAGACTGGCTTCAGAGGCATGTCTTTTTCCGACGTCATCTACGTCCTGTTCCTGCTGATCTGCGCCTGGCTTGCCCTCGCCTGGGATTCGGAGGGCGGCGGCGGCAAGAGGGCGCGCCTGCCGCTTCGCGCCTGAATGGCACGCGTCGCGATCGCCGGGGCGGGGCTGGCGGGGATCTCCGCGGCCGCAGCGCTGGCGCAGGCGGGCCACGAGGCGGCGCTGCTGGAAGCGCGCCCCGCGCCCGGAGGCCGGGCTTCCTCCATCGCGCTGCCCGGCAGCGGAGAAATCATCGATAATTGCCAGCATATTCTGCTGAAATGCTGCGTGAATCTGCTGGATCTTTACCGCCGGCTTGGCGTAGAAGGCCTGATTGAATTTCACCGGAAATTCTTCTACGTCGAGCCGGGAGGAAGGACCAGCGTCTTCGGGGCCGGCCTGCTGCCCGCGCCGCTCCACTTCGCCGGCAGCTTTGCCAGGCTGCGCTTCCTGACCCCCGCCGAGAAGCTCGAAGCCGCCCGCGGGCTGGCCGCGCTGCTCGGCGAGGCGGGGCGGCGGAAGGATCTGGATTCCCTTCCGATGCAGGCCTGGCTGGAAGAGAAGCGCCAGAGCCGCCGGGTGGTGGAGCGGTTCTGGGCCCCGGTGCTGGTGAGCGCGATCAACGAGGAGCTGGACCGCATGGCCGCCAGCCACGGCTTCCAGGTGTTCCGCGTGGCATTCTTTGGCGCGAAGGACGCTTATCAGATGGGCGTGCCGCGCGTGCCCCTGGGCGAGCTGTGCAGCGCGGAGCGGCTGGCGCGCATCCCGGGGCTGGAGATCCGGCTCCGAACGCGGGTGACCGGCATCGCCTTCGATGAAGGCGGCGGCGTCCGCGCCTTCCTGACGGAGTCCGGCCCGGTCGAGGCCGACGCCTTCATTTGTGCCCTGCCCTTCCCGGCGCTGCGCGCGCTGCTGCCGGAGGCGGTGCCGGACTGGGACGCGTTCCGCCACTCGCCGATTGCGGGCATCCACCTCTGGTTCGACCGGCCGATCACGGAGCTGCCCCACGCGGTGCTGCTCGATTCGCCCTACCAATGGCTGTTCAACAAGCGGGAAGGCAGACAGGTGCAACTGGTGGTGAGCGCGGCGCGGTTCCTGCTGGAGTGGCCGCGAGAGCGGATCCTCCGCGAGGCCGTGGAAGACCTGAAGCGCTACTTCCCTGCCGCCGCCCGCGCGGAACTGGAACGGGCTCACGTGGTGCGGGAAGTCCGGGCCACGTTTTCGGCTGCGCCGGGCCTGGAAGCGAAGAGGCCGCGCGCGGAGACGCGGTGGCCGAACCTGTTCCTGGCGGGCGAGTGGACGCAGACCGGCTGGCCTTCCACGATGGAAGGTGCGGTCCGCAGCGGCTACCGCGCCGCCGAAGCCGTCTGCCGCCTGCTGGGCGAATCCCGGCGGTTCGTGCTGCCTGACATCGCCTGAGCAGGCGGATGCAGCGGCGCGGCTTTCCGGATGACCTGCCACAGCGGCTGCCCTAGAATGGAGGCATGGGAGCCAGAATCCGGCTGCTGATGCTCGCGATGCTCGTGCTGGCGCCGCTGAAGGCGGATCCGCCGATGACGAACCTGCGCATCGAGGTCAAGAGCCACACGGGGCGCCCCATCGCGCAGGCCAGCGTCGTGGTAAAGTTCGTGCGTGGCCGCAACTATCTGAAACTGGGCAAGAAAGTCTACACGAGCTGGCAGACGCGGACCAACCAGGAAGGCGTGGCCAAGATCCCGCCACTGCCGCAGGGGGAGATCCTCGTGCAGGTGATCGCCAAGGGCTATCAGACCTTCGGCGAGACGTTCGACGTGAACGAGGAAGAGCGGACCATCGAGGTGAAGCTGAACCCGCCGCAGCCGCCGCTGAGCATCTATCAGTAAGCAGGGCGGAGGGCTAAACTTCCGCCGCCGCAGCGCCGATGGAGGGAGTATGTGGCGGGCGCTGATTTTGCTGACCATCGCGGCGGGGCTGCAAGCCCAGCAGCAGGAATCCCGCACGTACGTCTACGACGCCAACGGGCGCCGCGTGGAATGGAGCGCGACGGCGCGCGGGCAGGGCTTTCAGTCGGAGACGATCCGCGACATCAACGGCCGGCAGGTGCCGGTGGAGCGGACTGAAGAGCGCGTCCTGCGGAAAGAGGCGGGACTCCAGGTGGTGGAAAGGCTCGTGAAACGCTACACGCCCGACGGCTCGCCCCTGCCTCCCGAAAAAGTGGTCATTGAGACGCGGACACGGCCGGACGGCTCGACGGAAGAGACCGCCCTGATCTACCGCGGAGATCTGAACGGCAACCTCCGCCCTGCCGAGAGGATCCGCACCGAGACGCGGAAGAGCGGCGACACGGCTGTGAGCGAGACGAAGGTGGAGCGGGCTGGCCTGAGCGGAGGGTTTTCGCTGGTGGAAAAGCGGACGGCGACGGAAGTCGTGCGCGCATCCGACCGCAGCAGCGAGCGCGAGGAGCTGGTCTACGTGCCGGACACCAACGGACGGCTTGTGGCCGCGCAGAAGAAGGTTGTCCGCTCGCGGGAGCGCGACGGGACGCTCGAGCAGCAGACGGACGAGTACGAGGCGGCCACGACGGGCGCGCTGCGGCTGAGCCGGCAGTTGATGAGCGTGACGCGCCGCAACCCGGATGGCACCGAGAACACGGTGGTCGACGTCTACGGCGTCAACGCGCCTGGCCGGGCCATCGAACCCGGAGCCGGCCCCCGGCTGCGGGAACGCCAGATCTACACATCGCGGCAGAGCCCGGACGGCAGCGTCGTCACGGTCTTCGCCGTGCAACGTCCTTCGCTGAACAGCACTCGCGAACTGGGGCCGCCGGAAAGGGTCAGCGAGACGGTAACCCGCATCCAGAACTGAGCTGGCGGCGCTGCGCAACGGCGCCAGGAGGCCTATCCGGAGTCGCCGGGTTCCAGCAGGCGGGGCCTCTGCGGTCTCAGCGGTGGCCCAGGTACATCAGCCAGCCGAGGCCGAATACCGTCACGGCGAACCAGCCCAGCGAGCGCATTCCGTAGCGGAAGCGCTCCTCGTCGGTCTTCTTGGTGACCACGGCCAGCACGGCGGAGATGAAGATGGCCAGGATGAGCGTCGCCTCAAAGTGCGTGAGCGTCATTTTCATGAGTCAGTCTTTCCTCCCCGAGGCGATCTCGAACGCATCGACCATGGCCAGAATGTTGAACAGGCCCGCGATGACCATGAATTTCGTTCCGTAATCAACCGAGTGCCCGGCGACGTCCGGCGCGTTGTATCCGAAGATGCGCGCCAGAATGTAGAGCAGCCCGGTGGCGCGGTCGGCGATGGCGCCGCCGACGTAAATGATGGTGGTCAGCAGGTCGCCCGTCATCGGCTCGAACAGGTAGCCGCGCATCAGCAGGCCCAGCAGGAACAGGATGGTGGTGCACCCGCCCAGGATCGCCCCCCGGTAGTACCGCTTCAGGTAGAAATGACCGCCGCCAGGCACCAGCCATGCGATTACCACAGGCGGCAGCCACTGCTTCGCCGGCGGCAGCGGCGGCAGTGGCGCTGTCAGCTTCTCACTCATGACATTTCCTAGTGTCGCATGGCGTCCCGCGCCGGTTGCGAAGCCAGCCAGACCATCGCCTCGAGCGCTCTGGCGCGCTGCAAATCGTCCACTATGAGGTGCCGGTGCCGGCCGGCGGGATCGGGCTCGAACCGCGTCATGCCGCGTTCGTCGATCCGCACCCATCCGGGGCCGGACACTGTGAAGTAGCCGTCGGTGGGGCGTGCCGCATACAGGACCGCCGTCAGGTCCCACGTTTCGCGGTCGTAAGGGAATTTCATGTAGAGCCTGTAGCCATCGACGACCGGATGGCGCGGCGTCCAGGCGAAATCGCGCTCGATCGAGCGGGCCGGATACCGGATGGTCTTACCCACTTCAAACCCGCTCCAGACGATCGGGCCGGGCCACTCGGCGGCCAGCTTCCGCGCCGACGGGATGTCCTCCTTCACGTTGTATTCGGGGCCGCCGCCGGTGAAATCGCCCGCCATCACCGACAGCAGCTTCACCTTCCGCGAGGCCAGTTCCCTGCCCCCGGGCGCATCGAGCAGGCGCGCCAGATTCGTGGAGAAGCCCACCTGCACGAGCACGACGCTGCCGTCCGCCTCTTCGGCTAATACGCGGCGCAGCAGGCCCACCGCTTCGGGGAAGTCCGTGTCGTGCGGCCAGCCTCCCTGCTCGATGGCGCGGCGCACGTAGTTGCCTTCCTCCCTCGTCACGCCCTCGCGCACCAGCCCGACGGGAATGTCCCCGCGTCCGTAGAAGCGGTTCACCGCGCTCACATAGCGCGCAGCCCAGGGGTTGTCTTTGGTGACGGTCACCGCGAGCAGCCGGATTTCGCCGCGCGCATCGAGGGCATGCAGCATGGCCAGTGCGAGGGCGTCGTCGATGTCGTTGCCCATGTCGGTGTCGTAGATGACCGGCACGGGCGGGGCGGCCAGCGCCGCCAGCGTACAGAACAGAACGACGGCAAATTGTTTCTTCATGGCCCGTACTCCACTTTCACGAGGCACAGCCCGCTGGCCGGCATCGCCGGGCCCGCCTTGCCCGGAAAGCCCGGCGCAAGCCGCGCCTCCACGTCCTCCCGCGCGAGGTTTCCCTTGCCCGCCTCGACGAGCGTCCCCACCATCATCCGCACCATGTGCTTCAGGAACCCGCTGCCGCGCACGCGGTAGACGAGCTCGGCGCCCTCGCGCCACAGGCGCGACTCGAAGATCGTGCGCACCTTCGAGCCGCCCAACGCGTCGCGCTCGTCCGCCGCCGCAAAGGCCGAAAAGTCGTGTTCGCCTTCGAACAGCGGCGCCAGCCGGATCATCCGCTCCTCGTCAAGCGGATAGGGGAAATGGCAGAGGTAGAGCCGCCGCATCGGCGGGCAGACCTCCTCGCGCCAGATGCGGTATTCGTAGGTCTTGCTGCGCGCATGATAGCGCGGGTGGAAGTCGGCGGGCGCCTCCTCCACTTCCAGCACCCGGATCGCGGGCGGCAGCAGCCGGTTCATCGCCTTGCGCAGGTTCGGGCAGGGAATGCGGTTGCGCAGGGAGAACGCCGCCACCTGCCCCGTGGCGTGGACGCCCGCGTCGGTGCGTCCGCTGCCATGCACCTTCACCGGCCCGCCTTCGATCTCGGAGACCACCTTCTCGAGCCAGCCCTGGATGGTCGGCACGTCCGGCTGGATCTGCCAGCCGTGGAATTCCGTGCCATCGTAGGCGACGAGGATGCGGATCCGCCGCATGGCGTCTCAGGCGGGCCGGGAACCCGGCTTCTCCTGGGGCAGCCCCTGCGCACACAGGGGGCACTGCTCCGGCGGCCATGCTTCCACGGAGAGCACCGCCAGCGCGCGCCTCGGCACGCCGAGGTCCGCCGAGCCGCCACTGCGGTCGATGATCGAGACGGCCGCAACCACCTCTCCGCCGAGCCGGCGGACGAGGTCGGCGACCTCCTTCGAGCTGCCGCCGGTCGTGATAACGTCTTCAACGATCAGGGCGCGCTCGCCCGGCAGAATGCGGAAGCCGCGGCGCAGCGTCATCTGGCGGTCCGGCCCCCGTTCGGCAAAGATGTGCCGGACGCCGAGGGCGCGCGCCACTTCGTGGCCGATGATGAGTCCGCCCATGGCCGGGCTGACGACGACATCGGCGGCTTCCTTGACGAGCTCGGCCAGCGCCCGGCCGAGGGTTTCCGCGTGGCGGGGGTGCTGGAGGACGAGCGCGCACTGAAGGTATTTCGGCGAATGCAGGCCGCTGGATAGCCGGAAGTGGCCTTCCAGAAACGCGCCTGTCTGCCGGAAAAGATCAAGGACTTCCCTGTCGCTGAGCGGCATCGCTTCGCGTTGAGTGTAACAAAACCGGGTCGGGACCCAACGCCGTCCGGGCGGGCGTCCCGGCCGTTGGCGAAATCGCGCGCTCGAGAGCCCCGCGCAGTGTCTCGAGAGTGACCGGCTTGGTGATGACCGCGTTCATTCCGGACTCGAGACAGCGGGCCTGTTCGCTTTCGAGCGCGTGAGCCGTCAGCGCGATGATCGGGGTGCTGGCCGCGCGCCCTCCCATCTGGCGGATGGCCCGGGCCGCCTCGTAGCCGTCCATCACCGGCATCTGGCAGTCCATGAGGATTGCGTCGAATTCGGCCTGCCTGACGGCCGTGAGCGCTTCTTCGCCAGTGGAGGCGACCGTGACGCGGCAGCCGAGGCGCTCGAGCATGCGGGAAGAGACGATCTGGTTGACGCGGTTGTCCTCGACAAGAAGGACATGGGCCCGCAGCGGCTCAGTCCGGCCCGGGCCGGCCTGGCTGGCCTCCGTTTTCGGGGCGGCCTCCGGCAGGGGCACTTCGAACCAGAACAGGCTTCCGAGGCCCGGCTCGCTTTCGCAGCCCATTTCGCCGCCCATCAGCTCCACAAGCCTGCGGCTGATGGCCAGTCCGAGGCCGGTGCCTTCGGCCGCCCTGCCCGGAGCATTTGACTGGAAATAAGGCTCGAACAGCCGCGCGAGATCCTCGGGAGGAATGCCGGGGCCGGTATCTCGCACCTCGAACCGGATCCGCGGCGGCGCCGTCCCGGGCCGCGCGGCCAGCTCCACGCGGCCATGAGCCGTGAATTTCACCGCGTTGCTGAGCAGGTTCCAAAGGACCTGGCGGAGCCGGGTGAGGTCGCCTTCCACCCATGGCGGCAGGCCCTGATCTTCGATCGACAATTCCAGCCCTTTTTGTTCCGCCACGGGACGGAAGATGCGTTCGCACTCGCCCAGCAGGGCATTCAGATCCAGCGGCTCGCGGGCCAGCGCCAGCTTGCCGGCCTCGATCTTGGACAGGTCCAGGGTGTCGTTGACCACGGCCAGAAGGTGCTGGCCAGAGTTGAGAATCAGCGCGGCCGACTCCCGCTGTTCGCGCGACAGACCGCTCTCCATCAGCAGGTGCGTCATCCCGATGATGCCGTTGAGCGGCGTGCGGATCTCGTGGCTGATTTTGGCCAGGAAGCGGCTCTTGGCCTCGGTGCCTTCCTTCGCGAGCCGCAGCGCGCGGCGAAGCTGCCGGGTGCGCCGCCGCACCTCTCTCCGGACAAGGACATTTTGCCGGTGCAAGTGCAGGATGAAGAACTGCACGGCGGCAGTGATGAGCAGGCTTGCGGCCAGCAGCAGCCACGCCGGCCATGTCCTGCTGAAGGGGAGCGCGTAGGTTCCGGAACAGACCACATGCCAGCGGCGGTCCGCCAGGTGGATGGTCCGCTCCACTGCCGGCGCGCGCAACGTCCTCCAGGAGCCGCCCGGCCCGCCGCCCACCGTCCGGCCGGCCAGCGGCACGCGTTCATCCCCGTGAATGCCTTCGTCATAGATACGCACTTCGAATCCCGCCCGCGCCGCCGGCAGCATCGCCCCCTCCAGCAGCGGCTGCACGCCGATGCCGATGGCGGCCAGCCCCAGCACGTCGTCCGGCCCGCCGCCGGCGCGGCGGTAGACAGGTGCGTATACGATCACGCTGGTCTGCCCGGGCGGATCCTGCGCCAGCTTGAAACCGGCCGTTGCCGCCAGCCGCCCGGACTTGCGCGCCCGCCAGATGGCCATCTGCGTCGCCGACGTGTGGCCCGAGTCCAGTCCGGCCATCGCGCCGTGCTCTTCCACCGGTTCGATCCACTGAACCACGTGATAGTAGGGACGGCCCGAGGCCGGCTTTCTCCCTCCCGCCGTGCCCGGCTGCCAGACCCTGTAGGACGGGTCGGCCCGCAACAGCCGCTGTTGCCTTTCGAACTGATCCAGCTCCTTCGCTGGAACCTGGCGGAGCCACTCGATCAGACGGAGCGAGCGGGCGTGTTTCGAATCCTGAAGCAGCTCCTCGTAGAAGCGCCGGAAGACCTTCCGGTCGACATTCGGATCGTGCTGGATCAGCGCCTTGAGGGCGAGCGCGAAATGCAGGCTGGCCTCCACCTGGCTCTCGATGGCGGCGATCTGGGTCTGCGCAAGGCGTTGGTGCTCGCGAAGAATCAGGCCCGCCTCGCGTTCCAGGGCCAGCAGGAACAGAGCGAATCCCAGCGCCGTCCCGGCCAGCGAGCAGCCAAGGACCGTCCATACGATCCGGGAGGGCCAGCGGAAGCGCAGCCAGCGGGGTGTCCGCCGTTCTTCGCGACCCCCCGCCGATCCCGGCGCGCGACCTTCGATATTCATACAGGGAATCCCCGTCTGGCCAACTTATCGGCCTGTTGGCCGATTCCTTCCAGTCTGGCGCATCGGACAGAGTCGCGTCCCGGACGGCGTCCGGCAAAACGAACCCGGCTTCCCTATCGCTAGCCAGGAGCCGCCCCTTTGCAGCAGAGACCACGGTGCGCCGGGCATCAGGGGCGTGCTGCCATGACCCGCTAGATTGTGTTCCGCATCGTGGCCACGGGGACGGTCACAGTCCGCCACCCTTCGCCGGGCCTCCAGCGCTGCAAACGGAGCGGCTGCTGGAAGTCCGGACACCGGTCGAAAGAATGATCGAGGACTTTCCGTCTTTCCAGAAGGCGGTGGACGATCCCGCATGCGGAAGTGACGCGGACCACGCGCGGCTCGAGCGGGAGATCAAATTCGATCCGGAGCTGGCAGCCTTCCGCCGCTCCAACCTGGACGCGCGCCAACAGGCCGCCCGGCCTCGCCTCTATGGTGTAGATCGTATTCACATCCGACAACGTCGCCTCGGTCAGGTCGACCCGGGGAATGTAGAAGTAGACGGCGGGATCGGCTTCCGCGGCGTTTGCCATCCGGTAGCGCGCCGGTCCCCCATCCGGCGCCTTGCTGAAGCCCTTCGCCGGATCGAGCAGCGCCAGGAAAGCCCCTTTCAGCGCATTCGTTGAACCGCCCGCCACCAGCCAGAGCCGCCCTTCCGATTCCACCGTGGCCAGGGAGTTCACATGCCCGTGATTGGCGAAGAGCATTCTCAGCGCCCCGTCGGGCATCACCTCGGCCACGACCCCGGGGAAACGGTCCCGGTGGGACAGCGTCACCCACGCACGGTCCCTGCCGCCATGGCGGGCCGTCAACAGGGAGGAGGCCCACCAGGCCGGCGTGAACCGGCGGCCCTCGGCGTCGAGCAGGCCGCAATCCGGCGCCCGCTTCCACACCAGCCGCCCTGACGCAGTAGTGCGGCTGAGCACATCAAAGCGTGAGACGCCGAGATCGCCAGGCTTGCCCGACTGGAATTGCTCCAGCGCCAGGACATCCCGTGAGCCGCCGCCGTCGAGATCCGCAAGTACGGCCACGGAGCCCTCAGGGTTCAGCGCTGCGGCAGACAGCCCCGGCGGCGGTTCTGGCCGCCGCCGCCAGAGTTCCTTTCCTTCGGCGTCGTAGGCCACCAACACCTCGCCTTCGAATCGCGCAGAGACCGGCCGCACCCATCGCGCGCGAAGACGCGGCCATGCAGTCGCGGACAGCGCGGCGGCCGCGGCCAGCGCCAGAATGGCGATGCTGACAAACGTCCGCCGGTAGCGGTTGCGAAGCGACTTGGCCGCTTCCAGTTCCGCTCTCTCGCTCTGCATCCAGGCATCGAGCTCTTCCGCGATCGCGTAGACGCCGCCGCGCGCCCCGGGCAGCCTGCGCACGGGGAGTCCGCGCGTGCGCACCCACAACTGCGCGGTTCTCTCGGCAACGCCGAGATAATGTGCGATTCCTTTCCACGTCTTGATGCGCCGCCCTGTCCGCGCGGCGGGTGGGGAATCCATGGCCGCCTGCCCGCTCCCTCTTTCGCACGATTCTAGCGAATCGGCAGCAGGCAGGGAAAAGCCGCCCGCCGGGCGGGCCGCCGGAGGCTGCGATACGATGAAGATTCCTGCGGGTAACTTCCTCCCTGCCGCAAGCGCTTGTTCAATTTAACGCCTTTTCTCCGAGTCTGTGTCATGCGGAAACAAATTTTCACAAAATTGATCCGGCCCGCCGCGGCCGTCCTGCTCTCGGCGCTTCTGTCTCTGCCGCAAGCCGCCTTCGCCCAGGCCCAGCCCGGCGCAGCCCCGCCGCAGGCCGCGCGTTTCGAGCTGCCACACGCGGGCGGCCCTTGGTTCCTGCGGCCCTACCGGCGCGCCGAAGTGCCGCCGGTGCGGCTGGAGAATTCCAACCGGCTGGAATCGCTGCTGCGCGCGGGCATTCTCTACCTGAGCCTCGATGATGCGATCGCCATTGCGCTGGAGAACAACCTCGACCTTGAAGTTTCGCGCTACACGCCGCTGATTGCGCAGGCCGACCTGCTGCGCGCGCGCGCCGGCGGCCTGCTGCGCGGCGTGCCGACTGCGGTGCGGGCGGCGGCGCAGAGCGTGCAGGCGCAGGTGACCGGCGGCGCGCTCGGCGGCGCGGGCGTCTCCAGCGCCCAGGCGGCGCTCGCGGGCGAAGGCGCGGGCGTCGGCGGCGCGGTCATCACGCAGACGGGCGTGGCGGTCCCCACGCTCGATCCGTTCTTCTTCTCCACCGGCAACATCGCGCACCGCTCTTCGCCGCAGTCCAACATCGTCACCACCGGCACCACGGCCCTCGTCTTCGACACGCGTCAGTTCAACTTCGGCTACCAGCAGAACTTCCTCTCCGGCACCAGCCTGACCTTCGCCTGGAACAACAACTACTTCGAGTCCAACAACCGCAACTCGGGCATCAACCCCGGCTACAACCCGAACGCGCAGTTGCAGATCACGCAGCGGCTGCTCCAGGGCTTCGGCTTCGCCGTCAACAGCCGCAACATCCGCGTGGCGAAGAACAACCTGCGCGTCAGCGACCTCGTCTTCAAGCAGCAGGTCATGGTGACCGTCGCCGGCGTCGTCAATCTCTACTGGGACCTGGTGAGCCTCCACGAAGACGTGAAAGTGAAACGCAAGGCGCTCGAGGTGGCGCAGAAATTCTACGAGGACAACCGCAAGCAGGTGGCCATCGGGACGCTCGCCCCCATCGAAATCGTGCGCGCCGAAGCGCGCGTCGCCCAGGCCGAGCAGGATCTGACCAACGCCGAGACGGCGCTGCTTCAGCAGGAGACGATCCTGAAGAACGCGCTCAGCCGCACCGGCGTGGCCAGCCCGGCCATCGCCGAAGCCCGCATCATCCCCACCGACCGGCTCGCCGAACCGGAAGCAGAACGGCTGGACCGGCTCCCCGAGTATGTCGAACTCGCGCTGCGCTCCCGCCCGGATCTCGAACAGGCCCGCATCAACCTTGACAACAACCGGATCCAGATCGCGGGATCGCGCAGCCAGCTCCTGCCCTCGCTCGACATCACCGCGACGCTTCAGAACAACGCGCTGGCCGGCAGTCGCAACGCGCTCCTTCCTCTGGGCAGCCCGCTGGCGCCCGATCCCTTCTTCATTGGCGGCTACGGCCACGCCCTCGCCCAGTTGTTCCGGCGCAACTTCCCGGACTACTCCATCGGATTCAATCTGAGCATTCCCATCCGTAACCGCACCGCGCAGGCCGACTACATCCGCGACCAGATCACCCTGCGGCAGGCCGAGCTGAGCCAGCAGCGGCTGATCAATGACATCCGCGTGAACGTGCAGAACGCGCTCGTGGCGGTCATCCAGGCCAAGGCGC
The DNA here is from genome assembly GCA_025056865.1 of Bryobacteraceae bacterium. Lineage (GTDB taxonomy): Bacteria > Acidobacteriota > Terriglobia > Bryobacterales > Bryobacteraceae > JANWVO01. Next base: position 56,648 of record JANWVO010000052.1, read on the forward strand.
GCTACGAGTCCGCCGTGAAGGAGCGGAAGCTCCAGGAGCAGACGCTCGATGCCGAGAACAAGAAGTACGCCCTCGGCGCATCCACGGCCTTCCAGGTGGTGCAGACGCAGCGGGATCTGGCCCAGGCGCAGGCCAATGAGGTGGCCGCTCTGGCCGCCTACCAGCGCGCCCGCACGCAGCTCGATCTCCAGACGGCGCAGATCCTTGAGAAGTACGGCGTCACCATCGAGGAAGCCAAGTCCGCCCAGAGCCGCCGTCCCATCCATCCCCCGGCGGCGCCCTGACCGGAACTGCCAGAGCGCAGAGTCCAGAGACGCCCAGGTGTGCGAAGCTGTCCCGCGTGGAAGCGCAACGGGACAGCGCGGTGCTGCGCCTTCCCGGCGGACGCGGTTTTCCAGCGGCGGCGCAGCCCCCGGACCGCCGCATCGCGCAGCACGCGCCCGCGCCTGCCCTCGGCGTGCCCGGCGAGGACTTGCCGCGGTGCGGCAGGCGGTGCCTGTTCGGGTCCGGGACGCCGTTCCGGAAGCGTGCACCGCATCGGAACATGCAAAGGAAGGCGAGGCCCTCCGGCGCCGCATGGCATAAGTAACCGATGCAGTATCAACACGTTACCGGTTTGGCCTGCCGCGTGCTCCCTTGAGGGTGTGTGAGAAGAATCCAGGCCACAGGGTAGACTCAAGGCGCGAGGGCCGAACCTCTCCCTTTCCCTTTCCTACCTCCTCTCCCTCAACCGTCCCTGTGCCACCTCTTCCGCAGATGCCTACCGGCCCCGCGCCTTGAGTCCAAAGTTTTCATGGCTCCGCCCGCAGCCCGCCGCAGAGCCTGAGCAGAGGAAGCATCCATCGGTCCACGCCGCCGACAGCCTATCCTCGCAAGCGGCTGCACCGCGCCGGCACGGCACAAAGTCCGGCAGCGGGATGCCGCGCGCGGGTGTGCATTCGGAAGTTGCAGCCCGCCCGCAATGTCGGAGCCGGCTGCCCTGCGCGCGGGTGTGCGTTCGATTCAGAAGGGGAGCTTCTTACCGGGAGGGCACGGCGGGCACTCCGGATCGAGCGGCTCAACGCACCGTGCCGACAACGGGTCCGGATCAGGGCGCGCATGGAAGGCACTGCCTGTTCCTCCCCGCTGCAAGCGCAATGGCCGCCCGCCGCTGCACGCGCTGACGCGTTGCGGCAGAAGAGCCGCAGCGTGCTCCCCGCCGGGTGACGCTGCCGGACGTGCAAAGAGGACGCCCCGCTGCGCGGGCGCAGCCACCGCTCCGGGATGGGGCGTGAAGCAGCCCGGCAGCCGGGGATTCGTGTTCCGGACACGGCAACGGCGGCGCGTCTCAAAGACAAGACCCAAGGGTCTTGCGGCAGCCGCGGGCTTGTGTTGAAGCCAACGCAGCGCCGGAGCCTTTGCGCGACTCGGTCGCCGGGCCGCAGCGAGGGCTTCCCGCCGCTTCCAGGCCGGACGATCCCCGGCCGGGAATCATCCGCCGTGCTCTTGCGTGGACACGGGAGGGCAGCCGGAACGCCATGCCGCAGCATCGCAGCGGCATCCAGGGCGCGCATCGGGCAGGCCGGGCGAAAACGGCGGCCCGGCGGGAAGGCGGGACGCCGGGCCCGCCGCGGTGCGGCGTATAATCCGGACGTGGCTTCCCGGCACCCGCCGCGTGTTTACCGGAGCCTTGCCGAGCACTACGATAAGATCTTTTCGCCGCTGCGCCATCCGCTCGATCTGGCCCGGAAGCGCCTGCTGGAACCTTTGCTCGGAAATGTGAAATCGGCCTGTGACCTAGGCTGCGGCACGGCGGCCACCGCTCTGGAGCTCGCCCGCCGCGGCATCCGGACGTTCGCGGTGGATCTGTCACCTGCGATGTGCCGCGTCGCGCGGGAGAAGGTCCGGCACGCCGCCTTGCCCGTGCAGGTCCTTTGCGCCGATATGCGTTCTTTCCGACTCCCCGAGCCGGTGGATCTGGTCCTGTGCGAGTGCGACGCCCTGAACCATCTCCCCGCCCGCGCCGATCTTGCCCGCGTGGCGCGAGCCGTGGCGCAGGCGCTGGCGCCGGGCGGCTGGTTCTACTTCGATGTCAACAACGCGCGCGGCTTCGAACGCTACTGGACGGGCGAATTCTGGATCGAGCGCGAAGGGCTCGCCGTGGCAATGCACAATGGGTACGATCCAGTCCGGCGGCGCGCGTGGAGCAATGTGGATCTCTTCGTGCGCGAGGGGCGCCTTTGGCGCCGCTTGCAGGAGCGCGTGGAGGAGGTCTGCTGGACCGGCGCCGAAATCCGCGAAGCGCTGAAAGCCGCCGGTTTCACGGCGATCCGGTGCCACGATGCAGCCCCGTTTTTCCGCGGCTATCCCGATTTTGACCGCGGGTGCCGCTCGATCTACCTCGCCCGGAAGCAGCTCCGGAACTCGCCCGCCCCCTCCTCAGCGTCGCGCTCCACGAAGAAGTGACATCCGTGCTGGCAGAAACACAGGTGGCTTCGAGCAGCTTCCGAGAGTTCTGGCCGTGAGTGTTCCACTGGGAAACGTTTTTCAAATCGGCCCAAGGCTGGTCCATTTCCGGTGAGCAGGGAGCCGTTCTGAAGGAAACCGGAGCGCTTCCTTTCTACAGGAAGTACTGGAGCGAAGCACGAAGAAATCAATGGGAAAGCGGCACTTTCACGCCGCGATCCCTACCGCAGCCGCCCGGTTCCGCGTCCCCCCGGCTGGAAGAGCCGGCGGCGGTGCGCCGTCCTGTACGGACTCATCCGCTGCCCGAAAAACCCACTCCGGCTGCCGGACGCTTCACTGACCTTTGGGACGAGGGTAGTCCTGCTTCACCCGGTGCGGGGCGCGCTGCATCAACGTACGGGGATCGAGCAGGTGCATGGGGCGGAATTCCCGTTCATCCCACTTGTAGCCGGGTTCAAACTGCACGCCCACGAAGTAGCCAATGTCCTTGAACATGCAATAGCGGACCACGCCGGCGAATTCTCCCTTGGCGTAGGAGATCCGCATCGGCGCGCCCACGGGCACCCTGGTTTCGAGCTGAAGGCAGGCGCCCGAAAAAGAGATGTCCTCCAGGTTGGCCACCGCCCGGCGCGTTTTTCCGTTCTGATCTTTCCAGCGGACGTCGACTAGATCCGCGCACAGCATCCTCGGTTCCGACCGCCGATCGATCATACACCCACTCCATCGGACGCCAGGCTCTTCCGTTTCATATCGCGCCGTGCCACTTTTTTGCCTTAGCCGAGATTAGGACAGCTCCTCAATCCCTGTCTTGAGACAGCCCTTTGCCCCCATAGTACCCTTAGTCCCGAAGGAATCCAAGAAATGCCCGGACAGGCTTACGATTTTTGCCTGAGCCATTCCCGCCGCGTCATGAAATCCCGCCCGCTGCGCGCATGGTCTACGGCGAGGATTCCGTCCAGATGATCCATCTCGTGCTGGATCAGCTCGCTCAGCGCCCACTCGGCCTCCAGCCGGTGCCGCTTGCCTTGCAGGTCCTCGTGCTCCAGGACGACGCGCACGTGCCGCCGCAGCCGCACCATGAGATCCGGGAAAGAGAAGCAGTCGTCCCACAGCTCGAAGGTCTCCTCGCTTTTCTCGACATAGACGGGGTTGACGAGCTCGTAGCGGCGGCCTTCGACGTGCAGAAAGATCAGCCGCAGCGGCTCGCCGATCTGGATGGCGCTGATGCCGCGGCCGAAGCCGTGGCGTGCACGGAAATCGGCAAGCGTGTCTTCGAGATCCTGCATGACCCGGCGCGCGGTTCCGGGATCGAGGGCAGGCGCGGAGACGCGCCGCAACGTTTCATCGCCCAGTTCGAGAATTCTCCTGACGGCCATGCCTTCATGCTACGGAATCGGCAGGCGGACGGTCGATCCGGTAAGCTGAGGCTGATGCGCAACGCGAAAATCCTGCTGCGGCGGTGGACAGGCAGGGCCGGCAAGGAGCGCGGAAATGGGCGCCGTTGAGGCTGGCGCAGCGCAACGCGTGACGGTGACCGGCCTGCTGATTCGCGCCGGGCTGTTCCTGCTGTTTGTGCGCGTCGGCGGCTGGCTTTTTGGAGGCCTGCTTTACGCGCTTTTCGAAAGCCTGCTGGTGGCGGCCGCTGTGGGCCTGTTCCTGGCCGCGGCGGGGGCGACCGCGGTGGTGGTCCGCGTCTTTGAGCGGGGGCGGTTGGAGGACGTGGGCCTCGGCTGGTGGCCCCACGGCGGACGCAACCTGTTGGCCGGAACCCTGGCTGGGGTGGCTGCCGGACTAGGCGCCGTTCTGCTGCCGGCGGCCTTCGGGCTGGCGGAGATCGTGCGCGCCCCGGAGCCGGAGCTTGCCTTCTCCACAGGGAAGTTTCTGTTCGTGACGGCGCTGTTCTGGTTCGGCGCGGCGGGCGAGGAGCTGATGTTCCGCGGTTATGCGTTCCAGATTCTGTTGCGCCGATTCGGCCCGGCCTGGACTCTCGCCCCCTTCGCCGTCCTGTTCGCGCTGGCTCATGTGGGCAACCCCCATGCCAACTGGGCGGGGCTGGCAGTGACGGGGCTGTGGGGGCTGGTGCTGGGCTACGCATTCCACACGGGCGGGGACCTCTGGATGCCCATCGGGATCCACTTCGGCTGGAACTGGGCCCTTCCGTTGCTGGGGGTGAAGGTAAGCGGCTTTACAATGGGGTTGACGGGGCTGGCCGTCCGGTGGAAGGCTGGCCCGATCTGGAGCGGGGGCGAATATGGCATTGAAGGCGGCCTGCCCGGCGCAGCAGCCGCCGCCGCGCTGGGCATCTGGCTCTGGAAGCGGAAACGGCAACCGCAGACCGCGGCGAGCGTCTCATCCTAAGGGGAAGGCCGGAGCCATGAAGCGGTTGTTCGCGCTGATTTTCGTCTGCCTGCTGCTGCCAGCGCAGCGCGGCAAGGAAGACCGCGTCCGCAAGCTGACCGACGAGGAGAAGATCGAGCTGCTGCGCGGGCTCACCGCCGAATTCGCCACGGTGAAGGCTTTCATTCCCCGCGTCAAGCGCCCGGTCGAGATCCGCAGCGATGGCTCTTACGACAAGATCGAGTGGCGCGAAAAAGGAGACGAGTACGGCGCGGTGGCGCGAGTCGGCGAGCTCGTCCAGATCACAAAGGTGGAGATTGAGGACGACCGCATCATTCTCCAGATCAACGGCGGGCTGAACACGCGCGGCAAGTGGTATGAGCGCATCGAGGGCGGCGTGGGCACATCGGGGCGGACGGTGCCGATGTCGCGCAACATCACGCGTTCGGCGGGCACGACCATTGCGCTGGTCTTCCCCGGCAGGATCCCGCCGGAAACGAAGCCCTCCGACGTCAAGCAGATGCTCAGGCCCGTGCTGGAGTTCGACACGCGTTCTGCCACGCAGAACTATTTCGACACGCTGCCGCCCGAGATCCAGGAGGCGATCAAGGCCAAGCGCGCCGAAGTGGGCATGACGCCCGAGCAGGTGAAAATGGCGCTCGGCCATCCGCGGGACAAGTGGCGCGAAACGGTGGACGGAGTGGAGACCGAGGACTGGGTGTACGGCTACCCGCCGGGCAAGATCACCTTCGTCACCTTCGCCAACGGCAAGGTGATCCGCGTGAAGGACACCTACGCGGGTCTCGGCGGACAGACCGTCCCCATGCCCCCGCCGCCCCGCTGAGCTGCGCTCGTCAGGGCACCAGCAGGAGCTTTCCCGCCGTGCGGCGCGAGGCCAGATCCAGGTGCGCCTGAGCGGCGTCGGCCAGACGGTAGACCTTGTCGATGAGCAGGCGGAAGCGGCCCTCAAGCACCCAGCGCAGCACGTCACCGGCGCGCCACAGCAGCTCGTCGCGGGTGGCGCAGTAGTGCATCAGCGTAGGCCGGGTCAGGAACAGAGACCCCTTCTGGCTGAGCACGAGCGGCTGAAACGGCGGCACAGGGCCGCTGGCGTTGCCGAAGCTCACCATCATGCCGCGCGGGCGGATGCAGTTGAGGCTCTTCTCCCAGGTGTCGGCGCCGACCGAGTCGTAGACGACATCGACGCCGCGCCCGCCGGTGAGCTTTTTCGTTTCATATTCGAAGTCCTGCTCGGTGTAAAGAATGACCTCGTCACAGCCGGCTTCGCGGGCAATCCTGGCTTTCTCGGGCGTGGATGTGGTGCCGATGACGCGCGCCCCCCGGATCCTGGCCGCGGCTGCCACCCAGCGCCCCGTGCCGCCTGCGGCGGCGTGCACCAGGCAGGTCTCGCCCGGCTTCAGCGGCCAGGTGGAATGGGTGAGATAATGCGCCGTCATGCCCTGGAGCATCGAGGCAGCGGCGGACTGGAAATCGAGCTCCGCAGGAATCTGCACAAGCAGCCACGCCGGCACGGCGGCGTATTCGGCGTACGTGCCACGGTGCATCGCCCAGGCCACGCGGTCGCCCGGGCGTACTTCGGTTACGCCGGGCGCCACCTTCTCGACAACGCCCGCCGCTTCCATGCCCAGGACAACGGGCGGCGCCGCCGGGTAGAGCCCGGTGCGGTAGTAGATGTCAATGAAGTTGACGCCAATGGCATGGATCCGCACCAGCGCCTGCCCGTCGCCCAGCACGGGCGCCGGCAGATCCTCGTAGCGCAGTTTGTCGACTCCTCCGAATTCCGTGACGAAGACAGCTTTCATGCGCGCAGCGCCCTCCGCAGATGAACATACGCTGCAAAGGCGAGCAAGTAAAGTAGTACGAAAGGCACAAAAACGAGGCGCCCGAGCGTCGCCGCGCCCTCTGCTCCGGTGAGCCCGGCCCGGAACAGCAGGAAGTGAAGCATGGTGCGCCACTGGCTGATGTCGAACCAGAAGTAGTCGCAATTCTCGTTGACGATGAACACTTTTGCCGGCACCTGCCAGGCGAGCGCCCACTTCCACTTCGCCATCACGGCTTCGTCCGAGCACAGGATGCCGACGGCGTCGTAGCCGCGCCGGCGGAGCATGGCATACAGCCTCTTGCGGGCGGCGCGGCCCTGCCAGTCGTGGGTGCGGAAGACCTCGCCGCGCGCCGGATCAAAGCCCTGCGGGATGCCGCTGAAGCAGGTGAAAAGATCGACGCGTTCGTTGACGGGTTGCGAGTAGATCCCCGGCAGCAGGGTTTCAATCAGGCGCCGCGAGCCGCTTTCCACCAGCAGGACGCGGCGCAACGGCGGGATGTACCTGGAGAAAAAATGCAGCAACCTACCGATTTTAGCGCGGCCGCGCCGGCAGGCCGCCGGAAAGGCATCCGGCCCGGAGGAATCAGCCACTCCGCGGCGCGGCAGGCAGCGGCTGCCTCACGCGGCCCGCAGCGCCGCCCCCTTGCGGTCGACGGCTCTGCGGCCGGCGGGCGGGGGCGTCCAGAAGTCGCTCCAGCCGAGTCTGCATTCGCGCACCATGCGCCGCCCGTAATCGCAGCGGCGGAGGTCTTTCGGCCCCGCATTGTTGGTCCCGAACGCGAATTTCACTCCCATTTCCTTGCCCATGCGGATGAATTTCGCCGAAGGAATTCCGTAGCGGTCGTTGATTTCCATTGCCACTTCATTTCTCGCGAGGGCGGATAGCACCTTCTTCATCCGCTCTTCCGTCCACAATTCGTCGTACCGCGGCTGGAGCTGATCCGGAATATAGGTGGGATTGACGTAGAGATCGATGGGCTCCTTCTCGATGATTTCGACGGTGCGGGCGACGAGCGTGTCCATGAACTCCTGCGCGTCCGCGATGGCGCCCACCTCGGCGGGGATCCAGGTCCGCATGCGGCGGCCGCGGTTGTCGGTCCAGGTCATCGAGTCGGTGAACACGTAGTCGAACATGGAGGCGACGCGGCGGGAGAACATCTGCATCCATTCGCGGCCCTCCGCCTGCATGGCGATGAAGCAGGGCTGGCCCTTCATCCGCTCGAAGAATCGCAGCGCGGCTTCGTCGTTCTCCACTTCGTGCCCCTTGCCGCAGTTGACGGCGATGCCGTAGAAGATGCCGTCGAGGCGCGAGCGGTCCAGCGCCTGCTGAAGCGTGAGCCCGCCCTTGAGATGCACATGGAAGTCCGCCATCGGGTAGTTCTGCGCGCCGAGAGCAAGGATTTCCCGCCAGTCGGCGTCCGCCACCGGCTCCACCGCTCCCGCGGGCAGCGGCATCGCGTCCGGGAGCGGGCGGACACGAATGCGGCGGAAGCGGACCTTCGAGCCCGGATCATGGCATTGCAGCGCGAAGGTGCCGGCGCCGATGCGGCGCTCCTTCTCCATGCCGGGATAGGGCGGCGGCGGCAGCGGCTCGGTGTAGTCGACGGCCAGCATGCCGTTCAGCCGCACCTGCACGTTCCTGTTTCGCACGAGCACGTTCAGCGTGAACCATTCGTTGTCGCTGACGAACTGCCGGTAAAGGTTGCGCACTCCGTAGAGGGAGCCGGTCTTCTTGTTCTCGCGGTAGTTCCCTTCCCCGGTGGCGGTATTGTTGATCTGAACCTCGAATCCTTTCAGTGGCCAGCCTTCCGGCTGGAAAGCAGTGTGGAAGTAAACGCCCGAGTTGGCTCCCGGCGCCGCCATCGCCTCCACTTCCAGCTCGAAATTGCGAAACGAAGCGGAGCGCACGTTCCCGGCATAGAAGAGGTGGGATCTTGGCCCGTCGGCGACAATCGCGCCGCCCTCCACGCGCCAGGACGCCGGGTTCTCGTTCGGCTTCCAGCCATCCAGCGACGTTCCGTTGAACAGCTCCACCCAGTCCTCGCTCTGCGCAGCCAGCAGCGGCGCGGCGAGCGAAGCGGCAAAGGCGCGGCGGTCCATGAGAGTCGAAGGCATGCAGAGTCTCCGGGATGAGTATATGCCACGCCCGCAGGAAACACCGGCGCAGCCTGCGCGGCGGCGCAAAACGGCGGTGGCTGCGCACGGACCAGATTGCGCAGCGGAAGGCGGCGGCGCCTGCGCCCGCCCGGGCAGGCGCGTGTCCCGCAGAGAGGACGCGGCTCAGCCGCGGCGCGGGCGGAACCGGACCGTGTAGAAGATGCCGAGAAGCAGCAGGAAAGCGCCCCACCAGAGGCCGACGCGCAGCTCCTTCAGCACGACGTCGTGAACGCCCGGGTGGCCGTGGTAATAGATGTCGGCGCCCACGATCAGAATGCCGTAGATGACAAGCAGCGTGCCGATGAAAAACCAGATCGAGATGCCCGTGTCTTTTCCGGTCAAGGCGTCTTCTCCCTTCCCCATACGATATCGCGGCGCGCCGCCGTGGGGCTAGCGGATGAGCGCGAAGGCCTTCCGCATGGCGGCGGCGGCCGCGGCCAGCGCCTGCTCAGCCGGCAGCGCGCGCAGGGCCGCATTGAAGGGCTCGCAACGCACCGGCGCATCGCAGCCGAGCGCGTTGAGCGTGTTCAGGAAATCGGCAAGCGCAATGACGCCGGTGGCGAGCGGAAGCTCGCGTTCAAGATCCTTCTGCTCGTCGCGGGCGCGCCCGGCGGGAGCGTCGTTCAGATCAACGGCGACGACGTCCTCCGCCCGCAGGCCCTTCAGATCCTCCACCGTCTCGCCGGCCGTGTACCAATGCCAACTATCGAGCACGAGGCCGACGTTGGGCCGGCCGATTTCGGCGATCAACTCGCGCGCCTCGCGCAGGGTGTGGACGAACGGGAACCGGCGTGCGCTCCAGGAAGTCTTCGGCCCGACGTACTCCAGCCCGAACCGGCAGCCGTGATTGGCAAGGATGGAAGCGATCTCGCGCAGGCGCCGCACGTGCAGCCGGAAATTCTCGAGGTAGGTCAGCTCGTCGCTCGCCGGATTCAGCCATGTCGTGACGCGCGAGGCGCCTGCCGCCTGAAGCGCCCGGGCGCGCGCAGGCAGTTCGCGCAGCCCCTTCTGAAACTCTTCCTCGCTGCGCCGGAACTCGACCGGCAGGCCCGAATGGCCCCAGACGAGATTTGTCTCTTTCATCCGGGCCAGCAGCGCGTCGCGTTCTGCCGCCGAAGCCGAGGCCAGCCAGCCGGAGTCGGCCGTGACGGCTTCGAAGCCGTAGCGGGCTGCGTAGAAGACGGCCTCCGGCTGCGTTGCTTTCACGCCGATGGCGCCGCAGTCGAGCTGGATCTTCATGCGGGTATGGCCGGCCGCGAGCAGGACGGCGGCACTGGCCATCAGGTCTCGCCTCGTCATACAATGCCTTTCAACCGGACGCCGCCATGGCCGTCCCCCGTATCCTGATGAGCTTATCACTCGAGCAGATCCTTGTGCGGCTGGAGGATCCGGACACCCCGGTCATCTGGCTGGATCCGTCCCTGCCGGCGAGCCTCTGGGAGGCACTGCCGGAATACGCATCCCGGAAAGGCTATCAGGTGCTGGATCTCCAGGCCGCCGGGCCGATCTTTGACCTCAGCTCGCTGCTGGCTGCGTTTGACCGGCTGCTGGCGGCCGGCGCGATCTTCGACCACAGCCTGCCCTCGCTCCGAGAATCCCTGCTCGAGCTGGAACCGAAGGCCCCCCTGGGCTTTCTCGTGCTGTTCCCCACGCCCGACGCCCTGCGCCAGAACGACGAGGCTGGGTTCGAAGAATTCGTCGAAGTTCTTGAAAACGTGGATGAAATCCGGCGGCGGGAGGGGCGGTCGGGACTCAAGGCCATCATCAAGGACTAGGCCGGGAGATCCGCAGATTTTCTGCATCTGAAAGCTAGCATCTGCTATCTTAGTAACTGATCATGTTAGCGGACGCTAGCCCGGAGGGACAGGCGGGAGCCGTACAGGCCAAACACAAGGGGCGGATGACCGCAGCCGAGCGCCGGGCTGCGATCGTCGAGGCGGCGATCCAGCGATTTGCGCTCCATGGGTTCCGCGGGACGACGACGCGGGAGCTGGCAGCGGCAGCGGGCGTCAGCGAGCCGGTGCTTTACCAGCACTTTGCCACCAAGCGCGAGCTCTACACGGCGATTGTGGACCACCTGATCGCGCAGACGCACGCGCGGTTCGATGAGAGGGCGCGAAGCCTGGCACCGAACTGCACGGACCGCGAATTTTTCCAGTGGCTCGGCGAAGCGATCATCAGCTACTACAGCGACACGCCGGAGCAGATCCGGCTGCTGCTGTTCAGCGCGCTGGAAGGCCACGAGCTGGCCGAGCTCTGGTATCAGAAGGCGACGGTGGAGTTCATCCGCTGGGTGGAGCAGTACGTCGAGCGGCGGGTGGCGGAGGGCGCCTTCGCGATGAAGGAACCCGAGGTGGTGGCGCGGGCGTTCATTTTCATGGTTGCCCACTACGGATTTTCCGCTTTGCTGTTTCCGGAGCACCGGCTGAAGCTGGAAAACTCTGAAATCGTGGCGAAATTTGTGGACATATTTCTGAACGGAATTCTGGCAAAAGGTTCGACGAGCGGGGCAATTCATGCAGGGAAATAGCGCTTTCTGGTTGTGGATTCCCGCAGCGCTCGCGGTGGCGCTGGCGGGGTGCGGAACGAAGCAGGAGACGACGGCGAAGGCGGCCTCCCGGCCGGCGGCTCCGGTGGCGGTGCGGACGGCGGTGGCCGAGCAGCGCACGGTTGAGCGCTCGATCATGGTCACCGGATCCCTGGCGGCAGACGACACGACGACGGTCTCCTGCGAGGTGCCGGGCCGCGTGGCGAAGCTGCACTTCGACTTCGGGCAGGCGGTGCGGAAGGGGCAGGTGATGGCGGAGCTGGACCGGCAGGAGCTGACGCTCCAGCTCGAGCGCGCCCGGGCCTCGCTCGAACAGGCGATGGCGCGCGTGGGCATGGACCGGGAAACGATGAAGGAGCCCGACACCACGCCGCTGATCCGGCAGGCGAAGGCGCAGATGGAAGACGCGCTGTCGAAGTACGAGAACGCGAAAAGGCTGGTGAAGACGGGCGACATCGCGCAGGAGCGCTTCACGGAAATTGAAAAGATGTACCTGGCGCGCAAGGCCGCCTACGAAGCGGCTCTGGACGACCTGCGCACGCAACTGGCGCTGATCCGCGCGCTGCGGGCCGAGGTGGCGCTGGCCGAGAAGCGGCTGCGGGATGCGACCGTGATCGCGCCGATGGATGGCATCGTGCAGGCGCGCCATGTGGCCGAAGGGCAGTACGTGCGCGACAATGCGCCGATCTACACGCTGGTGAAGGGCTGGCCGCTCCGGCTGCGCGTGGAGATCCCCGAGTCGGCGGTGGCGCACGCGCGCGTCGGAGCGACGCTCGTGTTCACCACCAGCGCGGCGCCGGGCGCCGAGTTCCGGGCGAGGATCTCGACGCTCGATCCGGCTCTGGATCCGCGGGCGCGCACGCTGAAAGCCGAGGCGAAGATCGAGACCCGGGACGAGCGGCTGAAGCCCGGCTCCTTCGTCCAGGTGCGGCTGGTGACCGATCCCGCCTACCCGGTGGTTTCGATTCCGCGCGCGGCGGTTTACACGGTAGCCGGCCTGAACAAGTTCTTCACGATCGAGAACGGCAAGGCGGTCGAGCACCGCATCCCGGAAATCCTGGGCGGCAACGGGTATGTGGAGATCCCGCCGGGCATCATCCAGCCGGGCGCGGTGGTGGCAGTTTCCAACGTGCCGATGCTCACCGATGGCGCGGCCGTGACGATCCGCAAATAGGCGGTCTGCAATCCGGAGTCATTTTCGATGCAAAAACTGGCAGAGATCTGCATCCGCCGGCCCGTGTTCGCCACCATGCTGATTCTGGCGCTGGTGGTGATCGGGCTGGACTCCTACCGCAAGCTGGGCGTTGATTTCTTCCCGAAGGTGGAGTTCCCCTACGTCTCGATCACGACGGTGCTGCCGGGCGCGTCGCCGGAAGAGGTGGAGTCCCAGGTGACGAAAGTCCTCGAAGAGGCGGTGAACACCATCTCGGGCATCGACGAGCTGAACTCCACTTCGGCCGAGGGCGTGTCCATCATCACCATCGGATTCGTGCTCGAGAAAGATCCCGAAGTGGCGGCGCAGGAGGTGCGCGACAAGGTGAGCACCGTGCTCGGCCAATTGCCCAGGGACGCGCGCACGCCCGTGGTGGAGAAGCTGGCCACGGACGCCTCGCCGGTGCTCAACATCGTCATCAGCGCCAACCGCGACCTCCGCGAGGTGACCAAGATCGTCGAAGACCAGATCAAGAAGAACATCGAGACGATCAATGGCGTCGGCCAGGTCCGCTTCGTCGGCGAGCGCAAGCGGCAGATCCAGGTGCTGCTGAACCCGGAGAAGCTGGCCGCCTACAACCTGAACATCGAGCAGGTGCGGATGGCGCTGGCGGCGCAGAACGTGGAGATTCCCGGCGGCCGCATCGACGAGGGCAACCGCGAGCTGACGCTGCGCACTCTGGGGCGCGTGACGCAGCCGATGGACTTTGCGCGTATCATCGTCGGCACGGTGAACGGGGCGCCGGTGCGCATCTCCGACATCGGCACGGTGGAAGACACCTACGAGGAGCCGCGCTCGATTGCGCGCCTGAACGGCCTGCCGGCGGTGGCGCTGGCGGTCCGCAAACAGGCGGGCACGAACACGCTGGACGTCATCGCCGCGATCAAGCAGCGCCTGGAGGAGATCCGGCCCTCGCTGCCGCCGGATTTCCAGATCACGTACGCGCGGGACCAGAGCGGCTTCATCCGGGCCTCGTACGACGCCGTGCTCGAACACCTGATCCTCGGCGGCTTCTTCGCTGCGATCATCGTGCTGTTCTTCATCCGCAACTGGCGCTCCACGCTGATTGCGGCCATCGCCATTCCGACGTCGATCATCTCGACGTTCTCGCTGATGAACTGGATGGGGTTCAGCCTGAACCAGATCACGATGCTCGCGCTGACCCTCATGGTGGGCATCGTCATCGACGACGCGATCGTCGTGCTCGAGAACATCTTCCGCAACATGGAGGAGAAGAAGCTGCCGCCGATGGAGGCCGCCTTCATCGGCACGAAGGAGATCGGGCTGGCGGTGCTGGCGACGACGCTGTCGCTGATCATCATCTTCATCCCGATCGCGATCATGCCGGGCATCGTCGGCCGCTTCATGTCTTCCTTCGGCTACACGGCGGCATTCGCCGTCGGCGTGTCGCTGATCGTCTCGTTCACGCTCACGCCGATGCTGTGCTCGCGCTTCCTGAAGGTGGAGCACGAGAAGAAGGCGACCAAGGCAGGCTGGTACGAGAAGATCTTCGCGCGTCCTTACCAGAAGATGCTGGTCTGGTCGCTGACGCACCGCTGGGCGGTGGCCGTCGGGGCGCTCGTGGTGATGCTGTCCACCATCCCGATGATCCGGGCCATGGGCGTGGACTTTCTGCCCACCGACGACCAGAGCGAGTTCGAGATCAACGTGCGCATGCCGGTGGGCTCGTCGCTGGAGGGCACTTCGCAGGTGATGGCGCTGATCGAGGAGGACCTCAAGGATCTGCCCGGCGTGCGGGATCTGTTCGTGACCATCGGCGCGGACCAGCGACGCCAGGTCGACCGCGGCTCGATCATTGTCGAGCTCGTGGATCCGAAGCAGCGCAAGTACTCGCAGCGCCAGCTCATGGACATGGCCCGCGAGAAGCTGGCCAAGTACCGCGACCTGATCGTCACCGTGCAGCTTCCGTCGCTGATCTCCGGCGCTCCCAACAGCGACTTCATGTTCTCGATCCAGGGCCCGGACCTGAACCGGCTGGAGCAGTACGCCAACTCCCTGATGGCGCGCCTGCGGCAGGTCCCCGGCATGGCGGACATGGAGCTGACCTACGAGTCCGGCAAGCCCGAGGTGCGCGTGCAGATCCATCGCGACAAGGCGGCGGACCTGAACGTGAACGTCGCCCAGATCGCCAATGCGATGCGCGTGCTGGTAGGCGGCGACGACCAGGCGACGACCTACAAGGAAGGCGATGACCGCTACGACGTGATGCTGCGCGTGGCGAAAGAATTCCGCAATTCGCCGCGGACGCTCGAGCGTCTCTATGTGCCTTCGGCGACGCTGGGCAACGTGCCGCTGTCCAACGTGGCCAGCTTCGAACTCGGCACGGGGCCGACCTCGATCGACCGTTACAACCGGCAGCGCCGGGTGCTGATCATGGGGAACCTGTCGAAGAACCTCGCACTCGGCGATCTGGTCAACATCGCCAACCAGCACATGGAATCGCTGAACCTGCCCCCCGGCTACACCTACGGCACGGTGGGCCGCTCGCGCGAGCTGGGCCGCGCCGTGAAGAACTTCCTCATCGCCTTCCTTCTGTCGATCGTGTTCATGTACATGATCCTGGCCTCCAACTACGAGAGCTTCATCGATCCCGTGACGATCCTGCTGTCGCTGCCGCTGTCGGCGCCGTTCGCGCTGCTCAGCCTGTTCATTGCGCGCGAGAACTTCTCGATCGTGTACACCTCGCTGGGCATACTCGTCCTGTTCGGCATCGTGAAGAAGAACTCGATTCTTCAGATCGACCACATCAAGGCGCTGCGCCGCGAAGGCATGCCGCGGTTCGAGGCGATCATCCAGGGTTGCGAGGACCGGTTGCGCCCGATCCTGATGACGACCGCCGCGCTGGTGGCCGGCATGATTCCGCTGGCGCTGGGCACGGGCGCGGGCTCCGGCTCGCGGCGCACGGTGGCGATCGTGGTCATTGGCGGGCAATCGCTGGCGCTGCTGCTGACGCTGCTGGTGACGCCGGTCGCCTACTCGCTGTTTGATGACGTCGCGCAGTCGCGGCTCTGGCGGCGGCTGTTCGCGCGGGCGCCGAAGCCGGTGCCGACGACGGCGGCGGTGCTGGCGCTCCTGGCGCTGCTGTCGGCTCCGGCTCTGACGGCGCAGACGCAGCCGGCACCCGGCTGGGAGCAGGCGATGCGCGCGGCCCGGCAGCAGGTTCTCCAGGCGCCGCGGGTCGGCGTGACCGACGCGCAGCGGGAACTGACGCTCCAGCAGGCGCTCGAGCTGGCGCTCCGGAACAATCTGGAGATCGAAATCGAAAGGACGCAGGTAGACACGGCCGCAGCGCTCATCAAGAGCGCGCGCGGCGCCTTCGACCCGGTCTTCCAGTACAACCCTTCTTTCGACACGCGCAATGTGCCGGTGGCGAACACGCTGGCCGCGCCCGGCGGGCGGCTGAGCGAGCACTACCTCAATCACAACGTCTACCTGCGCGCGAAGACGCCGCTTTCGGGCCTCTCCTGGCACATCGACTTCGAGAATCAGCGGCAGTCCACCAACAACCCTTTCACCGCGCTGACTCCTTTTCTGACGTCTCGGCTGGGCGCCGGCTTCACGCTGCCGCTGCTGCGTTTCCGGGAAATCGACCCCGACCGCGCGCAATTGCGGATCCGCCTGAAGCAGCGCGACCAGCAACGCGCGTCGTTCGAGCTGAAGGTAATCGACGTGATCACGCGGACACAGTCGGCCTACTGGGATCTGGCGGCCGCGATCGAGGACGCCACGGTGGCTGCCGACGGCGTGCGGCTGGCGCGTGAACAGCACGAACGGAACCTGCGTTTCATCGAGGCGGGGACGCTGGCTCCTGTGGAAAGCGCCGCTTCCGAGGCCGAGCTTCAGCGCCGCATCGATTCCTTCCACACGGCCCTGACGGTGCTGGCAGCGGCCGAGAATCAGCTCAAGGCGATTCTGACTCCGAACCCGGCCGATCCGCTTTGGAGCGAGCGGCTGATTCCCGTGGATGCGCGCGCGCTGCCCCCGCCGGCGCTGAATGTGGAGGAAGCGCTGCGGACCGCGTTCGAACGGCGGCTCGAGCTCCGGTCGCTGGAGCTGAGCCTGGAGCAGAACCGCGCCCAGCTCCAGCTCGCCAGCTCCGCGCTGAAGCCTCAGGTGATGCTGACGGCCAACTACTTCAACAGCGGCCTGGCCGGCGTGCTGGCGCCAAACACAGGCGGCGGATTCGCGAATTTCTTCGGCCCGCTGTTCGAACGCGTCAATACGCTGTCCGCCGCGAACGGACTGCCGCCGCTGCCGCCGGTGCAGGCGGGCGGCACCGTGCCCGCTTCGCTGGTAGGCGGCTACAGCACCACGCTGTCCAACCTGACGACCGGCAACTTTCAGACCGTGTCCGCGGGCATTTCCTTCGAGTGGAACCCGCGCAACCGGAACGCGCAGGGGCAGCTCGAGCAGGCCCTGCTGAACGAGAAGCGGCTGAAGCTGACGCGGACGCAGATCGAACAGGGCATCGCCGCAGGGGTGCGTACGGCACTCCAGAATGTGGAAGCGGCGCGGCTCCGCATCGAAGCCGCGCGGGCCAGTGAACGCGCGGCGCGCGAGAAGCTGGAGAGCGAAATCCGGCTGTTTCAGACCGGCGAGAGCACGAACTTCCTCGTGCTGGCGCGGCAGAACGAGCTGCTCGATTCGCGCCGCCGCGTCGTGGCTGCCGAGCTGCTGCTGAATCGCGCCGTGGCCCAGCTCCAGCAGGCGCTGGGAACGACGCTTGAAGCGAACCAGATCCGGCTGGACTGACAGGCGCGCCGAACAGAGCGCGCATCGACGCCACCGCCGGTCAGGAGTTCCGCAGCCTCGGCGGTGCAGGCGGCCTGGCCGGCCCTCACATCACCAGCGCGTTGAAGAAAAGCTTGAGCGTGAGCCAGCTCTGGCCGCGGTATTGGGGGCGGAAGCCGAACAGGATGGCGCGGCCCTGGCCCACTGGCATGTCGAGCAGGGCAGGCTTGCCCGCCAGGTGTTTTTCTCCGAGCAGCCAGCCCGAGGCGAGCACGCCATTGTCGGGGTAGCGCAGCACGGCGGCGCCGACGTTGCCTTCCGGTTCCCAGACGGGGCTCGTCTCATTCCAGATGGTGAACTCCGGCGGCAGGCCGAGCGTGAGGGATCCGCCCTGGTCCACGCGCACGTTCAGCAGCGAGCCGGGGCAATAGAAGTCCCGCGCGGGCACTTCGGCGACCAGATTGCGGGCCTTCACTCCGAGGTGCCGCACGGCGTACTGGCCGGAGTGATTGAAAAAGACGACGCGCCCGCCGGCGGCGAGAAACTCGCGCAGCGCCGTGGCGCCCTCTTCGCCAAGCCCGCCCGTGTATTCCTCGGGCATCGAGCCCGGGCTGTGGCCGGAGTCGATCGTGTTGGCGCCCATGTCGGCGATGACGATCACATCGAACCGCTCTCGGAGACGCCCGGCGCGGATGTCCTGGTTGGTGGCCGAAACATATTCCCAGCCGAAATGTTCGAGGATCCAGCGGGTCCAGCCCTCGTCCATGGAGGGAACCCAGGGCTTGTAGACGGCGATGCGCGGCCGGCGCAGGGGCTGGAACTCCTCCGAGGGACGAGAGCCGATGGCGAAGTCGCCGGTCTTCGGATGACGGAAAACAGGCCGCGCCGATTTCCAGGCCTCGTTGACGGCGCGCCAGGAATCGCTGTCCGCCGCGGAGAGCGGGCGCGCCGGAAAGCGGAACTCCCGCACGCGTTCGAGCTTCGCCTCAAACGGAGCGTCGATGGTGCGGACGTCCACGCCAAGCAGCAGCGGCAGCGTGTGCGCGGTCACATCGTAGGGACGTTTGGGGGGGCCGCCCGGATACTGGCGCAGGTCAGGATACTTCTGC
The DNA here is from genome assembly GCA_025056865.1 of Bryobacteraceae bacterium. Lineage (GTDB taxonomy): Bacteria > Acidobacteriota > Terriglobia > Bryobacterales > Bryobacteraceae > JANWVO01. Next base: position 75,052 of record JANWVO010000052.1, read on the forward strand.
CGCTCGAGCAGCGCCTTGGCGAACGCGGAGTAGGGCTGCTGCATGCGGATGACATAGCTGCCTGCCGGGTAGCGCACGCCGCCCGCCTCAAAGGGCTGCGCGGCGCGTTCGACTTCCACCATCGCAAAGTCCATGGTTTCCAGCAGCCGCCGCGCGGCGCCGGGATCGGCCTGTTCGGCCGGCACGACGAAGGCAAACGGCGACGTCCGCGTGGCGGCGCGGCGCTGGATGTCGTAGAACGACCGCAGGAAGAACTCGCGCCGCACGGCTGCCGTGTCAAGCAGGCTCTCCATGGCGATGAGCTGGTCTGTGACGATGTCGCGCAGCGTCCACCGGCCGCCGGGCCAGGGCTCGAGATGATTCCAGGAGCTTTCGCGGGGCGAGTAGCCGGTGCCCTGTTGCGGAATCCGCGCCGGATCCACGTCGATCGGCGTGGCGATGCGTACGCTGGCCGATTCGCTGAGAATGCGCAGACCGCCGTGATAGCTCTGGTAGTGGCGGGCGGGCGTCCAGTAGTCATAGACGGCATTGACCACGACGCCCTTGCGGCCGGCGGCGGTGAGGTCGGCGGCCATCGTCATGCCCACCATGTTGCAGAGCTGCGCGATGAGCGGATCGATGTTCGGCTCGATCGGGTCCAGCCACGGCGGCACGAACATCCGCGCGCCGTACGGGCCCATCTGGTGGACGTCATAGACGATCTGCGGCCGGAAAACATTGTGCAGTTTTTCGATGACCGCGCGGTTTTCGGCCTGGGTGAAGAAATACCAGTCCCGGTTATTGTCGTGGCCGACATACTTCTGGTAAAGCTCGGGCGGGCTGGTCCCCTCGAATTTCGTTCCCAGAGTGCGGCGGTACCAGGCGGTGACGAGGTCAAGCCCGTCGGGATTGATGGAGGGCGCGAGCACCAGGATGACATTGCCCAGGATCCGGAGCACCTTCGGGTCCTGCGACGTGGCCAGCTTCCAGGCAAATTCGACCGCCGTGTGCGTGGAGGCGATCTCGGTCGCGTGGACACTGCAAGTGATCAGCACCACGGTCTTGCCTTCGCGGGCCAGCCTTTCGGCTTCGCCCGGCGGCGTGGCCCGGGGATCGGCCAGCCGGCGCTGGATGCCGAGGTATCTGTCCAGGTCCTTCAGCGTCTCCGGCGCCGAGATCACCGCCGCGATCATCGGGCGGCCTTCTGTCGATTTTCCATACTCGAGGAATTTCACGCGCGGCGAATTCTTCTCGAGCAGCCGGAAATAGGACACGACTTTGTCCCAGTCGAGCACCGTGCGGTCGGCGCCCATTTCATGCCCGAAGTGCTCCCGGGGCGCAGGCGGCTGCGCCAGGGCGGGAACCAGGAGAAGGGCCAGCGATGCAAGCAGTCGTCGGCGGGGGATTCTCATGGTCGGTTCAGCTCCAGCCAGAGGGCTCGATAGTAGCGCATGAATCGCTCGGGCTCGCGGCTCTCGGCCGCTTCCATCAGCGTGTAGCGCTCATAGCGGTTCTGCCGCAGCAGCGTGAACAGTTCGCGCCACGGATAGCGCGGGTCCGCCAGCTCGTTGATGTGGACGTTGCGGATCCAGGGTCTCAGCAGGTCGAAGGCGGCGCGGATGCTTCCGTTGACCACTTCCCCCGGGTTGGAGTTCCAGCACAGCCCGACCGCCGGGTGCCTGACGGCGCGCATGATGTCGGCGCAGACGCGCGGATCCGAAGTGCCGGAACCGTGCACCTCCAGCCAGATCTCGACGCCGCGCCCGGCAGCATAGTCGCCGGCTTCGCGGAGCGATTCCGCGATTCTTGCGATGGTGGCCTGCGGAGGAACGTCCCTGGGCAGTGCGTTGGGCCGCACCTTCACGCCCCAGGCGCCGGTGTCGTGGGCCAGGTCCACCCACATCTTCGTTTCCTCGATGTTCTTGCGGCGGACTTGCGGATCCGGACTGTGGTATTCGCAGGTGCTGCCGAAGCTGAGCAGGCGGACCTTCGATTTCTCAAAGCGCGCGCGGACGCGGGCGCGCTCCTGCGGCGGAAGCGAAGGCTCGACGCCGTGCGCGTGCGTGGTGCGGAGCTCGACGGCTTCATAGCCGAGCTGCTCCAGCTTGGCGAGGATGGTTTCGAGGTCCCAGTCCTTGAGTACGTTATAGGTGACGGCTCCGAGCAACATGGCAGTTCACTCCTGCTGCGGTTGGAGGGCGGCGGGCGGCGTGTCCTCCTCCCCGGGCGTCTGCGGAACCAGATCGTAGCCTTCCCACCGGGCCACGGCGGCGGTCGCGAGGCAGTTGCCGAGCAGGTTGACCGAGGTGCGGCCCATGTCCATCAGCGTGTCCACGCCGAGGATGAGCGCCACTCCCTCGAGCGGCAGGTTGAAGGTGGAGAGCGTGGCGGCCAGGATGACAAGCGACGCGCGGGGCACGGCGGCGACGCCCTTGGAAGTAAGCATCAGCGTGGCGATCATCGTGAGCTGCTGGCTGAAGCTCATGTCCACCCCCGCCGCCTGTGCCACGAAAACGCTGGCCATGGCAAGGTACAGCGTGCTGCCGTCGAGATTGAAGGAGTAGCCGGTGGGCAGCACGAAGGCGACGATGTGGCGCGGCACGCCAAAGGCCTCCATGTTGCGCATGGCCATCGGGAATGCCGCTTCGCTGGACGCAGTGGAGAAGGCGAGGATGTAGGGATCCTTGGCCGCGCGCAGGAAGCGCAGGACGGGAATCCGGAACAGCAGCGCGGCCGGGCCCATGACGAAGAGGATGTAGCCGAGCAGGGCGATGTAGAGCGAGCCGATCAGCTTGCCGAGCCCGACCAGCACGCCGATGCCTTTGGCTCCGACAACGCTGGCAATGGCCGCGCCCACGCCGAGAGGCGCCAGGTACATCACATACCGCGTGTACTCGAACATCACGTCGGACAGGGACCGGCAGAAGCCCACGACGGGCTGCGCCCGTTCTCCCAGAGCGATGCAGGCCATGCCAAACAGCACCGAGAAGACGACGAGCTGAAGCACTTCGTTGCGGGCCATGGCGTCCAGCACGCTGGTGGGCACGGCGTTGACGAGCACATTCAGGAAGCTGGCCTTCGCCTCCGGCAGCTCGGCGCGGCCGGCGCCTTCCAGCGAGACGCCGACGCCCGGCTTGAAATAGTTCACGGCCAGCAGGGCGAGCGCAAGGGCGCCCACGGTGGTGACGTTGAAGTAGATCAGCGCCTTGAGGCCGATGCGGCCCATGGCCTTCGCGCTGCCGGAACCGGCGATGCCGACCACGAGCGTCGCGAACAGCAGCGGGGCGATGATCGACTTGATCAGCCGAAGGAAGATCGTGCTCAGGAACGCGGTGTCCTTGCCGAATTCCGGGAAGAAGTGGCCGATGGCGATGCCCGCGGCCATCGCGATGAAGATCCAGGTGGTGAGAGAGATTCGTTTCACCGTTCCCCCCATTTGAGTTTCTGTCGCAGTACGTCGAAGAAGAGCATGCGCGGCGGCCGCACAAGAGACAGCGAGTGCGGCGACGCGCGGCAGATGATGCGGTCGTCGCGGAGCAGCGGCTCGCCCACCTGCCCGTCGATGGTGAGGTAGGCGTCGTTGTCGGCCGCGGAATTGACGATCTGGATGACGCTCGCGTCGGGCACGATCACCGGCCGGTTGGTCAGCGTATGAGGACAGATGGGCGTGATGCAGAGGGCGGCCACGCTCGGAAAGATGATGGGCCCGCCGGCGCTGAGCGAATAGGCGGTGGAGCCGGTGGGCGTGGAAACGATCAGCCCGTCGGCCTTGTAGCGGCAGACGAAATGGGCGTCGACATAGGCGACGAGGTCGATCATGCGGGCGATGTGGGCCTTGGTGATGACCACGTCGTTGAGCGCGATGTAGCGCGACACGGTCTCTTCGCCGCGGCGCACCTCGCAGGCAAGCATGCGGCGGCGCGCGATGCGGTGTTCGCCTCGCAGGGCGCGCTCGAGTTCGGGAAACAGCTCGTTGGTGGAAATGGTGGTGAGGAACCCGAGCCCGCCGAGGTTGACCGCGAACAGCGGGATGTCGCGGCCGGCGATGGCGCGGGCGGCGGCCAGCAGCGTGCCGTCGCCGCCGAGGACGATGACCATCTGGCAGCCTTCCGGAAGCTCGTCGCGGGGGATGGCCGCTCCCCGGCCCGGCGCGTAGGCGGCGGCCACAGGGTCGAGCCGGTAGGCGATGCCGCGCTGGTCCAGCCAGTCGAGCAGCGAGACGACGAGGCTCGCCGCGTGCGGCACGTCAGGCTTGGCGATGATGCCGACCGTGCGGATCGAATCCATACAGCAGGAACTCCTTGTTGCCTTCAGCGCCTGGGACGGGGCTATCCATCACTTCGCACTCGAAGCCGAGGTCCCGGACCGCCCTGCCGACGCGTTCGACGGCAGCCTGGTGGACGGCCGGGTCACGCACAATGCCGCCCTTGCCGACCTGGGCGCGGCCAGCCTCGAACTGCGGCTTGACGAGGATCACGAGCTCGCGGGGCGGGGCGAGCAGCGGAGCAATGGCCGGAACAATCAGGGTGGCAGAAATGAAGCTCACGTCGCAACAGGCGAACTGAACGTCTTCGCCGATGATATCCCGCGCCAGGAACCGTGCGTTGACGCCTTCATGCAGGACGACGCGGGGATCATTCCGCAGCCGCCAGTGGAGCTGGCCGCGGCCCACGTCGACCGCATGCACGCGCAACGCGCCGCGCGCCAGCAGCACTTCGGTGAAGCCTCCCGTGGAGGAGCCGACGTCGAGGCAGATGCGGCCGGCCGGGTCGATGCCCCAATGGTCGAGCGCGGCCAGCAGCTTGAGCGCGCCGCGGCTGACCCAGGGGAAAGGCTCGGTGACCTCGATGGGCGCCGCCTCGTCGACCAGCGCGCCCGGCTTGTCCACGAGCTGGCCGTGGGCGCGCACCGCTCCTGCCAGCAGCAGCGCGCGCGCCTTCTCCCGCGAAGGGGCAAGGCCCCGTTCCACAAGGAGCAGGTCGATGCGGCGGCGGGGCACGGTGTCAGGAGGAGCGCTCCACGATCAGGTCGGCGAGCTGGCGCAGGCGGAAGCCGGCGTCGCCGAAGCAGGCAAGCGCTTCATGGGCCAGCGCCCGCTGCTGCGCCGCCATGCGCCGGCTCTCTTCCAGCCCGTAGACAGCCGGGAAGGTGATCTTGTGCTGGGCCGCGTCCTTGCCCGCGGTCTTGCCAAGCTGCTCGGAAGTCTGGGTGACGTCCAGGATGTCGTCGACGATCTGGAACGCCAGCCCGATGTGCTCTCCGTAGCGCGTGAGCGCATCGAGCTGCTCCGTGCTGGCTCCGGCGTGCATCGCGCCCAGCCGCAGCGAGCAGCGCAGCAGCGCGCCTGTCTTGGCGCGGTGGATGCGCTCGAGCAGCCCGGCGGAGGGCGCGAGCTTCTCGCCCTCGATGTCGTGGACCTGGCCGGCGATCATGCCGCCCACGGTTCCGGCGGCGCGGGCCAGCTCGGCCACCAGCGTGGAGGAAGCGGCGCGGGCCAGCACTTCGAAGGCGAACGTGAGCAGGGCGTCGCCTGCGAGAATCGCCATCGCCTCGCCGAAGACCTTGTGCGATGTGGGCCGCCCGCGGCGCAGATCGTCATTGTCCAGCGCGGGCAGGTCGTCGTGGATCAGCGAGTAGGTGTGGATCAGCTCAAGCGAGCAGGCGACATCGAAGATGCCTTCCGGATCCGCGCCGGCGACGGCGCGTGCAGCCTCGAGGCAGAGGATCGGGCGGATGCGCTTGCCGCCGGCGAACACCGAATAGCGCATGGCGCGGTGGATCGTCTCCGGCGGCTCGCTTTCCGGCGGCAGAAGCCGGTCGAGCGCGGCATCGACGAGCTTCACCTGGGCGGCGAGGTATTCGCTGAGGGGCGCAACAGAAACCGTCATTTTTGTTCCGATCCGAAGGGCTGGGGGATGACCTTCTGGCCCCGCTTGAGCAGGATCTCAATGCGGGATTCGGCCTCCACAAGCTGGCGGCGGCAGGCCTCGGACAGCCTGACGCCTTTCTCGAAAAGCTCCAGCGCGCGCTCGAGCGACACATCAGGCTTTTCCAGCTCTTCCACAATCTGCTGAAGCTCCTTGAGCGACTGCTCGAAGGAGACCTCGCGCGGCTTTTCTTCAGGCGCTTTCGTCTTTTCGTGTTCCGCAGGCATCTGCTTCATTTTACGATCCGCTGCGTTCCCCAGCCGCGGCTTCCAGCAGCCGGCGGGCGGGACGGACCAGCAGGAAGAGGACCGCTGCGGCGGCCAGCGTCAGCACGGCCAGCGCGCGGAAGAGCTCATACGGCGGCAGGTGCCCATAGAAGGAAGCGAGGCGGCCAGCGAGATAGTTGCCCATCGAGAGCGACAGGAACCAGACGCCCATCATCAGGCTGGCGACGCGCGCCGGCGCGAGCCGCGTCATGGCGCTCAGCCCCACCGGGCTGAGCAGCAGTTCTCCGAAGGTGTGCAGCAGGTATGTGCCCACCAGCCACAGCGGGCTCACGAGGATGCCCGTGGCCGAACGGCGGCTGGCCTCCATCATCAGCGCGAAGCCCGCCGAGGCGCATACCATCGCCAGGGCGAACTTCGCCACCGAGGAAGGCTGACGGTCGCCCAGGCGGATCCAGAGCCATGCGAAAGCGGCGGCGAAGCAGATGATGAACGCGGCATTGAGGGACTGGTACCAGCTTGCGGGGAAGGCGAAGCCGAACAGAACGTTGTTGGTGTAGTTCTTGGCGAACAGGTTCAGCGACGAGCCGGCCTGCTCGAACGCGGCCCAGAAGATCGAGGATCCGCAAAAAAGAACGGCAATGACGGCCAGGCGCCGCCGCTCGGCGGGCGTCCAGCCGCCGCCGAAAAACATCCAGGCGAAGAGGCCGAGCGTGGTGAGCGCGAGCACCGCGCCGGCGGAATTGACCAGGAATTCCACGCTGAGCGGGAAAATTCCAGTGAAATGAAGCAGGATCAGCAAGGCGGGGATGCAGAAAATGACCAGCAGGCCGCGGCGGAAATTCCTGCGCCAGCGCAGGCCGGTTTCCGCGTCAGGCGGCTCGACGGGCCGTGAGCCGGCGCCTTGAAGCCGGCCGAGACCGCGCCAGAAAGTCAGCACGCCGATCAGCATTCCCAGGCCCGCCAGGCCGAAGCCCGGGCGGTAGTTGATCCGTTCGCCCACCCAGCCGCAGGCCAGCGGTGCGATGGTCGCGCCGATGTTGATCCCCATGTAGAAGATGGAAAATCCCGAGTCGCGGCGCGGATCAGCGGGCGAATAAATCTGGCCGACAATCGTGGAGATGTTCGGCTTCAGCAGCCCCGTGCCAATGACGACGACGGCAAGGCCGCCATAAAAAGCCAGTTCGGAGGGGACGGCCAGCGTCAGGTAGCCGATGGCGATGATGATGCCGCCGTAAAGCACGCTGCGCTGCTGGCCGAGGATGCGGTCCGCAATCCAGCCGCCCGGCAGGCTGGCCATGTAGACGCTGGCCGTGTAGAGGCCGTAGATGGCGTAGGCGCGCGAAGGATCGAGCCCGAGGCCCCCGGCGGCGGCCGCGGCGGTCATGAAGAGCACAAGAATCGCGCGCATGCCATAGTAGCCGAAACGTTCCCACAGCTCCGTGAAAAACAGCGTGGCGAGACCGGCCGGATGGCCGAAGAAGCGGCGGTCGGGGTTCTTCGTGGTCATGGTTCGTGGGCGGCAAGCGGGGCCAGCAGCGTCACTGCGCCAGCCAGCCTCCGTCGATGACGATGTCGGTACCGGTGATGAAGCGGGCCTGCTCGGAGCAGAGGTAAACGGCCAATGCGCCGATGTCGTCCGGCCGGCCCCATTCGCCGAGCGGGAGCCGGGCGAGGAAAGCAGCGTTGGCCTGCGGATCGTTCATCAGCGCGGCGTTCATCTCGGTGGCGAACGGCCCCGGGCTGATTCCGTTCACAGTGATGTGGTGCGGCGCGAGCTCGAGCGCGAGAGCGCGCGTCAGGCCGAGAAGGCCAGCCTTCGACGATGAATAGGCGGCGCGGCCTGGCAACGAAACGTGGCTCATGATGGAGGTCAGATTGAGGATGCGCCCGTAGCCGGAGCGGATCATCTGCGGGATGAAGGCGCGCGCGCACAGAAAGGCGCTGGTGAGGTTGGAATCAATGACCCACCGCCATTCTTCCAGCGTGAACTCGGTGACCGGCTTGCGCAGATTGACGCCGGCGTTGTTGACGAGAATGTTGGCCGGGCCCATGTGCTCGGCCACATGCGCCGCAAGGCGGGAAACTTCTTCCTCCCGAGTGACGTCGGCAGGAACGATGTGGGCTCCGGGACCGCACAGACGGGCGGTCTCGTCCAGCTTCTCCACATCGCGGCCAACACAGGCGACGCGCGCGCCGGCCTGGGCGAGCGCCACGGCGATGGCGCGCCCGAGGCCGCGGGAGGCTCCGGTGACGACGGCGATGCGCTGATCGAGAGGCAATGGTTGCGTCATGGGCGGATTCAGGAGGCCTTGCCTTTGGCAGCGCGCGAGGCGGCCAGCAGCCGGTCGGCCACCGACTGCGGATCGTCGATGCCCTCCAGGGTGATGCCGCCCGATTCAGCGGCGGTCTCGATCACGAGGTCGCCAATGCCCCACAGGCGCTGCCAGAACGTCCGGCGCACGGAGATTTTTTCAAGGCGGTCGAGGTCGATGGTGGTGACATTCTGGCTTAGGAGGCCCTCGCGCAGGCGCACGGCGCCGTTTTCAATGGTCAGCAGCGACGACCAGGAACGCAGGTAGTAACGGAGCGGGAACACCAGCAGCACCAGTCCGAGCAGCAGGACCGCTCTTGGCGTCTCCGGCGCAGTGAAGAACACGTAGCGCAGCAGCGCACCAATGGGGAGCGCGCACAGGAACAGCAGGGCGTGCGCCTGCCGCACGGACGGACGGATGCGGAGTTCTGCCACGATGCGGCCTCGACTGCCTTATTGTATAGCAGCGCGGAACGCCGTCCCTCCCGGGCGTTGGGTTGCCCCCAGGGATTGTGAGGAGAGCCGGGATAGAGTACTCTGACGGGGAAGGAGGAGAATTCCATCATGAGACTTGGAACGACTGCCGCCCTCCTTCTGTTGGGCGGCATGCTGGCGCAGGCCGATTTCAGCTATCAGCAAAAGACGCAGATCACGGGCGGATCGCTCGTCAAGATGATGAAGATCCTGCCTGGCGCTGGCAAGGCAGTGGAGCCGCAATACAGCCGGCTCTACTTCCAGAAGAACCGGATGGCCACCGTGACCGACCGCGAGGTGGACATAATCGACCTTGCCGCCGGGCGGGTGATCCACGTCGATCTGGAGAAGAAGACTTACTCCGTGATCACCTTCGAGGAATTCCGCAAAGCGATGGACGCGATGGCGCAGCAAATGGCCAAACAGATGGGCAGCGGCCAGCAGGCGGTGATGGACATGCGGCTGTCGGTGAAGGAAGGAGGCGAGACCCGGACCATCCAGAATCTGCCGGCGAAGCTGATGAAGCTGCTGCTCGAGATGGACATGAAGGACCAGAAGAGCGGGCAGACGTTCACTTCCACGATCGAAATCGATGAATGGCGGACGCCGGCCGTGCCGGGCTATGACGAGGTCCGCGCCTTCTACATGGCCTACGCCGAGAAGGTAGGCATCAGTCCGGAGTCTCTGCGGACGATGCGGATGGCGATGGGGCAGGCGGGAACGGCCGAGGGGATGGCGAAGCTGGCCCAGGAAGCGGCGAAGCTGGAAGGCGTGCCGCTGGTTCAGGTGACCCGGATGACGGGCCTGGGAGTTGACATTCCCGACATCCAGATGCCGAGCGGCGCGGAGATGGGCGGCGCCGCGGCCGAATCAGCCGCAGGCGCGGCGCTGGGCCGTCTGGGCCGCCTGGGCGGCCTCGGCGGGTTCGGCCGCCGCAAGAAGCAGGAAGAGCCCCCGCCTGCTCCAAAGAAGGCGGAGCCTGTCGCCAGCGCGCAGAAGAGCGTGCTGCTGGAGGCGACGACGGAGCTGTCGGATTTCTCCACCGCGGCCGTGGACGCCTCAAGGTTTTCCATCCCCGCGGGGTTCCGGGAAGTGGAGCATGAGATGAAGAAGATCCTCCGCGAATCCTCAAAAAAGTAGCTGGAATTGCAGGTGGAATCCCACTGGCGGGCGCGCCGCGCGCCCGCTTTTTTTGTCCGCTTTGACCGGCTGCATGAGCAGCGGATCCGCGGGAGAATGAAAGCATGACGGTGGAAGTGGAAGGCGTCCTGCTTCATCTCAGCCACCCGGTCGAGTACGCGGCGGAATGGATCGGCCAGGAGGAGGTGCTGCGCGAGCTCCTGGCCGCCTGGATGACGCTCGGCGAAGGCGACCTGCCGATGAACCCCCGCATCACGGGCAAGCCAGGCGTAGGCAAGACGACGCTGGCTTATACGGCGGCAAGGCGGCTGGGGCGCGAGGTCTACATCATGCAGGGCACGGTGGACACGCGCCCGGAGGATCTCATCGTTCAGCCGGTGGTGGAGGGGCCTGGCACGCTCCGCTATGTGGCCTCGCCGCTGGTGACGGCGATGCTGCGCGGGGGCGTGGCCATCCTCGATGAGGCCAACCGGATGCCGGAAAAGAGCTGGGCGAGCCTGGCTCCGCTGCTGGATGCGCGCCGCTATGTGGAGAGCATCGTGGCGGGAATCAAGATTCCGGCGCATCCTGAGTTCCGTCTGGTGTGCACAATGAACGAGGACGCCTCGACGTTCGATCTTCCGGAGTACATTTTTTCGCGCCTTCAGCCGCAAATTCATGTCGATTTTCCGGAAATGGAAGAAGAACTGGAAATTCTGCGGCAGAATCTCCCGATGGCGGAGGAGGAAATTCTGTACAGGATTTCCCGGTTCCTCCAGGCGGCTCACGAGATGGACGAGCCGTATACCGTCCGCGACGGCATCAACATCGGCCGGTACGCGCTGCGGCTGATGAGCGCCGGGCGGCAGCCGGACCCGGAACGGGCGCTGCGGTTCGCCGTCCGCCACGTGCTGGGCGAGGAGGCGTTGCGGTATGCCGGCTGAGGAGCCGTTAGCGGATCTGCTCGGGCTCCGGCGCGGCGCATGGACGTTTCTGCCCGTGGCGCCGCGGCGGATCGAGTTCGCGGCCGCCATCCGTCAGCGCCTGCTGGCACTTCGGCCCGCAGTTGTTGCGGTGGAGCTTCCGCGCGAAGCGGGCGGCATGGTTCTGGAGGCGATCGCGGCGCTGCCGGAATTCAGCGCCGTGCTCGCCGTCGGCGGCGGAGAGGAAGAGGAAGATAGCGTTGCGGCAGTGATCGAGCCGGGGGATGCGCTCAGCGAAGCCGTGCGCACGGCGCGCGAGCTGGGGGCGCGCATCGAGCTGATCGGCTCGGCCGCGGCGCCGCTGTTTCCGCACGCCGACGCGTATCCGGATCCTTGTGCGCTCGAATTCATCCCATACGAGAAATACATCGAACAGTATTTCCTGACGCCGCCGGACTCGCCGGGTGCCGGACAGCGTGCCCTCGCCGCTGCGGCGGGCCTCCAGAGGCTCGACCGGAGTGCCAGCACGGCTGTGGTCGTCACGCTGCCGGTCTTCGTGCGGCTGCTTTCGCTGCTGGCCCGCGAGCAGCGGCAGGCAATGCCCGCCTGGCGCGGCGCGTTCCGGCGCGCGCCCATCGCCGCCGGGTGCCTGGGGGATGTCACGGAAGATTGCCCTTACCTTCAGGAGCGGTACGAGGACTGGCGGACACAGGCCGGCCCGGAAGAGGGCAGCGGGCCGCCCCCGCGGCGGATGTGGCTGGGCGAACTCTGGCGCGAAGCACAGGAAAACTACCTGGCCATCTACCGGGGCGAGCTCGCGCCCTGGCAGCGCAGGCAGGCTTCGCGGTTCCTCGAAAGGCTGGTGCGCTTCGATGGCGCCATTGCGCCGTCGCTGTTCGATCTCATCGCCGCGGCGCGCGGCGTGGTAGACGACAACTTCGCATATGAGATTTGGCGGCTGGGAACGACGCCGCGCTATCACAGTCCCCCGCCGGACAGCGAGCCGGCCCGGCTGCGGCCGGAGCAGGTTTTTGCGGCAACACGGAGGCTGCGGTTGCGGCAGCGCTATGAGCGGGAGAAGCGGCGCCTGGTGCCCCGGGCCTGGAAGCGGCGCCCTCCGCGCGACGTGCGCGGCTGGGCCGCGCAATTGGGCGGCGACGCCATTTGCAGCTACCCACCCGAAGACATCGTCATCGAGGACTATGGCCGCTTCCTGCGCCAGAAAGCGAAGACCATGCTCGGCGAGGATCGCTCGCGCGTGGAGCCTTTCACGACCAGCGTCCTGGACGGCATCGACCTGCGGGAAACGATCCGGCGCTGGCACGAGGGTCGGCTGTATGTGCGCGAGACTGAGCGCGTGAGCGGCGATACGGGCGCAGTGGTCGTCATCTTCGATGAAGACCCCGAGGACCGCTACCCCTGGCTGACCACGTGGCTGGGCGAGCACTCCAATGAGAGCGACATGGCGTTCTATTCCACGCCGCCATTCGACAATCTTGTGGGGCCAGGCATCGGTCGCGCCGAATACGGCGGATTCATGATGACGCTGCCGCCGGGCCGGCTGATGGACGTCTGGACGGATCCCGACTACGATTTTGCCGAGTCGAAGCCCGAGCGGCTCCTGTTGGCCGCGCTGGACTATTCGCTCGAGCGGCATGTCGTCTACGTAGGGCCGAAGCCGCCGCGGGCGATCTTTCGCCAGATCGCCGCCCGGCTGGGCCGCCAGATCGTCTACATTCCGCTGGGGGCTCTTTCGCCGGAGAAGCTGCGGAAGATCCGCGTGCTGCATGTGCTGGACAGCCACGAGCGGCGCCGGATCGCCCCGCGCTACATCTGGTGAAACGCGCAAGGCCATGCGGCGCGTCCCACAGGGGTGGCATGGCGGATCGAGGCCGCGTTCATCACGCTGATATACTGAGAGTTTGCTCGCTTTGAACTCCCCAATGAAGTGGATCTTTGCCCTGTGTGCGCTGGCGGGTGTGTGCCAAGCGCAGGAATTCTATTCGGCGCAGGCTGCGCGTCTCGTCATTGGACAGAAGCCCTTCACGGCGGCTTCCTATGGTGCCAGCGACGTGCTGCTCGGCTCGATCACGGGCGTCGCTTATGCCGCCGACACACTGATCGTGGCCGACGGCAACAACATTGGCGGCACGCCGGTCAATCACCGCGTTCTCATCTACCGCAACGTCAGCTCTTTCATACCCGACCGGAAGGCGGTGCTGCCGCTGAACGACCCGCGTTGCCCGGCCTGCGTCGGCAAGGCCGACGTGGTCCTGGGCCAGCCGGACTTCACCACCACCGAGCTCAAGGCCGCGGCGCAGAACACGCTGCGCAACCCTCTGGGCGTGGCCTACAACGGGCGCGTGCTCGCTGTGGCGGACACCGATAACAACCGCGTGCTGATCTGGCGCTCGCTGCCGACGGTGAACCAGCAGCCCGCTGACCTCGTGGTGGGCCAGAAGGACTTCACCTCCTCGGCAGCCGGCATCGGCGACTCGTCGCTGCGGGGTCCGAACGCAGTGTTCCTCGACGACAATGACGGACTCTGGGTGGCCGACACGGGGAACAACCGCGTGCTCTATTTCGGCCGCATCACGCAGAACGGGCAGGCAGCGAGGCTTGTGCTCGGCCAACCGGACTTCAACACCGATCAGCAGTTCCGCAGGTTCCCTGAATACATCACCCGGGCGGACACGATGCTCGCGCCGGCTTCCGTATGGGTGGCCGGGGGCAGAGTGTTCGTGGCGGATCTCGGCATGAGCCGGGTTCTGATCTGGAACTCCATCCCCACGCGCAATGCGCAGCCTGCCGACGTCGTCGTGGGCCAGCCGGACTTCACATCGCCTGAGTGGAAGACCACGGCGACGCCAGCCAACCAGAAGCTGTGCGCCTCCAACGGCACCGACAAGGACGGCAAGCCCACCTATCCCGACCGCTGCGCGGCCACTCTGGACATGCCCCGCGCGGTGCTCAGCGACGGGCGGCGCCTCTTCGTGGCCGATTCCGGCAACGACCGCGTGCTCATCTGGAATGAGATCCCGACGCGCAACGGCCAGCCTGCCGACATCGTGCTCGGCCAGCTCAACTTCGAGCTGAACCAGAGCTCGGATTCGGGCGAGCCCCGGCGCGTGGCCTCCACCGACTCGTTCAAGACGCCCACGGCGCTTGCCTACGACGGTCTGAACCTCTACGTTTCCGACACGTACAACCGCCGCGTTCTCGTTTACACGCCCGGCGACTTCAACCTGCCCGTCACGGCGGTGCGAAACGCGCCCAGCCCTGCCACCTACGCACGCGGCTCGGTCGTCCTGGGCGGCACGGTGGAGAAGGAGCAGGAGCTCACCATCAAGATCGGCAACGAGAACGTGAAAGACGCCGACGGCAACGTGATCACGAAGAGCTACAAGATCACGACCACCGTCGACGACAACTTCCAGACGATCATCGACCGCTTCGTCCAGCTCATCAACGACTCGCAGGATCCCTACGTCATCGCGACGCCCAACTACCTTTTCAACGCGATCATCCTGATCGCGCGCCAGGCCGACACCCAAGGCAACTCGGTCACCCTTGGCACCGAGATCAAGCCGGACGGCGCGAAGATCACGATGACAACCAGCGGATCGAAGCTCTCTGGCGGGCAGGACCCGGCGCTGATCGCTCCGTTCGCCCTGGTGGCCGTGCTTGGCGACAACCTGGCGGACCAGACGGTGAGCGTTCCCGATATCACCAGGCCTTTGCCGTATGAGCTGGGCGGGGTGCAGTTCTTTGTCGATGGGCTTCCCTGCCCCATCCTTGCCGTGTCGCCGGACCGCGTGATTGCGCAGATCCCGGTGGAAGTAGCCGGGTCGAACAGCGCCAGCGGCGTGCTGCGCGTGCGCCGCAAAAACGGCGAGATTACCGTTTCGAGCGCCGTCGCGGTGCGGCTTATCGAGCAGAATCCCTCGGTCTACACGACGGACTCGCCGGCTCCGGCGCCAGGCATTGCCTACCACTATTCGAGCCACGCCACCGCGACCGTTTCGGTGGACGGCGCCGCCAACCCTGGCGACACGCCCTCCATCTCCATCCGCGACCGCAAGTACACCTACAGGGTGCAGGCGACGGACACGCTGCAAACGATCCGCGACAACCTGATCGCGCTGATCAATGCATTCGATCCGGAGGTGGAAGCCTTCGCCGCCGGTCCGTTCCAGCGCATCAGGCTGCGGGCGCGCATTGAAGGACCTGCGGGCAATGGCATTCCGATCAAGGCAGAGGCCAACACGGATGCGCAGGTGATCATGACGGCGCTCAACAGCGAGCTTTGCTGCGCCAACACCGCCGGAGCTCCCGTGACCGAAGACAATCCGGCGCAGCCCGGCGAGACCATCGTCGTGCTGGCCTCCGGCCTGGGGCTGGTGGGCCCGGAGGCGGCCCGGCAGGCCATGAAGACGGGCCTGCCTTACGACGGTCCGGAAATGAACGACCCGGTCGAGTTCGTCTCGTCGCTCGTGGGCGGACGCACCGCCAACGTGCTCTTCGCGGGACTGAAACGGGGCGCGATCGGAGTCTACGAAGTCCACCTGGAGCTGAACCCGGATCTGCCGACGAACCTGAAGACCGAGGGCTGGATCGCCCAGAGCTTCCAGATCTCCAACATCTTCACGATTCCAGTGGTCAGCCGCAAGCCGAGGCAGCCATGAAGCGGGAAATGGCGCAAAATCCGGCAGGAGAAACTAGAAAAACGGAGCGGGAAATGAAACGGTTTCTGGCGGGCATCTCGGCCGTTCTGATGCTGGCAGCCGCCGCTTTTGCCCAGGCGCCGCCAACTTACACCATCGGGAATTTCGCCGGCAACGGCGCGGCCGGCTTCGCCGGCGACAACGGCAAGGCGCCGGAGGCGCAGTTGAATTATCCGCTGGGCCTGGCCATCGACAGGTCCGGCAACATCTACATCGCCGACCAGATCAACCACCGCATCCGCCGCGTCGCGCCGGACGGCACCATCACGACAGTGGCCGGCTCCGACAGCCAGGGCTCGACGGGCGACGACGGGCCGGCGACCAGCGCGCGGCTGAATTATCCTTCCGGAATTGCCGTCGACAGCTCTGGCGCGCTGTACATTACCGACACGATGAATCATGTGATCCGCAAGGTAGTGGTCGGCGGAAACATCACGAAATTCGCCGGCTCGCGCGGCGTTTCCGGCTTCCGGGAGACCAACTCGAAGGGCGAATATCTCGACGCGAAAGACGCCGAGCTGAACGCACCAACCGGCATCGCCATCGATGCGGCGGGCAACATTTACTTCTGCGACACGCGCAATCACCGCGTGCGCAAGATCGGCACCGATGGGAAGATCCGGACCATCGCCGGCACGGGCGAAAAAGGCGAGACAGGGGACGGCGGCGACGCGCTGAAAGCGAAGCTGAATTCCCCGACAGGCGTGGCGGTGGACTCTGCCGGCAACGTATACATCGCCGACCAGTTGAACCACCGCATCCGCAAGGTGGATGCCAATGGCATCATCACCACGGTGGCCGGTACGGGCCTTCCCGGCTACTCCGGCAACGGCGGGCTGGCCACCCGGGCCCAGCTTTTCTATCCCTGCTGCATTGCGGTAGACGCGCAGGGCAACCTGTTCATCGCCGACCGCACCAACAACCGCGTGCGGCGGGTGGACGCGGCCACGGGCACGATTTCGCTGGTGGCCGGCACGGGACGCTTCGGCGATGATTACGATGGACGTCCCGCCGAGCAGGCGCGGCTGCGGTTTCCCATGGGATTGGCAGCCGACCCGCAGGGCCGCATTTACTTCAGCGACAATGCCAACAGCCGGGTGAAGATGCTCACGCCGGCTGCGCAGGGTCCGACGGGCGGGCTGGCCGCTCCTCCCTCCATCCGCGCCGATGGCGGCATCGCCGGCGACCCGAATTTCGGCGCGCCGCTCGCGGTTGCGCCGGGCGCATGGATCGAGATTTACGGAACGAACCTGGCCCCCTCCGAGCGCGAATGGAACGCCGGAGACTTCGCCGACGGCCGCGCTCCGGCGACGCTCGAGGGCACGACGGTCTGGATCGATGGCAAGCCCGCGCCGCTGGCCTACGTCAGCCCTTCGATGATCCGCGCCCAGGTTCCGCTGGACATCGACGGCTCGGAGGCCACAGTCGTGGTGGAAACGGCGGCGGGCCGCAGCGCGCCGCGCACGCTGGGGATCGATCCGTCGGCAGCAGCGATTCTTGCCCCCGCAAAGCTGCGGATCGCCGGAAAGCAGTTCGCGGCGGCGGAGATTGCCAGCGAGGGCGCCTACGCCCTGCCGCAGGGCGCGCCGCCAGACCTCGCCGCCCGCCCCGCGCGTCCCGGCGACACGCTGGTGCTGTACGGCATCGGCCTTGGCGAGGTGACTCCGCGCGTCGACGCGGGCCAGGTGGCGCCCGGGCCCACCCAGGTGACGGCCTCGATGGTGGTGCGCATTGGCGGCATGCCTGCCGAAGTCCTTTACGCCGGGCTTTCCCCCGGCAAGGTGGGGCTGTACGAGATCCGCGTCACGGTGCCGCCACTGATGGAAACCGGGGCCGTTCCGCTGGAAGTGCTTGTCAACGGCAGGCCTGTTCCGCAGGAACTCTTCATCGCCGTGCAGCAGTAGCGGCCGCAGGGCTTCCGGCGCATGCACCCGCCCGGCCCGCGCGCCCGTATACTGGAATTAAGGATATAGAGGTGCGAATTCGGGTCCGCATCACCGGCGCGGTTCAGGGCGTGGGCTTCCGCCCGCATGTCTTCCGGCTGGCGGCGCGGCATGGTGTGGCCGGATTCGTGCTGAATTCGGTGCAGGGCGTGCTTGTGGAAGCGGAGGGCGGCGATGGCCGGGTGCGCGCTTTTGTCGACGAACTTCGCGCCTCGCCGCCACCGCTGGCCGTCATCGCGGGCTTCGAAACATTTGAAGTGGCGGAGCGCGGCGAAAAGGAGTTCCGCGTCGAGACGAGCGCGGAGGAGGGCGAGCCGGAAGCCTTCCTGCTGCCGGATCTTGCCCTGTGCGGCGAGTGCCGCCGCGAGATTTTCGATCCATCCAACCGCCGCTACCGCTACCCGTTCACGACCTGCACGCATTGCGGGCCGCGTTACTCGATCGTCGCTTCCCTGCCCTACGACCGTCCGCGCACCACGATGGCGGACTTCCCGATGTGCCCGGCCTGCGAGGCTGAGTACCATGATCCGGCCGACCGGCGCTTCCACGCGCAGACCAACTGCTGCCCGGCCTGCGGGCCGCACATCGAGCTCTGGGGGCGGGACGGGCGCGTCGCCGCTTCGCGGGAGGAAGCCCTACAGGCCGCGGCCAACGCTATTCGGGAAGGCCGCATTCTCGCGTTGAAGGGCATCGGCGGCTTCCATCTCATTTGCGATGCGCGCAACCGGGAGGCGGTCCTTGAACTCCGGCGGCGCAAGCATCGGCCGGCAAAACCTTTCGCCGTGATGCTGCCGGATCATCCTCACCCGCTGCTGCACACGCCGGCCTCGCCGATCGTGCTGGTCGAGAACACGCTGGCCCTTCCGGAAGAAGTTGCTCCGGGCAATCCGCTGCTCGGCGTGATGATCCCTTACTCGCCGTTGCACGCGCTGCTCCTGGCCGAGCTGGGTTTTCCCATCGTGGCCACCAGCGGAAATCTGACAGACGATCCAATCTGCCATGACGAGCGCGAGGCGCTCGTGCGGCTGGGCTGCGTGGCTGACCTGTTCCTCGTGCACAACCGCCGCATTCTTCGTCCGGTGGACGACAGCGTCGTGCGGGAGATCGGCGGCGAGCCGGTGCTGCTGCGGCGTGCCCGCGGCTATGCGCCCCTGCCGCTGGAGTCGCCTCGTCCGCTGCCCGAGCTGTTCGCCACGGGAGGCCACATGAAGAATACGGTGGCCTTCTCCCGGAACAGACGTGTTTTCCTGTCGCAGCACCTCGGCGATCTGTCGACTCCGGCGGCGCTGGCCCATCACCGGCGCTCGATGCGGGATTTCCAGAGCATCTACGGAGTGCGCCCGGCAGCGGCCGTCTGTGATCTGCACCCGGACTACGGCTCGACGGCGACAGCGCGCGAGCTGGGCGTCCCCGTGATCGGCGTGCAGCACCACGTGGCGCACCTGTTTTCGGCCGTGCTGGAACACGGGCTGGAGCCGCCGGTGTTTGCCGCCTCGTGGGACGGCACGGGCGCCGGCCCGGACGGCGCGGTTTGGGGAGGCGAGTTCCTGGTGTGGGAGGGGGCGCGCGTCCGCCGCACGGGACACCTGCGCCCCTTCCGCCTGCCGGGCGGCGAGCAGGCGGTGCGCGAGCCGCGCCGCGCGCTGCTCGGCGTGGCGTGGGAGATGGGCAGGCCGGAGCTGGCGCGGCCGCTGTTTGCGGAGGGCGAGTGGACCGTGCTGGTCCGGATGCTGGAGCGCGGACTGAACAGCCCGTGGACGACGAGCGCCGGCCGGCTGTTCGACGCCGCCGCCGCGCTGCTCGGCCTGTGCGGGAAGCAGACTTTTGAGGGCGAGGCGGCGATGCGGGTGGAGTTCGCGGCCCGCGGCGCGCGGCTGCCGGCCGCCGCGCCGGAGATCGAACAGGATTGGGCGCCGCTGTTTGAAGCATTGGCGGACCATTCTGTTTCCGTTCCGGAGCGCGCCGCGCTGTTCCACGCCGCCCTGGCCGCGGCGGTGGCGCGCGCCGCGGCGCGGGCTGGCGCTCCGCAGGCGGTGCTGACGGGAGGATGCTTTCAGAACGCCCTGCTGGCGGAGCTGGCCGCGGAGAAGCTGCGCGGCGCGGGCTTCCGCGTCTTCCTGCACCGCGCCGTGCCGCCGAACGACGGCGGGCTGGCGGCGGGGCAGTTGCTTGCGGCAGGCTGGGAGGTGAAGCTCGATGTGCCTGGCGATTCCTGGCGAGATTGTTGAGATCACGGGCAGCGATCCGCTCACCCGCATGGCGCGCGTGCGCTTTGGCGGCGTCATCCGGGAAGCATCGCTGGCCTATGTGCCCGATGCAAAACCGGGCGATTATGTTCTGGTCCACGCGGGCTTCGCGTTGCAGACCGTCGACGAGGAGGAAGCGCGCCGCACGCTCGAGCTGCTCGAGCAGCTCGGGCAGGCGGCCGGGGAGGAAAACGGACCGTGAAGCATCTGGACGAGTACCGCGACGCGGCGCGCGTGCGCGGGCTGGCCGCGGAATTGCGGCGCGTGGCGAAGCGTCCCTGGCGGATCATGGAGATCTGCGGCGGCCAGACCCATGCCATCCTGCGCTTCGGCGTCGACCAGCTTCTGCCGCCGGGGCTGGAGCTGGTGCACGGCCCCGGCTGCCCGGTCTGCGTCACGCCGCTGGAACTGATCGACAAGGCGATCGAGCTCGCCTTCCGCCCGGGCGTCGTGCTGGCGTCGTTCGGCGACATGCTGCGCGTGCCGGGCTCCCGGACGGATCTTCTTTCGGCGCGGGCGCGCGGGGCGCGAGTCGCCGCAGTGTACTCGCCTCTGGATGCGGTGCGGCTGGCGGAAATGCGGCCGGACGAGCATGTTGTTTTCTTCGCGGTAGGATTCGAGACCACCGCACCCGGCGTCGCGCTTGCACTGAAGCGGGCGCGGCAGGCGCTCATCTTCAACTTTTCCATCCTCGCGGCTCACGTGCTGGTGCCGCCGGCGCTGCGCGCGATTCTGGGCGCGCCGGGCAACCGGATTCAGGGGCTTCTGGCCGCAGGCCACGTATGCACGGTGGAGGGCTACGTGGACTACGAGCCGATCGCGCGGGAATTCAGAGTGCCGATTGTCGTCACCGGATTCGAGCCGGCCGATCTGATGCTCGGCCTGCTGATGTGCGTGCGGCAGCTCGAGCAGGACCGGGCGGAGGTGGAGAACCAGTACGCCCGTGCGGTGCGCCGCGAGGGCAACCCGGCAGCCCGCGCGCTGGTGCGGGAGATCTTCGAGCCATGCGACCGGAACTGGCGCGGCATCGGGCGGATTCCGATGAGCGGTCTCCGGCTTCGCAGAGAGTGGGCGGAGTTCGATGCCGAACAGCGGTTCCCGCTCGAGACAGGCCAGGTGCAGGAATCCGCCCTCTGCATCAGCGGGCTGGTGCTACAGGGCGCGAAGCGGCCGGTGGAATGCCCGGCGTTCGGGCGCGAATGCACGCCGGATCATCCGCTGGGCGCGCCGATGGTGTCGAGCGAAGGAGCCTGCGCCGCCTATTACCGCTACGGGAGGCAGCATGTCTGAGTTCTCTTTGGCCTGCCCTGCTCCGCTGGCCGAACGCGAGCGCGTGCTGATGGCGCACGGAGGCGGCGGGCGGCTGATGCGCGAGCTGATCGAGAGGCTTTTCGCGCCGCGCTTTTCACCGGAGCATGAAACGGATGCGGCGCTGCTGGCGCTGGGCGCAAAGCGGCTGGCGTTCACGACGGACTCGTTCGTCGTCAGCCCGCCCTTCTTTCCCGGCGGCGACATCGGCTCGCTGGCCGTGCACGGCACGGTGAACGACCTGGCAATGATGGGCGCCGAGCCGGTGGCGCTGTCGGCGGCATTCATCCTGGAGGAAGGACTGGAGCTGGACGTGCTGCGCCGCGTGGCGGATTCGATGGCCGCCGCGGCAAGGGCCGCCGGCGTGCGCATCGTCACCGGCGACACGAAAGTCGTGGAGCGCGGGCGCGCCGATCAGCTTTACATCACGACATCGGGCGTCGGCGTGCTGATCCACGACGGCGAGCTGGCGCCCTGGCGCGTCGCGGAGGGCGACGAGATCGTGCTCTCGGGCGATATCGGACGCCACGGCATGGCGGTGATGAGCGCGCGCGAGGGGCTCGCGTTCGAGCCGGAGATCCTGTCTGATTCGGCGCCGCTGCACCGCGAGGCGCTCGGACTGCTGCGCCATGGGATCCGCGTGCACTGCATGCGCGATCTCACGCGCGGCGGGCTGGCGTCCGCAGTCATTGAAATCGCCCGCGCAGGCAAGGCGGACATCGAGCTGGAAGAGAGCCGCATTCCGGTGCGCGAGGATGTGCGCGCGGCATGCGAACTGCTGGGCCTGGATCCGCTCTACGTCGCCAATGAAGGGCGCTTCGTGGCGTTCGTCGCCGAAGGCGACGGCGGGCGCGCGGCGGCGCTGCTGCCCGGAGGCACGGTCATCGGGCGGGTAAAGAAGCCCGGCGCCGGAGCGGTCACTCTGCGGTCCGTGATCGGAGCCACGCGAATGCTGGACCTGTTGAGCGGCGAGCAGTTGCCGAGGATCTGCTGAATGCACGAGCTGGCGATCACGCAGGCGATGCTGGACGTCGTGCTGAAGCACGCGGGCGGGGCGCGCGTCCGCAAAGTGAATGTGACCGTGGGGGAATGGACGGGCTACGTGGGCGAGTCGATCGAGCTCTTCTGGCAGGAGCTGGCGCGGGGAACGGCAGCCGAGGGCGCGCGGCTGGAGTTCCGCTTCGAGCCGGCGTTGCTGCGCTGCCGCGCCTGCGGCGAGCGGTTCCCCGTCGATGGAAGCGGACTGGAGTGCCCCCGCTGCGGCTCGCTCGGCGGCGAGCCGGCGGGCGGACAGGATTGCACGGTGGACTCGATCGAGGTGGAAGGAGGCGAAGGGCCATGAGCACGACAGTGCCGGTCGTGGAACGGGTGCTGAGCGCCAATGACGCGGTGGCGGCGGAGGTGCGCGCGCGGCTGGACGGGCTGGGCATTTATTGCGTCAATCTCATGGCCAGCCCGGGCGCGGGCAAGACTTCGCTGATCGAACGCACGGTGGCCGCGCTCAAAGGGGAAATCCCCATCGGCATGATCAACGGCGACACGTCGGCAGCGGCGTTTGACGCCGAGCGCGGACAGACGGCGGGAGCCGCCGCCGTGCACGTCAACACGGGCGGCAAGTGCCATCTGGAGGCGTCCATGGTGCGGGACGCGCTGGCGCTGCTGCCGCTGGAAAGAATCCGGCTGCTGCTTGTGGAGAACGTGGGCAACCTGGTCTGTCCGATGAGCTGGAAGCTGGGCGCGCACGCCAATGTGCTCATCAGCTCGGTGGCTGAAGGCGACGACAAGCCGTACAAGTACCCGAAGATGTACGCCGGCGTGGACGTGCTGGTGCTGAACAAGATCGACCTGCTGCCCCATGTCGATTTCGACCGCGGGCGCTTCCTGCGCGGCGTGGAAGCCCTGAACGCGGGGCTGCGCAGCTTCGAGCTGAGCTGCCGCACGGGCGAAGGGCTGGAGGCGTGGCTCGAATGGCTGAGGGAACAGACGCGGCGCGCACGCTGATCGCAGCGCTGGGCAACCCGTTGATGGGCGACGACGGCGCGGGCGCGGCCATCCTGGAAGAGCTGCGCCGGCGCGGGGCGGCGGCCCGCGCGCGTCTGCACGACGCGGGCGCGGCGGGGGTGGATCTGCTGCTGGAACTGGAAGGCGTGGAGACACTCGTCCTGCTTGATGCGGTGTGCTCGGAGGACATGCCGGGCACGGTGTGCGTGCTTCAGGACGAAGAGATTCTCCAGTACGCGGAGCAGCGCGGCATGGGTTCGCACCAGCCGTCGCTGGCGGACACGCTGCGCCTGGCCGGGCGGCTCTCGCTCAAACCGCGGCGGATCCTCGTGGTCGGCATCGCAGCACGGCAGTTCGGCCTCGGTGCCGGGCTCAGCCCGGAAGTGCAGGCGGCGGTGGCCGAGGCAGCAGACGCCGTGGCGAGACGGCTCGGCTGGGAAGCAGACAGCGCCGGCGCGCCTGATACACTGGTGCCGGGAGCGGAATGAGCAGGCGCTGGGCAGCGGCGGCAGCGGTTCTGGCGGGCGTGCTTCTTTCCGCATTTCGAGCGCCCGCGCCCGAATCCCCCATCCATTTCGCCGGCCGGCGCCTTGATTTCTTCCTCGACAACGACGAATCCCCGAAACGCCGCGCGCCCGAGACGATGGCCGGCGGCATGGCCGCCTTCGACTACGACAACGACGGCGACCTCGACCTTTTCTTCTGCAACGGAGCGGATCTCTCCACGCTCGAGAAGAAGGGGCCGAAGCACTGGAACCGCCTCTACGCCAACGACGGGCGCGGCCATTTCACCGACATCACCGCGAAGGCCGGATTGCAGGGTTCAGGCTACGACACCGGAGCCGCTGTCGGCGACTTCGACAACGACGGCTGGCTGGATCTCTTCGTCGCCGGCGTGCACCGCAACACGCTCTACCGCAACAACGGCGACGGCACGTTCACGGACGTCACCGCGAAGGCGGGCCTGCCGCCCGCGCGGTTGCCGAAGTTCGGTCCCCTCTGGGCCGTATCGGCGGTATGGACTGACGTCAATCTCGACGGATTTCTCGATCTTTTCATCGTCAATTATCTGCTCTGGGAGGAAAAAACCGAGCCGTCCTGCCCGTATGAGGGCCGGAATGAATATTGCCATCCCAAGTATTACAGGGAAATTCCGAACCAGCTTCTTCTGAACAACGGCAACGGGACCTTCACCGATGCGAGCGAGCGCAGCGGCATCGGCCTTCAGCCGGGCAAGGGCATGGGAGCGGGCGCTGCCGACTTCGACCTGGACGGCAGGCCGGACATCTTTGTCTCCAACGACAAGCTGTTCAATTTCTTCTTCCACAACCTGGGCGGCGGAAAATTCGAGGAAAAAGCCTTCGAATTGGGTGTCGCGCTGGCCGAGCACGGAAACATGATTTCCGGGATGGGCGTGGATTTCCGCGATCTGGACAACGACGGCTTTCCGGATATTGTGCTGGTAGCGCTCGACAATGAGACGTTTCCGGTGTTCCAGAACACGGGCAGAGGGTCGTTCCGCGAAGTCACGGCTTCCACGGGCATGACGGCCCTGTCCCGCTCCATGGCGGGCTACGGGCCCACGCTCGCCGACTTCGACAACGACGGCTGGAAAGACCTGCTGGTGACGCGGGGCCATGTGCAGTCGCCCCTGATGGAGCCGCGGGTGCAGATCAACCAGCACAACAGCGTGTTCCGCAATCTCGGCAAAGGGAGGTGGCAGGCGCTGACCGCAGAGGCAGGCCTTGACGCCCTGCCGCCGGCGCGGCACCGCGGATCGGCCGTAGGCGATTTCAACGGAGACGGGCGGCTGGATTTCGCCGCCACCGCACTGAACGGCTCCGCCGAGCTATGGATCAACGACAGCCTGGGCGCCAATCACTGGATCGCTTTCCGCCTGCGCGGCACGCGGTCGCCGCGCGACGGACAGGGCGCCAGGGTGCGGGTCGTGAGCCGGGGGCTCACGCAGCACAACCACGTGGCCTTCACGGTGGGCTACGCCAGTGCGAGCGCCGGCCCGCTGCATTTCGGGCTGGGCGCCGACGACAGCGCTGATCTGGTGGAAATCGTCTGGCCCTCCGGCCAGCGGCAGGAGCTCCGCCACCTGAAGGCGGGCCGCGTCTACGACGTCACGGAGCCGGAAGGCCCCGCAGACCATTGAGCGTCAGTCCTCGAACTTCACCGAAAGCGTGTCGACCGGCGCCGGATGGGTCTGTTCGAAGGCGGCGATTTCGGCTTCGTGCTTCAGCAGGAAGCCGAGTTCGTCGATGCCCTCCAGCAGACACGTCTTTGCGAAAGAATCGACAGGGAACTCCACCGGCGTGCCGTCGGGCAGGGTGAGCGTCTGCGAAGCGAGATCCACGCGCACGGTGGCCAAAGGATCCGTTTCCAGCATCTTCAGCAGGCGCGCATGGATTTCCGGCGGCACGACAATGGGAAGCAATGCGTTTTTCAGCGCATTCCCCTTGAAAATGTCCGCAAAAGATGTGGAGATGACCGCCCTGAAGCCGAACTGCGTCAGCGCCCACGGCGCGTGCTCGCGCGAGCTGCCGCAGCCGAAATTGTCGCCGGCCAGAAGCACCTGGGCGCGGTTGCCGGGCGGACGGTTCAGCACGAAGTCCGGCCGCGGGTTGCCATCGGCGTCGTATCGCCAGTCGTAGAAGAGCTGATCGCCGAGGCCTTCCTTGGAAACCGTCTTCAAGAAGCGCGCCGGAATGATCTGGTCCGTGTCGATGTTGTCCACCGGCAGGACGGCCACCCAGGATTCGAAAGCAGTGAATTTCTCCATCGCGTGCGGAACCTCCCTGTCAGCCGAGCAGCGTGCGCGGATCGGTGACCACGCCGGTGACGGCGCTGGCGGCAGCCGTGAGCGGGCTGGCGAGGAACGTCCGCCCGCCCTTGCCCTGCCGGCCCTCGAAATTGCGGTTGGACGTGGAAACGGCGTATTCACCGGGAGCGAGCTGATCGCCGTTCATGGCAATGCACATCGAGCAGCCCGCTTCGCGCCATTCCGCGCCCGCCTCGCGGAAGATGCGGTCGAGTCCCTCGGCTTCGGCCTGCCGCTTGATCTGCTGCGAACCCGGCACCACCAGCACGCGGACCCTGGGATTCACCTTGCGGCCCTTCAGCACGCTGGCGGCGGCGCGCAGATCGGTCATGCGCGAGTTGGTGCAGGAGCCGATGAAGACGACGTCGACCGGATGCCCGGCCAGCGGCTTGCCGGGCTCGAGCCCCATGTAGGCGAGCGCCTTGCGGCGCGTTTCGCGTTCCACCGGATCGGCGGCTTCGCCGGGGTCGGGCACGGGCGCGCTGATGGGGATGCCCATGCCAGGGTTGGTGCCGTAGGTAATCATCGGCTCGAGCTGGCTGGCATCGAGCGTCACTTCCCGGTCATAGACGGCCCCTTCGTCGGTGGGCAGCGTCTTCCAGTAAGCCACGGCGCGGTCCCAGGCTGCGCCCTTCGGAGCGAAGGGGCGTCCGTGGAGGAACTCGAACGTGGTGTCGTCCGGCGCGATCAGGCCGGCGCGCGCGCCGCCTTCGATGGACATGTTGCACACGGTCATGCGCTCTTCCATCGAAAGCGCGCGGATGGCAGAGCCGGTGTATTCGAACACGCAGCCAGTGCCGCCGCCGACGCCGATCTTCGCAATCAGCGCGAGGATGATGTCCTTGGCGGTGACGCCCGGCCGCAGGTGGCCGTCGACGCGGACGTTGAAGCTCTTCGAGGGCGATTGCAGCAGGCATTGCGTGGCCAGCACGTGTTCCACCTGGCTGGTGCCAATGCCGAAGGCGAGCGCGCCGAAGGCGCCGTGCGTGGCGGTGTGAGAGTCGCCGCAGACGATGGTCATGCCCGGCTGCGTGAGCCCGTATTCGGGGCCGATCACGTGCACGATGCCCTGGCGCGGGCTGCGGAAGCCGAAGAATGGAATGCCGAACTCGCGGCAGTTCTTCTCAAACTGCTCGACCTGCGCGCGGGCCACCGGGTCGACGATCGGCAGGTCGCGCGGCGTGGTGGGCGTCGAATGGTCGCAGGTGCCGAAGGTCCTGTCGGGACGGCGGACTTTCAGCCCGCGGCGGCGCAGCCCGTCGAACGCCTGCGGCGAGGTGACCTCGTGCACGAGGTGCAGGTCGATGTAGAGCAGCGCGGGAGCGCCCGGAGGCTGGCAGACGACATGGGAATCCCACAGCTTCTGGATGATGGTGCGTGGCTGGCTCATGGCGTTTCAGATGGCTTCGCAGACGGCCTCGCCGACCTCGCTGGTGGAACGCGGCGCGCCCTTCGGTTTCAGGTCGGCGGTGACGCAGCCGCTGGCAAGAACGTGTTCAATGGCGCGCTGCACGGCCGCCGCCTCTTCCTTCAGCCCGAAGGAATACTCCAGCATGGCGGCGACGCTGCCGATGGCGCCGAGAGGGTTGGCGCGGTTCTGCCCGGCGATGTCCGGCGCCGAGCCGTGCACCGGCTCATACAGGCCGACCCATGCGCCGGAGGGGCGCTTCGGGCCGATCGAGGCCGAGGGCAGCATGCCGATGGAGCCCGCCAGCACCGCGCCTTCGTCGGAGAGAATGTCGCCGAACATGTTCTCGGTGAGCACGACGTCGAACCTCACCGGATTCAGGATGAGCTGCATGGCGCAGTTGTCGACAAGGATGTGTTCCAGCTCCACGTCCGGATATCCGGCGGCGACTTCCGTCACCACGCGCCGCCAGAGCTGCGAGCATTCGAGCACATTGGACTTGTCGACGCTCGCCAGCTTCCGCCGCCGCTGCCGGGCCAGCTCGAAGGCCATCCGCGCAATGCGTTCGATCTCCGCGCGCGTGTAGGCCATCGTGTTGACGGCGCGCTCCTCCGGTCCTGAGCCTTCAATGCCGCGCGGCGTGCCGTAGTAGATGCCGCCGGTGAGTTCGCGCACGATGATCATGTCCGTGCCGCGGACGCGCTCGTTCTTGAGCGGGGAGGAATCGAGCAGCGTTTCATAAGCGCGCACCGGGCGCAGGTTCGCAAAAACGCCAAGCTGCTTGCGGATGCCCAGCAGGCCGCGCTCGGGCCGCTGCGCCGGCGGCGCGTTGTCGAACTCCGGCAGGCCGACCGCGCCCAGCAGCGTGGCATCGGCCTCCTGCGCAAGCCGCGCGGTCTCTTCGGGAAACGGCGTGCCCGTCCGGTGGATGGCCACGCCGCCCAGCAGGCCTTCGGCCAGTTGCAGTTCGTGGCCGAACTTCTCCGCCACGCGGCGCAGCACGCGCACGGCCTCGCGCGTGACTTCCGCGCCGATGCCGTCGCCGGGCAGGACAAGGATATTCAGCTTCATAAGTCAGCAAAGCGCTCCCTGCGCAAACAGACCAGTGTAGCGTGCGGGCCGGGCCGGCGCGGCTTCAGTCGGCGGCCACGCGGTCCGCCTTGACGCGCTCGCCCGCCTTGAGCGTGTGGATCAGCGCCAGAATCTCCTGGTCCGTGACGCCCTTCTTGCGGTCCGCGATCTCGATGAAGCCCTGATAGACGGCCTCCAGCTCCTCGCGCGAAAGCTGATAGCCGAGATGCTCGCACTTGGCGCGCAGGGCGTGGCGGCCGGAGTGCTTGCCCAGCACGAGCCGCCCTTCCGGCACGCCCACGGTCTTCGGGTCGATGATCTCGTAGGTCGTCTTCTCCTTCAGGTACCCGTCCTGATGGATGCCCGCCTCGTGGGCGAAGGCGTTGGAGCCGACAATCGCCTTGTTGGGCTGCGGGCCAAAGGTGATGAGCTGCGTGAGAAGCTGGCTGGCCGGGAAGATCTGCTCGGTGACGATGCCCGTTTCGAAGGGGAAGCGGTCCTGCCGGACTTTCATCGTCATCACGACTTCCTCCAGCGCGCAGTTGCCGGCGCGCTCGCCGATGCCGTTCACCGTGCATTCAACCTGCCGCGCGCCCGCCAGCACGGCGGCCAGCGAATTCGCCGTGGCCAGGCCGAGATCATTGTGGCAATGCACGCTGATGATGGCGCGCCCGTTCACTGCCCGCACCATCCTGCCAATGAGCGCCGCGTGCTCTTCCGGCACCGAGTAGCCGACCGTGTCCGGCAGGTTCACTGTTTTTGCGCCCGCCTCCACCACGGCGCGAACCACCTGCTCGAGATAATCCGGATCCGTGCGCGTGGCGTCCTCGGCGGAAAACTCGACGTCGTCGGTGTACTGCCGCGCCAGCTCCACCGCCGCGCACGCCTCTTCGAGCACCTGCTGGCGGGACTTGCGCAGCTTGTATTTCAGATGAATGTCGCTCGTGGCGATGAAGGTGTGGATGCGCGCCAGCCGCGCCGGCTCCAGCGCGCTGGCAGCCCGCTCGATGTCCAGACGGCAGGCGCGCGCCAGCGCCGCGACCCGCACCCAGGGCAGCTCCGCGCTGATCAGGCGCACCGCCTGATAGTCGCCCTCGCTGGCGATCGGGAATCCCGCTTCCAGGATGTCCACGCCCAGCTCGGCGAGCTTCTGCGCCATGCGAAGCTTCTCGGGCACCGTCATCGAGCAGCCTGGGGACTGCTCGCCGTCGCGCAACGTCGTGTCGAAAATGTAGACACGCTCCTTCTGCCGTACTCCGTCTTCCATCACTCTGGTCGAGCTCCTTTGAGTGTCAATCGGTTCCCTGCGGCGCCGCCAACCGGTCGGCCTTGCGGTGCCGCCCTTTCTCTCCATTGTCCGGGAACGGTTGGCATAGATCAAATTTATAATGAAGTGGTATTGTATAACCAGGTGATATGTGATAAGTATGCTTTATACGCGTCGGCGGAAAGGAGGACTGCCGCTTGGAGTTCTATCTGCTGAAAGTTTTCCACACAGTGGCGAACGAGGGAAGCTTCTCGCGCGCCGCGGAGAAGCTGATGAGGACGCAGCCCGCAGTGTCACTGGCCTTGCAGAAGCTGGAGGCGCAACTGGGTGAAAAGCTGGTGGACCGTGCCGGGCGGGACCTGATCCTGACCGATGCGGGCCGGATCGTGCTGGACTTCTGCCGGCGGTTCGAAAATCTGGAGAACGACATGATGAACGCGCTGGCGGAGCTGCGCGACCGGGCGGCGGGCCGGCTCTCCATCGGGGCGAACGAATCGACCGCGCTGTATCTGCTGAAGCACATCGAGGCCTACCGGCGGCTGTATCCGAAAGTGAAAGTGCAGGTGCGGCGGTGCCTGTCCAGCAAGATCCCGGCGCAGCTCATCGACGGCGATCTGGAAATGGGCGTTATCAGTTACGACCCCGAGGACGACCGGCTGGCCACCAAGGTGATCTATATTGACCACCTCGCGTTCGTGGTCAGTCCCGAGCACCGCTTCGCGGGCCGCAAGAGCGTCTCTATCAGCGAACTCGGCATGGAGACTTTCGTCGCCCACAACGTGCTGTCGCCCTACCGCGAGGTCGTGCTGAAGGCGTTTCAGCGGGCGCGGGTGCCGCTGAATATGGATGTCGAGATGCCGACGGTGGAGACGATCCGGCGGATGGTGCAGCGCAACGAAGGCGTGGCATTCCTGCCGAAGATGTGCGTTGAGCAGGAGATCGAGCAGGGGCTGCTGTGCGAGGTGGAAGTGGAGGAGCTGCGCGTGGAACGCAAGATCCGGCTTGTGTATCCGGCGCGGCGCGCTTTGAGCCACGCGGCGCAGGCGTTCCTGGAGATCGTGGGCGCCTCCGCCCCGCAGGAGACCTCGGCGGTGCGGTAGGCAACGCGTCTGGTGTAAACTGGAATTTAAGAGTTCGCTCTCTTTTAATTCCCAGCACGTATGTGGAGAATGCACGCCCCGCCTCTGTTGTCTTTCCTTGCCTGTCTGACGCTGGCTGCACAGCCGCCGGAGCCGCCGCAGCGCCGCGATGTGATCATCGTGACCGGCACCTGGGAGCCGCTGCCGCTGGAAGAAGCTGACCGTGCCGTCAACTCGCTGCCGGCGCGCAGCCAGTCGATCCTGTTTGCCAATGTCATGGACCTGCTGCAACTGGACCCGTCGCTGGACTTGCGCCGCCGCGCGCCTGCGGGCGTCCAGAGCGACCTATCGATCCGCGGAGCAACGTTCGGCCAGACGCTGGTACTGCTGAACGGGCGGCGGATGAACGACCCGCAGAGCGGCCACCACTCGCTGGACATTCCTCTGCCCTTCGACGCCGTCCAGGCGGTCGAGGTGCTGCGCGGAGCGGGTTCGACCCTCTACGGCTCCGACGCGCTGGGCGGGGCGGTGAATTTCATTCCGGCGCGACCGGAGGGCTGGCAGGCGCGGCTCCGGATGGCCGGCGGCAGCTTCGGCACGCAGCAGCAGTTCGCCTCGGTGTCGGGGCTCCTTGGCAGCGTGGCCCAGCACCTGGCCGTCTCGCGCGACTTCTCCACCGGATTCATGCCGAACCGCGATTACCGCCATCTGGCCGCCAGCTCCCACACGCAGGCGAAAACGCGCCACGGCTCCACTGCCATCGACCTCGGCTACGCGGACAAGCCTTTTGGCGCGCAGAACTTCTACGGCGCCTATCCTTCGTGGGAACGGACGAAGACCTGGTTCGCCGGCCTGCATCAGAACTTCAACGAGCGCTGGGAGGCGGCTTTCAGCTACCGGCGCCACTCGGATCTTTTCTACCTGTTCCGCGACAATCCGCAGCGCTATCAGAACCACCACGTGGCCGATGGCTTTCACGGCTCCCTTCGGCGGCGCGACCCGCTGGGAGGCTCTGCTACGCTGTTCACCGGCACGGAGGCATTCACCGACCACATCGAGTCTTCCAACCTTGGAGTGCACTCGCGCGCCCGCGGCGCTGCCTATGCGGCGCTGGATGTGCGCGCGCTGCGGCGGTTCTCGCTTTCGCTGGGCCTTCGCACCGAAAGCTACCGGGGCGCGTTTGACCAGGTGAGCCCGTCTCTGGCGGGAGGCTGGTGGGCGAGCGCGAAGCTCAAGCTGCGGGCGTCCGTGAGCCGCGCCTACCGGCTTCCCACGTTCACGGATCTTTACTACCGCGATCCGGTCAACCGCGGCAACGCGTCATTGCGTCCCGAAACAGCATGGAATTATGAGACTGGCGCGGAGTTGCGGCCGGCAGAGAGCTGGCGTTTGCAGGGGACGGTTTTTCACCGCCGGGACCGCGACGGAATCGACTATGCCGGGCCGTCTCCTCTGGGTCCCTGGGAGGCCCGCAACATCACGCGGCTGAATTTCACCGGCGTGGAAGCCTCGGCTGCGTGGCGGCGGCGGGCGCACGTCGCGGAATGGTCTTACACCGCCATGCGGGCGGTTTCCACGCTTCCGCCGGGGATTTTCACGAAATATGTAATGAATTACCCGGTACATTCGGGCGTATTTTCCTGGACGGGCACGGCGGGCAAGTTTACCGCGCGCACGCGGCTCGGCGCGGTGGAGCGGCGGGCGCGCTCGCCCTACGCGGTCTGGGATGCCGCCCTCGCGTGGCGCGGGCGCAGGATCTCGCCCTTCCTCCAGGCGACCAACCTGACCGGCACGCGCTACGAGGAGATCCTCGGCGTGCGGATGCCCGGGCGCGCTTTTCTGGCAGGAATCGAGCTGCATTAGCTCCGCGCCAGCCCGATTGACACCGCAGCGTGAATCGGGAAAGATATCACGCTGATGAGATACTGGGCTTTCCTTCTTCCTGCTTTTGCTCTGGCTCAGGGACCCTACATTGCCGAAGGGCTGCGCGTGGGCGAGGTGACGGACCGCTCCGCGGCGGTACGGTTCCGGCTCTCCCAGATGCCGGCGCCCAACAAGGGGAAATACCAGCCTCCCCGGTATGAGGGCACGAGGCCGCCTGCCCTGCCGGAGACGGAAGACCCGTGGCTGCTGCCCGGAGGGGTGCCCGGGCTGGCCGGCAGGGCCCGTCTCTGGGTGGGCACGCGCCCGGACCTGAAGGATGCCAAGCCCGCCGAGTGGCTCCAGTCGGCGGCGAAGGACGACTTTGTGCTCAAGACGTCCATCCCGGGCCTGCGGGCCGGCCGCACGTACTACGTCGGGGTGGAGATCCACTCGAAACCGGAGAAAGCGGCTGCGTCTTTCACGACGGCGCCGGAAGCAGGGAGGCGGGCGCCGGTGAAATTCACCGCCGCAAGCTGTTTTTCCTGGCTGGCGCTGGACCACGACGAAGGGTTTGACATCTTCCCCTCGATGGAGAAATTCGGCCCGAATTTCGCGGTATTTCTCGGAGATAACGTCTATTACGACACCGATCCGCCCCGCGCCACGACCACGGAAGCGGCCCGCTACCACTGGCAGCGGCTCTGGGCGCTGCCCCGCCCGCTCGCCTTCCTGGCGAAGACGCCCGCCTATTGGATGAAAGACGACCACGACACGCTCTGCGACGACTGCTGGCCGGGCAGGGATCCCGACTGGATGAAGCCCATGACTTTCGCCGAAGGCCAGCGCATTTTTCTGGAGCAGACGCCCATCGAGGGCAGGACCTACCGCACGTTCCGCTGGGGCAAGTCGCTCCAGATCTGGCTGCTCGAAGGCCGAGACTACCGTTCGCCGAACACGGATCCGGACGGCCCGTCGAAGACGATTCTCGGCGCCGAACAGAAGGCGTGGCTGAAGAAGACGGTGGAAGAGAGCGACGCCGACTGGAAGATCATCTTCAGCCCGACGGCCTGGGTGGGCCCGGACCAGCCCGCAAACAACGACAACCACGCGAACGCGGCCTTCTCCACCGAAGGCAAAGAGCTGCGTTCGTGGGCGGGCAGCAGGAAAAACGTCGTCGTCATCTGCGGCGACCGCCACTGGCAGTACCATTCGGTGGACCCGGAGACCGGCCTGCACGAGTTCTCCACGGGTCCGGCGGCGGACAGGAGCGCGCTCGGCAGCCCGGGAGAGGACAAGCGGTATCACCGCTTCCATCGCGTGGCAGGCGGCTTCCTCAGCGTTTCGGTGGAGCCCCTGGCGTCCGGCAGCCGGCTCGTGTTCCGCCACCACGACACCAAGGGAGCGGTTGTATACGAGTTCACGCTGGGAGGCTGAGGTCGGCCTCCCCGGCCGCACAGTGCCGCTTCACCGAGCGCCTGCGCCTTTTCCGGCGCGCATCCATGCGGCCATGCTCCGCACGCCTTCTTCGTAGGGCGTCTTCCGGATGTTGCCGAGCGCGGCTTCCAGCGCGCTTCCATCCAGCAGCACCGGCGTCTCGCCCAGGTATTGCAGCTCCACCAGCTCGCGCATCAGCGGGCTGAACAGTCCGCCAAGGCGGAGCAGCAGGCGACCGGTCGGCAGAACGCGGGCCGGCACGCCCAGCTCGCACGCAGCCAGAGCGGCAAAGCCGCGGCCGCTGATGGCGCCCGGTCCGGCCAGATTCCAGCGCCTGCCGAAGCAGCCGGGACGCGCTAACAGCTCGACGATGACCTGCGCCGCATCCGCAACGAAAACGAACTCATGGGGAAGATCCGGATCCCCCAGCCAGCGGGCCGGGCGTCCAGCCATCAACGATTCCAGCATCATGGCGGCGAGGCTGTTGGACGCATACGGCCCGTAGAAATCCGGCAGGTGCAGCACCAGCGTCTCCAGCGCGCCAGGCTGATGCGCGGCGAGGGCGGCATCCTCCTGCTGCTTGCGGAAGCGGCCCTTTCGGGACTCCGGCTCGCGGGGGTGGTCTTCGCCGACGCGTGCGGTCCGCGGGCGTCCGTAGGAGTATACGCTGGAGACCACGATCATCCGCTGCACGCCCGCCATGCGCGCAGCTTCCAGCGCGCTGCGCATCAGCGCCGGATGCTCTTCGAAGCGCGGATAGGGAAGCCCGACGCAGTAGACAGCCTGCGTGACGCCCTCCAGCGCCCGCGCCGCCTGATCCGGCCGGGATAGATCCGCCACGCGGATCTCCGCCCTGCCCTCAAAAGTCGCCCGCAGCTTCGCCGCGTCGCGTCCAATGACGACGGGCCTCGCCGCGCGGCCCTCCAGCTCGTCGGCCACGGCCCGGCCGATGGCGCCAGCAGCGCCAAGAATGCCTGTCAAAAGAACCTCCTGTCTGGCAGAAACCGGGGCAAGCCCTGCCCGCGAGGGGGCCTCCGGCCCATCCCCTGCCCTGGCCCCAAGAAATGCTGATGAGGTCCATCGAAAAATTGTTGGCTGCTTTCCCAGGAACCTGCCCTATACTAGCGCAAAAGCGCATCCGAGACCTGCCATTTCCCGGGCAGGCTCCCCGTTTCTTCCAGGCGCGCATCCCGTCTCTGCCGTAAGTTTTTCCATTGCAGCGTGGCTGCCGGCCCGTCGCCGGTGGAATTCCCATCTGTTTCCAGAGGGGCTCTTGTCACACAGGAGGTGTCTTCCGATGAGGCTGAAGCCGTTTCTTCACACTTTTGCAACCGTTCTGTGCCTGGCTGGCGCAGTCTGGGCCCAGTCGTTCTTCGGAGGGTTGCGCGGAACGGTGGTGGATCCCGGTGGCGCAGCCGTGCCGACGGCGAAAGTCACATTGATCGACGAAGCCACCGGCGCCGAACGCGCGACGCTCACCACCCAGGAGGGCGAGTTCGCGTTCAGCCAGGTGGTTCCGTCCACCTACAGCGTTCGCGTGGAGTCGCCCGGCTTCCGCGTGTTTGAAAGAAAGGGCATCAGCATCGCTACGCAGCAGTTCTCGACGGTCAATATCCAGCTCGAGGTAGGCCAGGTGACCGAAAGCGTCTTCGTCACGGAGGAGGC
Source organism: Bryobacteraceae bacterium (assembly GCA_025056865.1). GTDB lineage: Bacteria > Acidobacteriota > Terriglobia > Bryobacterales > Bryobacteraceae > JANWVO01. Next base: position 110,848 of record JANWVO010000052.1, read on the forward strand.
GCCTCTGCTGGAGACGGGCAGCGCCAGCCAGGGTCAGGTGATCGACCGCCAGAAGCTCATTGACCTGCCCAACCTCGGCCGCAATCCGTTCATGATGTCGCGGCTGGCGCAGAACGTCGTGCAGGTGGGCAACCCTGCCTACAACCGGATGCAGGACCAGAGCGGCTCCTCGCAGATTTCGATTGCCGGCGGCCCGGTACGGGGCAACAACTACCTGCTGGACGGCATTCCGATCACCGATGCGCTGAACCGAGCCATCATCATCCCCTCGCTGGAAGCGGTCGAGGAGGTGAAAATCCAGGCCAGCACCTACGACGCCGAAATGGCCCGCACCGGCGGAGGGATGTTCAACACCTACCTGAAATCGGGAAGCAACACCTACCACGGCAGCGCGTTCGGCTACATCCGGGAGACGGCCTGGGCGGCCAATTCGTTCTTCAACAACCGCGCCGGGCTGCCCCGCGTCGACAATCCAAACCGCACGTGGGGCGCTTCGCTGGGCGGGCACCTGACGCTGCCAAAGCTGTACAACGGCCGCAACCGCACCTTCTGGTGGTCAGCCTGGGAAGCCTATTCCGACACCCAGGCAGCGAGCGCGGAATTCGCCGTTCCCACCATGAAGGAGCGCGTTGGCGACTTTTCTTCCAGTTTCGCGCGATCGGGCGGCATGCAGCTCATCTATGACCCCTTGTCGACTCGTTCGGACGGCTCGCGTGACCCCTTCGCGGGCAATGTGATCCCGGCCAGCCGGATCGATCCGGTGGGCCGGGCGATCGCTGCCACCTACATGCCGCCCTCGCGCGAAGCCCGCTTCTTTGGGGACCAGAACATCAGCGCAGCGGCGCGCATGAAGTCCAAGGCGGACCAGAAGACGCTCAAGCTCGACCATCAGGTCGCTCCGTGGTGGCGGGCCAGCGTGAGCTACCTGCGCTACTACTCGCTGGAGCCGGGCGAGGACTGGTTCCCGACCATTTCTTCGCCGGCCCAGTGGAAGCTGATGCGGCGCGTCGACGCCACGCAGTGGAACAACCTGATCTCCCTGAACGCTTCCACAATCTTCAACGTCCGCTACGGCTTCAACCGCTTCCCCAACTTCAGCTTCCAGAAGAGCCTCGGCTACAATCCCGGGCAGCTCGGCTTTGCGCAGGCGTTCCTGCGCGACATTCCGTCGTATGTGTTCCCCAACATCACGATGGAGACCCTGCACAGCCTGGGCACGAACAGCAACTCCTATTACGTGCACCATTCAAAGAATTTCTCCGTCAGCGGCTCGCATTTCCGCGGAATTCACAGCATCAAGGCGGGCTTTGATTTCCGCCGCATCAGCGCCGACGGCATCGACCTCGGCAACAGCTCGGGCGCCTTCACGTTCAACGACCAGTTCACCCGCGCCGTGCCTGGCCGCGCCGTGGCCGGCACGGGAGCCGATCTGGCCAGCATGCTGCTGGGCTACCCGGCGTCAGGCAGCGGGTTCCTGTCCACGAAGCTCTTCAATTACGCCGACTACTACGCGGTTTACGTGCACGATGACATCCGCCTGTTCCGCTCCGTCACCCTGAACCTCGGCCTGCGCTGGGAGCGCGAATACGGGCTGGCGGAGCGCAACAACGCGATGATCACCGGCTTCGACCGCGACGCGGTGAACCCCATCAGCGCGAACCTGGGCGGCTTCATCGCCCGCGGCGCGGTGCAGTTCGCCGGCGTCGGCAGCAATCCCCGCACTGCGGGAAATCCCAATATGCACAAGTGGGGGCCGCGCGCGGGCATCGCCTGGCAGATCAACCCTGCGACAACCCTGCGCGCCGGCTACGGGCTGTACTGGGCGCCGCAATTCGCCATTGGCGCGCCTTACACGCCGGAGGGCTACACGGCTTCGACGCCGTATGTCGGCTCCAACGACAACGGCTTCACCCCGGCGGGCGTGCTGGCCAATCCGTTCCCTTCCGGGCTGAACAAGCCCACGGGCAATGCGCTCGGCGCTCTCACGGGCATCGGCCGCTCGCTTTCCATCATCGACCCCGGCGCCCGGTCTCCGCGCGTGCACCAGTTCTCGTTTGACATCCAGCGCCAGCTTCGTGGCGGTTTCGTCGTCAGCGGCGCCTACGTGGGTTCACGGACCTCGCACCTGGTGCTCGGCACGGCGGCCATCAACATCAACATGCTCTCGCCGGAGTACTTTGCGCTCGGCTCGGCCCTCAACGACCGCGTGGCCAACCCGTTCTTCGGCCGCGGGGGTTCCGGCGTCGTTGGGGCGGCGACGGTGGCGAGGCAGCAGCTCCTTCGTCCATTCCCGGCATTCGGCGACGTCAACCTGCTGTTCTCCGACCAGAACCGGGCCCGCTACGACTCGATGGTTCTGAAAGTCCAGAAGCGCCTCGACCATGGCCTCTCGCTGCTGGCCACCTACACCTACAGCAAGATGTTCGACGCCAGCTCCGGCGGACCGGGGAACAACCTCAATCAGGGCGCCGTCGGTCCGCAGAACCCATACGACATGGCGGCCGAGTACGCGCTGTCCAATGTCGACACGCCGCACCGCTTCTCGAGCGGCTTCACGTGGCAGGTGCCGGACGCGCGCCTGAAAGCGCGCCGTGCGCTCTATCTTCTGGCCGGCGGCTGGTCGCTGAACGCTGTCACCGTATACCAGAGCGGATTCCCGCTCCAGATCCGCCAGAACTCGAACAACAACTCCATCATTGGCGCGCCGAGCCAGAGGCCCAATGCGACCGGCCTCAGCCCGGCCACGCAAGGCTCCGCCACCGCCCGGCTCGACAACTGGCTCAACCCTGCGGCCTTCTCGCAGGCTGGCCCGTTCACCTTCGGCAACGTGGCCCGTACGATTCCCGTGCGAGGCCCGGGCATCGCCAACTGGGACCTGTCGCTGTTCAAGACAGCTTCCATCACGGAAACTTACAAGCTCCAGTTCCGCGCCGAGGCAATGAACGCGTTCAATACGCCGCTGTTCCGCTCGCCGAACACGGCTTACGGCAACGCCGCCTTCGGGCGCATCACCTCGCAGGCGAACTTCCCGCGGCTGATTCAGCTCGGCCTGCGGTTCTACTTCTGATCGACGGAGGAAACGCCATGGATAAGCTGATTTCCCGATCCGCGCAGCTCGACATGCTGCGCCGCGGCTTCAGCCGCCGTTCGCTCGCCCGCGCCGCCGCCCTGCTTGGAGCCGGCGCCGCCCTGCCCTTCTACAACGAACCGGCGCTTGCCCAGCTTTCCAACATCGGCAGGCTGCCGCCCGACGCAGTGAAGATCAATGCGAATGAAAACCCGCTCGGCCCCTGCCCGGAGGCCCTCGAGGCCATTGCCCGTGCGGCGCGCAACGGCGGCCGTTACCAGTACGAGGAGACCTCCGACTTCGTGAATCTGCTGGCCAGCGTGGAGGGACTCAAGCCGGACCATGTGATGCCCTTCGCCGGATCGAGCGACCCGCTGCACCGCGTGATCCTCGCCTTCACGTCGAAGACGCAGCCCCTCGTGATGGCCGATCCCGGCTACGAAGCCGGCCAGCGGGCGGCTGCGTTCGTCGGTTCTCAGGTGATCCGCGTGCCGCTGCGCAAAGACTACGCCCATGATGTCCGCGCCATGGCTGCCGCGCATCCCACGCCCGGCGTGTTCTACATCTGCAACCCGAACAACCCGACCGGCACGGTCACGCCGCGCGAGGACATCGAGTGGCTGGTGAAGAACAAGCCTGCGGGCAGCATCGTGCTGCTCGACGAAGCCTACATCCACTTCACGGAGGAACCGGCAGGCAGCGACCTGGTGGCGGCTGGCAAAGACGTCATCATCCTCCGTACATTCTCCAAGCTCTATGGCATGGCCGGGCTTCGTGCCGGTGCGGCGTTCGGCCGTCCCGATCTGCTTGAGAAACTGCGGGGCTTCAGCGCCGGAGCCTTGCCCGTTACCGGCATGGTGGCGGCCTCGGCCAGCCTCAGGGTGAAGAATCTGGTTCCGGAGCGGCGGAAATACCTGCGCGAAATCCGTGAAGACATCTTTGAATGGCTTGAGAAAAACCGCTTCTCCTATGTGCCTTCGGTCAGCAACAAGTTCATGGTGGACGTGAAGCGCCCCGGCCAGGAGGTGGTACGCGAAATGGCCGCCCGCAAGGTGTACATCGGCCGGGTATGGCCGGCCTGGCCGACCCATGTCCGCGTCTCCATCGGAACGCGCGAGGAAATGGAGAAGTTCAAGGCCGCGTTCCTCGAGGTGATGTCCTGACGGGAGGCGTGCCTTGCGACTCTCCTCGTTCCGCTATGGCTGGAGGCAGGCCGCCGGGGATCTGTCCGGCGGTCTCATCGCCGCGCTTATCGCCCTGCCTTACGGCCTGGCAATGGCCGCACTGATGGGGCTGCCTCCGGCCACGGGCCTTTTCACCTCGCTGATTTCTGCTCCCGTCACGGCGGTGCTGGGCCGGAATCCGGTCCTGATTGGCGGGCCTTCGGCAGGCACCGTGCCATTCATCGCGGCGGCAGTTCAGGAGCATGGGCAGGCGGGCGCGGCAAAGGTCGTGCTGGCAGCCGCAGTGTTCCTTCTGGTATTTTCGACCCTGCGTCTGGGCCAGCTTGCCGGCCGCGTGCCACATAGCGTGGTTTCCGGATTTTCCTGCGGCATCGGCGCGATGATGGTGATCACGCAGTTGCGCACGGTGCTCGGCCTGGAGTCGCTTCCCTCCGCGGGAACTCTCCTCGAGCAGTTGGCGCGCGCGCTGCGGCACATCGGCGATGCGCGGTGGCAGCCGGTGCTGCTGGCGGCAGTGGCCATCCTGGTGTCCACGGTGGCAGCCCGGGCCTCCTCCCGTTTGCCGGCGCCGCTGCTGGGGTTGCTGGCGGCGCTGGCCTGCGCCCGCCTGCCTGGGATCTCCGAAGCCGAGGTCGGCGTGCTCAGCGTCGAGTTGCCTCCCCTGGCTGCATTTCAGTGGCGGCCTGCGGATGTTCTCGATGTGCTGCCTTCCGCCTGCGGCCTCGCCTTCGTCATCGCCGTGAACCTGCTGTTGACCTCGCGGGTCGTGGATCACTTCCGGGGAAGGCGCCGCCCGCCGCGGCGCACGGATCCGGACGCCGAGCTTGGCGCCTATGGCATCGCCAATATCCTGTGCGGCATTTTCGCGGCGCCGGCAACCGTGGGCATTCCGGCGCGGAGCATCGCCAATGTCCGCTGCGGCGGAACGACGCGCGTCTCGGTGGTCATCCACGCCCTGGCGCTGCTGGCCCTGGTCTCGCTCGGCTCGCCCGTGCTTCAGCATCTGCCCGTGGCCGCACTGGGCGGGGTGACCATCTGGATGGGGTTCCTGCTGCTGGACTGGAGCACGTGGCGGCGGCTCCAACGGATGCGGCGCGTGGATGCAGCCGCATTCCTGTGCACGTCCGCCAGCATGCTGGTGATGAATCCCATTGCTGCTGTCGCGGCCGGCTGCGCCCTCTATGTGGCTCTGGCCCAGGCTTCCGCATGGTGGAAGCGGACGGAGTTCACCGGCATGGGAGCGGAGGCGGCAGAATGAGCCGGTGCAGCGGGCTTACGAGGCGGGCTTTCCTCCGGCGTCCAGCACGATGCGCCCGCGCTCGTCTTCCTCATGGAACTGTTCCACGAGCTCCCGCGCCGTCAGCCCGCGCCGGAAAATCCCTTTCGGGACATGTTCCTTGCGCTGGAGCAGGATATGCACCAGCTCGTGCGCTGCCACGCGTGCCAGCGCGCGGCCCAGGAACACATCGCCGAGGCTGCGTTCCCCTCCGCGCAGCGCCGATTGCGCCGCGCGCGTCACGCTGGCGCAGTCGATTTCGCTGAAGGGCAGAACCACGCCCTCGCTGACGTGCGTCCACGCCAGGGGACCGCGCTCGTCGGGCGGCATGGGCAGATCCGGCATCCGGCACTCGCCTTTCAGCCGCAGCACCACGATGCCTTCCGCCTCGAAGCCAAGCCCGGTCTCGCCCCGGTCGGCCCACTGAAGCCGGACCTTCGAGGCCCCGAACAGCCGCGCCATTTCCTCGCGCATCGATTGGATCGCCTTCGACGGAAGCGGGCGGTCCGCCTCCATCACCAGCGTGACCTGCCCGCTCAGTGCTTCCAGCCCTTCCGCCCGTGCGCCGGAGTTCCAGAGCAGCGCCGCAATCAGGGCCAGCAGGGAGGTGCGCATCGGTTCCTTCTCCGGGCCAGCAGAATCTGACCGCCTCCAGTTTATTGGACTTTTTCGTCCGATTCAAGACCGCTGTGGCCGGCCCGCGTTCCCTTCAGACCTGCGCCCACTCCGCGGCATGATCCCGCAGGAACTGGCTGACCGGCGCGGCGGGCGTCCCCCAGAGGCGCTCGACGTCGCGGGTGGTCAGGTCCAGCAGGCCCTCGGCGATGGCGCGCTCGAAGCCTGTCTGCAATTCCGCCAGCATGGGATCCGTGCCCGCCGCTTTCAGTTCGGCCAGCCGGACGGCTGGCTCCACCGGCTCGTAGACCACCGTCCGCCCGCTCAGCTCGCCGGCGATTCGCGCGAGATCCGCGAACGAAAGCGCCTCCGGACCAGAAACTTCATACGAGCAGCGCGTCTCGCCCCGCAGCAGGGCTCCGGCAGCAGCCCGGGCGCAATCCTCGCGCGTCACGAAAGCGGCCTTGCCGCCGCCGGCGGCAGCGCGCAGCCTGCCGGTTCGGACCGCGTCGGGCAGCAGGAACAGCAGGCTTTCGGCGTAGATGTTGTTCCTGAGCAGCGTGTACTCAACTCCGCATTCCCGCAACAGGTTCTCGGTCTGGAAATGGTCCCGCGCCAGCGGCACGGGCGACACCGGGTAGGGGAAAGTGATCGACGTATACACGATGTGCCCGACGCCCGCCTCGACAGCCGCGCGGACGGCGCGCTCGTGCTGCTCGAACCGCTTCCCCCACGCCTCCAGCGTATTCGTGCTCACCAGCAGCATCTTCTGCGCCCCGCGGAAGGCGCGCACCAGCGCGGCGTGTTCCTGGGTGAAATCCGCATTGCGCACGGTGACGCCTCTGCCTTGCAGATCCTCGAGCCTTTCCGGCGTGCGCGTCGTCGTCATCAGGGGCCCCGCGCCCTGCTCCAGCAGCAGCTCCAGCACGCGGCGCGCCAGCCTTCCGCTGCCACCCGTGACCAGAATCATTTCACCTCCGGGATGTTTCCGTGGAGTCTGCCCCTATTTTCTCCGGAACGGCCCTCACCGTGGACGGACGCACGCGAGGCCGCCGTCAACGCCAATCACCTGCCCCGTCACCCAGGAGTTCTCGGGATCGAGCAGCCACGCCATGGCGGAGGCAATCTCTTCCGGGCGCCCGATCCGGCCCAGAGCATGCATTGCTTCGCTGGCCTTGCGCGAGACCTCATTGGCGGTGATGCGGGAAGTCAGCGACGTCTCGGTGAGGCCCGGGGCCACGCAGTTGACGCGGATGCGGCGCGGCGCATAGCTGGCGGCTGCCGCGAGCGTCAGCCCGAGGATCGCAGCCTTGGCCGCCGCAATGGCCTCATGGTTGGCCAGGCCCACGCGCGCGGCGGCGCTGGAAACGAGGACGATGGAGCCGCCGCCGTTCATCATCGCTTTGGCCGCTGCCCGCACCGTGCCAAACGCGGCATCAGCGTTGACGGCCATCGTGGCGCGGTATTCCGCTTCCGTGGTCAGATGCGCCGGCTTCAGCAGCAGCGACCCCGTGCACAGGGCCACTCCGTCCAGCCGTCCGTAGCGGGCCGCAGCGCTCTGTACGGCCTGCTCGATGCTTTCCCACGAGGACGCCTCGAACACGATGCCCTCTTCGCCGACCTCCGCCGCAATCCCGCGCAGGCGCTCCGCGTTTCGCCCGGCAGGAATCGCTGTCCCGCCCGAAGAGCGGAGACGCCGGGCCAACGCTGCGCCAATGGCGCTGGTGGCGCCCAGAACCAGCGTGACCGTGCCCTCGAAAGCCATCAGACACAAACCTCCTTCTTCACCCGCCCTGCCTGCGCGCGGATCTCCCGCCGAGCGTCCGGAGCCAGCCGCCGCAGATTCGCGAGCTGCATCTCCATGCGCGGCACCCGCCGCAATTCCCCCTCATTCCGCATGAGAAAGTCCCAGTAAAGCACCGTAAACGGGCAGGCATTCTCCCCGGTGGCCCGAGCTGGGTCGTAACGGCACCCCTGGCAGTAATTGCTCATGCGGGCGATGTACTTGCCCGTAGCGGCATAGGGCTTGGAGGCCATCCGGCCGCCGTCGGCAAACTGGCTCATGCCCAGCACGTTCGGCAGCTCCACCCACTCCACCGCGTCCACGTAGATGCCCAGATACCACTCGTGCACCTGCCGCGGCTCGACGCCCGCCAGCAGCGCGAACAGCCCGGCCACCATCAGCCGCTGGATGTGATGCGCGTAGCCGTATTCAAGCGTCTGGCCGATCACTTCACGCAGGCAGCGCATCTCCGTTTCGCCCGTCCAGTAGAAGCGCGGCAGCGGAGCCTGAGCGTCGAGCGCGTTCCACGTGGCGTATTCCGGCATCCACAGCCAGTACACGCCGCGCACGTACTCGCGCCAGCCAAGGATCTGGCGGATGAAACCTTCAACGGAAGCGAGCGGAGCTTTCCCTTCGCGCCAGGCTTCTTCCGCAGCGCGCACCGCGTCGCGGGCCTCGAGCAGCTTCAGGTTCATGGCCGCCGACAGGCGCGAGTGAAACAGAAACGGTTGCTCCGTCCACATCGCGTCCTGAAAGCGGCCGAACTGCGGCAGACGGTTGCCGATGAAATCATCCAGCGCCGCGCGCGCCTGCTCCGGCGTGACCGGCCAGTCGAAATGGCGCAGGCTGCCGGGGTTGTCCGGGAACCGCTGCTCGACAAGGCGCAGGACTTCGCGCGTGATGTCGTCGGGCGGGAATCCGGCAGGTTGCGGAATGCCTCCAGGCCCGCTGCTGGAAAAAGACTCGCGATTCTCGGCGTCGAAATTCCATTTTCCTCCCGCAGGCCCGTGCTTCTCCATGAGAATTCCGTGCCGGCGGCGCATTTCCCGGTAAAAGAATTCCATCCGCAACTGCTTCCGGCCGCGCGCATGCTGGCGGAAATCGTCCCGCGTGGCGTAGAAGTGCGGGTCGCTGAGCCAGACCAACGGCACGCCTTCCGCGCCGCAGACATCTTCGAACATCTTCGCCACACGCCACTCGCCGGCCTCCAGCAGCACCACGCGCCGGGGATGATGGCGGCGGATCGCAGCGAGCAGCTCGCCGCCGAGGCTTCCCGTGTTGCCTGGATCGTCCAGCCGCCGGTAATCGACTCGCCAGCCCTGCGCGGCGAGCCACGCCGCGTGGTGCCGCATCGCGGCAAGGAACAGCGCCGTCCGTGCCTTGTGCGATGGCACGTGGGTGGACTCTTCGGCCGCCTCCGCCATCCAGACGACGTCCTCGCCGCGGCGGGCGCGCTCGAGCACCGGCGAGCGCCGGCAGAGCTGGTCGCCAAGGATCACGCATAGGTCCCGGCAGGGCATCCAGTAAAGGGATGCGCTGCGCCGGCTGCCTGCTCCAGAATTGCAGCGCTCCGTTAGGATTTGAAGTATGTGCTGCACACGGCGTCTGCTTTTCGCACTGTGCTTTCCGCTGCTCGTCCGCGCCCAGCCCGCGCTGGATGAGACCGTCGAGCGCGCCCTGCGCACGTTCGAGGTGCCCGGCGCAGCGGTGCTGGTGGTCAAGGACGGCGAGATCGTCACCGCGAAGGGCTACGGCGTCCGCAGGCTGGGCGAGCCCGCGCCCGTCACGCCCCGCACGCTGTTCGGCATCGCTTCCAATACAAAGGCGTTCACCGCGGCGGCAATGGCCATTCTGGTCGACGAGGGGATAGTGAAGTGGGACGACCGCGTGATCGACCACCTGCCCGAATTCCAGATGTCAGATCCCTATGTGACGCGCGAGATGCGCGTGCGCGACCTGTTCACGCACCGCAGCGGGCTCGGCCTTGGAGCGGGCGACCTGATGTACTTCCCGCCTTCCGACCTCAGCCGGGCGGAAATCCTGCGCCGCCTGCGATTTGTCCCGCTGGCGCACAGCTTCCGCGAGCGCTACGACTACGACAACGTCCTCTACATCGTGGCGGGCGAGCTGATCGCGCGCGTTTCCGGCATGAGCTGGGACGACTTTGTGCGCACGCGCATCCTCGATCCGCTGGGAATGCGGGCGACCAACACGAGCATCCGCGCCCACGGCGAGCAGGCCGAAGTGGCGTTTCCGCATGCCCGGGCCGACGGAAAGCTGGTGCCGCTGCCGCTGGCCGACAGCGACAACTGGGGCGCGGCGGCGGGAATCAATTCGAACCTGGAAGACCTGAGCCGCTGGGTGCGGATGCAGCTCAACCGCGGAGCGTGGGGCGGCCGGAGGATCTTCAGCGAGGCGCGCCACCGCGAAATGTGGACACCGGTGACGCTGATTCCGGCGCGCCCCGGAGAAGGCGAGCTGGCGCAGGTGTCGCCGCAGTGGTCTGCCTACGCGCTGGGCTGGAACGTCAGCGATTACCGCGGCCAGCGCATCGTGCATCACAGCGGCGGGCTGGCCGGCATGGTGACGCGCACCGTGCTGGTTCCCGTGTTGAATCTCGGCGTCGTCGTGCTCACCAACCAGGAGTCGGGCGCCGCGTTGAACGCCATCGTCTACACGGTGCTCGACCACTGGATGAACGCGGCTCCGGTGGACTGGGTGGCCGTGCTCAACGAGAGCCAGAAGAAGCGGGAGAAGGAAGCGGCGGAGAAGGTCTCCTCCGCACTGGCGAAGCGGAATCCGGCCTCCCGCGCTTCGCTGCCTCTCAGGTCGTACGCGGGCCGCTACCGCGACGCCTGGTATGGCGATGTGATCATCGAGGAGCAGGGCGGGCGGCTGCGCATCCTCTTTTCCCACACGCCGTGGCTGGAAGGCACGCTGGAACATTTCCACTACGATACGTTCATCGCCCGGTGGGACCGCCGCTGGCTGCTGGCGGACGCGTGGGTGACCTTCGCGCTGAAGCCGGACGGCAGCGTGGAGGAAGTGCGGATGAGCGCCCTCTCGCCGCTCACGGACTTCAGCTTCGATTTCCACGACCTGCGCCTGAAGCCCGCGCCAGCCGGGGCGAAGCCTTACTGACGCGCCCTGCGCAGCGGAATCCAGACGAGCGCCCCGCCCAGCACGGCAAAGCCCAGCCAGGCGAGCCATCCTCCCCAGCGCGGATACCAGGAGAAAGCCTCCGCGCCGGCCACGGCCTGCACCAGCGAAGGCGCGCCTGCAAGGAAAAGCGCGGCAAGCAGAATGCCGGTGACCGCCTCGCCGGCGATGAGCCCGCTGGCCAGCAGCGTTCCGGCCTCTTCCGCGCGCTGCCGGCGCTGTTCGGGCTGCCGCGCCAGCAGCCGGTCCGCCAGCCAGCGGATGAAGCCGCCAACAAGAATGGCGGAACTTGTTTCAAAAGGGAGGTACATGCCGACGGCTACCAGCATCACGGACCGCGCGCCGCACAGGATCAGCGCCAGGCCAAAGGCCAGGCCGATGCCGAGCAGCCCCCACGCCATGCCGCCGCCGACGATGCCTTTGGCGAGCTGCGCCATCAGGCCCGCCTGAGGCGCCGGCAGCGCGCGGCCGCCAATGCCGCCCGTCGACAGGTTGGCCTCGTGCAGGACGATCACCGGCGCCAGCAGGAACATCGCCAGCAGCACCACGGCGAGCATCTCCACCACCTGCATCTTCCACGGCGTGCCACCCAGAAGATGCCCCGCCTTCAGGTCCTGGATCATCGAGCCAGCCACCGAAACGGCCACGGCCACCACCGCCGCCACGCCGAGCACGGCGGCGGCTCCGGCGGCGCCGCGCACGCCGATCGCCGTCATCAGCAGCGCCGCCAGAATCAGCGCCGAAAGCGTCAGGCCGCTGAGCGGCTGGTTCGAACTCCCTACGAGCCCCACCAGATAGCCGCCGGCCGCCGAAAGCAGGAAGCCGGCCGCGCCCATCAGCGCCGTGGCCGCCGCCGCAGCCGTCCAGGAGCCGGTGAAGTTGTGGTAGATGGCTGCCACCGGCAGGGCCAGCACGGCGATGCCCGCCAGCACCAGCGCCGGCGGCAGGTCGCGTTCGGTTCGTTCTGCCATATGAACCGCCCCGCGCCGGGCGCGCCAGGCCCCGGCCAGCGACTGCGCCAGCGACCGCCGCATCGACCACATCGTGCTGGCCGCACCTGCCAGCATCATGCCGACCGCCACCGGGCGCACGATGTTCATCCAGATCGTATACGCGGCCACCGAGGGATCGCGCGCGCCCGCGCGGGCGGCGAAGTCCGGATCGAAAAACAGCAGCAGCGGGATGAGCACCCACCAGGCCAGGATGCCGCCGCTGGCATTGATGGAGGCATACTTCGGCCCGATGATGTAGCCGATGCCCAGCAGGGCCGGAGACAGCGCCGGCGTCGACCACGCGACTCCGCCCCGGTGCGCCACCTCGCCGAGCGGAGCCTTCGAGAAGTCAAAGTGGCGGACGAGACTCGCTGGAAAGGGGAGAAATCCTTCGGCAAATTCCCGGAAAACAGGCAGCCCTTTTTCGCTCTTGAGCAACTGGATCAGTGCTCCCAGCCCCATTCCGCCGAAAACAAGCCGAGGCGCTTCGCCGGACTCCTGCCCGGCGCGGACGATCTCGTAGCTCGCCACGCTTTCCGGCCACGGCAGGCCGGCATCGACGCACAGCGCCCGCCTGAGCAGCACGATGAAGAGGATCCCGGCCAGACCGCCAGCCAGAAGAATGAAGGAGCCTTCCCAGTAATGCGAGCGCAGGTCCTGCCAGAGCCGCCGCCCGTCCATCTCCACCATCAGGAACGCCGGCAGCGTGAAGATGGCCCCGGCGACGAGGGCTTCGCCTACGCTGGCAGCCGTGCGGGCGATGTTCTGCTCCAGCACGCCGCCACGCCATTGCGGCAGCCGCGCCAGCGCCATGGCGATCACCGCCGCGGGAATCGTCGCCGCCACCGTCTGGCCCGCCTTCATGCCGAGATAGGCATTGGCCGCGCCGAAGACGAAAGCAAGAAACAGGCCGAGCCCGACGGCCTTCACGGTCAGCTCTCGGGGAGCCTGGTCCGGGATCCTGTTCACGAGTCGATCCTACCCTGTCCCGCTGCGCCTCCGCCGCCGCTCGGCTACATTAAGAGGAAGCTCTATGGCGTCCGGAAAGGCGAAGCATGGCGGGAAGAACGCGAAAGAGAAGCCACCCGCAGGGCCGAACCTGAACGATCCCTCTCTTTACGTCAACCGCGAGCTCAGCCTGCTCGAGTTCCAGCGCCGCGTGCTCGAGGAGGCGCAGGATCCCTCCAATCCGCTGCTCGAACGCGTGAAGTTTCTTTCGATTCTTGGCTCCAACCTCGATGAGTTTTTCATGGTGCGCGTGGCCGGGCTGTACAGCCAGCTTGAGTCTGGCGCGGTGGAGACCGGGCCGGATGCCATGACGCCCGCCGAACAGCTCGAGGCGATCCGCGAGGTTTACGAGAAGCTGTTCGCGGAAGCGCACAAGTGCCGCAAGGAGCTGTTTGCAGAGCTGAAGAAGCACGGCATTCTGATGCTCGACTGGGAGGAGCTTTCCGACGCGCAGAAGGAAACGGCGACACGGTTCTTCGAGGACGTCATCTATCCGGTGCTCACCCCGCTGGCGTTCGATCCGGGACGGCCGTTCCCGCACATCTCGAATCTCAGCCTCAACCTGGCCGTACTGGTGCGCCACCCGAACGGCGAGGAGCGCTTCGCGCGCATCAAGGTGCCTGACACGATTCCGCAGATCATCCCGCTGCACAAGCCGCCTTCGCGCCGCAGCGGGCGTCCGCTGACCTTCGTCTGGGTGGAGCAGGTGATCCAGGCCAACCTCCAGGCGCTGTTTCCGGGAATGGAGATCATCGAAGCGCACCCGTTCCACGTCACGCGCGACGCCGACATCGCCATTCAGGAGCTGGAAGCCGAAGACCTTCTGGAAAGCGTGGCTGAAAGCGTCCGGCAGCGCCGCTTCGGCGCAGTGGTGCGGCTGAAAGTGCCGAAAAAGATGCCGGACTCGATCCTGGAAATTCTCAAAACGAACCTCGAAATCGGCGACGATGCGGTGTACCGCGTGGAGGGGCCGCTGGCGCTGGTGCGGCTGAAGCATATCGCGTCGCTGGACCGGCCCGACCTGAAGGACGCCCCGTTCACGCCCGCGCCCCTACAGGGCCTTTCCGAGGAAGAGGACATCTTCGCCGCCATCCGCCGCGGCGACATTCTGCTGCACCACCCGTTCGACAGCTTCCAGCCGGTCATCGATTTCCTGCGCGCTGCCGCGCGGGATCCGAATGTGCTCGCCATCAAGATGACGTTGTACCGCGTGGGGCCCAACGCGCCGGTGGTCGAAGCGCTGCTGGAGGCGAACGCCCGCGGCAAGCAGGTGGCGGCGCTGGTGGAGCTGAAAGCGCGCTTCGACGAGGAGTCCAACATCGAGTGGGCGCGCGCGCTGGAACGGGAGGGCGTGCATGTCGTCTACGGGCTGGTGGGCGTAAAGGTGCACTGCAAGGTGGCGATGGTGGTGCGGCGGGAGGGGCAGAAGATCCGCCGCTACGTGCACCTTTCGACTGGCAACTATAACGCTGTCACCGCGCAGCTTTACACCGACATCGGCCTGTTCACCTGCGATGAAGAGATCGGCGCCGCCTGCACGGATCTCTTCAACTATCTCACCGGGTACTCGGCCCGCAACGACTACGGCAAGCTGCTGGTGGCACCGGTGAACATGCGGGAGAAGTTCGAGGCGCTGATCCGGCGCGAAATCGCCATTGCCCGCTCCGGCAAGCCGGCCCATGTGATCTTCAAGATGAACGCGCTGGTGGACCCGCGCATCATCCGGCTGCTGTACGAGGCTTCGATGGCGGGCGTCAAAGTGGACCTGCTGTGCCGCGGCATCTGCTGCCTGCGGCCCGGCATTGCGGGCATCAGCGACAACATCCGCGTCATCAGCATCGTCGGCCGCTTCCTTGAGCACAGCCGGATCTACTGGTTCCGCAACAACGGCCACGAGGAGATCCTGCTGGGCTCGGCCGACCTGATGCCGCGCAACCTGAACCGGCGCGTGGAGACGCTGTTCCCGGTGGAGAAACCTGCTCTGATCCGCCATCTGCGCGACCGGGTGCTGGCCATCTATCTCAAGGACAACGTCAAGGCGCGCCGCATGAAGAAGGACGGCAGCTACGAACGCGTGCCGCGCAAGGCGGACGAGAGGCCGCTGGATGCGCAGGCCTATCTGCTTCAGACGAAATGCTCGAGAACGTCAACCTGAACCTGAGCCTGGGCCGCCAGGCCTGGCAGCGCGAGCTGCCGGCGCTGCAACGCCGCCTCTTCGATCTGGAGAAGGCCTGCTGGGACCACGGCATCCCCTCGGTGATTGTCTTCGAAGGTTGGGAAGCCGCCGGCAAGGGAGGGGCGATCTCCACCCTGACGGCAAGGCTGGACGCGCGGGGCTTCAAGCTGTATGCGATCACGCCGCCGCGGACCTTTGAGCAGGAATACCCCTGGCTCTGGCGCTTCTGGCTGAAGGTCCCCAACCGCGGCGAGATGGCAATCTTCGACCATTCCTGGTACCGCCGGGTGCTTGACGACCGCGTCGAGAGGCTCGTGCCGAAGAAGGAATGGCGCAAGGCCTACCAGGACATCGCGGAATTCGAGCGCATGCTGGCCGACGATGGGGCCGTCATCCTCAAGTTCTGGTTTCATATCAGCAAAAAGGAGCAGAAAAAGCGCTTCGAAAAAATCGAAAAAGACCCGCTGGAAAGCTGGAGGATCACAAAGGAAGACTGGAAACGCCACGAAAAGTACGACGAATACACCCAGGCCGCCGAGGAGATGTTCGAGCGCACCGAGAGCGAGTACGCGCCGTGGACCATCGTTGAGGCCACCTGCCGGCGCTGGGCGCGGCGCAAGGTGTTCCGGACGATCATCGACGCGCTCGAGCGGGCGCTCGGGCCTGCCGCCCCGCCGGTGGCTCCCCCCAACGCGCGCGACGCCGAGCTGCGGCGCGTGGCCGCGCGCATCAGCGGCGAAGACAATGGAGGCGCCTGATGCTGGAATCGCTGGACCTCACGCTTGCGCTGCCCCGCGAGGAGTACATGGTGCAGCTTGCCCGCCGCCAGATCCAGCTCCGCGAGCTCGGCTGGCAGGTGTACCGGCAGAAGCGCCCCGTCATCGTCGTCTTCGAGGGCTGGGACGCCGCAGGCAAGGGCGGCGCCATCCGCCGCCTCACCGAGAAGCTCGATCCCCGCGGCTACGCCGTCTATCCGATCAGCGCGCCCGAAGGCGAGGACAAGACCCGGCACTACCTCTACCGGTTCTGGCGGCGGCTGCCTCCCCGGGGCCAGATTGCCATCTTCGACCGTTCCTGGTACGGCCGGGTGCTGGTCGAGCGGGTGGAAGGCTTCTGCACGGAAGACGCCTGGCGCAGGGCCTATAAAGAGATCAATTCCTTCGAAAGGCAATTGAAGGATTTTGGCGCCATTCTGGCTAAATTCTGGATCCATATTTCGCGCGACGAGCAGCTCCGCCGCTTCCGCGAGCGGCAGAAAACCGGCTACAAGGCATGGAAGCTCACCACCGAGGACTGGCGGAACCGCGCCAAGTGGCCGGCCTACGAGCAGGCGGTGGAGGACATGCTGCTGAAGACGAGCACCGCCACCGCACCATGGCATCTCGTCGAGGGCAATGACAAGTACCATGCGCGCGTCAAAATCCTGTCGACGCTTGTGGAACTGCTCTCTGCCGGGCTTGGCTACGAGCCCGCCGACCCGCTGAAGAAGCTCAGGAGGAAATGAGCCTGTCCAGGATGCTCGTGCTTCTGCTGGGCGGCGCGGCGGCGGCCGCCGCGCCGCACGGGCGCTTCCAGCGCGCCGACTGGACTGCGCCCGTTCCCCTGCCGCGCGGATCCATGCTGGTGGTGGGCTTCCTCGGCGGCTGGGAGCGCTGGGACGACGAACGCCGCGGCGTCCGCCGGCTGGCGCTGCGCCTGCGCGAGATGAACGTACGCGGGCTGTACGTGGAGACTGCCAGCAACCACGACCGCAGTCTGGTGCGGCGCATCGTCCTCGAAAGCCTCGATGCCGACCGCGACGGCCGCATCAGCGCCGGCGAAGCCGGATCTGTCGCGCTGGTCCTGTACGGGCAGAGCTTTGGCGGCGCTGCGGCCGTGTATCTCGCCCGCGACCTCGGCAGGCAGCGCATTCCGGTCCGCCTCACGGTGCAGGTTGACAGCGTGGGCAGGCGGGATCACGTGATCCCGGCCAACGTGGCGCGCGCGCTGAACCTTTACCAGCGTGATCCCGGGCCCATCCGCGGCGAGCCTGCCATCCGCGCGGCCGACCCGTCGCGCACCACGGTGCTCGGCAACATCCCTTTCACCTACCTGTTCCGGCAGGTAGAAATGAGCGACTATCCCTGGATCGCGCGGCGCATTGGCCTCTCGCACTGGAAAATGGACAACGACCCGGCGGTGTGGGCCATGGTCGAGGCAGCCATTCTGGCCGAGATCAGCCTCTGGCAGGCGGAGCGGGCCGCCGCGAGTCCATGATCCGTTCCCGCGCTTTCTTTGGCAGCCTATCGACCACGAGCCTCCAGGAGCGCTCCAGCCGCTCTTTCAGCTCCCCGGGCGGCAGAGCGTCCTCCGTCTCCAGCGCCACCCATTTCGCCCGCGCCAGATAGGGTGCCGGAACAATGCCCGGGCGTTCGAGAAGCTCGGCGAAAGACTCCTCGTCCGCCTTGAAGGAGAGCCAAGTGCTCCCCGGCTCCAGCGAAACGACGCAGAACATTTTGCCGCCCACCTTGAACACGAGCTCGCTCTCCCAGAGGATCTCTTCCGCCGCTCCGGGCAGCGCGAGGCAGATGGCGCGCACCCATTCGACATCCATGCAGCCCAGACTACCAGCCATCCGGTTGACCGCACCCCGCGCCGGGCCTATCATCAAGGCATACATGAAGAGCTGCGGATCAGCAGCGTTGCGGGCGGCAATCCCCCTGTGCGTGGCGGTGTTGTTCGCATCGCTGCCGTCCAGCGCCCAATACCCGCCGGGCCAGTACCCACGGGGTCAATACCCACCGGGGCAATATCCGCCCGGCCAGTATCCGCCGGGGCAGTATCCTCCAGGACAGTATCCGCCCGGCCAGTACCCGCCCGAGACCTACCCGTATCCAGGCGGCCGGCTTCCCGGCGGCATCCCCGCTCCACGCATCCCCTGGCCCAAACGCAAGCCGAAGGAAGAGGCGAAGAGGGGCGAGATGGAGAAGTTCGAGGGGATGCTGCGCCGGTTGGCCGAGAAGGAGCTGATCCTCGACACGCACGATCAGGGGACGGTCCGCTTCCGTCTGCTGGCGCGCACGCAGTTCCGGAACAGGAAGGGCGAGCCGATGCGAGACTCGCTGCTCAAGCCGGGCGATCAGCTTGAAGTCCAGTGCGACGCCGAGGATCCGGAAACCGCCCGCGTGGTGGTGTTCCTTCGCGAAGGCACACCTGCCGAACGCGAAGCTGCCGCGCGCCCATTGGAATCAGCGTCGCCGGAGCCTTCTCCGGCCGCCTCACCGCCTGCTTCGCCGGCTCCGAAGCCGGCTCCGCCGGCCTCCGCCCCCGCCGCCGGGGAGCCGGAAGCAGATCCGGAGATCGTGCGCGCCCGTGCCGCTCTTGCGGAGATGGAGGCGGCCATGCCGGACTTCCTGGTCGACCAGGTGACCACGCGCTACGCCAGCTTCAACAACGAAGCGTCCTGGAATCTGGTGGACCGGATCGAGGCCGAGCTGGCCTGGGTGGGCGGCAAAGAGGAATACCGGAACGTGCGCCTGAACGGAAAGCCTCTCCCGGGCGGCCCGGAGACGACCGGCGCGTGGTCCACCGGCGAGTTTCTGACGACGGCGGCCGACATCCTCAGCCCGGCCACGCGCGCCGCGTTTGTGCGGCTGGGCAGGGAGACGGTGAGCGGCCGGCCTGCGGTGCTGTTCGAGTTCTCCATCCGCCCGGAGGATTCGCACTGGACCCTGGTGGCGCCTTCGGGCGAGCGCCTGAAGCCGGCGCAGAAAGGCCGCCTCTGGATTGATGAGCAGACGGGCCGCGTGCTGCGCATCGAGCAGCGCGCCGTGTCCCTCCCTGTCTCGTTCCCGCAGGACAAGGCGGAATGCACGGTGGAATTCGCGCCAGTCAACATCGGCGGGGCGAGCCTGCTGATGCCGGCGCGCGCCGAAACGCGCGGCTGCGAGCGCGGCACGGTGAACTGCTCGAAGAACGAGATCGTCTTCCGCAATTACCGCCGCTTTCGGGCCGAGTCGACCATCGTGTTCAAGTAGGCCGGGCGCGGCTGCGGCGCCGCTGGGTTAGCCTGAAATCAGGCTGCATGCGCCAGGACGAATCGTTCTTCGAAGGGCAGGAGCTGATTCTGCTCTACATCGCCAAACGCCTGCGCGAGGCGAAGGCCGTGGAGGAGCTGCTGACGCAGGCCGGCATCGATTACCTGGTGGAAGCCGACCTCTACATGGGCGGCTTCCTTTTCCGCCGGGCGCTGCATGGAGCCTTCTTTTACGTCACTTCCGCCGCGGACGCCCGCGCCCGTGAACTCATGCGCGCGCACGGCTACCGCCCCTACGAGCCGGACGACATCGGCTGACGGCGTTCGGCTCCCTGCACGGAATCCGTTCAGGCGGCCGGATGGCGGCAGTACCGTCCGGGCCGCAGCAGGCAGGCGGCGCCGCCCAGGCGCAGGAGCGCATCGCTGTGATCCACCACTTCCACAGGGACGCCTGCGGCCACCGCGGCCCGGACAAGCGCATCGCGGCCGTCAGCGGGCAGGCAGGGCGCCTCGCCACAGTGCGGGCACAGATACGGCCCGGCGCTGTCTGGCGATGTGCGCCCGCAGCGCAGGCAGCTCCGCACGGGCTGCGGGACGAAACGCGCATCCAACAGCACTGTTTCGGCGGCTCCGCTCTCCACCGCCTCGAGCGCCGCCTGCATTCCAGCCACGGCACGCCCACCTTCTTCGAGCTCCTCGCAGAGCAGGCCGACCAGCGCGGCGGATTCTTCCTCCTCGCGGTCAGTGAAACTGAGGGCGGCGGCCTGGACCACATCCATCAGGGCATCGCTGTCAATCACGGGGATCGTGTCCAGAACGCGCGAAGCCAGCCGCCGCGGCAGAGCCTGGCGGAGCAGCGCAAACTCTTCGCCGGAGCCGGCGAGGATCAGGTGACGGTAGCCGCCGCGGCGCAGGAACTCCTCGAGCAGCAGGATTCCTTCCCTGATCAGGCGGCGGCGCTGCGCGCGCTGCTCGGCGCTGCCCCGGCGCAGGAAACGGCGCGGGTCGATCCGGCGGTCGCAGATCTGCCGGGTGACAGCACCGACTTCGACCCCGAGGATCCGGATGGCATCCCCGGTCAAGTGGAGCACGGCGAAACGGTGGAAGTTGTCGCGCAGCGCTACCAGCGGAAAGAGGCGAGGCAGCGGGCCCGCGGCGAGCAGGTCTGGCAACGGGAGACGGAAGTCCAAAGGCAAGAAGAAAGGCGAGCCGCCTCCGCGGGCGAACACAGCCGCGCCGCGCGAGCCAACGGGCGCAGGCAGCCGGAGATGGCTCTTCACCCGGAGCAGCGCTTCCTCAAACCACCGCCGGCTCTCGCCCTCCGGAAAGAGCGCGCGCAGCGCCGACGCCTGCGCATCGAAGCGCCCGCGCCAGCCCGGGCTCTCGCGGTTCACGTAGCAGCTCAGCACCGGAGCCGGCGCGGGCGGCGCCGACGCCAGCGCGCGAAGGTGCTGGTCCAGCAGCTTCAGATTCATGGCCTACCGCGCCCCTTGCGTTCTCACTCGCCCAGCATCATGGCAAGGATCAGAACGCCAAACAGCGTGATGGTGGAGGCGAGGACAGCGACCGCGCGCAAGAAGCGGGCCATCCGCTCCCTCTGGTCCTCCCGGTCCCGCTGAATCATGAGGTCGAACATGGCAGTTCTCCTTCCACGGCTCTTTCTTCCGGGCGGCGAGGCGCCGCACCGGCGGGAACGCCGCAGGGTTGCGCCAGGAGCAGGAGAGCACGGGAGCCTGCTTCGCGCACCGCGCGGCCAGCCGCCGGATCCCTGCGTCAACCCAGACCTTGACCCGGCGGCTGGCCTTGTCCAACGGTCCGCGCGAAGCACCGCCTGCGGCGTTCCGCCATCAGAGAGGCACGCGGCATGCCAGAGTAGGCGCACTTGCCTGCTGGAAGGCGCGATGGCCGGATGTGTTCAGAACAAGGCCACTTCAGGACGGGGCGCGGTGCGCGACGTTGGCTTGCCCCCTCGGGCGGCACGCAACGGGATGCCCGAGAAAAGGCACGCCTGCCTCAGGACGGGCAGCCTGGATCCGGGCGCAGGGCCGAGGAAACGCCGCGCGTGACCGCGGAGAGCTGCTCCGGTTTCTCCGGCTCCAATGCCGCCTCCGGCATGCATTCCGCCACAAGGGCGTCGCCTCCAGGAAACTCGATCCACGCCTGCCAGCGCTCTGGCAGCAGCTCCGGGTGAGGCCACCATGCCGGATCGGGACGGGCAAACACGCGCGTGGGATGGCCAAGCCCGCGTTCCTGGCAGACGCGCGCCAGATCGCGCCATGGCGTGGGCGAGGCCAGCCGGATCCTCTGGACTCGCGCGGCGGCTGCACACACAGCAGCCGCGGGGATCCGCGCCGGCGCGAGGCCCGCCAGAGCGAGCAGCTCGCGGCGCGAAAAAGCACGGGCGGATCCGGAGGGCGTAGGCCGTTGCATGGATCGGGAGTGCTTCAACGCCCATCGTAGCGTGCCAGGAACCGTTATAGTCTGAGAGGAAACGCATGGCTGAGGCGAACCGTCCCGGAGTGCTTGTCGTCGATGACGAGCTGAACCAGCGCACGGCTCTGGCCGCCATGCTGGAGGCATGGGGCTATCGCGCGGCGACGGCGGCGGATGGAACCGAAGCGCTCGAAAAGCTCCGCGAGTTCGACGCGGCGGCGATCATCACCGATCTCATGATGCCCGGAATGGATGGGGCAGAGCTGCTGCGGCGGCTGAAGGAGCAGGGCGGCGCGCCGCCGGCGATCGTGCTGACGGCCTTCGGCAACATCGAAACGGCCATCCGGATGGTGCACGATCTGGGCGCGTTCTGGTTCCTCGAGAAGCCGCTCCAGACGGGCGCGCTCCGGCTGCTGCTGGAGCGCGCGGTGGCGCAGAGAAAGCTGGCCGAGTACAGCGAGCGGCTGGAGCGCCAGCTCAGCTCGCAGGGCCTGCTGGGGGAGCTGGTGGGCGGCTCGGCGCCGATGCGCGAAATCTTCTCGCTGATCCGCCAGGTGGCGCCCACGTCCGCCACGGTGCTGATCACCGGCGAGAGCGGCACCGGCAAGGAGCTGGCCGCCCGTGCGCTGCATCAGCTCAGCCCGCGGCGCGACGGGCCGTTTGTCGCCATCAACTGCGCGGCGATGCCAGAGACGCTGATCGAAAGCGAGCTGTTCGGCCACGAGAAAGGAGCCTTCACCGGCGCGCTGGAGCGGCGGCGCGGCTGCTTCGAGCTGGCGCATGGCGGCACGCTGCTGCTGGACGAGATCGGCGAGATGCCCCTGGCCACGCAGGCCAAGCTGTTGCGCGTGCTCGAGGAGCGCCGCGTGCGGCGCCTGGGCGGAGCCAGGGAGATCGAAGTGGACGTCCGCGTCGTGGCGGCGAGCAACCGCCGGCTGGATGAAGAGGTCCGCGCGGGGCGCTTCCGCGAAGACCTCTACTTCCGGCTTCATGTTTTCGAGATCCGCATGCCGCCGCTCCGCGAGCGGCTCGACGACCTGCCGCTGCTGTGCGAGGCGATGATCCGCGAACTGAACCAGCGCCATCAATGCCAGGTGACGGGAGTCGCGCCGGAAGCGCTTGATTGGCTGCGGCAGCAGAGCTGGCCGGGGAACGTGCGGCAGTTGCGGAATGCGCTGGAGCGCGCCGTGATTCTGGCCGGTGCAGGGCCGCTGGGGCCGCAGCACTTTGCTCCCATGGCCGCGCCCGCGCCGCAGCCCGGCGCGGCGCAGGCGGCTGCGGCCCATGAAATCCGCCTTCCCATAGGCACTACGGTCGACGAGGCGGAGCGCGCGCTCATCGAAGCCACGCTGCGATACACAAACAACAACCGGACGCGCGCCGCGGCCATCCTGGGCATCAGCCAGAAGACGCTGTTCAACAAGCTGCGCGAGTATGGCTCGGCGCAGGCAGGAGAGTAAGCCGTGTCGCTGCGCGCGCGGGTGATGCTGACGACCACCGGGCTGGTGGCAGCGGTCGCGCTGACGCTGATCGTGGTCGAGCTGCACACGCTGATCTCGGTCTCGCTCGAGCACACCAATGACCGCGCACGGATGACCGGGCAGTTCGTGAAGCGCTACGTGCTGGACCGCGCCGAGCGGGCCAGCACCGTGGCCGGGCAGATCGCTCCTCTGGATGAGCGGATCGGCCAGTGGCAGCGCGCCATCGAGGAGGACGCCGAGCTGCCGGAGCTGCTCGCGTCGACGCTCGCCCAGACGCGGGCGCTCGTCGAGATCTCCGTGGCCGACGGGCGGGGCCGCATTCTGGCCAGCTCGAACCCGGCGCGCCGCGGCCAATGGATGCAGCCGAGGCTGCCGCTGCGGAAGCTGCTGGAACTCGGCCCGCTGGAGAAGTTCCAGGCGGTGCTCGGAGGGCAGATCGACTACGAAGACCGCGTCGAGCTGGGCGTCGAGCTTCCGGAAAACAGCCGGCGCGAGGTGGTCTTCGCCATCCAGGTGCTTGTCTCGTCCGTGTTGCTCCGCGACGCCATCGTGCCCGAGCTGCGGCGTTCGGCGCTTGCGTCGCTGCCGCTGCTGCTGCTGTCGGTGGCCATGGCCTGGCTGACGGCGCAGGCGGCGCTGATGCCGCTGAAGGGCATCAGCCAGACCATCGACCGCATCCGCAGCGGCGAGACCGCGCTGCCGGAGACGGTGCCCTCGGCGCGCGAAATCGCTGCCGTGCAGGAGAAGCTCCGCCTGCTGGGCGAGCAGTTCCGCGGTGCGCAGGAAGGAGCCGAGCAGCTCCGCGGCAGCGTCGAGCGGATGATCGAGGGTCTGGAGGAATCCATTCTTCTGTTCGGCGCGGACGGGCGCCTGGTCGTTTGCAGCGAAGCCGCGGAACGGCTCCTCCACGTGTCGCGCCAGAAAGTCACCGGCATGCGGGCTGATATCCTGTTCCCGCAGGACACGCCGCTGGGCGCCGTGCTGGCCCACGCGCTGGCTTCGCGCACGCCGGTGAAGGAGGTCCGCGCGGGCAGGCTCCTGGCGAGCCTCGACTTTCTTCCGCAGGGAGCGTTTCTGTTGCGGCTGCGCGATGCCGAAGGACGGCGGATGGTGGAGAGCCAGCTCAACCTGAGCTCCCGGCTGGCCGCCATCAGCCGCCTCACCGGGGGCGTGGCTCATGAGATCAAGAACCCGCTCAACTCGATCGCGCTGCGCCTGGAACTGCTGCGTTCGCGCGTGCTGCCCGAGCTGCCAGAAGCGCAGCAGGAGATCGATGTCATCTCGCAGGAAATCGTGCGGCTGGACCGCGTGGTACGCACTTTCCTGGACTTTACCCGCCCGGTGGAGCTTCAGACGGAGGAGCTGGACCTGGCGCGCCTCGCGGGGGAACTGACCGCGCTGCTTGGCCCCGAGGCGGAGCGGCAGGGCGTCGCGCTGGAAACGGAAGGACTGGACGAGCCGGCGCGGATCCGCGGCGATGCCGGGCTGCTGAAACAGGCCCTGCTGAACGTGCTCCGCAACGGGCTCGAAGCCATGCCTGCGGGCGGACGCCTGTCGGTGCGGCTGCGGAGGCCGGACGGGCACGCCGAGCTGGAAATTGCTGATACAGGGCCGGGAATTCCAGCAGAATTCCGGGAAAAAGTTTTCAATTTGTATTTCACGACGAAGAAAAACGGCACGGGAATCGGTCTGGCGATGACGTACCGGGCGGTTCAACTGCACAACGGATCCATTGAAATTGGAGATGCGCCCGGCGGCGGCGCGGCCGTGCGGATCCGGCTGCCGCTGGAAGCGGAGGCCGCCTCATGATGCAGCGCTTCGCCCTTTCCGTGGCGCTGTGCGCGCTGTTGCTGTTCGCGCCTGCCTGCCGGAAGCGGACGCCCGCCGCTCCGCCTCCGCCCCCGCCGCCGGCCTTCGAGCCGCCGCCGCCGATCACGCCCGCTCCGGTGCCGATGGAGGAGCCGGCGCCATTGGAACAGCCTCAGCCGCCGACGGAGCTCCCCAAACCGCCAGTGCCGCCGGTGACGGAGAAACTACCGCCCCCGCCCAAGCCGGCGAGGACGCGCCGCGCCGCACCGCGCCCCGCGCAGCCGAAGCCGGAAGAGGCCGCGCCCGCCCCTCAGCCGGCCGAGCCTGCTCCTGCCGCGCCGCAGCCGCGCCTTGGCGAGGTGCTTCCCGGAGACGTCGCGGCCCAGTATGCGCGGCAACTGGAAGCGGATGCGGCAGGAGCGAGGCGCGTTCTGGACGCCGCCCGCCGCCGCCGCCTCAGCCGCGAACAGAGCGATCTGGCCAACCGGATCCGCACGTTCCTCGAGCAGGCCGAGCGGATCCGGCCGCGCGATCTGGCCGCAGCAGCCGAACTCGGCCGCCGCGCCGCCCTGCTGGCGCAGGAGCTGGAGCGGTCGCTGCGCTGAACTATTTCCGCGGTTGCGCCGTCAGGAACTTCCACAATGTCGTCGAACGGTACTCCTTTCCCGGCTCCAGCAGCGTCGACGGGAAGGACGGCTGGTTGGGCGAGTCCGGGAAGTGCTGCGTTTCCAGGCAAAAGCCGGAACGCCGGGGATAGACTTTCCCCGCTTTGCCGGTGATCGTGCCGTCCAGGAAGTTGCCCGTGTAAAACTGCATCCCTGGCTCGGTGGTCCAGACCTCCAGAACCCGCCCGGTGGAAGGCTCGGTGACCCGCGCGGCAAAGCTGAGTCCTTCGCCCTCCCGGTCGAGCACGAAGTTGTGGTCGTATCCGCGGCCGCGCCGGATCTGTTCGTCATCGGCGTCGATCCGCGCGCCGATCCGTACCGGCTTGCGGAAATCGAACGGCGTGCCATCGACCGGACGCAGCTCGCCTGTCGGAATCAGCCCTTCGTCGACGGGCGTGAAACGGCTGGCGTTGATCTGGATTTCATGGTTGAGAATGTCCCCATTTCCCTGCCCCGCCAGATTGAAATATGTGTGATTTGTCAGGTTGACGACGGTCTTCTTGTCCGTCTTCGCCAGGTAATCGATCCGGAAAGTATCGTCGTCGCGCAGCGTGTAGCGGACCTCGGTTTCCAGCGTCCCCGGGTAGCCCTCCTCACCGTCCGGGCTCGTGTAGGAAAGCACAAGCGTCTGGGAATCCGGACCCGATTCCGTGCGCGCTTTCCAAAGCTTCCGGTCGAAGCCCTCGTTGCCGCCGTGCAGCGAATTCTCTCCGTCGTTTTTCGCCAGCGTATAGGTCACGCCATCAATCGTGAACCGCGCCTTGCCAATGCGGTTGCCGTAGCGGCCGATGATCGCTCCGAAGTAGGGATGCTTTCCAAGGTATCCGGCCAGCGTCTCGAAGCCGAGCGCGACGTCGGCCAACAGCCCCTTGCCGTCAAAGGTCTTCAGCGTGACGATGATTCCGCCATAGTTGGTGATGGCGGTCTCAACGCCGTTCTTGTTCCTGAGCGTGAAAAGCTGGACGGTTTCCCCGTTCGGCAGTTTTCCGAATTCCTGGACAGTCACGGATCCTCGAGCTCCTTTGTCAACGGATTTGCATGAGACAAGCAGCGCTGCCGATGGCAGCGCCGCCTGCAACCACTGGCGGCGAGTCGGACGTCCCACCGTCAAAACACCTCCCTCGTCTTTTTTTCGAAGGGGCCTGCCACCGGCGACAGGCGGTAGCGGAAGGACATGGGCTGCGACGAATCAATGCGGTAGGGCGGCATCGGCAGCGCATGCTCGCTCCAGCTGTCGATGCCGCCGACGCCCATCTGCTTCCAGTCGAGGTTCACGTAGATGGGGCCCTGCGGCTGCATCTGGAACGAGTACGCGGCGCGCTCCATGTCTTCCTTGGTGAACTTGCGGGCGGAAACCGAGAGTTCCGGCGCGCCGACGGCCAGCAGCCCGGCCCCCTGCGCGTTGGTCCACGCGGTCCAGCGCACGCCGGTCTTGTTGCCGTTCTCCTGCGGGCGCGAGTACTCGAACCACTCTTTATCCACCGTGCTACGGTAGACGCCGATGCGCTCGAACTGCCGGTCGACATACGTCTCGGCCGGTCCGCGCCCGTACCAGGCCCAGTTCTCAAAGCCCCTGGCCAGCACGAGCTCGGAGCCGAAGCGCGGCATCATGGCGCGCTTCTCCGCGCCGGGTTGATAGGACATTTCGACGAGGACGTCTCCGCTGCCATAGATGAGGAACGACCAGGAGGCGGTGGCGCCGCCCATCCCGAACAGCTCTGCACGCACCGATGCCTTCGCGCTGCGCTCGTCAATCCGTTCGAGCCGGGCGTCCAAAATCGTCATGCGCGGAGCGGCGTCGCGCCAAAGGAACCAGTTCTGCGCCGGATCCCTCGCAATCCGCGCGCGCAGGGCTTTCCATGCTCCCAGGTCGTTGTCCGTCGGAGCGCGCCAGAAGTCCGGCAGCGGACCCCGCTCAATCAGCAGCGCACCCTGGTAGCGGTAATCCGCGAAGGTGCCTGCTTTCGGATCGAAAATGGCGCGGAACACGGGGCTGGAAAGAACGTAAATTCCGCCCTTTTCCTCGATATCGAGTCTGGGTGAGTTCGAGAAGCCGGCCCGGGGCGCTTCTGCGCGCAGCGGCAGCGCGAACTGCTCCCAGGCGATCTCATGCCCTGCCGGAGCCCACTTCGTGGCCTGTTTGAGGCGGAAGCTAAGATCCAGCCAGTACTCCACGCCCGGCTGGGGGGTGATCTTCGGCAGGGCGATCGAGAATTCCTTTTCTTCCCCGGGCGCGATGTCGAGCGCGGGCAGCGTGCCCGAGGCGATGACCGTGCCCGATGCCTGCACGCTCCAGTGGCCCGTGGCGTAATCCTTCGGGTTGAGGAACTGGAACCAGTTCTTCACGCGGATCCGCCCCTGAGCGAGGTCAATTGGCGAAGCGTGAAGGTAGCGGTAAGCATACTTGATGGCCGCCAGCCCCGGATGTGGCGTGCGGTCTCCCGAAACGAGGCCGTTGCAGTTGAAGTTGTTGTCGTTCTGCACCCGGCTCTTGTCCTCCCACCAGCCGCCGTAGGCGAGGAAATGCGTGGCGGCGGTGTTCCTGCGGTACTCGCCGGGCACGGGAATGCGCAGCGACTGGTCGGCCCAGTCCCACACGAAAGCGCCCTGGGCGTTTGTGCCGGAGTAGAAAATGTCCCAGTATTCCTTCAGCCCGCCCGTGGAATTGCCCATCGAGTGGGCGTATTCGCACAACAGCAGCGGCTTGTCAGGCAGTTTCGCCGCCTCCTCCACCACCCGCGCCGGAGGCGGATACATGAACGAGTTGATGTCGAAATTCGTGCCGCGGTTGGCGCTGGAACCCTCGTAATGCCAGGGCCGCGACGGGTCGCGCTTTTTCGCCCACTCGTAGGTGAGCCGCGCATTCAGCCCGTCGCCGCTCTCATTGCCCATGGACCAGATGATGACGGACGGATGGTTCTTGTCGCGTTCAATCATGCTCTGGACGCGCTCCAGGTAGGCCTTCGACCATTCCGGCGACTCGGTCAGCAGATTGCCCTTCGGGCCGTTGCCGTAATGGTGCGCCTCGATGTTGGCTTCATCAATGACGTAAAGCCCGTATATGTCGCAAAGCTCGTACCAGAGCGGATCATTGGGGTAATGCGAGGTGCGCACCGCGTTGACGTTGTTCCGCTTCATCAGCTCGATGTCGCGGACCATCAGCTCGCGGCTCATCACCTTGCCGGTGACGGCGGAGTGTTCGTGGCGGTTGACGCCCTTGAAGATCACCGCCTTTCCGTTCACGAGGAGCTTTCCGCCGCGGATTTCCACCTTGCGGATGCCGACGCGCTGCGGGATGACCTCAATCACCGCGCCGGAGGAGCGCTTCAGCACGAGCATGCCTTCATACAGGTAAGGGATCTCCGCGCTCCACAGCCGCGCCGAAGGCACATCCACGGCAAGCTCCACCTGCGGAGCGCAGGGCGCGGTGGCGCGCCCGGCGAGCCTGCCGGATGCGTCGCGCAGCTCGAAGTCGAGCGTGCAGTCCTTCGGCTCAAGAATCTCCGCCTTCACCCGCACGCGGGCGTCGCGGTAAGCGGCGTCAAGGTCGGTCAGCACTTCGAAATCGCGCACATGGGTCGGCGCCGTGGACCACAGGAAGACGTCGCGGTAAATGCCGCTCATGCGCCACATGTCCTGGTCTTCCAGATAGGCGCCGTCGCCGAAGCGGTAGACCTGCACGGCCAACGTGTTCACGCCCGGCCGGACGAGCTTCGTGATGTTGAACTCCGCCGGCGTCCGGCTGTCTTCGTGATAGCCGGCGAATTCGCCGTTCACCCAGACGTAAAAGCAGGAGTCGACGCCCGCAAAATGCAGGTAAATCGTCCGCCCTTTCCACGTTTCCGGAACGGCAAATGTCCGCCGGTAGCTGCCCACAGGGTTGAAATCATAGGGCGGCGTGGGCATTTTGTTCCGGTCCTGCGGGAACGGATAAATCCAGTTCATGTAGATGGGAATGTCGAAACCCTGCATCTGCCAGACGCTGGGCACGGCCATGGTGCGCCAGCCGGAGTCGTCGTATTCGGGTCGATGGAAATCCAGCGGACGGTCCGCCGGGCGCAGCACGCCGCGGAATTTCCAGTCTCCGTTCAGCGACAGCCGCCACGGCGAGCGCGACGGATCGAACGTCCGGGCGCTCACCGTGTCCGGGTAGATCATCATGGTGGCGTGCGGAGGCTCGACGCCCATGGACGTGACGGCGGGGTTGTCCCATTCGGGGGGCGCTGCGTGCGCTGCCAGGACCAGCACGGCAAGCAGGAGAACGGTGCGTAACAACAGCATGAGAACAGGCTCCTTGGAGTCCGAAACTGACGATATCACAACGGCCTGAGGCTCATCTCCGCCCGCGGCTCCTCCGGATGCCGCCGGGCGGGCGTTTCTCTATGATGGGGTTCAGAGCCGCGGGCAACCGGCCCGCCGGAGTGCGCAGATGCTTATCGTCCACGTGCATGTATCGGTGAAGCCCGAATCGGTGGAGGCCTTCAAGGCGGCCACGGTGGAAAACGCCTCCGCCAGCCTGAAGGAGCCGGGCGTGGCACGTTTCGACGTGATCCAGCAGCAGGACGACCCGACGAAATTCATCCTTGCCGAGGTCTACCGTTCGCCGGAAGCGGCGGCGGCGCATAAGGAGACCCCGCATTACGCGAAGTGGCGGGACACGGTGGCGCCGATGATGGCCCAGCCGCGCTCGAGCGTCAAGTTCGCCAACGTGTTCCCGGGCGACGAAGGCTGGTGAGCCGATGACGTGGGAGTTCGCCACTGCGCGGCGGGTCCTGTTCGGCGCCGGCGCGGCGCGCGAAATCGCGCCGGCGGCGCGCGGCTTCGGCAAGCGCGCCCTGCTTGTCACTGGACGCAACCCGCGCCATGCGGCCCGGCTGGTGGCCGACCTCCACAAGGCGGGCGTCGGCTGCACGCCATTCCCCACGGAAGGCGAGCCGACGCTGGACACCGTGCGCGCCGGCGTGGAAACAGCGCGGCGCGAGGGATGCGATCTCGTCATCGCCTGTGGCGGCGGCAGCGCCCTGGACGCGGGCAAGGCCATGGCTGCGATGCTCGCCAACCCGGGAGATGTGCTGGATTATCTCGAGGTCATCGGCGGCGGGCAACCTCTGCCGCACGAGCCCGCGCCCTTCATTGCCGTGCCTACCACTGCGGGCACGGGCAGCGAAGCCACTCGCAATGCAGTGCTGCACTCGCCCGGACATGGCGTCAAGGCGAGCCTGCGCAGTCCGTCGATGTTGCCGCGGCTGGCCGTGGTGGATCCGGAGCTCACTCTCAGCGTGCCGCCCGCCATCACCGCGGCAACGGGGCTGGACGCGCTCGCCCAACTGCTGGAGCCGTTCGTCAGCGTGCGCGCCAACCCGATGACCGACATGTTCTGCCGCGAAGGCCTGCGGCGCGCTGGCCGCTCGCTGCTCCGCGCCTTCCACCATGGGGAGGATCTCGACGCGCGTACCGACATGGCGCTGGCCAGCCTGTTGAGCGGCATGGCGCTGGCCAATGCGGGTCTCGGCGCCGTGCACGGCTTCGCTGCCCCCATCGGCGGCTCGTTCCCCGCTCCTCACGGAGCCGTGTGCGCGGCCCTGCTGCCGGCGGTCGTGCGGGCAAACCTGAAAGCCCTCAGGGAGCGCGCGCCCGGCAGCCCGGCGCTGGAACGGTACGCTGAAGCGGCGCGCATCCTCTGCGGAGAAGATGCGGACGCGGACCGGCTGGCGCAACGCCTGGACGAGATCCGGCAGGAGCTTGGCATTCCCCGCCTGTCCGCCTACGGCATCGCCGAAGAGCACCTGCCGGCGCTGTGCGAGAAGGCCGCGCGGGCCAGCAGCATGAAGGGCAATCCGGTGGCGCTCACCGGAGAAGAACTCGCCGGCATCCTGCGGGAGGCCTTGTAGCCCGCGGTTGACCAATTCTGGAGTTTTCGATACGCTTATCGCAGCCGCCTGCCGTAGCGGCAGCAAGCAGGAAACAGGCACGGCGGCGGGGAGTCTCTGATGGCTGACCTCCAGAAGCTTTATGACGCGGTGCTCAACGGCGACCAGAAGAGCGCCGTCTCCATCACGAAAGAGGCGCTGGACGAGGGCTGCGACCCGATGGAGCTGATCACGAAGTACATGGTGCCGGCTATGGACGAAGTGGGCCGGCGCTTTGAATGCGAGGAGTACTTCGTGCCGGAGCTGCTGCTGTCGGCACGGGCGATGAAGGGCGCCCTCGAGCTGCTGCGGCCGCTGTTGGCGGCCAGCGGCGCCCAGCCGGCGGGCCGCGTGGTGATCGGCACAGTGAAGGGCGACCTCCATGACATCGGCAAGAATCTGGTGGCTTCGATGCTGGAAGGCGGCGGTTTCGAAGTGATCGACCTCGGCGCGGACGTCGCCCCAGAGAGATTCATCGAGGCCGTTCAGGAAAAGAAGGCCGACATTGTCGCCCTGTCGGCGCTGCTGACGGTGACCATGCCCGCCATGCGCCGCACGATCGAGGCGTTCGAGAAGGCGGGCATCCGGGACAGGGTGAAAGTCATGGTGGGCGGCGCGCCGGTGACGCCGCAGTTCGCCCGGGAAATTGGCGCCGACGGCTATGGCGAGAACGCCACTGCGGCGGTGGCGCTTGCCCGCCAGTTCGTGCAGGCGGCGCATCCCTGAACCCCATGCCGCGCCTCGATGCATGGACAAGCCGCGGGGTGGTGATCACCGACGGCGCCTGGGGCACGCGGCTTCAGGCGCTGGGCCTGGAACCTGGCACTTTGCCTGACTCCTGGAACCTCACGCATCCCGAGCTTGTCTTGCAGGTCGCCCGCGAGTATGTCGAAGCCGGCAGCGAGGTGATTCTCACCAACACGTTCCGCGCGAACGCCATCACGCTGGCGGGCGCAGGGCTGGCGGACCGGGCGTGGGACATCAACAGGGCCGGTGTGGAAATCAGCCGCCGCGCCGCTCAGGGCCGCGCGCTTGTGTTCGCGTCCATCGGCCCCACCGGCAAGATGCTGATGACCGGAGAGGCTGCGCCGGAAGAGCTGGAGCGCGCCTTTGCCGGACAGGCGGAAGCCCTGGCTCTGGCCGGCGCCGATGCGCTGCTTGTCGAGACCATGAGCGACCTCGAGGAGGCGCGGATCGCTGCGCGCGCGGCGCTCGCCACCGGGCTGCCGGTCATCGTCTCGTTCGCCTTCGATACGGGCAGGAACCGCGACCGCACCATGATGGGCGTGACTCCCGAAATGGCGGCTGCGGAGATGCGCGCCGCGGGCGTCGATGCAGTGGGCGCCAACTGCGGTGCGGGCATCGAGCGCTTTGTGCCGCTGTGCGCGCGGCTCAAGGCGTCCTCGGGGCTGCCCGTGTGGATCAAAGCCAACGCCGGGCTGCCCGAATGGAAGGACGGACGCGCGGTTTACTCGGGAACGCCGGAGCAGTTCGCCGCGCATCTGGCCCCGCTGGCGGAAGCCGGCGCGGCGTTCATCGGCGGCTGCTGCGGCACGACGCCCGACTTCGTGCGCGCGCTGGTGGCAGCGCGGGAGGCAATGTGAAGCTCCGGCTGATCAGTTGCGAAGTCCTGTACCGCGAGATGTGCGACGCGTTGGCGCGTTCGCCGCACCTGGTGGACACGGAGTTCCTGCCCAAGGGCTGGCACGACCTTGGCGGAAAGAAGATGGCCGCTCTGGTGCAGGAGCGGATTGACGCGGTGCCGCGCGGAGCCTACGACGCGATTCTGCTCGGCTACGGACTGTGCGGCAACGGGCTGGACGGCATCGAGGCGCGCCATACGATGCTCGTTCTGCCTCGCGCCCATGACTGCATCGCCCTGCTGATGGGTGGCCGCGACCGGTACCGGGAGTTTTTCGAAGAGAACCCGGGCACGCTGTACCGCTCGACAGGCTGGCTGGAAAGGGGCAAGGGGCTGCGCCAGCTCACGCACGCCACCACGGGGCTCGATTCGAGCCTGGAAGAGCTGATCGCGAAGTATGGCGAGGAAAACGGGCGCTACCTATACGAGGAGCTCACGCGCTACCGGTACAGCTACCAGCGGCTGGTCTATATCGAGACCGGCCTGGAACCGGACGCGCGTTTCGAGGAGGAAGCCCGCTGGGAAGCCGCTGAGAAGGGGTGGGAGTTCCGCAAGATCCGCGGCAGCCTGGAGCTGTTCCGGAGGCTATTGAATGGCGAGTGGGGCGGCGGCGACTTCCTGCTGGTGCAGCCGGGCGAGCGGATCCGTGCTGCGTGGGACGACCGCGTCGTGGACGTGGAAACCGTGCGGGAGATCGTGGGATGAGCAGCACGCGCGCGCAGGAGTCCAGCCGATGACGGGCAAAGAACGCATCCTCCGCCGCATCCGGCACGAGCCAGTGGACCGGCTGCCGCTGATGCCGATCACGATGATGTTTGCTGCGGATTTTGCGGGCGTACGCTACGGCGACTACGCCCGCGATCACCCCGTGCTCGCGAAGGCGCAGCTCGCCGTGGCGCAGCGGTTCGGATTCGATCATGTCAGCGCGATCTCCGATCCGGCGCGCGAGACCGCGGACCTCGGCGGCGCCATCGAATGGTTCGAAGATCAGCCGCCGGCGATCATCGAGAGCCGCGCCGTGCTGCATGAGAAGAGCGTGCTGGACCGGCTGCCTCTTCCGGATCCGCTCCGGCCCGGCAGCCGCATGAAGGACCGCGTGGATGGAGTGGCGCTGCTGGCGCGCGAGGCTGGCAGCGAACTGCTCGTGGAGGGCTGGGTGGAAGGCCCATGCGCGCTGGGCGCGGACCTGCGGGGCCTGAACACGCTGATGCTGGATTTCATCGACGATCCGCCGTTTGTGGAGGCGCTGTTCGACTACTGCGTGCGGCTGGAGACGGAATTCGCGCGGGCGCAGATCGACGCCGGAGCAGGCATCATCGGCATTGGCGATGCCGCAGCCTCGCTCGTTGGCCCGCGCATTTACGAGCGGTTTGTTCTTCCGTTTGAGAAGAAACTCGTGGCCGCCATTCACGAGGCGGGCGCGCCAGTGCGGCTGCATATCTGCGGAAATACCCGGAAAATTGCGCGAGGCATGGGCGAAACGGGAGCGGAAATCGTCGACCTCGATTTCCTGACGCCGATGGCCGAAGCACGCGCGGCCATGCCGGAGCCGCAGGTGCTGCTGGGCAACATCGATCCGGTGCGCGTGCTGCGGGATTCGACCCCCGATGGCGTGGCGGCGGCTCTGGAGGAGTGCTGGCGCGCCGCCGCGCCTTCCTACATTGCCGGACCCGGATGCGAAGTGCCGCGCGGCACGCCGCACGACAACATGGATGCCATGACGCGCTTTGCGCAAAGCCGGCAATGAAGCTCACCCTGCGGCCCATCCCCGGCAGGAGGCTCGCGGAGCAGTTGCGCGAGGCCGGCGTCGAATTCCCCTGCGGCGGAGAGGGCATCTGCGGCGGCTGCCGCGTGCGGGTGGTGTCCGGACAGATTCCCGCCTCCGGGCCGATGCGCCTCCTGCTGACCGAGGCGGAGCTGCGGGAAGGGTGGCGCCTGGCCTGCATGGCCGAGGCGGCGGGCCCGGTGACGGTGGAAGTGGAGCAATGGTCGGCGCGCGTGCTCACCGACGAGACGGGCACGGCGGTGGAGCCGCGGCGCGGGCGCGGCGTGGCGATCGATCTCGGCACGACGACCCTGGTGGCGCAACGGGTCCATCTCGAAACGGGAGAAATCGAGGCGGTCGAGACCGCCCTGAACGCGCAGGCGCGCTTCGGGGCTGATGTCATGAGCCGCATCCAGTACGAGCTGCGCCATCCGGGCGAACTCACCCGCGTCATCCGGGAGCAGCTCGGCGCGATGCTGCGCCGGCTGGCAGCGGGCCAGCCCCTGGCGGAGGTGCTGCTGGCGGGCAATACGGCAATGCACCACCTGTTCTGCGGGCTGGACGTGACGCCGCTTGCCGGCGTGCCGTTCCTGTCCCCGCATTCGGGGGCCCGGCGCTTCCCACCCGAACAGATGCCCTGGCGCGCACCCACGCTCTTTCTGCCCTGCCTGGGCGGCTTCGTGGGAAGTGATCTGCTGGCCGGCGTTGTCGCCACGCGGCTGGACCGCAAGCCGGACCAGCAGGGGCTCTTTGACATCGGTACGAACGGCGAAATCGTGGTGGCTTCCAGAAAAGGCCTGCGGTGCGCATCCACGGCCGCCGGCCCGGCCTTTGAAGGGGGCCGCATCCGCCACGGCATGCGCGCCTGCGAAGGAGCCATCGATGCGGTGCACATCGAGAACGGCCGCCTCGCCGCCCACGTGATCGGCGAAGCGGCGCCGCGCGGCATCTGCGGCAGCGGGCTTGTCGATGCGGCCGCCAAGGCGCTCGACCTTGGCCTGCTGCTTCCGAACGGCCGGCTCATTCAGAATCCCCTCCCCCTGGCGGATGGCGTCGAGCTGACGCAGTCTGACATCCGCCAACTGCAACTGGCCAAGGGCGCGATGGCCGCGGGGCTGAAAATGCTTGCGCGCGAAGCGTCCCGCCTGCGGCTGGCCGGCGCCTTCGGCAACTACCTGCACCTCGGCAGCGCGCGGCGCATCGGGCTGCTTCCGGAGGACGTGGAGGTGGAACCGGCAGGCAACGCGGCTCTGCGTGGGGTGCGGATGCTGCTGCTGCAACCCTCGTCGCGGGAGGAGCGGATCGGCCGCATTCTGGCGATGACCGAACATGTGGAGCTGGCCGCCGACCCGGCTTTCCAG
This sequence comes from Bryobacteraceae bacterium, assembly GCA_025056865.1. GTDB lineage: Bacteria > Acidobacteriota > Terriglobia > Bryobacterales > Bryobacteraceae > JANWVO01. The sequence continues at coordinate 147,188 of JANWVO010000052.1, forward strand.
GACCTCTTCGCCGAAAGCATGCGGCTGGAGCCGTTTCGCTTCCGTTGACGGGCGCCACGCGGGCGCCAGGCTTTCCGCCGCCCGGCGGAGGGTCAACGCGCCGGAGCGTATGCCGGAGGAACGTAGGCGCACCGCGGGTCCGCCGCGAGGAAATCGCCCGTGAAGGCCCACGCCCGCGTCCGGGAGCCCCCGCACAGGTTGCGGTACTCGCAGGCGCCGCACTTGCCGCCGAGCGCATCCCCGTCGCGCAGGATGCGGAACAGCGTTGAGTCCCGGTAGGCCTGCGCCAGCGGAATCTGCCGGATATTTCCCGCGGAGATTTCCAGAAAACCAGAGGGATAAATCTCGCCTGTGTGCGAAATAAAGAGGAATCCTTTGCCGTCACTGATGCCCGCCTGGCGCAGATGGGCAGCATGGTTGGGGGCGCCGGCCGGCGCGGCCCCCTTCTTCCGCTGCTGCGCCACGTAACGGCGGTAGGGCTGGGCCTCGGTGGTCTTGATGTCGAAAGAAGCGCTGAGCGAGAGGCGGAACAGCCGCTCGAAGACCTGCTCGTATTCCTCCGCTTCCAGATCGTCTTCGAGCAATGCGCGCCCGGTAACCACCAGGAAGAACACGCTCCAGAGGCGTGCGCCGTGCTGTTCCACCAGCCCGGCGATGCGCTCGAGCGAGGCGAGATTCCGGCGCGTCACGGTCGTATTGACCTGCGTCTGGAGGCCGACTTCCCGGGCCGCCTGAAGCGCGTCCAGAGTGATGCGGAAGCTGCCTGCCACGCCCCGGAAGCCGTCATGGGCGGCCTCATCGGCCCCGTCCAGGCTCACGGCCATCCGGGCCACGCCGATCTCGCGGAACCGCCTCACGGCCTCTCGGGTGAGCAGCGGGGTAGCGCTGGGCGTGATGGCGGTGCGCAGACCAAGACGGACGCTGGCGGAGAGGATGTCGTAAACGTCGTCCCGCTTGAGCGGATCGCCGCCGGTGAAGACGAGCAGCGGGTCGCCCAGGGCCCGGATCTGGTGGAGCACTCCGAATGCCTCTCGGGTGGACAGCTCCCACGGGTGCCGCGCCGGTTGCGCCGAAGCGCGGCAGTGGCGGCAGGCGAGGTCGCATGCCTGTGTCAGCTCCCAGATCACGAGGAACGGGGATTCAGAAAAATCGCGCACCGCAGGCTCCCTTCCCTTTCAGGCTGCGATGCCGGCGCCGGTGCGGACAGTGACTCCGGTCACGGATCTCCGGGAACATGCGCCTGAAACTGGGAGCAGATGCGCGAGGGGCTAGAATTCGGTTTCCGCCTCCGCCCGCAGCGCCTCCGGGTCGGCAATCACGATGCGGCGGCGGTCCATGCGGACGATGCCTTCGGCCTGGAAGCGGGCCAGATTGCGGCTGACCACTTCCCGCACCGTGCCGAGGCGCATGGCCAGCTCCTCGTGGGTCAGCGGGGATTCTTCCATTTCGCCGCGCTCGGAAGATTCCAGCAGAATGCGCGCCAGACGCTGCCGCATGCTGCCGAACGTGATCGCTTCGATCAGCGAGACAAGCTGCCGCAGGCGGCGGCCGAGAATCGCAAAGACGCGCAGCGGCACTTCCGGGTGTTGCAGGCAGAAGCGCCGGAAGTCCTCCTTCCGCAGCAGATAGGCGGTGACTGGCGTCAGCGTCCTGACCGTGGCCGGATAGGCGCCTTCGTCAAAGAGCGGAACCTCGGCAACGCTCGAAGGCGCGCTCTCCATGGCGAGCATGATCTCCCGGCCCGACGGGCTTGTCTTGGAGATCTTGACCGAGCCTTCGCCGATTACGTACAGCCCGTCGCAAGGATCGCCCTCGTAGAAGATGGTTTCGCCGGCGCCGAATCGCTTTTCTATGGCGAGCTGTGCCAATTGCTCCCGGATGGGCTCAGGCAGGGTGCTGAACAGCGGCGTGCAGCGGAACGTGTCATCGCGGAGGACGGACATGGGAGGCTCGCGTGAGACTGCGGGTCCGCTTTCAATGTAACGGCTGCGGCGCCTGCATATCAATCTGCCCGGACGGCGCCGTGCTGCGCGCGGGGAAGCGAGTGACGGTCGAAGAGCGGCTATGCCGGAGCTGCGGCCAGCCCCGGCAGGCTCTGTGCGCGCAGCATTGTCCCGCCGGGGCCATCGAGTGCCGCGAACCCGCTCCGGCATCGGGGCGGCTGACGGGAAAGGAGAACCCATGAGCGAACCGTATTTGTACCTGGAGGATCTGCGGCAGCACGCGCCGCTGCCGCCAAACGGCATTCTGAGCCGGACGCTCGCCATCGATGAACGCGTGAAAATCATCCAGTTCTGTTTCGCGCCGGGCCAGGAACTTTCTGCCCACACGGCGCCCGTGCCGGCGCTGCTCTACTTCGCAAAAGGAGAGGCGGACCTCCAGCTCGGCACAGACGCGAAAAGCGCATCGGAGGGCACTCTCGTCTATATGCCTCCGCGCCTGGAACACGCCGTTCGCGCGAAGACGGAAGTGGTCATGCTTCTGGTCATGTTCCGCGGCGCCGCAATGCTCTAAAGCCGCCGTCCGCCAGAACCAGGGCGACTCCAATCCGGGATAATACCGGTGAGTATGGCGGAGGCCGGGAAACAGTCGCCACAACTGGATGCGCAGCAGGAGCAGGCCGTAAAGCGGAAAGGCCAGGATGTGTGCGTGGTCGCCGGCCCTGGCTCCGGCAAGACGCGCGTGCTGGTCGAACGCTTCGCACACCTTGTCGACGAGAAAACGGATCCAGAGAAAATCCTCGCCATCACCTTCACCGAGAAGGCGGCCAACGAAATCAAGTCGAGGCTGGCCGAGCGCCTGGCGCCTGATGCTGAGAAGCGCAGGCGTCTGGAGCGCGCCCAGATATCGACAATCCACGGCTTCTGCCATGCGCTGTTGCGCCAGCATGCCCTGCGGGCAGGCCTGGATCCGCGCTTCGAGGTGCTGGATGACATCGAGGCGAAGGCCGAGCGGCTGCAAGCGATGCGCGCGGTGCTGGACGACGTGGCCGCGGAGGCGCCGCAGGACTTCCTCCGGCTGGCTGCCGCCTGGCCTGCCGAGGACATGGCGGAACCTCTGCTGGCTCTGCACGAGGCCATCCGGGTCGCCGGGAGCCTGGAGCATGTGCTGCAATTGCCGGAGTTCCCGCATCCCGATACGCTGCTCGCCGGGATCCGCGAGCAGCTTGAGTGCGCCGTGCGCGAGGCCCGCGCGGCAAGACAGACCGATGCGGCGCGGCGCAGGCTGGATGCGCTCACCGCGTTTCAGGCGGATCTGGATGCACTCGGTCCCGAAGAGCTCCTCGACCGGGCGAAGAAGGTGAATCTTCAGGGAGCGCCGGAAGCAGTCAAGAGGCCTGTGGAGGCGATCCGCGAGCTCGCCGGACAGCATCTGTCGGCGTGGGCCGCCCATCAGTGCGCTCCGCAGCGTGATCTCGTGTGCAGGATTCTGAGGCGCTTCGATGAGGAATACCGGGAGTCGCGCAAGAGAAAGGCCACCGCGGATTTCCTTGATCTCGAAGAACTCACGCTGCGGCTGCTTGACTCCAACCCGGATATCCGCCAGCAGGTTCAGGATGCTTTTGAGTACATCCTGATGGATGAGCTTCAGGACACCAACCCGATTCAATGGAAAATCCTCGACCGGATCCGCCGCCCGGGACGCTTTTTCGCCGTGGGCGATATCAATCAGTCGATCTACGGGTTCCGCCACGCCGAGCCGCGCCTGTTCGAGTCTTATGAGCAGAGCCTCGCCGGCAGGGGCCTGGCAGTGGACCGCCTGGAGGCGAACTATCGCACGCGGCCCGAGATTCTGGAAGCGGTGACGAGGATCCTGATCCGGCCCGCATGGGATAACAAGGGCGTCCGCCATCACGAGCTGCGGGCCGGGCGTCAGTTCGCTGATGGCGAGAGACCGTACGTTGAAATCCTGTGCGCGGATCGGGCACAGGACGAAGGCACCGACGTCAACCTCTGGCTTGCCGCGCGTCTGCGGCAGCTTCACGGACAACCTCTGGCTACGGAGGGCAGGCCGGCGAGATTCTCGGACATGGCCGTTTTTGTGCGGAATTCCGGCAGCTTTTCTGCAATCGAGGCCGCACTGAAGCGCTTTTCGATTCCCTACGTCATTTCTGGCGGAAGGACTTTTTTTGAATCCAGCGAAGTGATTGATCTGCTGAATCTGCTTCGCGTCATCGCGGGTCCGGAAAACGAAATCGCTGCATTCGCGCTGCTGCGGTCGCCGTTCTTCGGCGTGAGCGATGAGGAAATCCTGCGCCGGCGGATCGACAGGAAGCTGCTGCTGCCGGAAGAAGCCGCGCAGGTGGAAGCGTTGCGCAGACTCTGCATGGCGCTGCCCGTATCGGCGGCGCTGGCCCGCTTTCTGGATGAGACCGGGTATCAGCAGGTGCTGGACCCGCTGGCCGCAGCCAATGTGCAAAAGTTCCTGCGGATGATCGAGGGGCTGGAAGGACGGGCAGGCCGGGATGCTGCGGAACTCGTCCGGGAAATCGAGACGCTGCGGGACGCCGCTTCAGAGGCGAATGCGCCGGTGCCGGATGCCGTCGAAGCCGTGCAGGTCATGACGATCCACAAGGCCAAAGGGCTGGAGTTTCCCATCGTCGCTGTGGCGGCGCTGGAAAAGCGCGACCCCCCGGAGAGAGAACCCGCCCTGTACGAGCCGGAACTCGGCCTTGGCTTCAAGTGGCGGCTGGCGTCCGGAACCGTGGTGCCGGATCCCGCCTACTCGGCGATTGCCGAAAGAGCGAAGGTTCGCAGCCAGGGTGAGCGCGACCGGCTGCTCTACGTTGCGCTGACGCGGGCCAAGGAGAGACTGCTGCTGGTTTTCACGAACCCGAGAAGACAGTCAGGAGACTGGCACACGAAGGTGCAGGAAGGCCTTGGGCTGAGGATGCCAGACACGGCGGGCGTCACTGTCCACAATGACGTGGCGAGGATCACGCGCGTCTCGGGCGAACCGGAAATTCCGGCTGCGCCGCCCGTCGCCCAGCCAGCACCCGCCATCGAGCTGAACCGCCAGGCACCGGAACCGGAAGCGCCGGCGAGAGTCTCCGTCACCGCGCTGGCCCTGTTTTCTCAGTGCCCGCGACGCTACCTCCTCGCTTCGCAGCTTGGCTGGACGCCTCCCGCCGGCGGCGAAGGAGGCGCGCTCGAACTCGGCACGGAAGTGCACGAGTACCTGTCGGGCCAACGCCATGAGGTCTCTCGGGAGGCCCGGCAATTGGCGGCGGTCTTCGAACAAAGCGGGCTGGCCCGCCGGGCCGGGGGCGCCGGGATCCGCCATCACGAGATGGATTTCCTCGTCGAAATGGATGGCACGCTGCTGCATGGGCAGATCGACCTCTGGTTCGACGAAGGCCGCGGACCGGTGATTGTCGATTACAAGACGGACCAGTACCTGAGTGAAGCGCGCCACCGCGGCTACGAGCTTCAGCTCCGGCTGTACGCCATGGCGCTGCGACGAATCACCGGGCGCGCGGTGCAGGAGGCCTGGCTTTTCCCATTGAGGGAAGGACAACCGCACCGGGTGGATCTGGGTGAAGCGGAGATGCAGGCGGCGCTCGCCGTGCTCAACGAATGGCGCAGGGCATCGGCCGAAGGCGATTTTCCGCCGCGCGAACAGCCAGACTGCCAGTGGTGCCCCTTTGCTGGCGGCGCGTGCCCGGTGCAGCCCGGGCGCGGCGAATCCTGAGTTGTAGCGCAAGCCCCGCAGGGATTATTCTCAACTGTTGGGTTTTCCTGCGGCCGATCCAAGCGACGCCGCCGCCCGGGGAGGGGATTTCTGCATGACGATGCCGGCGAGAGACGAAGGCGAGTTTGAACTGATCCTCGGCAACCGCCAGATCATCCTGGTGTTCTTCATTCTGGTGCTGCTGCTGGGCCTGTTTTTTGCCATTGGCTTCCTTGTAGGCCGCAGCATTGCCAGCAAGCCTTCGGCGCAGCAGCAACCCGTGCAGGTGCCCATCTCTGTCGATGCGACGAAGTCCGCCGCGCGGGAGGTTGTCTCTGCGCCTCCGGCTGCCGAAAAGCAGCCGGAGGCGAAGACGGAGCAAGCGGCGCCGCCCGAAGAGCCAGCGGCGAAGCAGCCGGAACCCGCGCCGAAGCAGGCGGCCGTGCCCGGGAAGCTGTTTGTCGAACAGCCGCCTTCCGGAACCTACCTTCAGGCGGCCGCCACGCAAAGGGCTGACGCGGAGACCATGCTCAGCTATCTGATCAGCAAGACCGGCCTGACGGGGTACGTGACGCCCTCTCCGAAATCGCCCGAACTCTGCCGCGTGCTCATCGGACCACTTTCCAGCAACGAGCAGATCGCCGACGCGCGCGCCAAATTGAACGCGCTCGGCGTGACGAACGCCATTCTCGTGAAGTACTGAGGCGCATCCCGCCGAGTGGTACGCCGGCTTTCAACTCACATGGCTCGTGAATCCCAGCGAAGGCGCGGCTCGAATCAGCTTCGCCGGTCAGGCGCGCGCCGATGAGACTCTCGTGGCTGCTATCCCTCGGCTCGCTGGCCACCGCCCTGCTTTTGGCGGCGCTGTTTCCGCCCGTCGGCTGGACGATCCTCGCCCCGCTGGCCCTGGCACCGCTGCTGTTCGCCGTGGCCCATGAGCCGCGCCCCGGGAGGCGCTTTGCGGCCGGGTGGTTCGCCGGGACTCTCTACTGGATTCTGGTCTGCTTCTGGATACGTGACGTCCTTGCATCCTACGGTGGTCTGAACGGCTTTCTGAGCTGGCTGGCGCTGCTGCTGTTTGCGTTCGCCAAGGGGCTGCACATGGCCGTGTTCGCGGCGCTGGCCGGCCCGCTGATGCGGCGCGGGTGGGCGATCCCCGCCGTGGCCGCGCTCTGGACGGGCATCGAGAGGACGCATGGCCCGCTGGGCTTCGCGTGGCTCGCCCTGGGCAACGCGGGTATTGGCATGGACATTCCAATGCGGCTGGCCCCGTGGGTCGGCGTCTATGGCCTGTCCTTCGTGTTTGCGATGATCGCCGCCGCCGTGGCCGCGCTTCTGCTGCGCCGCCGCCGCGCGGAGCTTGCGTGGCTGCTGCCCCTGGCGGTGCTGTGGATTCTTCCACCGCTGGAACGCCGCAGCGTCTACGACCGCGAGGCCGTGGCCCTTCAGCCCAATGTGGCCGCCGACGCGCGCTGGGACGAGCCGACGTTGCGGGACACGACACGGCGCCTCGCTTTCCGGACGCTCGAAGCCGCTCTGGATCCGCGAAAGCCGCCCGCCGCTCTGATCCTCTGGCCGGAAGTGCCCGCGCCTTTTTATTACTACGACGACGCGCAATTCCGGCGCGAAGTCACGGAAACGGCGCGCCTCGCCCGCGCGCCGTTCCTGTTCGGAACCGTCGCTTACACGGCTTCCGGCGAGCCGCTGAACTCCGCCGTTCTCCTCGACGCCACGGGGCGGCTTTCCGGGCGGTACGACAAGACCCGGCTGGTGCCATTCGGCGAATTCGTTCCCCCCGGCTTCCGCTGGATCCGCAAGATCTCTTCAGAGGCAGGCGACTACGCCGCGGGTGAAGGCGCGAAGATCCTTCAGGCGGGGGAGCACAGCCTGGGCGTCTTCATCTGTTACGAGTCCGCGTTCCCGGACTACGTCCGCGAACTCACGGCGCAGGGCGCGGAGGCGCTCGTCAATCTGACCAACGACGGCTACTTCGGCCGCAGCGCCGCGCGCGAGCAGCACCTGCTGCTGGCCCGGATGCGCGCCGTCGAAAACCGCCGCTGGCTGCTGCGCGCCTCCAACGACGGCATCACTGCCTCCATCGACCCCTCGGGACAGGTCTGGGGACGGCTGCCGGAGAAGGAGCTCCGCGCTGGCAGGCTTCCGTTCCGCTATCTCTCCGCGCGCACCTTCTACTCGCGCCACGGCGACTGGTTCGCCTGGCTGTGCCTCGCCGCCGGACTCGGCGCGTTCCTTGCCACGCAGATCCCCGTCTACCGCCCGCTTGAATAGAATGGCGGCATGAAGCCGCCCGTTGTGCTCCTGCTGCTGGCATCGGCTGCGATGGCCGATCCCCTGCCCGTGCGCGGCATCCATCTCGGCGCGCCCCGCCCGGACGAGATGGACCTCGCCCTCCGCTTCATCTCGGAGGCGCTGCCGAGGGAGGGCGTCAACACGCTGGTGCTCGAGTTCAACTACCGCTACCGTTACGCCTCCCACCCGGAAGTCGTGGACGAGCCTGCGCTCACGCGCGACGATGTCGTCCGGCTGGCCGAGGCCTGCCGCAGGGCGGGCGTCCGGCTGGTGCCGATGATCAACCTGCTGGGGCACCAGTCCTGGGCGAAGACGACGTTCGGGCTGCTGCGGGCGCACCCGGAATTCGACGAAACTCCAGGAAAATACCCGGATAATGAGGGCATTTATTGCCGCAGTTATTGCCCCTTGCATCCGGAGATTCACAAGGTGATTTTCGCACTGATCGGGGAACTGCTGGATGCGTCCGGCGCGTCGGATTTCCATGCCGGCATGGACGAAGTGTTCCTTCTCGGCGAGGACGACTGCCCTCGCTGCCGCGGCCGCGACAGGGCGGAGCTGTTCGCCGGCGAGGTGGCCGCCTTGCGGGATTTCCTCGCCTCCCGCAAGGCGCGGCTGTGGATCTGGGGCGACCGCCTGCTGGATGCGCGCATCACCGGAATCGGCAAATGGGAAGCCGCGGAGAACGGAACGGCGCGGGCCATCGATCTCATCCCGCGCGACGTCGTCATCTGCGACTGGCATTACGAGGCGCCTCACCCCACCGCTCCGTTTTTTGCACTGCACGGCCTTCCCGTGGTCAGCTCGCCCTGGCGCAAGCCTTCCGTGGCGCTCGAGCAGTTGCAGATCATGAGGAGGACGCGCGCCACCGCCGCCCCGCCTGTGGCGGAGCGGATGCTTGGAATGTTGCAGACCACATGGGTCGGCTTCGGACCCTTCGTGCGCGCCTACTTCAATGAGGACAAGACGCCGCGGGCCCAGGTGGCCGAGGCGGTGCTGTGTTTCCGCGAGCTGTTTGCCGAGCTGCGCCGGATGCAGTGAGGAGCGCCGCCGCCGTCATCCGTGGCGGATGACGAGCACGTCGCCGTCCTTGACGATGTAGTCCCGGCCTTCCAGCCGCAGCAGGCCCTTCTCGCGCGCGCCTGCATAGCCGCCGTGCTCGACCAGCGCCTGCCAGGGCACCACTTCCGCGCGGATGAACTTCTTCTCGAAGTCCGAGTGGATCGCGCCCGCCGCCTTGACGGCGGTGGAGTTCACCGGGATGGTCCAGGCGCGGACCTCCGTCTCTCCGGCCGTGAGGAAGCTCATCAGGCCAAGCAGGCGGTACATCACGCTGACCAGCCGGTCCAGGCTCGACCCGGGCAGGCCGTAGGAGGCCAGGTATTCTTTCTGCTCCTCCGGGCTTAATTCAGCGAGCTCGGCCTCGATCTTGCCGCACACGGCCGTCACTTCCGCGCGGCTGCGGCCGGAGAGGAGCTTCTCCCGGTATTGCTGTTCGATTTCCTGCATCCGGGGAGCGTCCTTTTCGCCCACGTTCAGCACGAACAGGATCGGCTTCTGGGAAAGGAACTGAAAGCCGCGGAGCCTCTTCTCGTCTTCGCCCTCCAGCGTCCAGCCGCGCAGCGGCTCGCCATTGTCGAGCATCGCGCGCGCCTGTTGCAGCAGCTCGAACTCGCGGTCCAAAGCCGGGTCCTTGATCTTCTTCCGGTCCTTTTCCAGCCGCTCCAGCCGCTTTTCCACGACCGCGAGGTCGCTGAGCACGAGCTCCGTGTCGACGTCGGCAATGTCGCGCATCGGATCGACGGATCCTTTCTCGTGCGGCACGGTGTCGTCTTCGAACAGGCGCACGACGTGCGCCAGCGCATCGGCGACGCGCAGGCTGGCCAGCAGCGAGGGGTCGCGCAGCGACTCCTTCGAGATCGACGGAAAGTCGATGAATTCGATGGTGGCATGCGTCACTTTCTGCGGCGAGAAGACTCGCGCCAGCGCCTCCAGCCGCGGATCCGGCACCTTCGTCACGCCGACTTTCGTCTCCATGGCGCCGGTGCGGGCGGTCTCGTGCACGCCGGTGAGAATCGTGAACAGGCTGGTTTTGCCCGTCATGGGCAGGCCGATGATGGCGGTTTTCATAACTGCGGGTCTTGTCTACAGGGGTACTTCGACGAGCTTGAGGATTTCGTTGAGGATCCGCTCGCTCACCTCGGTGGAGCGCGTGATCAGGGTCGTGCGCTGGTTGAGCACCACGCGGTGGGCGAACACCGGCACGGCGAGGCGCTTGATGTCGTCCGGCAGCACATAGTCGCGGCCCTCGATGAGCGCCATCGCCTGCGCCGCGCGGTACAGCCCCTGCGCGCCCCGCGGGCTGACGCCGAGGGCGAGCTGTTCGTGCCGCCGCGTCTGCTCGACAATGGCGAGGATGTAGTCCAGCAGCGCATCATCGACGCGGATGGAAGCGACGGCGCGCTGGATCTCGAGCAGCTCGGCCGGGGTCAGCACCGGCCGCACGTCCGGCGCGGTGGCCGGCCGCACGGCCCGGACGATTTCGCGTTCGCTGCCCGGATCCGGATACCCGATGCGGATGCGCATCAGGAAACGGTCCATCTGGGATTCGGGCAGCGGATACGTGCCATGGTGCTCCACCGGGTTCTGCGTGGCGATCACCATGAAGGGCTCGGCCATCGGATAGGTGACGCCGTCAATGGTGATCTGGTGCTCGTTCATGGCTTCGAGCAGCGCGGACTGCGTCTTCGGCGTGGTCCGGTTGATCTCGTCGGCCAGCAGAAGGTTGGTGAAGATGGGGCCGCGCTTGAACTCGAATTCGCCGGTGCGGGCATTGAATACCGTCACGCCGAGAATGTCGCCCGGCAGCATGTCCGAGGTGCATTGCAGGCGGTGGAAGCTGCAATCGAGGCTGCGGGCGAGCGCGTGCGCCAGCGTTGTCTTGCCGACGCCGGGCACGTCCTCGATCAGCAGATGGCCGCGCGCCAGCAGGCAGACGACCGAAAGGCGCACCACCTCCGGCTTGCCGCGGACCACGCTGTTCAGCGTGGACTCGAGCGCCTGGAGTCTGGCGGATGCGGTTGCGACGGCCTCCGGGGCAGTCATCCTCTACCATGATACCGGCCCGGAGCGCGGAACGCCCTCAAAGACTGTATCCCGCTTTCGAAGCCTTCACGCGGCCGTTGGCGGCCAGGTGCTCCAGAATCAGCGCCACCGCCTCTTCGGAATCCGCCCCGGCCTCGGCCGCAAGCTGGTCCACCGGCTTGGGCGCCGGCCCGAGCGCCGCCAGCAGTTTCTTCTGGAGCTCGAGCAGCGCCGCTGCGGCTTTCTTGCCCGCTTCCACGCCCGGCTGATGGTAGGCGTTGATGCCCACCAGCGACGCATAAAAGCCGGTCGCGCGTTCGAACAGGGCGATCAGCGCGCCCAGGCTGCGGGCGTCGACGCGCGGGATTGTGATCAGGATCGACTCGCGCCCGTTGTCCGTCAGCGCCTGCCGCGTGCCCAGCAGGAAACCATCCAGATAGTCGCCGGTGCGCACGCCGGGCTCCAGCTCCAGGGGGTCGCCGCCGTCTTCGAGCACGCGGATGAAAGTGACGAAGAAGTTGTTGACGCCCTCGCGGAGCTGCTGCACATAGGCGTGCTGGTCGGTGGAGCCTTTATTGCCGTACACGGTGATTCCCTGCTCCACCAGCCGGCCTTCGCGGTCGTACTGCTTGCCCAGCGACTCCATGATCAGTTGCTGGAGATACCGCCCGAACAGCAACAGCCGGTCCTTGTATGGCAGGATGACCATGTCCCTGCGGCCGCGGCCGCCAGTGGCGTAGTGCCACATCAGCGCCAGCAGCGCCGCCGGGTTGCGGCGCGTGAGACGCGTGCGCGTGGCTTCGTCCATGCGGGCGGCTCCCTCCAGCAGCCCATCGATGTCCAGCCCTTCCAATGCCGCGGGCAGCAGACCTACCGCGGAAGTAACCGACGTGCGGCCTCCCACCCAATCAAACATCGGGAAGCGGTCCAGCCAGCCCTGCTCCTGCGCGTATCGGTCCAGCTTCGAGCCGGGCAGGGTGATGGCCACGGCGCGCGGGCCAAAGGCTACGCCCGCGCGGGCGAAGGCCGCCTCGGCCAGCTTCATGCCGTTGTGCGTCTCCGGCGTCGTGCCGCTCTTGGAGATCACCAGCACCAGCGTGCGGTCCAGCCGCCCTTCCAGCAGGCTGAACACGCGCTCGATGCCGTCCGGATCGGTGTTGTCGAGAAAGTGCAGCCGCATGCGGTCGCGCTTTGGATGCCCGAGCGCGTCGGCCAGCAGCATCGGGCCAAGAGCCGAGCCTCCAATGCCAATGCTGAGCACCTCGGTGAAGGCGCCGGAATCGTGGATGCGCGCGGCGAATTCCCGCACCCGCGCCTCCGTCTCCTCGATGGCGATGCGGATGTCGGCCGAGGGCGCCAGCGCTGGCGCCCGCAACCAGTAATGGCCCACCATGCGGTTCTCGTCCGGGTTGGCGATGGCGCCCTTTTCGAGCTGCGCCATCTCGTCGTAGGCGCGCTGCATGGAGGGCTCCATGGAGTCCAGCCAGGCGCTCGAGAAATTCATCCGCGAGATGTCGAGGCTTACGCCCGTGGACGGGTCCGAAACCAGGTATTCGAGATAACGCTTGTACAAAGGCATGGCGTTCCCTCCCAGCATATCGGTTCGCCGCGCGCGGGCGCGCCGGCGGCCCTCGCACATAATGGAAGGGTATGAAGTGGTGCTTCAGCGCTCTGTTCTGCCTCGCGCTTCTGGCCGCGGACCGTTGGACCGTGGACGACATCCTGCTCCAGGAGCAGGCTGGCAGCATGGAACTGTCCCGCGACGGCCGCATGGCGGTCTTCACGAAATCAAGGATCGACAAGGAAAAAGGGGAATCGGTCAGCCACCTCTGGCTGAAACGGTTTGACGAGGCCGAATCCATCCAGCTCACGCGCGGCCAGGACAGCGCCACCAGTCCGAAGTTTTCCCCTTCGGGCAGGCTGATCGCCTTCCTGTCGAGCCGGCGTCCGGCAGGAGCGGGGACACAGCCTGCCGGCGGTGCGCAGGGCACGGGCGAGCCGGCGGGCCAGCAGATCTGGCTCATGGATACCTCAGGCGGCGAACCATGGCAGCTCACCCGCTTCGAACGCGGCGTGCGCGCGTTTGACTGGATCAGCGACGACCAGATCGCCGCCGCGGCGCCGGAGGACCCGTCGCTGTATGACCAGAGGATCCGCGAGGCCAAAGACACATCGCGCGTCGTCGACGACGAGGAGCACGAGCCGCCCGTCCGCCTGTTCCGTGTCGCCGTCAAGGGCGGCAGGGCCGAGCGCATCACCACCAACCGGGACCGCATCACCAGCGTCGACGTATCCCCGGACGGGCAGTGGGCGCTGACCGTGCACAACCGCAGCCTCGCGGAGATCTACAACCAGAAAATCAAGCCCGCCACGTTCCTCACGCGGCTTTCCACCGGCGAAAGCGTGGAACTGTTCACGGGCCAGAAGCTTTATCCGCGTTCTTTCCACTGGAAGCCCGACTCGAAATCGTTTTACTTTACCGCTCCCTATACGACGCACCCCTATCTGTTCAACGCCAGCATCACGAAGCTCTATCACTTCCCCATGTCGATGGCTGAACCGCTTGCGGCAGCGGCCAAGGCGAAGCCAGTCGAAGTGCCGCTTGACTGGGAAAACGCCCTGGCCGCATCTCCCGCCATCACGCCAGACGGATTCGTGGCGTTGCTGGCCAACGGCGCCCGCAACCGGGTGGCGCGCTACTACGAGAGCGGCAACTCGTGGCGGCGGGAGTGGGTCGACGAACCCGACGTCCATCAGGTGTTGGCGGCCGCGGACGGCTCGCGCATCGTCTATGTGCGCTCGAATGCTTCCACTCCGCCCGTGTTCATGGCAGCGCGGCTGGCGGGCAACCGCTTCGAGGAGCCAAAGCCGTTTGTGGAAACAAACGAGAATTTCAGGAAAAAGACGATCGCGAAGACCGAAGTCATCCGGTGGAAAGGCGCGCTGAATGATGAGATTGAGGGAATCCTTTATTACCCGCATCACTACGAGCCGGGAAAGAAATATCCGCTGGTGGTGATGATCCACGGCGGTCCGCATGGGCACGACGCCGACGCCTTCCGCGAAAGCTGGGCCTATCCGCATCAGCTCTACGCGCAGCGCGGGGCCTTCATCCTGAAGCCGAACTACCACGGCTCCTCCAATTACGGACTGAAGTTCGGCGAATCGATCTCCGGCGGAAAATACAACGATCTCGAGTGGATCGACGTGGAAAAAGGCGTCGACCATCTGATTGCAAAGGGTCTGGTAGATCCGGAGAAGCTGGGCGTCATGGGCTGGTCCAACGGCTCCATCATCAGCATTGAACTCTCCGTCCGCACCACGCGCTACAAAGCCGTCGGCGCCGGAGCCGGCGACGTCAACTGGACCAGCGACTGGGGCAACGCCGTCTTCGGAGACGCTTTCGAGCAGTACTACCTTGGCAAGACGCCGATGGATGACCCCGACTTTTACGTGAAAAAATCGCCGTTGTTCAAAATGGACCGGGTCACCAGCCCCACCATCATTTTCTTCGGCACAGAAGACCGGCAGGTGCCCACCGAGCAGGGCTGGCAGCACTACCGGGCGCTCCAGCACTACGGGAAGGCGCCGGTGCGCTTCATCCTCTTCCCCGGTGAGGCGCACAGCCTCCGCAAGTATGTGCATCAGAAGCGCAAGGTGGAAGAGGAGCTGGCCTGGTTCGACAGGTACCTTTTCGGCACCGCCTCCGCCGGCAGTCCCTCGCTGAAACCCGGTTCCCCGCTCGACGCGCTCGACCGTCTGAGGAAAGCGGGGGAAATCCCGGAGACCGTCGACCGCGGATCGATCGCTGTCGGCCGGTTCGAAGTGACCCGGGCCCAGTTCCGGGCCTTTGATCCTTCCTATTCCGTCCCGGCCGGCACGGAAATGCTGCCTGCCACCAGCGTGTCCTTCGAGAAGGCCCAGCAGTACTGCGAATGGCTTTCAAAGAAAACGGGACGGAAATACCGGCTCGGCACGGAGGAGGAGTTGAGCAGCCTGCTCACCCGCAGCCGCAATGAGAACACGCTCGACTACTGGGCGGGCTACGCGGTGAACTTCGACGATGCGGCCCGGTTGAAAGAATTCGTGGATCAGGCGGGAGCGGGGGCGCTCCTGCGGCCCGTGGGATCCTTTGCCGGCTCGGGCGACGATCCGCTTTTCGATCTGGGTGGCAATGCAGCGGAATGGGTTGTCGGGAAGGACGGCAAGGGCAAAGTGCTCGGGGGAAGCGCGGATCAGCCGGCGGATCAGAAAGCGCCGGTGACCTCGCGCCCGGACTACATCGGCTTCCGGGTGGTCCTCGAGAAGTAGGCCCCTCCTCGGTAACACGAATTGAAGATTCGTGTTACCATGGGCGCATGATCCCTGCCGTTCCGGTGATTGCGATTCTCTTATCCTTTGCGGGGAATGCCTCCGGTCCGGACGGCCCCTCGCTTGTGGTGGTGGATCCGAGCGGCGCACTGATCCCGAACGCCGTTGTCGAGCGCAACGGCCCGGTAGCGCGGATTTCCGCGCCGGGATTCGCCGGAAAGACCGTCGTCTTGCCCGGCAGCAGCGAAGAGGTGCGGGTGGTGCTTGAGCCGGCGCCGTTGCGGACGACGGTGGACGTGGTCGTGCGCGCTGCCGGCGCGGAGACCGCGCAGAGCATTTCCACCTCGGCACTGGAAATGGAAGCGACAGGCGCCCGCACAGTGCTGGACGCCGTGGACCGCGTGGCGCCATCAGCCTTTGTCACGCGCCGCAGCATCATGGGTTACGGCATCGCCACCAATGGCACCGGCGCGGTGAGCGTGCGGGGCATCGGCGGCAGCCCGAACACGGGCGTGCTTGTGGTCGTCGACGGCAGGCCGGACTTTCAGGCGCTGATGGGACATCCCCTCCCCGATCTGTACACGTTGTCCGATGCTGCCTCCGTGCGCGTGACGCTCGGGCCGGCATCCGTGCTGTATGGGTCCAACGCCATGGGCGGCGCCATTGAAGTGATCCCCGCTCGCCCCGAAGCGGGCTTCCAGACCCGCCTCACCACTTCGCTCGGCTCTTGGTGGACGACGCAGAACCGGCTGAACCATGCGGCGAAGTTCAGCCGTGGCTTCTATTCGCTGAATGCGGGATACTCGGGGACTTCGGGAGAACGGCCCTCTTCGGATTTCCGCAACCCGGATGGCACGTTCACCTTCGGCGCCGACCTGTCGGAGCACTGGAAGGCATCGGTGGAAAGCCGCTACGGCTTCTTCCACGTGGAAGACCCTGGGCCTGTCTCCGCGCCTCTTCAGGGAAGCTGGGCCCGGGTGGGCCGGGGCGGTTACAGCCTGAATCTCAACAACGACTACGGCCGGACGTATGGCTATCTGCGTCAGTACGGCGCCTGGGGCCGGCATTTCATCACGGACGGCTTCCGCTCCACGGATTCGACGAAAGGCCTGCGCGCGATGCAGACCATCCTGCTGCGCCCGGAGCTGACCCTCGACGTCGGCGGCGATTTCAACCATTACGGCGGCGCGGCGCGCAACGTGAGGTCGCGGCTCGACTACGGGCGCCATGCGCTGGAGGAAGGCGCCGGATTCGCGCGGCTGCACTGGCAGGCGGCGCCGCGGCTGCTGCTGAATGGCGGCTACCGCCACCATCGCCATTCCGTCTATGGCGGGCTGAATGTGCCGGAGGCCAGCGCCACCGTGCGTCTGCATCCGTTGGTGTCGTGGTCGGCAGGAGTGAGCCGCGGCTTCCGCAATCCGACGATCCGCGAGCTTTACCTCTTCCCTGCCCCCAATCCGAATCTGCGCCCTGAGCGGCTCTGGCACTGGCATTCGACCCTTTACGTGCAGCCGCACCGCACCCTTTCGGCATGGGCAACGGGCTATTATTCGTCGCTCACAGACCAGATCGTCACGCTCGGGCGCTTTCCGAACCTGCGGCTGGAAAACACGGGGCGTGCCATCCTGCGCGGCGCGGATCTGAACGCGCAATGGGCTCCTTCCCGGGCCTGGCGCATCAGCGGGGGCGCGGGCCTGCTGCGCTCGGCGCAGATCGCCCCGCTGCTGCCGAAGAACAAGTTTAACGGCGCGGTGCAATACCACAACCGCCGCTTTTCGGCGAGCCTTTCGGCCATGCTCGTCGGACGCCGCTTCACCAACACGGCACGCACCGCCACGATGGGCGGCTATCCGCTGGTCACTTTGCACGGCTCGTGGCGCGCCGCCCGGGGCGTCACCTTCTTCGTGCTCGCCGACAACGTGCTGAACCGCCGCTATGAAGTGCTGCCGGGCTACATCATGCCGCGGGCCAACGCGGCCGCAGGGTTGACCCTCCAGTTCTGACGACAATGCACCGCCTGAGCCACGCCACCCTGCGTTCGCTTGTGATCAGCGCTGCGATGGGCGCGCTGGCGCTTGCCCTGCCGGCGGCCTTCCATGCCGTGGGTCTCGGCTCGCGCTTCCTGCCGATGCTGCTGCCGCTGCTCGTCAACGGCTACTTGAGCCGCTGGCCGTGGGCCGCCGCCACCGGCCTGCTGATTCCCTGGATCTCCGCCTTGGCCACGGGAATGCCGCCGCTGTATCCGCCAGTGGCGGCGATCATGAGCCTGGAAGGATTCGTGCTGGCCTCTGCAGCGGCAGCCACCCGTAGGCTTCCGTTGCCCGTTTCCGTTCCCATGGCAGTGCTGGCAGGGCGCGCCGCGGCGCTGGCTGGGGCCTGGACCGCCGCCGCCTGGCTGGATCTGCCCCCCGCCTTTGCATCGCTCGCGATGATCCTTCAGGGCCTGCCCGGCGTTGTGCTTCAATTGCTGGTGACCCCGGTGGCTGTTGCCGCGCTGCGGCGGAGGGGAGGTCTACTGTTCGATGAAACGCGCCTGGTTTGACGAGCTCGCGCCCCGCTGGGACACGCTGCCCGGGCAGCCGGAAACGGCGGCCCGGGTGTCGACGTTCGTCCGGAAAGCGATTGGCCACGGATGCCCGAGCGTCGTGGATGCGGGCGCTGGCACGGGGGTGCTGGTTCCCGCTTTGCTCGGCCTTCCGCAGCCGCCGGCGCTGATCGTTGAACTCGACTTCGCCTTCGCGATGCTGGCCGAAAACCGGCGCAAGCACGCCGGCGCGCCCTGTGTGCGCTGGGTCTGCGGCGATCTCAGCGCCCCGCCGCTGCGCGAAGGCCGCTTTGACGCGGTGCTGTGCTTCAGCGCGCTGCCTCATGTGGAGGAAAAGCGCGCGGCGCTGGCCCGGCTGTTCGCGCTGCTGCGGCCCGGGGGCAGGCTGGCCGTCGGGCACCTGATGTCGAGCACGGCACTGAATGCCATGCACGCCGCCATCGGCGGCGCGGTGGCCAGCGACGAGCTGCCTCCGGCTCCGGAACTGGCAGCGCTGTGCGAATCTCTCGGCGCGCGGCCCGTTGTCGTTGAAGAGTGCGAGTCGGAATACACCGTGGTTGTGGAGAAGCTCGATTGAGGCTGCCCGCCGCATGGACTGGACTGCTGATCTTCGCCGTTCTTCTGGCGGCGGCGGAAATGCTGGCGGGCCGCCGCGCGCCCTGGCTGGCCGCGAAGATGCTGGCGGCCGCAGCGGCTGGCGTGATGCTGTTCCGCCTCATCCCCTGGCCGCGGCTGGCGCGCCTGGGCCTCGTCAGCCGCAGGTGGCGGCTGGCGGCCCTGTATTTTCTCGTGCTGGCGCATTTTCTGCGGATCCTTGTGGAAGAGATCCGCTCTCTCTATTTCGCATGGAAACTCGCCGCGCCGCCTGCGTGGCGGCGCGTGTGGTGGAGGTCGCTCGCCCACGCCACGGCCAGCCTGTTTCCCCGTGTCCTGCGCCGCGCCGAGCGTTTCTACGCGGCGCTGCTCGTTTGCGGGATGGCGGAATGAGCCTCGCAGCGCGCGTGGAAAACGTTCAGTTCCGCTTCGGGGAAAGGCCCGTGCTACGCGGCGTGAGCTTCACCGTGGCTCGTGGGGAGAGCGTCGGCATTGCGGGACCCAACGGAGCCGGGAAGAGCACGCTGTTGTGGTGCCTGATGGGCCTGCTGAAACCTGTCTCTGGCAGCGCGCAGGTGTTCGGCCGCTTCGCCGCCGTCTTTCAGAACCCGGAGGACCAGCTCTTCATGCCAACCATCCTTGAGGATGTGGTCCTGCCGCTCGAAAGCCGTGGCATCGCCCGGGATCAGGCCCGGGCGCGCGCGCTGGAAGCGTTGCGCGCGGTCGCGCTGGATCATGCGGCGCCGCGCCCCGGCCATCAGCTCAGCCTCGGCGAGCGCAAGCGCGCCGCCCTGGCCGCGGCCCTCGCGCTCGAGCCGGACCTTCTCCTGCTGGATGAGCCCACCAGCGAGCTCGACCCGCGCTCCTGCCGCCTCTTGGCCGGGCATCTGAGCCGTCTGCCCTGTGCGCGTCTGATTGCAAGCCACCATCTCGACTTCCTGGCGGAAACCACGACGCGGCTGCTGATTCTCGATGAGGGCCGCATCGCCGCCGAAGGGTCCACGCGGGAGCTGCTCGCGGATGCGGAGCTGCTGCTGCGGCACGGGCTGAAATAGCAGGCTTCCAACTGCGAGAATGAGGCGAGCAGATGGGCATCGCCGCGGACTTCGTACTCATTGTGATCGCCGGCCTCCTGGGCGCCGTGGCGGCGCGCCTCCTGCGGCTTCCGCTGCTGGTGGGCTACATCGCGGCGGGCGTCATCGTGGGCCCAAATACGGCAGGCCCCACGGTGCAGTCGATCCACGACATCGAACTGCTGGCCGAGATCGGGGTCGCGCTGCTGCTGTTCAGCCTGGGACTCGAAATCTCCATCCGCGACATGCTTGCAGTGCGCCGTATTGCGCTGCTGGGCGGGCCCATCCAGATCCTTGGCTGCGGGGCGCTCGGCTGGCTGGCAGGCGTGCGCATGTTCGGCATGAGCGCGGCGGATGCCGTCTGGTTCGGAGCTATGGTGGCGCTGTCGAGCACGATGGTGATCGTCAAGATGATCGACGAGCGCGGCGTGTCGCGGACGCTGGCCAGCCGGGTGATGATCGGGCTGGCCATCATGCAGGATCTTGCTGTCATCCCGATGCTGATCCTGCTGCCGGAAACCGGAGCATGGGACGGCGCTGCCGGGCGCCTGCTGCGCTCTTTGGGCGCAGCCGCGGCGATGGTGGCGGCGGTGGTCGTGCTGGGCACGCGCCTGTTTCCCTGGCTGCTGCGCCACATCCTGCGCTGGGGCTCGAGGGAGATGTTTCTCGTCGCCGTCGTTGCCATCAGCGTGGGCGTGGGCTTCGCGGTGAACCAGGCGGGGCTCAGCTTCGCCCTCGGGGCCTTCCTGGCCGGGCTGATGCTGAGCGAGAGCGAGTTCAGCCATCAGGCCCTGAGCGAGCTGGCGCCGCTGCGCGACATCTTCGGCCTGCTGTTCTTCGTCAGCGTCGGCATGCTCTTCGACCCGGCGTATGTGCTGGCGCATCCCTGGAAAATCGCAGGCGGAGTGTGCTTCATCCTGCTGATGAAGTCCGTGTTTATCGGCCTGCTGGCGCGCGCCTTCGGCTACATTTACATGGCGCCGTGGATCGTCGGCCTCGGCATGGCGAGCATCGGCGAGTTCTCCTTTGTGCTGGCGCGCACCGGCATTCGTGGCGGCTTCATCAGCAAGGAGACCTACGACTTTGCGCTCACCTGCACGATCCTGTCCATTGCGGTGGCCCCCGCCGTGGCCGGCCTCGCGCTGCCGTTGGGCCGGCTGTGGCGCCGGCGCTTCCCGCCGCCGCAGAAGGCGCGCCCCATAGAGCTGCCTCGCGAGCTGCTGCGCGATCACATCCTCGTCGCCGGCTACGGCCGCACGGGCCGCGCAGTGACGGGCGTGCTGCGCGCCGCAGGATTGCCCGTCGTCGTCATCGAGCTGAACCATGCGATCTTCAACGACGTCCGCGCCGATGGCATTCCCTGCCTCTGGGGCGACGTGGCCAGCGAGGAGATCCTGCGCGCGGCCGGCCTGAAGAATGCCCGCATGCTCATCCTTACCGTGCCCGATGCAGACACCGTCCGCCTGGCCACGGAACGCGCGCGGCGCCTCGCGCCGGAGGTGCCCGTCATCGCCCGCGCGGCCCGCGTTCCGCTGATCGAGGAGCTGAAGCGGCTGGGCGCGGCCTCTGCCGTGCTGCCGGAATTCGAGGGCGGCATGGAGATGGCGCGCCAGGCGATGCTGCGCAGCGGCGTCGATGCGCGCCGCGCCGAAGAACTGATCCTGGCGGTGAAGGAGCGGTTCCTCGGAGAGAATCTGTAACCGCGCCGCTCCACGGCTGCGGCGCGGCGCTCTTCGCGAGAATGGAAGCAATGACGCCCGCTGATCCCGCCCCGGTGCTGGACCTTATTGAAGCCTTCCGCCGTTCCAAGACGATGTTCACCGCCGTCCGGCTCGGCCTTTTCGACCGGCTCGAACAACGGCCGGCCCGTGCGGCGGAGCTTGCCGCACAAATTGGCGCCGACGCCGGCGCGCTCGAGCGGCTCCTCGAAGGCTGCGCGTCGCTCGGCCTGCTGGAGCGCAGTGCGGAGGGCGTCTTTGCCAACACGGCCACGGCCAGCGAGTATCTGGTCCGTTCCAGCCCGCGCACTCTGGCCGGCTACATTCTCTACTCTGACGACGCGTTGTACCCCCTGTGGGGCGACCTCGAAGGCGCGGTGCGTGAAGGGCGCCCGCGGTGGGAAAAGATTTTCGGCGCGCGCGGCAGCATCTTCGACCACTTTTACCGCACCGAAGAGGCGCGCGCGGCGTTTCTTTCCGGGATGCACGGACTCGGGCTGCTCAGCTCGCCCGCCGTCGTCCGCGTGTTCAATCTGAACCGCTTCGATACGCTGGTGGATCTGGGCGGCGGCACGGGCCATCTGGCCATCGCCGCCTGCGAGCGATACGGGCGCATGCAGGCCATCGTGTACGATCTTCCCGAGGTTCTTCCGTCTGCGCGGCAGCACATCGAGGCTTCGCCGGCGCGGGAACGCATCACCTGTCAGGCAGGCGATTTCTTCCGCGATGCGCTGCCGCAGGCTTCCCTCTACGCGCTCGGCCGCGTTCTGCATGACTGGGATGACGCGCGCTGCCGCGAGCTGCTGGCCCGCGTCCACGAGGCCCTTCCGCCCGGCGGCGCGGTGCTGATCGCCGAGAAGATTCTCGACGAAGACCGCTGCGGTCCGGTGAGCGCCACCATGCAGTCCCTCAACATGCTGGTGTGCACGGAAGGCCGCGAACGCACGGAAAGCGAGTTCCGTGCGCTTCTGGAAGGCTGCGGCTTCCGGCACGTGGAGGCCCGGCGCACCGGCGCGCCGCTTGACGCGATTCTCGCCCGCAGGGAACAATAGCGGCGATGAGACGGCTTCTGCTGCTCGCGCTGATTTCAGGAATCGCCATGGACGCCCAGGTCAGAATCGAGAAAACCGCCTTCAGCGGCTGGCCCAACTGCTACCGCATCACCAACGGGGAAGCCGAGCTGATCGTCACCGCCGACATCGGCCCGCGCATCATGTTCTACGGGTTCCGCGGCGGACAGAACTTCTTCTGGGTGCAGAAGGAGACGGCTGGCAGGTCCGGCGAGCCCGAATGGGTGGCGCGCGGCGGGCACCGCATCTGGATCGCGCCGGAGGATCCGAAGTACACGTACCCGCCGGACAATTCGCCCGTGCAGGTGGAAGTGCGCGGGGACGTCCTCATCGCCACGCAGCCCACGGAACGGGACACGAACATCCAGAAACAGCTCGAGATCCGCATGGCGCCCCGGGGCACGGACGTCACCATCATCCACCGGCTGTTCAACCGCGGCATCATGCCGCTGGAGTTCGCGCCGTGGGCGCTGACCATGATGGCTCCGGGAGGCCACGGCGTCAGCGGCTTCCCGCCCCGCGGCACGCATCCGAAAGACCTGGCGCCCACCAACCCGCTCGTCATGTGGGCCTATACGGATCTCGGCGACCCGCGCTGGACGTGGCTCAGGAAATACTTCGTGCTCCGGCAGGATCCCGCCAACAGGACGCCCATGAAGATCGGGCACTTCAATCCGAAGACCTGGGGCGCCTATTTCCTGCAAGGCGAAATGTTCCTGAAGCGGTACGAGGCCGATCCCTCCAGGACCTATCCCGACTTCGGCTGCTCGTTTGAGACCTTCACCAACGCAGACTTCCTCGAGCTGGAGACGCTCGGCCCGATCACGAAGGTGGCTCCGGGCGGCGTGGTGGAGCACATCGAGCGCTGGAGCCTGCACCGGCCGGCGCGGCCGGCCGCGTGGACGGATGCGGAGCTCGACCGCATCCTCGGCCCGCTGCTTGCATCCAAATAGGCATGAGCCTTTTCCGTGTCCTTCTGACGCTTTTTCTGCTGGCCGGGGTGGCCGCCGCGGACACCTACCGCACCGAACCCGCCGGCCCGCCGCCACCGGAAGCCGCCGCGCTGGCCCCGGCGCTGGCGCCCGAGGGCGTGAAGGTCCTGCGGCCGGACGGAAACATTCTTTGCGAGTTCTGGTTTGCCCGCGAAGTCGGTCCGGAGGGCACGCCCGAGCAGAACGCCACGTGGGGCATCGCCCATGGCACGTTCCTGGGCGTGGTCCGCGTCCATTCCCGGTGGAGCGACCGCCGGGGCCAGCCCATTCGCCCAGGCGTCTACACGCTGCGGATCAGCTTCTTCCCGATGAACGGCGATCATCAGGGCGTGGCCCCGCAGCGCGACTTTGCCATCCTCTCGCCTGCCGACATCGACAGGGACGCAGCCGCGAAACCCTCCTTTGATGCGTTGATGGACATGAGCCGCAAGGCGTCACGCACGCCGCACCCGCTGGTGCTGAGCCTGTGGAAGGAATCCGGCCCGGTGGAGACGGGCATCACCGCTGAGGGCGAGTCCGATCAGGTGCTGCGCACCACGATCGGCGGCACGCCCGTGGCTTTGATCGTCTACGGCCGCTCGGATCACTGAACCCATGCTGGAATGGCTCCCGCTGGCCGCGCTGCCCGCCGCCGGGCGCCTTTATCAGGCGCTGGGCGAGAGGCGCGACGCCCGGCGGTGGCCTCCTCCGGGACGGATCATCGATGGGTTCCATGTCCTTGAGGCCGGCGATGGCGGACCGGCCGTCCTGCTGGAAGCGGGCATCGCCGCCTCCAGCGCGAGCTGGAAGCTCGTACAGGACAGGCTTTCCCTGCATTGCCGTGCCGTGAGTTACGACCGGCTGGGCCTCGGCTACAGTGCCCCGCCCCGATCGCCGCGCACGCTCGACAATCTCGTCGCGGAGCTCGATCAGGTGGTCTCCGGGACGCGGCTTCCACAGCCCTTCGTCCTGGCTGGCCACTCCTTTGGCGGTCTGCTCGTGCGCCATTACGCCGCGCGCTTCCCGCAGAAGGTGGCCGCGCTCGTGCTGCTGGATCCGCTGGAGCCTTTCGAATGGTTCCCGCTGCCGGAGGTGCGCCGCCGGATGCTGGCCCGCGGAGTGGCTCTCTCGCGGCGCGGCGCCACGCTGGCCCGCTGGGGCGTCGTCCGGCTTGGGCTGGACCTCTTGCTGCTCGGCTCGCGCCGCCTGCCGACGATGCTGGCCGTCGCCGCCAGCGGCAAGGGCAGCGAAGTGACGAAGCGCCTGGCGGGAGAGATCCAGAAACTGCCGCCGGAAGTCTGGCCGCGCGTCAAGTCCCACTGGTGCCTGCCGCGGAGCTTCTCCACCATGGCCGAATATCTGAAGCGGCTGCCCGAATATTGCGCCGCGACTCTCGAGGCGGTACCGCTGCGGCGCCTTCCCGTTCATGTGCTTTCCGCTGCAACCACGCCAGCCGAGGTCGTGGAAGCGCACCGCCGCTGGGCTTTGGAATCGGCGGGAGGCTCGCATCAGGTGATAGAGGGCAGCGGCCACTGGCTGCAACTGGATGCACCCGATGCAGTGGCACAGACGATTTACACGGCCGTAATGCAAGCACGGCCGGGGATCTGGAAAAATTGAGAGTGCAGTACGGAAAAGACATGAGGATCGACCGACGAGCCTTCTTCGCGCGCAGCGGCGTGCTGGCCGGCGTGGCCGGCAGCCTCGAATCGCTATTTGCAGCCTCCCAGAAGCACGGCGCGCAGCCGCGCCGCATCATCTTCCTGGTGGCCGACGGCATGAGTCCTTCCGTGCTTCCGCTGGCCGAGCAGTTCTCCCTGCGCGTGCGCGGCAAGGGCCTGTTGTGGCATGCGCTGCTCGACCGCCCCGAAGCGGCGCGCGGCTGGATGGATATGGCGTCGCTCGATTCTCTGGTCACTGACTCGTCCTCGGCGTCCTCCTCGTGGGGTTCCGGCTCGCGGATCTTCAACGGCTGGGTGAACGTGCTGCCGGATGGCACGCGGCTGACGCCCATCATGGAGCTGACCAGGGACAAGGGCTGGCTGAACGCGCTCGTCACCACGGCCACGGTGACCCATGCCACGCCCGCGGGCTTCGCCGCCAGCGTCCGCCGGCGCGATGACGAGCACCTGATTGCCGAGCAGTATCTGGGCAAGGTGGACGTCATCCTCGGCGGCGGCAGACGGTTCTTCTCCGCGGAGACGCGCAAGGACGGCAAGGACCTCATCGCCGGCTTCCGCAGCGCCGGTTACGCCTTCGTGGAAAGCCGCACGCAGTTGCGCCAGCAGGGGGCGGGAGCGAAGAAGCTGCTCGGGCTGTTCAGCAGCAGCCACATGCCGTACACGGTGGATCACCGCAACAGCGAATCCCTCCGCGAGCAGGCGCCAACGCTGGCCGAAATGACGGAAGCGGCGCTCGCGCTGCTCGAAAAACAGAACAGGCCGTATCTGATCCAGATCGAGGGCGCCCGTGTCGACCACGCCGCGCATGCCAACGACGCTGCCGGGCTGCTGTGGGACCAGATCGCCTTCGACGAAGCCATCGAGACCGTGCTGCGCTTCGTCGAAAAACGGCCCGACACGCTGGTGGTCATCACCAGCGATCACGGCAACTCCAACCCGGGCCTGGTCGGCATGGGTATCGAATACCGTCAGAGCAACGCCTGCTTCGAGCGGCTGGCCGGCATCCGCGCCAGCTTCAGCACCGTGGCGCCCCAGCTTGCCGGCAGGGCGGAATACTCCATGAGCACGGAGCAGCCTTCCGGAGTGGCCGGGGGCCCGCCCCCGGTGGAGCGGATGCAGGAGCTGGCGCGGCAGCATTTCGGCTTCGCCTTCACGCCGGAGGAGTGCGAGATTCTGCGCCGCTGCGCCGCAGGCGAGAAGAAGCTCTGCGTCAACCGCCAGCTCGACTCCGCCGTGGGCATTCTCGGACAGGTCGTCGGCAACCACACGGGCATCCACTGGACGGGCACGACGCACACCTCCGACTACACGCTGGTCACGGCGCTCGGACCCGGCGCGGAGCGCTTCAGCGGCTTCCTCCGCAACACGGAGGTATTCGGGGCGTTGACGCAACTGGCCGGCATTGAGCACCGCAACCCGTCGATGGATCCAGCGGAGGCGGCCAGGTACCGCCAGGTGGCGTTCACGCCGCGCGAGCGCCCGGATTGGGCCTGACGCGCCTGTCCTGGAGAAGGCTCCCTCCGCCGCGCTGCCGGGTCATGGTTCGCAGACAACGCACAGCAGCGCCGCTCCCGCGCGGGGCGGCGACAGCGTGAAAGCGCCCCGCGCCGGCGCAGCCGGCAGAGCCGGTCAGGCCACGTAGGCGATGGCCTCGATTTCCACCCGTACGTCGCGGGGCAGGCGCGCCGCTTCCACGGTGGCGCGGGCCGGGGGATTCACCGGGAAATAGCGCCCGTAAATCTCGTTCACTTTGGCGAAATCGCCCAGGTCTTTCAGGAAAATCGTCGTTTTCAGCACCGTGTCCAGCCGTGCGCCCGCCGCCTCGAGCACGGCCTTGAGGTTCTCGAGCACTCTCGCTGTCTGCTCTTCAATGCCGCCTTCGACAATCTGTCCTGTAGCCGGATCCAGCGGGATTTGCCCGCTCACGAAAACGAGGCCGTTCCACCGGACGGCCTGCGAATAGGGACCGATGGCCGCCGGAGCGCCGGCGGTCTGGATGATTTGTTTTTCCGGCATGGCTTCGCAGGCGCCGCTCAGGCGCCAAGCTCCTCCTCGATCCACGTCATCGCCGCATAGGCTGCCGGCCAGCCCACTGTCGTGATCGCCAACACGGCCGCATGAAGAATCTCTTCCTTCTTCGCGCCGGATTCGAACGCCTGGCGCGCGGCCGAATGCACCGCGCCCTCGTGCTGCGAGCCGATGGCGATGCCGAGCTTGACAAGCCTGCGCGTCTTCTCGTTCAGCGGGCCTCCCTTCTCATGGCACGCCGTGCCGAGCGCCTCGAAAGCTGCCCAGACTTCCGGGAATTTCTTCTCAAATTTCTTGAGCTTCTTGGGAACCGCTGTCTGTTTGGCCATGCCATGCAAGATACCACGGCGTTGCGCATGGTGGACGGGAGCCTCCCGCCAGGAGGGGTGCCGGATGCGATATAAAGCTGACTGTAGGGGAAGAACGATATACCCATGAAAGACAGCACCCGTCCAGAATCGCGCGACCGCCGCAGCTTCCTGTCCTCCGCCGCCGCAGCAGGGCTCACCACGAATCTGTTCACCGGTTCCGTCCGCGGCGCCAATGACCGCGTCGCCGTAGCCTTCATCGGCATGGGCCAGATGGGCCGGGGAAATCTCGAGTATGCTTCCCGCGTGCCAGGCATCCAGCCGGTGGCCGTGTGCGATGTTTACAGACCGCATCTCGAAATGGCTGCCGCGCTCGCTAAGAAGCTCGGGCACGACGTGAAAGCCATCCGCGACTTCCGCGAGATCATCGCCGACAGGAGCGTGGACGCCGTCTGCATCTCGACGCCAGACCACTGGCACGCCTACATGACGATCGAGGCATGC
This sequence comes from Bryobacteraceae bacterium, assembly GCA_025056865.1. Classification (GTDB taxonomy): domain Bacteria; phylum Acidobacteriota; class Terriglobia; order Bryobacterales; family Bryobacteraceae; genus JANWVO01. Next base: position 175,056 of record JANWVO010000052.1, read on the forward strand.
AAGGCGGGCAAGGACGTTTTCGTAGAAAAGCCCGCGTGCGTTTATGTGGAAGAGGGCCTGCTGATGGTGCAGGCGGCCCGCAAGTACAGGCGCGTGGTGCAGGGCGGAACCATGCAGCGCTCGGGAGGATACTTTCAGAAGGCTGCGGAGCTCGTCAGAAGCGGCGCTCTGGGCGAGATCACGTTCTGCCATACCTGGCAGGCCGCGATGGAGAAAAAGGAACGCTGGGGCAATCCGCCCGACGAGCCGCCCCCGGCCGATCTGGACTGGGATCTCTGGCTTGGTCCCGCGCCGAAGCGCCCTTACAACCTGAACCGCTTCGGCGTGGCGCCCGGAAGATGGTCCACATTCCGCTACTTCTGGGACTACGCCGGCGGCGCGATGACGGACTGGGGCATCCACCTGATCGACCCGATCCATCAGGCGTTCGACGACCCGATGCCGACGGCGGTCACGGCCATGGGCTCGAAATTTTATGTGACGGACAACTGCGAGACGCCCGACACGATGCTGGCGACGTTTTTCTATCCAAAATTCCTCGCCAGCTACGAGTCCCGCACGTGCAATCCGATGCCCCTGCTTGGCAACTGGAACCACGGCACGGCCATTCACGGCACGGAAGCGACCGTCGTCGTCAACCGCAGCGGCTGCTGGCTGATCCCCAACCGCGGCTCGAAGGTGGAGCCGGCAGTCTGGGAAAAGGATTCGAAAATGGCGCAGCTCAACGTGCCCCATTGGGAGAATTTCCTCGCCTGCATCCGCTCGCGCGAGAAGCCCATTTCCGACATCGAGAACTGCGTCCGCTCGTCGGTCACCTGCATCCTGGCCAACGTGTCGATGCGCGCCGGAGTCCGCGTCGACTGGGACGAGAAAAACTGGACGGTGAAGCAGAGCGAAGCAAGGCCATATCTGAAAGCCCGGTACCGCTCGCCCTGGAAGCTGGAGGTTTGAACCGCGGGGGAATTCCTTTTTGAGACAGGCATTGCCCGGTTGCCGCCTGAACGGATAATCAGTGCCATGGAGGGGCAAGCCGTGTCTCAGATCCTCAACGAAGTTCTCGAAGCCAATCGCCGGTATGCGGCGGAGTTTGGCGACAAGGGGAAGCTGGCGATGCCGCCCGCGCGGCGCTTCGCCATTCTCACCTGCATGGACGCGCGGCTCGACCCGGCGAAATTCGCCGGACTGGCCGAAGGCGACGCTCACGTCATCCGCAACGCGGGCGGGCGCGCCAGCGATGACGCCATCCGCTCGCTCGTCATCTCGGCCAAGCTGCTCGGCACGCGCGAATGGTTCGTCATCCACCATACGGACTGCGGCATGGAGTTCTTCACGGACGAAATCATGCGCGGGCTGCTGGCGGAGACCATCGGGCCGGCAGGGCTGGTCGATGGCCAGTGGAAGAATCTGGACACATCCCTGCCCGGCTCGCGCGAGGGCGACTTTATCGACTGGCTGACCATCCGCGACCAGGCGCAGAGCGTCCGCGACGACGTGGCCCGCATCCGCCGCCATCCGCTGGTGCCGCCCGACATTCCCATCTATGGCTACATCTACGACGTGCGCACCGGGAAGCTGGTCGAGGTGTCCGCATCCTGAGGTGCGCCCCGAATGCGATGCGCGCCTTCCGCAGCCGCGCATCGCCGCCATTTCGTGATGAAATGCCGCACGGCGGCTCTGCTAGAATGCCCGCCGTGCGGTTCCTGCTTCTTCTCCCCGCGATTCTCTTCCCTGCTGCCTGCGCAGATCTGTTCAAAGACGACTTCTCCCGCTTCCCTGCGGGCAAGCTCTCTGCCCCTGTCGGCGAACTGAACCCCGCCATTCAGGAGTATCACTACCTGCCGCACCGCGGCGTCCCTCTGTGGCCGTGGGCCAACCCGATCGTGCACAACGATTCCTGGGTCGTCTCTGATGAGGACGGCAAGCCCTATCTCGAGCAGCACCTCGTGAACAGTGAAGCCGGCCGCTGGTCGCCTCTTTTCATCACGGGCGACCCGGAGTGGTTCGACTACTCCGTCGAAGTCCGCGTGCGGCCCCTTTCTTTCGCCGGCAAGGCTGGCCTCGTTTTCCGATACCACACGAACCGCCACCACTTCGCCTTTTTCCTCACACAGGGCAACACGGCGAAGCTCGCGGTGCAGTTGCCCATCGAAACGCGTTTCCGCGTGGCGGAATGGCATGACCTCGTGGCGGCCCGATTCGACTACACGACGGACCGCTATTACCTGATGCGCGTCGAAAACCGCGGCCCGCGGATCATCGCGTTCATCGACGGCCAGAAGATTGTCGAGGCGGAAAGCACGGAGACGCTGAAAGGAAAGGCCGGCGTCACCGCCGACGTGCCCGCGCGCTTCATGGACTTCCGCGTGGAAGCGCCAGACGAAACCGCGCGCCAGATCCAGCGGCGCATCGAGACCCGCGAAAAGGAGCTGGAAGGGCTCCGCACCAGCAATCCCCGGCCGAAGCTCTGGAGGCGCTTCCGCACGCCCGGCTTCGGCGCCGGACGCAACGTCCGCTTCGGCGACCTCGATGGCGACGGCCAGCCCGAGATGCTGATCGCCCAGAACATCCCTCGCGTGCGGGGCGACGCCTTCTCCCACATCTCCTGCCTCACCGCCGTCAGCCTCGAAGGCAGAGTCCTCTGGCAGAAGGGCAAGCCCGATCCCCGCAACGGCCTGCTTACCAACGACAATCCCTTCCAGATCCACGACCTCGACGGCGACGGCCGCAAAGAAGTCATCCTCGTGCAGGACTTCCGGATCAAGGTGCTCGAAGGGGCCACCGGCAGGCTGCTCCGTTCCGCTCCCATGCCCCCCATGCGCGCCGATCTCAAAGAACGGCCCTACGAGCGCAACTCGGGCGATTCGATCGCGTTTCTCGATCTCAATGGCCGCGGCCGCCGCTCGCACATCCTCATCAAGGACCGCTACCAGAACTTCTGGATTTTCGACCGCGAGCTGAAGCTGCTGTGGCAGGGCGAAGGCCAACTGGGCCACTACCCGTTTCCGTTCGACATCGACGGCGACGGGCGCGACGAGTTCGCCATCGGCTATGCGCTCTGGTCGCCGGACGGCAGGCAGATCTGGAGCCGTGACCGAGACTACCGCGACCACGCCGACGGCATCGTCGTAGGCAACTTCACCGACGATCCCAAGGCGCCGCCGCGCGTCTATGCCACCGGCAGCGACGAGGGCTTCCTGCTGTTCGATCTCGCCGGCCGCAATCTGAAGCACGTGCGGATCGGCCACGCACAGAGCCCGTCGATTGCGAAGTACCGTGCTGACGTGCCCGGTCTCCAGATGATGGTTTCCAACTTCTGGCGCAATCCGGGCATCATTACGCTGTTCGACGCCGATGGCAACATCCTCGCCCAGGAAGAACCCGTGCACCATGCCTCGCCCTTGCTGCCGGTGAACTGGCGCGGCGACGGCGTCGAGTTCGCCATGCTGTCTGCCAACACGCGCGAAGGCGGGCTGATCGACGGCCATCTCCGCCGGGTAGTCATGTTCCCCGACGATGGCCATCCGGACCTCGCCTATGATGCGCGGGACCTCACCGGCGATGCCCGCGACGAGATCGTCGTCTGGAACACCGACGAAGTCTGGATCTACACGCAGGACCCGCCCTTCAAGGGAGCGCGCATTTACGCCCCCCTGCGCTCGCCGGATTGCAACGAATCCAACTACAGGGCGACCGTATCGCTGCCAGCATGGCGGCATGGCCCGTCAGAAGCAGGGCGCGTGCCGGCGCAACCCTCGCCGCGGCCCGGCTCCGAGGGCCGCAGGCAGCCTGGATCCTGACCGCGCCCCACGTGGCCAGACCTCCCGGGAGCGACAGGCCGGGCGGACGCGCAGGTTGCCTGAGCTGTCTGCGCGCCCTCTGCCCGTCCACTGCCGCCACTGTCCCATGGCGGCACGGGACAACAGGAGGCCCGGGCATGCTTTGTGGCTTGCAGCCGGCGTCGGGGTTGACCGAAACGCCCAAAGCACCTCGGGATCCGTGCTCACCCGCCGTTTTCGAATCAGGCGCGCAAATCCTGCACCGTTCTCCTACGCGGCTGCTGTGGTGGACACAGGTCCGTCGGCCGGCAGGTTCCGCCGGGAACCTGAGGGCACAGCCTTTGCACGCGCATGCGCCGGTGGCGGACGCGGGCGAGGCGCGGATCGGAATGATTCTTGCTGCTGTCAGGCCCGCCGGCGGCTACCGCACTGCCCGGATTGGCAGGGAAACATTGATAGAGTTCGCCGATGCCACTTCGATCGCCACGGAACCGGCCGGAGCGCTGGCGTCGACCGTACCGGCCACTTTCGCCGAGCTGGCACCGGCTGGGATCACGACAGAGGAAGGCAGCTTGACCGCGGCGCTGAAGGCCCGGAGACGGACAAGAACGCCGGCGGGCGGGGCCGCCTGCTGCAATTGCACGCTGAGGGTGAAGTCTGCTCCCGGGCGCACCTGCAACGGTGAGCGGACGACCCCGGCGAGATTGGCCAGCACGGGCTGGCCGGAGGCAGGTGCCACGGTCACGGTTGTCTGCGACGTATTCCGCCCAAGGCTGGCGGAAATCAGCACGCGCGTCTCAGCCGCCGCCAATCCCGCTGCGAGCGGAAGGGTGGCCGTCTGCGATCCCGCCGGCACCACGATGGACTGGGGCACAGCGATCAGCCCCGGCGCGGAACTGGACAGTGAAACAGCCGTTCCGCCCGAAGGCGCCGGCGCAGAGAGGGCTACCGTGAGCGCCACAGGGCCTCCCGATGCGACCTTCGCAGAAGATGCCGTCAATGCCGACAGCTCGGGCGCGGGCGACGGAGGCGGCGGCTGCGGCGGACCGGCGCACACAGGGCTGGCTTCGATCACCCCGTACTCGAACGCCCCTGCATCCATCGGCCCCACGTCATAGCGCGGCACCGCGCAAAGCGGGTGGAGATATTGCATCACCGGACGCAGTGCGAATCCGGCGCCTGTGCCTGGGTCGACGCCTGCGTTCAGCGCCGCAGAAAGATGGGAGATCCTGTAGTCGTACTGCGCCGGGTTCAGGAAGCCCATGTCGCCGCTGTTGACGTTGCCTGCCATCTGCGCCGTGGCGGGAAGTGTGAAAGATCCGTTCCCGGAAAAGATGTTGTTGCGGACCACTGGCGGCAGCGGGACGCCGGCAGCCGCCTGAATGAAGGTCGCGCCTGCGGCGCGCGTGCTGACGAACGTGTTGTTCACGACAAACAACTGGTTGGGAACGGAAGTCTGGAGCCCCTCAAAGCCGTAGCTGAGCATGCCCCGGTTCTGCGTCGTGTCGCCCTGCTGAAGGACGTTGCCGATGACATAGCCGAGTCCGCCGTTGGGAAGGTCGATCTCGTAGCTGCCGCTGCCGTCCTCCTGCGTGAGCCGGTTGTAGAGAATGTAGTTGACCGCGGCGCGCGATTTCACCAGACGGCCAACCCTGGCGCGCCGCGATGCCGAGTAGCGCAGTGTGAACTCCGCAGCGCCGGAGGTGATGTAGATGTTGTGGCTTTGGCCGTCGCCGTACCCGTTGTCGTAGAACTCGCTGTGCTCGATCAGAATCCTGCCGTAGGCTCCCCCCAGAATGCCGTTCTCGTTGTGGTGAAAAACGCAGTTGCGCACCACCACGTTTCCCTTGTCGATGCGGATGCCCGCGCCGTTGCGGTCCGGCACCTTCGCCCCGGAGAATTCGATGTTCTCGATCACCGTGTTGTCGCCCGCCACCACCCAGATGCCCTTGCCCCACGCGTACCTGCCCGCCGCATCGATGCGCGCCCGGCCATTGACGCCGCGCAGCGTGAGCCCGTTTTTCGTGATCGCACAGACATCGCCGTCGTAGGAGCCTGAGGCGTCGATCTCGATGACATCCCCATCCTGGGCGGCAGCAATGGCCTGGCACGGGGTGGCGTAGGGCTTGCCGGGGCCGACGCTACGGATGGCGCCAGCCGCTCAGCCGGCGGTGAGCACTGCGAGGATCACAGCAGGAATGGTGCGCATGATCATCCATCGGATGCGCCTCGTCGTTCCTGCATCGAGCGGATTCCCTATCCGCGCGGCGAGGGGAGAACCGAAGTACTAAGCGCTAAACCGGGTGGCTTCACCCGGCCTGCCTTCCCAGGCAGCGAAGCGCAAAGGCGTAGGCCCCCAGCGAAACGGCCTCGCTGGTGCCAAGCCGCGTGATGCCGATGGCTGTCCGTTGCAGGGCATCGTAGCGGATGGAGCGGCCCGAGCGAGGCACGGCCAGTTCTCTCGGTTCGCCCCGGAGGAAGATCTCCCTCTGGCTCGGGTCGTCGAAGTCAAACACGCGGAAGACTACCCGGCGCAGCGGGCGCCCGTCGCGCGGAAAGACGCCGTTGACCGTGTCGAGCAGCGCCGGCAGAAACAGCGGGGCCGCGCCAGCCAGCCCGCCGCCCAGCACCACCAGCCCGTCGACCAGCGTCAACGCCTGCGCGATCGCGTCGCCCGCCACCACGCCCAGGCGGCGGAACGCCTCAAGGGCAGCCTCGCGGCAGCCCGGCGCGCGTCCCATGCCGATTTCGAAGATCTCTTTCGGCTCCGGCGTTTCCTCGAAAGGGATGCCCGCCACTTCGCCATACACGCGCCGCACCGCGCGGATGGAGGCGCCTTCCTCGGCGTTCCACTCCGGCTGGAGAAGATTGCGCAGCAGCCAGACCTCGCCGGCCAGCGAATTGTCTCCGATGAACAGCTCGCCTTTGCGGACGATGCCCCCGCCCAGCCCCGTGCCCAGCGTGATTCCCAGCAGGTTCGAATAGCGCTTGGGGCTGCCCGCGCTGGCCAGCATCCGGTTCACTTCGGGCAGGAAGCCGCTCATCGCTTCGCCATACGCAAACAGGTCGCCGTCGTTATTCAGGAACACCGGGATGCCGAAGACGTCTTCCAGCATCGGCCCCAAAGCAACGCCGCCGCGGAAGGCGGGCAGGTTGTTTTCGTTGAACACGACGCCCGCCGGATAGTCCGCCGGCCCCGGGAAGGCGAAGCTGATGGCCACCGGCGGCCCGGGCAGAAGCGCCCGCACGCGGCGGAAGCCTTCGATGATGTTGTCGAGGCAGGCATCGAGGTCGTTGGGCACTGCCGGCAGGAAAATGGGATCCACAAGCAGCCGGTTCGAACGGATTGCGGTGAATTTCAGGTTCGTGCCCCCGGCATCAAGAGTCATGACGATGCGGGGATCAGCAGAAGCGTCCAGGTTCATGGCGTGCAACTCTGCGGCTTCTCAGGCGCGGCGGAGATTGGCGAGCGCGGCGGCGGCGACATAGAGGATCGCCCCGAGCGGTACCAGGAATCCCGCCTGCGCGGAAGAGAAAAGGTCCGACACATAGCCCATCAGCGGCGGCACGAAGGCCGCGCCGACAATGGCGGTCACCATCAGGCCGCTGAGCGCGTTGACGTGCTCCGGCATCGCATCAACCGTGATGGAAAAAACGAGAGGAAATATGTTGGCAAATCCCAGCCCGGCGACAAAGAAACAGGCCGCCGATACCGCCGGCGAGGGGACGAGAATGCCCAGCAGGCCGGCGATGGAGACGAGGCAGGTGATCAGGAAAAACGTCTTCGGCTTCATCCAGTTCAGGATCACTCCGCCGGAAAAACGCCCGAGGGTGAGCGCGAGAAAGAACAGCCCCGTGCCCAGCAGCCCGGTGCGGCTGATGTCAATGCCGAAGCGGTCTTTCAGATAGAGCGGGATGCCGGCGCTGACGCTCACCTCGGCGCCGACGTAAAAGAAGATGGCGAACACCATCAGCGCCACATAGCCGTTGCCCATGAGTTTCAGGCAGGAAGACAGCGTCGCCGGACGCTGGTCCGGCGCCCTGCGCTCTTCCACTTTCAGCGGCAGCACGGCGAGGATGGTGAGCACGACGGCGGCCGAGTAGATCGGGAATACCACCTGCCACGAAGCGCCGAACCAGCGGGCCGCGATCACCGGCAGGACGGGGCCGGAGAGCGAGCCGATCGCCTTCACAAACTGGGCCAGCGAGAGGTTGCGGGAATAAAGGCCCGGCGGCGAAACGTCGCGCATGATCGGATTGCCGGCCACCTGAAGCGTGGTGGCGCCCGCACCCAGCAGCAGCACGGCGAGCAGGAACATCGCGAAGGTCGTGAACCCGAAGAGAGCGGGGATCAGCAGCCCGGCCAGCATGATCAGGAGTCCCAGCAGGAGGATGAATTTCTTGCCCGTGCGGTCCTGCCAGAGTCCCATCGGGATCGAGAGCAGGCCGAACATGACGAAGCCGGAGAACGTGATCCACTGGGCGGCGAAATAGGAGAGCTGGAACTGCTCGCGGGCCAGGCTGACAAACGGCCCGGCCGCATCCGCGAAGCCCATCGCAAGGAAGGCGAGAAAGACGGGGAACGCGCGTTTCATGGAAACAGACAGCATACATCGCCAGCCTGCCGTTGCACGGCACCGGGGCCCTTTGGCTCAGCGCGGCTCGATCTCTGGCAGCCGCAATCCCTGGAAGAGGTGGCCCCGAACCCTCAGCCACCACTCGGGCCCGCGCGGCGCGGGTCCGCCTTCCTTGCAGAGGGCAGCGGGCGAGGGCCAGCCGCCGGCCAGCGGGATGCGCTCGAGCGATACCTGCCGGGCGGGGGCGAGCGCAAGATCCTGAAGCGCGTTGCGCAGGATGACGGCTCGAAGCGTCTCCAGCTTCTGCTCCGGCAGCTCCTGTTTCTGGTCCGCGCCGCAGAGGGCATCGCGCAGCGCGAGCGCGACGGTTTCGTCCGCCCGCGCCGCAACAGGCGCCAGCCGGCCGCGCAGAGGCGCCGCAGCCGGCGCCACCGCCGCCATCGGGCGCATCTCCATCGGGTAAATGGTCCAGCGCCCGCCGGCGTGAAGCTGGATTTCCAGCCGGAAGCGCTCCACCGGCGCGGAGGCGGGCAGGAAAAGGTCAAGCAGATACGCCTGCGCCACCTGCCCCGCATCGAGCACCGCCTGCACCGGCTGCGGGGCGGGCTTCAGCCCGTCCGGGACCCACTCGCCCCCCACGTCCCTGTACTCCAACTGATAGACGCTGGCTTTCGCGGTGTTGTCCGGATTCTGCGCGATGTAGATCGTATATGGCTCGCCGGCAGGGGCCTCCACGGTGAACAGGAAGGACGCCCAGCCGTTGCGCACGAGCGCGGGCGAGAGGATCTCGCGCCGCGAGGCCGCCCGGTCGGCTCGGCAGACTTCGCCGTCCGGGCGCGGACGCTGGAATTCGCTGAAGACAGCGATGCGCTGGCCGCTGAGGGCGCCCGCCCCGGCGGCCAGCAGCAGGAAACAGGTCAGAAGAAACCGCACGTTTCTCCGCTTATGCCATGTCGAATTTCTCCGGATGCAGCAGCGGATCCGGCGTCACAACCACAGGACGGCCGAGAATTTCCTCGAGCTCTTCGAGATAGTCATTCGCAGTGGACTTGAGCTCGCGCGCCACATCCGGATGCACGCGCAGCACGACATTGGGCGTGTCCACCACCTTGGCGTACTTGGCAGCCTCGGTAAGGATCTCGCCGATGACCGTCGTGACGCTCTTGACGTACCCGGCTCCCTCGCAGGTCGGGCACGGCGAGCAGAGCGTGCGCTCCAGCGACTGCTTCACGCGCTTGCGGGTGATGGCGACAAGGCCGAAATCGTTGAACTGGAGGATCTTGTAGGGCGCCTTGTCCTGGCGCATCGCCTCTTCGAGCGCCTGCATCACCTTCTGGCGGTTCTTGCGCTCCTCCATGTCGATGAAGTCGACGACGATGATGCCGCCGAGGTCGCGCAGCCGGATCTGGCGGACGATTTCCTTGATCGCCTCAAGATTGGTCTTGACAATGGTGTCCTCGAGGCGGTTCGATTTTCCGACGAATTTCCCGGTGTTGACGTCGATGGCAACCAGCGCTTCCGTCTGATTGATGACGATATATCCGCCCGATTTCAGCCACACTTTGGGCTTGAGCGCCTTTTCGAGCTCCTGCGTGATGCCGAAGGCGTCAAAAATGGGCTCGGGCCGGGTGTACAGCTTCACGCGGTTGAGCAGCTCGGGCTGGAAGCGCTCGACGTTGTGCAGCACCTGCTCGTAGAGCTCCTCCGAGTCCACCCAGATGGCCTTGAAGCCCTCGGTGAGCTGGTCGCGGATGATCCGCTGGACGATTTCGACATCATGGTGCAGCAGCGCCGGCGCGCGCTTCTTTTCGGCCTTCTGCTTGATGTCAAGCCAGAGCGCGGCCAGGTGCCGCATGTCGGCGGCAATCTCCTCTTCGCTGCGCCCTTCGCCGGCAGTGCGCATGATGAAGCCGCCGGGGATGCCTTCGCGGTGCTTCTGAAGGATGCGGCGCAGCCGCTGCCGCTCTTCGTCGGTGGAGATGCGGCGGCTGACGCCGAGATGCTCCACGGTGGGCATGTAGACGACGTAGCGGCCCGGCAGGGCGATGTGCGAGGTGATGCGCGCGCCCTTCTGCCCGAGCGGCTCCTTGGCGATCTGTACGATGATCTCCTGGCCTTCCTTGAGCAGGTCCGTAATGGATGGTTGCGGGGGCCGCTCCCTTTCGCGCTCGCCCCGCTCCGGTTCGCGCCGCTCGGGCGCCGGCTGGCGGACTTCCACGGCGGGCGCTGCTTCTTCCCCGCGGGACTCGGCCGCCGGCTCGGCCTGCGCGGCGGCGCGGTCGCGGCCGCGGCGGCGCGATCGGCGCGTGATCCGGTGCGGAGCCTTGGCGCCCTGCGCCCGCAACGTCGCGGTGAGGCTCACCGGCATCCGGGCCGGTTCCACCCCGCCTTCTTCTTCAGACTCGCCCGCCGGACCCTCCGCCGCGCCGTGCTCTTCGCCAGCCTCGGCCACTGCGGCTGCCTCCGTTGCTGCGGCGGCCCCGGCTTCCGCCTCGCCTTCTGCCTCAGGCGCTTCTTCCGCGGCCCCGGCCGCGGCAGCAGACTCCGCCACCGGAGATCCTTCGGCCTGTTCCTTCTCCCCGGCCTCCGCCACCCCCACCGGCTCTTCGGTCTGCGTTTCAGCGGCGGCGATTTCCTCTTCCGCTGCTTCCTCAACCGCCGGAGCCTCCGCCCCGGCTTCTGCGGGCAGGTCCACCGGGGCTTCTGCCGGCTCCGCCCCAGACTCTGCCGGCTCCTCCCACGCGGCCCCATGCTCGAGCGCTTCCACCCGGTCGAGGATCTTTTCGGCGGCCTCCTCGGCGGCCTCTTCCAGCTCCTGCTCGGTCAGAGGAGCCACAGCCTCGCCCTGGGCGGCTTCTTCCTGCCGGCGGCGATACTTGGCCAGCGACTCGCCCGGCAGCAGCACGATTTCCTCTTCCACACCAGCTTCTGCCTGGGACTCCGCAGCCGCAGGCTCCGAAGCGGTTTCCTCCAGAGTGGCGAATTTCGATTCCGGGAGGCCCCGCCCGCTGCGGCGGCGCCGCCGCGTGCGGCGGCTGCGGCGCTCGCGCGTCTCGGCCGCCGGGGCCGGCTCGGCCGGGGCGGCCTGCGTCGGTGCTTCGGCGGCGGCAGCCGGCGTCTCCCGGCCGCGGCCGCGATCCTGCGAGCGCCGGTCATCAGGCACGCGGTCGAACTCGTCGGCGTTTTCCTCGAAGAAGTCCGACACGTAAAGGAAGCAGTCCCGCTCGAGCCCGAGGTCGACGAACGCCGACTGCATGCCCGGCAGCACGCGCGTCACCCGGCCTTTGTGAATGCTTCCGGCCAGCGAGTATTCGTTGGCGCGCTGGAAATAGATTTCTACGAGCTGGCCATCCTCGAGAATGGCAGCTTTCGTTTCATGGCGGTTCTGGCTGACCACCAGTTCCTTCGATGGCATGTGTTGATACCTCCGCTCCAGAAGCGTGAAGCACTGGAGGGGAGAGAGGAGGGATCAGATGTTCCGGCCAGCTCAGGCGGGAAGGGCCGCTGACGCCGGGGACTCGACCCCGGCCCGGTCCTTCCAGTGCAAGAAACCTTTTCAACCGCCGCGGACCCAGCCGGGCGCCGCTTGGGCGCCGCACCTGCTGGCAAGCCCCGCAGGCGGGAGGCGTCATCACGCCTGCCAAAACCCTGTTCTCAACGGTCGCCTGCCGCCGGATCGGCTCACCTCTCCGGACACGCTCTCTCGTTCCAGATCACGCTGCGAATCGCCGGAGCCGCACATTGTTGACAAGCCCCAGCATCATGAAAACCGACAACATGCTCGATCCCCCGTAGCTCATCAGGGGCAGCGGAATGCCGGTGACCGGCATCCGCCCTACCGCCATGCCCGCATTCACGAGCAGATGAAACAGCAGCAGCGAGCAGACACCCATGCAGATGAACATCCCGGCCCGGTCGGGCGCCGCCTGCGCGTTCTGCGCGATCTGCATCAGCAGCAGGAAATACAGCCCGAAAACCACCAGAATGCCCACAAATCCGTGTTCTTCGGCGAAGGCGGAAATCAGAAAGTCCGTGTGGGCCACCGGCAGAAACCGGAGCTGCGTCTGAGAGCCCCGTGTCACGCCGCGGCCCCAGATGCCGCCAGCGCCGACCGCAATCTTCGACTGGATCACCTGGTACCCTTTCCCCATCGGGTCTCTCATCGGATCCAGGAATGTTTCCAGCCGAGCCTTCTGATAATCCTTCAGCATGAACCAGCCGACGGGCATCAGCAGAGCAGCGACGGCGGCGATCACAAGGACGTGCTGCCAGCGGATTCCGCCGAAAAACAGTCCAGCCAGCAGCACCGGCACGTACGTCAGGGACGTGCCGAGGTCAGGCTGCATCGCCACCAGGCCGCAGGGAATGCCCACCAGCAGGCCCAGTTTCAACAGGTCCCGGCCCTCCAGCCGATCCGATCTCAACTCCGCCAGATACCGGGCTACCAGTAATACTATCACCAGTTTGACAAATTCCGAAGGCTGAAACTTGAAGCCGAACCCAAGCGGGATCCATCGCTTCGATCCCCACACGAGCGAGCCCACCAGCGGGGTCAGCATCAGCAGGCCCAGGCTGGCCGCATACAGCGCCGGCACGTGGCCCAGCATGTTGTGATAATCGATGCGCGCCATGATCCACATCAGCACAAATCCCGCGCACAGGAACAGCACCTGCTTCCACCACGCGCTGCGCCACGCGGTGTCGATGGTGGCGCTGTAGATCTGGAGGATGCCCAGGCCCGCCAGCGCCAGCGCCACCAGGATCATGGTCCAGTCCAGGTTGCGCACCGAGCGGTAGACGGCCATCAGCGGTTCTCCTTTCCGGCGCCCGGCGGCGTCAGCCAGGCCGCCGCGAGGCTCGCCGGCGGCTGCGCCAGCTTCTGCATGCGGGCCTTCTTGTCGAAGTACGCCTTGATGACATCGCGCGCGATGGGCGCCGCCATGTCCCCGTGCGCGCCGTTCTCCCACAGCACGGCCACGACAATTTCGGGATTCGTGCCCGGCGCGAAGCCGACAAACCACGCGTTGTCGTGCCAGTCTTCGCTGTTCTTCAGCCTCAGCAGCTCGTTCGAAGCAAGCTGCGCCGTGCCCGTCTTGCCGCACATTTCGATGCCCGGGATGCGCGAGGCCGCTGCCGTGCCCCACCCGTTGACCACGGCGCACATGCCGTCGACCACCTTGCGGACATTTTCGGCATCAAAGCCTGCTTTCCGCACCGGCGGCTCCGGCTGCTCCGGCCGGACCACATGCGGCCGCATGAACACGCCTCCGTTGGCGATGCCGCCGATGGCGTACGCCAACTGGATGGGCGTCACCGTCAGGGCGCCCTGCCCGATGGCGACCGAAATCGTTTCGCCTGCGTACCACTTCTCGCGCTGGGTGCGGATCTTCCACTTCGAAGAAGGCACCACTCCTTCCTTCTCGCCCGGCAGGTCAATGCCGGTTTTCGCGCCCAGGCCGACCAGCTCCGCGTAGCTGGCGATCGTGTCAATGCCCAGCCGGTTGCCCACCGCATAGAAGAACACGTCGCAGCTCTGGGCGATGGCCGTCTTCAGGTTCACCGTGCCGTGGCCGCCGCGGCGGTGGCACTTGAAGTAGCGTCCGTACCAGGTGGCGCCGCCGGAACAATGCACCGTGAAGCTGTCGTCGATGGCTCCGGTCTCCAGCGCTGCCAGGGCCATGATCGGCTTGAACGTCGAGCCCGGCGCGAGCTGCGCCTGGAGAGCGCGGTTGAACAGCGGGCGGTAAGGATCCTGCACCAGTTCGGAGAATTCGCGCGCGCTGATGCGGCTGGCGAAGCGGTTGGGATCGAACGCGGGCCTCGACACCAGCGCCAGCACGTCGCCGCTGCGCGGGTCGAGCGCCACCACCGCGCCGCGCTTGCCCTCCATGGCCAGCTCCGCCACGACCTGGAGATCGAGGTCGATCGTCAGCTTCAGATTCCTGCCAGGGATGGCCTCCTTCACGCCGAGCACCTCGCGCGTGTTCATCCGGTTGTCGACGCGCACCTGGCGCTGCCCGTCGATGCCGCTGAGCTGGTCGTTGTAATACCGCTCGACGCCCGCCTTGCCGATCAGGTCGCCCGGATTGTGGTGGGCCCACTCGGGCGAATTCAGCTCGGCGTCGCTGATCTCGCCCACATAGCCGAGCAGGTGCGCCGCCAGCCCGTCTTTCGGATACACGCGGTACTGCGATTTGATCAGCTCCAGCTCCGGAAAGCCGTTGGCGCCGCGGAAGGCCTCGACGAAGGCCAGCTCATCGGGGCTGAGCTCTTCCTTGAGCGGAATGGCGAAATAGGTGGGCTGGTTGCGGTAGCGGTGGACCTTGGCTTCCAGCTCCGCCGGATCGATGTTCAGGCCCAGGGCGATGGGCCGCAGGTGCGCAGGACGCAGGTTGTCGCGCGAAAGGATGAGGCGGTAGGACTCGTGATTGTCGACAATGACGCGGCCGTCGCGGTCGAGGATCTTCCCGCGCGGAGCGAGGATCGGCAGGCTCTTGATCTGGTTCTGCTGGGCCTTCTCCAAATAGAACTCCTCGTTGAGCACCTGAAGGTCCCAGTAGCCGAGCAGCAGGTAAATGAAGACGGCGAGGGTGAAGTACTGAAAGGCCGCGATCTTGCCGGCGGCAAACTTCGCCTCGTCCCGGAAGAACGGCCGGCCGGGGGCGAGGTCGGGTTCCTTTTCTGCGCGGAGGTAACGCACGGGAATCGGCGGCCCGGCGCGGGCCGCAACTTTTCAGTGTATCGCCGATGGCGCGCCGCGCCCGCCCGCAGCCGGCTCGCGCCTCCGTTGGCGGCGGTCACTCCTCGCGCCGGAAGCGGTCGAGGAAACTGAACAGCGCCGCCGCCACCACGGCATTGAGGAACGCGTAGATCACCGTTTGCGGAATGGGGAAATCCACCTGCCGGCCCAGCAGCCCGCGGCTCAGCGCCCAGAAGAAGAACTGGTGGAAGATGAAAAAGAAGAAGCTCAGGATGAAGCGCAGGGCGGGGTGTTCCACATCAAAGCGCATGCTGAGCGAGGCGGCGAAGTAGCCGGCCAGCGTCTTGCTGATGCCATTCATCCCCAGCGGCTGCGGCGACAGCGCGTCCTGCGCCAGCCCGATGATGCAGCCCGTCACCGCGCCGGAGGCGGGCCGGCGGCGCATCAGGGCGAAATAGACCGTCACCAGCAGCGGCAGTTCCAGGTAGGAGAGCGCGGCGAAGAAGCGCGGCAGATACACCTGGCATAGGATGGCGGCCAGCGGAGCCAACAGGTAGACGGCCGCGCCGTAACTGGCCGCCTTGCTCCGCTCGGCAAGGCCGGCGGCGAGGCTGTCGTCGAAACGGGTCATGGCCGCGGCGGCTCCTGCTTCTTCGGCGCGCCGCCGTCGGCGGAGGGCGGCGCCGAGCGCCCGTTGGGCGCCGCAGGCGCCGGCTCGCGGGTGAAGTCCGGCACGCGGCCTTTGGAGCCAAGCTGCACGCCCTGGGCCTCCGCCATGCGGCGGTAGCGTTCGGCGAGGCGGTCGGCATCCGTGAGGAGCGCGCCGTTGTTTCCCCGCGCGGGCGGCTCGCTGCCCACACCGGGCTCCGGCGGAGGAGGAGGCAGCAGGCTCACCGCATCGGATGGCGGCACGCCCGGCGGCGGCAGCATCCCATGAACTCCATCGAGCACGATCACCAGCTCATCCAGCCGCGTTTTCAGTCCGCTCGGCTCGACAAGAATCTCCCTGCCCGCCCTGCCCTCGCGCACGAGTTTCACCTGCCCGGCCGGCAGGCCGCGCGGGAAGACGCGGTCCGCCCCCGAGGTGTAGATCCATTCGCCTGGCTCGAGCGGCGCTTCGCTGTCGATGTGCTCCAGCAGGCACAACCCGCTGCCCGTGCCCCGCAGGGCGCCCCGCAGCCGCAGCTTCTGCGTCACTACGCCTGCCACGGCGCCGGGCGCGGTGATGAGCTGGACCATCGCGGACATCGGATAGGCGGCGATCACTTTGCCGGCGATGCCCTCCGGCGTGATGGCGGCCATGCCCTTCATCACCCCGTCCGACGATCCCCGGTCGATGAACACGGTGTGCGCTTCCGGGCCCGCGCCCGCGCCGATCACGCGGACGGCCAGCGTCTTCGACGGGATGCGCGCGCGGAACTGCGCCAGCGCCTGCGCCCGCTCGGCGGAGGCCAGCTCGGCCTCCAGGAAATGATTGCGGAGCTGTAGCTGGCCGAGCCGCCGTTTCAGCTCGCGGTTCTCCTGCACGGCACCGCGCCACACGAAATACTCCGAGAAAAACGACGCGGCCGCCACGCGGCCCGCTTCCACCGCGCGCGCCAGCGGCGTCACCGCCGCGACGGCCCAGACGCGGATCAGCGGCACGTCCTGGCTGCTCCGGATCTGCCACGCCAGCAGCATCATCTGGCCGGCCACGAGCAGCAGCAGCACGCTCAGGTTCCGGTAGCGGCCCAGAAAGCTGTCCATCGGCCCGGCAGCCTCGCTGCTTCCCCGGCGCTACTCGATCGCGATGCGCCGCAGCAGCTTGAAATCAGTCAGCATGCGCCCCGTGCCCAGCACGACGCTGGCCAGCGGGTCTTCGGCGATCGAGACCGGCAGCCCCGTCTCTTCGCGGATCCGCTTGTCGAGGTTCTTCAGCAGCGCGCCGCCGCCGGTGAGCACGATGCCGCGGTCGCTGATGTCGGCGCTCAGTTCCGGCGGCGTGCGCTCCAGCGCCACGCGGATGGCGTTCATGATGGTGGCGACACATTCCGACAGCGCCTCGCGGATCTCCTCATCGTTGACGACGATGGTCCGCGGCACGCCCTCGATCAGGTTGCGGCCCTTGATCTCCATCGTCATCGGCTTGTCCAGCGGATAGGCGCTGCCGATCTGGATCTTCACCTGCTCCGCCGTGCGCTCGCCGATCAGCAGGTTGTACTTCTTCTTGAGATACTCCATGATCGCCTCGTCCATCTCGTTGCCGGCCACGCGGACCGATCGCGAGTAGACGATGCCGGACAGCGAGATGACGGCCACGTCGGTGGTTCCGCCGCCGATGTCGACGATCATGTTGCCGGAGGGTTCGGTGATCGGCAGTCCGGCGCCGATGGCGGCCACCATCGCCTGCTCCACCAGGTGCACTTCGCTCGCCTTGGCGCGGTAGGCCGAATCAATGACGGCTCGCTTCTCCACCTGCGTGATCTCGCTCGGCACGCCGATGACGATGCGTGGATGCACCAGCACCTTGCGGCCGTGGGCCTTCTGAATGAAATAGTTCAGCATCCGCTCGGTCACCTTGAAGTCGGCGATGACGCCGTCCTTCATCGGCCGGATGGCGACGATGTTGCCGGGCGTGCGGCCCAGCATCTCCTTGGCTTCCTTGCCGACCGCCTCCACCTCGCCCGTCACCTTGTTGATGGCGACGATCGACGGCTCGTTGACGACAATGCCCTTGCCCTTGGCGTAGACCAGCGTGTTCGCCGTGCCCAGATCGATGGCGAGATCCGATGAAAACAGACTGAATAAAGAACGGATGTTCATGGGGAGGAATGAAAGCCCTGGCGGCACGCATCGGCAGCGCGCTGGGGCGCGCCCTCAGCCGGCCGCCCGTTTCTTCTTGAGAGTACCATAGGCGCGGGACCGCCTCGCCCGGCAGGAGGCGGAATCGACCGACACGGCGGGGCCTGCCACGGGCCTGCCGGCAGGCGCGCGGTTGTGACAAGATGGAGGATCGTGGACGAGCGGCTCTTTTACACGGAATCCCGCACGACCAAGCCCGCCCGCCTGAACTGCCCCTTCTGCCGCACCGTCGAGGAATACGAGCTGGCATGGCTGATCCGACGGAAAAAGGACCGGCTGCCGCCCGGCGCCGATGAACGCGACCGGGCCAAGTTCGCCAGGGCACAGAGCTACATGGTGCTGATCGACGACAAGGTGCGCTGCAAGAACCCGCGCTGCGGCCGCACTATCGAAGTCTCCGGCATCAAGACGACGGCATTCCTGTGACGACGCGGCGCGCAACCCTGCTGGCTCTGGGAGGGCTGGCCGCCGCCTGCCGGCGCGGAGCCCGCGGCGGCTTCGCGGGCCGCGTGTTTGTGGCCTCGGCCGCGGAGCCGTCCCTCGGCGTAGTCGACCTGGCGCGCTTCGCTTTCGAGCGCGCGCTGCCGCTTCCTTCGCCGGCCACCACTGTCATGGCGGCGGACGGCCGCGTCTATGCGCTGTGCCCGGAGGCGCGCACGGTGGCGGTGTTCGACGCCCGCAGCCTGCAACCATCCGCGCGGCTGCGTCTGGCGGGGACGCCGTCCACAGCCATCCTCAAGCACGGCAGGCTCTGGGTGCTGCTGGCCGATCCGCCGCGGCTGGTTCCGGCGGATCTCGATCCGCTGCGGCTGCGTCCCTCCATCCCGCTGCCGGGCCGCCCGCTCAGCTTTGACATCGCCGATCCGCGCCCCGCCGCCTGCGTCGGCCTCGAAGGGGGCGTGGCCGTGTTCGTCGACCTGGAAAACGGCCTGCCGCTGCCGCCGCGGCTGCTGGAAGACCGCATCGGCACGGTGCGCTTCCGCTCCGACGGGCGCATGGCCATCGCCGCCGGGCTCGGCCGCCGCCAGCTCATCCTGCTCGATTCGGCCACCCGCGACGTCGTCGTGCAGCTCCCGCTGGCCGTCACGCCCGAGCGCTTCTGCTTCAGCCCCGACGGCGGCCAGCTCTTCATCACCGGCGAGGGCAGCGACTCGGTGGTGATCTGCTACCCCTACCGCACCGAGATCGCACAGACATCGCTCAGCGGCCGCAAGCCTGGCGAAATGGCCGCCTGCTCCGATCCCCCGCTGCTGTTCGTCTCCAACCCCCAGGCCGGCTCCGTCACCGCCTTCAGCATTTCCGAGCAGCGCGTGGTGGCGGTCATCGCCGCCGGCACGGAACCCGGCCAGATCCTGGTCACCCCCGACGAGGAGTTCGCGCTCGTGCTGAACCGCGCCTCCGGCGACATGGCGGTGATCCGCGTTCCGGCCATCCCCGTCGACACGCGCCGCCGCAAGACCGCCCCGCTGTTCACGATGATCCCCGTGGGCCCGCGCCCGGAAGCGGCAGTGGTCGTGCCGGCTTGAGCCGCCCCGTTCACCCGAGCTCCAGCCGGGCCTGCGGAGCCTCGCTGGCCGGAACGTCGCGGTACAGGAAGCTCAGCACCGGCGGCGCGAGGATCGTTGTCATTACCGCCATGAACACCGCCACGCCATAAACGGGCTGCGTGATCGCGCCAGCCTTCAGCCCCACCTGCGCCACCACCATGCCCACTTCGCCGCGCGGCACCATGCCGGCGCCCACGCGCGATGCGTCTTTCCATCCCAGCGCGGCCGCGCCCAGGCCGCAGCCGATCCACTTTGACGCCACCGCTGCCGCAAGGATCACCAGGCCCAGCAGCACCGTCGATCCGCTCTGGAACACCGAGACGTCAAGCTGAAGCCCGATCGATGCAAGAAAGAAAGGCACCATCAGCTCGCCCGCGCCGCGCACCAGCGTATGCAGATGGGCCGACGCGGTCTCCGCCAGCGCCATGCCGGCCAGAAATGCGCCGATGATCGCCGCGACGCCGGAATAGGCCGCCAGCAGCGCCATCACAAACAGGAATGTGACCGCGACGGCGAACTCCGCCTCGTCCACGCGCAGGCTTCTGGTCAGCCGGGGCACCACCAGGCCCGCCGTCCGCGAGCCGTACTTGACGACCGCCGCGATGAAGACCACCGACACCAGCGTGGACGTGGCCAGGCCCGCCCAGTCGAGCCCGCCCGCCCGCGCCATCGAGGAGACGACGGCGAGCACCAGCAGCCCAAGCACATCGTCGATGACCGCGGCGGCAAGGATCACCTGCGCCGTGCGGTGGCTCAGCACGCCCTTCGATGCCAGCACCTGCGCCGTGATGCCGACGCTCGTGGCCACCATCGCGGCGCCCATGAAAATCGATTCGATCTGCGGATGCCCGGCTGCCGTCATGATGGCCCACCCCGCCGCGAAGGGCAGCGCCACGCCCAGCACTGCCGCCAGCAGCGCTACTTTGCCCACGCGCACCAGTTCGGTCGCGCGCACCTCCAGCCCCACCTGGAACAACAGGAACATCACGCCCAGCTCGGCCATCGCGTGCAGCAGCCCGTCATACTGCACCCATCCGAACATGGAAGGACCAATGAGAATGCCGGCCGCCAGCCCGCCAACGACGCCCGGCATGCGCAGCCGCTGCGCCGCCTCGGCCAGCAGCTTCGCGCAGCCGAACACGGCCAGCATCTGGAACGGCAGCCGCTCGGCGTCGCCAGCACTGGCCAACAGCGCAAGCGGAGGGTGATGGAACAGATCCGCCACGTTCATTCCTGGTGTCCGCAAGAAGCACCCCGGCTCCGGTCCGGACCGGAATCGGGAACCCAGATCCCACTGTAGCCGAACCCGGGTGCGCCGCAGGCGGCCGCGGCCCCATTCATTTTTTCACTCGCCCCGAAAAGAATTTTCTGTTAGACGCCGCGGCCAACAGCCTGTACCATCGGAGAATAACGGCCCACGTTGGGCGCTCGCCTGATTCCGCCGCCCTGGGTTTCCGGCGGAATTTCCATTCGCCCTTGTCCGGCGTTGCCTGAAGAAAGAATCCAGCCGCTTTCCGCGGGACCGCCCACCGGCGCATGCTGTCGCCCCTTGCCGTTCCCGCCGGAAGCGCCCGGCATCCGCACTGGCGGATGCCCGCCCGAGCGAATTCAAGAGAAATGGAAAAGCGATGAAGAGGTTGTTGTTCCTGTCCGCAATCAGCGCAGCCGCCGGCGCCGCGCCCGCCGACATGGCGGAGGCGGTGAAATCGGTCGAGTCTGCGGCGGCCTCGGCCCAGAGCGCCGCCGACAATGCGTGGATGCTGGCAAGCTGCGCGCTCGTGCTTCTGATGACCGGGCCCGGCCTGGCCCTCTTCTACGGAGGGCTGGTGCGCCGCAAGAACGTGCTGGGCACGATGATGCACAGCTTCGTCCTCATGGCGCTGGCCAGCATCCTCTGGGCCGTGGCCGGCTATAGCCTCGCCTTCGGGGAAGGCAACCCGTTCCTTGGGGGCCTTCAGTATGTGTTTCTGCGCGGAGTCGGCATGGAGCCGAACCCGGATTATGCCGCCACGCTGCCGCACCTCACCTTCATGGCGTTCCAGATGATGTTCGCCATCATCACGCCGGCGCTCATCTCCGGCGCCTACGCCGAGCGCATCCGCTTCAGCGGCATGCTGGTCTACACCATGGCGTGGCTGTTCCTGGTCTACTTCCCCATGGCGCACATGGTGTGGGGCAAGGGCGGCCTGCTGAACGCCTTCTCCGGCGGCGCCATTCCCTGCTTCGACTTCGCCGGCGGCACGGTGGTGCACATCACCAGCGGCGTCTCGGCGCTGGTGGCGGCGCTGTACCTCAAGCCGCGCTCCGGCTATCTGAAGGAGCCGATGCGGCCCCACTCGCTTGTGCTCAGCTTCGCCGGCGCATGCCTGCTGTGGTTCGGCTGGTTCGGCTTCAATGCGGGCTCGGCGCTCGGCGCCGGGCCGCTGGCCGCTTCCGCCTTCGTCGCCACGCATCTCGGAGCGGCAGGGGGCGTCGCGGGCTGGCTGGCCGCCGAATGGATCCGCACTGGCAAGCCCAGCGTGCTCGGCGGCATCAGCGGCTGCGTGGCGGGGCTGGTGGCCATCACGCCCGCTTCGGGCTTCGTGCTGCCGATGCCCGCGCTGCTGATCGGTATACTGGCGGGACTGTTCTGCTACGCCATGGTGGCGGTGGTCAAGATGCGGCTCGGCTATGACGACTCTCTGGACGCCTTCGGCGTGCACGGCGCCGGCGGCACCCTTGGCGCCATCCTCACCGGCGTCTTCGCCACCAATGCGGTTAACAATGCGCTGAAGGACAGCGCCGGCCAGCCGGCCGCGCTCGGCCTTGTCGATGGCAACCCGATGCAGGTGCTCTACCAGGCCCTCGGCACCCTGCTGGCCATCGTGCTCGCCGCCATCGGCAGCTTCGTCTGCCTGAAGATCGCCGACTGGACCTGCGGTTTGCGGGTCGCGCCCGAGCAGGAAACCGACGGGCTCGACCTTTCCATGCACGGCGAGGAAGGCTACAGCTTTGAGGCGTGAGCGGAGCAGAGAACATGAAGAAGATCGAAGCCATCATTCAGCCCCACAAGCTCGAGGAGGTCCGCGAGGCCCTCAAGCGGATCGGCGTCGAGGGCATGACCATCACCGACGTCCGCGGCCATGGCCGGCAGAAAGGCCACAAGGAGATCTACCGCGGGCAGGAATACCAGGTGGACCTGCTGCCGAAGACCAAGATCGAAATCTTCTGCCGTTCCGAACGGGCCGGGGAGATCATCTCCGCCATCGCTACCGCCGCGCGCACCGGCAAGATCGGCGACGGAAAGATCTTTGTGCTCCCGGTGGAAGAAGCCATCCGCATCCGCAATGACGACCGCGGCGAGGATGCTCTCTGACGGCGCGGCACCGAATGGAGTCCCGACGGCGGAGGAAGCCCTGACCCGGCTGGCCGAGCGCGCAGCCTCGGTGGACGAGGCTGTGCGCGCGGTCTGGGAGGAGCTGTTCCAGGATTCGGCCCTCGCGTTGCTGGCCGTGGGCGGCTATGGGCGTGGCCGGCTGTTTCCGCATTCCGACGTCGACCTTCTCCTGCTCGCCCCGCGCGACATGGCTTCGCCCAGCGAGCGGAACCGCCTTTCCGAGATGCTGCGGAGGCTGTGGGACGCAGGGCTGCGCGCCTCCCACTCCTGGCGCACGCCGGAGGAATGCTGCGCCGTGCAGCCGGGCAATCCGGAGCTGGCCGTTTCCCTTCTCGACGCCCGCTTCCTCGCCGGCGATGAGCGGCTCTACGCCGCCTTTGCGGCGCGCTGGAAGCGGTTCGAAGAGAAGAACCGCACCCAACTGGCCGAGCTGATCTGCCGCATGATGCGCGCCCGCCATGCACGCTTCCACAACACCGTGTTCCACCTCGAGCCAGACGTCAAGGAAGGCCCCGGCGGCTGGCGCGACTGGCAGACCATTGAGTGGCTGGCGCGGCTCTCCGGGCGCGGCTTGCCGGTGGAGGCGGACGGCTGGGCTGGCACGATCGCCTCCGCGCGGATCTTCCTGCATGAGCGCCACGGACGCGACCACAACACGCTTGACTTCGACTCGCAGGAAGCAGCGGCCGCCTCGCGTCCGGAGCTGGCTGGCGCGGCCGGCTGGATGCGCGCCTGGTACCGCAACGCCACCGCTGTCGAGCGCGCCGCCGTTCGCGCCGCCGCTCTCTGCGACAGCCACGGGCGCGGCGGGCTGCATCTGCTGCTGGACCGCACGCGCCGCCTCTCCAACGCGGACTTTACCGTCGCGCGCGGCCTCGTCTGGCTGCGAAACCCCGGGCATCTGGAACGCGATGCCGAACTGCCCCTGCGGCTGTTCGTCTTCCTTGCGCGGCACGGCCTGCGGCCCGCGCCCGAAACGGAAGCCCGCATCGAAGCCGCGGACCGCCACTGGAAACGCGCCTGGGCGGCACGGCCCGCCGGCGCGCCGTTCTGGAAGGAGCTGCTTGCCGCGCCGCACGCCTCCGCGGCCGTACGCGCCATGCGCGGCTGCGGATTCCTCGCCGCGCTGCTGCCGGAGTGGGAGCGGATCGACCATCTCGTCGTACCGGACTTCTCCCATCAGTTCACGGTCGATGAGCACACCCTCGCCGCGCTGGAAACGCTCGAGTCGCTCGAGCGCGAGAGCGCGCCGCCGCGGAAGGCCTTCGCGGAGCTGTGGCAGGAATCGGCGCGCGAACACTGGCAGCTCCGGCTGGCCCTGCTGCTGCACGATGCGGGCAAAGGCTCGGGGCGCGATCACGTGGACGAATCGGCGGCCATCGCCAGGGAGTTTCTGCGCCGCGAGGGCTTCGCGCCGCGCGAATCCGAAGCCGTGCTCTTCCTCATCGAAAACCACCTCGCGCTCTCCGCCGCCATGCAGTCGCAGGATCTGGCCGACCCGGAGGTGCAGGCGCGCCTGGCGCACCAGATGGGCGCCATCGAGCGCCTGCGGCTGCTGACGCTGATGACCTATGCCGACATCAGCGCCGTCAGCCCGAAGCAGATGACCGCGTGGCGCGCCTCGCGCCTGCTCAGCCTCTACCGCACGCTCTATGCGCGGCTCGAAGGAGAGCTGGACCGCCCCGGCGAAGCTCCGCAGGACACCGGCTGGAGCGCCGCGGCGCGCGTGCTGCTGGCCGGGCTCCCCGAACGCTACCGCTGGAGCCGCAACGCGGAGGAGATCGAGCAGGAAGCGCTGCTGCTGGAAGCAGCGCGGAACTCGGGCGCCGCCGTGTCGCTGTCCGGCGTGCACGGCGCCTGGCGCGCCGTCATCGCCGCCGCCGACCACCCGCGCCTGTTCGCCACGCTGGCCGGGGCCATCTCGGCCCACGGCATGGACATTCTGGAGTGCGAAGCCTTCACCCACGAAGCAGGATTCGCCGTCGACGCCTTCCTGTTTGCCGACCCGCACCGCACGCTGGAGCTGAACCCGCCCGAACAGGAGCGGCTGCGCGACACGCTGCGGCGCGCCGCCCTCGGCCAGGTCTCCGCCGGGCACCTGCTGCGGCGCAGGCCGATGCCGCGCCTGCCGGCCTCGGCCGCCCGCGAGGCCCCCGCGGTTACGATCCTGCCGGACCAGTCCGGCCGCTCCACCGTCGTCGAAGTGGTGGCGCAGGACCGGCCCGCGCTGCTGCACGATCTCGCGCTCGCCATTTCGGAGGCCGGCTGCGATATCCGCCTTGCACTGGCCGACACGCGCGGCCACAAGGCCATCGACGTCTTCTACGTCTCGCGCCGCGGCGCGCCGCTCGGCGAGGCCGAAGCGGCGCTGCTGCGCCGGCGGCTCGAAAAGGCGTGCGCGCCGCCCGCGGCGCGGCCCGCCTGAGCCGGCTTCTTTCGAAGCGCAGTCTGCAAAACCGATGGTATGATTCACGCCTGAGGAGATCGCGCTGATGCATCTGCGGGTTCTGTCATTCGTTCTCGCCGGAGGGAAAGGCACGCGCCTTTACCCGCTCACCAAGGAGCGCGCCAAGCCCGCGGTGCCTTTCGGCGGACAGTACCGGATCATCGATTTCGTCCTTTCCAACCTCGTCAATTCCGGGCTTCATTCGATCTACGTGCTCATCCAGTTCAAGAGCCAGTCGCTGTTGCAGCACCTCCGCGACGGCTGGGAATTCAGCGGCATTCTCAAGGACCGCTACATCATCCCCGTGCCCGCGCAGATGCGCTCTCCCGGCGAGACCTGGTACCGCGGCACCGCCGACGCCATCTTCCAGAACGTCAACCTCATTGAGCAGAGCGAGCCGCACCTGGTGGCCGTCTTCGGCGCCGATCACGTCTACCGCATGAACGTGCGCGAGATGATCGAATACCACGAACAGAAGCGCGCCCAGGCCACCGTCGCCGCCATCCCGGTGCCGAAGGAGCAGGCCGCCGAGTTCGGCGTCATCGAAACCGCCCCCGACTGGCGCATCCTCGCCTTCCACGAAAAGAAGGCTGACGCACCCACCATGCCCGGCGATCCCTCCCGCGTGCTCGCCTCGATGGGCAATTACGTCTTTTCCACCCCCGCGCTGCTGAAATTCCTCTACGAAGACGCGCGCGACGAGCAGTCCACCCACGATTTCGGCCGCGACATCCTGCCGAAATGGGTGGAGCGGGGCGATGTGTTCGCCTACGATTTCACCACCAATCACATTCCGGGCGATCCCGTCGGCGCCCCCGTCTACTGGCGCGACGTCGGCACCATCGAGGCCTATTACGACGCCAACATGGATCTCCGCGCCGTCACGCCCGCGCTGAACCTTTACAACAAGCAGTGGCCGCTCCGCACCGCCGGCTACGACGATCCGCCCGCCAAGTTCACCTTCGATGAGGAGAACCGCCGCGGGCAGGCCATCGACTCCATTGTCAGCTCCGGATCCATCCTCTCCGGCGGCATGGTGCGCAACTCCGTCATCGGCCGCGGCGTGCGCGTGCATTCGGGCGCGGTCGTGGAGGACTCGATCATCTTCGACAACAGCGACATCGGCCGCCGCGCCCGCATCCGCCGCGCCATCCTCGACAAGAACGTCGTCGTGCCCGAAGACGCCCGCATCGGCTATGACCTCGAAGCCGACCGCAGGAAATACCATGTCACCGAGACGGGCATCGTCGTCGTGGAAGGGCGGCGCTCGCGCGTGCCCGTCTCGCCGCTCGAGCTCTGATCCGCCGGCGGGCCCGCCTCACTGGCGCGGGCGCGGCTCGCCAGAGGATCCGCGCAGCAGGTAGAGGACCTGCGCCGCCGGGACAGAGCCCGGCCAGGAGCGGACCAGCCTGCCGCCCGGCGAGGACAGGCGCAGGCCGTCATGCGCCTGCACTTCGATGAAGCAAAGATCCGCGCAGCCGCGCGGTTTGCAGGCGCTTTCAGCTACGCCTCCAAGGTCCGCGCGCCTCCGGCCGCTGCCCTGCGCACAACCGGATGCATCGCGGGCGCTCCCGCTCAGCGCCACCACGCGGCCGGCTTCCAGAAAGGCCCGTCCTCGTCGTAGAGCGCCTCCAGCCGCGCGAGCACCCGGGCTTTGCCCTGCGCTTCGGCCCAGTGCATCGGACCGCCGCGCCAGGCCGGAAAGCCGAAGCCGTGGACGAACACCACGTCGATGTCCGATGCCCGTTCCGCCATGCCTTCGTCGAGGATCCGCGCCCCTTCATTCACCAGCGCAAGCAGCGTCCGCTCGCGGATCTGCTCCACCGTCCACGGGCGCTGCTCGATGCCCCGCGCGGCGGCATACTCGCGCAGCAGGCGGATGAGCTCGGGGTCGGGCTGCGGCCTGCGGTTTTCGTCGTAACGGTACCAGCCCGAGCCGCTCTTCTGGCCCAGCCGCCCGAGCCGCGGCAGCTCGTCCTCGAACGCCGAAACCGGAATATGCGGCACGCCGCGGCGCAGCGCCTCGCGCCGGATCATCAGCCAGACGTCGTGGCCCACCAGGTCGCCGACGGCCAGCGGCCCCATCGCCATTCCCCAGCCCGTCAGCGCGGCGTCGATCTCCTCCGGCGCGCCGCCCTGCTCGGCGATCGCCACCGCCTGCGTGCGGTAGGGCAGGAACATCCGGTTGCCGATGAAGCCGAAGCAGTTGCCCGCCAGCACCGGGATCTTCTTCAGCCGCCGCGCCAGCTCCAGCGCGGTGGCCGCCGCCTCCGGCGCGGTGGCGCGGCCGCGCACCACTTCCACCAGCTTCATCACCGGCGCGGGGCTGAAGAAGTGGAGGCCCAGAACAGATTCCGGCCGTTTTGTTGCGGCGGCGATTTCGTCGATGTCCAGGGTTGACGTGTTCGTCGCCAGCAGGGCGCCCGGCCTTGCCGCCGCGTCGAGCTCGCAGAAGACCTCCCGCTTGACCTCCGGGTCTTCGAACACGGCCTCCACTATGGCATCGGCCTCCGCCGCCGCTTCCGCCAATCCTTCCGCCGGGCGGATCCGCTCCATGCGCCGCGCCGCCTCGGCCTCGTCCATCCGCCCCTTTTTCACCGCCGCCTCGTACTGCTTCCGGATGCCGGCCAGTCCGCGTTCCAGCGCCTCCGGCGAGGCGTCGTACAGCATCACCGGAATGCCCGCATTGGCGAAGCAGACGGCGATGCCCGCTCCCATGGTGCCCGCGCCGATCACCGCCGCGCGCCCCACCGGCCGCGGCGCCGGCAGCCCGGCGGCCTTCGCGGCCGCGCGCTCGGCGAAGAACACATGGATCAGCGCGCGGGACTGCTCCCCGCGCAGGCACTGCTCGAACAGCCGCCGCTCGGCCGCCAGCCCTTCCTCGAATGGAAGTCTTGCGGCAGCCGCCACGGCCTCGATGGCCGCCTCCGGCGCCTTCTGGTGCGGCATCCGCCGGTGCACGCCCTGACGGAATACCTCCGCCAGCGACTCGGCCTGTTCGGGTGCGCAGAGCCTGTCCTGAAGATCGCGCGTGCGCCGCACCGCCGGCCCCGTGAGCGCAAACTGGACCGCAGCCTCCACGGGGTCGCCATCCACCACCTGGTCGAAAATGCCCGCCGCCAGAGCCTCGGCGGCGTCCAGCGGGTCGCCGTAGGAGCACATCTCCATGGCCTTCTCGACGCCCGCCAGCCGCGGCAGCCGCTGCGTGCCGCCCGCGCCGGGAATCAGCCCCAGCTTCACCTCCGGCTGCCCGGCCTGCGCCGTGCGCGCGGCGATGCGCCAATGGCAGGCCATCGCCGTCTCCAGCCCACCGCCGAGCGCCGCTCCCTGAATGGCGGCGATTACCGGCTTCGGGCAGTTCTCAATGCGGTTCATGTACTGCTGCCACGGCACCGGCGGCATCTCCCCTGCGGCGATGCGCGGGAACAGGCTGATGTCGGCGCCTGCAATGAAGTTCTTCCCTGCCCCGGTCAACACCACCGCCTCCACGGCGCTGTCCGCCGCAGCGCGTTCCACGGCGGCGGCGAGCGCGTCGAGCACCTCCACGCTGAGAGCGTTCACCGGCGGATTGTCGATCGTCAGCACAAGCACGTTTCCGCGCCGCGCTTCTTTCACTGCTTCAGGCATGCTACGGCTATCCTACACTGGTGGTTTGCGGACGCAAGCGCTCGACCGGGCAGGACTGAACGCGCTCATGGAGCGCATCTCCTTCAACAGCCACCTCGGGCTGCGCGTGACGCGCATCTACCGCGATGGCATCGGCATGGAGTGCCGCATCGAGCCGCACAAGCGGAACGTCCTTGGCACGCTCCACGGCGGCGTCACCGCCACGCTCGTCGATGCCGCCGCCGGCGTGGCCATCATCGGCAGGCTCGGCGGCCGCCCGGCCACGACCGTCGAGCTGAAGGTGAACTATCTGCGGCCGGTCAGCGAGGGCAAGGTGCATGCCCGGGCGCGCATCGTGAAGATGGGCAGGACGCTCTGCTTCGCCACCGTCGAGGTCAAGGACGACCACGGCCGCCTGGTCGCCTCCGGTTCGGCCACCTACATGGTGCTCGAAAACTGAGCATTTTTGGCAAGATGCCCCACCTGCCGGGGTGGGTGATGTCACCCACACAGGAGAATCGAATCTGGAAAGTTGTTGATCTATGGTGGCATTGTTGAAGAGTTCTACACCTGAAACACTGGCACGGGAATTGCAGGGATTGGTTTCGTCAAGGAGGGGCTGATGCCCAAGGGAGCTGTCGCGATTACCGCCGAACGCTGCAAGGGCTGCGGCTTCTGCGTCGAGTTCTGTCCGACGCACGTGCTGGAGCTGTCCAACGCGTTCAATGCGAAGGGTTACCATCCGCCGCATGTGGTGGCGCCGGAGAAGTGCTCCGGCTGCAACCTCTGCGGCATGTACTGCCCGGACTTCGCCATCTTCGGCTTCCGGCTCCAGGAGAACGGGCAGGCGAAGGGGGTTTCCAAGTGACGCACGCCGATCCGCGCTGCGTGCTCACCGGCACGCACTTCATCAACGGGGACGCCGCCTGCTGCGAGGGCGCCCTGGCGGCGGGGGCGCGTTTCGCCGCGGGCTACCCGATCACGCCGAGCACCGAGATTGTCGAACGCTTCGCCGCCCGCGCGCCGGAAGTCGGCGGCCTGTTCATCCAGATGGAAGACGAGATCGCCTCCTCCATCGCCATCCAGGGCATGGTGTGGGCGGGCCAGAAGGCCTTCACGGTCACTTCCGGCCCCGGCTTCTCGCTGATGATGGAGCACATCGGCTTTGCCGCCATGACCGAGACGCCGGTCGTCTTCGTCGACGTGCAGCGCGGCGGGCCTTCCACCGGCCTGCCCACGCTGCCCTCGCAGGGCGACATGATGCAGGCCCGCTTCGGCTCCCACGGCGACTACGCCATCATCGCCCTCAGCCCCAACTCGCCGCAGGAGTGTTTCGACCTGACGGTGAAGGCGTTCAACCTCGCCGAGGAGTTCCGCGTGCCGGTGATGCTGATGATGGACGAGTGCGTCGGCCACATGACCGAGCGCGTCGTCATCCCTCCGGCCGAGCAGATCCCCGTCTATCCGCGGCGCCACACGAAGAAGCCGCCCGGCGAGTTCCGGCTCTTCGAGCCGGGCGAAGACCTCGTGCCCGACATGGCCCATGCCGGCGAGGGCTACAAGGTCTATGTCACCGGGCTGACGCACGATGAACGCGGCTATCCTTCGCTCAGCCCGGCAGCGCAGAAGAAACTCGTCTTCCGCCTGTTTGAGAAGATCCGCCGCGCCGCCGACCGCCTCGTGATGGTGGAAAGCGACCAGCTCGAAGGCGCCGAGGTCGTCGTCGTCAGCTACGGCATCACCTCGCGCGTCGCCCTGCGCGCCGTGCAGATGGCGCGCGCCAAAGGCATCCGCGTCGGCACGCTCCGGCTCATCTGCGTCTGGCCTTTCCCGGAGAAGCTCATCCGCGAGCTCGCGCCGAAGGTGAAGGCGCTCGTGATGCCGGAACTCAACATGGGGCAGGTGGTGTTGGAACTCGAGCGCTGCGCCGGCGGGCAGTGCAGGGTGATCAGCGTGCCGCACGCGGGCGGCACCGTCCATGACCCGGCCGAGATTCTGGCTGCAATCGAAAGAGGGGCGCAATGAGCACGACAGATCTGCAAGTCCACAACCCGGTGGAGGACCTGCTCCGGCAGGACCGCATCCCCACCATCTGGTGCCCGGGCTGCGGCATCGGCACCACGGTCAACAGCTTCGCTCACGCGCTGCTCAAGCAGGACATCGACCTGAACAA
Source organism: Bryobacteraceae bacterium (assembly GCA_025056865.1). Classification (GTDB taxonomy): domain Bacteria; phylum Acidobacteriota; class Terriglobia; order Bryobacterales; family Bryobacteraceae; genus JANWVO01. The sequence continues at coordinate 206,098 of JANWVO010000052.1, forward strand.
GACGGCGATCGTCAGCGGCATCGGCTGCTCGGGGCGCGTCAGCGGATACATGAACCTGGATTCGTTCCACACCACGCACGGGCGCGCCATCCCGTTCGCCACCGGGCTGAAGCTGGCCAACCCGGAGCTGAACGTGATCGTCTACTCGGGCGACGGCGATCTTGCAGCCATCGGCGGCAACCATCTCATCCACGCCGCCCGCCGCAACATCGACATCCTCGTCGTCTGCATCAACAACATGATCTACGCGATGACGGGCGGGCAGGCCGCGGCCACCACGCCCTCGGGCAGCCTCTCCACCACCTCCCCTTACGGCTCCTACGAGCCGGAGCTCAACCTCGTGCAACTGGTGGACGCCGCCGGCGCCAGCTTCGTCGCCCGCTGGACCGCCTACCACGTCATGCAACTCGAGAGAACCCTCGAGAAGGCGCTGAAGAAGAAGGGCTTCCGCTTCATCGAGGTCCTCAGCCCCTGCCCCACCTACTACCAGCGCAAGAACAACATGGGCGACGCCCTTCAGGCGATGCTCGACTACAAGAAGCGCTCGAAGATCAAGCACGGCTGCCCCACCTGGGAGACGGCCATCGTGCCCGGCGGCGACATCATCGTCGGCGAGTTCGTGGATCGCGAGCGGGAAGACTACCTGACGCGGATGCGGAAACAGCTCGGGCCGCATTACAGCGAGTTCCCGCCGCAGTGGGACGAGCAGGAAAGCATGGGGTGCAGCAAGGAATGCTGACGGAAATCCGCATCGCCGGCTTCGGCGGCCAGGGCGTGATCCTGGCCACGCACATCCTCGGCCGCGCCGCTTCGGTTCACGAAGGGCGCTTCGCCACCATGACCCAGAGCTACGGTCCGGAGGCGCGCGGCGGCGCCGCAAGCGCTTCGCTCATCGTCAGCGATGAGCCGATCCTCTTCCCCTACGTCACGCACCCGGACATCCTGGTGGTGATGTCGCAGGAGGCCTACACGCGGTTCACGCCGGAGGCGAGGCCCGGCGGCTTCCTGCTCGTCGAAGAGGACCTCGTGCGGCTCGACCGGAAGGCGCAGGGCCTCAGGATCTACGGCATCCCCGCCACGCGCTTCGCCGAGGAGCTGGGCAAGAAGATGGTGCTGAACGTCATCATGACCGGCTTCCTGTGCGCCATCACCGGAGCCATCAGCATCGAGGCGGCGCGCAGGTCGGTGGCCGACAGCGTGCCCGCCCGCTTCCGCGACCTGAACCTTCAGGCGTTCGATAAAGGCGTGCAGTACGGCCAGGAGCTTCTCGTCCGCGGGCCGCAGGTGCTGGAAAACAGCGAAGAGCTCGTGCTCGAAGGCGACGTCTGAGCCGCGGCGCCGGCCCTCCGTTTCGCGGCTCCAGCAGCAGGGCCGCGCCATCCGGACGAGCCCGGCAGAAAACAGCGCACCCCGGCGAGGGGCGGCCTTCTCCCGAATCGGCAGAAACGCCCGGCCGCGCGCCTGTGCGCCCGCCTCGCGGATCGCAGGGCGCTTGGCGGCTGCTCATGGCGCTGCCGAAGCAGGGTCGATTCCGCTGTCGCCTGAGAGGACCGGCTCGATCTGCACGAGCTCCGGCGCCGCATCCCTTCTTCTGCGGAGCCTCCCCATTTTCTGCCCCAGCCAGTGGGAAGCATGAAACAGCGCTCCGGCCGGGATCAGCCCGCCCACCCGGTAGGCGCCCACCGCCGCCAGCCCCATCGCCGCGATACAGCCGCATTCGGCGCAATCGGGGTCGCCCCCAAGCTGGCACGGCAGCACGGGCGTGCGCAGGTCGGCGGAAACCGTCCGTGTCGTCTTGGCAAAGATGCAGGCCGATGGCGAGGCGGGCGGCTTCAGGAACTGCCGCAAGGCGCTCGGCGCCATGTCGAGCTTGGGGAAAGCGGCGCGCAGCGCCAGCAGCTCTTCCACGACCCTCTGCCGCTGTTCCGCGCTCAGCCGCTCGGCCGGACTGGCGCCGCGCTGCGGCGTGAAGACGCTGAACCAGATCCGCTGCACCGCAACCTGATCCGACCACAACCGCAGAAACTCTGCGAGCGAGCCCGGCCGCTCTGCCATCTGCCGCGTGACCGTGCAGTGCACCGTGATCCGGCTGCTTTCAATGTTTTTCAGGATCCGCGCGTAGGTGGCCGGACTGCGGCGCGCGTTGTGCTCTTCCTCCAGCCCGTCGATGGAAACCACCAGATTCAGCAGCGGCAGCGCGGCCCAGGAACGCGGCGGAGGACGGAAAGCGCTCGTCACCACCTGCACATGAATCCCCTGCGCAATGAGCGCCGGGACGATCTTTTCCAGCTCGCGGTAGCGCACCAGCGGGTCTCCGCCCACCAGCGAGACATGCAGCGGGCGCGTTTCCTCTATCAGGCGGAGGACGCGCCGCACCAGCTCCTCGCCCCGGAAGTCCGCAAGCTGGCGGAGCGTGCGCTCTCCGCCCAGATGGTTCGGTTCATAGGCGTAACAGCCGGGGCAGCTCAGCGGGCATTCCCGGGTGATCTCGATGGAAAGCGCGGGCGCGCGGCCCTGAAGGATGCGGCCCCAGGATCGCAGCACGTGGGAAGTTTTCAAGCGGTCTCCGTTCAGTGAGGCGGCGCGGCGCGCCGCCGGGATGGCAACAGGCACTCACGTCGGTCAGCCTTGCCTGCCGGAGAGCGCGAAAAACAGGACTGCCCCAAGCGTAGCAGGAAACTGGCCTCGGGAAAAGCAAATTCGTGCAAAATCTCCACGGCGCCGCCACGCCGGTGGTAGATTCAATCGGCAGGGACGCCATGCCTGCCAACCTCGGCCCGGAGTATCTGGCAGCGGAAGAGGAGTTCCGCCGCGCGGAAACGGTCGCGGAACGGATCGCCGCCCTCGAGAAAATGTACGCGGTTCTGCCCAAGCACAAGGGCACCGAAAAATTGCAGGCCGACATCCGGCGCCGCCTGTCCCAGCTTCGCAAGGAGAGCCAGAAGAAGGGGCCTGCCCGCGCCGCCCCGTTCTATCTTGTCAGGCGGGAGGGCATTGGCCAGATCGCGCTCCTCGGTCCGCCCAACTCCGGCAAATCGAGCCTGCTGCGCGCGATGACGCACGCGCAGCCGGAGGTGGCGCCGTATCCTTTCACGACGCACTCGCCCACGCCCGGCATGGCCCAGTTTGAAGACGTCCAGATCCAGCTTGTCGACCTGCCGCCGCTCGCGCCGGACTGGGTGGAGCCCTGGGTGGCCCAGGTGCTGCGCCGCGCCGATCACACGCTGCTCGTGGTGGGCGCCGACGACCCGGACGACCTGTCCGAGATCGAATTCATCGAGCGGCAGCTCGAGGAATGGAAACTGCCGCGCCCGCGCGTGATGGCGGTAAACAAGGTGGATCAGCCCGGCGGAAGGGACAATTTCGCCGTCCTCGCCGAACTCTACGACGGCCAATACGAGTGCCTGCCCGTGAGCGCGGAGACCCGGGAAGGGCTGGACGAGCTGTTGCGCCGCTGCTTCCAGATCCTCGATGTCGTGCGCGTCTACACCAAGGCTCCCGGAAAGAAGCCGGATCTGACCGCGCCCTACGTGCTGAAGCGCGGCTCGACCGTCCTCGACGCGGCCCGCCACGTCCACAAGGACTTCGCCGAGCACCTGAAGCTGGCCCGCCTGTACCGGCGCGAACGCCCGGAGGACGGCCTGCCGGTCAGCCGCGACTACGTCGTGCAGGACGGCGATATTCTGGAGTTCCATGCGTAGCGGCCTGCTGCAACAGATCGGCCTTTTTCTGTTTTCCCTCTGCGTGGCCGGGCAGAGCTTCCAGGCGGGCGTGGCGCGCCGCGAGATCACGCCGCGCGAGCCTGTCCCCATGTGGGGCTACGGCGACCGCCATGATGCGCTCTCGGAGGGCGTCCTCGACCCGCTCTACGCCGATGCGCTGGTCCTCGCCGCTGGCAGCGAAAAGCTCGCCATCGTCGGCCTCGACCTCGGCCGCAGCCCCGGGGAGCCGTCGCTGGCACGCATCCGCGAGCGCCTGCTGCGCGAGGCGGGCATCCGCTGGTCCGTGCTGGGCGGCTCGCACACGCACCACGGGCCTGTGCTCGAACTGACGGACGCCGAAGGCCGCGGCCGCGGCCGCTTCGAGGCCGCGCTCCGCTATTACCGGCAGCTCGAAGACGCCATCGTCGAGGCGGTGTTGGAGGCCAACGCCCGCCTCGCGCCCGCCCGCCTCGCGGCAGGCTCTGCCGCCCTGGCGGGCTTCAACGCCAACCGCCACTCGAAGCTGGAGCCGAAGCCCGTCGACCCGGAGCTTGTCGTGCTGCGCATCGACCGCGAAAGCGGCGAGCCGCTCGCGCTCCTGGTGAATTGGGCCGCTCACCCGACGACGCTGCCGCCCTCCCTGCTCCGGTTCTCCGCCGACTACGCCGGAGCGCTCAAGGAAACCATCCGCCGCGAACTGGGCGCTTCGCCCGTTTTCCTTCAGGGCGCTGCCGGCGACCTGCGCACCGGGCGCGGCCCCATGGACTACCGCGCTTATGGCGAAGCGCTCGGCCGCGAGGCCGTCCGCATGGCGCGGAACCTTTCCACGGCCACGCCGCCGGCCGCTTCGCTGCAAGTCCGCGAGGAACGCTTCCGGTTTCCCTCGCGCGTGGACCTGAAAAATCCCATCATCGCGATGATGTATGAGAAAGCCTTTTTCCCCGAACTCGTGCGGAATTACCAGGACGAATACGCGGAAGGCGTCCGGCCCCGGCTGATGGCGGGCCTGCTGAACGGGGAGATCGGCTTCGTGGCGGCCTCGGGCGAATTCTTCTCCGCCCATGCCGTGCGTCTGAGGGAACGGGCGCGCCTGAGGACGGTCTTCTTCTTCGGATACTCGAACGGATACCACCAGTACTTTCCGACCATCGAGGCGGCTGCCGAAGGCGGCTACGGAGCGGATCCGCAGGTGGCGCCGGCGGCCGTGGGGGCCGGCGAGGAGCTGATGAACCGCGCGCTCGTCTGGCTCTACCAGTTCCGCGGAAGGCTGAAGCAATGAAGCTCGCGCTCCTGCTGCCTGCGACGGCCGCCCTGCTCGGCGCGGCGGATCTCGTCCGCGACGGCGCGTCGCGCCACACCATCGTCATCTCCCGCGCTGCCGCGCCCGCCGAGCGCCGCGCCGCGGAGGAATTGCAGAAGTTTCTCCGCGAAATCAGCGGCGCTTCCCTTCCCCTCGCCGACGACTCGCGCCGCCTCCGCGGGCCTCTGCTGCTGGTGGGCCGCAGCGGCCTGCTGCGCCGGGTCGCCCCCGATCTCCCCCCGCCGGACCTCGGTCCCGAAGGCTTTGTCATCGCAGCGCGCGGGCAGCATCTGGTCATCGCCGGCGGCGGCCCGCGCGGCACGCTCTACGGCGTCTACGAGTTCCTCGAACGCCTCGGCTGCCGCTGGTTCACCGCTGACGTCTCGCGAATCCCGCGCCTGCGCACCATTCTTCTCCCCGGCACGCCCGTCCGCCAGGAACCTGCGTTCGAGTACCGCGAGCCCTTCTTCACCGAGGCCTTCGACCGCGATTGGGCGGCGCGCAACCGCGCCAACGGCCATCACGCGCAGCTCGATGAGTCCACCGGCGGAAAAATCAGCTATTATCCGTTCGTCCATTCGTTTTATCAGTTGGTTCCGCCCGAAAAATACTTCGCCGATCACCCGGAATATTTTTCTCTGATCGACGGCAGGCGGCGCGCCGAACGCGGCCAGCTTTGCCTCACGCATCCCGAGGTCCTGCGCATTGCCACCGCCGCCGTCGAGCGATGGATCGCCGAACACCCCGAGGCCACCATCTTCTCCGTCTCCCAGAACGATTGGGAGGGCTGGTGCGAGTGCGACCGTTGCCGCCGGGTGGAGGAAGAGGAAGGCGGCGCCCACAGCGGGCCCGTACTCCGCTTCGTCAATGCCCTGGCGGAGCAGATCGAAAGCAGGCACCCGGACAGGCTCATTGACACGCTCGCCTACTGGTACACCGAGGCTCCCCCCGCGCGGGTCCGGCCGCGCCGCAACGTGCGCGTGCGGCTGTGCCCCATCGGCATCTGCACGGCGCATTCCTTCGCCACCTGCCCGAGGAGCGCTTACTTTTACCGCAATTTGCAGGCCTGGTCGAAAATTACCGGTCAGCTTTACGTCTGGCACTACAACACGAATTTCACGCATTACCTGCTTCCCTTCCCCGATTTCGACGAACTGGCCGCCGACATTCCCCTTTACCGCAGGCTCGGCGTGAAAGGCCTGTTCATGCAGGGCGCCTACCCTCCGGGTGGCGGCGGCGAAATGTCCTGGCTGCGGGCCTGGGTGATCGCAAGGCTGCTCTGGGACCCCACCCGGGACGCCTCGAAGCTGGTGGATGAGTTCCTCGAAGGCGTTTACGGCCGCGCTGCCGGCCCGCTGCGGAAGTATTTCGACCTGCTGCACTCCGAAGTGCGCCCTGCGCCCGCCGGACGAGGCCTGCACCTTTGGATCTTCAACGTGCCGGACTACTCCCCGCGCCTGCTCGAAGAAGGCATGCGCCTGTTCGACGAGGCGGAAAAGGCGGCCGCCGGGGAAGCCGTCCGGCGCCGCATCCGCAAGGACCGGCTCTCGCTCGAATACCTCTCGCTGCTGTGGGACCTCCGCTACGAGGTTCGGGAAGGCCGCTATGCTCCGCCGGACCTTGCCGCCCTGCGGGAAAAGGCGCGCGCTTTTCTGGCGAGCGCGCGCGAACACGGCCTTCAGAGCCTGCACGAAGGAAGGAGCATCGATTTTGACGGGAACTTCTTCGCCGGTCTCCGGGAATACGAGGTTCTTTCCCTGGAAAACCGCCAATGGCGGGTCGATGTCGTGCCGGAGCTTGGCGGGCGCGTCGTCCGCCTTTTCGACAAGGCGGGCGGCCGCGAGCTGCTGCGGCGGCCTCCGCTGCATGATCTGCGGTATCCGGATGCCGGCGGCATCGCCGCCACCCTGCACCGGGACCGGCACTCCTCTCCCTGGCCGGTCCGCTGGCGCGTGGAGCGTCCCGCGCAGGACCAGATCCTGCTGTCAGCGCCGCTGGAAAGCGGCCTTCAGGCGCAACACCGGATCGTGCTTTCGCAGCGCGGTCTCGCGCTCGAGACTCGTCTTGCCAATCCCACCGCAGAAACCCTGGAGGCGGCCATCGCCCACCGCGCCGAAATCGATCCCGTGGACATCGACGCCGAAGCGCTCGTCCTCGCCCACGCTTCCGGCGCCACCACGCGGCGGAAGCTCATCGAGCCGGAAAAAGAACCCGCCGGACGCCTTCTCCTGGACGCCCCCGGCCTTCCGGCGGGCGGCTGGTGGCTGGAACCCTCCGGGTTTTTCGCCTCCTTCGAGGAGGCGGCCCGGGTGGCGGCGCAATGGACGGCGAAGACGCCTCCAGGCGTCACGCTGGTTCACTGGACCGGGGAACAGCGGCTCGCGCCAGGCGGCGCGCTGCGGCTGGAGTCCTTCTACAGCCGCCGCTGATCAGCGCCGCTCGTAGATCTCGGTCCATTTCTTCGTGCCTTCCGGGCTGACCAGCCGGAGCTGCCGCTCCAGCGTGCGCCCGTCGCGCGAAAGAATGGTCCGCGCGGTTTCAATGTAATTGCCGTCGTAGGTGCGGAACGTCGAATCAATGGTGCGCTCGTTGACCCGCACCAGCGTGATCTCGCCTTCCCCGAAAGACCGCGACATGGGATAGGGCTTCCCGTCAATCGCGCCAGAGAAGCCGAATTCACGCTGGTCTTCGTTCGCATACATCACCGAGCCGTGGTAGCTCAGCTTCGGCTCCTGATGCTCGATCGTCAGCAGGACCGAAACGGGCTTGTTGACGTTGCCCCATTTCGACCGCGCGACATTGAGTTGCCAGTTGCCGCTCAGGTTGGCCGGCTGGGCGCCGGCGGGAGCGCCCAGGAAAACCGCTGTCAGGAAGAGGCTTGCCAGCGTGCGCATGGCCGTTCCTCCGCGAGGATCGTGCGGCATTACTATAACGCCGGCCGCTGCCGGAGGGAACCATTTCCGCGCCTTCGGAGTCTACCGGGCGGGGAGGCTGGCCATGCACGTTCCCGCCCTGCTGGCTGCCGCGTGCGCGTTCGTCTCAGTCGCCGCCTCTGGCCAGGTCATTCTTCTTCCGTCTTTTGAAGCCGAGCGTCACATCCTGCACCGGGAACCCGTCCGGCTGCCGCCGGAGATCGGAGAGACCGGAATCCGGGGAAACGTCGTCGTGTCCGTCGAGGTCGATCCGGAGGGACGCCTCCGCCGCGTGCAACTGGTCTCGGGGCACCCGCTGCTGGTTGAGCCGGCGCTGCGTGCGCTGCGGCAGTACCGGTTCCGGCCCATTTACCTGAGCGGCAGGCCCGTGGCATGGCGCGGCACGCTGCGGATCCGGGTGCCGACTCCCGCCGCCCGGCAGGATCCCCGTGAGGCGGGGGTCTGGCTGGCGGCGCGTTCCGGCATGGCTCCCGGCTAGAGCGCCGAAACATCCAGCGGCTCGCCTTTGCCCGCATCGCGGACCAGGCGCACCGCCCCGCAGGGGCATGCCGCTTCGCAGACGCCGCAGCCCATGCACCGGTCCCAGACAACCGAGACGCTGCCATCCTGAAGGGCAAGCGCATCGAACGGGCAGGCGTCCACGCAGGCGCCGCATGCCTGGCAAAGCGCCGCTTCCAACACGGCAACGAAACCAGAAGGCGCCAGAATGCCCACCCCGCTGTTCTTCATCGCCTGAATGCCGCCGCAGCAGCACTTGCAGCAGTTGCAGATCGCATAGAAGCGGCCGAGCATCGCATCCTTGAACCACGCCGTGTGCATGTGGCCGCGCAGGCGCTCCTGTTCGAGCAGTTCGAGCGCCTCTTCGCGCCGCAGACGGCGGCTCTCGTGCGGATGCATGCGCAGCACCAGGTCCACCACCGGCTGCCCGACGACCAGGCAGACCATCGTCGGCTGACAGGGCGATGGCCGCGCGGCGCGGCAGGCGCACTCATAGGCAGCGATGTCGGGCGGCCCCTCCAGCACCAGCTCCCGCGCCAGCCGGAACGGAATCACCCGCTCCAGGTCCCGGCGCAGGATCCGTTCGTTGACCACAATCGCGCGCGCATGGGCTGGGGTGAGCACTTTCGCGTGGTACCGCTCCGCCAGCCACCGCACCGCGCGCGGATGGGACTGCCGGCGCGGCTCGATCAGCATGCGCACGTAAGGCTTCGTGAATCGGGCATACAGCCATCCATGCAGCGCCTGCGCGAGCGAAGCCGACTGCTCGAACAACGTACGCGCCGGGCGGCTCAGCAGGCCGAGCCGTTCCAGGCAGCCCAGAAGCCAGCGCTTCACAGCGCCTCCAGTCTAGCCCTCCCTTGTAACCGGATGCAGCAGTCTGATAGGTATCAGGGGGAACCTGCCATGCAACGCAGAACATTTCTGGCTGTCACCGCGCTGGCAGCCGCCGGCCCGCTTCCGGCCGGGGCGCAGAAGCTGGGCGTGTGGACCACGCTCGGCGGCCTGGAGGAGAAGGACGGAGCCACGCCGATCGACGGAGCGAGATGGTACGAAGCCGACAGGCCCGGCGACGGAATGTCTTACGTCTTCAGACCAGGGCTGCTCGCCGGAGCCCGGGCGATCACCTGCGACATGCTCATCGACGGCCGGGACGTGATCGCCTTCCGCATCACCCTGGGCGAAGGGGAAAAGGGCCGCCGGTTCCGCTTCGATTTCGGCGGGCTGCCGCAGGCCAGCTTCCGGGTGCGCCTCGACCTCTCGCTCGTCGACCAGAACCGCTGGATGGCCGACCGCGAGGCGGCTTTCCTCAAGCCGCTGTGCGGCGGCGACCGCGTCGACCTCGCGCTGGTGGACCGCCTCACGTTCACGGTGCTGCGCAAGTCGCCGCGCCGCGCGCGCTGGTGCATGACCGAGCTGCTGTTCCTTCCAAAGATGCCCGACAGGCTGGCGGCGCCGCTGCTGCCCAAAGGGCCGCTCCTCGACGAGTTCGGCCAGAGCACGTTGCATGAGTGGCCGGGAAAGACGCGCAGCGAAGCGGAGCTGAAGCAGCGGCTCAGCGTGCAGCTCCAGCTTGCGCCAGAACAGAAATGGCCGGAAATGTTTACGCGCTGGGGCGGCTGGAAGGCGCGCCGGCTCGCCGAGCCAACCGGCTTCTTCGCGGTCCGGAAAGAGGGCGGCCGCTGGTGGCTGGTCGACCCCGACGGCTGCGCCTTCTGGTCTGCCGGGCTGGATTGCGTGCGCGTGGACTGCGAGGCGCGCGTCGACGGCCTGGAACCGGCGCTCAAATGGCTCCCGGAAAGGCCCGCTTACGACGACGCCTGGATGGAAGGCCGGCCCGGCCGCGCCGGCGCCCGCTTTGTCAATTTCCTCGCCGCCAACTTCATCCGCGTCTTTGGACGCGAGGGCTGGCGCGAGAAGTGGGCCGCCATCGCCCTGGCCGAGATGCGGCGCCTGCGCTTCAACACCGTGGCCAACTGGAGCGAGTGGGAGTACGCCGCGAAGGTCTCCTTCCCCTACGTCCGTCCGCTCAATTTCCGCGGATCGCGCTGCGGCACGATTTACCGCGACTTCCCCGACGTCTGGCATCCCGGCTTCGAGGACGATGCGGCCGACTATGCCCGGCAGCTCGAAAGCACCGCCAAAGACCCGGCCTTCCTCGGCTACTTCCTCATGAACGAGCCCACCTGGGGCTTCTCCGCCGAACTGCCGGCCGCCGGGATGCTCTACACCACCGACCTGTGCCACACCCGCGAGGAGCTGGCGAAGTGGCTTGCGGCGAAGTACGAGACGTCCGCCGCGCTGTCGAAGGCGTGGGCACTCGAGGTCACTTTCGATCAGGTGGCGCGCGGCCGCTGGCGCAGGCCCTTGTCGAAGGAGTCGCAGGCCGACCTGCGCGAGTTCAGCGTCCGCATGGTGGAGCGCTACTTCACCGCGATCTCGCGCGCCTGCCGCAGGGTGGATCCCAACCACCTGAATCTCGGCATGCGCTGGGCGGGCGTGCCGCCGGAGTGGGCCGTGCAGGGCATGAAGAGCTTCGACGTCTTCAGCCTGAACAACTACCGCGAGCGGCTCCCCCGCGACGTCTCCGAAAAAATCCACTCGATGCTCGGCATGCCGGTGCTTGTAGGCGAGTGGCACTTCGGCGCGCTCGACGCCGGGCTGCCCGCCTCGGGCCTCGGCCATGTGAAGACGCAGGCCGACCGCGGCCGCGCCTACCGGGTATACCTGGAAGACGCTGCCGCCAATCCTTACTGCGTGGGCGCGCACTGGTTCACCATGTACGATCAGAGCGCGCTCGGCCGCTTCGACGGCGAGAACTACAACATCGGGTTCCTCGACATCTGCAACCGCCCGTATCCGGAAATCGGGGAAGCGGCCATCGCCTCGCACGAGCGGATGTATCAGGTGGCGGCCGGAGAGGCCTCGCCCTTCGCCGACGCCCCCGAGTACCTGCCGATTGTCAGCGTCTGAGCCCGCCGCTCAGGCGGAGAGGATCTTGACGGCTTTCTTGATATCGCCCTGAGCGAGCTGGATCAGCGCGCCGAAGCGGCCTTCGCCGGACGTGATCGCCTGCATCGCGTGAATGTCGATGCCCGCGGCGGCCAGCTTGGCGGTGGCGTCGGCGGCAGCGCCGGGACGGTCCTCGCCGTTCCAGCAGATCAGGTGCTGCTTCGTGCATTCGAGCTTCAGCTTCTTCGCCGCCTTGGCGAACAGCTTCGCGTCCGCGGGCACGAGGTCAAACTGGGCTTTCTTGCCCTTTACCGGATAGGCCCAAAGGCCCAGCAGGTTCACGCCGGCATCGCGCAGCGCGCCCAGCAGCTTCGCTCCTTCGCCCGTCTTGTTGGGCACGGTCACGGAGAAGTAAGGCAGAACGGCAATGTTGTCAGCCATCGAATCCTCCAGCTCTGGATTGGGGAGACCAGAGAGATTCTATCCCGAAGCCGGAAAAAACGGGCGGCTTCCGCGAACATTTTTCGCGGAAGCCGCGGCAGGAAGGCGGAAGCCGGCAATGGGAATCAGGAGGCGGGGACGCGCTTGGCCTCGAACGGACGGCCCTGGCCCTGGCCGCCCTCGCGGCGCGACGTGCCCTTGAGCATGTCGCCCTCGACCGTGCCCTCGTAAATGGAGGTCATCGTGCCATTGGGCGTCTCCATCACGGTCTTGAATGAAAACTTGTTGCCTTCGATCTTGCCTTCCTGGATCTCGATGGTCCGCGGCTCCATCTGGCCGAACTGCATCGTGATCGTGCCCGTCAGCTTGCTGCCGTCGGACTTCAGGTCGAAGGTCTGCCGGACGGTCACTTCCTCGCCGCCGCGGTTCATGGTGCGCTCGCTTACCCACTTGCCGTCGATCTGGCCGGCGATGGCCAGACCGGCGGCCAGGGCAAGAACGGTCAAAATAGAGAGACAGGTCTTCATGGAGAAACTCCTTCATGCCCTAGAGCGTGGCGCGGGGGCCTGAGGTTACATGACGGATGGAATTTTCCGCTTCGCGGACGTCAGCGTCCCGGCGCCTCTGGACCGCGCCTTCACCTATGAGCTGCCGGAAACGCTCCGGCACCGGGTGCGCCCCGGCTGCCGCGTGCTGGTGCCCTTCGGGCCGCGGAAGCTGGCCGGCGTGGTGCTGCGCGTCCACGATGAGCCGCCGGAAGCCGAAGCCCGGCAGGTGCTCCGGCTGCTGGATGCCGAACCCGCCTTCGATGCCGAAATGCTCGAGCTGGGCCGCTGGGTGGCGCATTATTACTGCGCCCCGCTCGGCGAAGTGCTGCGCTCGATGGCGCCCCTGGCCGCTGACGTCCGGCACACGCGCATCTGGGCCCTGACCCAGAAAGGGCTGGACGTCACGCGCCAGCTTGGGCTGGACGGCGACAGCGGCGACCCGGCCGAACAGATCCTTCGGGCGCTGGAAGCCCGGCCTTTGTCCGAGGCGACGCTCGAGCGCAAGGTGAAAGGCGCGAAGAAGATCCTCGCCTCGCTGGAGCGGAAAGGGCTGGTCGAGGCGGAAACTGCCGCCGCGCAGCGAGACCCGCTGCGCGCGCCGGCTTCGAAGCTGCTGGCCGAGTTTCTCGCGCGCCCTGCCAACGGCGTGAAACTCGCGCGCGCCGAGCGCGAGCTGCTCGCCTATCTGGAGCTGCATCCCGGCCCGCACCGGCTGACGCAGCTCGAAGAGAAGGTGAGGAACGCTTCGCAGGCGGCGCGGTCGCTCGCCCGCAAAGGGCTCGCCCGGCTTCACTATGAGCTGACTGCCGGCGATCCCTCCTGGGCGCGGCCCCGACACACGCTGACCGGACCGCAGCAGCAGGCCTTCGACGCCATCCGCCAGGCCCTGGAGGCCCGGCGCTATCAGGCGTTCCTGCTGCACGGCGTCACCGGCTCCGGCAAGACCGAGGTCTATCTGAACGCCATCGAGGCGGCGCTTGCCCTGGGGCGCGGCGCGCTTCTGCTCGTGCCGGAGATCGCGCTCACGCCTGCCGTCGCGGGCCAGTTCCATGCGCGCTTCGGCCCGCAGGTGGCCATTCTCCATTCCGCCTTCAACGACGCCGAGCGCGCCGCCCAGTGGAAGCGGCTCCGCTCGGGCGAGGCCCGCGTGGGCGTCGGCACGCGCTCCGCCGTGTTCGCCCCCGTGCGGGATCTCGGCCTGATCATCGTCGACGAGGAGCACGACCAGAGCTACAAGCAGGAGGAAACGCCGCGCTATCACGGCCGCGACGTCGCCGTCGTGCGCGCGCAGCGCGCCGGAGCCGTGGCCGTGCTCGGCTCGGCCACGCCCTCTCTCGAGAGCCGCTACAACGTGGAGCGCGGCAAGTACGCGCTGCTCGAGCTGCCGGGCCGCATCGCCGACCGTCCCCTGCCCTCGGTGGAAATCATCGACATGCGCGAAGAGTTCCTCGAGACCCGGCAGTCGGCGCTGTTTTCCCGCAGGCTCCGGGAGGCCATTGCGGCGAAACTCGAAGCCGGCGAGCAGACCATCCTCCTGATGAACCGCCGCGGTTTCAGCTCCGCCGTCTCCTGCCGCTCCTGCGGCGAGCGGCTTCAGTGCGTGAACTGCGCCATCGGCCTCACCTTCCACCGCCGCGACAACCGGCTGCTCTGCCATTACTGCAATTACGCCCAGCGGGTGCCGAAAACCTGCCCGAATTGCGGCAGCGAATATCTGTATTTCCTTGGCTCCGGCAGCGAAAAAGTGGAGGATGAATTGCGCCGGCATTTCCCGCAGGCGCGCGTCGCGCGGCTGGACCGCGACACCGCCGCGGGCAGGAACCAGTACGAGCGCATCCTCGGCGGCTTCCGCGAAGGCGCCTTCGACATCCTCGTCGGCACGCAGATGATCGCCAAGGGGCACGACATCCCCAACGTCACCCTTGTCGGCGTCATCAACGCCGACATCGGACTCTCGCTGCCCGACTTCCGCGCCGCCGAACGCACATTCCAGCTTCTGACGCAGGTGGCCGGCCGCGCCGGCCGCCACCACCTGCCCGGGCTGGTTCTCATCCAGACCAACGCGCCGGACCATTACGCCATCCGTTGCGCCGCCGCGCAGGACTACGCGAAGTTCTACGAAAAGGAGCTCGAATTCCGCCGCCTGATGCGCTACCCGCCCTTCTGCGCGATGGCCAACGTGCTGCTGCGCGCGCCTACGCAGGAAGCCGCCATGCGGCTGGCGGGCGAGGCGGCGCAGGTGCTCGGCCCCTCAGGCGATGGCGTCAGGATCCTCGGCCCGGCCGAAGCGCCCGTGCCCCGGCTGAAGAGCGAATACCGCTACCAGATCCTCATCAAGGCCCTCTCCCGCGCGCGCCTGAATGAAATGCTGCACTCGCTGCGCCGCCACGCCGGCGAAGCGAAATGGCCCGCCACGGCGCTCGTGGTGGACGTCGACCCCATGACCCTGTTATGACTGACGGAGCATGCTGTCGTGGGAGCGCAATGCCGCCAATCTGGCTGCGTCGCTCGCCTTCTACGGCCGGGTGACCCAGGAGCCGGGGCTGCGTCTGATCACGAGCTGGGTGACGCACCCCGTGTTCAACATCGCGCTGCTGGACGGGCCGGCGCCCGATCCTCCCGGCCAGGAATCGACTGAACTGGACCGCCGCATCGAACGCGCTGCCGCCCATTACGGCGCGCTGGGGCGCTCGTGGTCGTTCTGGGTCTGCGAGCACCTGTTGGGCCCCCGCACGCTCCGGAGGCTTTACCGCATCTTCGACGCCCACGGCATGTCCTGCATCGCCGAGCCGCCCGGCATGGAGATCGAGGATCTGCCCCCGCCGCGCCGGCCGCTGCCGGCGCTGGAGATCCGCGCGGCCACCGACGAGCAGGCGCGGCTGGACTTCGCCGACATTGTCGGCCAGTGCTTCTACATCCCGCCGCCGTTGGCCCACGAAGTCTACGACGATCCCTCGCGCTGGGGCGCGCCGCTGGAAATCCTGGTCGGCTATGCGTCCGGGCGGGCGGTGACGTGCGCGGCGTTCATGGAAGCCGCAGGAGCCATCGGCATCTATTCGGTGGGCACTCTGCCGGGCTGGCGGGGCAAGGGCTACGCCGAGGCCATCATGCGGGCCGGCGTGGAGCGGCTGCGCCGGCGCGGCGTGACGGGACCGGTCGTGCTCCAGTCCTCCCCGGCCGGTTTCGAGCTTTACCGCAGGCTGGGCTTCCGGCGCTGCACGCGCTACTTTGTCTTCTCATCCTGACGCGCCGGGCTCTTCTTCCGCCCAAGGGCGCGGCAGCTCTCGCCATTGGCGCAGCCACTCGCTCACGGCGGCGATCACCGGAGCCCCTGCAAAGTCCCCGCGCCGCACGGGCGCCTGCCCGCGCAGCCGCACGAGGAACTCCTCCAGCACCGGGCTCGTGCGCAGCGGGCGCAGGAACTCGATCGCCTGCGAGGCAGCCACCAGCTCGATCGCCAGCACCTGCCGCGCCAGCTCCACCGCCTGCCGCAGCTTGAGAGCCGCCGTCATGCCCATGCTTACGAAGTCTTCCTTGTTGCCGCTCGTCGTGATCGATCCGGGAGAGGCCGGCGCGGCCAGCACGCGCAGCTCGGCCACCAGCGCCGCCGCCGTCACCTGCCACATCATCAGCCCGGACTCCAGGCCGGGGTGCGAGGCAAGAAACGCGGGCAGCCCTTCGTTCAGCATCGGGTTCACCATCCGGTCGGTGCGCCGTTCGCTGATGCCCGCCAGCGAGCAGAGCGCGATGGCGAGCCAGTCCATCACCAGCGCCAGCGGCTGCCCGTGGAAGTTGCCGCCGGACAGGATCTCGCCGTCGAACACCAGCGGGTTGTCGGTGGCCGAGTTCAGCTCGATCGAAAACACGCGCCTGGCTTCGGCCGCCGCGTCGCGCACCGCGCCGTGCACCTGCGGCGCGCACCGCAGCGAGTAAGCGTCCTGCACGTGGCGGCAGGTGCGGTGGGACTCGCGGATCTCGCTCGCGCGCATCAGCCGCTCCAGCAGCCTTGCGCTCCGCATCTGGCCCGGATGCGGCCGCGCGGCGTGGATGCGCGCATCGAACGCCCGCGGCGTGCCGCGCAGCGCGTCGGTGGACAGCGCGCAGGCCACATCCGCGATTTCACACAGGTCTTCGATGTCGATCAGCGCCAGCGCCCCCACGCCGAGCATCGCCTGCGTGCCGTTGACCAGCGAGATGCCCTCCTTCGCGTGCAGCCGCACCGGCTCGATGCCGGCGGCTGCCAGCGCCTCGGCGCCGCTCATGCGCCGCCCTTCGTACTCGGCTTCGCCCTCGCCCATCAGCACCAGCGCCATGTGAGCCAGCGGCGCCAGATCCCCGCTTGCGCCCACGCTGCCCCGCGACGGCACCACAGGCGTCACCCCGTGGTTCAGCAGCGCGCACAGCCGCCGCGCGATCAACGGACGGATCCCGCTCAGCCCCTTGGCCAGCACGTTGGCCCGGATCAGCATCATCGCCCGCACCGCCTCGCGCGGCAGCGGCTCGCCGACGCCGCACGCGTGCGACCGCACCACGTTCTCCTGAAGCCGGTCGAGGTCTTCGGCGCTGATCCGCTCATCGGCCAGATAGCCGACGCCCGTATTCACCGCATACACCGGCTGCCCGCCGGCGGCCATGCGCTCGATCCACTCGCGCGACGCGCGCATCTTCTTCGACGCGTGCTGGTCGAGCTCCACCGGCTCGCCGCGCCGCGCCACCGCCTCCACCTGCTCGAGCGTCAGCGATTCCCCGTTCAGCGTGACCATGGCTTCAGGCTATCCTAGTCGGGCGGGATGACCGAACCGCGCCTGCCCGTCGTGATCCTGCTCGACAACATCCGCTCCATGTACAATGCCGGCGCGTTCTTCCGCACCTGCGACGCCGCCGGCGCGGAGAAGCTCCTCCTGTGCGGCATCACCGCGCATCCGCCGCAGCCGGGGGTGGCCAAGACCGCCCTCGGAGCCGAGAAGACCGTGCCCTGGGAATACCATGTCGATGCCCTCGTGCCGCTGCGGATGCTGCGCGCGCGAGGCTACCAGATCGCCGCCATCGAGACGGCAGAGCCCTCCGTCGATCTCTTCGAATGGGAGCCGCGGTGGCCCGTCTGCGCCGTCTTCGGCAACGAGGTCGACGGACTCGGCGAAGCGGTGCTGGCCGCCTGCGACGTCCGCGTGCGCATCCCCATGCGGGGTGCCAAGAGCTCGCTGAACGTGGCCACCGCCGGCGGGGTGGTCGCTTATGAGCTGCTGCGGAAGTGGCGGCTCCGGAGGCTGCCCCCGGCTGGCGCCTGACGCCCCATTCATTTCTGCAAATAACCCTTGCATCCGCTTCATTTCTTTGATAACTCCAACTCCATGCAGACAGTGGGGGCCGGGATGCCCCTTCCCGTCTGCCGCGAAAAGCAGTTCCAGGGGGGTTTGTTTCATGCGAAGATTCACGACCGGAGCGCTCGCAGCGGCGCTGTTTTTCGTTGCATCGCACGTCTGCCGCGCGCAGAACGTTTCCAGCTCCATCACTGGCGTTTTCGTCGATCCCACCGGCGCCGCGCTGGTGAACGTCGAAATCACGCTCACCAACCAGGCCACCGGCACGTCCTTCACCGCGCGCAGCGGCCCGGACGGCGGCTTCTCGCTGCCCAATCTGCTGGCAGGCCGGTACAACCTCACCGCCCGCATGGCGGGCTTCAAGACGCACGAGACGCGCGACATCGTGCTCACCGCCGGCGAGACCCGGTCCCTCGGCCAGATCCAGATGCAGATCGGCGAAGTGCGCGAAAGCATCAGCGTGGAGGCGGTCGCCACGGCCGTTCAGACCTCATCGGCGGAAAAATCCGGCGTCATTACGGGCAGCCAGCTTCGCGACATCGCCGTGCGCGGGCGCGACTTTTTCACCTACCTGTCCACCATCCCCGGCGTCGTCGACAACTTCTCGCAGCGCCGCGAGACCGCTTCGCCGGACTCGATCCGCGGCACCTTCATCAATGGCAGCCGCGAGAACCAGAAGAACCTCACCGTGGACGGCGTCACCAATCTCGATACCGGCTCCAACTCCACCATCCACTACCAGCCCAACATGGACTCCATCGCCGAAATCAAGGTGTTGACCTCCAACTACCAGGCCGAATTCGGCCGCAATGGCGGCGGCGTCATCACCGTGATCACGCGGAGCGGGACGCGCGAATTCCACGGCTCGGCGTACTACTTCCACCGCAATGAATCGCTCAACGCCAACAACTTCTTCAATAACCGCACCGGCACGCCAAGGCTGCCCTACCGCTACCGCATCAACGGCTACTCCATCGGCGGCCCCGTCTACATCCCGAAGAAGTGGAACACCGACCGTTCGAAGCTGTTCTTCTTCTGGTCCCAGGAGTACGTCGGCATGAAGCGGGACTACGGCACGCGGTTCGTCAACATGCCGACGGCGCTCGAACGGGCGGGCGACTTCTCGCAGTCGCGCGACACCAATGGCGCGCTCATCGTCGTCCGCGATCCGGTTACGCAGCAGCCTTTCCCCGGCAATGTGGTCCCCTCATCCCGCATCAATCCGCTCGGGCAGAAGATGCTGAACTTCTTCCCGCTGCCGAATTACGTCGATCCGGACCCGCGGCTCGTCTACCAGCGCAATTTCCGCAGCCAGTATTCGGGCCAGTATCCCAAGCGCCAGGACATGATCCGCATCGACGGCAACTTCTGGCAGTCCTTCCAGTTCTACTACCGGTTCGTGAAGGACAGGGATGAGCAGGACACGCCCTACGGCCTCTGGGTCAACGGCAACATCAACTACCTGCTGACGCCGGTGCGGTTCGGCCAGCCGGGCAAGGGCCATGTCGTCCGCATGAACAAGATCTTCTCGCCCACGCTGGTGGCCGAGTTCACCTATGGCAAGAGCTTCAACAACCTGTATTTCAAGCCGGTGGACGAGTCCCTGATGACCCGCGACAAGGTGGGCAACCCCGCCGAGTGGTTCAAGGACGACAATATCAAGGAGAACTACGCGCCGAACATCGTCTTCGGCGGACAGCCCGCCAATCCGGTGAACTTCAGTTGGGGCAACATCCCCTACCGGAACTACAACGACATCTACAGCTACGTCGGCAACGTCTCCAAGATCTGGCGGAACCACGCGTTCAAGGCGGGCGTTTACGTCGAGCGCACCGGAAAATTCCAGGTGGGCGGAACGAATTACCGCGGCAACTTCAACTTCAGCCGCGACGTGAACAACCCCTATGACACGAACCACTCTTTCGCCAACGCGCTGCTCGGCGTCATCCAGAGCTACTCGGAGGCTGACAAGCGCGTCGATGGCGACTGGTGGTTCTGGAACGTTGAGTGGTACGTGCAGGACAACTGGCGCGTGAACAAGCGCCTGACGCTCGACTACGGCATCCGGATCTACCACCTGCCGCCGATGGAGGACCTCAACCGCACGCTTTCCTCCTTCGATCCGTCGAAATACGATCCGGCGAAGGCGCCCCGGCTGTATGTGCCCTGCCGCGACCCGAACAACCGCCGCGTCGCCTGCAATCCGCTGAACGGCGCCTACGCTCCCTCGCCGATGATCGGCCTCTTCGTGCCCGGAAGCGGCGTCTTCGCCAACGGCATGAGGATCGGCGGCATCGATGCCGGCGCGCCTCCGGGCCTGTATGACGCGCCTGCGGCCGCCTACGGGCCGCGCTTCGGCTTCGCCTACGACGTCTTCGGCAACGGCAGGACCGCGCTGCGCGGCGGTTTCGGCATGTTCAAGGACCGCCTCCAGGGCAACCCGACGTTCAACCTGAACGGCCAGCCGCCCATCGCTTACACCCCCACGCTCTTCTACGGCGATCTGAGCACTTACGCCAGCGTGCCGGGCGCCGTCGGGCCCACCAGCAGCAACATGCTTTACGGCTTCAACAAGCAGTCCACCACGATGAATTTCTCGTTCGGCATCCAGCACCAGATCTTCCAGACGCTGATCGACCTCAGCTATGTCGGCTCCCAGTCCCGGCAACTGATGGCCAGCCGCAACATCAACCCCATCCCGATGTACGCGCGCTTCGATCCGGCCAATCAGGATCCCACCAACCCGGGCCGCCCGTTGCCGGACAACTTCTTCCGGCCTTACTTCGGCCACGCCGACATCAACTACCGCTACAATGGCGTCAACTCCAACTACAACTCGCTCCAGCTCTCGGCCAACCGCCGCTTCACCCGCGGCCTCCAGTTCGGCGTCGCCTATACCTGGTCGAAGACACTGGGCGTCGCCGACACGGACACCACCGGCGTCAGCCCCTACTTCCCGCTTCGGGCCCGCAACTACGGCCCGCTCGGCTTCGACCGGCGCCATGTCTTCGTCGCCAACTACATCTGGGACGTGCCGAAGCTCGGCCGCCGGCTCAACAACCGCTATCTCGGCTGGGTGACTGACAACTGGCAGATCAGCGGCATCACCTCCTTCATTACCGGCGCGCCTTTCACGCCGGGCTTCTCCACCACGGACGGCGCCGACATCACCGGCTCCTCCGAAGGCGCCCGCGTCGTGATCATTGGCGACACCTATCTGCCGAAGAGCCAGCGCACGTTCGAGCGCAACTTCAACACCGCCGCGTTCGCGCGTCCGGCCGTCCGGGACTTCGGCAATGCCGGCCAGAACTCGATGTACGGCCCCGGCGTCAACAACTGGGACATCGCCATCGCCAAGCGCTTCCCGCTGTTCGGCGAGGACCGCTGGGTGCAGTTCCGCGGCGAGCTGTTCAATGCGTGGAACCACACGCAGTTCAGCGCCATCGACACCACGGCGCGCTTCGACCCCGCGGGCAACCAGGTGAACCCTTCCTTCGGGCAGTTCTCCGCCGCCCGCGACCCGCGCATCATTCAGCTCAGCCTGCGCGTCAACTTCTGACCGCGGCGCGCACAGGCTGAATCCGGAAGGGCGCCCGGCGGTCCGGGCGCCCTTCTTGCATGCTTCGGCCGCCCGTCCGTGCTAAATTCTCGGGTTGAGTTCCAGCGCACAGCCACCCGGATGCCTCCTCACGGGTCCCCGCAGAGGGACCTGGCGGCCGCTTCTTGCCGTCTGGGCCTTGCTGGCGGCCTGGTTCCTCCACTTCGCATGGCCCGGACTGCTGGCATGGTTCACCCCGGATGACCTGATGAACCTGCACGGCGTGGCCTTCCTGTCCCCGTGGCAGATCGCGGCAGCGAAGGAGCGCCCCGCCGCCAACCTCGTCCTCCGCGGCCTGTGGGAGCTGTTCGGCCTGCACCCGCGTCCCTACCGTGTCTTCTGCTTCGGCCTGCTGCTCGCCAATCTCTGGCTGGCCCTCCGCCTGTTCCAGCGCGCATCCGGCTCCTGGAACGCCGTTCTTTTCGGAGGTCTTTTTTTCGCCTATCACGCCCAATTGCAGGATCTTTATTTCAATACAGGGACCATTTACGATCTGCTCGCTTTCGCATTTTCCATCTCCGCGCTGCTTTGTCTTCCGGATTCGGCGGAAAATCGCGTGCCTTTTCCTGCGGGGCGGGCCGCGGCCGCAGCATGTCTTGCGGCGCTGGCGGGAGGATCCAAGGAAGTCGCGGTTACTCTTCCGGCGGTCATGGCTCTGGCCGCGTGGGCCTGGAACGGCGGCCGCGCGGCATGGAAGACCGCGGCACTGGCATCGGCCTGCTGCTGGGCCGTGCTCGGCTGGTCGCTGTGGCGCTCGCCGATGGGGGCCAATCCCGCCTACCAGCCCGAATTTTCGCTGGCGGTCCTGAACGCCCGCTGGAAGCTTCTCACCGCGGATCTGCTCTACCGCGGGCCGGACTGGAGCCCGGCGGCCGCCTGGCTGCTGCTGGCTGCGGCCGTTCTGGCGGCTGCGTGGCTGCGCCGCCGCGCCGCCTGGCTCGCCCTCGGCATCCTCCTCCTCACGCCGCTCCCGCTTCTGTTCCTGCCGCAGCGCAGCTTCTACGCCTTCTACATCCCCTATGCCGGCTGGTGCCTGTTGGCCGGAATGGTGCTGGACCGGCTGTGGAGCCTGCTTCCCCTCCAGCGGCCGGCGTTGCCGTGCCTGCTCGTGGCCGCGTTGGCCTTCCTGCTGGCGCCGCAGCACCGCTGGCTTTCGGCATGGATCCGGCAGCATTACTACGCTCCTTACGAGCGCAGGGTCGTCACGCCCGGCAACGTGCTCCGGCGCAGCCTGCCGCCGCTGCCGCGCGGCGCCGCCATCTACTTCGCCGATGATCCGTTGCCTCCTGCGGAGGAAGAGCCGCACCTGCTTGCCTTCCTCTGCCGGCTGAAGGCCCGCGACCCGCAACTCTCCGTCTGGCGCGCCCGCAATCCCGGACAGAACGTGCCGGAAAGCGAATGGGGCCGCTTCGCCGCCGTCTTCCGCTTGACGCACACCGAGCTGATCAGAATACGTTAGGAGGGTAAGGAGGCCTATGGGCAGCCTGCTGGCTCTTTCCCTGCTGCTTGGCATCGGCGCGACGGAATCCCTGAAGGTGGGCGGGGGGCACATTATCGTCTGGCGGACGCACGCCCTCCAGAGCGGCGTCCACCGCGGCATCACGCGCGGCTATGTCATGGTGCACGGCACCAACCGCAACGCCGAAGATTACTTCCGCTGGGCGCTCGCTTCCACCGCGGCAGCCGACAGGCTGGAGACCACCGCCGTCGTCGCCCCGCACTTCAAGGCCAGAACCGGCGCGGACAAGGGCGATCCCGTGGAGCCGGGCGAGTGGTACTGGACCAACGAAGGCTGGAAGGCAGGGCTTCAGGCGCTCAACGGCAGCATCACGTCCTACGAGACGATGGACCGCATCCTCGAATGCTTCAATGACGCGGCGCGTTTCCCGGACCTGAAGGAAGTGGTCGTCGCAGGCCACTCCGCCGGCGGGCAGTTCGTGCAGCGCTACGCTGCCTTCAACCGCCAGGAGCCGAAAATGCGCGTGAAAGTGCGCTACGTCCCCGCGAACCCTTCCAGCTATGTGTATCTGGATGGGCTCCGCCTCAGCCAGGGCGGCGTCTGTTCGCCGCAGGGCGGATGCACGGGCCAGTTCGCCCCCTATTGGGACGCGGAGAACTGCACCACTTACAACCACTACCGCTACGGGCTGGAAAAGCTGGAAGGCTATGCCGCCGGCATGGATCCGGAACAGATCCGGCGGCAGTTTGTTTCGCGCGACGTGACCTATCTGGTGGGCGAGCTTGACACCCGCACCGATGACCCGACCCTCGACAGGAGCTGCCCGGCGCAGGCGCAGGGGCCCAACCGCCGCGAGCGCGGCACCAATTTCTGGAATTACATGAAGCAGCGCTTCCAGGCGCAGCATGGCTTCGCCATCGCGCCCGGCTGCGGCCATGCCGCCGTGTGCGTCTTCGCCGGCACGGCGGGCGTGCGCGCCGTCTTCCGCGACTGATCAGCCGCAGGCCTCGCGCCACCCGGCCAGCTTTTTCTCCAGGTGCGCGCGCACGGTGCTGAAGCCCGCGTCCGCGTAAACGTTGTTGCGCTCGCGCGGATCCTTGCGGATGTCATACAGCTCGCCCTGCCCGCTGCCCCGCACCACCAGCTTGTAGTACTTGTCGCGCGCCATCTCCGCGTCTTCGAATTCGGCAAACACGATGTCCGGCCACGGATCCTTCTTCGGCATCGGCCGGTTCATCACCAGCGGCAGGAAGCTGCGCCCGCACAGCCGCCGGTTGCCGGGCGGCTCCACGCCCGCCGCCTCGCACAGCGCCGGCAGCAGATCGGCCGCGCCGGCCAGCTCCGGCCTCACCGAGTGCGTGGGCACGCGGCCAGGCCACGACCAGATCATCGGCACATGGATCGATTCCTCGAACAGGTTCGCCGGTTTCGACGCGCGCCCCGCGCCCCACAGCCCGTGCCGGCCCAGCAGCGCCCCGTGCGTGCTGGTGAAAAGGAACAGCGTATTCTCGAAAAGCCCGAGCTCGAGGATCTTCCGGTGGAGCGCGCCTGCCTGCTCGTCCAGCGCGGTCACCGCGGCGGCGTAGCGCCGCAGCGCCGGCAGCGGGTTGTCCAGATGCTCGCGCCCCTGCGCCGCGTTGCCGGCCGCAGGCTGGATGCCGAACGAGGCGAAGTTTGCGCTGGCGTACAGATCGAGCAGCCGCTTCGGGTGCCCGTCCAGCGGGCCGCCCGGGCCCAGGTTGGAAACCACGAGGAAAAACGGACGGTCTTTCTGCTGGCGGGCCAGAAAATCAGCCGCATATTTCGTCAGAATTTCCGGCAGATATCCCTTCTCCTGGACCTCCGAGCCATCCACCGCCAGCCGCGGGTCCTCGTGCGAGAGCGAGCGGAGCACCGCCGCGAATTCGAAACCGTGGCCCGGCTTTCCCGCCGCGGGCCCCATGCCCCACAGGCCGGCGAACCCGCAGCGGTAACCCGCGCCGGCAAGCAGATCGCTGATCAGGACTTCCTTTGCGAAGGCTGCCGGAGCCTGCCCCTCGCCCTCGGGCAGATCCGTCACGCCATGCTGCCGCGGCGCCCTCCCGGTGAACAGCGTGGCGCGCGAGGGCGGCCCCGCCGGAGCGCTCGCGAAAAACAGCGCCATCCGCGTGCCGGCTGCCGCCAGCCGGTCGATCTGCGGAGTCCGGATCTCCTGGTTGCCATAGCAGCCCAGCGCCCAGGCAGGCAGCCCGTCCGCCAGAACAAGGACGATATTCGGCCGCTGCGCGGCCGCCCGCCGCTGCAACAGCAAAGGCGCCGCGATGGATTCCATCAGCCCGCGTCGTGTCATCTGCATGGAACGATTCTTCTCCACTGCGGTCTTCTCACAGAACGTCGGCGAAGCCCCGCTTCAGGTGACGGAAGAAGATCCCGCCCAGGAAAAAGGCCGCGCCGGCCACGGCCGCCAGCAGCGCCAGCTCCTGCCACGAGGGCGGCTCGTAGGTCATCAGCCGCTGCCGGTATCCCTTCACGACCAGCGCCAGCGGGTTGTATTTCACCAGGAAGCGCGCCGCCGGCGGAAAGTACGATTCGTCGACGAAAATCGGCGTCAGCCAGAACCAGCCCGTGAGCACCACGACGACGATCTGCGCCGTGTCCCGCAGAAACACCTGTAGGCTCGCTGCCAGCCAGCCTACGCCGATGGCGAACAGCCCGAGCAGCGCCGTGTAGACAGGCAGCAGCAGCACCAGCACGCTGAAGTGGCCCGTCATCCACCGCACCATCACCACCGCCACCATCACCGCGATCGTGTGGCTGAGCAGCGCGGACAGAAACAGCGTCACCGGGATGATCTCGGCCGGAAAGACCGTCTTGGTGATCAGGCTGGCCTGCTCCACCAGCGAATTCGCCGAACGTTGCACCGTCTCCTGGAACAGCAGCCACGGCAGGTAGCCGCAGAACAGAAACAGCGTGTAGCTGTCGCCCACCCCGGGCGGCGGCGGCACCTTCAGGCAGAACTGGAAGACGAACACCCAGCTCAGCAGCAGCACCAGCGGGTGGATCAGCGTCCACAGCCACCCGGCGGCGCTGCCGACGAAGCGCTGCTCGAAGTCGCGCCGCACCATCTGATAGATCAGCGAACGCCGCTCCCGCAGCACGCGCAGGAACATCATGCCCGGCAGCCGGGCAGGCATCCGGATTGCGCCAATCGGGGTCAAACGATGATTCTAGCAGGGGCCGCCGCCGCGCCCGTCCGCGATGATATAGTGAAACCATGCCGGAAGGATATACGCCGATTTTCATTTTCCTGATCTGCGCGATCCTTTTCCCGCTCGTCCTGCTCGGCATCTTCCGTTATCTGCGCCCCGCCCTGCCCATCCCGGTCAAGCTGGAGGCTTACGAGTGCGGCATCCGCGCGGCATCGAACGCCCGGGGCCGCTACACCGTCCGCTTCTACATCATCGCCATCCTCTTCGTGGTCTTCGACGTGGAGACCATCTTCCTGTTCCCGTGGGCGGTCCGCTTCCGGCAGCTCGGCTGGTTCGGCGTGGCTGAGGTGGCGGTGTTTCTCGCCATCCTGATCGTCGGCTACATCTGGGCCTACCGGAAGGGCGCGCTCGAATGGGTCTGAGCCCCTCCGCACCGCCAGCCGGATGACCGAGCGCCTCTACTACAACGACAGCTTCCTCGCGGAATTCGAAGCGCGGGTCGTGCGCACCAACGCGGACCGCACCCGCGCCGTGCTCGACCGCACGGCCTTCTACCCCACCTCCGGCGGCCAGCCCTTCGACACGGGAACGCTCGCCGGCGTCCCGGTGGCAGGCGTCGAGGAAGAAGACAACGGGGAAATCATCCACGTGCTGACGGCGCCGCTGCCCGGGCAGCAGCAGGTGCGCGGCGTCATCGACTGGCCACGCCGCTTCGA
Organism: Bryobacteraceae bacterium; assembly: GCA_025056865.1. GTDB lineage: Bacteria > Acidobacteriota > Terriglobia > Bryobacterales > Bryobacteraceae > JANWVO01. The sequence continues at coordinate 232,753 of JANWVO010000052.1, forward strand.
TCACATGCAGCAGCACACCGGGCAGCATCTGCTGTCCGCCGTTTTCGATCAGCTTTACGGCTACCGCACGGCGAGCTTCCACCTCGGCTCGGAGGCCAGCACCATCGATCTGGAAACGGGGTCAATTCCGCCGGAACAGCTCGCACAGGCCGAGCGCCGCGCCAATGAGCTGATCTGGCAGGATCTGCCAGTGCGGATCTCGTTCGAAGAATCGGCCGTGGCCGAGGGCCTGCGCAAGGAGACGGCGCGCGAGGGGCTGCTCCGCATCATCACCATCGAAGGCGTCGACCGTTCCGCCTGCGGCGGCACGCACGTGCGCTCCACCGGCCAGATCGGCGTCATCCTGCTGCGCAAAACGGAGAAGATCCGCGGCATGACGCGCGTCGAGTTCCTCTGCGGCGGACGGGCCGTGGCGCGGGCCCGCGCCGACTACGAGGCCCTGGACCGTACCGCGCGCCTGTTCAGCGCGGCGCTTGATGACGTGCCCCAGACCGCCGCCGGCCTTCTCGAGCAGGCGCGGGAAGCGGAGAAGACGCGCCGCCGTCTGGCGCTGGAGCTGGCAACGTTGCGCGGCAAAGCGCTCCATGACGCCTGCCCCGTGGGCGAATCCGGCCTTCGCGTGCATGTGGAAAGGATTGCGGAGGGTCCGCTCGGCGAGGAGCTGCGCGCCATGGCCCAGAGCTTCTGCAACGCGGGCGATGGGCTGTTCGTTGCCGTCAGCGCGAATCCGCCCAGCGTCCTTTTCGCCACGGGCAGCGGCACCTGCATCGAGGCGGGCGCAAGGCTTAAGGCAGTGCTCGAACCGCTCGGCGGGCGCGGCGGCGGCGCGCCGCGCCTGGCCCAGGGCAGCGTGCCCTCGGCAGCGCTTCTCGACCAGGTGATCGCCGCCCTGCTTCAGCGGTAAAGCGGCGCCAGCGACAGCAGCCCGAGCCCCGCCGCATACAACAGCAGCATCACCCAGATGCGCGCCTGCACCGCGCGCTCCGCCCCCGCGAACTCCTTCCAGGCCAGCAGGCCCCACAGCGTGCTGACCAGCGTCGCGCCCTGGCCGATGGCGTAGCTGATGGCCGGGCCGACGTTGACCGACTTCGGCGCGCTCGCCGCCACAAAATTGCTGATCGTGCCGATCCCCCAGATGATTCCGCCCAGCACGCCCAACGCATGCTGCCGCCCTGTCCCGGTGAGATAGTCGCGGAAGCTGACCGGATCGCCTTCCACCGGCAGGTTCATGAAGAACAGGTTCAAGACCGGCGTCGTCACCAGCACGCCCAGCGCGAAGCAGAATGCCGCCGCATACGGCCCCAGCCCCAGATCGCCCTCTTTGCTCATCTCCACCAGCGGATAGAACAGGCCCATCAGCAGCCCGGCGGACAGGCTCAGCGCAATGCCTTTCCATGCGGAAGGCTTGCGGGGCGCGGGCCTGCGCCCTGCCCCGCGCGCCTGCGGCGCAGGTTCCGGCGGCGCTTCCCGCGCGCGCTGCCGGTGAAGCGCCGCATAGGCCAACGACGTCATGACGATGGCCAGCAGCACCAGTCCCACGCCCCCGAACACCAGCGCCGGGTGGCCCGCCGGATGGATGACGTAGTTCAGAACGGCGCCTTCGATCAGCGCCAAACCGATGCCCACCGGAAACGCCACGGACAGGCCCGCTACCGAAATCGCCGCCACCAGCAGCAGGTTGGCCAGATTGAACACCGCGCCCCCCGCCATGGCCAGCCCGATCTGCCGCTTTCCGGTGATCGACAGGTTGTCGAGGAACGGAAACAGCACCCGGTCGGACTCCGGCAGCACCATTTCGACGCTGCCGAAGGTGAACGCGGCCAGCGTGGCGCACAGCATCACGCCAATCACGTAGTCAAAGTAGTAGAGCTCGAACCGCCAGCGGCCGGCCATCTTCATCGTGTTGGCCCAGGAGCCCCAGCAAATCATGGAGAGAATCATCAGCAGCAGCGTGGCGAAGTAAGTCGTGGGAATCATGGCCTCAGCCCCGGCCTCCGTCTCGACGATGCGGGCGGAACCCAGTAATATATCAGCAGACGTAACAGGGAGGCACCATGAAAGCTGCTCTGCTCGCCGCTGCCGTTCTGTTCTGCGCGCCGGCCGGGGCCCAGCGCGCGCGCTTCCAGATCGACACCCAGACCCCCGAAGGCCTGCTGCTCCAGATGGCGGGCTCGGAATCCGACGAAGCGCGCAAGATCGAGCTTTACCAGGAGTTCCTTCAGAAGTACCCGGATCATCCCGGCAGGGCGTATGCGTTGAACCAGGTGCAGCCGCTCTGGCTGAAGACGAAAGCCTTTGACAAGGTGATTTCCGGCGCGAAAGAGATCCTGGCCGCCGAACCCGACAACGCCCCGGCCGCTTACAACGCGCTTCAGGCCTGCGAAGAGCAGAACGATGCCGCCTGCATCGTCGAGTGGGCCAATGCCACCATCGCCGCCGCGAAGAAGAAGATCGAATCCAAAGAACCTGAAGACGAGCAGGAGGCCGAGCGGTGGAAAGCGGAAGTGGACTTCGCAAAGCAGGTGACCACGCGTGCGGAGTACTCCTTCTACGCCATGGCGCTCAAGAGCGCCGATCCGAAGGTCATTGTGCTGATGGGCGAGTCGCTCGAAAAGGCCAATCCGCAGAGCGAGTACATGGGCCGCACCGCGGGCCGCGCCTTCGTGGCGCTCATCCAGATGAAGGACCTCAAGCGCGCCCTCGAATATGCCGAAAATGCCGATGCAAAGAACTTCGCCAACGAGGACATGCTCGTCTACGCCGCCGACACGCACTTGACGTCGACGAAGAACTACGACAAGGCCATCCTCTACGCGGAAAAGCTGATCTCCATGCTCCCCGCCAAAGAAGCGCCCGAGGGCATGGCGCCGGCAGACTGGGAAGCCAAGAAGACGAACACCCTGGCCCGCGGCTACTGGATCGCAGGCATCGCCTACGGCGTGAAGGAGAAGTGGCCGGAGTGCGAGAAGGTCCTCGAAACCGGCCTGCCGGTCATCCAGAAGAGCGCCTCCGCCAACGACCTGCTGCCGGGCGCTTACTTCTACCTCGGCCTCGCCAATTACAACCTGGCCGGCAAAGGGCCCAAGCGCGACGCCGCGCGCCTGGCCGCCGCGCAAAAGCACTGGAGCGCCTGCGCGAAAATGAAGAGCCCCTTCCAGGCGCGCGCGCAGCAGAATCTGGCCGGGCTGGCGGCTGGCAGGTAAGCGATGAACATCCTCGTCCCGAACCTCGGCTCTACTTCGCTGAAGTATCAGATCCTGGCGATGCCCGAAGAGCGGGTGCTCGCGCGCGGACGCTTCGAGCGCGTCGCCGATTACCGCGCCGCCATCCGCGAGATCCGCGCCGGCGACACGACGGTGGACGCGGTGGCGTTCAAGGCCGTGCATGGCGGGCCGCGCTATCAGGGCACATATGTCATTGATGAAGGCGTGGAGCAGGCGATGGCGCAGTTCCTGCTTGCCGCGCCGCTGCACAACGCCATCTATCTGGAAGCCATCCGCGCCTTCCGCGACGTGATGCCCGGCGTGCCGCTCGTCGCCGCCTTTGAAACCGAGTTCCACCGCAACAAGCCGGAATACGCCCGCGTCTATGGCGTGCCGCAGGACTGGCGCACCGGGCACGGCGTGGAGAAGTACGGCTTCCACGGCGCGTCTCACGAGTACGTGAGCCTGCGCGTGCCCGAGATCCTTGGCTGCACGCCCGCCGACCTGCGGCTGGCAAGCTGTCACCTCGGCGGCAGCAGCTCGGTCTGCGCCATCGACCGCGGCGTCAGTGTCGACACCACCATGGGATTTTCGCCGCAGTCGGGCCTGGAAAATGCCACGCGGCACGGCGATCTCGACGTTTTTGCCGTTCTCTACATGATGGACCGCAACGGCTGGTCGACCGAGCAGGTGCGCGCGCAGTTGTCCCGCGTCAGTGGCCTCGCCGGCCTTTCCGGCGTCGCCGGCGGCGACGTCCGCGACATCATGGAGGCGGCCCGCGCCGGCTCTGCCGCCGCCCATCTCGCGCTCGACGTGTTCATCTTCGAAGTGAAAAAGGCAGTCGCCGGCTGCGCGGCGGCGATGAACGGCCTGGACGCGATCGCCTTCACGGGCGGCATCGGCGAGAACAGCCCGCCGCTGCGGCGCGCCATCTGCGAAGGGCTCGCTTTTCTCGGCGTGAAGCTGGATGAGGCGGCCAATGAAGACGGCACGGGAGACCGCGTGATCTCCTCAGCGCAGTCCCGTGTGCAGGTGGTGGCGCTGGCCACCAACGAGGAACTCATCGTGGCCCGCCGCGCGTGGCGCGTGCTCGCGCGTCAGTGACCTTCGTCGCCGACGGCCACCGGGTGGTCCAGCCGGATGCGCCCGGTGGAGCCTTCCGGCAGCGGGGCCAGAAGCTGCTCTTTGCGGTAGATGAGCGTGCTCGTGTTGTAGCTGGCCAGCTCGAAGCCGTGGCCATGCGTGATCGCGTCGGTGGGACAGGCCTCCACGCAGTAGCCGCAGAAAATGCAGCGGCTGTAGTCGATGTTATAGACCGCCGCGTAGCGCTCGCCGCCGCTGATGCGCTCCTGCTCGGTGTTGTCGGCGGCTTCGATGTAGATGCACTGCACCGGGCAGGCGGCGGAGCATAGGAAGCAGGCGACGCACTTCTCCAGCCCGTTGTCGTCGCGCTGAAGCACATGGAGGCCGCGGTAGCGCTCCTGAAACACAGGCGGGGCATCGGGATAGTCGTCGGTGATGATCGGGTTCATCATCTCCCGAAGCGTCACCGTCATGCCCTTCGCGATGGCGGCTGCGCCCTTCAGAATCTCCTGGACCTTCGGCATATCGGCTGTTGCGCTCCTTCCTCCCCTTGTTCCTTCTGATGCGCTGCGGCTCCCGCCGGGAGCCTAGAATCGCGACCCTCAGCCCGGCTTGTACAACGGAACCCTGTCCTCGGCGTGGAACATCGGCCGGCCTGCACGCTGCGCCAGCTCTTCGTACGCCCGCCGGTCGAACGCCTCCGCCGCCCAGGAAATCCGCCCGTCCGTCTCCACCAGGAACACCGACGGCACATACTGGATCCCGAAGGCGCGGCTGGCCGGATACTTCGCCGCGGCCGGATCGAGCAGCATCGGCAGATCGACGCCGAACACCCGCTGAAACTCCCGCGTGCGCTCTGCGTCGTCCTGGCTGATGCCGAAAACCTGAAGCTCCCCGCCCCGGATGCGCGCCAGGTAGGGCAGCGCCATCTGGCACGTGGGGCAGGTCACCTTGAAGAAGGCGAACACTGCCGGCCCCGCCTCGAGAATTGCGGCAAGCGAAAGCATGCCGTCCCCGGCGAGCTCCAGCGTGAACTGCGGTGCGGTGTTCCCTGGCTGCAACATCAGCGCGATCCCTGCTTCCGCGCACTGCGGAAGCTGCTTCTTCCGTCCAGTCTAGCAGTGCGCGCATCCGGAGCCGGACGTCTGCAATGCCGCGCTGCGCTACAGCATCCGCAGCAGTTGCTGCGCGGCCACCAGCAGCGGATCCATCACGGTCGAATAAGGCGGCGCGTAGGCCAGATCCAGGCCCGCCAGCGTCTCCACATCCATCCGCGCCGCCAGGGCCGCGGCCGCCGTATTGATGCGCGCCAGCACGCCCTGATCGCCCAGCACCGCCGCCCCCAGCAAACGCCCGCTGGAACGGTCCGCCACCAGTTGCACGGCCAGCCTGCGCCCGAAGAAATACCGGGCGCGGTCGCGCGCCTCGATCACCGCTTCCACCGGCGAAAACCCCTCGCGCCGCGCCTGCTGTTGGGACAACCCGGTGACGGCCACCGCCAGCCCGGCCACCCGCACGATCGAAGTGCCGGCCACGCCCGGGAAGCGCTCCCGCCGCCCGGCGGCGTTCGCACCGGCAACGCGCCCTGCCTTGTTGGCCGTCGTGCCCAGCGGGATCCACACCGGCCGCCCGCTGACGATGTGCCTCGCCTCGCAGCAGTCGCCGGCGGCGAACACGCCCCGCAGCGATGTCTCCTGATACTCGTCCACCGCCAGCGCGCCCGTCCGCCCCAGCGCCGCGCCCGCCTCGGCCAGCAGCTCCGCATTCGGGCGCATGCCCGTCGCGTCAATGACGAGATCCGCGTCCAGCCGCTCCGGATCCGCCGGCTCGTTCAGCCGGACCTCCACGCCGCAGGCCTCCAGACGCTCGACAATCCGCTGCGTCAGCCACGGATCCTCCCGGTTCAGCAGCGTGGTTGCGTCGTGATGCAGGCGCACCCGGAGTCCGCGCGCGCGGAGCGCCGTCGCCGCCTCCAGCCCGATGTAACCGCCGCCGGCCACCGCAGCCGCCCGGGGCCGCTGCGTTTCCAGAAAAGCCCGCAGCCGCTCCCCGTCCGTGTCGGTATGCAGGGAAAACACTCTGCCGCCGGACGCTCTCCGCGCCGGCCTCGCCCCGGCCGCCCAGACGAGCCGGTCGTAGCGCACCCGCTCCCCGTTGGCAAGCACCAGCTCGCGCGCCCCATGGCGCACCGCTGTCACTTCCGCCTCGGTGCGGATGCGGATATTGCGCTCTTTTTCGAAAACTTCGCGCCGGTAAACGACCAGATCTTCGATGGAAGAAACCTGGCCTTCGATCAGATAAGGCAGGCCGCAGGCGCCCCACGAAATCCGCATGCCTTTCTCGATGACCAGAATTTCCGCCGAGGGATCGATGCGCCGCGCCCGCGACGCCGCGCTCAGTCCGGCGGCCACTCCGCCCACCACCACCAGTCTCATGACCCGCCGCCCGCCGTCTCGCCCCAATGCTTCCGGACAAATTCGAGAATGTCGAAGCTTTTTGCAGTACGGTCCGGAAAAAGGAGGTTGATTGCGTCTGTTTCGGTCGCTCCAATGCGAAAAATGGTGGCCAGTTTTGTGATGACAAGCAGTTCCAGCCCCTTCTCATTCAGGCCGAACATCGACATGGCGCCGCCGGCGCGCGTCACTTTCGTGTGCGCCATCACGAGGCAGCCCAGCGCGCTCGAGTCGATGTAGTCCACCTTCCGCATGTCCAGCGCGATGCGGTTCTTTCCCTGCCCCAGCAGTTCTTCCAGCACGGCCCGGAATTGCTCGACCGGCTCGCCGAGAACAAAACGGCCCGAAAGTTCGAGCACCACGGCTCCGCCCCGCTCATGCTGGCTGATGTGAAAGGACATCGGAACTATTATTGTATCTGCCATGCTGCCGCCGGACCTCAACCGCCGCCAGTTCGCCGCCTCCCTTGCCGCGGCCCTTCAGCCGCAGCCCGCGCCCCGCCGGCTCCGCCGGGCCGAGTGCTTCTTCGGGCTGCACTTCGACCTGCACCCGAATGAGAAGGACACGGCCCTTGGCCGCGACGTCACCCCCGAAGCCGTCGGCAGGCTGCTGGACCGGGTGCGCCCGGACTTCGTGCAGTACGACGCCAAGGGCCATCCCGGCTGGCTCGGCTGGCCCTCCGACGTGGGCCCTTCCGCGCCTGGCATCGTGCGCGATTCGCTCGCCGTATGGCGCGCGGAAACAGAGCGGCGCGGCATCGCGCTCTTCATCCACTTCTCGGGTGTCTGGGACGGAGAGGCCGTGCGCCGCCACCCGGAGTGGGCCCGCATCCGTCCGGACGGCAGGCCCGACGACCGCAACACCTCCACCTTCGGCCCCTACGCCGACCGCCTCATGATCCCGCAATTGCGCGAGGCGGCCACGAAATACCGGCTCGACGGAGCCTGGATCGATGGCGAATGCTGGGCGGTGCAGCCGGACTACTGCGAAGCGGCGCTCCGCGCCTTCGGCAGGCCCGCGCCCCGCAAGCCGGGCGAGCCGTATTGGCTCGAGTGGCTCGAGTTCCAGCGCGGGCAGTTCCGCCGCTACGTGCGCCATTACGTCGAGGAGCTGCACCGCAGCCACCCGGATTTCCAGATCGCCAGCAATTGGCTCTATTCGACCATGGTTCCCGAAGAGCCCTCGCTCCCGGTCGACTTCCTTTCCGGCGACTATCTGGGCAATGCGAGCATCTCGACCGCGCGGCTGGAGGCCCGCTATCTGGCGCAGACCGGCAGGCCCTGGGATCTGATGGCATGGGGCTTTCAGCAGGCCGAGTCGAACACCGTCGGACACATTTTCAAGCCCGCCGTGCAGCTTATGCAGGAAGCCGGCGTCGTGCTGGCGCAGTCCGGCGGTTTCCAGATTTACTATCACCCGGCGCGCACCGGCCACTTCGAGGACGCGCACATCGAAATCATGGCCGCCGTGGCCCGCCACTGCCGGAGCCTGCAACCGGTGAGCCAGGGCACGGAGACGGTGCCGCAGATTGGCGTCGTGTTCTCGAAAGAGTCGCTCTACCGCACGGGAAACCGGCTCTTCGGCGGCTGGGGCAAGCTGCTCGATCCGGCGCGCGGCTGGGTAGATCTGCTCGTGGCCTGTCAGTGGTCGGTCGATGTGCTGCCAGACTGGAAGCTGGGCCGCATCGCCGCCCGGTATCCGTTTCTCGTGCTGCCGGACTGGGAAGCCCCCGGCAGCGAGTGCCTGGAAACGCTGCTGGAATACGCGCGCAATGGCGGACGTCTGCTGGTGTGCGGAGCGCACAACGCGCAGTCGTTGGCCGGCAGGCTTGGTTTCCGCGCCCTCGGCGAGCCGGCGCGGCAGACCGCCTGGCTGCGCCACGGCGCCATCGCCAATGCCACAGGCGTCTGGCTCGACGTGGAGCCGGACGGCGCGGAGGTCCTGGACTGGCGATATCCGGAGCTCAACACAACGCGCGAGGGGCGTCCCGCCGCATTGGGCGCAAAATTCGGCCGTGGCCACGTCCTTGTCGTTCCCGGAGCCATCGGCGCGGTCTACGCAGCCACGCACGCCGCGTCCGTGCGCGGCTTTGGCCGCGCTCTCATTGCGCCGCACTTCCGGCCTCTCGTGCAGGTCGACGCCCCGCCCACCGTGGAAGTGGTCTTGCGCCGCAAGGGCCAGGCGCTGCGGATCCACCTGGTCAACACCACAGCCATGCAGGTGGCGGGCGATTGGGCCACGGTGGACTTCGTCCCCCCGGTGGGTCCGGTGCGCCTGCTGTGGCGGGGGACGAAACCAAAGGACTCGCGGCTCGAGCCCGGCGGCAGCCCGCTGACATGGAGGCGCACGGCGGAAGGCTTCACGGCGCTGATTCCGCGGCTCGATGTGCACGCCGCGGCGGTCGTGGTAACATAAGGGTGATCCCTTCACAACGGGCTCGTAGCTCAGTTGGTTAGAGCGCTACCTTGACACGGTAGAGGTCGCAGATTCGAGTTCTGCCGAGCCCACCACCTTCTCCCGCGAGTCCAGTCGTTCACCTTGTCAACAAACGGCCACAGGGCGCGCGTCCCATGTCGCCACCCATGTGGCTGGCCCCGGAAGGCAACGATTTCTGCTTCATCCACGCGCCCGGGTCGGCCAACTCCTTCGGCGCCTCGCGCAGCGCCTCTGCCACCGGCAGGCAGGCCGCGCCTTAAGGAAGCGTGACCAGCCGGTAGTGGAACCGGTCTCCCGAAGCGCCATTGATCAGCAATTGGCGCCCGAAGCCGCCGAACAGGATCCTCCCGTGCCCGAGCGCGCCAGAAGTCTCCGGATCGCTCCAGCGACCGCCCACCCGGTCGAAGCGGCGGATGCCGCCAACCGCCCCAAAGATCTCGCCCCTGTCCAGCACCGCAAGGCCGAGGAAAGAAAGCGGCGAGCCATCGGGTGCCGTCGGCACGGCAGGCCGGTGGATGTCCAGGATTTCACCGCGCGGGTTGACCTCGGCCAGGACGCCGCTGGCCGGCGCGTAAACAGCCACGCGGTCGCTCGAGACCGCCAGTCCGGGATCCCCGTGCGGCGGCAGCGCCTCCCCGAGCGGTTCAGTTTGTGGAAACAGCCGCCTCTCAAGCACCCGATGCAGAAGTTGACCGCCGGAGCTCCAATGCCAAAGAACCGGACTTGTGCTGTCCGGGCTGCCACCGGCCCGGACATCATCCCCCAGCGCCCACACGGTTTCGTCCGGCGCCACCGCCAACCTTGCCGGGCGGAACGGTGTCACCTTTTCCGCATGCAACGGTTGGCCGCCGGAAGAAAGGAACAACAGCCACAGCGAACGGGTGCCCTTCACATTCCGTGTGACTGCGGAGATCACGAACCGTTTCCTGTCCAGAAAGACCGCCAGATCGATAGGGAACACCTCTTCGGCCTCCGGTGCCTGCGCGGTCACGCGGGCGAAGATGCGGTCCGCCTCCGGGTCGATCACGGTAAAATGCGGCGATCCGTCCCCCGGAAAATGCAGAAAAACCAGCAGCCCGTAATGCCACGTGGGCATCGCAGTTTTTCCTCCGGGAAGCGTGAGCAGCCGGAAGTCGCGCGTCTGGGCATTCTGCCAGTGCATACGGGTGGCGGAAAACGCCGGCTTCTTGACAGCGCCCAGCGCCAGAATCGAAAGGAACTCGGCGCGGTTCATCCTCTTTCCTCCTTTCGCCTCCACCCTGAGGTCTGGCGAATCACCTGACCCCGGCAGTCTGGAGCATCGCGGGAATCCTCTCCCGCAGCGGCATCCCCGCGCCGATGGCAAGGCCGCAGCTCAGAGGGCTGCAAAAAGAGAAAAGCGGCTCGCCTACACAGCGTGCGGTCGCATCGAGTTGAGGTGAGATAAACAAGCCAGGAGGAGAGGCGCTAGATCAAATGGCGGGCACGAGGGTGGTAACGCATCCCGCTTTCGTCAGTTCCGGTGTTGGTCCTTCCACAAGGCAAAGCGGGGCGAACCGGTGGTTCGCCCCACAGGAGGGTTTAAACTGACGGGAAGGCAGCTTAACCGTTGCGCAAAGACTTGCGCCTGCGCAGCAAATAGAGTGCCAGCCCCACTGTGCCCATCAAGGCATAAGTGCCAGGTTCAGGCACCCCGATAGCGCTGCCAGACTGCCACTGAACCCACAGGCCCGTTGGATTATCATAAGGTCGTCCTGCCAATGGGATGTTCTGTACTGTAAACACCACGTCGTAAGAGCCAGCAGGCAGCCAGTTGTAGGTCAGAGTGCCTACGCCGCCGGCATAGCAAGAGGCACCTGGACATCCGGGGGTTCCGGGGCCGCGGTAACCGAATTCACCAGCCCCGTTCGGACCGTTCGGTGGAAACGGGAATGAATTGAATGACGCGAAGAGAGTGGCACCTTGCTTCAGCTCAACCGAGACCGGGATGTTGTCTGCCCAAACCAGCGCCGTCATTGACACGTTCCAGAAAGAGAAGGTGTTGGGCAGAGTGAAGGTGGTGTAAAACACGTAGTCACCCGCTGGAAAATTCTGATTGCCTCCGCCCGATCCGGGCGTAATCCAGCGCACTTGATTGGGCCCGGAGGTGATGTCCGAGCGCCATGCGACATTCCTGGACGCATAGGTTTTCGAATCTCCCCCGTAACCTAGGTCCTTATAGTGGGGATCCTGCACCAGCCCCACGAGAGCGGTTCCAGAGGAATCCACACCAGTGTTGTAGAGTGAGTAGCTCTGTCCAGGCGTGAGCAGGTTGATCGTGTATCCCCAACCCAACCCAGCAAACAGAGGCAACGATACAAGCCAACAGAGGAACGATCTCATTCTCTTGCACCTCCCTGACGGCTCCGGGGCGCGGTCCACTGACCGACGCAACGGGCGTATACCTTCCTCGACAGTGTACATCAACACCCACCGATTGACAAGACCTTGTCCCTGGAAAATTCCGGCACCGCAAGGAGATAGTACTATACTCGCGAGAATACTACTAGTGAGGGGTCTGGCCGACTCGGACATCAGCGAGTATGGTACAAAAATTGCAGTAGTCCACGCATCCACAGCTATCCTGTGGTTCTCTCTTTTCTGCTCTCAAACACTTTCTACTCGAAACGTGCCCGCGCGACGCAGACCGGTCAATGCGCGGACAAGCGGGTGGCAAAGACCGGCGAAACCATTCATCACTTGGGTGCTGCCCTTTCGCCCCCCTCAGCCCCGCCCGCTACCACCTGCGCAGCGAGGGCAGGAGGACTGGAGGCACACGCGGGCGCTGCACCCAAGTGTATTCACCTTGCCGCACGCTCAGTCATGGCTGTGCCTCCTCGTGGCAGGACGAAAAGGCGGCAGCACAGGAAGATAATTATTGCGGGTGTGAGATCCAAGCGTGGGTATATGAGAACCATCCTCCGCGTGGCCATCGGAGCCTTCGCCGTCTGGCTCGTGCCACTCATTGCCTCCCGCGTCGTCGAAGGCTGGCACTGGGGTCCCGGCGCATTCGTGTTCACCTACGTGCTCTTTTTCGCCACCGGCATGGCCTATGCCTGGATCGCCCGGCATGGAAGAACCTGGAGCTACAGGGCGGCAGTCGGCCTGTGCCTGGCAGGCGGGTTCGTCATGGGCTGGGCCACGATGGTTCATCTTTCGGAGACGGAGAACCCTCTTCTGCTGGCCTACTTCGGCGTGCTGGCGCTCGGAGCCGCGGGCGCGGCGTTGTCCAGGCTGAAGGCGCCCGGCCTGGCTCGCACGGCCTTCCTGATGGCCGCGGCCGTTCTTCTCGCAGGCGTCCTCACGCGGAAAGCCACGGCGGCGATGGACACGGGCCCGTTCTGGAACGTCATGCTTGCACACGGCGGCATGGCATCCGTGTTTGCCTTGGCAGGGCTGCTGTTCCGGCGCGAAATGCGCCAAGGCCCGGGCGGGTGATCCCCGCGAGGACGACTCCTGCTTCCGGCTCTTTCCGCTGCGGGGTATCATTGCCATAGAAGGGGCGCACGGGGAGGCTTGCCGGTGCGGGCCGCCTGCGCTTATACTTCTGTTTTTCGATCCGAGGATCGCGCCTTGGCTTCGACGTCCAACAACCCGGAACGAGCGGCGCCGCCACCGGCAGACGGCTTCGACCCGATCGAGGTGCAGCGCGAAGCCGCCATGTTTTACGGCCTGTTCCTGCGCGGCGCTTCGCCCGAGGAACTCCGCCGCGACATCGCCATTCCGCGCGAGGTGTTCCTTAAGTGGCTGTCCCACCCCCTCTACGACGGCCAGTTCCGGGAGAACGCCAAGCGCATCTACCGGTTCCGGCGGCAGGTGCTGGCCGTCTTCGATGAGCTGGTCGACCAGGCGCGTCTGAAGGACCGGCTTCAGTAAGACCGATCCCCGGTGCTTTCCCCTCGCTTCCTCATCCTCCCTTTCCTTCTCGCGGCCTCCGCCGGCTGCGGGCTGCGCGTCGGCGAGCCGCAGCCGCTGAACCTCTCTTTTCAGGTGGAAGGCGAACCCTTCCCCCGCTCGTTGGCGGACTTCCGCGGCCGCGTGGTCGCCTTCACTCTCTGGGAGCCCTCCTGCCAGCCCTGCGACGCGCAGGCCACAGTGCTCAACGACCTGAATGCCCGTCTTTCCCGCGAAGGCCTCATCTGTTTCGTGCTGCATGAGGAGGGAACCCCGGTGCCCGTGGCCAACCTGACGCTGATCATGGGCACAGTGGTCTCCGCCCCCGCCAGCAAGCTGCCGCGCACCCGCCCGGTGACCTTCATTCTGGACCGGCAGGGCCGGCTCGTCCACCAGATCGAAAAGCCCGCGGAATCGCAGGAGCTCGAAAGGCTGCTTGATCCGCTGCTCGGCGGCTGAAGCCTACCGAAACAGCCTCTCCAGCCGCGGCCACTCCAGCACCCAACGTCCCCGCACAAACGCCCCATCAGTGCGGATCTGTCCCTGTGCCAGCAGCGCCGGCAGGGAATCCTTGTCTCTAGCGGCCGCCGCCGCCTCCCGCAGTGCTTTCAGGATTTCCTCCCATCGTGCCGCCAGCGCAGCGGCTTCTTCCGGCGCGCCGCAGGCGGCATCCAGCGCCACTTCGATCCGCCCGCTGCGCGCGCCAGCACTCCAGATCATCCACTTCGATTCCCGCAGGCTGGCCAGCGCCAGCGACACCCACGCCGGCGCGCCTTCCGGCGCCTCCAGCATCGCCGCCGGCGCATACAGCCACAGCGGCGCCTCCGGCGGCTGCCACCCGGTGAGCCCCTGTTTCGGCCGCTCATCCGTGAATGCGGCGGCAGCCAGCGGATCAGGACTCACGGCAATGCCCCATCGCCCGCGCTTCAGCCGCACCCACGAAATCTGCCGCTCCGGCGCCGAGCCCTGCATCGAACACAGCCCGCTGAAGCAGCGCCCCCCATGCGCAAGGAAGTAGCGGCGCAGCCGGTCCTCGTCGAGCCGCGCCTCCGCCACAATCCACCGCCTCCCGTTCTCGGCACGCAGCACCACCGCGTCCAGATCGCGCCGGTATTCGAATCCGGTCGCTTCAACAAACTTCCGGTACTCCTCATCCTCGGCTCCCGCCTCGCCCGCGATGCGTTGCAGCAGGCCCGTCTGCCGCAGCGCCCGCGCATCGACGAAGACGGTGAGCCCCTCGCCCGGCGGCAGCTCTGCCAACAGCGATCGCGCGTCGGCCCGGCGCAGCGGCAGCCACAGCCACAGCAGCGAAGCGGCCGCGGCCAGCGCCGCCAGCAGCGCAACCAGAAAAATGCGGCGCGGAACGGTCATTCCTCCAGCAGCTTAGCATCCGCGGTTGCCTATACTGGCGGTAGGATGCGCGTTCTGCCTGCCGCCCTCATGCTGCTTCTGTCCTCCGCCAGTGCGCAGACCCGCGCCGTCGTCACCGTCCCGGTGCTCGACATGTTTTCCCGCGCCTCCGACGAAGCCGATGTCGTCAGCCAGGCGCGCTACGGCATGACCGTGCGCGTCGAACAGGCCGATGGCGCGTGGGCGCGCATCCGCACCCTGCACGACGACTACCCCGGCTGGGCCCGGCTCAGCGCAATGCGCCTGCTCGCCGAGGGCGAATCCTACGCCGAAAAGGGCCGTGTCGCTTTCGTGGACAGCCTGCGCGCGCACCTCTACCGCACGCCCTCGGTGACGCGCCACGCGCCCCTGCTGACCGTGCCCTACGAAACCCGGCTCGAAGTGCTGGAAGAGCCGGAAAAGGACGAGCGGCGGTGGATCCGCGTGCGCCTTCCCGATGCGCGCGAGGCATGGATCCAGCGCGGCGACGTCCTCTTCGACCCGCCCCCGCTCTCCGTCGCCGGGCTCGTCGAACTGTCGAAGCGCTTCCTCGGCCTGCCCTACACGTGGGGCGGAACCACCAGCTTCGGCTTCGACTGCTCCGGCTTCACCCAGATGCTCGTGCGCCGCGGCGGCGTGCTGATGCCGCGCGACGCGCAACCGCAGGCCGACTGGGAAGGCATGCGGAAAATCGCCCGCGAGGAGCTCGAACCCGGCGATCTCGTCTTCTTCGGGCCCAGCAGCGGCAAGATCAACCACACCGGCTTCTACCTCGGCGGCGGCGAATTCATCCACTCCACCACCAACACGCGCCCGGTGCTCCAGATCAGCCGGCTGGACGAAGAGCCTTGGAACCGGCTGCTCGTTGCCTGCCGCCGATGGAGGCGTCCATGAATCGCAGAACATTTCTCTCCGCTCCTGTTCTGGCCGCGCCGCTCGCCGCGCAGGCGCCTGCCGGCGCGCCGCGGCTCGAAACGCGCATCCGCCGCCTGCGCCTGCGCCACACCTGGACCACGGTGATGTCCTCGAGCGAGTACCGCGACACCTTCTTCGTCGAGTATTCGCGCGATGGCATCACCGGCATCGGCGAGGGAGCGCCAATCATCCGCTACAAGGAGAGCGCCGAAAGCTGCCGCGCCGCGGTCGACTCGATCCGCCCGTGGCTGCTCGGCCAGAATCCCGAAGCCTTCGTCCCGCTGATGGACGGCGTCTTCCGGCGCATCGAAGGGAACTTCGCCGCCAAAGCCGCTCTCGATATCGCCCTGCTCGACTGGAACGCGCAGAAGCTCGGCGTGCCCCTGTGGCGCTGGTTCGGGCTCGACCGCAACCACGCCCCGCTCACCACCTTCTCCATCGGCATCGACAGGGCGGAGGTGATCCGCCAGAAGGTGCGCGAAGCCGCCGATTTCCCCGTGCTCAAGATCAAGGTGGGGCTGGACAACGACGAGGAAGTCATCGCCGCCGTACGCTCCGTCACCGACAAGCCGTTGCGCGTCGACGCCAACGAAGGCTTCCGATCGAAAGAAGAAGCCGTGCAGAAGATCCTCTGGCTGGAGAAGCAGGGCGTCGAATTCATCGAGCAGCCCCTGCCCGCCGCAAACCTCGAGGACATGAACTGGATCCGCAAGCGCATCCACATCCCCGTCTTCGCCGACGAAGCCTGCCTCCATCCGGCGGACGTCCCGCGCCTGGCGCCCTACTTCGACGGCGTGAACGTGAAGGTGGACAAGTGCGGCGGGCTGCTAGAGGCAAAGCGCATGATCGAAATGGCGCGCTCGCTCGGGCTGAAGGTCATGCTCGGCTGCATGGTGTCGAGTTCGGTGGCCATCACCGCCGCCGCGCATCTGTCCCCGCTGGTCGATTACGCCGACCTCGACGGCCACCTCCTCATCGCCAACGATCCCTACGAGGGCGTGCTCGTCGAGAAGGGCCGCCTGATCCTGCCGGACCGTCCCGGGCTCGGGCTGCGCCCCCGCGCCGCCTGACCACCGCCTTCGAAGCCCCGGCTGCCCCGGCTTCTGCCAGAGGCAGCCCTTCAGGCTTCGCCGCCTTCCGCCTTCCTGCCCATCAGGCGCCGCGCGCCGCACATCGCTGCCTGTGCCTCGCCTTTCCGCAAGGGCTGCCTGCCCCGCATTCCGGGTTCTTGCCGCGCCTGCGCGAGCCTTCCCCGCCCGCCGGGGTCCGTTGGCGCACTCCGCTCCTCCTCTTCCCCCTTGCGCCCGCCGGCTGCTAGGATCGGGTCGATACGGAAAATCCGGCCATGAAGGAACAGAACTACTCCGATCACGCCCGCATCGTCCCTGGCTACCACTACGTGCTGCTGCCGGTGCTGCTGCTCACCTGCATCGGCTCCCTGGTCAATCTCTGGAAGTCGCTCGGCGATCATCAGCGGCTCTACAGCGCTTCGCTGATCGTGGTCCTTTCCTTCTGCTCGTTTTTCATCGCCGGCTACGCGCGCATCTTCGCGCTGAAGGCGCAGGACCGCGCCATCCGCGCCGAGGAGAACTTCCGGCACTACCTGCTCGCCGGAAGGCCGCTCGATGCGCGCCTCACCGTGCCGCAGATCGTCGCGCTGCGCTTCGCCTCCGACATGGAATTCGTCGAGTTGGCCCGCCGCGCCGCCGAGGAGAACATGGATCCGGACGCCATCAAGCGCGCCATCCAGCAGTGGCGCGCCGATCACTACCGCGTGTGACCCGCTCGCCGCCCCGCGCGCGGCCTCAGGCGGAAGTCACCGGCTGATGCTTCTTTACCCAGTCGGGGTCGAAGTCCACGCCGAAGCCTGGCCCCGTCGGCACCTTGATCCTGCCGCGGACCACTTTCAGCGGCGATGTCCGGCACTCGAACCGGACATGCGTCTGGTAGCCCTTGAACTCGTGGTGCTCGCCGGCGTTCGGCACCGCCGACACCAGGTGAATGTTGTAAACGTAGCCCAGCCCGCCGCCCGACATGTGCGGAATGAACTGCCTGCCGCACGCCGCCGCCATCCGCGCCACCTTCATCGACCGGATCATGCCGCCAAAGTAGTAGTTGTCCGGCTGCACGATATCCAGCCCGTCATGGGCCAGCAGCCACCGGAAGCCGTAAAACGAATAGTCCTGTTCCCCGTTGGCCACGGGAATGGCCAGCGCCTCGGTCACCTGCCGGATCTCCTCCAGGTGGTCGAACATCACCGGCTCTTCGAAATAACGGTACTTGTACTGTTCCAGCAGGCGGCCCACGCGGATCGCCTCCGGAACGGAGTAATAGCCGTTGGCGTCGGCGTAAAGGGCGAATCCGTCGCCGAAGGTCTTCCGGATCAGCGGAACAATCTTCTCGGTCCGCCCCGGCGGGCCGGACGCGTTCATGTCCGTGGTCATGAACATCAGCCCGCCCACCTTGATCTTCAGCGCCTGCGCGTCGTATTTCGCCACTTCGTTCCGGATCAGCTCCAACGATTCTTCTACCGGTTTTTCCCGCCATTCGGTGGCGATATAAACGCCCACTTCCGGGTGATGAATCTCGCCCAGGAGTTCCCCCACGGGCTTCCCGGCGATCCGGCCCAGCATGTCGAGGATGGCGAATTCAATGGTCGCCAGCGGAATGCCCAGCGAAATTCCGCTGAACCGGTAGTTGAAATCGTAGACGAAAACCCGGTCGAGGATGCGGTCCAGCTCCCGCGCGTCCTTGCCCAGGAAGAAAGGCCGCAGCCGGCGCAGGAAGATGGGATACAGGTTGCGCATCTCGGCGTGCGCCACCGACATCCCCTCGGCGCCGTCGCGCGAGCGCACGCGGCACAGGAAACTGCCGTCCAGCCGCAGCAGCTCCACCGACTCGAGGATCACCGGAGACGGAAACAGGTGCTTCTTCAGCACCGGCTGCCCGAGGATCTCATCGAGTCTCGCGAAACGTTCCTGAACCCCCGCGGGCAGCCGCCCCGCAGCCTTCCGCTGCTCTGCGGCCGCGCACGCGCCCGCGCCCGCGGCCGCCATCATCGCGCGCCGGCTGATCCGCATCATGGCACCTTCCGTCCGGCTTCCGCCTGCTGCAAGGCCGGAACCGTTCCGAGCCTATCACGCAGCGGCCCCGCCGGCGCCCCGGTCCGCTGCCCTCCTACCGGAACAGCAGCGGGGCGAACTCCCGCAGGCAGCGCCGCCACGTGAGCCACTCATGCGCCGTGCGCGGCGACACGTAATAGACGTTGCGGATGCCCGCCTTGGTCAGCATCTCGCTGAACTCCTTCGTCCGGGGGCCTTCCTCGCTGCCGATGCCCAGAAACAGCACCTTCACCTTCCGGTTGAACTCCTCCGGGTTGGCGAAAACGCCCTTGTGCGCTGTCTTGAGGTCGAAGCCCGGCCGCCAGCCGGTGCTGCCGCTGAAGCCGCCGATGTAGGCGAAGCGGTCCAGGTTCTCCAGCGCCGTAAGGAACGTCTGCATGCCGCCCATCGACAGCCCCGCCATCGCGCGGTGCTCCCTGTCCGGCAGCACCCGCCATGACGCTTCCACCATCGGAATCAGGTCCTTGAGCATCATCTCGGTGAACGTCGCTCCGGTGAACGAGCCCAGCCCAGGCCGCTGCGCTGCGCCCTGCGGCTGCGGCCACAGCCACCGGGCGTGGAAGATGGAGCCGTCCTCGCCGGGCTTCACGGCGTTCAGGTTCTCCATCACGATGATCATCGGCCGCGCCTTCTTCTCCGCGATCAGATTGTCCATGATCACGTCCACGCGGCCCTGCTTGTGCCACCCTTCCTCGTTTTCCCCCCAGCCGTGCAGCAGGTAAAGCACCGGATATTTCGCCTTCGGATTCCGGTCATAATCCGGCGGCGTGTAGACATAGGCGCGGCGCCATTTCTGCGTCACCGAGGAAAAATACCACCGCTGCCGGATCTCTCCCCGCGGCACGTTCCTGTGCTGATAAAATTCCTCGTCCGGCGCCGGAATCTCGATGGCGCTGTTGTCAAATCCGGACCCGAAAAACGTCCGCGTTGCCGGATCCGCCACGATCGAGCCGTCGATCTGAAGCGTGTAGTAGTGGAACCCTTCGGCCTGCGGCGGCGAAGTGGCATACCACCATCCGTCTTCGGCCTTCTTCATCTCGATGCCCTTCCCGAGCCGGACCACCACCTTGCTGGCCTCGGGCGCCCACACCCGGAATGTGACGCCGCCATCCTTGTGCACGCACGGATAGGCCGCCCCCGGAATGTTGTAGGCGCTCGGCGTGCATTCCTGCGAAGGTTGCCCCCACGCTGCCGTGCATGCCAGCAGCGCGATCGTTCCCACATGGCATCTGGATCTCATCAGCTCTGTTTCTCCTCTCTTGGCGGACGGACCTTGCCCGCGCGCGGCCCGGCCGGATCCCGATACCGGCAAGCGCAGACCGTCCGCCCGGGCGACGGATGAATGCGGATGCAGACATCTGGTTGCCGCGCATTCTATCACCACGCGCCGCTTTTTGGTAAGCGCTTCCAACTGCCACCGCCCGGCCGCCCCTGTCCTGCGTCATCCTGTACGCAAGACCCCCATGCCCGCCACCGAATGCCTCTTCGTCTACGGCACGCTCCAGCGCGGCTGCCCCAATCCGTGGTCGCGCCGGCTCTGGTCGCACGCCGTGTTCCTCGGCAGGGCCCGCCTCCTGGGACGCCTCTACGACCTCGGTCCCTACCCGGCATTCGTCGAGGAAGGCGGCGGATGGGTCCACGGCGACCTGGCAGGCATCGCCGATGCGCGCATCCTCCACGAACTCGACTCCTACGAAGGCGCGCAGTACGAGCGCGTCCTCCGCCGCGTCCTGCTTGAAGACGGCGCCCACCGTGACGCCTGGGTCTACGTCTTCCGCGCTCCGCTCGCCGGCGCGCGCCTCATTCCAGACGGCCGCTGGCCGGTAAAATAGCACCCATGCGGCGACTGCTCCTGCTGGGCCTCTGCCTGCTGCCTCTGACGGCGCAAAAGAAGTGGTCGGACGAAGAGGTGATGGCCGTGCACCGCTCGGCGCTTCTCATCGACGGCCACAACGACGTCACCAGCCGCACCGTGCGCGGCTGGGACATCGCCTCCGAAAAGGACGCGCGCCACACCAGCATTGGCAAGCTCCGCGCCGGCGGGACCGGCGCGCAGTTCTTCGCCGCCTATGTCAGCGTCAACTTCATCGACTCGGGCGGCTCGGCACGCCGCGCCCTCGAGATGATCGACACCATCCGCCACGACATCGTCGCCCGCCATCCGGACCACTTCGTCCTCGCCACCACCGCCGCCGAAATCGAAGCCGCCCGGCGCGCCGGCAGAATCGCCGCTCTCATCGGCATCGAAGGCGGCCATGCCATCGAGAACGAGCCGCGCCTGCTGCGCGCCTTCTACGACCTCGGCGTCCGCTACATGACGCTCACCCACACGCGCAACCTCGATTGGGCGGGTTCGTCGGCGGAGAAAGAAGAGCGCGGCCTGAACGGGCTCGGCCGCCGCATCATCGCCGAAATGAACCGCCTCGGCATGATGGTCGACGTCGCCCACGTCTCCGACCGCACCTTCTGGGACGTCCTCGAGGCCAGCCGCGCCCCTGTCTTCAGCTCGCACAGCTCCGCCCGCGCCCTCTCCAACATCCCCCGCAACCTCAGCGACGACCAGATCCGCGCCATCGCGAAGAAGGGCGGACTTATCATGATCAACCTCGGCTGCGAGTTCATCAGCCAGCGCTCGGCCGACACCTCCCCGTGGATCAACCCCTCGCTGCCGAAAAACGCCCGCTGCGAGCAGGCCACCCTCGAGGAAGTCGTGGCCCACTTCGAGCACATCCGCCGCATCGCCGGCGTCGACTTCATCGGACTCGGGAGCGACTTCGACGGCGTCAGTTGCACCCCGAAAGGCCTCGAGGACGTCTCGAAATGGCCCAACCTGACGCGGGCGCTGCTTGAGCGCGGCTTCTCGCCCGACGACATCCGCAAGATCTACGGCGGCAACTTCCTCCGCTTCATGCGTGCCGTCGAGCAGGCGGCCCGCTGAGCCGCAACCCGCACCGGCTCGGCCCCTTCCGCGGCCGGACCTTCGTGTCACCCTTCAGTGACGCGCGATCTCTGCGCGGTTTCCCGCCCGACCACTGAATTCATTTTTTGCCCATTTATCAATCACTTGGAGCCTTTCTTCCGATCCGCCCCGCCCGCCGGCTGTGGAGATCCCCAACAGGATATCTAGGTCTGATATTATAGAAACGAGATGGCGCCCGCAAAGCTTCCTCCTCCTCCCGCGGACGCCGCATCATACCAAGCGAGCACTTATCATGAATACCCGACACGTTGACGTCACCGAACTCGTCCTGCGCGACGGCCACCAGTCGCTGATGGCCACGCGCATGGCGCTCGAGGACATGCTCCCGGCGTGCGAGGACATCGACAAGGCCGGCTATTGGTCCGTGGAATGCTGGGGCGGCGCGACCTTCGACGCCTGCATCCGCTTCCTCAACGAGGACCCTTGGGAACGGCTGCGCGCCTTCCGCAAGGCGATGCCCAACTCGCGCCTCCAGATGCTGCTGCGCGGCCAGAACCTGCTCGGCTACCGCCACTACGAGGACACCGTCGTCGACCGCTTCGTCGAGAAGGCGGCCGAAAACGGCATGGACGTCTTCCGCGTCTTCGATGCGCTGAACGACATCCGCAACCTCCGCCGCGCCATCCAGGCGGTCAAGCGCACCGGCAAGCACGCGCAGGGCACCATCTGCTACACCATCAGCCCGCTGCACACCATCACCGGCTACGTGGAGCTCGCCGAGCAGTTGCTCGACCTCGGCTGCGACTCGCTCTGCATCAAGGATATGGCGGCGCTGCTCAAGCCCGCCCCCGCCTACGAGCTCGTCCGCGCCATCAAGGAAACCTGCGGCGAGGACGTCCGCGTGCACGTCCACGTCCACGCCACCACCGGCGTCACCATGGTCTCGCTGATGAAGGCCATCGAGGCGGGCGCCGACTGCGTCGACACCTCCATCAGCTCCCTTTCGCTCGGGCCCGGCCACAACCCCACCGAAAGC
Organism: Bryobacteraceae bacterium; assembly: GCA_025056865.1. Classification (GTDB taxonomy): domain Bacteria; phylum Acidobacteriota; class Terriglobia; order Bryobacterales; family Bryobacteraceae; genus JANWVO01. Next base: position 255,222 of record JANWVO010000052.1, read on the forward strand.
CTCGTCGAGATGCTGGAAGGGACGCCTTACTCCACTTCCCTCGACAAGAAACGGCTGCTGAATATCAAGCGCCACTTCGACAAAATCCGGCCCCGTTACCAGGAATTCCTGTCGAATATCACCGGCGTGGACACCGAAATCTTCGAGTCCCAGATCCCCGGCGGCATGATCTCCAACATGGAGAGCCAGCTCCGCCAGCAGGGCGCCGCCCACCGCATCCACGAGGTCCTCGAAGAGGTCCCACGGGTCCGCAAGGACGCCGGCTACCCGCCGCTTGTCACCCCCACCAGCCAGATCGTCGGCACCCAGGCGGTCTTCAACGTCATGATGGGCCGCTACAAGGTCCTCACCGGCGAGTTCGCTGACCTGATGCTCGGCTACTACGGCGCCACCATCGGCCAGCGCGACCCCGAGCTCATCCAGCTCGCCTCGAAACAGGCCAAGAAGCAGCCCATCACCTGCCGGCCCGCCGATCTGCTCAAGCCCGAGTGGGAAGAGCTGCGCTCGGCCGCCATCGCCTGCAAAGGCTGCAACGGCACCGACGAAGATGTGCTCACCTACGCCATGTTCCCGCAGGTGGCGCCGAAGTTCTTCGCCACCCGCCACGAGGGCCCGAAGAACCTCGGCAGGGATCCCGAAGCCGCGCGCCCCGCGGCCGCGCCGGCCGCCGATGGCAAGGGCCCGGTGATGGGCAAAGTGGTCTACGAAGTCACCGTCGGCGACAGGACCCACAAGGTCACCGTCGCGCCCGCGCAGTAACCGGTTTTTTTCTTCCGTGAGCCCGCAGGGGTGCACGGCGTCTGTTAATCTTGAATTTAAGAGTCAAAGGTATCATTCCTATGTCGATCCTTTCCATGGAGCAGCTCATCGAACAGCTCCGCAAGAAGCGCCAGAAGATCTACGAGGGCGGCGGCCCGGACAAGCTGGAAAAGCACCGCGCCTCCGGCAAGCTCACCGCGCGCGAGCGCATCGAGGCGCTCGTCGATCCCGGCTCCTTCATGGAGACCGGCGCCTTCGCCCAGCACCGCGCCACGCTGTTCGGCATGGCCGGCAAGGAGGTCCCCGCAGACGGCGTGGTCACCGGCTCGGCCGCCATCGGCGGCCGCCTCGTCCACATCGCCAGCCAGGACTTCACCGTGTTGGGCGGCTCGGCCGGCGAGCTTCACTCCAACAAGGTGGCCGACACGATGCTGCAATCGCTGAAGACCGGCTCGCCCTTCATCTTCATCAACGACTCGGGCGGCGCCCGCGTCCAGGAGGGCATCGATTCGCTCTCCGGCTACGGCCGCGTCTTCTACACCAACGTCATGCTCAGCGGCGTCGTGCCCCAGATCTCCCTCATCTGCGGCCCCTGCGCCGGCGGCGCCGCCTACTCGCCTGCGCTCACCGACTTCATCATCCAGACCCGCAAGGCCCACATGTTCATCACCGGGCCCAACGTCATCAGGCAGGTGACCGGCGAGGACGTCACCATGGAGGAGCTCGGCGGCCCCGACGCCCACATGGTCCGCTCCGGCGTCATCCACTTCATCGCCGAAGACGACCGCCAGGCCATCCTCATCTGCCAGAAGCTGCTCAGCTTCCTGCCCTCGAACAACCTCGAGGACCCGCCCGAGCTGCCCGGCAACTACCACTGCGACCCCGATCCGTCGCTCAATGAAATCGTCCCCGTGGACGGCAAGAAGGGCTACGACGTGCGCGAGGTGATCCTGCGCGTCGTCGACAACGCGGACTTCCTCGAAGTGCAGGCAGGCCACGCTCCCAACCTCGTCATCGGCTTCGCCCGCATCTACGGCCGCACGGTCGGCATCGTCGCCAACCAGCCCTGCGTGCAGGCCGGCGTGCTCGACATCGATGCCAGCTCCAAGGGCGCCCGCTTCGTCCGCTTCTGCAACGCCTTCAACATCCCGTTGGTCACCTTTGTCGACGTGCCCGGCTTCCTGCCCGGCGTCGCCCAGGAGCACGGCGGCATCATCCGCCACGGGGCCAAGATGCTGTTCGCCTACTCGGCGGCCACCGTCCCCAAGGTGACCGTCGTGCTGCGCAAGGCTTACGGCGGCGCCTACCTCGCCATGTGCGCCAGGGACCTCGGCGCGGACCGCGTCTACGCCTGGCCCACGGCGGAAATCGCCGTCATGGGCGCCGAAGGCGCGGCGGAAATCGTCTTCAAAAAGGAAATCTCCGAGGCGGAAGACAAGGCGAAAAAGCGCCAGGAAATGATCGAAAAGTACCGCGAGGTTTTTGCCAACCCTTACGTCGCCGCCGGCCGCCGTCTGGTCGACGACATCATCGAGCCTGCCGAAACCCGCAAGTACATCGCGCAGTCGCTCGAGTATCTCCACACCAAGCGCGAACTCCGGCCGGGCAAGAAGCACGGCCTCATCCCGCTGTAAGGAGGACGCCATGAGCCAGGTCACCTTGCAGAGCCTGAGCGAAGAGGTCGCCGCCCTGCGGCAGCATCTGGCGGCGCTGGCCGAAAAGCTGGCGCAGCTCGAGGCCGCGGCCGCGGCGGCCCCCACCCATGCGGTGGAGGTCCCCGCCGCCGAGCCGCAGCCTGAGCCGGAGGAAATCTCCGAAGAGACGCTGGCGGCCATCTCCGCGGCCATCGCCGCCTACCTGGGCAAGCGGCCGCACATCCGCGCCATCCGGCTCGTCAGCTCGCCCGCATGGGCGCAGCAGGGGCGCGTCTCCATCCAGGCCTCGCACCGCGTGGCGCCGCAGCACCATCAGCACCGGGTGCGCTGAAGGAAAGGAGTTTTTCTGCCGTGAAACTGAAGATCACCATCGACAACAAGACCTACGAAGTGGATGTGGAGGCCTTCGAGCCAGAGCCGCCCAGGCCCCAGCTTCCCCCCAGCTACATGATCCAGCCCGGCGCCGCCCGCGTTCCCGCCGCGCCCGCCCCGGCGGCCCCGCCCACGGGCGGCGAGGCGGTCGACGAGGACAAGGTCTGCCGCAGCCCCATCAACGGCATCGTCGTCAAGGTCCTCGCCCAGCCCGGCCAGCAGATCCAGCCGGGAGACACGCTGCTGGTGCTCGAGGCCATGAAAATGGAAACCAACATCACCGCGCCCATCGCCGGAAAGGTGGCCAAAGTGAACGTCAACGCCGGCGATTCGGTCCAGTCCGGCGCGGTGCTCGTCGAATTCGAGTGAAAATCGAGGAGGAATTTCTGTGATCGAGGAGTTGCAATCCGCCGGTTTTGAACTGGTCGACCACGTCGCCATCGCCGTGCCGCAGGGCCAGCTCGACGCGCAGGTCGAAAAATACCGCGCGCTCGGATTCACCGAAATCCACCGGGAAGAGGTCCACGGCCGGCACATGGTCCGCGAGGTGCTGCTGCGCGTCGGCAGCAGCCAGAACCTCATCCAGTTGCTCGAGCCGCTCTCGCCCGAATCCCCGGTCGCAAAACAGATCGAGAAGAACGGCGGCCGCGGCGGCTTCGCGCACCTCGCCTTCCGCGTCCGCGACATCCACGCCGCCTACCGCTACATGAAGGAAAAGGGCTTCAACCTGACGCAGGAGCCCGGACCCGGCTCCCGCGGAACGATGATTTTCTTCGTCCACCCGAAGGATTTCTCCTACCTTATCGAAGTCGTCCAGGAGGGCGCGCCCCATGCCTGACGCCGCCAACTGCCATCAACAGGAGCTGCGGCTCCTGCCGGATTTCCCGCCTGTCTCCACCGATGAATGGGAGGCGGCGATCCTGGCGGACCTGAAGGGCGCCGACTACGAGAAAAGGCTCGTCTGGAAGTCGCCCGAAGGCATCGCCATCCGTCCCTATTACCGCCGCGAACACCTGCCGGGCCTCGCCTACCGGCACTGCGTGGCCCGCTCGTGGGAGATCGCCGAAGGCCCCATCCCTTCCGGCGTCATCAACGGAGCCGCGCATCACGAAAACGGCGCCACCGCCGTGCAGGAGCTGGCCTTCACGCTCGCCGAGGCTTCTGACCGGCTCGCCGAAGGCCGCCCCGTGGGTGGCCTCGCCTTCGGCATCGGGTCCATCTACTTCATGGAGATCGCCAAGCTCCGCGCCGCCCGCCTGCTCTACGCGCGCGTCGCCGAGGCCTACGGCGGCAATCCCGAAACCCGCATCCACGCCGTCACCGCGCTGGCCAACAAGAGCATCTACGACCCCTGGACCAACCTCCTCCGCTCCACCACCGAGGCGTTGTCCGCTGTCCTCGGCGGAGCCGACTCGCTCCATGTGCAGGCCGCCGGCTATCCGGCGCGGCTCGCTCGCAACATCCAGCTCATCCTCAAGGAAGAAGCGCACCTCGACCGCGTGGCCGATCCGGCGGGCGGCTCGTGGTTCATCGAGTCGCTCACCGCCAGCCTCGCCGCCGAAGCGTGGAAGCTCTTCCAGCAGGTCGAATCCTTGGGCGGATACGCGAAGGCACGCGCCTTTGTTGACTCCTCCATCGCCGCCGCGCGCGAAGCGAAAGAAAAGGAATTCGCGTCGCGCCGCCGCGTCATGGTCGGCGTCAACAACTACCCCGACCTCGGCGAGCGCAGGCTCGAGCAGGCCGGCTCGCTCGAAGGAGCCGGGTGGCGCCTCGCCCGGCCCATCGAAAAGATCCGCCTGCGCACCGAGCGCTACGCCCGCCGTACCGGCAGGACCCCGAAGGTCCTGCTGCTCAAGCGCGGCGACCTCAAAATGAAAATGGCCCGCGCGCAGTTCTGCCTGAACTTCTTCGGCTGCGCGGGCTTCGAAATCGAAGAGGCGGACTCGCTCGAAGGCCGGCAGGCCGATCTCATCGTGCTCTGCTCTTCCGACCCCGAATACCTCGACTTCGCCCGCGATGTCTGCCCGAAGGTGAACGTCCCGGTCATCGTCGCCGGCAACCCGAAGGACCAGATCGAGGCGCTGCGCGAGGCGGGCGTGGCCGGCTTCGTTCACATCCTGTCCAACATCGTCGACACGCTCGAAGAATGGCAGCGCCGTCTTGGCATCGACGGCAGGGAGGATTGACACGCCATGCGGCCTGACTTTTCCAGAATCGATTTCGTCCCGTCCACTACGGGCGCCCATGCCTGCCCGGACGGCACGCCGTGGCTCACCAATGAGCAGATCCCGGTAAAAGCCTGCTACACGGCCGCCGACCTCGCCCGGATGGAGCACCTCGATTACGCCGCCGGCCTGCCGCCGTTCCTCCGCGGGCCGTACTCCACGATGTACGTCATGCGACCGTGGACCATCCGCCAGTACGCGGGCTTCTCCACCGCCGAGGAGTCCAATGCCTTCTACCGGCGCAATCTCGCCGCCGGCCAGAAGGGCCTCTCGGTGGCCTTCGACCTTGCCACGCACCGCGGCTACGATTCCGACCACGAGCGCGTCGTCGGCGACGTCGGCAAGGCGGGCGTCGCCATCGACACCGTCGAGGACATGAAAATCCTCTTCGACCAGATTCCGCTCGACGAAATGTCGGTGTCGATGACCATGAACGGCGCCGTGCTCCCGGTGATGGCCTTCTACATCGTGGCCGCCGAGGAGCAGGGCGTCACGCCGGACCAGCTCAGCGGCACCATCCAGAACGACATCCTCAAGGAGTTCATGGTCCGCAACACCTACATCTACCCCCCGGCGCCCTCCATGCGGATCATCGGCGACATTTTCCGCTATTGCGCGGAAAAAATGCCGAAATTTAACTGCATTTCCATCTCCGGCTACCACATGCAGGAGGCCGGAGCGACGGCCGACCTCGAGCTCGCATACACGCTCGCCGACGGCCTCGAATATCTCCGCACCGGCATCAACGCCGGCCTCTCCATCGACGACTTTGCCCCGCGTCTCAGCTTCTTCTGGGCCGTCGGCATGAACCACTTCATGGAAATCGCCAAGATGCGGGCCGCGCGCGTCCTCTGGGCGAAGATCGTGAAGCAGTTCCACCCGAAGAACCCGAAATCCATGGCCCTGCGCACGCATTCGCAGACCTCCGGCTGGTCGCTCACCGCGCAGGACGTCTACAACAACATCATCCGCACCTGCATCGAGGCGATGGCCGCCGCCATGGGCCACACGCAGTCGCTGCACACCAACGCGCTCGACGAGGCGCTCGCCCTCCCCACCGACTTCAGCGCGCGCATCGCCCGCAATACCCAGATCTACCTCCAGGAGGAAACCGGCATCTGCCGCGTCGTCGACCCCTGGGGCGGCTCCTATTACGTCGAGAGCCTCACGCACGAACTCATGCACAAGGCATGGGCGCTCATCCAGGAGGTGGAGGCGCTCGGCGGCATGGCCAAGGCGATCGAAACCGGACTGCCCAAGATGCGCATCGAGGAAGCCGCCGCGCGGCGCCAGGCGCGCATCGACTCCGGCAAGGAGGTCATCGTCGGCGTCAACCGCTACCGCTATGACCAGGACGAGCCCATCCAGGTGCTCGAAGTGGACAACCGCGCCGTCCGCGAAAAGCAGATCCGCCGTATCCAGGAGGTGAAGGCGCGGCGCGATGAGACGGCGGTGCGCCAGGCGTTGGACGCGCTCACCCGCTGCGCCGAAACGGGCGAGGGCAACCTCCTCGAGCTGAGCGTCCAGGCGGCGCGCGTCCGCGCCACCCTCGGCGAAATCTCTTACGCGCTCGAGAAAGTCTTCGGCCGCTACCAGCCGGTCAGCCGCACGATCTCCGGCGTCTACTCCAGCGAAGCGCTCTCCGATCCGGAGTTCCAGAAGGCGCGGCAGATGGTCGAGGAGTTCGCCCGCGCCGAAGGCCGCCGTCCGCGCATCCTCATCGCCAAGATGGGCCAGGACGGCCACGACCGCGGCGCCAGGGTCGTCGCCACCGCCTTCGCCGACATCGGTTTCGACGTCGACGTCGGCCCGCTGTTTGCCACGCCAAAAGAAGTGGCGCGCATGGCGGTGGAGAACGATGTCCACGCTGTCGGCGTCTCCTCGCTTGCCGGCGGACATAAGACGCTCGTGCCCGAGCTGATCGCCGAGCTGAAGAAGCTCGGCCGGGCCGATATCGTCGTCTTCGTCGGCGGCGTCATCCCCCCGCAGGACTATGACGAGCTGCGGAAAGCCGGAGCCATCGACGTCTTCGGCCCCGGCACCGTGATTCCGGTGTGCGCCCAGAAGGTGCTGGCCGCGCTGGCCGCATAGGCCGCCGCGTACCGCGCCTTTGGCACACTGTTCTTTGAAGCATTGGGAGCGGGACTGCCTGACGCATGGATCACACAGGCACCAATCACGCTGACACTGCGGCGCCGCGGCGCAGGCGGCTCCCGCTCCAGGCCTACGTCGATGGCATCCTCTCGGGCGACCGCATCATCCTCGCCCGCGCCATCACCGTCATCGAGTCCGGTCACCCGGCCGACGCCGACCTCGCCATGGAAATCCTCGAGGCCGTCCTGCCCCACACGGGCAACTCACGCCGCGTCGGCATCACCGGCGTTCCCGGCGCCGGCAAGTCCACCCTCATCGATGCCCTCGGCATGCATCTGGTCGATCAGCGCGACGAAAAAACCGCCGTGCTGTCCATCGACCCCTCCAGCCCCGTCTCCGGCGGCTCCATCCTCGGCGACAAGACGCGCATGGAGCGGCTCTCGCAGCATCCGCGGGCTTTCATCCGCCCCTCGCCCTCCCGCGGCCACCTCGGCGGCGTCGCGCGCCGCACCCGCGAAACCATGCTGCTGTGCGAAGCGGCGGGCTTCCGCAACATCCTTGTGGAAACGGTCGGCGTCGGCCAGTCGGAAACGGCGGTGCGCTCGATGACCGATTTCTTCCTGCTCGTGCTTGTGCCCGGCGCCGGCGACGAGTTGCAGGGCATCAAGCGCGGCATCATGGAGATGGTGGACGCGATCGCCATCAACAAGGCCGACGGCGACAACCGGGCGCGCGCTGAGCGCGCCCGCGCCGAATACGCTTCCGCCCTCCACCTCTTTCCCCCCGCGCCCGGCGGCTGGACGCCGCGCGTGCTCACCTGTTCGGCGCTCACCGGCGAGCACGTGGCCGACATCTGGGAGCTCGTGCTCGAACACCGCGCGCTGATGAAGGCCAACGGGCGCTTCCTCGAACGCCGCCGCGAGCAGGCCCTCGAGTGGATGAACGAGCTCGTCCGCGACGGCCTTCTGGAAATGTTCGAACGGGACCCGCGCGTCGCCGCCCGCCTGCCCCGCCTCCGCGAGGAGGTCCGCCGCGGCCACATCAGCAGTTTCGCGGCCGCCCGTCAACTTCTCAGCCTTTTCGAGACGAAGGAGTAATCTTCCATGCCCTCATTTCCGTTTCCCATCCTCACCGCGGAAGAAGCCGCCGAGATGATTCCCCACGGCGCCACCATCGGCTTCAGCGGATTCACGCCTGCCGGAGCCGCCAAGGCCATCCCGCGCGCGCTGGCCGAAAAGGCGCGCCGCGAGCACGCCGCAGGCCGCCCCTTCAAGGTCGGCGTGCTCACCGGCGCCTCCACCGGCCCCAGCCTCGACGGGGCTCTCGCCGAGGCCGAAGCCATCAGCTTCCGCACCCCCTACATGTCCAACGCCACGCTGCGCAAGCAGATCAACACCGGCCAGGTGCGGTTCGTCGACATGCACCTGTCCCTGCTGCCGCAGTTCGTCCGCTACGGCTATCTCGGCCCCATCCATTTCGCCGTGGTCGAGGCCGCGGATCTCACCCCCGGCGGCGGCGTCGTGCTCACCACCTCGGTCGGCGCTTCCAACACCTACCTGCGCCTTGCGGAAAAAGTCCTCATCGAGCTCAACTCGAAACATCCGCCCGCGCTGCTCGGCATGCATGACATCTTCGAGCCGGCCGATCCGCCCACCCGCCAGGAGATCCCCATCTACCACCCCGGAGACCGCATCGGCTCGCCCATCTGCGTCGTTGATCCAAGAAAGATCGCCGGCGTCGTGCTCACCGATCTCGAGGACGAAAGCTCGCCCTTCGAGCCGCCCACCGACGTCACCGAAAAAATCGGCCAGAATGTCGCCGAATTCCTCGTCGCCGAAATGCGTGCCGGCCGCATTCCAAGAACGTTCCTTCCGTTGCAGTCCGGCGTCGGCAACATTGCCAATGCCGTGCTCGGCGCGCTCGGCCGCCATCCCGAGGTGCCGGACTTCGTCATGTACACGGAGGTCCTCCAGGACTCGGTCATCCCGCTGCTCGAAAGCGGCCGCTGCCAGTTCGCTTCCACCTGCTCGCTGACGCTCTCGCCGGAAGCCATGCGGCACGTCACGTCGAACCTCGATTTCTTCCGCCAGAAAATCCTGATGCGCCCGCAGGAGATTACCAACCACCCCGAGATCGTCCGCCGGCTCGGCATCATCAGCATGAACACCGCCATCGAGGTCGACCTCACCGGCAACGTCAACTCCACCCACGTCATGGGCAAGACGATGATGAACGGCATCGGCGGCTCGGGCGACTTCACCCGCAACGCGTACCTGTCCATCTTCTCCTGCCCCTCGACGGCCAAGGGCGGAAAGATCTCCACCATCGTCCCGCTCTGCTCCCACATGGACCACAGCGAGCACTCCGTGCAGGTGGTCGCCACCGAATATGGCGTCGCCGACCTGCGCGGGCGCGACCCGCATGAGCGCGCCCGCCTCATCATCGACCACTGCGCCCACCCCGACTACCGCGAGCAGCTCCGCGACTATCTCCGGATGACCAAGGAGGGCCACGAGCCGCTCTCGCTCTCGCTCGGCCTCGCCATGCACCGCGCCTTCCTGCGCCACGGCGACATGCGCAACATCAACTGGGAAGAATACCGCTGAACTTGCCTTCCGGCGGGCGGCCCCGTGCCGCCCGCCGCGACAGAGGCAGCCCCGCACGGGGGCTGCCCTGCGCCTTCACGCAGGCAGAGACACCGGTGAGGCGCCCGCCCCCGCCGCCGCGTCCACAACGGATTCAGGCAAATCCGCCGGGCGGCGCGGCCTGCCGGATCGTCCCTGGCCTGCTTCCTCCCCCGCGGATCCCTCGCCGCAACCACAGGCGGACGCGAGGCTGCAACCACGCCGGGCCCCTCCGCCAGCAATCCGACCGGGCACCTCCGGTACTGCATGGTCCTTCTGGTATTTTCCGGCTTGACATGGATCGCGAAAAAAACCGGACTTGGGCATACACCTTCAAGAAGGAGGAGGAGAATCAACAAATGAAGACACGCTACCTGCGGGTCTCTGTCTTGGTGTTCCTCTCTGCGCTTTCTGCCGTCCAGGCTGCACCAGTCATCTTCAACCTTGCCCCGAACCAGATCAGTACATTCTCGTCAGTGGTCACGGCCACGGGTGCCAGCCTGATTACGGTGCCCGTGACTATGGGGAATGCCGTGTTCAATTACACGGATCAGAATGGCAATCCCGCTACCGTTTCGGTTTACAGTCTTGCCTCGAATACTTTGCGCCCCTCTGACGTGCCCGGCTACACCTACGGACCCACTACCATGTCTGGTGCCGCGTGGAGGATCAGCCCTTACTCGTCGGCAGGGGATCCGATCCCCGGGTTCGGCTCGGGCATCGAATTCCGCTTCAGTTCGCCAGTCAATGCCTTCGCCATCGAAATCGGCGACTGGGCCACATGCTGCATGGACAATACGCGGCCCCTCAGCGTTCGGACAACCTACGGAGTCCCCTCCGAGGGAAGCGGGCTGTGGATCAGTTTCGACGGAGGTGCATGGACCTTGCCGGCGAATGCACTCTCTGCTCTCGACAATCCGGGGTACGCAAGTGGCCTCGGTTTTGTAAATATTATCGGGGCCATCGACTCCTCCAATACCTTCTCCAGCGTGCGTCTCTTCGGGGACGGCTTCGGGGAGTATCTGGTGGCTGGCGGTTCCCTGCGCTTCGCAACAGTCCCCATCGGCTCCGTTGGGGGAGGAGTCATCCCGGAGCCTTCCACCGGACTGCTGGCAGGGGCCGGCCTGCTCCTGGTTGGATACCTTCTGCGCCGTCGGGTCGCTTGAGGCGCCCCCTCGGCTGACCTCCGCTCCCTTAGGGAGCGGAGGTCAGGCGCAGTCCCGTCGACGGTGGCAAGGCAGTTCCTGCCACGGTTTGCGGCGGCACGTCGAGGCTTTCGGGTGCACGCCTCGCCGGTCTGCTCCCGAAAGCTTCTCTTCAAAGCGGCGGGCCTCCCCATACCGTCACCGCCTGACGCCCCACGCGTCGACACCCGGCCGTCCCGTCCGTGCCACCTCGCAAGCTCGCCAGGGCGGGCCGTGTCAGCGGAACATTCCCCAGCGGCGAGGAGAACCTCTGCGCCCGCACTGCTCGGACTCGCCCCGGATCGTGGCTCAGGAATCGGCATCCGGCGGGCGGCAGTTCCGGCTCTCCCGCCCACGTCGATGCCGCCTTCGGGATCCCGCCCCGGCGCCCATCCCCCAAAGCCGGCTCTCTCGCGCGGCAACTCTCGCCGTGCAGTCCCCTGCACTCTGCCTGCCGGGCCTTCGAAGGGCCATCCTGATGCGCGCTTCCGGGCCCGATCCCGGACGCCTGCCCTCCGGCGGGAACGGACCGGCGCAGACCCCCCAGAACAGAAATACGACAGAATGTTTCCGTCCGCCCAAGCCGTCCGAGGGCCTTTCCGGGATGCCCGGAGTCCCGGTTCAGGGCTGATAGCGCACGCGTTCGCGGCGGAACGTCCCGTCAGGAAACTCCAGCCGCATCTCTACTTCCACCACCGCGGATTCCGTGGCGTGAAACAGGCTCCCGCGGCGGACCGCCTCGCTGTCGAGGGCGGCTTCGTGCGCCTGTCCGGAGTCTTCGATCCGCAGCGCGACGCGGCTGGCCTGCGCAAGCGCCGCCTCGTCCAGGCGCCAGCGCACCAGGAATCCACCGCCCTCCCGTTCCACCGACAGGGAAGCCGTCGTCAGCGGCGCCAGCGTTCGGGCAGAAACTGAATCCTCCCGTTGGCGGTACTGCACGTAGAGATAGGATCCCGAGCCGAGGATCGCGCCCAGAAGCAGCAGCGCGATCCACCTGCCCTTGTGGCTGGCAGGATCCCCGCTTGCCGCTGCATTGCCGCCAGCAGAAAAGCCGGGGTCCCGCAGCGCCTCCGCCGCCGTGCCACCCGCATCTCCGGCTTTCCGCCGCAGATCCGCGGTGGGGACAACGCGCCATTGCGGCTCCAGCGGGGAGGCCCCGCGGTGCACGGTGACCTCGGCGGCGCCTCTGGCATCGATCTCGAGCAGAAGGAAGAGGTCGCGGGCCCGGAAAAAGCGCTGATGGAGGCTGATCTCGTCGTCTCGCAGCACCGCGCCCGAATGCGGATGGGAAACGAACCAGCCCACGATCTGGTCTCCCGCCGAACCCGTGCGCGCGGGCAGATGGGAGAGAAACTCCTTCAGCCCAGCCACTTCGTCTTTCGACAGAAGAAACGACGGGCCGCGCTGATGCTGGCAGGGAATCGGATGCCAGGCGCGGAGCCGGTAGGTGCCGCCGGAGGCCTCCCCGAGCAGCGCGCCCCCCATCCCCAGCGGCACCGGGCCGCGGGCTGCCAGCGCGCACTCGCGCCGGATCGACTCCTGCAGCGCTTCCGGGCAGACGATGCGGCAGTCTTCTCCCGCTGCCTCCCACGTCACGAGCCTGTCGGAGGTGTCGAACCGCACCAGGCGAAGCGGCGATCCAGAAGCCATGGGCATGGGCGGGCGGCCAGCGCCGCACCGAGTATCAGTGTATCGCCGCCTTTTGCATCCTTGCACCGTTCTCTGAATCCAAAGAAGCTGGAATCAGGCAGGCATGCGATTCTGGTACACCCTTCAGACAGCCGCAGGGCTCGCCTTCTCCAGCCTGCGCGCGCACAAGCTGCGGAGCTTCCTAACCCTGCTGGGGGTGATCATCGGCGTCGGCAGCGTGGTGCTCGTGGGCGCGGCCATCGAAGGCCTAGGAAACTATGCCGAGCAGACCACCTCGAAGGTGCTCGGCAGCGAGAGTTTCCAGATCGGCCAGCTCCTGCAAAGGGGCCGGCTTTCGCGGCGCGAGCGGATCGAGAGGCTGCGCTACAACAAGCCCGTCCGCGAAGAGGATTACCAATACCTGCGGCTGATGACCGGAGACCGCATCCTCTACAGCCCTTACCGCTTCCACGTGGAGGATCTGAAGCGGGACAACCGGACCCTGGAAGCCACCTCCATCATCGGCGTCTCCTCTGAGATGGCCGAGATCCGGGATTTCTCCCTGAGCGAAGGCCGCTTCTTCACCGCCCAGGAGGAGTGGAACAGGATTCCGGTGGCCATCATCGGTGAGGACGTCCGCCAGTTCTTCTTCCCCGACACTTCCCCGCTTGGCCAGTCGCTGCGGATCTCCGGGATGGATTTCCGCGTGATCGGCGTGCAGGAGAAGATTGGCAATGCCGGCGGCCAGTCACAGGACAATGTGGCCTTCATCCCGGCCACCGTGTTCACCCGGCTGTATGGCCCGGATCGCAGCATGGTCCTGTTCGCGCGCGCAAGGCCAGAGTCCGGCCTGACGCTCGAAGAGGCCCTCGACCTCGCGCGCGTGGCGCTGCGCAACCGCTACAAGACCCGTCCCGGTATGCCCGACAACTTCGACACCCTCACCCCCGACGCCATCCGCGAATTCATCGGCAGAATCCTCGGCATCATCACCGCCGCCGTCGTCCCCGTCACCGCCATTTCGCTGGTCGTTGGCGGCGTGGTCATCATGAACATTATGCTTGTCTCGGTCACGGAGCGCACGCGGGAAATCGGCATCCGCAAGTCCCTCGGCGCCAGGCAGCGCGACCTCCTTCTGCAATTCCTTCTCGAGGCGGTCTTCCTCGCCGCAACCGGCGGCGTGATCGGACTCCTGGGCGGGGCGGCTGTCGCGCGCGTCGGCAGCCTCATTGCCGGCGTCGACCTCCGCGTCACGCTGCCTTACATCCTTCTGGCCCTGTTCGTGTCGACCACCGTGGGCGTGCTCTCCGGACTCTATCCGGCGCGCAAGGCGGCGCGCATGGATCCGGTCGAGGCCCTCCGCGCGGAGTGACGGCGATGCGCTTCCACGTCGAGCTTGGCGAGAACATCCGCATGGCGGTGGACGCCGTCTGGAGCCACCGTTTCCGCAGCGCCCTGACAATTCTGGGCATCGTCATCGGCATCTGCACCGTCGTCACCATCGGCAGCATCACCAGCGGGCTGCGGCAGGGCATCGTCACCTTCTTCGCCGAATTCGGGCCGGACAACATCTTCCTGAACCGCTTCGACCGGGATCCGAATTCGCCCGGATCGCCGAAGGAGCTGAAACGGAAACCGATTCTGCCCGAATATGCGGCCTATATCAGGGAAAATGTGCGGGCCGTGGAGGACGTCGCGCTCGAGCTTTTCATTTCTTCGGAAACGAGTGGATTTCTGACCGCGAAGGTGCCGGGCTACGAAACCGACAACCTGATGCTGGTCGGCTTCAGCGCCAACGCCTTCACCATCCAGCCCCGCGAGCTGGCCGAAGGCCGCTTCTTCACCCCTCAGGAGGAAGCCCGGGCGGCGCGCGTCTGCGTCATCGGGCCGCAGATCCGGGAAGCGCTGTTCCCCGACGGCAACGCCCTCGGCCGCACCATCTCGGTGGCAGGGGCCGAGTATACGGTGGTCGGCGTGTTCGCCAGCGCCAAAGGCGGATTCTTCGGCGAGAACCGGCAGGATATGCAGATCGTCATCCCGTATGAAACGGCGCGGCTGCGGTTCCCCACCGAGGACCGGCTCATCATCGTTTCCAGGGCCCGGCCAGGCATGCGGGAGGAAGCCTACGAGGAGATCCGGCAACTGTTGCGCCGGCTCCGCAAGACGCCCCCGGGCCTGCCGGACGATTTCGGGCTCTCGACCACCGATCAGATCATCCGGCGGCTCGACAGCATCCTCAGCATGGTCGTGCTTGCCTCCATCGTGCTGTCCAGCCTCGGCCTCATGGTCGGCGGCATCGGCGTCATGAACATCATGCTGGTCTCGGTGACCGAGAGGACAAAGGAAATCGGCGTCCGCAAGGCTATCGGCGCCCGCAAGGTCGACATCATCGTGCAGTTCCTTACCGAGGCCGTGACGCTGACCGGAATCGGCGGCGTCATGGGCATCGCCGTCGCGTTCCTCGCCACCCTCGCCATCGGAAAACTCGTGCCTGCGCTGGCCGCCCCCGTCCCTCCATGGGCGCTCCTGCTCGGAATGGCCACTTCGGTGACGGTGGGAATCTTCTTCGGCACCTGGCCCGCCATGAAGGCGGCGAATCTTGATCCTGTGGAAGCGCTTCGCTACGAATAGCGGCCCCTAATAGCCGAGTTCCCGCAGCTTTTCCACGGTCAGTTTTTCCGGCCGGCTCTCGATTCTTGACAGGAGCTTTTCCACATATTTGGCGAGAATATCTGTCTCGAGATTCACCCGCGCTCCAGGCCGCGCGGCGCGCAGCGTCGTGTTGCGCCACGTGTGCGGTATCACGGCCACGGCGAAAACGGGGCCGGCCACCCGGGCCACCGTGAGGCTGATCCCATCGACGGCTACCGAGCCCTTGTAGACCAGATAGCGCTCCAGTTCCGGCGGTGCTTCCACTTCCAGCCACCAGTCCCCGCCGCCGCGCTCTTCCAGCGACCGGATGACTCCCACGCCATCCACGTGGCCCTGCACGATGTGGCCGCCAAGGCGCCCCCCTGCCGTCAGGGCGCGCTCCAGATTCACCAGCGTTCCCGCCCGCGCCTCGCCCAGCGTCGTCCGCTCCAGCGTCTCGCGCGACACATCGGCGGCGAAGCCGTCCTCGCGGATCTCGACCGCCGTCAGACAGGCGCCGCTCACGCTGACGCTGTCGCCTTCGCGCAGCTCGCGCGTGACGAGGGAAGCCGCAATGCGCAGGCGCGCGCCGCTGCCGCGGGGTTCGATGCCGGCAATCACGCCCGTCTCTTCGACGATGCCGGTGAACATACTTCCACGGTAGCCGATTCCCGCCCCTGCGGGCGGCGGACCCGGCGCGCCGGACCCGAGTCCGTAGAATGAAGGCATGGATCTGCCCCGTTGCGCCCTCCTCCGGCAGAATTTCCCGCGCCGCGCCCTTCCGGATCCGGCAGCGGCTGTGCGCGAAACCATGCAGCACGCGCCCGGGCTGGGTCATCTCCCGGCGGGGGCTTCCATCGCCGTCGGCGTGGGCAGCCGCGGCATCGCCAGCATCGACACGATCGTCCGGGCGCTCGTCGACAGCCTGAAGGCGCGCGGGTGGCGCCCGTTTCTCTTTCCGGCGATGGGCAGCCACGGCGCCGCCACGGCGAAAGGTCAGGCGGAGGTTCTGGCGAAATTCGGCCTCACCGAACAGCGCATGGGATGCCCGGTGCGCAGCTCCCTCTCCGTGGTTCCCCTCGGCAGGACCCCGGAGGGCATCGACGTGGTCGCAGACCGCCTCGCTTTCCGCGCCGACGCGGTCCTGCTGGTTTCCCGCGTCAAGTGGCACACCGACTTCGCCGGCCGCCTCGAAAGCGGTCTGTTCAAAATGATGGCCATCGGGCTGGGCAAGTACGCCGGTGCGCAAATCTATCACGCGCACGGCCACCGGTTGGGGCTGGAGACGGTCATCCGCTCGGTGGGCAGGCACGTGCTCGCGTCCGGCAAGGTCGCCGGCGGATTGGCCATTCTGGAAGACCCATGGCACGAGGTGGCGCACGTCGAGTTCGTCCCTGCCCCGACGATGGAAAAGCGCGAAGAAGACCTTCTGGAACTCGTCAAGTCCTGGATGCCGCGGCTCCCCGTCGACGAGGTCGACCTCCTGCTCGTCGACGAAATCGGCAAGAACTGGTCCGGCTCCGGCATGGACCCGAAAATCATCAACCGCGACATCCACGGCAATGTGAACCCGTGGCCCTTCGCCCCCCGCGTCGGCAGAGTCATTGCGCGCGGACTCCACCCGCTCAGTTATGGCAACGCGATCGGCATCGGCATGGCGGACGCCGTGCTCGCACGGCTCGTCCGGGCCATGAAGCGGCGCCCCACCTACGTCAACGGGCTCACTTCCGGAGCGCTCGCCTGCCTGAAGATCCCGGCGACGTTCCGTTCCGACCGGGAGTGCCTGAGCGCGCTCGCGCGCACCACCGGAAAGATCCATGGACACGATCTGGGAATCGCCTGGATCCGGAATACGCAGGATTTGACGGTGCTGGCGCTTTCAGAAAACCTGCTCGGGCAGGCGCTCCGCCTTCCGCATGTAGAGCTCCTGTCCCCGCCGCGCCCCCTCGAATTCGATGGCTCCGGCCACCTCCTGGATTGGCTCCGGCTGCCGCCCACATAAGACGAGGGCCGGCGCCCCCGCTGCGTGGCGGGACGCGGCCGGCCCTGTGCCGAAAACTGGAACGAAACGGTTACTGCCCGTTGGCGCTGTTGACCAGAACGCCAGAGATCCGCTCGAAGATGCTCCGGATGCTGGTGACCACGCCAGGGATGACCGCGCCGGCTGCCACGGCGATGAAGCCAACCATCAGCGCGTACTCGATCAGATCCTGGCCGCGGGTGTCCTTCATGATCCGCAGCTTCCAAATCAGGCTGTTGAGCTTCTTCATGTCTTCTCTCTTTCTCCTCTCCCGAATTCGCAACTGGTGTTCGTTGCTAGATCAAGCGTAACGGTACTCCGGTTCTACTCAAATCCGACAGAAACCTTAGTCGCCGGGCCGGAAATCGCTCACACGCTGGCCGCTAATGCCTGAGCAGCGGCCCGCCGATGGAATGGATGGTGGACACAAAGCGTGGAGCGTGGATTGTCGTCGCCGCCACCCTCCTGTTGGCGGCGGCTCTGGCCCCTTTCCTGGAAGCGCCCTCGCTCTCCGACGAAGTCTTCTCCCTTGAGGCCGCCGCAAAGCCCTGGCCCGAAATGTGGCAATTCCTCCGCCAGGATGTTCATCCTCCTTTGTATTACCTACTGCTCAAAGCCTGGCTCCGGCTTGCCGGTCCGGGCCTGGCCGCGCTTCGGGCCTTCTCGCTGCTCTGGGCCTGCGTGGCTGCGGCTCTGGCGGGTCTGGTCTTGCGGCAGCCCGCGCAGGGCAGCGGCTGGGCATCCTGGTTCTTCGCCGCCAACGGCGTCGTGCTGATGATGGCGGGCTACGGCCGCATGTACACCCTGCTCGCCGTCTGGTGCCTCCTGGCCTGGATTGGATCCGCACGCTGGCTGCGCGGGGAAGGAAGCGCGTGGGCGTGGGTCGCCGCTGCATCCGTCGCCGCAGGGCTTTGCACTCAGCATTTCTTCTGGCTCTTTCTCGCCGGCCTGGCGGCGTGGGCGGTTTTCGTGCATCGCCGGACAGCGGTGCGGCTAGCCGCTCCGTGGGCGGCCGGCATCATGGCCTGGGCCTTGCTCTGGGGCAGAACCGCATGGGAGCAGGTCACCAACCGCCCGAACCATCTCGCCTGGGTGCCCCCGGTCGATTTCGGCTCCTGGGCGCTGATCTGCGCCACCCATGTCGTCTTCGTGGCCGCCGCCCTGCCCGTGGCGCTCGCCGCCATGGGGTGGGTGCGGCGGCGCCCTGTTTCATGGCCCTCCGAAGCCCGCGCAGCCGCCGTGGCCGCCTTTCTCACGCTGGCCTTGCCGGGGCTGATTTCCATCTGGAAGCCGGTGCTCAATCCGCGCTTCACCATCATTGCCGCCCCCTTCTTTGCCGTGGCGCTCGCCCCTCTCGGCAGGGCCACCGCCGGCGTTCTGCCCGCCACGGCGCTCGCCTTCGCCGGCATCTGGCTGTGGTGGGCGCAGGCTGGCCAGAAATGCACCAGTGCCGAAGCCGCCCGTCAGCTTGCCATGCGGGCGTCCGCGCAGGACACCGTCCTGTTCTGCCGGATGACACGCAAGCCGATCGAATACCACTGGCCTACGCCGCAGCCGCAGAGGCGGTCCTTCCCCGCCGAAATCGACGCACACCCGGGTTACGAGGGAAGGCAGCCCGAAGCGGAGCTCAGACGGGAAGCCCGTCAGCTCGCCCATTCCCTCACGGGCCGCCTCTTTGTCGTGGCCGACAGCAGCAGGCTTCCGTCCCGGATCCTGCTCACGGCCCTGCAGGAGGCGGGTTGGCGGCCTCGCGGCGCCATCCTCGCCTGTGCCGTCGCAGGGAAGCACTACTTCGACCGCCTGCTTGTCTTCGAAGCCCCGCCTACGAGGGCAGGATCCCCATCCGCCGCGCCACCCGCGCCAGGATCTCCACCGCCCGGTCCAGATGTTCGCGCGTATGCGCCGCGGTAACGATGGTCCGCACGCGCGCCTTGCCGCGGGGCACCGTCGGATAGCCGATCCCCGTCGCCCACAGGCCCTCTTCGAACAGCTCGGCCGAGAACCGGTGGGCCGTGGCCGCCTCGCCCACCATGATTGGAGTGATCGGCGTCTCGCTGCCGCCCGTATCGAAGCCCCGGTCGCGCAGCGCCGCCTTGAAATACCGCGTGTTCTCCCACAGCCTCTCGATGCGCTCGGGCTCCTGCTCCAGCAGCTCGAAGGCCGCCATGCAGGCCGCCGTGACCGCAGGCGGATGCGACGTCGAGAACAGGAAGGGCCGCGCGCGGTGATAAAGATACTCGATCAGGTCGCGGCTGCCGCACACGTAGCCGCCCAGCACGCCAATCGCCTTCGACAGCGTCCCCACCTGGATCTGCACCCGGCCATGCACGCCGAAATGGTCCACCGTGCCCCGGCCGTTGCGGCCCAGCACGCCCGAGGCGTGCGCGTCGTCCACCATCATGATCGCCCCGTATTTTTCCGCGATCTCCACAAGTTGCGGCAGCGGCCCGATGTCGCCGTCCATCGAGAACACGCCATCGGTGATCAGCAGCTTGCGCCCGGCCTCATTTTTCAGCCCTTCCAGAATCTCCTCCGCGTGCGCCGCATCGCGGTGGCGGAAAATGTGGATCTTCGCCTTCGACAACCGGCAGCCGTCGATGATGGAGGCGTGGTTCAGCTCGTCGCTGATGATGTGGTCCTCAGGCCCCAGAATGGCGCTCACCGTGCC
The DNA here is from genome assembly GCA_025056865.1 of Bryobacteraceae bacterium. Lineage (GTDB taxonomy): Bacteria > Acidobacteriota > Terriglobia > Bryobacterales > Bryobacteraceae > JANWVO01. The sequence goes on from JANWVO010000052.1 coordinate 275,083, forward strand.
GGCATTGGCGGCGAAGCCGCTCTGGAAGACGACGCAGGCTTCCGTGTTCTTGAACGCGGCGATGCGGCGCTCGAGCTCCATGTGGATCGCCATCGTGCCCGTGATCGTGCGCACGGCGCCCGTGCCCGCGCCCAGCTCCTGCACGGCGCGGATGGCGGCTTCCTTCAGCTTCGGATGATTGGCGAGGCCCAGGTAGTTGTTCGAGGCCAGGTTGATCACCTCGCGCCCGTCGGCGCGGCACACGGGCTCGCAGGCGCTCTGAAGCTCTCTCAGCCGGTAGTAGGTTCCCGCAGCGCGCATCTCCTCGAGCTGCGCGGTCAGGTAGGCAAGGGGATTCGGATGCGACATGGCTCTCCGGCACCCAGTATATCGGTTATCATGTGCATATCTCCATGAAACGGCTTTTCGTATTCTTCGCTGCCCTCTGCTTTTCTGCTTCCGCCCAGACGAAAACCGAAACGCCGCTGGATCGCTACGTGCATGCGCCCGATCCGGCCTTCCGGTGGAGCCTCGTGCGCACCATCCCCGGCGAGGGCATCACCACCTTCGTCCTCGAAATGGTCTCGCAGAACTGGCTCACGCCGCAGGAGGTCGACCGCACCGAGTGGCGGCACTCTCTCACCGTCGTCCGGCCTGACAGGCCCGAGAGCGATGCGGCGCTGCTGCTGATCGGCGGCGGGCGCAATGGCGGTGCTCCGCCGAAGGAAGCCGATCCGATCGCGACCATCATCGCCAGGCGCACCCGCACGGTGACCGCCGAACTGCGCCAGGTGCCCAACCAGCCGCTCAGCTTCTTCGGCGAGACGCGGGAGCGCACCGAAGACGCCATCATCGCCTACACCTGGAAGCGGTTCCTCGAAACGGGCGACGAGCGCTGGCCGGCGCGGCTGCCCATGACGAAAGCTGCCGTGCGGGCCATGGACGCGGTGGAGCAGTTCCTCGCCTCGGACGCCGGAGGCGGCGTGAAGGTCTCCCGGTGGGTGGTCACTGGCGGGTCCAAGCGGGGCTGGACGACGTGGACCACGGCCGCCGTCGACCGCCGCGTCATCGCCATCATCCCCGCGGTGATCGACCTGCTGAACCTCGAAAAGTCGTTCGTGCACCACTGGCGCGTCTACGGCTTCTGGGCGCCGGCCGTGAGCGACTACGTCGAGCACGGCGTGATGGACTGGATGGGGACGCCCGAATTCGCCCGCCTGATGCGCATCGTCGAGCCATACAGCTATCTCGACCGGCTCACGATGCCGAAATTCATCGTGAATTCGGCCGGCGATCAGTTTTTTGTCCCGGATTCCTGGCAGTTTTATTTTGACGACCTCCGCGGCGAAAAATACCTCCGTTATGTGCCCAATACGGACCACAGCGTGACGCGGCGCTCCGACGCGGCGGAAAGCATCGCGGCCTTCTACGAATCGGTGGTAAAGGGCTGGAAGCGGCCGGAATTCCGCTGGCGGATCTCCGCCGACGGCACCATCACGGTGGAGTGCACGGACCGGCCCTCGGCCGTGCGGCTCTGGACGGCGACGAACCCGGCGGCGCGGGATTTCCGTCTGGAGCAGATCGGGCCGGCGTGGAAGAGCACGGAGCTGCAACCGCAAAAGCCGGGCGTTTACGTGGCGGCAGTACCGAAACCCGAAAAAGGATTCACTGCCGGATTTGTCGAACTCACGTTTCCGACGCCCGGCGGCTCTCAGTGGAAATTCACGACAGGCGTCAAAGTCGTGCCCGACGTTTACCCCTTCCCTGCCCCGGAACGCAGGAAGGGGGCGGAGACCGCCGCGCCCACAGGCCGGTGAGCGCCGCGGCCCGGCGCGCGTCCGCAGGGCCCCGTACGGCCCGGGCCGTTGCGCCACCCCCGGCCGCTCCGTCCCTCTCCGCCCGGCTGTGCTTCCTCCGCGGACGGCAACCGTCGCTTCGGGAAGCTCTCCGGAACCCGCCGCCGCCCTGCGGGCGACTCACCCCGGCGCGCACGAGCGCAGGATTCCGCTGCGAAGCCTCCTCCCCGGCACGCGCCCGGAGCCAGGCGGGCCTATTCCGCCGGCTGGCGCGTCTCCGGAGCGGCGCGGTTCAGCAGCCCTTGCCGGGCCAGCCTCCGCTGCCGCCGAAGCTCGCGCCGGCGTTCCCGCTCCAGCCGCAGCAGCTCAATCCGGCGCCGCTCCTTGACGCTCTCATCGATCCTGTGCCAGAAGTCGCGCGCGTAGCCTGCCGCGGAGACCAGCCCGAACAGCATGGCCCCCCAGAGAGCCGCCGTGGCCGCCGGATGCACCCGGGGGAAGTCCGCTGCCACCAGCGTGAGCGCGATGGCGGCAACCTGCGCCACCATCTTGGACTTGCCCAGTTCGCTTGCCTCGATGGTGAAGCCTTCGGCCGCCGCGATGCTGCGCAGTCCGGACACGGCGAACTCGCGCCCGATGATCAGCACGGCCATCCAGGCGGGCACCAGGTGAATCTGCACCAGCGCGATCAGCGCCGCCGACACAAGCAGCTTGTCCGCCACAGGATCCAGCAGCATGCCCACCGTCGTGATCTGGTTCCAGCGCCGCGCCAGATAGCCGTCCAGCAGATCCGTGCCGGCGGCAGACAGGAAGATGACCAGCGCCGCCATCTGGTTGCTGATCTTCCAGCCCGCGATCTCGATGGCAGACTTCTCCTGCACGAGCACGGCCACCAGCAGCGGCACGAAAAAGATCCGCAACAGTGTCAGCGCATTTGGCAGATTCATGCCCTGTGGACAAGATAAAACAATCAGCCGTCAATTCCTAGCTGAAGCCCCGAAGCCCTGACGCCGCAGCCGGTTCCGCCCAGCCGCCCACAGGCGCGCACCGCTTATCCACAGCGATTTCCACAGCCTGTGGAAATCAGACGCGGTAGGGTGCCACGCGCGGCAGCAGCGAAGCAGGAATCTCGGCCACCAGCTCGCAGCGATCTTCCAGGTATTGCTCGTCGAGCACCCTGCCGTACTCGTGCACGAGATGGACGGCGCCCATTTCGGCCAGCGGCACGCGCAGCCGGACTTCCGAGATCGGATCCTCGGGAAGATGGCGGTCGATCGTCTCGAGCAGTTCCGGGATCCCCGCCCCGGTGGCAGCCGAGATGACAATGGCGGGCGCCCCGCCGCTTTCGCCAGACAGCCGCCGCGAAAGCGACTCGGCATCCACCCCGGCGCGCTGGAGCAGGTCCGCCTTGTTCAGCGCCAGGATCTGCGGCTTGTCCAGCGCGCCAATCTCGCCAAGCACCTGCCGCACGTGCAGGCAGTACTCGGCCGCTGCCGGAGCCGAGGCGTCCACCACATGCAGCAGCAGCGACGCCTCGGTTACCTCCTCCAGCGTGGCCCGGAACGCTTCCACAAGCGTCGTCGGCAACTGACGGATGAAGCCCACCGTGTCCGAAAGCAGCACGCGCCGGTTCGAAGGCAGCACGAGCTGGCGCACCGTCGGGTCCAGCGTCGCGAACATCCGTGCGTCCGCCAGCACCGAGCTGTGGCACAGGCGGTTGAACAGCGTGCTCTTGCCCGCGTTCGTGTAGCCGACCAGCGCCACGGTGGCCAGCGGCACCGCCTGCCGCAGACGCCGCTGCGTCGAGCGGGCTCTCCGCACGGCTTCCAGGTCTTTCTGGATGCGCTTGATCCGCGCACGAATCCGGCGGCGGTCGGTTTCCAGCTTCGTCTCGCCCGGCCCGCGCGTGCCGATCCCGCCGCCCAGGCGGCTCATCGCCGCGCCCCTCCCGGTCAGCCGCGGCAGCAGGTAGTGCAACTGCGCCAGTTCCACCTGAAGCTGGCCCTCCCGCGTGCGGGCGCGGCGGGCGAAGATGTCCAGAATGAGCTGCGTGCGGTCGAGCACCTTCACGCCAAGCCGGTTCTCGAGGTTCCGCTGCGTGGTGCCCGTCAGCTCGTGATCGAAGATGACCAGATCCGCCTCGAGGGATTCTGCCAGCGCCCGGATTTCCTCGGTCTTGCCTGCCCCGATCAGCGTCGCCGGATCCAGCGAGGCCCGCGTCTGAAGGATCTTCTCCACCACCACCGCTCCGGCGCTCTCGGCCAGGGCCGCCAGCTCCTCCAGCGATTCCGTTGTCGAAGGCCCCTCCCCCCTGCCGCGCGGCGTTTCCACCGCGACCAGGATCGCGCGCTCAGGACCGGATTGCGGACTCAGCGGTGTTCAACCTCCTGCGTTTCGGCTGGCGCGGACGGGGCGGGCGCCGCGGCGGCGCCGTGCGCCGCCGGAGCCGGAGAGCTCGAGTGGGAGGGCCGGGTGATGACCACCGTGGAGATCGCGTGCTTGAAGATCAGTTGTTCCTGGTTGTTGGTCTCCAGCACCACCGAGTACTTGTCAAAGCTCTTGATGCGGCCGGAGAGCTTCACGCCGCTCATCAGGTAAATTGTCAGCAGGATTTTTTCTTTTCTTGCATTATTCAGGAAAGCTTCCTGAATGTTTTGCGCCTGCTTTTCCGGCGAAGGACGCTTGGGCGCCATCGGGGCTTTTCTTGCGTCGTCCATCATGATCTGATGGCCCCTCCTTCCGAAAACAAAGGCTTTGGGAACGTGCGAAATCCGCGGCACGCCTGCCATGCCGGCGCCCTCGCCGCTCTCGGGGCAGGGGGGCCTCCGGCCGCCCGGGCTGCCGTGCCGGCTCGAGCCGCCATCTGCGGCCGGGCTGCCTTGAGTGTAATCCGAAACGCAGCAGGCGGGCAAGGGATTGCAGCGCGGCGGGTTTCCCGCTCCGTGCGGCCGGTGCGCTACATTCAGGAAGGAGTGTTGAAGGCGGAAGCGCAGGGTGCCCGGATTGCTGTCTGGAGCATGGCCATCAGCGGCACGCTCGCCGTCGCCAAGCTGATCATCGGCTGGCTGGCCGGATCAGCCTCGGTCATGGCCGACGGGGTGGAGAGCGCCGGCGACGTGCTCGCATCGGGCATCGTGCTGCTGGGCTTGACCGTGGCGGCGCGCCCGCCCGACAAGAACCACCCGTACGGCCATGGCCGCTTCGAAACCCTCACCGGCCTCGTCACCGGACTCGGCCTCGCCGCCGTGGGCGCGGGCATCATCTGGAAGTCGCTCCAGGACGTCGGCCTCCGCCATGCGCCGCCGGCGGTGTGGGCGACGTGGCCCGTCGCAGCCTCGGTTCTGCTGAAGTCGGCTCTGTCGGCCGTGAAGCTGCGCGTCGGCCGCCGCATCCGCAGTTCGGCCCTCGTTGCCGATGCCTGGAACGATTCCGTCGACATCCTGTCCGGCACGATGGCGCTCGTCGCCGTGGGCCTGACGATCTACGATCCCGAACGGTTCCTGGCCGCAGACCATTACGGCGGCGCCGCCATCGGCTGCATCGTCATCATCCTCGGGCTGCGCGTCGTCCACGAAACCTCGCTCACCCTCATGGACACCATGCCCAGCGAGGAGATGATGGCCAGCATCCGCGCGGCGGCCATGAAGGTTCCAGGCGCGCTCGACGTCGAGAAGTGTTACGCACGCAAGACCGGGCTTCGCTACCATGTCGATCTCCACCTCGAGGTCGACCCGGAGCTTACCGTCCGCCGCAGCCACGCCATCGCCGAGGAGGTGCGCAACCGCGTCAAGAGCGAGCTGTCCTGGGTCGAAGACGTGCTCGTCCACGTCGAGCCTTACGGAGAAAGGGCGTTCCATGGAGAATCCTGAAATTGCCCGGATGCTGGCCGAAACGGCCGACCTGATGGAAATCGCCGGCGAGGACCCGTTCCGCATCCGCAGCTACCGCAACGCCGCCGCGGCCATCGAAAACCACCCGGAGCGCATCGTCGACATCCTCCGCGACCCCTCCCGCGACGTGACCGCCATCCCGGGCATCGGCAAGGGGCTGGCGGCGGCGCTGCGCGAAATCGCCGAACGCGGCAGCTTCGCCCGGCGCGACGAGATGCTGGCGAAGTATCCGCCGACGGCGCTGGAGTTGCTCCGGATTCCCGGCGTCGGTCCGAAGACGGTGCGGGCCCTGTGGGAGCATTTCCGCGTCAGCACCATCGAGGACCTCGCCCGCCTCTGCGAGGAGCACCGCATCCGCGAGCTGCGCGGCATGGGAGCCAGGACCGAGCAGAAGATCCTCGAAGGCATCGCCCACTACCGGCAGGTGGCTGGCCGCTTCCTGCTGAACCATGCCGCCGCCGTCGCGGCCGAACTCGCCCCGCTGGTCAACGGCACGCCGGCGGGCAGCCTCCGCCGCGGCAAGGAAACCGTCGGCGATCTGGACATCCTCAGCACCGACCCTGGCGCCATCGGACGCTTCCTCGCTCATCCTTCCGTGCATGAGGTGCTGGCGCACGGCGAGACGAAAGCCAGCGCCCGCTTCGGCGCCGAAGGCCTTCAGGTGGACGTGCGCGTCATCCCGCCGGAGAGCTTCGGCGCGGCGCTCCAGTATTTCACCGGCAGCAGGCAGCACAACGTCGCCCTCCGCCAGCGCGCCCTCAAGATGGGCTTCACGCTGAACGAATACGGCCTGTTCACCGTGGAAGGGCAGCGCCGGGTGGCCGGCGACACCGAGGAAGGCGTCTACGAGGCGCTCGGCCTCGCCTGGATCCCCCCGGAGCTGCGCGAGAACCACGGCGAAATCGAAGCCGCCGAGCGCCGCGCCCTGCCAGCCCTCATCGAGGAGCGCGACATCCGCGGCGACCTCCACATGCACACCCGCGAAAGCGACGGCCGCGCCACGCTCGAAGAGATGGCTGAGGCCGCGCGCCAGCGCGGCTACGCCTACATCGCCATCACCGACCACTCCAAAGCGCTGGCCATGGCCAACGGGCTGGACGAAAAGCGCGCCGTCGCCTTCGCCGCCGAGGTGCGCCGCTTCAACGCCTCCGGCCGCGGCATCGAGGTCCTCTCCGGACTTGAATGCGACATCCTCCGCGACGGGCGCCTCGATCTGGCTGAAGACGCGCTGCTCGAGCTGGACTTTGTCGTCGCCAGCGTCCACTCCTACATGAATCTCGAGCCCGCCGAAATGACCGCGCGGCTGTTGCGCGCCCTGGAAAGCCCCGCGGTCAAGGCGCTCGGCCACCCCACCGGGCGCGTGCTGCTGCACCGCGACGCCTACGCCTACGAATTTGAAACCGTGGCGAAGGAAGCGGCGCGGCGCGGCGTGTGGCTCGAGATCAATGCCAGCCCCGAACGTCTGGACCTGCATGCCGCGCTCATCCGCCGCGCCCGCGAGCTCGGCTGCCGGTTCGTCATCTCCACCGACGCGCACCACCCGAAGCATCTCGCCAACATGCGCTACGGCGTACAGATGGCGCGCCGCGGCTGGCTGACGGCGTCCGACGTCGTCAATACGATGGAACCCGGCGCCCTCCGCGCCGCCCTCCGGAGACAGGCCTGATGCCCATGAAACTGATCGCAAGCCAGGAGCTGCTCGTCACCCCCATCTTCCGCGTCACCATGGACCACGCCGTCGATCCCGGCGGCTTCGAGATCCGCCGCGCCATCGTCCGCCATCGCGGCAGCGCGGTGATGATGGCGCGCGACGCCCGCGGTCGCATCCTGCTCGTGCGCCAGTACCGCCTGCCCGCGCGCGCCTATCTCTGGGAGCTGCCCGCCGGACGCATCGACGAGGGCGAGACCCCTCTGCGCGCCGCCCGCCGCGAGCTCCGCGAGGAGACCGGCTGCTCGGCCAGGAAATGGACGCGCCTCCTCGACTTCTTCCCGAGCCCCGGCTACGTCGAGGAGAAAATGACCCTCTTCCTCGCGGAAGAGCTCAGCCACGGCGAGGCGCAGCCGATGGAAGACGAGCGCATCGAAACCGGCTGGTTCTCGCTGAAGCAGATGGAGGAGATGATCGCCCGCGGCCATATCCGCGATGCCAAGACCATCATCGGATGGGCGCTGCTCCGCTGCCGGCTGCGTCAGCCGGGCAGGCGCGCCAGGTAGCCGAAAAGCTGCCGCAGCGCCGCGCCGCGGTGCGAGACCAGCATCTTGGTCTTCGCATCCAGTTCGGCGAAGGTCTTGCCGAGGGGCGGGTAGTAGAACAGCGGATCGTATCCGAACCCCTGCGTGCCGCGCGGCGCCTCCAGCACCACGCCTTCCGCCTCGCCGCGGAAGGTGGCGATCAGTTCCCCTTCGCGCGCCAGCGCGATCACGCAGACAAAGCGCGCGTGCCGGTCGCGCGCCCCGGCCAGCTTCTCGAGCAGCAGCCGGTTGTTCGCCTCGTCGGTTCCTTCCGGAGAGAAGCGGGCCGATCGGACTCCCGGCGCGCCGTCCAGCGCGTCCACGGCCAGCCCGGAGTCGTCCGCGAAGAGAAATCCGCTGCAATATGCCGAATAATGCAGCGCCTTTTTCGCCGCATTGGCTTCGAAAGTCTCCCCGTCTTCTTCGCAAACCGGCAGGTTCCTGATTCCGTCGAGGGGGAGAATTTCGATTTCCGGATGCCCGAGCGCAGCCGCCGCCATGCGGAATTCCGCCAGCTTTCCCGGGTTCCCGGTGGCGCACCGGACCGTCATTTCGCGCCGATCGCCTCCCGCTGGACCGCGAACAGCTCCCCGATGCCCTTCCTCGCCAGCGCGATCATCTCCGCAAGCCGCGCGTCGCCGAACGCCGTCTTCTCCGCCGTCGCCTGAAGCTCGATGAACTCTCCTTCCGACGTCATCACCACGTTCATGTCAACCTCGGCCTGCGAGTCCTCCTCGTAGCAGAGGTCGAGGCGCGCCTCGCCCTCGATGATCCCGACGCTGGCCGCCGCCGCCAGGCATCGCAGCGGATCGCGCGGAAACACGCCGAAGGGAGCCATCTTCTGGAACGCCAGCGCCATCGCCACGCAGCCGCCGGTCACCGAGGCCGTGCGCGTGCCGCCGTCGGCCTGGAGCACGTCGCAGTCGATGATGACGGTGCGCTCGCCAAGCGCCTCCATGTCGACGATCGCGCGCAGCGAGCGGCCGATCAGCCGCTGGATCTCCTGCGTCCGCCCGCTCGGCCGGCCCTTGTTGATCTCCCGCGGCGTGCGCTGCGCGGTGGCCCGCGGCAGCATGGAATATTCCGCCGTCACCCAGCCGCGCCCCAGGTTCCGCATCCACGAGGGCACGCCCTCCTCGATCGTCGCCGTACAGAGCACGCGCGTGTGGCCAATCTCGATCAGGCAGCTCCCTTCGGCGGTCAGCAGATAATGCGGCTGGATGCGCACGGCGCGCAATTGGTCAGGAAGGCGGTTGTCAGGACGCATGGAAAGCAGGCCTCAGGCGGGCTTCGCCGAGTAAATGAACGCGTAATACAGCAGGAGCGCCAGCAGCAGGAAGGCGCTCACCAGCAGGATGAGGCAGCCGACGGCACCGGGATTCTTCGGCCCTTTGGCCGGCTTCTTCCCGCGCGCCGGCTTGATTTTCGCCATTCGGATCTCCCATCCGGAGCAGCCCGGGCGGCGTCGCAGCCTCCCGCGCCGCCGGCTTTCCTCCGGGAACTACGCCGTCGTCACGCGCTCCTGGTAAGTCCCTTCGGAGGTGTTGACCCGGATCACGTCGCCTTCGTTGACGAACTGCGGCACGGTCACCACCAGCCCGGTCTCCAGCTTGGCCGGCTTGCCCACGTTGGACACCGTGGCGCCCTTCAGCCCGGGCTCCGTCTCGACGACTTTCAGATCCACCGTCGGCGGCAGCTCCACGCTGATCGGCTTGCCTTCGTAGAACTCCACGTGCACCTTGAGATTGGGAACAAGGTACTGGACGCCCTCGCCGAGCTCGTCCTTCGTCAGATGGATCTGCTCGAACGTCTCGGTGTTCATGAAGTAGTAATACTCGCCGTCGTCGTACATGTACTCCATCTCGACTTCTTCGAGGACGGCCTTCTCAACACGGTCTTCCGAGGCGAAGCGGTGCTCGATCATCGCGCCGGTCCGCAGGTTGCGCATCTTGGCCTGGACAAAGCCCCGGAGGTTGCCCGGCGTGCGGTGGAACGTGGAAAACACCGAGTGCAGTTCGCCGTTGAACTTGATCACCATCCCCGGGCGCAGTTGGGTCGCCTGGATCATGCAGGGTAAAGCTCCTCTTTGTAGGGTGGAAAATACCAGTGTAGCGAAAATGGCGCCGCGTTGCCCCAGCCTCGCATCCAAGGGAAAGAGAGCCATGAAGTCCGCCGTCCTGCTCTGCCTGCTGGCCTTGCTTCCGGCTGCCGGCCAGGAGCCACAGCCACAGCCGGAGCCGAAAGAATCTGCCGCGAAGGACTGGGGGCGCTACTTCCGCACCGTGGAGCGCGAAGGGTACCGGCCGCCCACGGCTGCCGAGCGGTGGAACATCTATTGGCGCTCGACCTACGCCTCGCCGGGCACCTTCTTCCGCGCCGCCGGCCCGGCCCTCGGCGACCACATGAACGACCGTCCCGAAGTCTGGCCCCAGGGCATGGACGGCTACTCGCGCCGCTTCGCCAACCGCTTCGCGCGCTTCGCCCTCCAGGACTCCCTCAGCCACGCCTCCGCCGCCGCCCTCGGCTACGAGGTCCGCTACGTCCGCTGCGGATGCAGCGGCGTCATGCGCCGCTTCGGCCATGCCATGCTGTGGAACTTCCTCACGCTCGACCGCAACGGCCGCACCGTCCTCAACACGCCCCGCATCGGAGCCGCCTTCGCCGCCGAATTCATCGGCAACGCATGGATGCCCGCCGGCTACCGCACCCGCGATGAGGCTTTCCGCGGAGTCGGCATCCAGCTCGGCGTCGGCGCGCTGTTCAACACCATCCGCGAATTCGCGCCGCGCCGCAGGCAGCCCTAGCCCGGCGCCTGCCGCCGCCCTCACTCCCTCACACGCACCTCCACCGGGATCCCCTCGCGCACGCTCTGCGTCACCACGCAGAAATCCTCAAACAGCTCCAGGCACCGCCCCGCCTTCTCACGCTCGCCCGGCGCGAAATGCGGATCGATCTCCACCTCGACGCCCGCAATCCGCAGCCGTCCGCGCTCGTTGCGGCCCAGCTTTACACGCACGCGCGTCTCCATCGCCCCCGTCTCCACGCGCGCCTTCCGCAGGCAGAACAGCAGGCTCGCCGTCAGGCAGTTGCCGACCGCCGCCGCCAGCAGGCGCGACGCGTTCGGAGCCGCGTCCCGGCCCAGCGGCTCGGGCTCGTCCATGCGCAGCGGCGCGTATTGCTCCTTGTCGAAGCGCACCTCGAACTCGAAATTCTCGAGCTGCTTCATCGAAATCGTGAATTCATGAACAATCTCCATCCCTGCCTCCTCGCTCGTTCCGTTCCGTCTCTGCCAGCATACCCCGCGGCGGCTGTCAGGAAACGGCAACGCAGCCTTCACGCTGCTGTGAAATCCGCGGCAGATACTGGGCGCGTGAATCCGGCCCAGATCCTCCGAAATCTGCCTCCGCCGCTCGCCCCGCTCCGTCAATTTCATGAGAACAACCGGCGGCGCACCCGCGCGCTGGCCGAAAGAATCCTGTTCCGGGATCTTTCCAGGCTCATGGATCACGCGGCCCAATCCAGCCGCGGCAACCTGTTTGAGAGCTTTCTCGAGGCGCTCGGCGTCGTCCTCGACGCTGCAGGATCGGAGTGCGAGAGGATTCCGGACACGGGAGCGCTCGTCGTCGCCGCCAACCATCCCACCGGCCTTCTGGATGGAGCCGTGGCTGCCGCCCTCTGCCTGCGGCGCCGCGCCGACGTCCGCATTCTGATCAACCACCTGCTGCCCGTTCACGAGGCCCTCGAGCCTTACCTCATCCGCGTGGATCCCTACGGCCGCAGAGAGTCGGCCGCCGCCAACCGGATTCCCCTGCGGCGCGCTGTCGGCTGGCTGCGCCGCGGCGGCTGCCTCGTCGTCTTCCCTGCGGGCGAAGTCTCGCGCCTGGACTGGAAACACTGGGGCGTCGCCGACCCGGAGTGGAGCCCGTCGGTGGCGCGCCTCATCCGCCTCGGCCGCGCCGATGCCCTGCCTCTCTACATCCGCGCCTCCAACAGCCCCGCCTTCCACCTGCTCGGAGCCGTGCATCCGCGGCTGAAGACGCTGCGGCTCCCGGCCGAGCTGCTCAACAAGCGCGGCGCCCGCGTCGAGGTCCGGGTGGGCATGCCGGTCCCTTTCTCCCGGCTCGCGGCCCTCGACGACCGCAGCATGGCCGCACACCTCCAGGCCCGCAACATTCTGCTCGGAAAATGTTCTTTGCGCCCCGCCCCCGCTCCTCCCTGCCCGGCCCCGGCCGCTCCGGCGGTCTGCACGCCGCCGGATGCCCTCGACCGCGCGCTCGCGCAGGACTGCCTCGTCGAAACCCGTGATTGGGCCGTCACCCGCTTCCGCGGAGCCGAAGACCCCGCCCTCATGGAGATCATCGGCCGCCTCCGCGAAGCCGCCTTCCGCGAAGCCGGCGAAGGCACCGGCAGCGACCTCGACATCGACGCCTTCGATCCCCACTACGACCAGCTCGTCCTCTGGAATCTCGCTGACCGCGCCCCCGCCGGCGGCTACCGCATCTGCGCCACCGCCGACGTCCTCCCGCGCCTCGGCCCGCAGGGGCTGTACACCTCCACCCTGTTCCGCTTCCATCCGGACTTCTTCCGCCGGCTCGGCCCCGCCGCCGAACTCGGCCGCTCCTTCATCGCGCCCTGCTATCAGAAGCTCTATATGCCGCTGCTGCTGCTCTGGCAGGCCATCGGCGTGTGGATCCGCCGCCGCCCCGAATGCCGGCGCCTGTTCGGCCCCGTCAGCATCAGCGCCTCCTACCAGGATGTCTCCCGCCTCCTGCTGTCCACGGCGATGCTCGAAACCGCCCGCCATCCCGAATTGGCTCCGCTCGTCAAGCCCCGCCGCCCGCTGCGCCACCGCGAAGCGCGCGCCATCCGCAACGAGTGGCGCCGGCTCCGCCTCCTCCATCCCGAGCAGATCTCCGAGCTGATCGCCGCGCTGGAACCCGACGGCAAAGGAATGCCCGTGCTTCTCCGTCAGTATCTGCGGCTCGGCGGGCGCGTGCTCGCCTTCAATGTCGATCCCCACTTCTCCAACGCGCTCGACGCCCTCATCGTCGTCGACCTGCTCGAAACGGACCGCCCCCTTCTGGACCGCTACCTCGGCAGGGAAGGCGCGGAGCAGTTCCTCGCCTTCCACCGCGCGGCCGCGCCTGTGCGGCGCGCCGGCTGAACCGCGGACGTCTCAGCGCGCTACCGCCAGCCCGCGCCGCCCGGAAACGGCCGCTCGCCGCACGCTCCGCAGGTGCAGCGAGGGCGGAACACCGAAGTAGCGCTTGTACTCGCGGCTGAATTGGCTCGCGCTCTGATAGCCCACCGCATACGCGGCGCTCGACGCATCCAGTCCTTCCGACAGCATCTTCTGCCGCGCCGCCTGAAGCCGGAGCTGCTTGACGTATTGCAGCGGGCTCATCGCCGTGAGCTCGCGGAAATGGTGATGGAAGGTGGAAACGCCCATCGCCGCCATGCGGGCCAGTTCTTCCACGCGAACCGGCTTCTCGTAATTGCGCCGCAGCCATTCGATCACCCGCCCGATCCGCTGTCCGTACGTGCCCATCGTCGCAATCTCGCGCAGCCGCGCTCCGGCGGGCGTCTGGAGGATGCGGTAAAGGATCTCTCGTTGCAGCAGCCCGGCGAGGAACGGAATCTCGGCCGGCTTCTCCAGCAGCCGCAACAGGCGGCAGCAGGCATCCAGCAGCTCCTCCGTCGCCTCCCCCACGGCCATCGCATCGGCATCCGGCGCGGCGGCGGGCGCGGGGATCTCGCCCTGCGCCAGCAGCTCCCGAACTACCGGAATCTCCAGCCGCAGCAGCATGCACAGGTACGGCCTCTCGGGGCTTGCCTCCACCACCCGGCTCAGCACGGGCATGTCGAGCGAAGTGATCAGGAAGTGCGATTCATCGTAGTAGAGCCTTCTGCCGGGGAGCTCCAGCTCCTTGCGCCCCTGCGCCACCAGCGCCAGGCTCGGCTCGTAGCAGGCGGGCGTCGGCGCCGTCGGCTGCGTGCGGCGCACCAGCAGAAGGCCCGGCACGGCGGTTGTCACTCTCTCCCCGCCGCTGGCGAAAAAGGCAATCTGGCGCGCCAGCTCCCGGCGCAGCGGTTCGATCCTCGTGCCGCGGACAGACCCGGCGTCCTTCATCTCCGTTCTCCCGCTTCCAGCATAATCTTCCGTCGCGGGAAACATGTCCTTTCACGCCACAGATCGGCAGAATCAGGCATGAACCCGGCAGGATCTGGCGACCACCCCCGGCTGCACTGGCCGTAGTGTGAAGGACAGAGGCAGCGCCGCGCCCTCCTCCTGGCGGACCGCGGAAAAGGCGCTGCCCGCGGAGGTCCAGATGGAGCGCAGAAGTTTCCTCTACGGAGCGTTGGCAGCAGCCCACGCCACGGCAACAGCGGACGCGCTGACGCCGGAGCCTGCCGCCATCCCCCTGGTCGAGTTCGGAAAATCGGGCGTCCGCGTCCAGCCCATCGCCCAGGGCGGAGCGCGCATGGATCTGCACCCCGATGTCGCCACCGCCGCGGCGCACGTCCGCAGAATGTACGAGCTCGGCGTGCGCTTCTTCGATTGCGCCCGCTCCTATTGGGGCGGGCGCGCCGAGGAGGCCTACGGCATCGGGCTGGAAGGAGTCCGCAGGAACGTCTTCCTCACCAGCAAGACCATGGCGCGCACCGCCGCCGAGGCGCGCAGAGACCTCGAAACCTCGCTGCGGCTGCTGAAGACCGACTACCTCGATCTCTGGCAGATCCACGACGTGCGCGACCAGAACGACATCGGGCGCATCCTCGCCCCCGGCGGCGCGCTCGAGGCGCTGGAAGCCGCAAAGAAGGAAGGCAAGTGCCGCCTCATCGGCTTCACCGGCCACTTCGACCCCGCCGCCCACGCCGCGCTCCTGAAGGCCTACGGCGGCTGGGATTCGGTCATGATGCCGCTGCACGCCGCCGACCACGCCTGGCTCAGCTTCGAGCAGATCGCTCTTCCCGTGGCGGTCCAGCAGGGCGTCGCCGTCCAGGCCATCAAGGTCTTCGGCAAGGCGAACCTGCTCCGCGCGCTGAATCCGGTCGAATGCCTCCGCTATGTGCTCAGCCTGCCGGGCGTCCATGTCGCCATCTGCGGGGCAGGCACCGAGGGCCAGATGCTGGACAACATCCGGACCGTGCAGAACCTCCGCCGCATGACCCCCGAAGAGCTCGCCGGCGTCCGCCAGCGCGCCACCCGCGGCCTCGGCGTCGCCACCGGCCCGGCGCTCGAATACTGGAAAAAGCCGGCCTGAAAGGCTTTGCTGCGAAGACGAATTCCACGCCAGATTTTCGCAGAAAAGAAAACAATCCGGAATCATGGCGGGAGAAATTCCGCATGAAAAGAGTTTGGATCGGCCTGATTCTGGCAGCTTTCGCCGCGCAGGACGGAGCCTCCGCGCAGGAGAGGAAGTGGCTGCCGGCGGGGACGCCCGCCGAAGCCGGACAGGAGCTCCTCCGCCTCTCCCGCGACAGGTGGCTCTGGATGGCAGAACGCCGGATGGACGCGCTCGAGTCGCTGTTCCACGAGGAGGCCTTCTTCGTCCACGTGGGAGCCGCGATGACCCGCAGCCAGGAGCCCGGCGTCATCCGCGGCGGGGGCATCCAGTACCGTCAGGCCGACCTCCAGGAAGCGGCCGCCCGCATCCTCGGCCGCACGGGCATCGTCCTGAACCGCATCCGGCTCACCGCGGTCGTGGGCGGCAACGAGGGGGTCAACCCGTTCATGGTGACCGAAGTCTCCGTGCGCCAGGGCAACGCCTGGAAGCTGGCCGTGCTGTCCTTCACCCGGCTGATGGGCGAATAGGGCGCGCCGCGCCGAGGCGGCGATGGAGGTTCCGTGGACACGGCCTGATGGAGCTCTGTGCGCGTGGGCCGCGCCGCCAGGCGCTGGCGCTTGCCGCTGTTTTCGCGTAGATTATGGGACGGAAAGGAGCGCGTCATGGCGAAAAAAATCCTGATGCTCGTCGGCGATTACGTCGAAGATTACGAGGCAATGGTTCCCTTCCAGGCCCTGCAAATGCTGGGTTACACCGTGCACGCCGTCTGTCCGGGGAAAAAGCTCGGCGAGAAAGTCCGCACGGCGGTGCATGACTTTGAAGGCGACCAGACGTATTCGGAAAAGCGCGGCCACGATTTCACCCTCAACCAGGGCTTCGACGTGATCCTGCCCTCGGAGTACGACGCGTTGCTGATCCCCGGCGGACGCGCGCCCGAATATCTCCGCCTCAATGCGCGCGTGCTCGACATCGTCCGCCACTTCTTCGATGCGAACAAGCCCGTCGCCGCCATCTGCCACGGGGCGCAACTGCTGGCCGCCGCCGGCGTCCTGAAGGGCCGCCGGCTCACCGCCTACCCCGCGGTCGGCCCGGAGGTGACCGCCTCCGGCGGCGCTTATGTGGAGGTTCCCATGACGGAGGCGGTGACGGACGGCAACCTCGTCACCGCGCCCGCATGGCCGGCCCATCCGGCATGGCTCGCCCAGTTCATCCGCCTGTTGGGGGCCAGCGTCTCCCTCTGATCCTTTCTTCGTCGCCTGGCCGCCGGACCGGGCGGCAGCGCCCCGCGCGCCGTCCGGTCCGCCCATCCCCAATTCTTCCCTCGGCGCCGGCGGCGCCACCCCCTCCCGCTCCGGTCCTGCCTGATCGCTGTTGCCTCGCCGGATGCGCCTGCCGCCCGTCTCCTCCCGGTGGCCGCGGCTCGCTCCCTGCCGCAGGCCCTGCCCTGCCCCGCGGCTCCGCGCCTTCCCCGCGCGGAAGCGATTGTATGATGGGAACAGAGCTGGCCTCTTCCTTTGCGGGACCGTAGCTCAGTTGGATAGAGCATCTGCCTTCTAAGCAGAGGGTCGCAGGTTCGAGTCCTGCCGGTCCTGCCATTTTAATTCAATCACTTACAGGGATAGATTGGGCTGGCAAGGGAGACTCCGAGGGAGACAGTTCCGGTGCCCCTTCACCCCCCGACGCAGGCTCAATCCGTCAGTCACCCTGCCGCCACAAGGCACTTCGGCATCCCGGCGCAGACAACGCAGTCAGCCGCTGCCTCCCACTGCCCAGCTCAGGCTTGCTGATGTTGCCTGGCAGCAGTCGGCCCGCCATACTGCAAACGCGCCAGAGATCATCAAGCAGACTTCGGCACGCGGCGTGGAAACGCTATGCCTATGCCAGCCCGCCGTCAGCCTTCAGCACGGGTTATCAGCAAAGCTTGCACCGTGGCCATCCGCAGCAGCCGCTTCGGGCCCGCCATCAGCTGCAAGGACTCGTGGGGCGACATGCTTTTCCATCACGTCCCGCCTCCCTTCTACATCTCTCAGCAGCATTGCCCGCTCGCGGAATCAAGGTGCCGAATACCGACTGCCAGATCAACATGATCCGGTGTTTCAGCGTCGTGCCGAAAGCGTCCCGGCAGAGACGCTTGCTGCGAGCAGTAAAGCGGCATGAAGGAACCATCGTCGCCGAGCGGCCCAACCCGATGTGGGGCATCGATCCCACAGCGGCCTTCACGCTGCGGTACAAACAGGTGGCCCTCTTTGCCAGGATCGACCATCCCTCGGCCTACTGCCTCGGCATCCATGTGGCCAGACGGGGCACGCGGTTCGAGGCGCTGGAACCGGTGCGCCAGGCGGTGCGCGAACAGTTCGGCGGCTTCTCCGAGGGCCTCGCTCTCGGCGTGAAGCTTCCTCATGACCACGGCTCCCAATTCATGATCGACGACTTTTAGCGCGAGATCCGCTTTCTCGGCTTGGAGTCTTCCCCCGTCTTCGTGCGCGGACCCGAAGGCCACGGATGCATTGAAAGCTTCTTCCTCACCCTCGAGGAGCAGTTCCTCTGGGTGCGCCACTTTGACACGCTTGAGGAACTGGCGGGAGCGCTCGAAGAATTCCGTCGGCTCTACAACCAGCAGTGGCTCATCGAACGGCTCCACTTGCAATTGACCTGCCCCCGTTTCTTCTACCAGTCGTAACGAGAGGAGCCTCCGGCATCTTACCTCGTCAAGCTGCCCTCGCGGGCAGCGGGGATGGGGGTGTGGGGCAAGGGGATGGCGTTTGAATCCCCTTGGCCCCACATCAGCCCTGTAGAATCGCCGCGCGGCATCTGCCGTGCGGCAAACTCTTCCGGCGACAGATAGCCCAGCGAACTATGCGGTCTCTCGCTGTTGGATTCCTTCCTCCAGGATTCTATCTTCCCCTTCGCGTCGGCCAGCGTCAGAAACCAGTTCGCATTGAGGCACTCGTCCCGGAACCGCCCGTGGAAGCTCTCCCCGTGGCCGTTCTGCATCGGCCGGCCCGGCTCGATGAATACCAGCCGGATCTGCCGCTCCTCACACCAGACCAAGAAGTGGCGCGACGTAAACTCCGGCCCGTTGTCGCACCGGATGACCAGCGGCTTGCCACGCTCGGCGATCACCCGGCCCAGCACCCTCGTCACGCGTTGTGATCCAAGACAACTATCTCCCTCGATGGCCGGGCACTCGCGCGTGCAACTGTCCACGATCGTCAGCGCCCGGAAGCTCCTGCCCGTCGATGAGCGAGTCCGAGAAGAAGTCGATCGGCCATTCCGGGTTCGGCGTCGTGAGCATCGCCAGCGGCGGCGCGATTCGCTGGACCCGCTTGCGTTTCAGCCGCCGCACAGCCAGGTGCCCCTGACGGTACAGCCGGTAGACCCGCTTCGGATTCGCCAACCAGCCGCGGCGCGCCAGCAGCGCGCCCAGCCGCCGGTAGCCGTAGTGTGGCTTCTGCCGAGCCGACTCAATCATGGCTTGGCGCAGCCCGGCATTGCCGTCTGGCCGGGGTTCGTAGCGGCAGGAGGTGCGATTCAGTTCCAAGAGCTTGAAGACACGGCGCTCGCTCAGCCCATGCTTGGCCATCACGAGCGCCACATCGCGCCGTCGCTCTACAAGCTCCATCCGTTTTTTCGGATCACCGTCTGCAGCGCATCCTTGTCCAACGACAAATCGGCGACCAGCTGCTTCAATCGGGCGTTTTCCTATTTCAGATCGCGCAATCGCCGGGCTTCGTTCACTTCCAGCCCACCGTGCTTCGGCTTCCAGGCGTATAGGGTGGCCTCGCTGACTCCAAGCTCACGCGCCAATTCCTTCGCCTTCCGCCCCGCCTCCATCTGCTTGACGGCGCCTATCACCTGCTCTTCCGTGTACCAGCTTTTCTTCATCCCTGCCTGCTCTTTTCCTTCTCGGAGCTTTTCTAGTTTTACCTGCTAGAGCTTGCGGGGAGCAGGTCACAATAGCCGCGGCATCATCTGGTCCTGCCTGCCCTCGAGGCTGCTGCATGACGATCGTCCCAAAATCTGTCCCGAAAAAATTGGGCGCAGTGCATCGCGACGATCCATGAACTCACGCAACCAATCTGAGAGACCGCAGATCCAGCACCTCGGACGTCCAGCGACTTCTCTAGTCTGCGGGGGTAAGTACGAGATATTGTCAAAAGCCTTCTGGCAGAAGACGTACCGGAACGGGCATCGGTACGGCTCTCACCCGCAACTGCGGACCGTTTCGACAGTCAAAGGTACACCGACTCGCTGCTTTTGGCTCGCCGGCAACAGAGTTCACGCGCACAGCACGGGCATCTCGAAGAGGGATGGTGATCTGCTGGGTTCAATCCATCGCGCTGGGTCCGGGTGAGACACACGATTCACCTTTTCATCTGCGATTCAAACCCGACGCCCCCTGCATGCTTTCAAAATGGTGACATCACACGGCGTTGAAGATCGTTGGGACGACAGGAATCCGAGATGTAACCTCGAGCGAACACCGAGACTGCTTCCGCCGACGCGCAGTCAATCGTGGCAGGAGGCTTGGATTGCGTCTTGCAGGTACAGATCCCGGAACAAAGGGGCATGGCGATCAAACCATGAGGCAAGACTCTCCGCTATCCGCTCAAATGGCGGGTCCGAACTGGGCTGGAGCCCGGTAACGCGGGTGAGAAACTCCGGGCAGCGCAGAGCGCCATGCAGATACGTGCCTATGAGCCGTTCTAAACGCACGCCCTCGGTTCGCCCGTCCTCCAGCGTGAACAGAGGAGGCAGTTGTTCTAAGAGAATTGTCTGGCCCATGTGTATCTCGTAACCCTCCACCCTGACGCCCTCGATCGTAATTGCAGACCTGCGGCAAACCTGTTTCTCCGGATTCATAACGGTCACAGCCGGAACCAGCGCCAACCCGTGCACGCATGCAGGACGACCGTCCAAGCCATGAGGATCCTCGATTCTCTCGCCGAGCATCTGGAACCCGCCACAAACTCCGATAACGCGAGCGCCGGCGGCATACTGGGCCAGAATCCATCGATCCAGATCTTGCTCACGAAGCCAGACGAGGTCGGCTATTGTGCTTTTCGAGCCAGGTAGGATCACGATGTCAAATTGGTGGTCTACAGGTCTGTCGATCCACACTGCTTCGCTGATCAGTTCGAAGTCTGTCGAGTTAGAGATCCGCGGGAGCCTAACGATCGCGCAGCGAGCCTCCGGCGGCACTGAACCGGAGGGAGGCGGAACAGACAGGCTGTCTTCGGCTTCCAGCCGAATGGAGCTGTCATACGGGAAGACCCCCAGGCAGGGCAGTCCGGTGGCCTGTTCCAGGAACGCTCTGCCCTCCTCGAACAGAGACGGATCGCCGCGGAACCGATTGATTGCGATGGAGCGGACCATGGCTCTGTCTGGCGGCTCGAGCAAGTGGAGGGTGCCGAGGATCGAAGCGAAAACTCCGCCGCGTTCGATGTCCGCCACGATCAGGGTGGGAGCCCCAACCCGGCGCGCGAATCCGAAGTTCACAAGGTCGTACCGCGTAAGGTTGACTTCTGCCACACTGCCTGCACCCTCTATGACGATGAAGTCGAACCGGGTGGCCAGCTCTGCCCAGGCGCGCAGGACCTCTTCGAGCAGGATGTCGTGGTATTGGTAATACTCGCGAGCCCTGACCGTCTTCCAGACTTTCCCCCGCACGACAACCTGGCACAAGGATTCGCCAGAGGGTTTCAGCAGGATCGGATTCATCGCCGTTTCCGGCTCCAGGCCGCACGCCCATGCCTGAACGACCTGCGCCCGGCCGATTTCCCCGCCATCGATGCTTGGGTAAGAATTGTTCGACATATTCTGCGCCTTGAATGGCGCTACACGGAACCCGTGGCGCCTCAGCCATGCGCAGATGGCGGTGCAGAACCAGCTTTTCCCGACGTGAGAGGCAGTACCGCCGACGAAGATGCTCCCCGCAGGGGGGCGAACAAATCGTGCCGCGGATGCCGCCGAAAGGCGTTTCATGGACGGCGGGCTCCTGCGCTTCGATGCCCGGGTAAATGAAGAAGCTTTTCCGTGGAGCAGTCCTCCAGTCGGATCATGGTCCCCCGCAAGGCTTCGGCAAGTTCAGCCAGCCGGGGTTCGCCTTCGGAAGAGCAGTCGATAATGAGCGCTGGGCATTCGAGTTTCGAGGCTTCCTGGAGAGCCTCCTGCCAAGGATCTGCGCCATGCAGCGCGACGTTCGCCTGCCCGTCGGTGAACAGAATCAGGCACAGCCCGTCCTGCGGATATGAGCTGGCCAGGTGGAGTGCATGTGCAAGCGGCGTGCGCCCGCCGCACGGCACATATTCCAGATGCTGGCGCGCGAGTTCGGCATCCCTGCATGGGGGCAGCAAAATCCGGGCTTCTCCGCCCCGAAACGTGATCACGCTGACCTCGCAACCCTGCTGCGAGGATTGTTGCAGCAGGCCGATGGCGAGCCCCTTGGCGGCGCTGATTCTGCGGCGGGCCGCGAGAGAGCCGCTGCAGTCGAGAACAAACAGAAAACAGCGGGCCTCAGGACGCAGCCTGCTGCGCACGACCAGGTGGTCTGCGTCCAGCCGCGGACTTGCCGTTGCGGCCGTGGCCTTGCGGATGCTGGCAAAGATGTCCATGGGGCCTGTAGGAAGTGCAGCCGATGGTGCCGCGCCAGAGGCAGCCGCCGAGCCGCCGGCATCCCGGCTCGCCCTGCCATCTCCGCCGCCCGGGGCGCGCACCTGCGGTGCGGCAACAGGGTCTGGCAGGAACACGCGTTCCTCCGGATTGGAGCCGCCGCGCCCCTCATCGCCACGCGGGAGGGCAGGCGGTGGAGGAGACGGTCTTTGGCGTGAGGCGGCGATGCGCTGCCGATGCAACAGGATCAACGGCGCCACGCGCTCAACGTCCTCAGGCGTAGCCTCTTCCCGCTGCTCCAGCGCCGCCAGAGCTCGGGCAGCCCGATGCATGGCCAGGTCGGCGCGAAGAGAGAGAACGCCATTAGCGGCAGCCGTTGCGGCGATATGGCGCGCTACGGCTTCCGGCACCCGGATGTTCCCAAGCCGCCCGCGTGAGCTCTGAACTTTTTGACGAAGGGCCGCTTCACTGGGAGCGAATCGGCCGCAGAAAACCGTGGGGCTTCCATCAAACTCCTCCCGCATTTTGACGATTTGCATACGCAATTCCGGATCAACCGGCGCGTGCACTTCGGCGGACAGAGCAAAGCGATCCAGCAACTGAGGCCTAAGGGTGCCTTCTTCAGGGTTCATCGTCCCCAGAAGGACGAACTGCGCCTCCGTGAGCATCGAGAAGCCGTCCCTCTCCAGCCGGTAAGCGCCAGTGGCAAGGACGTCGAGCAGAGCGTCGGTCATCGGGGCTGGCAGCAGGTTGACTTCGTCAATGAACAGGACGCCCCCGTGCGCGCTCTGCACAAGGCCCGGCTTCAGGCGCGCCTGACCCGAGAAGGCGGCTTCCAAGTCAATTCCTCCGAGCAGGCGCTCTTCGGTCACTCCGACCGGCACTTCAACGAACGGCGCCTTGCCGGGCAGCAATTGCGCGAGCGCACGCGCAGCGGTCGACTTTCCTGAGCCCTTCTCGCCAAATATCAGCACGCCGAGCCGCCAATCGACGGCTGCCAACAGAAGAGCCAGCTTGAGCGGCTCCATTCCGACCAAAGCGGGAAAAGGATAAACGGATTGGCTCATGCGCGCCCCCCGGTTTCGCTGGCAGCCTCCACCGCCGTTTCAGCCTGCCGGGCTGCATCTTGCAGCGCCTCCAGAAGCGAGGGATCCGGCGTCTGCCACAGTCCCCGCTCGGCAGCCTCTTGCAGCCGCCTGACAATCGATTCGAGCGCCCACGGATTGGAATGCAGAAGGAACGCCTGCATGCCTTCATCCAGGGCGTAACGCTGGGCCAAGCCGGTCCAGACAAAGTCGGGAATGATTTCGGCAGTGGCGTCGAATCCGAAAATGTAGTCGACCGTCGCGGCCAATTCCTGAGCGCCTTTGAATCCATGACGCTGCATGGCAGCGAGCCATTTCGGGTTGACAACCCGTGTCCGGTACACCCGCAAAACCTCTTCGCGAAGATCACGCACGCGAACCGCCTCCGGCCGGGATGTGTCCCCAAACCAGGCTTTCGGCTTTTTGCCGGTCAGCGAGCGGATGGATGCCACCAGTCCGCCGTGGAACTGGAAATAGTCGTCCGAATCAAAGATGTCATGCTCCCGGTTGTCCTGATTGTGCAATGCCACCTGCACCGTGCCCAGGCGCTGTTCAAGGAGCTCGCGGGCCTCAACGCCCTCCATGTCCCGTCCGTAAGCGTATCCTCCCCACTGGATGTAGATCTCGGCCAGGTCAGCGGCGTCTGACCAGTTCCCCGTCTCGATGGCAGAGAGCAGGCCGCAGCCGTAGGAGCCCGGCTTCGAGCCGAAGATGCGCGCTCTAGCTTGGCGTTCGGCCTCTTCGGCCGGCAGGTCCCGGCATTGGTCCAGAAACTCGAGCCTGTGTTTACGGGGGAAGTTGGCTTCGGGAGGCTCTTCGAGCGACATGGCCAGCTCCACGGCTTCGTCGAGAAGCGCAACGAGATGGGGAAAAGCGTCGCGAAAGAAGCCGGAGATGCGCATGACCACGTCAATGCGCGGGCGGCCGAGCTCATCCAACGGAACCGGCTCCAGACGCTCGATGGAGCGGGAAACGGGATGCCAGACCGGCCGGATGCCCAGCAGAGCCAGCACCTGGGCGGCATCATCGCCCTGGGTGCGCATTTGGGAGGTGCCCCAGAGCGTGATCGCCACGGTTTCGGGCCACTGGCCCTCTTCATTCCTGTAGCGATCGGCGACCTGGGCAGCGAGTTGCTTGCCCACCTCCCAGGCGACTGGGGAGGGCAGATTGCGCGGATCCACGGCGTAGAAATTCCGGCCCGTTGGCAGAAGCCAAGCGGCTCCGCGCGTCGGGGCTCCGGACGGGCCCGGCGGAACGAAGCCTCCATCCAGGCCCAGGAGAAGATGCTCGACTTCGTCCGTGCATTTCTCCAGCGAAGGCGCGATCTGGTCGCAGACACGACGCATCGCCTGTTGCAAGGAATCGCTTCCGCCGCAGGGCAGTTGCTCTAAAATCCGCGGAATGGCGGACGGCGAGAAACCCTCGCGTTCAAGCGCTTCCAACAATTCCACCGATTTTTGTTCCGCCGCCTCCAACAGGTCGGCGTGGCTGAAGCACCGACGGCCGAAGAGAGAAACTTGCGCAGGCAGCCGCGTGCCCGGCTGGCGGCCCAGCTCAGCGTAGTCGTAGCCATGCATGCGGAGCAGCGAGCCGGGCAGGCTGGGAACCGGCCCGTTCGGCAGACGGGTCAGCGAAAGCAGCATCTCGGGCAGCGGAGGCATCTGACCGAGAATGTGCAGCCCGTCGCGGATCTGGGCCAGGCCCAGCTCGCAGAGATAGCCGTCCAGGTCCTGGATCAGATGCGAAACTTCCATGCCGCTCATGCCCGCCAGCGTGGCGGGCACTCCATCTTCGGTCAACTGCTCGTCCCATTCATGCTTGTGGTCGCCGTGATCCTGCCGGAGGCGGGCCCGAAGGTCCAGATCCTGATCGAGTTCCGTTTGACGGATCAACTCCCAGATCCTTTTCTGGATGGCCGGAAGCTTGGCCGGATCGATTGCCTCCAGCGCATAGTATTCGTTGACGAGCTGATTCAGTTCCGCCAGCGGGCCGTAGGTCTCCGCCCGTGTCATCGGCGGGGTCATGTGGTCCACAATGACGGCGTGCGCGCGGCGCTTGGCCTGGCAACCCTCGCCCGGGTCATTGATGATGAATGGGTAGAAAAGCGGCAGCGAACCGAGCGCCAGCTCCGGAAAGCATCGCGAAGAGAGTCCGACCCCCTTGCCGGGAAGCCATTCCAGGGTTCCGTGCTTGCCGAGCTGAATGGCGGCGCAGGCGCCGAACCCGCCCTGTTCTGGGGGAGCTTCCAACCAGCGGTAGAACGCCAAGTAATGATGCGTTGGCGGCAGATCCGGCGTGTGGTAAATGGCGTCGGGATCGAGATTGTAGCCGCGCGGTGGTTGCAATGCCACGAGCACGTTGCCCAACTGAACTGCCGAGAACAAGTAGCTGCCGCCGCAGCGGTAGGGGCAATTGGGCTCCTCAAGCGGCGGACCCCATTGTTTTTCAATCCGCTGTCTCACGTTTTCGGGCAGTTTGCAGTACCAGTTCTGGTAGGCGGCTCCCGCCAGGCGGAACGGAGTCAGCTCGTCGAGCGGATGGGTCGCGTCATATGAGCCCCGCGCCAATACGAAGTGCATCAGTTCCACGGGATCTTCCGGCCACGGCTCGACCTGATACCCGCGGCTGCGCAGTGCGGCGAGAATGACAGCAAGGCTCGCGGGAGTGTCCAGACCGACCGCCTCGCCAGCCTTGACGGTCCGTGCCGACGAGCAATTGAGGATGATCGCAATGCGCTTCTGGTCGGCGGGCAGCGTTCGCAGCCGGACCATGGCTGCCGCCAGGGAGGCAACCTGCGAGCAACGGTCCTCGACAGGCTGATAAATCGGCGCCGGGATCTCGGGGGACCGCTCCTTGAAAGAAATCGGCACGGTCGTGATGCGGCCGTCAAGCTCCGGCAGCGCCACGTGGATGGCGGTTTCCAGCGGCGAGAGGCCTGTTTTGGAGAGAGACCAGATCGATTCCGGCATGCTGGCCGGAATCGCCTGCAGCACGGGCGCTCCCAGTTCTTCGAACACAGATGGGAGGTCTGGCCGATGCACGGCGCCGCGGTTGTGAGCGAAAGCCAGCGTGGAAATGATGATCTCCGCGCGGCCGGCGAGAAGCTCAAGCGCCGGGGGCAGTGTTTCCCGCGGTCCCGTCAAGCTTGACGTGTAGATGCAAAGCGGCGTAAAACCTTCCAGCTCGAGCGCCTCCGAGAGGGCGTCGATGAAGAAAGTGTTCCCGCTGAGCAGGTGTGCGCGGTAGAAGAGCACGGCGGCAGCCGGGCGCCCTGGAGTGGTCCTCTGCAGCCAGTCCTCAAGCGTGGGGTTTTCGACATCCGGCAAATAGATGCCCGTGTCGGGCGTGGCGACGGGGGGCAGCGCTCCAAATGCCGTGCCGAGCAGTTCATCCGAGCAAAGCTTGAACGCCTCTGCCACGTTCCCAGGTCCGCCGGCCAGAAGATAGGCGGAGAGCCTGTGCAACAGGGCTGCCGGCACGGTAGAATCGCGTTCCAGCCGTGCGTCGGGATCGCCCGGACCGCTCAGCAAAAGCAAATGACAGCGCCCGCGGCGCGCCTGTTCCTGCAGTCGATCCCAGCCGGGAATGCGCTCGGGCGCCCCGTGGAGCCGGGCAACGATTGCGGCGGCGCGCCCTGCCGGCCCCGCCAGCAGCGATTCCATGACGCGGTCCTCACGGATGGCTCCGAGCGAAAACCCATGGACTTCCAGGCCCGGCGGCAGCAGGCTGCGGGCGCGCTCGAGCGCCAGAAGATCGGTATCGGCATGCGTGAAAAAGGCGATCAGGGGTGATTCCGCAGGCCCGGTCTCCGCTGGCTCCGGTTCCGGATGCGGCCGTGCTTCCCAGTCGTAATACTGAAACAGGAAGGGAGCAAGGTCCGGAGGCGGCGGCAACACGCGGTCGGCGGCGAGCATTTGCTCGACGTAATCGAACAGCGATCTCACCTGCCATTCCGCAGCAAAAGAGTGGAACCAGAAGGAACGCCCGCCAAAGAGTAGGCAGACGACATTGGCCAGCGGGCAGGGACCGAGGCATCCGGCTTTCGTCAGGTGCACGACGTTCCGCATCCTGCGCCGGAGCCATTCCTGCTTGTAGAGTTCGGCCGGAACGGCAGGGAAGCCGCGGTCCACCCTCCCGCAACAGCAGCCGTAGTGGCAGAACAGGATGTGGGCGCGCTTCTGGACCAGTTGAATCATGCGGCCGTCGCTGCGCGCCACCCTCTGGCGATACGGGCTCGTGTAGCTCAAAATCGCCTCCAGATCATCCAGATCAGATACGGGCCGCCGATGAAAGCCATGACGGCGCCCGTCGGCAGCTCAGCCGGCGCGGTGAGCGTGCGGGCCAGCGCATCGGCCAGCGCGAGCAGAAGCCCGCCGCCCAGAAAACTGCATGGCAGAAGAATGCGGTGATCGGCGCTCAGCAGGCCGCGCACAAGATGCGGGACAATCAGGCCCACGAAACCGATGGGACCGGCCAGTGAGACGGCGGAAGCGGTCAGGACGGACCCGATGATGAAGCCTGTCAGAAGCACGCGGCGGGGGTTGGCGCCGCGGGTAGCAGCCCATTCCTCCCCCATCGCGATCAGGTTTAGATCTCGGGCCTGTTTGACCAGAACCGTGAGCCCTGCCCCGCCGACGGCCGCCAGCGCTCCAACCGCCGCCGGTCGGACGGCGTCAATGGAACCGATCAGCCACTGCGTCACGGAGATGGAGCGATGCTCGCGAGCCGAGCCGATGACAGCCAGCGTTGCTGCAGAAAAGACGGCGTTCAGCGAGATCCCTGCTAGCAGCATGCGGAGCGAGGACATGCGGCCGCCGCTGCGCCCCAGCCCCGCAACCAGCGCCGTCACAGCGGCCGCCCCGGCAAGCGCTGCCAGCCAGCTCACTGGCAGGCCGGCCCAATAGTCGACTCCGGCTGCAGTGGCCAGCGCGACGGCAAAGGAGGCGCCGGAAGCGATTCCGAGCGTGTACGGCGTTGCAAGAGACTCGCGCAACAGGGCCTGGAGCACGGCGCCGGCAGTTCCAAGGCAGCCTCCCACAAGAAGAGCCAGCAGCGTTCTTGGAATCCTCAACTCCATAAAGATGAGCCGGTCCGGCTCGTATCCGGCCAGCGCCCGAATCGGATTGACCGGTGCGGAGCCGAACCACGGCAATGCCAGAGCGGCGAGCACGTACAATGCCGCCAGCGCGGCCACGGCCTTCTCCGGCTGCCGCCGGGGGCTCAATACGAGACCCACGCCTTTCCTCCGCAACCGAAGCTGATTTGCAACCGCGCACTCAGCCGGTTGAGCCAGGAAGCATCCGCCCAGGCCTGTTTGGCGGAAAGGTCCGCCGCGATGCCTCCATCTTCGACGACGAGGAGCCGCGAACAGTACCGCAGGGCGAGGTTCAAATCGTGCATGACAACGATCACCAGCCGCCCGCGGTCGCACTCTTGGCGCAACAGCTCCATCAGATCCAGTTGGTGATCGATGTCCAGCGAGGCCGCTGGCTCGTCCAGCAGCATCGCGCGAGCACTTTGCGCCAGGCAGGAGGCGAGCAATGCGCGCTGCCGCTCCCCGCCGCTTAATGCCGAGATCCGGCGGTCCCGGAGAGGATCGAGGCCAAGCCTTGCCATGGCTTCCAGGCAGGCCTGCCTGTCGCATGCGGATTCAAACCATCCCTCGGCGCTCGCGTAGCGGCCCATCAACACAACCTGTTCTACCGTGAACCCAAGGCCACCGGGTGCAGTCTGCGGCAGATGAGAAATCCAGGCCGCACGCCGGCGGGCCGGCATGGCGCCGAGAGGACGTCCCGCTAGCAGCACTTCGCCCGACCGCGGCTCCAGCAGACCGGCCATCAAGTTCAGCAGCGTCGATTTCCCGCTTCCGTTGCGGCCCACAATTGCGATGAACTCTCCCTCTCCCGCGCGGACGTGAACGTCGGTCAACGCTGTTTTCGCACCATAGGAAAAGCACACGCCGCGCGCTTGCAGCAGGGGCTGGCTCATCGCTTCCCTCTGTGGATCGCTTCCGAGATCCTGGCCAACGCCTGCGGCACCCGAGGGCCGGGCCGCACGAACAGCTCGTCCGAGAAAACAACGATTCTCCCTTCCCTCACTGCTTTGAGATCGGCGCGCTCCAGCCATGGGCGGAGCGCCGCCTGGCGATGGCGCTCCTCATCGCCATCTGCCGTCATCGTGCCGGAAGCATCGAGAATCAGATCCGGATTCCATGAAACCACCATTTCCAGCGAGATGCGCGGATATCGGGGCCCTCCCGCCGGAATCAGATTTTCTGCGCCAGCGGCTTCGGCCAGCTCGCCCAGCCAGGACGCGGGGCCGGCGGCGATCAGTCCGCCGAGGGTTCCTGGCTGACGGGCGACGAGGATCAAGGTTTTCGGCCTCTGAGCCGGCGCCGACTGGCGGGCCGCTTCCAGTTGAGCGCGTATTTGTGCGACAAGGCGGAGCGCGTTTTCACTGCGGCCTGTGGCCGCGCCGATCCGCGCAATCGATTCCATCACCTCGTGGAGCGAGTTCATTTCCACAACCAGCGACGGGAGCCGCATGGCCGCGAGCCGGTTGGCCAGGTCGCCCCGCTTTCCGTACAGGATCACCAGGTCGGGCCTCAACGCCGCGATTTTTTCCGGATCGGGCCTGCTGTAGGAGCCGATTTTCGGCAGTCGCCGGACCTGCTCCGGGAAATCGCAGTAGCTGGTGACGCCGACGACACTTCCACCGGCCCCGATGGCAAACAGGATCTCGGTGATGCCTGGGGACGTGGAGATAATCCGCGAGGGCTGGCCGAAGCCAGCCCCCGCGCACAGAAACACCAGCAACAGGCGGCGCATCGCCAGTTCAATTGCCGAGTTGTATTCCCGCGACCACATAGAGGCCAGGCGCCTGCCAGGCATTCTGATAGTAGGTCCGGTTGAGCGCATTCTCGATGCGCGTGAACAGCCGGGCGAACCGCTTCTCGGATTCCCAGATTCGGAATCCTGCAGTAAGATCTACCTTCGTGAAACCGGGGAAGCGGAACGCCCGAGAGCGGTTTACCGCGAAGTAGGAATTGAAGTGCTCGCCCTGCCGGTAGAGATCCAGATTGGTGTCCAGCCGCCGGCCCCAGCGTTTCAGGACGACCACCGAGCCGTAGTGGCGGGGCACCTGGAGAACACGCCAGAAGCCGCGCACCGTGATGTCGCGATCGAGATTCGCGTTGGTGTAAGTGTATGACCCCGTCAAAGTGAAGCTGCGGGCCGGCCGGACCTCGAAGCCAAACTCCGCTCCGCGGCTGATGCCTCCGCTGCCGTTGATATAGCCCATCGTGCGCAGGTAAGGATCCGTTTCCGGACGGATGGCGCCGCTGGAATCAAAGGCCGTGATGGATACGACGCGGATGTAGTACCAGGTGGCCGAGAGCCGCAGCCGGCTATTCCAGAAGTATTGATCGACGCCTGCGTCGACCGAATTATACCGGTCGGGCAGAAGCAGCGGGTCGCCATAGGGCGTGAACTGCACTACTCCTGTCACAGGATTGGCGCTGAAGCCGCCGCCGAAGCGCTCATAGAGCGAGGGAGCGCGATAGCTGTTGCCGCCGTGGACCCGCAGTTTCGTTCTCAGGCTGGGGATCAGGTAGGCCAGCGACAGGTCCCCTGTCAGCGCTTTCGGAGGAGCATCGATGGCCACGCGGTCATAGTTGTTGGCCGTTCCGCTCAATTGAAAACGGGGCCGGTCCAATTCGAACAACTGCCCTCTGCCGGAGGCATTGATGAGCAGACGGCGCTTCAAGAGCGCGGCCTGCGACGCAAAATACACCGCGGATGATCTTTGCGTGATTCTCGTCTGAGTGGCCACGCGGCGAGTGCCCGCAAGATTATTGTCCTGCCGGTCGAAATAGCGCTCCTGTTCCCACTCAAAGCCGCCCGAAAACTGCAACCATTGCAGTGGGACTGCATTGACTCGCCCATCCGCCGTGTCAATGTCGCCCACGTAGTTGCCGTAGTTGACCGCTGCCGGCTGGCTTCCAATGCCGGCTGGTCCGTTTTCGAAAACTCGGGAAGTGTGCACGCGCTGGTAGCTCGCCTGGAAGTTCATCCGGGGGCCGGCCAAGTGGCGCAGGATCAGCGCAGTCGAAGAGAAGCGCGACGAGCGGCGGTTGTCCGGGTCATCGCGCCCTGGAAGCACTGTGATGCCGGCCAGATTCGGCGCCCCCCCCGCCAACAGCAACCGGACCTGATCCGGAGGCAGAATGCGGGCCGGGATGACGCCGTCGGCGGGGAAGTTCGCCGCCGGCAAGCCGGTCGTGCCCGGGCTGATGTTGAGCTGAACAAAATCATCCGACGCCCAGAGCCTGCCGCTGAGGCTCGTGCGGGAGCCGAGATCGGCACGGGCAAAAAACTGGCCGCCCGTGCTTCGATTGGCGTCGTTGCCGTCCACGCCCCGCGTGACGTTGAGATGGAGAAGGTTGGCTGAATAACGGAGCTGATTCTTGAGCAGGCCTCCTTCGAAGCCGCCGCGGCCCCGGAGGAAACCCAGGCCTCCGCCCTCGACAGACAGGTTCCCGCGCATCGGGGAACCCCCTTCGCTGGTGATGACATTGATGGCGCCGCCCACGGCGTTGGTCCCATAAAGAGAAGAGGCCGAGCCCCGCAAAAGCTCCACACGTTCAGCGCCTACGAGATTCAGGGTTGAGACAAAAGAGGAGGCATCCCCCTGCGTGGTGGAAGCGTCGCGGAAACGGAGACCATCCACCAGCACTGCGGCCGCGTCAGGACGGACTCCACGGATGCGGATGGTTGTAAACTGCCCTGGCCCGCCGCCATTGTTCACAAGAACGCCGGGAAGGGGGCGAATCGCCTCGGCCAGAGAAAACTCGTCCCGAAGGTCCATTTCTTCCTTTGTCAGCAGGCTCGTCGCTTTGGCTATTTCGTCCGTCGTCTGCGGAGTGGCCGTAGCGGTCACCATGACAGTCTGGCTCACACCCGCCACCTCCAGCCGCAGCTCGAGCTGGGCAGTCCGGCCAGCCTCCAGATTTAGAACTTCAACGCGGTCTCGGAACCCCTCAGCCGAAACCTCCAGATAGACGGTGCCTGCCGGAATCTGTTCGAACCGAAACCGCCCGCCGGAGTCGGCGGCAGTGCGGAAATCGCCGGTCGCGCCAAGTCGCGCAATACGAAGGCGGGCCCCAGCGATGGCGCGGCCTTGCGGATCCTGCACGGAACCAGTGACGCTGGCGGCCTGCTGCGCCTGGAGGCACGGGGTCAGGGCCAAGAGCAATAACAGGAAATGTGATTGTCTCACAAAAATTCCTCCTCGAGCGAATGAAAAACCACATAGGGGGTACCGGAAGGCGAGCGGCCGGTCTCGGCGCGAACGCGGAACACTGGTCCCAGCAGGTCTGAAGCGACGGCTCGCTCGGCCGGGCCGTCGTGAACGCAACGGCCGCGGTCCAGCAGGACCAATCTGTCGCCATACCGGAGGGCGGCGCCTAAATCATGCGTCGCCACGACAACGCCGTGGCCCTCCGCGACCAGCCTGCGAACGAGCATGAAAATGCCGAGGCCGTGCCGCACGTCCAGACTTGCCGTAGGCTCATCCAGAAGCAGGAATTCGGGTTCGGCGGCGAGACCTCTGGCAATGGCGACGCGCTGCCTTTCGCCGCTCGACAAAGTGTTGACGAGCCGCCCAGTCAGATCCTTCAGGTCGCACAGGGCTTGGCTTCGCTCGACGGCCGCTATGTCGCGGGCGGAAGGCGGCGACCACCGCGAGCGATGGGCGTAGCAACCCATCGAGACGGCTTCCTTGACAGTGATGGCGTAATCGAAGCGCGTTTCCTGGGGAACGAGCACGATCTTGCGGGCCAGCTCCCGGCGCGACATGCGGGATAAATCCTTGCCGTCAAAGCGCACCTGGCCCCTGTCGGGCCGCCACAAAGCGCACAAGACGCGCAGCAGCGTGCTCTTGCCGCTGCCGTTCGGGCCGACCAGCATATGGACGGCGCCCGGCTGGATCGTCAGGTTGATTTCCGACAGAATCTCGCGGCCGTTGCGCCGCAACGTCAGCCGGATTGCCTCGATCCCCCTGTTCACAGGCCTCCCTCCCGGCTGCGCCGCATGAGCAGCCACAGGAACAACGGCCCCCCAATCAGGGCCGTGACCACGCCCAGACGGATTTCTACCGGAGGATGAATGGAGCGCGCTGCAAGGTCGCAGGCGAGCAGCAGGATCGCGCCCGCCAGAGCACTGGCTGGCAGCAGGATTCGGTGCAACGGGCCCAGCAGCAGCCGGGTTGCATGGGGCGCTACCAGCCCCACGAAACCGATCACTCCAGCCACCGCCACCGCCGACCCGGTCATCACCGCCGCTGCGCCGATGAGCAGGCGCTTCATGGCTTCCACCTCGACGCCCAACGAGGCTGCCACCTCCTCTCCCTGCTGCATCAGGTCGAGTTCAGTGGCGCAGAAACGGGCGACCACGAATCCGGCAGCCGCGAAAGGCAGGCTGAGCCAGACGTGGGTCCATGTGCGCGCCTCCAATCCGCCCATCGTCCAGAACACGATCTCGTGCGCGATCTGCCAGTTGTTGATCTGAAGCGAGAGGATCAGCCCCGCCGCCGCCGAGAGCAGCGAACTGACTGCGACGCCGGCCAGCAGAAGCGTCATCATGGGCGTCACGCCTCCGCGCGTCGCCATGGCGTACACGGTGAGAAGGGCTCCCAGGGCTCCGATCATGCCAGCCGCCGGAAGCGCCACCGGATGCGCCGCGCTCCACCCGAGGGAGAAGGCCATCACCGCGCCCAGCACGGCGCCGGCGCTTGTTCCGGTCAGTCCCGGTTCCGCCAGCGGATTGCGGAACAGCGCCTGCAAAACGGCGCCTGCCACTGCCAGGGCAGCTCCCACGATGGCGCCTACGACCGCGCGCGGAACACGCAAGTTCCAAACGACGACGAAGTGCGCTTCCTTCAGCCCAGCGGCATCGATCACACCCTGCGGCAGCAGCTTGGCCGCGAGCACGCGAAGGACGGTTCCCGGCGCCATCCCGGCAGGTCCCGTCAGGACGGCCGCAACCATCAGCAGCGCCATGACGATCGGAGCTGCAGTGAAAAACACGATGCGTTTAACCGGCCGGCCGTCCATACAAACCCTCGCCAAGAACCTCAATGAAAACGCGCACAAACGGAGACATTGAGAGGAATATCCGGTTTTCGAAGACGAGAATTCGCCCGCCGCGGGCTGCGCTGGTGGCGCCAATAGCCGGGTCCGAAAGGAGCGTCGCGGCGCGGTCTTTGAGCTTTCCCGGATCGGCGCCGCATACCAGCCAGTCCGGGTCCCAGATCAATATCTGCTCCGGCGTCACCGGGTCATAGCCTTTGAGGCCGCCTTCCGCAGCCACGTTTACTGCGCCGACAGTGGCGAGAATATCGTGAAACAGCGTCTCGCTGCCGTAACTGTAGCGACCGCCCAGGCCCAGCACCCGGGGAGCCGCGGCGCGGCTCGGCTTTCTTGCCCGGGCGCGGAGAATTGTTGCGCGCAAGAGCGCTGCTTCGCGCCGGGCCTCGGCATCGTGCCCCGTCAGATGCCCGACAAGCTCAATGCCCCGCTCCACGTCGCCCAGCGTTTTGAACATGGTGAACATGCGGAAAATCGGCGTTCCTGTGCTTCGCACGGCTGCCGTGTAATCGGCTCTGGCGGAGCTGGAAACGAAAATCAAGTCGGGTGCGGCCATCAAGACGCGCTCGGGATCTGTGGCCACCACCGGCTGGAAGCGGCGAACCAGCGGCAGCACGTTGCTGATCCGCTCCTGCCAGGCGCTCTCGCTCACCCCGACCACTTTCTCGGGCGGAACGATCGAGTAGACATATTCGTCGATCGACCAATACTGAGACACGACGCGCCGTACTGGCTGGGCCACCCTCACAACAAGTCCGTCCGCGTCGGTCGACAGGCGCGCGTCCCTGGTGCGGTCGAGCCGGTAAAGCGGCGGCTCCGTGTAGGCTCGCGTGGTCACCGCGACGGACAGCCCTGTGCGCTGAACCCCCAGAGACGCGAGCCCGGCTAACGCGGCCACGGAAGCCGCGAGCGCTGCCAAAGAACGCCAGAGGCGCCATTTCATTGCGGCCCCCGAGCCTGCAGTTCCGCCCATGGCGCTTCGGCTGCCTCGCGGAAGTCCCCCGGCATGGGCTCGTTCAGATAACGGCTGCGAAGGTCGTAATAAAGCCTCAGCCGGCTCCAGTCGGGTTGCTGCATGAGGCGCATTTCGTCAGACAGGTACGGATTGGGGAGAAAAATCGTGATCATTTGTTGGTCGAATCCATTCCAGAAACGCAGTCCCCAACTGCGGCCGCCCGCACACCCCCCGCCCCGTGTTTCAAAGAACGCCGCGCGCCGGATCGGCCGATTTTTCCGGAGCTCTTCACTCCGGCTTCCAAGATGCGGGCCGACACACAGGTGGAAATGCCATACGCCGAAATCCACGGTCAGATAACCGTCGAGAAATCGCAGTTCCGGCTGCTTGTCACAGCGGATTTCAAAAACGGCGCCTTCCATTACCGGGCCGAAAACGATGTGCCGCCAATGGATGGAGAAAATCTCCTCCAGCAGAGCCCGCAGCCTTTCTGGCGGAAGCCGGAATTCGCAATACCGGGTGGCGCTGCCATCCGGGCGCGATTCAACCCACCCGTTGGCGCTCATATCACTTCCCATCTCGCGCGTCACCATGCGCGGGACCATCGCGGCCCGGAAACCTGATTCAGCTCGCGCAGCGAGCTGTTTATGCCCGCCTCGGTTTCCAGCTTTCGTGCCAGCAGCCACAGCAGATCCGACAATCGGTTCACATACGCCAGAATGGTCTCCTGCACGGGCTCTCCGGAATCGCGAAGACGGACAATTTCCCGCTCGGCTCTGCGGCAGATCGTCCGGGCCAGATCGAGCGCCGCAGCCGCCGGGTGCCCTCCGGGTATCGCCCAGTCGGCAAGAACGCCGTCCACGCCCTCGATTTCGTGCACTTGCCGGGTAAGGCCGTCCACCATATCGGGAGTGATCGGAATTTGGGGCTTGCGGCTTTCCGGCGGGGTCGCTAGCGCCGATCCGACCCGGAACAGCTCCTGCTGGATCGCCCGCAACTGGCTCCGGACGGACTCGCCTTGGCAAAGTGCGCGCGCTAGGCCGATTGCCGAGTTCAGCTCGTCGATGGTGCCGTAACTTTCGACCCTTTGATGGCTTTTGGGGACGCGGATGCCCCCGGCTAGCGAAGTTTCACCGCCGTCGCCGCGCTTGGTTGCGATGCTCACGGAATTCTGCCTCCTTCTTCGGGCAGACT
Organism: Bryobacteraceae bacterium; assembly: GCA_025056865.1. Taxonomy (GTDB): domain Bacteria; phylum Acidobacteriota; class Terriglobia; order Bryobacterales; family Bryobacteraceae; genus JANWVO01. The sequence goes on from JANWVO010000052.1 coordinate 311,258, forward strand.
TTCCGCGTGGACTCTGGAGGCGGTGCCAATAAGGCGAGCAGTAGGTGCTCCTGCATCCTTCCTGTGCTCCGCAGAAAGTCAGCCAACTTGCCTCAGGTAGGTCTCCTGGCTCGAAGGCTGCAGCGGCCGAAGGCGGCTGCAGGCCCGTCCCCCTTCCCCGGCCCCTTCAGGCCGAGTGGTCATGGGACGAACCAACCTCTCTCACAGTGGCGGGACCGCGCCGGATTTTCACCGGACTTCCCTGTTATGACCCGAGTGGGTTCACCTGAGGACAGGTTGAGTATAGCACGAACCGGATCAGGGCGACAAGAGCGGTCTGTAGAGCCACACCCCCCCAATGGCGGCCAAGGCGGCCAGGAGACTGGCCACCGCGACGACCCTCTGCGCATTCCGTAAATCGCCGCCTTCGCCTGCCGGGGAATCGCCGACAGCGCCAATCCACATGTCGTTGACGAGCCGCCCCTGCGCGAAAATCGGTCCCGCCAGCCGCCGGCCTATCGCACCTGCGACGGCAGCTTCGCTCCAGCCCGAGTTGGGTCCTGGAACCAGCCCATGATCCCGCAACGCGATGCCCAGGGCCTTGCGGGCGCTGCAGGAGGGCAGCAGCGCGGCCGCCGCGGCAACCAGCAGTGCAGAAAGCCTTGCCGGCACGTAGTTCATGGCGTCGTCCCAGCGGGCAGCACACCAGCCGAAATGTAGGTACCGCGGCGTCCGATAGCCGACCATCGAGTCCAGCGTGCTGGACACCTTGAAAATCACCATTCCGGGCAACCCGGCCAACCAATACCAAAAGATCGGACTGAGGACGCCGTCAGTGAAATTCTCGGCTAGGCTTTCGATCGCAGCCCGCCGGCAGGCAGCCAGATCCATGCGGTCCACGTCCCTGCCCACCAGGCGGGCCACCGCCTGCCGCGCGCCATCCAGGTCTCCGCGTTCAGCGTTGCGGCCCACCTCGCCGACATGCTCGAGCAGATCCCCCAGCGCCATCATCGAGTACACAAGATAAAGGTGAACCGCGAGGGCGAGAGCCTTGTGCACAGCGGCAGACAGCCACAACAGCAGCAGCATGGCTGCCAGCCACTGGCCGGCCGCCATGAAGCACAAGACAACGCCGCCAGTCCGGCCATCCAGCCCGGCCGCGCGAAGAATGCCCTCCCAGCGTGTGATCGAGCGGCCGATCAGGCGCACAGGATGCCAACGGTAGACCGGATCCCCCAGCAGGACGTCCGCCGCCAGTCCGGCAGCCAGCAGCCATGGCGAGGGAGCGATCAGGACGTCTTCCATTTGTGCGCCCAGCCCAAACAGATCGCCGCTGCTGCAAAACGCGCGGGCTGCATTGGGTCCGGCTCGGGCAGCATGGCTCTGAACTGGACCCATCGCTCCGGCTGCGCGGCGATGGCGGCGGCCATACAGGCGCCCTGATCGCGTAACGCTTCTTCCGCGCAGGTGGGCGGCAACGTCGCATAGCGGATCCTGTCCAGCACTTCCGCCATCGCAAAGGCCGCCGCGGCAGCGCCGGGCTCATAGAAGACGGATTTGTCATTGAGCCGCAATAGTTGCAAATCACTGTCAGATAGAAACTCCGCCGCGAACGGCCAGAAGCGCTCTTCCTTGAGCCCGTAACGGCCGAGCGCATGGAACACGCAGCGAGTCAGGCTTGGCTCCAGTCCGTTCTGCCATCGCAGGGCTTCGATTGTGGCCTCGCGCACGGACGTGCCGATCCACTCGCCCAGCCGGACGTGCGTCGAGGCCGAGTAAAGCCGCGCCCGGCCGTCTTCCGCCGCAGCCACGCAGAATTGGTCCGTGCCCGTGCCTGTCGCCAGGTCGGCCGAATACTGGCTTCCGACGGCAAGTTGCCTGAGCGCTGCCGACTTGGCCTCTGTCATCACCATGGCCGCTTGGGCCAGGGTCGCCTCCGCCACCGGCCGGTTGATCATCACGATGATGTTGATCGTTCCGCCCACGGCCTGCACCGGTTTCCAGCAGCCTTCCGATTCCGTCCAGCGCGCCGGATCGCCCGCTGCAGCGGCGTTACTCTGCACGCCGGCCGTCACGATGGCGGTGACGCGCGTCTCCTCATCGCCGGCCTGTTTCAGGCTCGCGTAGCGCATGTTGGCGGCCGTGCCAAGCACAGCCGCCGTCTCCGGATCTACGTCTGCTTCCGCGCACACATGCCTGTGGTATACGTCGCGGCCGAGCTGGCGCATCCATTCGTAGCGCTCGCGGTGATCTTTGCCTTCGCAACTGTGATGGTTGATCAGCGCGCGCAGATCCCGCCGCAGCCCACCGTTGCAACCCGAACTGCTCAGCACCCAGTGCGGCAACAAAAGGCGGACGCGCAGAAAGCGTCCTTTCCGCTCGGCAATAAAGGCGGCCTCTGAAACCAGAAGGTTCCAATCTTCCATCGCTCCCTCAGTGCTTTCGGTCCAGAAGTCCATCTCCGTGTTCATGGCCGTATCGCAACACCACAGTAGCAGAAAAGTTCCGGCAGGAGGCGGGCCATCCCCTTTCTGCGGCCGGAACTGGCGAGGCCGCGCTCGACCCGCTCTGCCGGAGAGCTTGAGGAATGCGGGGTATTACTTGCAAATGAATTGCATATATGTGTTGACTTGCCGCGCGGCCTCGCGCATAATCTCCTCAGAGGCGATGATGGCCCGGAAAGATCGGGGACGGTCGGCGTCGCAAGAGCCGCCCTTGGTGCTTCAGCAGCGCAACACTGGATCCGCCGGTCCTTGCCTGTGTTCCATCTTTTCCGGTCGCACACGCCGCACCGTGGGCGCAGGTTTCGGCTGCTTGATCGCAGGCGGAAGGCTCCTCCGGGCCTGCGCCCGTCGCCAGATCGAATTTTGTTGCAAGCCGGTGGCAGATTCCAGTCCTGGAATCCGCAGCCGGCCCGTTTTCGCCCTGCCTCAGGGCGGAAGGAAAAACGTGAGCGGGACCTTGCGGATGACTTTTGGGCAAGCGCCGCAAGGCCCCGCGGACCGACAACCCGTCAGGCTGGCGATCTATCCGATTGTAATGCGGAAGCGCCAGCCATGGCAGATGAGGAGAAAAACCCATGACTGGCAACTCTGGCGCCCGCCTTCGGGCGCCTTTGATCGCGTTCGCCTTGGCAGTCCTGAGCTTCGGCCAGGATCTCCCCGCGCCTTCAAGCGCGGTTCGTAGCCGCAAAGTGTGCGCCTCCGTTCAGGATCCGCAGGGGTTCCCCGTCGAAGGCGTCTCCGTTTCCCTCGAGCCGCTTGCCGCAGCCGCCGTCCATCGCGGCCTGACAGATACGCAGGGTCGGTGGTGCACGGAGGCCGCCCCTGGCGTTTACGTGGTTCGAGCTGTAGGCAGGGAAATGGAGGGTGCGGCCGTTTCGACCGTGATCCGTCCCGGCGAGGAGGAACTGCATCTCAACCTTCCCCTAAAAATTTCCTCCATCGCCAGCCAAGTGGAAGTAACGGCCTCTCGTCTCCCTGAGTCGCTCCTGGAAGCTCCGCTGCCGGTCAAGCAGGTCGACAGACGGCAACTGACATTGATTGGCGCCCGGCAGCTCAACGATGCGCTGCAGGAAATGCCCGAGGTTGTCACATTTGCCGGCGGACAGCACTCTGGAGGGGGCAGCGCCAATGTGCAGGGTTTCGGCTCACGGGATGTGGAAATCCTGATTGACGGCCAGCCTCTGGCCGGCCGGGTGGGGGGATACGTCGATTTGAATCAGTTCGATGCCTCGTTCATCGACTCGATCGAAGTCAAGACGGGCGCGAGCGCCCTGACATACGGCTTGCAGGGCATGGGAGGCGCGATCAACCTCGTGACGAGGCGCGCCGTCAGCGGCTCTCATGGATCCACCGAAACAGGTTTCGGCAGGTTCAACACCGGCCTCCTTCGCGCCGACGGCGGTTACGCCAAAGGAGGTTTTGCGGTATACGCGGCCGGAGCGCTTCAGAGGGGGCTCGGATTCGACCTGGATCCGTCGACGCTGGCCAAAACCCAGCCCTCGAATCGAGTGCGCAATCTGTTCTCGAGCCTCTATCTGCCGTCGTGGAGAAACTGGAATTTCGGCATAACCGCAATGTGGTTGGACCACAGTTTTTGGGGAGTGGATGGCAGCAATATCACCGAGATTTATGATTTTGTTCGGCCCAAAAAGCGTTTGATCCTTTTGCCGCGCGCTTCCTATTCGCTGGGCGGCTCGAGCCTGCTCATGTTTCGCGGGCGCCGCATCTATTACCGCGCCAACGAAGACGTCTTCTACCGCATGCCTTACAGCGCCCGGATCCAGAAGACAGAAAACGAGGCATCCGGCGCGGACGCGGAGTGGTCTCTGGCGCGGCCCGGCGGGTTGCGGATCTCTTCAGGCGTGTTCTTTAACCGCCTCTCGATGACCGGAGACCGCCTTTCAACGGCCGGCAATTACGCCGAACGCGACGTTTGGTCCCAACTTTCCACTTCCGAAATCCCGCTGTTCCGCACGCTCCGGCTTCTCGCCGGATACCGAGCGGATCACGACAGCCATTTCGGCGGACGCTTTTCCCCGCAAGGCGCGCTTTCCTGGCGGCCCGTCTCCTGGCTTTCGCTTTCTGGCGGCGCCACCCGCGGCATCCGCGCCCCTGATTTCAATGAGATGTATATCTTCCACACGCATGCAGGCGGCCGGGTGCGCATTTACGGGGAACCGGCACTGCTGCCGCAGGAAAGTTGGTCCTACCATGCGGGGGCCCTGGTGAATTTGAGCGCCCGTACCCGGCTGGAAACCCGGCTCTTTCATCATGACATGGAGAACCTGATTCAGACCCGCTTTCTCGGCACGCAAGGCATGGCGATGACGTATCGGTATGCCAATATCGGCGAGGCCCGCATCCGCGGCGGCTCCGCCTCGCTCCTGCACACATGGAACCGGCGGCTCGAATTCAGCGCCGGGTATCAGTACCTCGACACCTTGAACCGCATCGGCCAGGTCCCGCTCGAATACGCGCCCAGGCACCGGGGTCATTTCCGCCTCACTTGGAGCGATACCCGGCGGGGCCTGCTGGCCAGCTTTTTCGGCAACGCCAGCAGCGCCACCTACTTCGGAACTAGCGGCGGTGCAAGGCTGTTCATGGACGGCTTCGAGCTTCTCGGCGTGAACGTGCAGAAGGACATTACTCCCCGCATCGCTCTGCGGGCCACATTCCGCAATTTGACCGACGATGTGAATCCGGCTTTCCGCCTCACAGCGCCCTTCAGCGCGGAGACTTCCCTCAAAATCCGCCTGGGGAGGATCGAGTGATCCGCACCGCCGCCACCACAGTAGCGATGGCGGTCCTTCTGGCCGCAGCGCCCTGCCGGCTGAAGGCTGGCCAGCACCCTAAGCCGGTGCGCGCAGTCGTCATCACCTCCCATGCGTCGTCGCTTCGCCAGGCGATGCAACAGTTCCAGCAGCGCTACGGCGAGGGCCGCCTCGAATTGATTCTCACTTCGGAAAAAATGGAGTGTGCATCGCTCGCGGGCGCCGGCGCGCTGTTCGTCGAGGGCGGCTATTGGTCGGACGAAATGGTCGCCTGTGGCGGAGCCGTCCGCGCCGGCGCCGCCGGCGGCCTGGCGGTCAGCGGTACCATGCCGTCCCTCGTGACGGCTCATTGGCAGGTAAATCCCAGCCCTGCGCTGGCCGCGGCGCCAGCCTATCGCCATGGCGGGGGAATGGAAAACCTGGTCGGCTTCCTTGTCTTGCTTCACAACGCCGCCGGCGGAGCGCCGCAGATCCCTTTGCCTCAACTCGAACAGCGGCCTTCTGAAGGAATCTATCACCCGGAGGCTCCCGCTCCTTTCCCTTCTTATTCCGATTACGCGGCTTGGCTTGCCGGGCGGGGCTGGGACAGCCGGCCCCGCGTGGGCCTTCTGTTTCCGAAGCAAGTTCTCGATCACGGCGACACAGCCCCATTGCATGCTTTGATCCGCGCCCTGGAGAATCGAGCCCTGGCGCCAGTCCCGGTCTTCGGGTGGCCGCTCAGCCGCGCCGAGCGCCTCCTCTGCCCTCAGGGAAAGCCGGCCATCGAGCTGATCCTGCTGCTCGATGCGGTGATGCCCAGCCCCGAAAACGGCTTGTTTCTCGAAAAATACGGCCTCCACGCCATGACGCTCATGAGCACGAGCTTGTCCGAGGAGCAATGGCGCTCGCTGGAAGCCGGCCTCCCGCCCGGCAGGCTGCCCATTCAGATCGGCAATCCGGAGCGCTACGGTGCGGCCGAGCCCATCGTGATCGCCGCCGCCTCCCGGGCGGAGGACGGCCGGATGGTTCCCCTCAGTGCGCAAATCGAACTGGCTGCAGACCGCTCGGCCCGGTGGATCCAGCTCCGCCGCAAACCGAATTCGCAAAAGAAATTGGCCTTGGTCTATTTTAATAATCCGCCCGGAAAAGCCACTTTAGGCGCCAGCTATCTCAACCTGATTCCCAGTCTCCGCAACGTCCTGGCGCGTTTGCGCCAGGAAGGCTACCAGATTGGCGATGAGTTGCCGGGCGAAGAAGATTTGAAAAAGCTGTTGCTGCTGAGCGGCCGGAATGTGGGCCAGTATGCACCCGGAGAACTGGAGGAACTTCGCAGCCGCGGACACACGGCCCTTCTGCCCGTGAGCCGCTACAAAGAGTGGCTGGCTCAGTTGCCGCCCCTCTTACAGCAGGACGTCCGCCGCGTCTGGGGAAGGCCCGAGGATTCCCGTCTCATGACGGTCCGCATCAACGGCGAGCCTTACTTCGTGATGGCCGGCCTCCGCCTCGGCAACGTCTGGCTTGCGCCGCAGCCGTTGCGCGGAGATCTGGAAGCGGCCGATGCCCGCACGCACGACCGTCGCATCCCTCCGCCGCACTCCTACCTGGCGGCCTATCTCTGGATTCGTAACGAGATCCAGGCCGACGCTGTGATTCACTTCGGCCGCCATGGCACTCTGGAGTGGCTGCCAGGCAAGGACGTCTCGAGTCCGTACTTCGACGCCGGCATCGCTCTCATCGGCGATCTGCCGCACATTTACTACTACCTGGTTGACGGCGGCGGCGAATTCCTGCAGGCGAAACGCCGCTCCAACGCGGTCATCGTCAGCCATCTCACGCCTCTGCTGGTCTCGGCTGGGACCCCCAGCGGCTTGGCTGACCTCGAAGCCGCCATCCGGAACTATGAAAGCACGCGCGAAAGCTCGCCGGCCGTGGCTCGCGAACATGCCGGGGCCGCTTGGGCCGCCGCCCAGAAGGCGGCGCTCGACAGGCAATTGAAACTCTCCGAGTCGCTCCCTCTGGAAGTCCGCATGGAGAGACTCGCCGCATATCTTCATGAGCTGAATGAGCAGGCTGTGCCGGTCGGCATGCACGCCATCGGCGACATGCCGCAGGAACAGGCATTGCGGGAGGCCCTGATTGCATTCCTTTTACAAAGCGCCACTCCCGCCACGAAGGCCGTAATCAACTCCCAAGCCGCCGATTGGGCTGGGTCATTGCTGCAGGGCACTCTGCCCGGGGGCATCTCTGACCCAGGCCTGGAGCAGATCCTGCGCGAATCCGCCGACTGGCTCAGCCGCCTTCGGGCCTCCCCGCGCGCCGAGCTGGATAACCTCGTCGCCCTGCTGAGCGGCGCTCATGTTCCCAGCGGAGTCTCCGGCGATCCGGTGCGCACGCCCGCTGCGCTTCCCTCGGGACGCAATCTCCATGACCAGGATCCGCGCGGATTTCCCTCGAAGGCCGCCTGGGCTGCCGGTGAAAGGCTGGCCCGGGAGCTGATTTCCACCTACGAACGCAAGCACGGCGCGCCTCCAAAGCGCGTGTCGTTCGTGCTCTGGTACGGAGAAAGCGGCCGGACGCAGGGCCTGCAGGAAGCTCAGGCTCTTGCCTTGCTCGGCGTTCGTCCCGTCTGGAACGGCCGTGGCCAAGTGGCTGACGTGGAGCTGATCCCTGCCCACGAACTCGGGCGGCCGCGCGTGGATGTGCTGTTTACGATGTCAGGTTTGTACCGCGACGGCATGCCGGAGAAAATCGCCCTGCTCGACAAAGCCATCCGTCTGGTGCGCGAGGCGCAGGAGGACAACGTCATCCAGTCCCAGACTCTCGCCGTCGAAAACGATCTGATCGCCGGCGGCGTCGAGCCGGAACTGGCCCGAAAAGCCGCCCGCGCCCGCATCTTTGGCCCCCAGCCCGGCGTTTTCGGCGTCGGCATGGCAGGCATGATGGAAGCCTCGCGCGATGCCGGAGAGCCCGCTGCCGCTGCCCAGCTTTACTTGCGGAACATGAACTACGCTTACGGCGCAGGGCTCGACGGCGTGCGCGTCCAGGGTGCCTTGCACAGCCAGCTTCGGCGCAACGAAGCCGTTATCCACGGCCGCTCGTCCACCCTCTACGGCCTCATTGACAACGACGAGACCTATCAATTCGCCGGCGGCCTGAATGCCGCCACCAAATTCGCCTCCGGCCGCGCGCCCGAGTTCCTGATCGCCAACGCCCGCCGCAGCGGCGCGGAACGGTACGAGGAGGCCTCCCACTTTCTGCACCGCGAGTTGACCACGCGCCTATGGAATGAGAAGTGGATTGAAGGCATGAAACAGGCCGGCTACGCCGGCGCTCAGCAGATTGCGAAGGAATTGGAACACCTCTACGGATTTCGCGCTACGGCTCCAGAGCAGGTCGATTCCCGCGTGTGGCAGGAAACGCTGGATGTCTACATCAAGGACAAGCGCAACCTCGGCCTAGCCCGCTGGTTCCAGGAAACCAATCCGCACGCCAGAGAGATGGTCGCAGCACGGCTGATCGAAATCGACCGGCAAGGCGTCCACCGCTTCAGCGCCGAGGACCGCCGCGCTCTGATCTCCGCCTACCTATCCTCGGTCAGGAACAATGGCGTGAGCTGCTATGTGAACGCCTGCGCCAATCGCGCGCTCATCCGCTACGCAGTGGCTGCAGCGCATCAGTTGGGCGCCGCTTCTGCGCAAGAAATCGCCGCCGTGGAAGCCGCATTCCGCAAGGCCGCCCCCCAGCCGCCGGCGCCGCAGCCGGCCGCCCCAGCCGCGCGCGTAGGCCGCCGTCAAACGACCTTGAGCCTCGCCGATCGCCTCCGCAGCGTGCGCGTCTTTGACGTCCCGATCGAGCAATTCCGTGTACGCCCGCCTCAAACCGCCGTGGAGTGGCTTGCGCTTCTGCTCCCGTGGCCCTTCGGCGCGTTCATAGGGCTGCTGCGCCGCCGTCTGAGCCAGCGCGCCACTCACGTTCATCTGGCCATTGCGTGTTCGAGATCGATCAAGGAGATCCTTTCATGAATGCAGAAATGAATCTGCTGGCCGAACACCGCGGTTTTGGCCGCGTTTTCATCTGCCCCTCGCTGCAGCATGTCTACGTGGCCGCCGGTCCCGTAACGATCTGCCTCGAGACGAGAGCCTTCCGCCAGTTTGTTGTCATGCTCAATGAAAGCGCCTCGAATCTCGAACTCCTGCTGCAAGACTGCGAAGGGGAAGACTGGCCGTCCGGGGCGCCTTACCCGTCAGGCCAGTCGCCGTCGTGAAGCCAGCGTTCGCTCTCGCTTGGCCCTTCTGTGCCCGCTCCGGACGCGCCCATCCCGCAGGAAAGCACCACTGCTCTGCGCCGCTGCACACGCGCTCTGCCTCCCGCTGGATTTCGACCGCAGCCGTAGTAGCACCATTCTGACCGAACCACCGCTGGTGTGTGTCGGTGTCAACTGGTTGTGGACATCTCGGCGATCGGGGCTGCCCTCGCAAGCGGCGAGCGAACCCGAGGGTATTGCCAACGGTATGACCCAATCTTCAGTGAATATCTGTAAGCAAAAGAAAAAAAATGGCGGGCCAGGAGGGACTCGAACCCCCGACCTGCTGGTTCGAAGCCAGACGCTCTATCCGGCTGAGCTACGGGCCCGCTCTGCCGCCATTGTAATCAATCACTGCCCGAAGGGCTCCGCCGGGAGGATGTCGGCGAAGACAAAGCCGTCGCGCTCGACCACGGCGCCCGGGCGGATCCGCAGCGGGTGGCGGAACATCGGCCCGTCGAAGGCGAACGTGTGAAACTCGCCATTCTCGCCGCAGGGATCCACCTGCGCCGGCAGCCTGCGGACCGTTTCCCGGGTCAGTTCCGTGCCCGCCAGGGCAGGATCCACTCTGGCGGGATCCAGACAGGTGATGACACAACGCAGGCCGCCCTCCAGCATCTCCTCCACGAGGAGCAATGAATCCGATCCCCACAGGGGGAAGAGCGGTTCGATGCCCGTGCCCGCCAGGCGGCTCTCCCGGTAAGCGCGGACATCGGCCAGGTGGATGTCTCCGAAGACGATCGCATCGATCCCATCCGCGCGCAGGCGGGCGCAGGCAGCCGCCATCCGCCGCTCGTACTCCTCATTCGGGCAGGGCCAGGGCAGTTCGACCTGAAGGAGAGGCAGCCCGAGGGCGCGGGCCTGCATTTCCGCCAGTTCGCAGCGCACCCCGTGCATGGACACGCGGCTGAACTCCGCGTTTACAGTGGCGAGCAGCCCGGCGATTTCCACCCCGCCGCTGCGGCTCGCCCGGTACAGCGCCCAGGCGCAGTCCTTGCCCGTGGACCACGAAACGACCGCGCGCTTCTGCCCGCCCGTCATGGCTCGGCCAGAACCGCTGACCAGCCTTTCGACGAGGCGGCGGCTTCCTCCCAGTCTTCCTCGCGCGTGCGCTGGAACAGCAGGCGGAGCCTGTCGCCCTCGGAGCCATGCAGGCGGAGGGCGCGGGCAATCGCCGGGTGCTGATCGAAGTCCGGCGCCACGAGGAACATCAGCGTCACATACGCAGTCACCGCTTCCGGCTGGACGAAACGGTGCGAGTGGGCGCGGCCAATCCCGGCAACCACCCGGCGCCGGACCTCGGCATCGCCCAGCTCGGCGATCAGTTCCGGCTGCTCTTCGCCCAGGTGAGTGACGATATGGTCGACCAGCTCTTCCGGAGGCGCGCTCATCCTATTCCCCATCCTAGCCGCCGGGCGCAGCTTCTGCTCAGTCTTTCGTCCCAGTTTTCCGGGAAAAGACCCTGAACCTGCGGAGGCTGCCTGCCGATAGATGGCTTGATGTGCTCGCGCGCCATCGGACTGCTCTGGCTTCTCGTTCTCGCAGGGGCAGGGCTTCGTGTCGCGGCGCAACAGTACTTCTTCCAGCTCTACGACTTCGACAACGGGCTGAACAACCTCGCCGTGGAAAGCATCTTCCAGGACCATGAGGGGTTCCTGTGGGTGGGCACGCAGAATGGGCTGTTCCGCTTCGACGGCAAGAGCTTCGCAGAATTCGGGCGGAAAGACCTCGCTCCTGGCGCTTTCATCCTCAACATTCACCAGACGCCCGACGGGACGCTGTGGCTGGGAACCACGAAGGGGCTCTACCGCTGGGCCGGGCAGCGGTTCGTGCCTGTGACACTTCCCGGGCCTGAAGGACAGCGGGTCAACGGAAAGAGCGGCCTTGCCTCGGATGCCGCCGGCCGGTTGTACGTGGCCACACGCGAAGGTCTGGCGATCGGACAGAGGCGGGGCCCCTCCGGCGAGTGGACCTTCAAGCTGGTGGCCCGCGAAGGCGGCGCCGGATCGCGGGCCAAAGCGGTGGCTGGCGTGGCTGTCACGCGGAGCGGCCGTGTGCTGTTTGGCTGTGCGATGGACCTGTGCGAACTCGATGCACGGGATCAGGTCCTCTTGAGCGCAGCCCAGCCGACACCGGGCGCCGGTCCATGGAGTTTCCTTTACGAGGACGCGCGGGGCGATCTTTACGTCCGCAGCGCCGGGCGGCTGGAGGTGCTGCGGAAGGGTTCATCGAAGTTCGAACCGGTCCGGGCGCCTGTGGATCTCCAGAGTCCCTGGGTTCCCCAGATGGGGGGTGATTACTGGGGAAGGCTGCTGATTCCCATCTTCGGCGGGCTGGCGATTTTCCACGAGGGGAATTGGCAGACCATTGGCAAAGCGAACGGGCTTCCCGGGGACTCCGTCTCGAGCGTCTACATGGATCGCGAAGGATCGGTTTGGCTGGGCATGAACGGGCGGGGGCTGGCCCGCTGGGTGGGCTACGGGGAGTGGGAAAGTTACTCTGGTTCTGAAGGTCTGGCCAACGAGACGGTCTGGCAGATCGTCGTCGACTCGCGCGGCGTCGTCTGGGTGGGCACCGGCGACGGGGTGTTCCGCGGCGAGAGGGAGAATGGACGCTACCGGTTTCGGCGCGCCACCGAATTCCCCAGAGGAGCCGCGATTGCGATGATCATGAGCAGCGACGGCGCCGTCTGGGTGGCGCCGCAGGGGGGGCGGCTTGCCCGGAGGGATCCGGCGACCGGCGCCGTCCGCCTGTTCCGCGTTCCCGGAACGGAGCAGGGGGCAGACATCATGCGCCTTGCGGCCGGGACCGACGGCCGCGTCTATGCCGTTGTGTACGGGCGTTCCAGCGT
>JANWVO010000055.1 GCA_025056865.1 Bryobacteraceae bacterium
GGCAGCGTGGTAGATGACGTCAACGCGTTTCCGGCAGAGCATCTCCCGCACTTCATCAGCATTTCGAATATCGATCACGGCCGGAATGATCTGCACCTGCGGATGCTTTTTCCGCATTTCCAGATCAATTTCGAACAGCCCACTTTCACTCTGGTCAGCGAGAATCAACAAAGCCGGCTCAAACAGAGCGATTTGCCTACACAACTCTCTCCCGATCGAACCGGCAGCCCCCGTCACCAGCACCACGCGGCCTTTCAGCCGACCGCTGATCAGTGTTTTGTCTAGTCGAATCGGCTCTCGGCCAAGCAGATCCTCAACCGCGATTTCGCGCAGTTGTCCGGTTAAACCCCGATCTCTCAGGAGCCCTCCTAGGCCGGGAAGAATTCGGCACGGCAGCCCTGCGGCGCGGCAGTTGGAAACAGCTTCCCGGACTTGCCGCCCCGTAGCCGAGGGCATGGAAATCAACACCTCTTCAACAACGACACCTCTGCGTCTGAGACGCTCCGCATGCCGGATCATCTCACGTCCCGGCCCCAGCACGCGGTGCCCGCACAGGAGCTCACCACGAAGGGACACATTGTCGTCTACGAAGCCCGCCACGCGGTATTTTAGTCGGGGGTTCATCCTCAGCTCGCGAGCCAGTGCGACGCCGGCAGCCCCTGCACCGTAAATCAGGACATATTTCTGTCCTTTGCCGCGTGGCTCGTTGACTGCCATCTCACGCAACATCCGGGCCGCCATGCGGAGCACCGCCGTCAGCCCCGTGCAGACGACGAAATCGATGACGTAAATGCTTCGCGGAACAGGAACCGCCTGCGAGGCCAGCAACAGCGCCGCCATCACGGCGGAGGCGATAAAGTTCGCCCCGGCAAGACGCAGCAGGTCGCGCGTGTCCGTCCACCGCCACCAACCGTGGTGCAGCCCTGCGGCGACAAAAACCAGCAGCTTCACGACCACTGCCACGGCTGCCACCAGGGGGATGCGGTGCCGCTGGTCGGCTGGCACGGCGAGGTCGAACCGGAGAAGATAGGCGATCAGCACGCTCAGCGCCGCTACGGCCGCCAGCATCCCGATAACCGCCGTCCGGCGGTGCCGCTGAATCCAGATCTTCATCCGGCGTGCCTCTCAGCCGCTGCATGCAGGCTCTGGCCGCGCTCCACGAGGCGCCTGTAAGCTAGAAAACCCGCCACTGCGGCGCCCATCACCGCCCACTGCCAGCGGGCGTCATGCGTAAGGTAGGCTCCCAAGGCAGTGGCTCCCAGCAAGGTACCCGCCGCCCCAACACGCTCCACCACGGAATCGTGCCTGCCCAGCTTCCTGGCGAGCTGCTGGTAGAGATGGCTTCTGTGCGGCGTCCAGATGCGCTCTCCCTGCACCAGCCGTTTCAGCAGCGTATAGGCGCCGTCGCTCAGAAAAAACCAAAGCAGCATGGCCATGGTGAACACCGCTTGCGGGCGCAGCTCTGCCGGCGCCGCCAGCGGGCAAACCGCAAGGAAAAAGCCAAGGGCCGTCGAACCTACATCCCCGAGGAAGATCCGTGCCGGGTGCCAGTTCCGAAGCAGGAACCCCGCTGCTGCCCCGCCCATTGCCGCCGCAGCCGCGCTCATGGCGGGCCCGAGCCCAAGGAAAATGGCCCCGGCGGATCCCAACGTGGCCTGCCATCCCGCGTAGCCGTCGATGCCATCGAGAAAATTGAACAGGTTCGTGACACCCACCAGCCATAGCCACGTGAGTAGCGGCGCGAGCGGGCCGACGGGCAGGTCCAGAGGCGCGGGCAACGGAAGCTTCTCTAGCAGGAGTCCTTGCCACATGACCAAGACTGCGCTCGCCGTCTGCACCAGAAGCCGCACCCACGGCGAAAGGCCCTGAACGTCATCAGCCAGCCCGGCCAGAGCGATCAGTCCAACGGCCGCCAGAAGCGGCAGGCCGGGCGTGGTGCCGCCGGTCAGGAGGTGCATTCCTCCCACGCCAACGGCTGCCCCGCACAGCACCGCGATGCCGCCTCCGCGCGGCGTGGGCGTGGAGTGCGAGCTCCGTGCGCCGGGCACGTCCAGCACGCCCCTTCGCAACAGCCATCGCGCCAGCCAGCCGGCAGCAACGGCGGCAGTGAGGAAGGATGCAAGCGCGGCCCCGGACAACACCCAGGCGTTCAAGCCGCCCTCCCCTGGATTGAGTCGAGGGATTGGAACAGATTCAGCCACTGCGGAAGGACACGGTGCCAACTGAATTGCTCCGCCCGCGCGCGGGCCCCAGCGGAAAGCCTCGCGCTGAGCTCGGCGTTGGCGAGAATGCTCCGCACTGCGTCTGCCATCTCCGCGGCGTTTTCAGGCTTGACCAGCAGACCATCGGCTCCGTGGTTCACCAGATAGGGGACGCCTCCGGCATTCGTGCTCACAACGCAGAGACCGCACGCCATCGCCTCGATCACGCTGACCGGCATATTGTCGACGCGCGTTGTATTCAGGAAGATGTCGGCTTCCGCAAGCACCTCTCCCACACGCTCCTTGGGGACCACGCCTCCGAAGCGCACGGCTTCTGCAACCCCCAGCCGCTCCGCCTGTGCGCGCGTGCGGCCCAGGCTTCCATCCTTGTCTACGCCGTACATGGCCAGAGTCGCGGCAGGATGCGTTCGCCGCAGCTCGACGAGGACGCGGACGGCCAGTTCCGGATCGTACATCTCGTGGAAAGACCGCAGCCAGACGAGCTTCGGCACCGCCGCGCGGCGTACCCGGAAGGGATAGGCAGCCGGATCGATTGCGTTCGGCAGCAGCCGGATGTCGGGCCGGAACCGGCTTAGAGCGTTCCGGAGATAGGCGCTTGGGGCCACCACGGCATCCGCTCTCTGAAGAAGGGTGGCGACCCGCGCCGAGTGCTTTTCGGCAAATTCCGGAAGCCTCCCGCCGTGCAGTGCAAGGACCAGCTTCTTGCCCGCTGCCTGCGCAGCCCGTGCTGCCGCGTCCGCCCATAGGAAAGCCTGCCCGCTGTAGACATCGACGACGGCGATCCTGTATTGTCCCCGGGCGCCCAATGCCGCCAACACCATGTCGGCCAGGCGAGCGGGCCGGAAGAATATGCGCGAGCTGCTGCGAACGGTCACGCCGGCGGCGGCCAACCGCTCCGCAAGGTCTTCCGCGTAAGTCCGCCTTCCGTCCCAACCGGACAGGAAGTTGCCAACGAGCAACACGGGGGGCAAGGGCCCGATCAGTGTCCCGTTCATCGGGAGAAGGCCTGTCCTGTCCTCCGGTCGGCGGGCAGGATGGTGAGGAAAGCAAGCCCTAGCGCGAAGGCAGGAGCCGACGTGCGCATGGCGTTCACTGCCATGTAAAGGACTGGCCATGCCATCAGCGCCACGAGAAACCCGCGCAGGGGCCGGCTGGCCGGGTCGAGCAGAATCGAGGCTGAGCGGCGGATCAGCAGCCAGGCCAAGCAGACGTAGGCGAAAAATCCCAGCAGCCCATGTTCTGCGACGGCGCGGGTAAATTCTGTGTGCGCAGCCGCTCTTCCGGGATGGAAATATGAGGAGATGCCCACGCCAACACCAAACCACGGGTTTTCCTCGAAAAGCATCCAGTCAATCAGGGCCAGCCCTTCGCGTCCGGACATTTCCTTCTCGGCGAACCGTTCAGCCAGTTTGCCGCCAGTGTAAGCATTGAGCACGGGAAAGGCCAGCAGAAGCAGCAGACAGACCAGGGCCAGGCCGGCGAGAATCTGCCTGCGGTATTTGTGCCCTGTAAGGATAAAGGGAAGTGCACACAAAAGGGCTGCAGCGCTAGCAACGACGCCCCCTCGCGAAAATGTCATGCTGCTCTGCAATATCATGAGCGTTCCCAGTGCGATGAGGGCGGCACGAAGTTTTTGGGGAATCTGCGCAAGTAGCACGGCGAGAACCAGCAACAGCGCGCCCAACGCTAGAGAGGTTGCCACCTGGTTCGGCCCAAATCCACCGCTTGTCTGGACATTCGATTCTGTCGTAAAGTTGACCTTGTGGAGGTATGAAGAGGACACCGTGATCGCCAGCACCCCGCAAAGCGGATTGACAAAAGCCAAGACGACACGCCACAACTCGGGAATGCTGATCCGAAGGTTGGAACAATACATCAGGCAGAAAGTAACTGCAATAGGCCCCGAAAGATTAAACATTGCCGTCTTCCGGAACTGATTTAGCGGAAAGTTATAAAACGTGAAAACCGCAGCCGGCAGCAGGAGGGCGAGATACAACATAGCCGCTCCGGGCAGCCGAACCCGACGAAGACGCACCAGTCCAATCACGGACAAAAGCGAAATCATGTACTTCGCGGTTTCGTGGAAGGTGTAAGACCGCGACATCCGCCAAAGCACTTCTGAGCCGCTCACATAAGCAGCACACATCAGCACGACGGCCGGGCTTCTTGTGGACAAACTGATGGCAAGCACTGCCAGCACCGTCGCAAACGTATGCAAGGTCGCCAGCGGCGGCAGCCGGTGCATGGCAAGACCAAGCGCCAAGTGCAGGAGAAGGATCAGCACAAGACGGCCCGAGTGAGGCATCTGGCTTTCTAAAGCACCCCTACGAATGCTGCGGCTGAAGCCATGCACCTCGACAGGTAGTACCATTCCGGGGTTCATACCACACGCGGTGGGAACAAACTCGGGTGGAAAACGGCGCGGAACCGCAGGCTACCGCCCTCTGAGTCCCATCTCCTCGCTTCTTCTTATGGGACTGCTGTCCGAGTGCGTTGCCACAAGTATCGCTCAAGCTCCTGACAATTGTCAAGAGATTTTTCGACCTAGACTGAGCAAATCATGATTCCTTGTACAGTTCTAGTACAACCTCCGCTGGACTACTCGCCTGCAATCTCCACTTTCGATGCCCGCCAACCTCCTTCTTCCAGCACAAGCACTGCCCAACCCCGTTTGGGAGTCGTATCCAACCCGAGCCTCTGGCCAGCCACGTTCAACCTCCACTGCCACTCAAACTGAGCCTCCGCGGCACCAGCGCCAGAGGGCAGGATCTCTGATACGGCGAGCAGGTTCCGAACCGCCACGGGAACCAGCAACATTTCTCCGCTGCCCGCTGCGTCGTCCGGTACCCGATGAATCCAGTTCTGCGTTTCCCGGGCCACATTCTCCTCAAGAGCCAGCCGGCAGATGGGCCCGGAAGAGCTGAGAAAAGGAACCGCTGAGGCAAGCCCAAGATGCACCCAGCGATTCCACTCGGGCTGCGACTCCAGAGCCTGGCCGCAACTGCCAGCATGGACACTGGCAAGCCGGACCGCTTTGGCGGACACGAATGCCTGGGTTGCCAGAATCGCCCGCGCCGCCTGCTCTGGCGTCGGCAGCGCACTTCCGCAACCCGCCAACGGGATGAACCCTGCAAGCAAGGCAGCGGCCCGCAGGAGCGGTCTGTTCCGCCGGCAGGCCGGTGCAACCTCCGTGTGCTCCCCGAACATCGCGCTCATCCTAACGACTCGAGGGACGGGCGTGCAACCTGCACCCACCCACTTATCCGGGCAGACAGCAAGCCCCGATCCCTTTTCCGGATCGGGGCCTGCGTGTCAGGAATGCCCAGGGATTCAGAACCGGCTCGTCAGGCCACCTCGCTGGTCTTGTACCGGGCCATGATCTGATGCATCTGGTCCTTCACATGAAGCTTCAGCTTCTTCAGTCGGTGTTCCTCCAGTTCGTCCTCAGGCGTGTGATAGGGCTTCGCTTCAATCGCCTCGATCAGCCGCTTGTATTCGGCGTGCTTCTCGGCGAGAGCGCGAAACTCCTCATTGTGCTGCATGAGGTACTCTTTCAGTGCTTCCTGGGTGAACTTCTCCATGTGACTCTGTCTCCTTTGGGTGGGGAGGTCCGCGCCTTGCCTTCTCGGGGCGGGTCGTGGGAGATGGCGCGGCGCAGGGACCGTTGCATCAGTGCTACCCGGCGGCGGCCGTCCGACAGACCGCCGTCACCCTGACACTAACACTTTTGAAACCTTCAGACAATCCCATCAGGAGGGGATGGGGGCCGCGGGTCCCCTGGCGTCCGCCGTTCGGGCTGGAAACGGGAGCTGCGCTGCGGTATGAGAGGTAGTAGGAACGGGAGGTCGTCTATGCCTCACTATGTGTATGTCTGCAAGGACTGCAAAAAGGAGTTCGAGAAAGTGATGCACATGGACGAGCTCGGCAAGAAGAAGGTGGAATGTCCGCACTGCGGCAGCACCAAGGTGGAGCTCGCCGTGACCACCTTCTCTGCGGTCACGTCCAAGAAGAGCTGAGGCTCGCGGGCGGAACCGCCTCCACGGGCGGTTCCGCGCATCCGGCTGGGGACGGACAGATGGCAGGCCAGAGATCCGGCGAAGACGCGGCGGGCTGCGGCGCCGGGACTCACCAGCGGGGCAGGATCCGTTTCCAGGCGGGATCCACGTGTTTGCGCATCTCTTCCGCGTCATCCCGCCGGCGGTAAGGCAGCTTCCAGTATTTCTCCTCCAGGCGCGCCACCTGGTCCCAGTCCACCTCGGCTCCCAGCCCCGGCCGGTCTGGGATGCGCACGGCTCCGTTTTCGAACCGGAGTCTCCCCCCCACGAGGATCTCGTCTTCCTCGTGCTGCCACGGGTAGTGCGTGTCGCAGGCGAACTCCATGGCAGGCGTCGCACAGCAGGAATGAGCCATGATCAGAAGGCTGAGGCCGAGGTGGTTGTTCGAATGCATCGACAGGCCCAGTCCCAGCGCCTGGCAAAGATCCCCAAGCCGCTGCACGGCCCGGATCCCGCCCCAGTAGTGGGGATCCGATAACACAATCTGCACGGCTGAGTCGCGCCAGGCAGGTACGACGTCTTCAAAGCCGGTCACCGCCACATTCGACGCCAGGGGGATGCCCGCTCCCGCCGCCAGCAGCCGCCGCCGCACTTCGGCCATGCCGTCGAGGCCGGCTGTGGGATCCTCGAGATACCCGCCGCCGCTGAGTTCCTCCCGGAGCGCAAGCCCTACCCGCACGGAGGTTTCCACGCTCCAGGCGCAGTTGGGGTCGATCCGCAGCGGAAACCCCGGGCCAAACTCTGCCCGCAACAGCCGGATCGTCTCGATTTCAAGCTCCGGCTCCAGAACCCCGCCTTTGAGCTTGATTTCGCGAAAGCCGTAGCGCGCGATCATCTGCCGGCACTGGCGGACGATCGCCTCCGGGGTCAGGCACTCGCCGTACTCGTCCTCGCGGGCGTCAGCTCCCTCCCCGCCCCCGCCGCCGTGCTTGTAAAACAGATAGGCCGAAAACGGCGCTGCGTCCCGGGCCCGTCCGCCGAGCAGGTCGCAAACGGGCCTGCCCACGGCCTTGCCGATGATATCCAGACATGCGGCTTCCACAGCAGCGAAAGCCCGCCGGCGTGCGTCGTTCGGGTTTTCTCCGGGCACGAGCCAGGTCTGCGAGCGGTCGCCCGCGCTCTCGCCGGCCCCCCAGCGCATCCAGAGGCGATGGAGCGCGAAAGGGTCCATGCCGAGCACGTGTTCCCGCAGCGCATGGAAGGCCGCCAGCGACCCCTCGCCGCCGTGCGCTTCCGCAGCGCCCGAGATCCCGTCCGTGGTATCGAGGCGGATCACCGTGCGGAGCGCGTAAGGCGCATGTCTGCCGTAGGAACTGCGCAGGGGAGGGTCGGCCACGGCCACGGGGTGGATGCGGAAATCCTTGATCACCACGCTCGAAAGCTATCACGGGCGCGGTGCGCCTGGAAAGGATCCGCGCACCCCCCGCGCGGATACACGAGAGCCGTGGCCTGTAACGGGGAGGGAGAAATCGCCCGGCTGGGGGGAAAGCGGCGCGCTACTTGCGCATGCCGGGATTCGGATTCTTCAGCCGCTGCTGGCGCAGCTTCCGGCGGTTGCGCTTGGGCTTGTGAATCACGAACGTGCCGCAGCCCAGATATTCTGCCTGGTAGAGCCTGCTCTTGTCCTTCTCTGCCAAGTGAACCTCCAAACCGGTAGTTTAGCAGAGCCTCTGCGGCCGGCGCGGGTGCGCTATGTTGGGAGCAGCGGTCCGGCCAACCCGCGCTGGACTGGGATCACAACCGATGACGATCGCCGGCCTCCTCAGGACAGTCCTGTTCCATACGGCTGCCGCCTGCGCCCTGCTGGCACAGGTGCCCACGGCGGACAGGATCCGCGCCCTCACGGCCGATGTTGCACGCATCACCGGTCTGGAAATGCGCCGGGCCGTGCCCGTGGAGACGCTTTCGCGAGCCGAATGGAAGCGGTACGTCGAGCGCGAGATCCAGCGGGAAGTGAAACCCGAGGAACTGCTTGCGGATCAGACGACGCTGCGGCTCCTTGGCCTGGTGCCGCGGGACTTCGACCTCCGCCAGACCACCATCGACCTGCTCGCCGAGCAGGCGGCCGCCGTTTACGACCATCGAAGGAAGCGGATGCTGCTGCTGGAGGACGGCTCCGCCGGGCCTCTCGAAGACGCCATCCTCGTCCATGAGCTGGCGCACGCGCTGGCTGACCAGCACTATGACATGCGCCGGTTCCTCGACAAGGGCGCGCGCACCGGCGAGCAGCAGGCCGCCCGGCTCGCCGTCGTGGAAGGCCAGGCCATGTGGGTAATGCTCGAGTGGCAGTTGGGGCGGATGGGCATGGGATCGGTGGCCAGGAACCGCGAAGCTCTCGAACGGATGCTGCCCGCTCTGGGAAGCATGGCGGCGGCCAGCTATCCGGTTTTCGGCACCGCCCCCCTCTATCTTCAGGAAACGCTGCTTTTCCCCTACACCGCAGGCGTGTTGTTTCAACAGGCGGCCGTCGAGAAGCTGGGGGCGCGCGCCTTCCGGCAGGTGCTGGAGAGGCCGCCGGAGACGACCCGGCAGATCCTGCACCCGGAAGAATGGCTCGCGGGGAAGCGGTATGAGGCTCCTCCAGCGCCGGTGCCTCCGAAGGAATCGGACTACCGCCGCGTTTCGTCTGGCATCCTCGGCGAGTTCGATATTCGCGTGCTGCTCAAACAATATTGCGGCGCCGAAGCCGCTGAGCGGCTTGGCACGCAGTGGCGCGGCGGCAGCTACGAGCTGCTGGAGCACAGGCAGACGCGGCGTCCGGCCCTGCGCTGGGCGATCGGGTTCGCCGAGGAGGCCGCAGCGCTCGATTTCCTGGACCGCTACAGGGCGGTGCTCGAGGCGAAGTCCGGGCAGTTGCGGTGGAAGAGCGTGGCCCGGGGGCTGCTGGAAGGCAGCAATTCCGATGGCGATTTCCGGATCGAAGTCCGCGGTGCCTCCGTCGGGGCTCTCGAGGCCCTGCAACCACGGCAGCCAGAGCTGCGTCCTGCGCTATAGTAAGAATTCCCAGCCATGCTGAACCGCCGCACCTTTCTTGCCCTGGCAGGATCCGCGCCCCTGTTCGGACAGCTCAAGCCGCCAAAGCCGGCTCCCGAGCTGACCATCATTCTCAACAGCGGCGAGCATCTGCTGTTGAGCCGCTTCCGCGGCAAAGTGGTCGTCCTCGAGTTCCTGCTTACCACCTGCCCGCATTGCCAGACCTGTTCCGCCATCATGCAGAAGCTGTACGCGGAGCTGGGCGACAAGGTGTTCCAGCCGCTCGGCGCGGCCATCAATCCCAATTCGATGACGGAAGCGCGGATGCTGGTGCCCGCCTATGTCAGCAATCTCGGCCTCAAGTTCCCTGTCGGCTGGACGCCGCGCGAGCAGGCCTATGCGTGGCTGGAGGCGCAGAACGCGCAAGGGCCGGTTTATTTCCCCCAGGTTGTCTTCATCGACAGGAAAGGCGTCATCCGCTACTATTTCCCCGGCGGAGACGACTTCTACCGGAACGAAGAAGCGAATATGCGCCGGCTGATTCTTGAGCTCTATAACGAAAATGGCGCTGGGCCGGCGCAGAAATCCGGAGGCCGCAAGCGGTGATCCGCCTGATTTCCGCTGCCCTTTTCGCGGCGGCGCTGGCACATGGCCAGATCCCGCGTCCGGCGCCGGACATCGAGTTCGCCCCGGTGACCGGCGGCAGCGGCAAGATGCGGCTTTCGGATTTCCGGGGCAAGGTGGTCGTCATTGAATTTCTGCTGACTACCTGTCCCGGATGCAAGCACAGCGGTGCAATTCTGGCGAGACTCCAACGCGAATACGGCCCGCGCGGGCTTCAGGTGATCGGACTTGCCGTCGACTTCGGCTCGGCCGCGAGAATCCCCGTGTTCGCCGCCGAAACGCGGGCTCTTTTCCCCATCGCCGCCTATAGCGACGCGTCTGCGCGCGAGTTCCTTCAGGCGCCGCTGATGCTGCGGATGTCGTATCCGCAGCTCGTTTTCATCGACCGCAAAGGCGTGCTGCGGGAGCATTTCCGCGGCGAGGATCCCAGAATGGACATGAAGGCGGAGGAAGCGAATATCCGGAAGGTGATCGAGCAGCTTCTGGCGGAAGACGGTCGCCCGAAAAAGATGCCGGCGCGCAAGGCAAGATAGAGCTCAGGTGGACTTGCCATGAACCAAGGCTTGCTTCCCGCCTGCGCTGGGCGGATCCTCATGTGCCTCTGCTTCGCCTCCGCAGCGCTGGCCGGTCCCGTGCCCCCCAACACGCTTTCGCCCGAGGAGCAGCGGACCGGCTGGAAGCTGCTGTTCGACGGCAGTTCTTTCCGGGGATGGCTCCCCGCCGCCGAGGGCGCCTGGACGCTCGAAGACGGTTGCATCAAGGCGGTGCCGAGGCCTGTGCTGCGCGAAGACCTGGTCACCACGGAGGAGTTCGGCGACTTCGAGCTGGTCTTTGAATGGAAGGTAGCGCCCGGAGCCAACAGCGGAGTGAAGTATCTCATCCAGGACTCCGTGCTTGTGGATGAGAAGCAGCTTCCGGAAGGAGCGCGAATGAGTTTCGAGCAGCAGGTGGGCTGGTTTCTCATTCACCGCAGCGCGAAGCGGGAGCTGGTCCGGCCGGGCTCCGGCGCGCAGGTCTATCCGGTGGCGTTCGAGTATCAGGTGATTGACGACCGCAGACACATCGACGCGCTCTACAACGCCTCGAGCCGCGCCGGGGCGCTCTACCGCATGGCTGCGCCTTCGCAGTCTGCCGCCCGCCCGGCAGGCGAGTTCAACGAAGGGCGCATCGTGCTCCGCGGACTCCACGTCCAGCACTGGCTGAACGGGGTGAAGGTGGTGGACATCCGGCTGGATGATCCGCAGGTGCGCGCGAGCATCGAGAAACGCTGGCCGGCGGACAACCCGGTGCGCAAGCTGCTCGTGGAAATTCCAAAGCGCCGCTCCGCCATTGCGCTCCAGCATCACAACGACGCGGCCTGGTTCCGGAACATCCGCATCCGCCCGTTGCCGTAAAAGGCGGCCGGCGCCGCGCTTCAGCCTCGGCACGGGATCAGGATGCGGCTGACGCGCAGAGCTGCTTTGTTTCCGTGGCAGGGGTCCGGCAGGAGCTCACCTGGCATCGTTGTCCGTAGCGGACTGCCCCGCAGGACACCGCCGCCTGTTCCGGTCCAGACGAGCGGCATGCATCGGCAGCCCGGAGACGGAAGCAGCAGCCCTGCGCAGGAAACCCCGGCGCGAGGCTCAAGACGACGTTTCAGCGGGCCACGGCCAAGGCGGCCCGGCTGCGGACTGGCCGGGGCATCTCCACAGAGCGCATCAGGCTGGCCTCCAGGGCCAGCATCATGAGATTCCGCTTCGGCTCTTCCAGCTCTGGAGCAGCGCGCAGGGCCTGCCGGTAGCAGTGGACTGCGTCGCGGCGGTTCCCGAGCGCTTCGAGAACGACGCCAAAGTCGTTCCACGCCCGGGCATTCCGGGGATCGAGTTCCACGGCGAGGCGGAGCGCTTTGACGGCGTCGTTGAGAAGGCCCTGCTCCAGGTAGCGCAGAGCAGCGGAGTGCCATTGCGCGGCAGTGCGGGGCGGATGGGTGGTGTCGGGCATCCTCAGTGAAACCTCTCAGCTCAGGGATCGGCGGAATGCCCGAAAAAATGTAGGCCCCGGAGCCTGGCAGCTCCGGGGCCCTGCTGTGTCTGCTCAGGAGATGAGGGTTGGGGACTAGCCGCGCAGCAGGCTGAGGACGGCCTGGGGAGCGGCGTTGGCCTGTGCGAGGGCGGCGACACCGGCCTGCGTCAGGATCTGGGCCTTGGTCAGGTTGGCCGCTTCGAAAGCGAGGTCAGCGTCGCGGATGCGGGACTCGCTGGCGGCGAGGTTGGTGAGCTGGGTGGCGGCGAGGCTGACGGCGAAGTTGAACTGGTTCTGGCCCTTGCCGACGACGGCCTGGGCTTCGCCGAGCTTCTTCACCGCCTGGGCGAGCGCCGTGACGGCGCGCTCGGCCGCCTGCTGCGTGGAGATCGAGAGGTTGGCACCGCCGCTGGAGTCGAGCGTAATTTCGCTGGTACCGCTTGTCGTCGAGTCACTGGTGATAGCGGCGCCGCCGTTCAAGCCCTGCGTGGTGGTACCAGCATGAACAACGACCTTGAAGCCCACGGTGCCGCCAAGAGTGATTCGGTTGGTGCCGTCGCCAGCCTCGGCGGCGAAGATCCTCTTCAGGCCGTCCAGGTTGCTCTGCTGGAGCTGGGCGTTAATCGCCTGGGCGGCCTGCTGGGCGCTTGCAGCGTTCGTCGCGTTCAGGTTGACGTCAACCGACTGAAGCGAGCCGTCGGCGCCAATGGCCGAAATAGTGATGCGTTGGGTGTTCGAGCCCGCCAGGTTGGTGAAGGTGAAGGACCGGGCATTCAGTCCTCCCGCCACCTTGACGTTGGCCGTGTTGCTGAGGCCAAACAGCGTCTGGGCTACGGCGTCCGTGCCTGCTTCCACAGCGAAGGCGGTGGTGGCGCTGACCAGTGAAAAGCTCTTGCCGTCAGCGTTGATCTGGGCGGTGATGGCCGCGTCGCGCAGTGCCGGATTGTTGGCACCGCTGGCCTGGATGGCCGCGTTGATGGCGTCGGTGAGCGCCTTGAGATCCTGCACTCCCGTCAGATTGACGTTGACAGCCACATCGTCGAAGCCGACGCCCGAGAGCCGGAAAGTCATCGACGTCAGGCCCTGGAGAGCGCTTCCGAGGTCGGTCGTGGTGCCATTGTCCCAGACGCTCAGGTCATAGCTGGCATCGCTCGACGCGGAATAGCCGCTGAGGCCCAGGCTGCGCGCGTCCACGGTGGAACGGCGCAGGTCCACGCTCACCGAGCCGTTCTGGATCACTTCGGCATCCGTTGCGCCGCGGCCGCCGCCGATGAAGACGCTGATGAGCTTGGCGAAGTCCCCGCCCTGGTTGAGGCCGATCGCCTTCGCCTGCCGGTTGATCTCCTCGATCACGCTCTGGAACTCGCTGTTGAGCACCTCGCGGTTGCCGTTGAAGGTGCCCGAAGCCGACTGCGTCGCCAGCGTGCGCGCGCGGTCCAGCAGCTTGCTGATGTTGTTGATGCCGCTGTCAATGGTTTGCAGCGTCGCCAGGCCGTCGTTGGCGTTGCGGATGCCCTGCGTCAGCACCGCCTGGTCGCTGCGGAACCCGTTGGCAATGGCCAGCCCGGCCGCGTCGTCGCCCGAGCTCACAATGCGCAGGCCCGAGGTGACGCGGCTGATCGTCTTCGACTGGAACTCCTGCGTGACGCGCAGGTACTCCTGCGCCTGCATGGAGGCGATGTTGGTGTTAATCGTAAACGCCACAGTCTTTCTCTCCTTTGCGGCCGAGGCTTCGGCTGGACTCCTTCCAGCCGGGGCCCGCTTCGGGGCCCATGCACCGGCTCCACTGCCCTCATCGGTGCGCCGGCGGCGGATTTGAGATAATTTGTCTGTCTTGCGGCGGGAAACGGCGCCCGCGCGGACGGTCGGGCACCCATGCGGGCGGCGATCCGCCATGCAGCCCCGAAGGGTTCCCGAATGAACATCGCCATCGCCTCGATTGCCTCGAACCGCCGCATGGCGCTGGCCCGATCGACGGCCGTTTCGCTCTCGCTGCACCATCCGGAGCTGCCTTTCTTCGTGTTGCAGGCCGACGCGCCGCACGCAGCCGTCGATCCGGCGCGGGAGCCGTTCCGGCTCCTTTCCTATGCCGGGTTGGGCGCGGCTGTCCCCCAGTGGCTGCATTTCCATTACGGTGAACAGGAGCTGACTTACGCCCTCACGCCGTTTCTGCTGCGCCACCTGCTCGAGACAGGCTTCGACGCAGTCCTGTTCCTGAAGCAGGAGACAATGGTCCTCGGCCGGCTGGATCCGCTGCTGGAAATGCTGGCGCGTCACAGCGTCGTGCTGACGCCGCACCTGCTGGAACCTCCCCGCGGGAGGCAGGCCCGGCTGCGGGAACTGAATGTGCTGCGGGCCGGGATTTTCAACGGCGGAGTCGTCGGCTTCCGACGCACGGCGGAATCGCTGGCGCTGCTGGACTGGTGGGCGCGGCGTTGCGCCTGCCTGTGCCGGCTGGACGTCGAAAACGGCCTGCATTTCGAGCAGCGCTGGCTCGATTTTTTTCCGAGCCTGGCGCCAGGGCTCGGCATTGTCCGCGACCCAGGCATCAATGTAGGCCACTGGAATCTGCCGGAGCGCCGCATCGAGATCCGCAACGGGCAGATTCTCGCCTGCGGCCTTCCGTGCCGCATCTTCCGGTTCAGCGGCTATGACCCGGCGCGGCCCGGCACGGTCAGCCGCTACCGGCCGGACTGGCAGGTGGCGGACACCGGTCCGGCGGCGGAGGTCTTCCGCCGCTACCAGGCGCTGCTCGAACAATGCGGATGGCGCGAATGCGCCGGGCTGCCCTATGGCTGGGACCTTTTCGACAACGGCGAGCCCATCCCGCTGCCGGCGCGCCGGCTGCACAGCGCGCTCGGCGAGGCAGCGGCGCAGTTCGGAGATCCCTTCGCCGCCGGCGCGCCCGGTTCTTACTACTCATGGCTGCGGAAGAATCACCCGCGCCTTTTCCGGGAGTTGCGCTGATGGCTGAGCCGATCGCATTCGTGACGGCGGCTGCGCCCAACTATCTGGCGCAGGTTCGCGTGCTCTGCGTCTCGCTCGGCCGCTTCCATCCGGAATCGCCTTTTTACGCATTCCTCGCGGGGGACGAGGCCGCGGAGCGCGCGGTGCGCGACCTGGGCGTCCGCGTGTTGCCGTTGCGCGACCTGCGCCTGCGGGGACTGGCCGGGATGCTGTTGCGCTACGGCCCCAAGGAGTTCTGCGCGGCGGTCAAACCGGCGCTGATGCTGGCGCTCCTCCGGATGGGGCACTCCTGCGCCGTCTTCATCGATCCGGACATGCTGGCGCTGGACAGCCTTGCAGACTGCCTCGCCGAGGCGTCCGCGCACGCGCTGACCGTCACGCCGCACCTCGATCCTGACTGCACCGACGGGCGCGAAGCGGCATTTGAACGTTCCCTGCTGTTGGCGGGGATGTTCAACGGCGGATTCCTCGCTGCCACGAACCGGACCGAAGCTACGGGCTTCCTCGAATGGTGGCAGGAGCGCCTCCGGACGGCCTGCTACGAGGATGTGGGCCGGGGCATTCATTTCGACCAGCGCTGGCTGGATCTGGCGCCGGGCTATGTGGCCGATCTGCACATTCTCCGCGATCCCGGCATCAACGCGGCCTACTGGCGGCTGCCCTGGGTGAGGCGCGGCAGTTCCAGCGGCAGATACCTGGTGCGGGGACTGCCGCTGCGGCTGTTCCACTTCAGCGGCTACAACCCGGCGCGGCCCGGCGAAATCACGCGGTTCCGCCCCGGCTGGCTCGTGGAGAGCCTCCCGCAGGCGGCAGAGCTGTTCCGCCATTACCGGCAGCGGCTGCTCGAAGAGGGCTGGAACGAGCACTCCTGCCGCCCCTGGCCGTGGGGCGAGCTCTGGCGGCTGGCCTGTGGATTCCGTTCCGTGCGCCGCGAGCTCCGCCTGCTGCTGCCCCGGCTGCGCCGCCGCTGGGAGGCTCGGACTGGCGGCCCTGGCCTGTCCGCGGCGCCGCTGGCCGCATCAGGCGGCGATCAGCAGGGGCTGCCCCTCGAAGGGCTGCGCCCAGAAGAGAATGGCGATCAGCGCCAGCAGCGCAGCCAGCGTGATCAGGACGACCCCGGCCAGCCTGAGCCACGCCATGACCTTCGGATCCGGATGCAGGACATGCGCGTGTCTCATCGGACACCTCCATCCGCAATATAGATCCGCTCCGGGCCGGGATCAACCCGCGGGTAGCGTTTCGCGGCGCTCGCGGAAGCGCACGCCGCGTTCGGCCAGCATCCCGATTATCGCCTGGTACAGGCAATCGTCGGAGCCAAGCGCCTCGGGCGGATGCACTCCGGGGCGGCGGAAGCGCCCTGTCAGAATGAGCCGCGCGGCCGCCGCTGCCGTGAATCCGGTGGTGCGGGCCATCGACAGCAGGCCGTTGGCCGGGTCGAAGTAGTCGACGAGGTCGTAGACGACCCGCGTGGGCGCGCCGCCGATGGAGCCTTCCAGCAACAGGCGCATCACCGTGATGTCCTCTTCGCCTGGCGCGAAGCGCCAGGCGCGGCGGCACACGGTCTCCAGCATGGACCGCACGTCGGGCGCGAAGAAGCCCGCGTCGCGCAGCCGGACGATGAAGTCGTAGTGCTGCGGGTGGCGCAGCGTCTTCTCGATCAGCGTGGGCACCTCCGGCAGCGAAGCCAGCAGCGTCCGGATGCCATCGGTGTGGAAAGCAACCAGCGGCCCGGTTTCTTCGAACTCGACCGTCTCGGCGCCCGAAAGCGGCTCAAGCGTCGCCATCCGGCCGCCGATGCGGAAGCGGCACGGACGGGTGTACTCATCGAGGACGCTTTCGGCGGCAAACGGATTGCGGTAGTACCAGGGCGGCTGGGGCTGGCGCGGCAGGCCGCCGACGTAGCAGACGTAACGGTCCAGCCGTTCGAAGCCATGGCGGGCGGCGTGCGCCGCAACGATGTTCGACAGTCCGGGGCAGACGCCGCAGTCGACGACGACCGTGGCGCCGCGCTCCGCGGCCCGGCCGTGCAGCACCGTGGGGTCTTCTTCGGTGAAGGAGATGTCCACGGTGTCTGTGCCAAGCTCGATGAGGCGTTCGAGCAGCCGGAATCCGGCCGCGCCGGGCATGGCGGAAATCACGACGGCGGCCTCTGCGGCGAGCCGTTCGAGCACGCCGGGAGCGAAGACGTCGGCCTGCTCGCGCCGGCACGGCAGATGGGCGACGGCGGCCAGCGATTCCGCGCTGCGGTCCAACACGGTGAGGTCGCATTCGCGGCACAGATCGAAGACGATGGCGCGGCCGACGAGGCCGCAGCCAAGCACCGTAACCGCGGGGCGGGGCGTCATTGGGTTCCTCAGGCATTATCGTGGCACGTTCAGCCGGGAGAGGATCAGCGCAAGCGCCCTGGGGCCGCGCACGTCGAGCTCCTCCTCGCCGGAAAGCACGAGGTCGGCGAAGACGCGCGTCGGCCGGATGAAGCGCTCGGCGCCGGGCTGCACCGTGGCGGCGAACTGCGCGCGGACGCTTTCGGGCGTGCGGCCGCGCTCGCGGACGTCGCGCTCCAGACGGCGGGCGAGGCAGAGGCCGTCGGGGGCGTCGACAAACAATTTCACAAAGAAATGTTCGCGCAGCTCCGGCCAGTAGAGCGCGAACAGCCCCTCGACGACGACCAGCCCGGCGGGCACGATGCGCTCGCCGCCGCGGGCGCGGGCGTGCGTGGCGAAGTCGTACAGCGGCGCGACGACGGGCTCGCCGCGCCGCAGCGCGGCGACGTCATGCAGGATGGCATCATGGTCCACCGCAGCCGGCTCGTCGAAGTTGGTCTTCGCGCGCTCCTCAAGGGGGAGGTGGGCGAGGTCGATGTAATAGTGATCCAGGTTGAGCACCGGAACGCCGAGCCTCGCCGCCAGCCAGCGGGCGAGCTCGGTCTTGCCAGCGCACGAAGGCCCGGCGATGCCCACCAGAAGCGAAGGCACTGCGCCGGGTGCGGCGTCCATGGCGTCAGGCCCTCGCCGCGGTCTGGATGGCATCCGGCGGCTGCGGCGGCGGCACGGCCGCGGGCTGGAGCTTCACGCTGACGAGCCTTGAGACGCCCTGCTCCTGCATGGTGACGCCGTAGAGAAGCTCGGCAGCCTCCATCGTCTTCTTGGCGTGGGTGATGACGATGAACTGCGTATGCTCGGACATCTCCTTCAGCAGCGCGGCGAGGCGGCCGACGTTGGCCTCGTCGAGCGGCGCGTCCACTTCGTCGAGCACGCAGAAGGGGCTCGGCTGGTACTGGAAGATGGCCATGAGCAGCGCGATGGCCGTCAGCGCCTTCTCGCCGCCAGACAGCAGCAGCACGTTCTGAAGCCGCTTGCCGGGCGGCTGCGCAACGATTTCGATGCCCTGGTCGAGCTCGTCGCCTTCGCCGCTCAGGCGCATTTCCCCGATGCCGCCGCCGAACAGCGTGCGGAACATGTTGCGGAAGTTTTCGTTGATGGCGGCAAAGGCCTCGTTGAAGCGCTTGCGCGACTCGGCATCGATTTCCCGGATGGTCTTCTCGGTGTCGCGGATGGAATCGAGCAGATCCTGCCGCTGCGCATTGAGGAAGTCGTAGCGCTGTTGCGCCTCCTGGTATTCGCTGAGCGCCTCGGGGTTGACAGGGCCGAGGGCCTCGATGCGGCGGCGGAGTTCTTCGGCCTTTTCCTCGGCCTGGGCAACGGCGGCCTCATCGAGGCCGGCAAGCTCCGCCGGGGCAGCCGGCGCGGCGGCTTCGGCCGGGGCATTCTCATCGGAGGCGGATCCGCCGGGGCCGCTCTCCTGGGCAGCAGGCGGAGCGTCGAGCTGCGCGGCCACATCGAGCACCGGCAGGCCGAGCTCCTTGCGGCAGTTTTCGTCGAGGTGCCTGAGGTCGGACTGGCGGCGCACCAGTTCCAGCTCGATCTGTGCGCGGCGCTCCTGCGCTTCGGCCAGCCGCTGCCGCGTCTCTTTCACGCGTTCCTCGGCCTCGGCCAGGGCGGCGCGCTGCGCCGTTTCCTTCTCGGCCAGCGTGGCCGCCTCCAGCTCGAACCGCTCGAAGTCGGCCGCAGCGCGGGTGGCGCGCTCTTCGAGCGCGAGATTCAGCTCGAGGAGCTGGTTGCGCCGCACGGCCAGGTTCTCCAGCTCGGCGGCGAGATTGCGGCGCCGGGCGGCCGTTTCCTGCATTTCGCGGACGAGCCGGTCCAGGGCCTGCTGCACGCCGCGGCGGCGCTCTTCGCAGCCGGCCAGCTCGACGCGCAGCACCGAGTGCTCCTCGCCGGTGGCATCGAGCTGCCGGCGGAGCTGTTCGATCTCGGCGCGGGCGCCTTCCATCTGCTGTTCGAGCTGCGCGCGCTGCTGCTCTTTCTCCGCCGCGACGGCTGCTTTGGAGTCGCGCTCGCCGGCGGCGCGCGCGGCGTCGCGGCTGAGGCGCTCGAGCTCGACGCCGGCCAGCGAGAGCCGCTGCTCGGCGCGCTGCGCCTCTTCGTTCAGCTTGCGCATCTCCTGCTCGAGCAGCAGGGTTTCTTTTTCCTGCTTCTGCTGCTCGGCGCGCAGATGTTCGAGCGTTTCCGTCAGCGCATGGATTTCCTTTTCGAGCCGTTCGAGTTCCTGCTGGGCAGCGGAAAGCTCGGCGTGGCGCTGGTCGCAGAGCGCGGAGACTTCGCGCAGCTCGCGCTTGAGGGCCAGCGGGCCGGCGCCGGTGCGCCTGCCGCCGGTGACCGCCTGCCCGTGATAGCAGACGCCGTCGGCGAGCAGGAAGAAGAGGTCCGGGTAGACGGCGGCGAGCCGCTGCGCCGCCTCGCGCGACTCGGCAAGGAAGCAGCGCGCCAGCCGCGGCAGCAGCGCCGCCGGAGCGTTGGTGAGGCCGTTGGTGAAGCGGATGCCCTCGCTGAGCCGGCCAACGATCCCGGTTTCGGGGCCGATGGCCGGCTCGGGGACGGGGGAGGACACGGCAGGCGTGCTGCCGTGCAAATTCGGCTCCACGAGGAAGGTGGCGCGGCCGTCGAGGTCGCCGCGGAGCAGCTCGATGCCTTTCCGCGCGTCCTCCCAGGATTTGACCACCACATATTCCAGTTCTTCGTGGAGAAATTCTTCCGCCGCTTTTTCGAATTCCGGATGCGTCAGCTCGACAAAATCGGCCAGCACGCCAGCCGGGGCGAACCCGTCGGCCTCGCCGCGCTGCGCCGCCTGGAAGAGGCGCTTGACGCTCTCCGCCGTGTAGGCGCGGTGGGAGAGGATCTGCTCGAGCGAGTCGCGGCGGGCGCGCAGCGAGCTGGCTTCATGGCGCAGCGCCTCGAGCCGGCGGCGCGTTTCGGCGGCGGCGGAGCGCCTCTCCTGGAGCTCTTTCTCGGTGCGTGCGCGGCGGTCCTGCGTGGACTCGAGCTGGAGCTGGCGGTCGGCGATCTGGCGGGAGAGATCTTCGCGGGCGGCGCGGACGCGGGCCAGATCGGCCTGCGCCGTCTCGGCGTCCTTGCGGACGCGCGCGCGGTCGCGCTCGATCGCCGACAGGAACGACTCGATCTGGGCGAGCTGGTTGCGCAGCGAAGAAGCCTCGCCAAGCAGCGCCACCACGCGCCGCCGCATCTCCTCAAGCGCGCGCTCCTTCTGGGAGAGATCGCGCTGGAGGGCATCCCGCTCCTGCTGTTTGGCGGAGAGCCGGGCGCGGGCATCGGCAGCGGCCGCTTCCAGTTCGACGAGCTGGGCGGCGAGGTGTTCGCGTTCCTGCTCCTGGCGCGCGGCGCGCTGGGCGAGCTGCTCGGTCTCCTGCTCGCCCTGCTGGAGGCGCTGCTCGATCGAAGCGATTTCGCGGGCCTGCGTGGCGATCTGGCCGCGGACGCGCTCCGATTCCAGCCGCGCCTCCGCAGCGCGCTTGCGGGCGTCGGTCAAAGCTGCTTCCAGCCGGTAGAACTCTTCGCGGGCGGCCGCAATGGCCTGATCCTCGGCCGCCGCCCGGGCCTGCAATTCCGCGAAGGAA
The DNA here is from genome assembly GCA_025056865.1 of Bryobacteraceae bacterium. Classification (GTDB taxonomy): domain Bacteria; phylum Acidobacteriota; class Terriglobia; order Bryobacterales; family Bryobacteraceae; genus JANWVO01. Next base: position 20,817 of record JANWVO010000055.1, read on the forward strand.
GCGGAGGCGGCCTCAAGATCGGCGGCGATGCGGGCGGCTTCGCGCTCGAGCAGAAGGTAGCGGCCGGCCAGAGCCACGCGGAGGTGGCGGTCGAGTTCGGCCTTCAGCTCCTCGTAGCGCTTCGCCTTGCCGGCCTGGCGCTTGAGCGAATTGACCTGCCGCGAGACCTCCTCGAGGATGTCGAAAACGCGCGTGAGGTTCTGCTTGGCGCCTTCGAGCTTGGCCTCGGCCAGCCGCCGCTTGTTTTTGAACTTCGAGATGCCGCAGGCCTCCTCGATCACCGCGCGGCGGTCGAGCGGCTTCGACGAAAGGATCTGGCCGATGCGGCCCTGCTCGATGATGGCGTAGGACTCGGGCCCGAGTCCGGTGCCCATGAACAGCTCCTGGATGTCGCGCAGGCGGGCGGTCTTTCCGTTGATGAGATACTCGCTCTCGCCGGAGCGGAACAGGCGGCGGGTCACGGTGATCTCCTGCGCCTTTTCCGGCAGCGCCGCAGCGGGAGCCAGCGTCACGGCAGGAGGCACGGCGGCTTCGGCGGCCGCGTTTTCTTCCGCAGCGCCGTGGCCATTGGCTCCGTTGCCGTTCGCGCCGTTGGCCTTCTTCTCCGCTTTCCCGGCCGCCGCTTTGGCCGACGGCCTCTGGCCGGGAATCTGCACCTGGCCGGTGGGGTCGACGAGCACCATCGTCACCTGCGCCATGCCCAGCGGCTTGCGGTCGCGGGTGCCGGCGAAGATGACATCTTCCATGCGCGAGCCGCGCAGAGACTTGGCGGACTGCTCGCCGAGCACCCAACTGATGGCGTCGCTCAGATTCGACTTGCCGCATCCGTTAGGCCCCACAATGGCCGCGATGCCCCGGCCGGGAAAGCGCATCTCGGTGCGGTCCGGGAAGGACTTGAAGCCCTGGAGTTCAACGCGTTTCAGGATCAGCAAAGGCGGAACCTCTTCAAGAGCAGGACTCCTGCTGTGTTTGACGCGTGCGCATAGGGCACGGCCACTCGGGGGGGCAAGTTACTTTCGAGCTTACACCGAAACGGGCGCGGTTGCAAGACCGAAGATGCAACATTTTGGCGCTCGGGAATCCGAGCCCCAAGATATAGTGCTCCGCGCGCCCCGAGGGCGGAAGCCGCCGGGCCAGTTCCGCAGCCTGGAATGGCACGACGGCGTGCCGGTTTCCCGGCCGGACGGAAAAAACCGGCCTTGCTGGCGCGGCAGGGCGGCGCCGCGGAAGGTGGAAGGAACCGTTACAGCTCGAGCAGGTGGCCCATGCGCTTTTTCTTCGTCTTGAGATAGCGCACGGCGTGATGGGTGAGGGGCTTCGGCTGGCAGGGGACGCGCTCGGCGACGCGGACGCCGGCCTGTTCGAGCGCGGCGATCTTGTCCGGATTGTTGGTGAGCAGGCGGACGCTTTCGACGCCAAAGTGCCGCAGGATGGCGGCGGGCAGTTCGTACTCGCGCAGGTCCGGCTCAAAGCCGAGCCGCTCATTGGCCTCCACGGTGTCGGCGCCCTGGTCCTGGAGCTGGTAGGCGCGCAGCTTGTTCATGAGGCCGATGCCGCGGCCTTCCTTCATCTCGTAGATGATCATGCCGCGGCCCTCGGCAGCGATGGATTCAAGCGCGAGCTCGAGCTGGGCGCGGCAGTCGCAGCGCAGGGAGTGGAAGACGTCGCCGGTGAAGCATTGCGAATGGATGCGGACGAGCGGCGGCGCGCCGCCGGGGTCGCCCATCACAAGGACGACAGCTTCTTCGCGCGCTGCGCCGCGCGCGCCTTCAAAGCCGTGGATGCGGAAATGGCCGAACTCGGAGGGGAAGTCGGCTTCCGCCACGTGCCGGAGCTCGATCTGCGAGGAAGCTGCCATTCAGCGAGGGCTACTTTTCTATTCTAGTATGGGGCGCGCGCAGAGGCCCCGCCGCAGCGGAGGCGCATGGACAATCAGCTCATCATCCTGATGGTGAAACTCGCCGCGGCGGCCTCCATCGCGAGCATCCTCTCGCGCTCGAGCCACTTCCTCAGCCTGCTGCTGCGCGAGGAAAGGACGACGGTGGAGGGGCTGCAACTGGCGGGCATGATCAGCGCGTTCTGCGTCGCCGGCAGCTTCGTGCGCCTTTCGACGCGCAGTTATGCGGCGGCCGAGATGGCCATGGAGGGGAGCCTGCTGGCGGGCATCATCGGCGGCTACATTCCCGGGCTGGTGACGGGCGTGCTGAGCTCGCTGCCCGCGGTCTTCGCGGGCGAATACCTGGCCATGCCGCTCTATGCGGCCGTGGGCGTCATGGGCGGGCTGCTGCGCGACCTCGCCCCGCGCGCCGAGGAGGTGTGGCGGATCAGCCCGTTCTTCGACCTGAGCCTCTGGCGGCTGATCTTTCATCCCGAGGACCGCGTGCGCAGCCTGTTCCAGATTGCCGGGCTGGCCGCGATCGTGCTGGCCGAGCTGATGCGGTACACGGTCTACCGGCTCTTCGGCGGCCAGATGATCTTCACGCTGTATGATCCGGCGCGGGGCTGGGCGAACCTGGCGGTGTTCGCGACGACGATCTTCACCGTGTCGCTGCCGATCAAGATCTGGGGCAGCGCGCGCAACGAGCGGCTGCTGGAAAGCAAGGAGCGGCTGCTTGTGCAGGCGCGGCTGAGCGCGCTGACGTCGCAGATCAATCCGCATTTCCTCTTCAACACGCTGAACACGGTGGGCTCGCTGATCCGCACCGATCCGGAGAAGGCGCGGCAGGTGCTCTACCGGCTGTCGAACATCCTGCGGCGTCTGTTGAGGAAGAACGAGAATTTCGCGCCGCTGCGCGAGGAGCTGGCCTTCATCGACGATTACCTGTCGATCGAGATGGCGCGCTTCGGCGAGAAGCTCCGCGTGGCCAAGCAGATCGACGAGCGCACGCTGGACTGCCAGGTGCCGGCCATGCTGTTGCAGCCGATTGTCGAAAACTCGATCCGCCACGGGCTGGCGCACAAGATCCGCGGGGGCTGCGTGCGGATCGAAAGCCGGCTGGAGGACGGCAGCCGGGGCCGGAGGCTGGTGTTGACCGTCGAGGACGACGGAGTGGGCATGGAGGAGGAGCGGCTGCGGTCGATCCTGGCGCAGCCGGGCATCGGCGTCTCCAACGTCAACGAGCGGCTTCAGGTGCTGTTTGGGTCGAACTACAACTTGAGCATCACCTCGCAGCCGGGCGAAGGCACGCGGACCGTCATCGAACTGCCCGCATGAGGGAGAATGGGTGCAACCGCTTCGCGAAAGCGGACGTCTGATCGAACGCCGGCCGAAGTTTCCTTGGTAAGGAGCTGTGGAATGAGACGGAGAATGGGATTCCTGATGCTGGCCGCCGCACTGGCGGCGCCGGCAGCCTTCGCCGACCGCGCGGAGCGTGCGGAACGGGTGAAGGCGGAGATGGCCGGAAAGGTGGTGAAGGCGACATTCACCGATTCGGCGCGGGCTGCCGTGCGGGCTTACGCCGCCCTGCGCGGCAAGGGGGGGCTGCGCAAGGCAGCATCCGAACGCGAAGCGCAGATGCCGATGGCGCCCGGGGTGGTGCAGATCAACCTGTTCGATTCGGGGCGGGAGGCTTTCTTTGTGCTTACCGAGCCGCTCCCTGCCGGCAGCCTCGTGCAGGCGTTCATCATTCCCCCGGACAACGAGCAGGAATGGGCGCTGGAGGCACTCCGGGCCGATCAAGCGCTGCCCGCCGGATATTCCTTTTATCTGCCGGGCATCAAGACGCTGGGCGATTTCTGGCAGACAGGCCTGACCACCTACATGGTGATCGTCTCGCAGCCAGGCAAGCCGGACTCGATGTCCGCCCTCGACTTCTCCACGAAGGGATACTTCCGGGACATCATTGATGTGGATTACCTGGTGCCCGGCATCAACTGGTGGCGGCAGTTCTGGAGCGGCAACAACCACTGGCTGGAGATCAAGGGCCGCTTCCTGACAAACACGAAGACCTATGTCGTGTTCGAAGACATCGTGGTGCCCCAGAGCGCCATCCGTGTCGAGAACGCCGAAACGATCTACGTGAACCTTTCGCAGGTGCCCAACTTCGACCTGACGCTGATGAAGGGCTACCTGCTCACCGTCGGACAGGACGGGTGGACGGACACGGCGCCTTTCCGGTTTACGCCGTTGCGCTGAGCCGCGCCCTGCGCCGCCGCGCGCGGGGAAAGCAGCAGACGGGAACCGGGCGTGGTGCCACGCTCGGGAGAACTCCCTGAACACGCGAAGCGCGGCGGCAAGGCTGGGATCCGGGGAACCGGGTTTCACTTCGCCGCGGCGGCAAGGCTCCCCACGGCGATAGCCATGCTGCGGAGCGCTGCCGATCCCGGTTGCCGCCAGGCGAGGAGAGAGCATCTTTGCACGGTGCCGCGAGGCGGCAGACTGCAAGCGTGCGGCGACGACGCACGCAGTTCTGTCGGAAGCCGTTCCAGAGGAAGGCCGCTCAGGGGAAAGAGATGCGGCCCGGACGACAGCCGCTACCCGCTTTCCGCAATTCATCGTGCGGACGAGAATGGCCGGGCGTACCGGATGGAGGGCGAATGCGTCGGCTCCTCCACTGCCCGCAGCGCAGCCGGCCCCCCTCAGGGTGCGCCCGCAGCGCAGGCTGGCTGCCCGGCGCACGTCCCGTGGGAGCCATGACCGGATCCTGAAGCATGCCTGGCTTCCATGAGAAGCGGCGAAGGCACCAACAACGGATCCAAAGGCTCCTGTACCTCCGGGCAGGGGCCAGCCCATTGCGGGAACTCCGGATTCCTTCGAGGCAGCTTGCAGCGACGGGAGCCGCCACGCGGCAGTCCGGGGGAAGGCAGCGGTGACGCGAAACCTTCCTCGCCAATCCGGAGGCGCCGCTCAGCGGCTGCCGCCCGCCGTTTCTGCCGCTGCACCCTCTCCTCTGGGCGTCTCAGGCGCTGGATCCTCGCTCCCTCTCGTCGCGAATTCCATGCGGATTCTCGCGCCTTCGCCCACCGACTCGAGCACGGCGCGGTGGACCTTCAGCAGAAGATCCACCTCCGTGCGGGACAGGCCGAGCGTCCGGGCGATCTTTTCAGGCGGCTCCCCCATGCGGTGCATGCGCAGCGCCTGGCTCCGCTTGCTCAGGTTCATGCTCTGCTGCGGCGGCGACGAGCGGTTGAGGGCGGCGCGGCGCTCTTCTTCCAGTTCCTCTTCCAGGCGCCGGATCTCCTGGCGCAATCCTGCCTCGGCGGCATCGCGGGCTTCCCGCTCCCCGGCCAGCATCTTCCGCAGCCGGGTCACATCGCGCTTCACGGCCAGGCAGAGCGCCAGCGCAGCGCAAAGGGTCAACGCGCAGGCGGCGAAGATCGTCAACGGATGGGCGAAAAACTCCATCAATCCCAGCATCGGAAGTTTCCCGCGGGGTATCCATATGTCCGTGCCTGCGGCAGGGATAGCGGCCGCAGCGGCCGGCAGCTCTGAGAAAATGGAGCGGTCATGGCGCTGAGGGTCTTCAACAGGACGCGCGGCACCGTGCTGGCCACGCGGGCGGAAGTGGCGGGCGAGTCGGGTTCGCGGCGGCGCGGCCTGCTCGGGCGGGCATCGCTGGAAGAGGGAGAAGGGCTCTGGATCGTGCCGTGCGAGGCCGTCCACTGCTTCTTTATGAAGTTCACCATCGACGTTGTTTTTCTGGACAGGAGAAAGCGGGTGGTGAAGGTCCGGCCGTCTTTGAGGCCGTGGCGGATTTCGGGGTCTCTGCGGGCCCATTCGGTGCTGGAGCTGCCGGAGGGCACCATCGAGGCGACGGGCACGCAAGTCGGCGACGAGCTGGAATTCGAGGAAGCGGCCCCTGCCTGATCAGCGCCTGATCAGCGCCTGCCCGGCACCATCGGCACGAACATCACCGGGAATTCCGTGCGCCGGCGCAGGTTGCCGCGGGCATCCTTGTCGATGACGACGAGCTCCTGCCACCCGGTGCCGACGGGCGCGACCAGGCGGCCACCCGGCTTGAGCTGCTCAATCAGCGCCGGCGGAACGTCCGGAGGGGCGGCGGTGAGCATGATCCTGTCGAACGGCGCCTCTTCGGGCCAGCCGAGGTAGCCGTCGCCGATGCGCACGGTAACGTTGCGGTAGCCGAGCGAGGCGAGCCGCGCCTGCGCTTCCTTCCCGAGCGCCTCCACGATCTCGATCGTGTAGACGTGCTTCACGAGCCGGGCGAGCACGGCAGCCTGATAGCCCGATCCGGTGCCGATCTCGAGCACCCGGTCAGTGGGCTTCGGGTCCAGCATCTCCGTCATCGCGGCGACGATGTAAGGCTGGGAGATCGTCTGGCCGTGGCCGATGGGAAGTGGATGGTCCTCGTAGGCCGAGCGGCGCAGGGGCTCGGGCACGAAGAGGTGCCTGGGCACATCCCGCATCGCCTGGAGCACGGCCGGATTGCGGACGCCCCGCCGCTCGATCTGAAGCCTCACCATCTGCGCGCGCAGTGCGTCCCAATCCTGTCCGTTCATGCAATGAAAAAATGCGGACACGAGCCAAGCCGGAAAGAGGCTGCGCCGCGAAGGCTGCCCGCTCATTCCATCCCCATCTTACGCCTGATCCGGCGCGCGGGAGCGCGAATTCCGCCGCTCCGCCAGCGGCCGCCGGCGTTCCGGTATAAAGGGGAAGGTATGGAAAAGCGCAGGCTCGGCAACAGCGACATGCACATCACTCCGCTCGGCATTGGCCAGTGGGCCATGGGAGGCGGCGGCTGGAAGTTCTCCTGGGGCCCGCAGGACGACCGCGAGTCCATCGCCGCGATCCGCGCCGCGCTGGAGGCGGGCTGGAACTGGGTGGATACGGCGGCCGTGTACGGCCTGGGCCACGCCGAGGAGGTGCTGGCGCAGGCGCTGGAAGGCATCTCGCCGAAGCCCTACATCTTCACGAAATGCGAGCGCTGCTGGCGCGAGGACGGCGAGATCTACGGCTGCCTGAAGCGCGAGTCCATCCTCCGCGAGTGCGAGGCGAGTCTCCGGCGGCTGAAACTGGACGTGATCGACCTTTACCAGATCCACTGGCCGGAGCCGGACGAGGACATCGAGGAGGCCTGGGAGACGCTGCTCGACCTGAAGCGGCAGGGCAAGGTGCGCTGGATCGGCGTGTCCAATTTCTCGCTGTCGCAACTGAAGCGGCTGGAAAAATACGGCGAAGTCACCTCGCTCCAGCCGCCTTACAATCTGCTGGCGCGGGAAATTGAGAAGGAAATTCTGCCGTATTGTGCGGAAAAAGGCATCGGAGTCATCGCATATTCTCCCATGCATTCCGGGCTTCTGACCGGGAAGATGACGGCGGAGAGAATCGCGGGCCTGCCGCCGGACGACCACCGGCGGCGGCGGCCGCAGTTCCAGGAGCCGCTGCTCAGCCGCAACCTTGCGCTGGTAAAGAAGCTGCGCGAAATCGCCGCGAGGCACGGGCGCACGCCGGGCGAAGCGGCCATCGCGTGGGTGCTGCGGCGGCCGGAGGTCACTGGAGCCATTGTCGGCCTGCGCTCGCCGGAGCAGCTTTCCGGCGTGGCGGGCGCGGCGGAGTTCCGCCTCACCGCGGACGAAATTGCGGAGATCGAGCAGGAGATGCGGCGGCTCGGCATCGCCTGACGCGCGTCAGGGCTTGAGCTGGGCGGCGATGGTCCGCGCCGACTCGTACAGCATCGCCACCTCGCTCGAACAGCCGACGAAGAGCATGCCCATGCTCTTCCAGCGCTGCGCCAGCGCAATGCTGCGCGCCTGCGCGCCGGGGGCGACGCCGTGGGCGATGCAGCTTGCGACGATCTTCTCCACCGCGGCAAGCATTTTCGGATGCTCGAATTCCCCGGGCACGCCGAGGCTGATGGACAGGTCCACCGGGCCGATCATCACCGCATCGATGTGCGGCACGCTGAGCAGCTCGTCGCGGGCTTCGAGCGCGCGGACCGTCTCGATCTGAAGCACGACCATCTGCTCGCGGTTCATGTGCTCCATGATGGCGGCGATGGATGCGGGCTCGAAGTCGATGTGGAGCGGCGTCAGCCCCATGCCGCGCACGCCAAGCGGCGGGAATTTCGCCCAGGAGACCGCCTTTTCGAGCAGCGCCGGATCTTCGACGCGCGGGAGAATGACGCCCTCGGCGCCGCAGTCGAGCGCGCGGGCGATGAGCGCGTATTGCAGGTCGGCGACCCGGACGATGGGCGCGAGGCCCACTCTTGCCGCCATCCGGCAGAGATCCTGGAGCGTCTCCTGCCCGAAGCCGCCGTGCTCGGCGTCGAGGAAAGCCCAGTCGAAACCGGCGGCGGCGAGGATGCGGACGACGTCCTGCGACCGGAGCTGCTGGAAGGCGGTGCCGAGCTGGAGCCGCCCTTCTTTCAAACCCTGCTTGACGTGATTCGTTTTCATGGGGCCAGGATCTCGTGCGCCGGGCGGATGGGATCGGCCGCGGCGAGGATGTCGTCGACGAGCCTCAACCCGTAGCGGGCGAGGAAAGGCAGGAAGGAGTAGTAGCGCTCCTGGAGCCTTCGCTCCGGCGTGAGGAGGCGGAAGGCGTGGCGCGCCTGCTGCTCGGCGTCGGACTGCCGGCGGAGCGCGGCGCGCTCCGCCTTGCGGCGGATTCTGGCGAGCTGGTAAAGGATCTTGGCGCGGCTGAGGTCGAGCGCTGAGGCGAGCGAGGGATCGAAGGCGTCCAGCTCCTCCCGCAGGCGGTCGAGCAGCCGCGTGAAGCCCGCGCCCGTTTCTTCGAAGGCGGCTTCGAGCGACTGGGGCGCCAGCCGCGCCGCCAGGGTTTCCACCAACGCCTCTTCGCCGCGCATGCAGTGGGCCAGCGTGATGCCGTGGCGCTCCATGAGGCGGCGCGTGCGTCCATCGACAAGCGTGAAGCCGGCGCGCGGCAGGATGGCGGGCATCCGGCCGAGCAGCCGCGAGTAAAGCACCTCGGCCTGCGCGAAGTAGGCGATCTCGGCCGGGCCGCCCACGTAGATGGCCGTGGGCAGCAGCCAGTCCTGCATGACCGGGCGCAGGAGGGCATTCGGGGAGAGCCGCTCGGGGTCGGGGTCGCCGGAGAACAGGCTGGCGCGGCGGCGCATGCCGTCTTCGAGGACGAAGAACAGGCCGGCGCCATCGGCGACCTCCACCTGCGCATGGAAGCCCGCCTGCTCCAGCTCGCGCCGCCGCACGGCGAGGGCGTCGCCGAGCTCCGCGCGCCGCTCCCACGCGCGGGCGAGCAGCGGGGCGGCGAGGCGGCGCATCTCCGGCTGGAGCGGATCCAGGAAGACGATGCCATGCGGGCCGAGAAGGCTTTCCATGAGCGCGTGGAACGCCTCGCCGAAGGTCCGCCCCGGCCGGTAGGCGGCTTCGGCCAGGCCAAGCACTTCCCCGGCGTGGAGAAATCCGCGCAGCGCGCCGGCGAGCTCTTCCAGCGGGGGATGGGCCAGCGGGATGGTGCCGATGGGCCGTCCCGTGAATGCGTCCGCGGAAGCCTGGAGGCGCACCGGGCGGATGCGCGTGTCAAAGACATGGGTGACGCTGACTTCGGCGAGGTCGTGGTCCTCGGTGGCGATCCAGAAGACCGGGACCGCGGGGATGCCCATCTGCCCGAGGTGGCGCGCCACGCGCACCGCAGTCAGCGCCTTGTAGAGGGTGAATGCGGGGCCGCCAAACAGACCGGCCTGCTGACCGGTGACGACGGCCACGGCGCCGGGCTGCAACAGGACCTCCACTGCCGGGTTGCCCGAATTGAACCGCCGCAGCGCCTCGACGACTTCCGCCCGCGGCGCGCCGCCCTCCTGTGCCTCCGCAGCCGCCGCCCGGCGGCCTTCCGCGGAGAAGGGGTCGTGGCGGTAGAAGCGCATGGCGGCCGGGGAGGAGGAGACGTAGGCCGCAAAGAGGGCGCTCGCTCCCGGCAGAGAGCCCAGGGGCACGCTCGAGAACCTCATGAGATCGTACTTCCTCAGGCTAGCAGATGGCCCCGCGGCTCTCCGTGAAAAGGCTGTCATTCCAGTCCCGCAGCCTTGCGGAAGCGCTCCTTTTCCTTTTCGCGGTCCAGATAGGGCACGCCCTTTTCCATCCATTCGGGTTTCGGCGCGTCTTTCAGGAAATGATCGAAGAACTGCTTCATGCGGATGGCGTAATCCATCTGGTTATGGCGCCGCCGCAGCCCGTGGAGCTCGCCGTTGTAGTTGAGCAGGTATGCCTCCTTGCCATTGCGGCGCAGCGCGAGGAACAGCTCGATGCCCTGATACCACGGCACGGCGTCGTCCTGGTCGTCGTGGAGGATCAGCAGCGGCGTCGTCACGCGGCGGATGTGGAAGACGGGCGAGTTTTCGATGTACTTGAGCGGATCCTCGTACAGCGGCCTGCCGATGCGGCTCTGCGTCTTTTCATACTGGAACTGCCGCGGCAGCCCGCTGCCCCAGCGGATGCCGGAGTAGGCGCTGGTCATGTTGCCGACAGGAGCGCCCGCCTCGGCGGCGCGGAAGCGGGTGGTCTGCGTCACCATGTAAGCCACCTGGTAGCCGCCCCAGCTATGGCCGGCGATGCCGATCCGGTCCGGATCGATGAAGCCCATCGATTCGACGGCCTGCACCGCGGCCAGCACGCACTTGAGCGCGCTCTGGCCCGGCTGCCCGGTAACGTAGACGATATCGGGAGTCAGCACGACGTAGCCGTCGCTCACATACTGGCTGAAATTGAAGTTGTGCCCGGGCCGCGGATGGACGAAATTGTGCACGTTTTGTGACAGCTTTTCGTAGATATAAACCATCAGCGGGTATTTCTTTTTCGGGTCGAAATTCGCGGGCTTGTAGAGCGCGGCCTGGAGAGGAACGCCATCGGCGTTCTTGTAACGGATCAGCTCGGCCGAGCCCCACAGGAAGGGCTGCATCTGCGCGCCGCCATCGGTGGCCCTGCGCGGGGAGGCGAACGAGCTGTTGGTGATGTGGACGTCCGGGTATTCGTCGAAGCGCTGGGCGGTGATGGCGAGCACGTCGGCGTCGCGGGCGCGCGTCACGTAGCGGAAGTTCTTCGGCCCCCACAGCAGGCGCTGGGGCTCGCCGCCGCCGGCGGGGACGCGGAAGAAGCCGGTCTCACGGGTCTCCTCGCTTTCGGCGCGCAGGGTGAGGGGCTTCTGGGGGTCGATGCCGGGCTCCTCCTCCTCGTCGGGCGGTTCGATGCGCTGGATGCGGAATTCGATCTTCGCTTTCCGGCCCGCGCCCGCGGTGAGGTTGCGGGGCTCCGCGCCGCCGGCGAAGATCTGCCAGACGTCGTAGCGGTCGTAGACGAAGAAGCTCTGCGAGTCTTTCGCCCAGCCGGCTGCGCCGTAAGGGCCGGGCTCGGACGGCGTGTCATGGTCTTCGCGGTGGAAGGCGACGGGCAGAGCGCCGGTCATGTTGCGCGCGGCGCCGTCGGAGAGGCGCACCAGCCACCAGTGGCGGTCGTTGAAGTAGAAGGCGTGCTGGCCATCGGGCGAGATCTGCCAGCCGCCCATCCCGCCGGGCCCGCCGCCCCCGCCGCCCCGCACCTGGCGCGCCAGGAGCTTGCGGGAGCCGGTGCGCGTGTCGAGCGCGTAGACGTCCTGGTAGTTGCCGTCGTAGTCCACCATCGGGCGGTAGGCGCGGTCGTCCATGCCAAGCGCGGAGAGCCCCGTGCGCGCCGGCGTCACCTCGGCCATCTGCGGCGTGGCGAGCTGGACGTAGCGCTTCTCGTCGAAGTGCCACACGCCGCGGTAGGTGCGGTTGCGCTCGCGGCTGGCGCGCACGCGCTGCATCGGCTGCACGAGGTCGTCCTTCCAGTGCCAGAGGTCCATGAGCACGCGGTCCTGCGCCTCCTGCTGCGCCTCTTCGCCCTCGCGGCGCTCTTCCTGCGGCGGCGCCACGGGCACGAACAGCCGCTGCGCGTCGGCCGAGAACTGGAGCGTGCCGTTGGCGCTGACCTCCATGCCCTGGGGGATGCCTGGCGTCTGGTTCGTCACCGCTTCCGCAGCGGCGGCGGAGCCCCGGTCCCACACCCAGACGGCGCGTTTTTCCTCGAAGAAGGCGAGCCGGCGCTGAGCGCGGTCCCAGGCGATTTTCGAGTATTTCCCCTTGCCGGATTTGAGCGCGGCGGGCTGGCCTTCGGCGCCGGGCGTGAAAGCGTAGACGCCATTTTCGTCTTCGTTGCGGGAATTTACGGCAAAAACGAGGGTTTTTCCGTCCCGCGCGAAAGAATACTCGGCGACATTCGGGAAAACCCGCTCGTTATTCTCTGCCCTGTCGAGCTCGCGCAGCACCAGATCCGTGCCGTATGCCTGCCTGCCGGCCGCGCCGCCCGCAGGACGGCGCGCCTGCTGGTCTTCTTCGTCCTCCGCATCCTCGCCGGGCTTGGCTTCGGCCGCGGGCCTGGCCTGGTTGGCGGCGGGCGCCGGCGGAGCCTCCCTGTGATAGGCGACCCAGGCGCCGCCCCGGGAAGGCACCTGGAAATTCTTCACTCGGTCGATGCGGGTGAACCCGGAGGTTCCGAGCTTGAGAATCAGCAGGCCGTTCTTCGGCATATCCTCGGCACGGCGGCGTTCCTTGCGGGCCTTGTCCATCTCTTCCTTGCGCGGGAACGTGCTGGCCACCAGCCAGCGGCTGTCGCTGGTGAACGAGATGCGGATGGCCGGCGGCTCCGGCGGCGGGCCCTCGGCATCCACGGGCGCGATGGGCGGGGGCGGCTGCTCGCCGGCGTTCTCGCGCCACTCGCGGCCGGTGGCGAGCTCGCGGACCACCAGCTCGCCGTCGCCCGCCTGCGGCATGTAGGCATAGGCGAGCCAGCGTCCGTCCGGCGAAAGCGTGACCGAAGAGATGGTCCTCCATGGATCAAAGTCCCGGTGCGTGATGGGGCGCTTCGAGGGCGCCTGCGCCGCCAGTGCGGCGGCCAGGCAGAGGGCAATCAGCAGACGGGTGCGGGGCACTGCGCGCATGGCATGGATTATACCCGCCGCGCGCCTGGCGCCGCGAAAATGGGATGATCGGAATTGCAGAAAGGGCTGCTGCCGATGATCGCGGCGTTGCTGTTGTGGCTGGCAGTTTCCGATCTCCACCAGGCGGCGCGGCAGGGCGATCTGGAGCGCGTGCGCGAGCTGCTGGCAGCGGGCGCCGACGTCAACGAGTATGACGAGCTGGGCGGCACGCCGCTGCACGATGCCGCATGGGCGGGCCACGCCGACGTGGCGCGGCTGCTGGTGGCACGCGGTGCCGACGTCAACGCGCGCCACAAGGAGGCCGGATCCACGCCGCTGCATTATGCGGTGCTGATGAACCGGCTGGAAGTGGTGAAGGTGCTGCTGGAAGCCGGCGCGGACCTCCGCGCGCCCTTCCGCGGCGGGGCGACGCCGCTGCATCTGGCGGCCAACCGCGGCCATGTGGAGCTGGTGCGGATCTTCCTGGAGAAGGGGCTTTCCCCGGCGGCGCGCGATGGCGCGGGCCTGACGCCCCTCGATGAGGCCTGCTGGAAAGGCCACGAGGAGGTGGCGAAAATCCTCATCGCCCGCGGCGCGCCCGTCCAGACGGCCAATCCGGAAACGGGCCAGACGCCGCTCCACGAGGCGGCCATCAAGGGACACGCGGGCGTCCTGCGGCTGCTGCTGGAGGCGGGCGCCGACCCTGCGGCGCGCGACCGCGCCGGCGCCACGCCGCTCGACGAGGCGCTGCGGTTCCGCCACCTGGAAGCGGCGGCGGTGCTGGCCCGCCGCGGCGGCGCGGCCGATCTGGAGAAGCGCCTCGGCGAGGCCGTGCTGCGCGGCCAGGCCGACATCGCCGCCCTTCTGCTCCAGCTTGGCGCCCCGCCGCAGCCGCACCTGTATGACGCCTGCCTCAAGGGGCACCGAGCGATCGTCGAGCTGCTGCTCGACCACGGGGCGCGCGTGGATCTGCCGGGCCCCTCGGGCGAGACGGCGCTGCACGATGCCGCGCTCGCCGGCCATGCCGCGGTGGCGGCGCTGCTGATTGAGCGCGGGGCGCCGGTGGACGCGCGCGACCGCGAATCCGGATCCACGCCTCTCATGGTGGCTGCCGGCTGGGGCCGGGAGGCGGTGGTGAAACTGCTGCTGGAGCGGGGCGCCGACCGCACGCTGCGGAACCTGGCTGGAAAGGACGCGCGGCGGCTGGCGCTCGAAGCCGGGCACGCGGCCATCGCAGAACTGCTCGCCCCCGCTCCTCCTGCGCCCTAATCTTTTCTGGCAGGCGGGCCGATAGGATAGGCGAGGCTGGTCACATGACGCCCGCCCGCGCCGAAGCAGACAGGAACCGCATCATCCTTCACTTCGACACGCTCGAGGATGCGCTGCGGCTGTTTTCGCCGTGGCGCGGCGCGGCGCCGCGTGCTCAGGCCGCTCAGCAAATCCACCATGCCTTGTCTTCGGTCGGGCTTCGCCTGGAAGTCCGAATTCAGGGCCGTCCGGTGGCGGAACTCGGTTCCATCGCACCGCACGGCCCTCTTTTCACGCTCCTGAATGGCGTTTCCTGACCGGGAGAGGGAATGGTGCGATGCTGGGCGTCCCGCGGGTGCTGGGGCCGCGCGTCAGCGCGCGTCCACCCGTGCGGGAATTTTCTCCAGATTGGCGATTTCCAGGCCCAGTGCGAAGCCGAACCGGGCGAACTGCTCCATCCCGCTGAAGTCCCAATCTTTGCTGTATTCGTCCGTAGGCTGGTGGTAGTTTGCGGCCGTCTTCTTGCTGACTTCCTCCGCAAATCCCGCAGGCTTGCCCTCGTAATCATTGCCCATGTTGACCGAAAAGGCAGGGATACCCACCCGGGCGAAGGAGTAATGATCGCTGCGGTAGTAGCCGCCGGCCTCCGGGCGCGGGTCGGGGCGGATGGAAAGCTGGTGGCGTTCCGCCACGCTCTGCACCAGAGGAAAGAAGGAGGTCCGTTCAGCGCCGGTGAGCACGGCGCTGCGGACGCGGCCGTAGGGGGAGTAGGAGTCGAAATTCAGCGCCGCGGCGATCTTTTCCGCAGGCAGGGGCGGGTTCTCGGCAAAGAAGCGCGACCCGAGCAGGCCGCTTTCCTCTGCCGTCACCGCCACGAAGTAGGCGCTGCGGAGCGGCTTCGGCTCCATCGACGCCCATGCGCGGGCCATTTCGATGAGCATCCCGCAGCCGGTGGCATTGTCGAGCGCTCCATTGTAGATGTTGTCGCCCTGCACCGGCTCGCCAACGCCGAGGTGATCCCAGTGGGCGGAGAAAACGACCGCTTCCCCGGACAGTTGCGGATGGCTGCCCCGCACCACGCCGACGACGTTCTCCGTTTCGATATCCTCGAGCCGGAAGCGGAAGCTGCCGCGGATGCGCACCTTGCCGAGGGGACGGGCGCGGAAGCCCGGCGTGTCGGCCGCCTTCAGCAGGTCTTCCAGCTTCTCGCCGGCCAGCGCCGCCAGTTGCGCGCCCGCCTGCTCCGTGATCCAGCCGGCGAAGGCCAGCGCGGAGTCGCCCGGCCGGCGGCGGACCTGCGGCTGCGGGCGCCCGTTGGCGCGAACCACCTGCCAGCCGTAGCTGGCCGTGGGCGTCGTGTGGATGATGAGCGCCCCGATGGCGCCGCGGCGTGCGGCCTCTTCGTACTTGTAAGTCCACCGCCCGTAATAGGTGAGCGCGCGGCCGCGGAAGAAGTTCTCGTCCGCCGAGGGCGGCTCGTTGGTGAACAGCACGACGACCTTGCCGCGGACGTCCACCCCGGCGTAGTCGTCCCATTTGTACTCGGGCGCGGTGATGCCGTGGCCGACGAAGACGGCTTCCGCATCAAAGGACGCCTCGGACTGCTGGATGTGGGAGGTTCCGACGAAGTCTTCGAGCCAGCGCCATTCCAGACTCTTCCCGCCGGCATGGGCGCCAAGGCGCGCGCCGGGCAACACCTCCACGCTGCGGAGGGGAACCGGCTGGAAGTAGGACCCGCCCGGCGCGCCGGGCTCCAGTCCGGCGGCGGCGAACTGTGCGGCGATGTATTCGGCCGCCAGCCTCCCGCCGCGCTGGCCGACGCCGCGGCCCTCCAGAAGGTCGTGCGAGAGGAAGCGGACGTGGGGGCGGATCTTCTCCGCTTCGATCCGGTGCATCTGGGCGAAGGCCGCGCCCGCGCAGAGGCAAAGGGCAATCAGTGGGACTCTCATGGCTGGAAATTCCATTGTCGGAGAAATGCGGCGCGCTCAGCGCGGGCGCTTGGCGGCCAGCCGGGCGACGAGCTTCGGAATGTCGGCGACGAACCGCTCATGGGTTCCCTCGCCCACCAGCTCGGCTTCGTCGCGCGCCTCCACGCGGAACATCACGCGCCTGCCGTCGACTGCGGTCACGGTGGCGGTGAACTCCACGCTCATGCCGATGGGCGTGGCCGCCAGGTGGCGCACGTTCACCATCGTGCCGAGGCTGTCCTCGTTGTCATCAAGGTAGGGGAGGAGCGCGTCCCGCGCCGCCCACTCCATGTAGGCGATCATGTGCGGGGTGGAGAGGACGCGTGCCCGGTCGTCGCCGAGGAAGTCGATGGCGGTTTCCGGCGTGACCAGCAGGTGGCGGCGGCCGCAGGCGCCCACGGGAATCAGTTTCATGTCATTATGGTAACGTGCGCGTGTCTTTCGGCACGCAGACGGGAAACCTTTGGCCGTCTTTTGCATCTGATCGGTTGAAGGAGTAAATGGCGGTTCTTCCTGCACTGTTGCTGGCGGCGATTCTTGCACCGGGGGCTGCGGCCGCGCCTGCGCCCGTGGATGCGAAGACCCTGGACTCGGCGGCCGACCCCACCCGCGAGAAGGCGGGCGAGAATGTGCTTGGCCGGTATGTCCAGGCCAGCGGCTCCCGCGTGGCGCGCGGCATCACCATGGCCGCCATGTTTGCGGCGAGCCTGCCGAAGATGGGCAAAGCGGCAACCGTCAGCGCGAAGCGGCTCATCACCAAGGACGGGGCCGTGAACTATGAAATCACCGACCGCCGCGGCGACTCGACCGTGTGGAAGGAGCTGATCCTCCGCTACATCAACGGCGAAATGGAAAACGCCGGCAAGGATCATTCGAGCGTCGCCGTCACGCCCGCCAACTACAAGTTCAAATACAAGGGCGAGCGCGAGCGGGACGGCCGCGTGGCCCACGTCTTCGAGGTTACGCCCAGGAAGAAGCGCCAGGGTCTGTTCAAGGGCGAAGTCTGGATCGATTCTGAAACGGCACTGACCGTGTACGAAACCGGCCGGTTCGTCAAGAGCCCGTCGGTGTTCCTGAAGAAGGTGGAGTTCAGCAGGGAGTATGCGATTCTTGACGGTGTCGCCGTTCCGAAGACGATGCAGACCTCGATCGAGACCCGCTTCTGGGGCCCTGCCCAGCTTGACATCCAGTTCAGCGACTTCCACTGGGAAGACCCGCTGTTCGCCCTCAACTGAGCCTGCCGGCAGCGCCCGACCGCGATCGGGCGACGCCAGTCCCGCCGAATTGGGCCTGACGTAGCGGACGAAACCGCAGGCCGGGCGTCGAATCTGTGAATCCGGGCGCTGCGGCCGCTCCTACCCTTCCCTGCCCGGTCTTTCCCCGCTGAATCCGCCAGCGCGGCGCACGGCCGGAAGGGATAGAATGGCGCGTCTGGAGGTTTTCATGCGCATTCTTCCCCTGATGCTTGTCGCGGTTCTGGCCGCTGGGCAGTCGCTGCGGATCGAGAGCGGCGCTGCGGACTACCAGGTGTTCCAGCGCGGGCCGGCCAACACGGCGGATATCCGCGTGGAAGGTTCCGTGCAGGGCGCCGACGGGCGCGCCATCGAAGCGCGGGTGCTCCGGCAGGGCATGGAACTGGCGGGCTTCGAGTGGAAGGCGGCGGGCAAGGTGTCTGGCGGGCGGTGGTGGGCGGAGCTGAAGGGCCTGCCGGCCGGGGGGCCTTACAAGCTCGAGTTCCGCACAGCGGGATCGAGGGACGTTGCCGCCGTGGCCCATGTGCTGGTCGGCGACCTGTGGGTGTTGGCGGGGCAGTCCAACATGGAGGGTGTTGGCAATCTGGAGGAGCTGCCGTTGCCCAGCGCGCTGGTCAACTCGCTGGACATGACCGACACGTGGGTGGTGGCGGAAGACCCACTCCACCGCCTGGTGGACGCCGCCGACCGCGTGCACTGGCGCAAGAACGCGAAAGGGGAGATCGCCAGGCTGGAAGGCGAGGAATTGCGGAAGTGGATTGCCGCCAGGCGCAAAGGGGCGGGTGCGGGACTGCCGTTTGCGCTCGAGATGGTCCGCCGCACCGGCGTGCCCGTCGGCCTGATTCCGTGCGCGCACGGCGGCACGTCGATGGATCAGTGGAGTCCGGAGCTGAAGGACCGCGGCGGGGATTCGCTGTATGGCGCGATGCTGCGGCGCATCCGGCTGGCCGGAGGCAGGGTGCGCGGCGTGCTGTGGTATCAGGGCGAAAGCGACGCCAACGAAAAGGCCGCGCCGCTGTTCGAGGAAAAGTTCCGCCGGTTCATCCAGGCCCTGCGGCAGGACACCGGACAGCGCGATCTGCCGTTCTACTACGTGCAGATCGGACGCCATGTGGCCAATGCGCCGGGCGGGCCCTGGGACATGGTGCAGGACGCGCAGCTCCGGGTCGAGTCGCAACTGCCGAACGTCTGGATGACGACGTGCGTCGACTGCGAGCTGGACGACGGCATCCACGTCGGCACGGACGATCTGCGGCTGCTGGGCGTGCGGCTGGCCAACCTCGCCGAGGGCCGGCTGCGGCGCGGGCCGCGGCCTGTGGCGGCGCGGCTGCGCGGGCAGGTGATCGAAGTGGAGTTCAGCGAGGTGAACGGCCGCCTGGTCCATGCGGGACGTCTCAACGGCTTCTCGATCCGCGACGCGGCGGGCAACGAGCTGCCGCTCGTCTACCGGCAGCGGGTGTCGCGCGAGGCGCCGCACGTCGTCGAGCTGCTTATCCAGGGGAAACTGCCCGAGGACGCCGTGCTGTATTACGGCGCCGGGCGCAATCCGTACGTGAATGTGCGCGACGAGGCAGGCATGGCCGCGCCTGCGTTTGGACCGATGAAGATCGAGCGGTGACGCGCCGCAGGGTCAGTCGAACAGGTAGCGGGCCAGCATCCGCTTCAGCTCGCCGAGGATCCGCTGCCGCTCCGGGGGCGGCTGCTGCCAGGCGTAGGCGATCATGCGCTCGCCGGTTTCCATCGCCATGCGCAGCCGCAGGTCGAGCGCGGCCGAGTCCCGCAGGCCGAGCTTCCGCTTCATGAACTCGCGCAGCAGCCCGGCGGGGCCCGCGCCGGGCCGCATCTGCGACTCGCGCGCCAGGGCCGAGATGTGGCCTCCAAGGGCGAGCGCGCGAAAGTCGGGGTGCGCTTCCAGGTATTCGATGTAGGCGTCCATCAGGCGCTCGAGCAGCGCCGGGCCGGAACGGAGCGCGGACTTCAGCAGCACGCGCGCCATGCGCGAGCGGAACTGCTCCATGTGGCGCACGGCCACGGCGTCGAAGATCGCCTGCTTGTCCGGGAAGAAGCGGTAGAGCGCGCCCACGGACAGGCCCGCCTCGGCTGCGATGCGCGTCGTGTTGATCTCTTCGAGCGGGGCCTTCGCGAGCAGCGCCGAGCAGGCGCGCAGAACGGCCTCCACCGTGGAGGCGCCGCGGCGCTGCACCGGCCGGCGGCGGACGGGAACGGCGTGTTCGGGAGTTTCCGGCATGCGCCCTGTTTGACAGCCCTTCCGGGGAGGTGCTAAAAAGCGAAGGGGGCTTCGCGTTTGGCGCTGCGCCCCGCCCTGTCATTATGGCAATCCCGATCTCGCAGATGTGGACGGTGGCCGCCTACGTCCTGAAGCAGAAGCTTCAGGGGCGGAAGCGCTACCCGCTCGTGCTCATGCTGGAGCCGCTGTTCCGCTGCAACCTCGCCTGCGCGGGCTGCGGCAAGATCCAGTATCCGGCGCATATCCTGAAGCAGAACATGCCGCCGGAGGAATGTTTCCGCGCGGTGGAGGAGTGCGGCGCGCCCATCGTCTCCATCCCTGGCGGCGAGCCGCTGCTGCACCCGCAGATCCACGAGATCGTGGAAGGGCTCATCGCGCGCAGGAAATACATTTACCTCTGCACGAATGCGCTGCTGCTGAAAGAAAAACTGCACCTGTTCCGCCCGAGCAAGTATCTGACTTTTTCCGTGCACCTCGACGGGCAGAAGGAGCACCACGATTTTTCCGTCTGCCGCGAGGGCGGCTACGAAATCGCCGTCGAGGCCATCCGCGAGGCGGTGCGGCGCGGCTTCCGCGTGACCACCAACACGACGCTTTTCGATGGCGCCGACCCAAGAAGCGTGCGGGCCTTCTTCGACGAAATGATGGATCTTGGCGTCGAAGGCATGATGCTTTCGCCGGGATATGCCTACGAGAAGGCACCGAACCAGGAGCTGTGGCTGCAACGCGAGCGGACGAAGAAGCTGTTCCGGCTGATCCTTTCCAACCGCAAGAAGCAGTGGGTGTTCAACCTCTCGCCGCTGTTCATGGAATTCCTGATGGGGCTGCGCGAGCTCGCCTGCACGCCCTGGGGCATGCCCACCTACAACCTGTTCGGCTGGCAGCGGCCCTGTTATGTGCAACAGGACGGCTACGCGGAGACGTTCCAGGAGCTGATGGAAGAGACCGAGTGGGAGCGCTACGGGCCCGAGAGCGGGAATCCGAAGTGCCAGAACTGCATGATGCACAGCGGATTCGAAGCCACTGCGGTCAACCATACTTTTTCAGGCTGGCGCGGGTTTCTGGACACCGTGCGCGCCACCTTCGCCCTGTATCCGGATCCGGAGGCAGCGGAGGAGCTGGAAAAGCTGCCGCCCGCGCCGCACCCTTGGGAGCTGGTGCAGATCGGCGGCGCCAACCGGGAGAGGACGTCATGAACGGCACCGCCCCCAGGATGCCCGCCCAGGGGGTGGTCTGGCGGGCCGAGAGCGAGGCGGAGCTGCGGGAAGGAATCGAAGCGGCTTTCGACTACCGCGGAGACGTGACCCTGCTGCTGAAAAACGGCGCGCGCGTCGAGGGCTATCTGTTCGACCGCCGGTCGCGCGCGAGCCTCGATGAGAGCCAGGTGCGGCTGATCCCTGCCGGCAGCACGCAGAAGCTCGTCTTCCGCTACTCCGACATCGCCGGCATCGAATTCAGCGGCCGCGACATGGCTGCGGGCAAGCGCTGGCAGGACTGGGTGCGGCGCTACGCGGAGAAGAAAGCGGCAGGCGAAAAGGACATCCGCCTCGAGCCCGAGCGGCTGGACTGATCTCAATCCACGGCGCCAGAGGCCGCATTGGGCGCGAAAGCCGCGCTGGACGACAAGCCAGATGCGGGAAATGGGCGCATTTCTGACCCGCATTCCCCAGGAACCGGCCACGGAACAGAGTCCGCCGCAGGCACCGGTCCTGGCAATGCCGCCGTCCACGGCAGCCCGGCGGCGGATGGGCGCAGCAGACGGCCGGCCAAAGGCCGCATGGGCCTGAGACAGGTGGCGGGTACCGGAAATCTCAGGGACGCGTGCACAGAGGACGGCCGGCGCGGGATTTTTTCCTGCTGGTGCGCGTCCGAAGCCGGACTCCTTCACAAGCGAACAGGCCAATCCCCGACAACGTTGTAAGGCAATGTTCCGAGCCGCGGTTGTGATAAAAATGGAACACCGAGGCCTCAACCATGCCTGGCGATTTCCGCTGGATCCACCGCAAATACACTGTCGAATTTCTGACGCCCGCCTTTCTGGGAGGCGCCGATCAGAGCGGCCAGTGGAGGACACCGCCCTTCAAGGCGCTGCTGCGCCAGTGGTGGCGGGTGGCCTACGCCGCCCGTTGCAAGTATCAGGTCGACGTTCAGAAAATGCGCGAAGCCGAGGGGCGCCTGTTCGGCAATGCCTGGCTGACACAGCGCGTGAACGGCAGGGAGGAGACGGCCGCCTCGCGCAGCATGGTCCGGCTGCGGCTGTCCTCCTGGGCCGCCGGCGGCAGAAAGACATGGCAGGGGCTGGATTCGCAAAGGGTTCAGCATCCCGAAGTGAATCAGCCGGTAGGGCCCCATCTGTATCT
>JANWVO010000015.1 GCA_025056865.1 Bryobacteraceae bacterium
GCGGCCCCTGCGCCTCAGATCCGGCCGAACTTCTCCACCGCCTCGCGGATGTTGCGGAATTTCTCGAGGAACGGATACATCCGGTGCTCCGTCTCGTCGAGCTCCTGCGCCCGCTTCAGCACTTCGGCCGCCTTCTCCTTCGGCACCACCGCCACGCCGTCCTCGTCCGCCGTCACGATGTCTCCCGGCCGCACCAGCACGCCCGCGCACATCACCGGCACGTTGGCCGCCTTGAACCGGTAGTGGTTGATCGACGTCGACGGCACGATCCCGGTGCTGAAGACCGGGAACTGAAGCCGCCGGATCTGCGGCACGTCCCGCACGCCGCCGTCGATCACCGCTCCGGCCAGGCTCCGGTAGCGCATCGCCGTCGCCATCAGCCCGCCGATGCCGGCAATGTCGGCCCCGTCGGGAAGCACCAGCACGTAGACCGAGCCCGGAGGCGCCGAGTCGATCGCGTCCAGCATCCCCTGCGATGCCTTGCTGCCTTCCTTGTGCTCCTCTTTCTCCAGAAGCACCGTCACCGCCGGCCCGGCAAACTTGCACGGGAACAGCGGCCGCATCCGGTGCGACATGTGCGCGCGCTGCCCGTAGAGCTGCTCCATCGCATCGGCCACGCTGGCCACTTCCACCAGCCGGAAGCCTTCGATCAACGGATCCCCGGCCGGAGCCTGCGCCAACAGGAACGCGGCTGCCGCCGCCAGCAGCGCGGCCACGCTGAACAGGACGATTCGCTTCATGCCGAACATCCTATCAGCCGCCTACGCCGCTATCGGACAGGCAGGCCGGATCGAGGCCGATCGTCCCCTCCAGGCTCCGCAGATACCCGGGCGAGCGCACCCATTCCAGCTTCGCCCTTGCGGCAGCGATCCGCTCCGGCAGCCGCAGCCCCGAATAAAGCCCTGCCGGATCGGGCTGCCCCGCCGCGGCCTCCAGCGTGCGCACATGCCGCTCCCACAGCGAGGCCTGGCTGGCCTGGTAGGCCCGCAGCCGCTGCCTGTACCAGTCGCTGGCGAGCAGCGCCTCCCGCGTGAACATCGCGCGGATGGCCGGATCGTCCGCGCCGCGGCCCCCGTGGTGCCCGAAGGCCATGATGTGCAGCAGCGCGCGCACCGGCGGACACGCCATCCCCACGCTGCCGTCCTCGAAATATTGAAGCGCCACCCGGCGCTGGCTCTCCACGATCGCCTCCACCCCCTGCACGAACAGCTCCAGCCCCTGCGTCTCCGGCCGGAGCCATTCCTCGGGAAAAACCGCGTCCGGATTTTCGAAAATCCGGCCAAGAAAATGCTCCGCAAATTGCCGGGTGATCCGGTAGCCCAGCCGGCTGGCGAGGATTTTCCGCCCCTGGAATTCGAAATCCTCCAGCTTTTCCAGATAGCCGTTTTCGATCAGGAACCGCGGGTCCCTCTCGCCCACCTTCATCCGGCACCACAGCTCCGGCACCAGCATGCTCAGGTCGTGGTCCACCCGGTAGTGCGGCCCCACGGATCCGGCCACGCTCGTGTAGCCTTCATAGCCTGTCAGGATGGCCGACACGAGCGCGTTGTTGACGTCCACCACCGGCGGCAGCGCGTTGAACGGCCCCTTGGTCAGCGCGCCTTCGCTGCCGAAGCCCGTCGTCGACGGCGACCGCCCCGTGAGGCTGCTGATGAAATCCATGAAAAGCTCCGGCAGTTCCTGGTAGTGGATGGGCCCGTAAACCGCCAGCGCCGGCAGGCCGATCTCCGGCTGCGGCGGGTTGGCGCGCCGTCCGGGAAGGACCGAATTCACGGGAAAATCGACGGGCCTGCCGGCTTCCAGCCCGCGGTCAAGCCGCGCGCAGATCTCCGCCAGATACGCCTCGCGCGGATTGGCGAGGTCCGGTCGCGGCTGCTGATAGCGGGGATTCTTGGTCGGCTTCCCGTCTACGATCCGCGGATTGGCCGAGCAGACGGCATAGCGCGGCTTCTCGCTCCGCAGGAAGTCCAGCAGCCGCCGCTTCATCGGCTCCGTGAAGCGGTCGAAGTGGACCACGTGATCCACGATCGCCTCCACCTGCTTCCGCGTCAGCGGCTCGAAATTGGACAGAAAAACGCCTGTGGAGGCGATATCGGCCTCCGCCTGCGGGTCCGCGCCCGGCTCGATGGCGTCGTCCGGGCGCTGGAACAGCAGCCTTTCGCAGTTATGCACCACCTTCACCGACGGGTGCTGCTCGCGGGGATCAAGCCCGGAGAACGCCCCCCGCGGCAGCGTCACGCTCGCCGTGATGTCATCCTCCACCTGGATCCGGTCCGCCGGGTAAAAATCCGGGCGCAGCTTGAAAATGCGCCACGATCCGTCCCTGTCGTAGCCCACCCGCAGGTAATTCGCCACCAGTTTCTGGTTGTCGAATTTCAGCTCGTGGCCCAGATGGCCGTTCACCATGTCGACGGTGAAATGCTCGCGCCAGCGCGGGCCCCACTCCGGCCGCCAGTAGCGCTTCACCGTGAACACAAGCTGGCGGATCGTCTGCGGCAGCGAGCGCAGCCAGGCGTTGTACTCGTCGGTGTATTCGGCCGAAGGCGTCAGCAGCTTGATCACCGATCCCAGGCTCCGCTCGAGGCTGAGAATCGGCCGCCGCGCCCGCGCCGGCGGCTGCGGGATCCGGTAAATGTTGGAGAAATCCATGGAAAGGATCTTCTCCACTTCGTCCATATCGGCGTGATAATCGCGGACAAAGACGGGCCCTTTCAGCAGCATTCCACTGATCGATTTCGAGATTTCGCTCTTGCCCGCGCCGGAAACCGTGCATGGCTTGTGGATCAGCGTCCCGTCGGCCCGCGTGCCCACCAGCCGCCACATCGAGCCGCTCATCTGCTTCTCCAGCCGCAGCCGGTAGCCTGACGGCAGCACGTAGACGTCGCCCGCGCGCAGCCGGATCTTCTGCTCCGCCCCTTCGTGCCGCCAGCGGATCTCTCCAGCGCGCACGTCGAAAACGCTGTCTTCAGGCACGTAGAAGATCGACGGATGGTTCCGGTCCACTGCGTACCGCTCCGGCCGCACGTCGGCCCGGTCGCCCAGCAGCCGCATCGCCTCTTCGAACACCGCGCGCTTCAGCGGCACCGTCCGGTCTGCGATGAAGTCCTGTCCGAGAATGTAGGCCGGAAACAGCAGCGCGCCGCCGGCGTGCTCTTCCTCGGCCAGCCCGGTCAGGTTCGCCGAAAAGCTGATCTGCGTCTTGACTTCCTTCTTGCAGTAGCCGTAGTAGCTGTCGGCGATGATGGTCACCATCACGCCGCGCCGGTCCCGGCAGGTGACCTTGAAAGCGCCGCCGTTGTTGTAGCGCTCGCCCGGGTCGCGCCAGCACATCCCGTCGCGGCGCTGCCGCTCGGTGGCCTTGTCCCAGTGGGGCAGGCCGAGCTCCTTCTTCGGAATGCCCGCCAGATGCGGAGCAAGGATGATGCAGCCCGTGTGCCCCGTCCAGTGCAGGCAGTCCAGCGCGGCGTCGTTCTCCGGCAGGAACGGATCTCCCGCGTTGCCAAAGATGCCCTCGACGAAATCGAGGTTGCTCACCAGGCTGCCTGGCGCGAAGAAACGGATTTCCATGGTCTGCTGCTCGACGCCCGGCGCCTGCGGCACCACCACCGGGCGCAGCAGCAGCGAGACCCAGGCATGCGCCTCGCGCTTCTGGCCCGCGGTGAAAGGCAGCCGCAGCACGTCCCGCGGCGGCTGGAAAGCGCGCTCGAGCAGCGCCGCGAAGGCCTGTTTCGGCACGGCGATCTTGTCCGCCGGCACGGGCAGCCCGCCTTCGGCGATGTGGAAGATGCCGTGCGTCGTGCGCCGGTCGCTGCGCGGATTGTGCAGCACGCCCTGCGCCACCCGGTAGGAGTCGAGATACGGTGCCGAAAAATGATCCCCCGTCCGCGGCAGGCTCATCACGCGCGCCAGCCCCGCGCGGTCCAGCACGAACGTGTGCGCGGGCAGCCGGGGCGCCCCCTCGGGACGGACGTCGCCCAGATAGCTGTCAAGGAAACTCTGGATGCGTTGGTCTGCCGGGCAGTACAGCCCTTCCAGCATCTGGTCGCGCACATGGTAGTTCTCAAGCAGCGGCCGCGCCAGCTCGACGAACGGCTCCCGGGCGCCTTCTTCGGCCGGGGGCTGCCCCAGCGCGATCAGCTTCAGGTTGATGTAACGGACAAGGTCGCGCTCGCGCTCCGCCTCGGAGACAGGCGCTGCGGCTTTCTGGGACACTTCCTGCATTGCGGTTCTGGGATGGGATTCCATGCTGATGGGATCAGGCCACGGGTGGCGTCTGGCTCCGCCCGTTTCATTCAGGGTAACAGGGCGCGGTGTGGCGCTTCAGGTGCCGAGGATCTGTCCATACGGCCTCAGCGAAGGAATGCTGTCGAAGGCCGCCTTTAGCCCCGCCGTGATGGGAATCGCCAGAAACAGCCCTGCCGCTCCCCACAGCAGATACCACAGCATCAGCGCGATCGTGACCACCAGCGGGTTCAGGTGCACGCGCGCACCCACCAGCTTCGGATACAGCAGGTTCAGCGCGATCAGATGGAAGACTGCCGTCGTCGCGCCGATTACCAGATAGGCGGGCAGGGTGTTGTAGATGGGCAGCGCCGCCACCAGCGGCGGAATCAGCGCCAGCGGCAGCCCCAGGTAGGGCACGAGGCTCAGGAATCCGCTCAGCGGTCCCACGACCTGCCAGTAGGGCAGCTTCACGAACCAGAAAAAGCTCGCGCTCGCCACCGACAGCAGCACGCCCAGAATGAAATTGCCCACCAGATAGGCCCGGGCGACCTGCGCGATCCCGTTCCAGGCCTGAAGCATGCTCTGCCGCTCCCGCTCTCCCGGAAGCGCGTTGAGCACTGCCCGCAGGATGTGGTCGCGCCAGCTCAGCATGAAGTAAACGAGGAACGGCACGAACGAAGCCATCAGCGCCGCGTCCGTGTACGCAGCCAGCCGCTGATAGATCGCGTTCACCAGTTGCCCTTCTTCCCTCTGGATCCGTACCTCCTGCACCTGCGCGGGAGGCGGAGCCGCCGGCGCCGCCTTTCTGCGGGCTTTCGGCTGCGCCGGTGCCGGCTCGGTCTGCGGCGGGGCCTCCCTCAGCCGCTTGGGCACGATGATCTCCCGCGCCGTCTTCTCCACTTCCTCGATCTGCTGCACCGCGGCGTCCACCAGCTCTGCAATGCGCCGGCTGTAGTTCGGCAGGTCCTCCCACAGCCCCTGCACCTGAAGCCACAGCCCCAGCCCCAGCAGATAAACGACAGCCAGCATCAGCGCGCAGGCCAGGAAGCTGGCCAGCCCCCGCGGCGCGCGCAGCCGCATCAGCCCGTTCACCACCGGCTCCAGCAGAAATGCCAGCAGCACCGCGCTCACGAACGTGATAAAAAACACCCGGCCGAAATACAGAATCGCCGTGATCAGCAGAAGGGAAGCCAGCACGCTCGCGATGCGCGCCGGACGGTCAGGGGCAGCCGCGCTCTCCATCTATCGCCGCACGATCACTTCCTGCAGGTTCTCCCGCGTGAGGTAGAACTTCAGGGAATCGTACCTCTGGAAAAAACGCTCGATCATCCGTGTCGTGAAAGGTCGCAGCGGGCGCGGCGGTCCCGCGGAGGCCAGCAGCAGATGCCTTGCATCGGCCACGCGGCAGGAAAGCGGCGAAACCGAGGCCGTCTGTTCCGGATGGAAAAGCGCAAGCAGCAGGCCGCCGGGAGCCATCACCCGGTGGATGCGCTCCTGAAGCGCCACGGCAGCCGCCTCCGTCAGGAACTGAAACCGGTCCCAGCAAAGCGTCACGTCCACCGAGGAGGGCGGGAAATCCAGGCAGTCGGCGGGCAGCCTTCCATCCTCGGCGCCCTGTCCCAGCGTGTGCAGCACGTCCTCTGCATAGAGCCGATGGCCCAGCCCGGTCACGTACTCGATCGTGCTCTGGCAGGCGCCGCCCAGGTCGACCACCTGCCCTCCGGTGAAACTGCCCAGATACTCGCTCACCTGTTCCAGGGCGTAGGAACGCCTGCCCGCTGCGGGGCCGCCGCCCGCAGGGCCGGTGGCCGACCTGGGCAGCGGCTCCGTCTTCATCCCTTGCGGTTCTCCTGCCGGGGCGCCGATCCCTGCGACTGCGCCGGAGCCGCGGCCGTCTGCGCCGAGGGCTGCGCAGCCGGCTGCGTCGCCGGCGCCGCCTGCGCGGGCTGTGCCGCTGCGGCTGCTGCCTTCGGAGCTTCCGTGCGGGTCGTCTCCACGTTGCCCTTGAAGTAGGCTTCGTCCTCGATCACCGGCCGCTGCGCCTTCAGGTCTCCCACCACCCGGGCGTTTTTCTTGATCTCCACCCGCTCGCTCGCCTCCAGGTTGCCCTGCACCGTGCCATAAACCACGATCTCGCGGGCGCGGATCTTGCCATGCAGGACTCCCGATGGCCCGATCGTCAGACGGTGATCCGGCAGTTCAATGTCGCCCTTCATCCTGCCGTCGATCACCAGATCCTCCGCTCCGCGGATCTCTCCAGTGATCTCCAGGCTCTTGCCAATCAGCGCGCCGGAGCGGACCGTGCCATATTCGGCAGGGCGGGTCGGGTGCGTGGACATGGGAATGGCCTCTTTCTGTTCCTGTTGGAGGGGGGCGCCTGCTGCTTTGGCTGGCGCTTCTTCTTCTCGCTTGCTTCGGTACCACATGGCTCGTCTTCGTTCTCCTGTCCCCCGGATGCAGTCCTTGACCGCGGGAGGGCGCAGCCGGTTTGCTCTTTATGGTAGTGGCCGCGGGCGATGCAATGCAATCAATGCGGGCGCCCCGGCCGGCAATGGGATAATGGCATTGTGGCGCGGCTTCGCGATCTCGAAGAAAGGCTGGAACGGCTGGAGCACCAGCTCGCCGTCTATCAGCGCATCAGCCGGCTGATGGTGCGCGAGCTCAGCCTTGCCGACACGCTCCATGCCATTGTCCGGCTCGTGCAGGAATTTACCTCCTGCGACGCCTGCTTCATCTACCTCATCGACGGCGAGGATCTGGTCCTGTGCGCCAGCTCCCGCCCGCACCCGGCCCAGATTGGCCGCCTCCGCATGCACATCGGCGAAGGCCTCACCGGCTGGGTCGCGCGCGAGCGCAAGCTGCTCGCCATCAGCGCCGAGGCTTACAAGGATCCCCGCTTCAAGAGCTTCAGCGAGCTTCCCGAAGACTCCTACGAAGCCTTCCTCTCCGCGCCGGTCATCGCTCGCAACCGCGTCGTCGGCGTCATCAACGTGCAGCACCGCGCGCCCCACCGCCACACCGGCGCCGAAATGGAGCTCCTCACCACCGTCGGCGAACAGGTCGGCTGCCTGCTCGTCGTCGCCCGCATGCCGCCGCAGATGGTCGAGCAGGCCAATCACGTCGAGCTCGTCCGCTCGCACGGCCACATCGCGCGCATCGACGAAGCCGTCTCCGGCCGCACCGGCTCCTGACATGCGGCGCCGCGAATTCCTCCCCGCCCTCGCCGCCGCCCCCGCATTCGCGCAGCCGTCCGGCTTCCAGCGCCTGCCGGAAATTCCGGCCGCGCCGCCCGCTCCGGCCGCAGGGCCGCGGGCCCAGCGCCGCTGGCGCGTTCAGTGGATGTTCGACGAGGACAGGCGCTCGGCCGCGCTCGCTGACTTCTGCTGCCCCGCGCCCGGCCGCGCCATCGCCGTGCTGCGCATCGAAGGGGAATTCCGGGACCAGAACGCCGCCGTCCTCACGCGCGACGGCGGCCGCGCCTGGTCCATGATCCCGCTGCGCGACGCGCCGCTCGCCCTCTGCGCCGCCGGAGAATCCGGCCTCTGGCTGCTCGGCGCGAAATCGCTCTGGTATTCCGCCGAAAATGGCCTCGAATGGACAAAGAAAAATCTGCCCAAAAGACCGGGAAACCGGCCCGTTTACCGGATCCACTTCCTCGATGACAGCCGCGGATGGGCCTTCGGGGCCGGCAGGACTTTCTATCAGACCTCCGACGGCGGCGCCACATGGCGGCCCGTGCCCGAGTCCTCCACCATCGGGCTGAAGGACGAGAATACCGCCTGGACCTGGATGGCTTTCCTCGATCCGCGCCACGGCCTCATCGCCGGCTTCTCCGCGCCGCGGCGCGACGAAGGCCCCTGGCCGGACTGGATGGCCCCGGAGCGCGCCCGCCAGCGCCGCCTCCAGCCCACCACGACCATCGCCGGCGAGACCCGCGACGGCGGCCAGACGTGGAAATTCAGCTTCACCTCGGCCTTCGGCCGCGTCGTGCGCCTCCGCGCCGCCGGCAGCCACGGCCTGGCAATTTCCCATTACGGGGAGAATTTCGATTTTCCCGGCGAGGTGTATCTGCTCGATTTCCGCTCCGGCTCCAGCCGCCCCATTTTCCGCCGCCGGGACCTCCGGGTCGACGACGGCGCGCTGCTGCCGGACGGCTCCGCCCTCCTCGCCGCCATCCAGCCGCCCGGAGCCCTCCGCCAGACGCCTATCCCCGGCCGGCTTCGCATCTTCCACTCGCCGGACCTCCAGCAGTGGAACGAACTGAAGGTCGACTACCGTGCCGAAGGCGGCGCTGCCTTCCTCGCCGCGCCCTCGCCGGACGAACTCTGGGCCGCCACCGACACCGGCTGCATCCTGCGCCTCGTCTGACGCAACTATGATGGGAGTGCCATGGCACTCTCGCGTCGCTCTCTTCTCCACGCCGCGCCTGCCGCCGCCGCGGCCTTCGCGACCGCTTCCGCACAGCCCCAGAAGCCCGCCGGGCGCATCCGGCTGGCCGTTTCCACTTACTCCTACTGGCACTTCCGCGGCGAACGGTATCCCATCGAAGACGTCATCGATCACGCTGCCAGGCTCGGCTTCGAAGGCGTCGAAATCCTGCACCGCCAGATGCGCGACGAGTCCCCCTCCTACATCAATTCGCTCAAGCGCCGCGCCTTCCTCCAGGGCATCAGCTTCCCCATGCTCTCCATCCACCAGGACTTCGTCTTCCCTGCCGCCGACGAACGCCGCCGCCACATCGAGCACACCCGCCGCTGCCTCGAGCTCGCCGCCCGCCTCGGCATCCCCTGCGTGCGGCTCAACTCCGGCCGCTGGAAGACCATCCCCTCCTTCGACGACCTGATGAAGGTAAAAGGCAAGGAGCCCCCGCTGCCGGGCTACACCGACGAGGACGCCATCGGCTGGTGCGTCGGCGCCATCGAGCAGCTCATCCCCTTGTGCGAGCGGCTCGGCGTGATGCTCGCGCTCGAAAATCACTGGGGCCTCACTACCGACGTCGACACCCTGCTGCGGATCCACCGCATGGTGAACTCGCCCTGGCTCGGCGTCAACCTCGACACCGGCAACTACCCGGGCGATCCCTACGAAGGTATCCGCAAGCTCGCGCCTCACGCCAGCATCGTCCAGGCCAAGACCTACTACGGCGGCGGCGAATGGTACACGCTCGACCTCGACTACCGCCGCATCGCCGGCATCCTCCGCGAGGCCGGCTTCTCCGGCTGGGTCAGCCTCGAAATGGAGGGCAGGGAAGAGCCCCGCTCGGCCGTGGAGAAGTCCTACCGCCTGCTGCGCGAGGCCTTCGCCTGACCGCGTCCGTTCCCCCCGGCGCGCGGCTCTGGTAGGATCGCCTCGCCATGTTGGAGATCGGCTTTCACACCGACGCGTTCAACTCCAGCTACTGGAGCTTCGACGACTGCCTCCGGTGGGCGCACCGCCACGGCGTGCGCCGCATCGAGTGCGGCGCCATCGACGGCGTGAGCTGGATCCACGGCCTCGGCTACCAGCCCCACGTCGCGCTCTGGGAGGACCCGCTGCTTCTGCGCCGGAAAATGGAAAAATACGGCGTCGAATTCTCGCAGATGGACGCGGCATTTCCACTCTCCCGGCCGGAAGGCGCCACGCTCGGCGTCGAATACATCCTTCACACGGTGCGCTGGGCGAAACTCGCCGGCTGCCCCTGCGTCGACACCACCGACGACCGCCGCCCGCCCGAAGGCATGACGGAGCGCGAGGCGCTCGATCACATGCGCCGCATCTACCGCCAGATCGTCCCCGTGGCCGAGGCCTACGGCATCATCATCAATATCGAGCCGCATGGCTGGTTCACCACCAGGCCGGACTTCATGGAGGAGATGCTCGGCTTCTGCGCCTCGCCCTTCCTCCGCATGAACATGGACACCGGCAACACGTACATCGCCGGCCAGGATCCGGTGGACTTTCTCCGCCGCTTCCTCGGCCGCGTCAGCCATGTCCATATCAAGGACGTCAGCCCGTCGCTCGCCGCCGCCGCGCGCGGCGAGCTCACCGGCATCGCCGTCAGCCACTGCGCCATTGGCAGCGGCGTCAATGCGGACAACATCCGGCAGTGCGTCCGCCTCCTCGTCGAAAACGGCTACTCGGGCGTGCTGAGCCTCGAGTGCGAAGGCGCCGGCGGGCCGATGATCGAACAGAGCCTTGCATGGGTGAGGGAACTGCTATGCTCCTTGCAACCGTCCTGATCCGCGTCCTCCTTGTCACTGGCCAGACCGACCTGCCTTACCACGACTGGCGCGAATCGGCCCCCTTCCTCCGCGAACGGCTGGAAAAGACGGGCCGCTTCGAAGTGCGCGTGCTCGAAGAGCCGCGCGCGCTCAGCCGTGCCGCGCTGGAAGGCTACGGCGCCATCCTCTGGCACTACAACGGCCCAAGGCTGCCGCGCGGGGCCGAACAGGCGGTGGAGGAGTTCGTCGCCTCCGGCGGGGGCTTCGTCTCCTTCCACGGCGTCACCTACGGCGCGGCGCATGGCCAGACGCGCCGCCCCGACATGCGCTGGGAGCAGAACGCCCCCGCCTGGCCGGCTTTCCGGAAGCTCGTCGGCGGAGCCTGGAAGGTCGAAAACATCGGCCACTCGCTGCGGCACGTCTTCCCGGTGAAATTCGTCGACCGCGCGCATCCCGTCGCAGCAGGACTGCCGGAGACGTTCCTCGCCAACGACGAGCTCTACCACCGGCTCGATCTCGAGCCGGGCGTCTCCGTCATCGCCCGCGCCTGGAGCGACCCCGCCCTCCAGGGCACCGGCAGGGAAGAGCCGATGGCATGGACCGCTTCATTCGGCAGGGGGCGCATCGCCCACACGCCCCTCGGCCATGACCTCTCCGCCATGGCACAGCCGGGCTTCCTTGCGCTGTTGGCCCGCATGCTCGAATGGGCGGCGACAGGCCAGGTGGCCGCCGCCGCGCCGCCCCGGCCGCAGCGGACCCGGACGCTTGTCGTCACCGGCGGCCACAGCTTCCCCTCCGCCTTCTTCTCCCTCTTCGACGATCCGCGCATCGAATGGACCTGCGCCGGCTCTGGGCCGGAGGCGTTCGGCCAGCGGCTGGCAGGCCGCTTCGACGTCATCGTATTTCACGACATGGGCGAAACCATCGGAGAAATAGAACAGAAAAATCTCCGCGAATTCGTGGAAAATGGCGGTGGAATTGTTTCCATCCACCACGCGATTGTCAACTACACGTCCTGGCCCTGGTGGTACGAGGAGGTCATCGGCGGGAAGTTCTTCACCCGGGACCGGCCGGAGCGGCCCAGATCGCTGTGGAAAGACGATGTCGAAATGGTCGCGGTGGCCGTCAGCGGCGCCGAACGCCATCCGGTCCTGCGCGGCGTCCCGCCCCTGCCGGTCAGGGACGAGGCCTACCGCAACATGTGGCACTCCCCGCGCATCCAGGTGCTGATGGAGGTGCGGCATCCGGACAACGACCGTCCTGTCGTCTACATCGGGCCCCACCCGAAGGCCCGCAGCGTGTACATCCAGCTCGGCCACAGCGCGGAGACCATCCGCTACCCCGGCTACCAGCGGCTGGTGCGCAACGCGGTCCTCTGGGCTGCGCGCGGGGGGCCGGACGATCCGGCAGGCGCGAAGCGGATCCCGGAGACAGTCCGCGGCGAAACGCGGTAGCCGCCCGGAGTTTCGCGCTGCCGCAAACAAACCCCGGACCGGGGCTGCGTCCCTGCCGTGTCCGTCGCGCCGGGATTCTATGCAGCGGGCGCCTGAATCCGGAAGGCCTCGCGCTTTTCCACCTTCGCCGGATCGATCTCGATGCCGAACCCCGGCGCGTCCGGCAGCTCGATCCTCCCGCGTACAGGCACAGGCGGGCGCTTCTCGAAGTGGTAATACGACCGCATCTTCAGGATCAGGTACTCCACCATCGGGCAGACAGCGGGCGATTGTGCCGCCACCACATGAAGCGCCGCATGCAGGGAATGTCCGTGCGGAATCACCTGCACGCCCGCGGCGGAGGCCAGATGGCAGATCTTCAGCAGCTCGCTCACGCCGCCGCACCATTCCGGATCCGCCTGCACGACGTTGAGGGCCTGCGCGTCCAGATAGCGCTTCACCTCCCAGCGGTTGTAAAGGTGCTCGCCGGCAGCGACAGGGATGGAGGTGGCGCGCCGCAGCGCGGCGAACGAGTCGAGTTGATCGGGGGGGAATGCCTCTTCGATCCAGCGCGGGTTGTACTGCTCCGACCGTTTCGCCCACGCGATGGCAAAGTCCAGCGTCCAGCCCATGTAGGCGTCGAACATCAGGTCGACATCCTGCCCGGCGGCCAGCCGCAGCGCGAACACGAGGTCCACTGCGCGGCGCAGGCCCTCCGGCCCGTCGCCGGGGCCGTGCGCGAAGAACCACTTCTGGCAGCGGAAGCCCTGTTCCTTGAGCTCGGCGGCACGCCGCGCCGCGGCGTCCGGCTCCACGGGATAGCCGAGCGCGGACCCGTACGCCTCGATCTCGTTCCGTGTCGGTCCGCCGAGCAGCCGGTACACGGGCGCGCCCAGAACGCGTCCCCGCAGGTCCCACAGGCAGTTGTCGATGGCCGAGATGGCCATCATTGGGTGCGAGCTGCGGAAGTGGCGGTTGGAGCGGTACAGCACGTCCCACACCGTCTCCACCGCGAAGGCGTCCCGCCCCAGAACGAGATGCCTGAATTGCGTTTCAATCAGGATCGCGGCTTCCTGGTCGATCGGCCCATAGAGCCCCTCGCCGCCCCGGTCTGTCCGGATCGAGAGATAAATGGCCGACACCGGCGCTTCCCGCGGCGCCTGCGGCTGCTCGCGGTATGGCTGGGGGCGGAACTCCGGGTAGATGTGCAGCGGCTGCACCTGATACTGCCCCTCGACGCCCGGCGTCACCGTCCGCCTTCCGTGCAGCCGCACGAGCTCCACTGCCGTGATCCGGTGCGGCGCCGGCGGCGCAGCGAACACGGGCAGGGATGCCAGCGTCTTCAGGAACGATCGTCGCAGCATAGCACCAGGCACCTCCACTCCTCCCGTCCCAGCGTCTCCAGCAGGCGGAAGCCGCGGGCGCGCAGCACGCGCTCCACCGCAGCCGCCTCGCGCTCCGGAAATCCGCCCGCCACCAGCAGCCTCGGCCGGATCCGCCCGTACTCCCCCGCCAGATGCTCGTGCGTCACCGCGTTGATGTTGGCGACGATGACATCCACGGTGCCCGCGCGCACCGCGCGCGCCGAGCCGCAGAACAGGTGCGC
Organism: Bryobacteraceae bacterium; assembly: GCA_025056865.1. Lineage (GTDB taxonomy): Bacteria > Acidobacteriota > Terriglobia > Bryobacterales > Bryobacteraceae > JANWVO01. The sequence goes on from JANWVO010000015.1 coordinate 13,464, forward strand.
CGGCGTGCCGTCAGACCGCAGATTGGTTCGCGCTGATTCGAGCGCGCCGAACTCCACGTCGCAGCCCGCCGCGAAACGCGCCCCCAGCAGACAGGCGGCCGACACCAGGATGCCCGAGCCGGTGCCGACATCCAGCACCCGCTCTCCGGGCCGCAGATGCGCGTCCAGCGCCTCCAGGCAGAGCTGTGTCGCCGGATGCGCGCCCGTGCCCAGCGCCTGCCCCGGATGTACCACCAGACGCAGCCTGCCTGCCGGGGTCGGGTTCTCGTCCCACTCCGGCGCCAGATACAGGCGCCGGCCCAGCGGAAACGCCGGCCACGCCTGCCGCGAAACGGCCTCCCAGTCGGTCTCGGGCACCTCCTCCACGCGCCGGTCGAACGCGGCGAACGCCTCGGCCAATCCTTCCGGGCTTTCGAAATACGCCCTCAGCTCACAGCGGCCGCCGGGCAACGTGATCTCTTCGATTCCCTGCGCGCCGCGCTCCCAAAGCTCGGCCGAGAGGAATTCCGCCTCCTCCCCGGCGCAGGTCAAAACAAGTGCGTACATGGCTCTCTCAGGCGGTGGTTCGCGTCCCGGTCTATCAAACAGGCGGCCGCTGCGCAAGAGCCCTGCCGGAGGGCGTGCATCAGTAGAAATCGGCGCAGCTCATGGAGTAGCCGCAGTCGGGGCAAAAGAGCTTGCACTTCCTCTGTTCCAGCCGCCGGGAACAGACCGGACACCACAGCATCGGCTCTGTCTCCCCCGGCTCGCCTCCGCCGGACTGCGGCGCGACAACCGGTTCCTCTTGCATGCCCTGAGTATAATCCGGCCGCGCCCCTCAGCCGAGCCGCCGGATCACCGTGCGCACGACGCCCTGAATCACCAGATCGGCGCGCGGGTGCAGCTCCGGATACGCCGGGTTCTCCGCCTTCAGATACCACGCGCCGCGCACCTTCACCAGCCGCTTCAGCGTCGACTCGCCGTCGATCAGCGCCACGACGATCTGACCGGCCCGCGGCTCCGGGTTCGGCTCCACCAGCACCAGATCGCCGTCCAGGATTCCGGCATCCTTCATCGAGTCGCCCCGCACCCGCAGCACGAACGACCCGGGCTTCGGCCGGAAGCCGAGCAGCGCCTCGTCCAGCCATGCTTCCACTCCTGTCTCTGCGCCATGCACCGGCTGCGGCGGCCCGGCGGGAACGGCGCCGTACAGCGGCAGCGCCAGCACGCGCGCCGGCAGGGCCTCGTTCTCCGCAGGCACGTCGATCCGGCGCGACCCCCGGTTGGACAGTCGGATGACTCCCTTCGCCTCCAGTGCCCGCAGGTGCCCGGCCACGCCATTCGGGCTGCGGATCCCGAAACGGCGCTGGATTTCCGGGATCGACGGCGAACAGCCGTTCTCGCGCCGGTAGGCGAGGATGAAGTCGTAGATCTCCCGCTGCCGCGCCGTCAGTTCCATACTGTAATTATTTACACTTCGCGCCCCGCAGTCAATCCCTTTGCCCGCCGCGCGACAATAGGGAGCGAAAGGGGCGTTGTTTGGAGACTCTTCCGCTGTTTGCCGGGCCCTTGTCACCCCGCGAAAAACTGGCCGCGCGGCTGCGCGCGCTGGCCTCCGAAGGAGTCTACTTCGGGACGAGCTCGTGGAAATACGAGGGCTGGATCGGCCAGATTTACACGCGGGAGCGCTACATGACGCGCGGGCGCTTCTCGCAGAAGAAGTTTGCCGACGAATGCCTGGCAGAATATGCGGAAGTGTTTCCCGCCGTGGGGGGAGATTTCTCCTTTTATCAGTTCCCGTCAAAGTCTTATTGGAAACGGCTCTTCTCCGTCGCGCCGCGCCACCTGAAATTCGGGCTGAAAGTGCCGGAAACGATCACCGTGAAGGAGTGGCCCGGCCATGCCCGCTACGGGGAGCGCGGAGGCAGGCCCAACGAGCATTACCTCGACGCGGCTCTTTTCCAGAAGGCTTTTCTCGAGCCGCTCGAGGAAGACGCGGACCGCATCGGCGTGCTCATCTTTGAGTTCGGCATGATGGGCAGGCGCCACTATGAGAACCCCGCCCGGTTTGCCAGCGACTTGAGCCGGTTCCTCCGGCAGCTTCCCGCCGGCTGGCGCTATGCCGTCGAGGTGCGCAACAAGGAGTATCTTGACGAGCCCTATTTCGAGGCGCTGCGCGGGAGCGGTGTGGCGCACGTCTTCAATGCCTGGACGCGCATGCCGCCGCTCGACGAACAGGCGTGCATCGATGCCGCCTACACGGCGGATTTCCTGGTGGCGCGCGCGCTGCTGCGTCACGGCCGCACCTACGAGCAGGCGGTGGCGATGTTCGAGCCGTACGACCGTCTTCAGGAGGTGAACGAAGGCGCGCGCCGCGGCCTGCGGATGCTCGCCGAAAGGGCCCGCGGACGCCGTCAGATGGCTTTCCTCTTCGTCAACAACCGGCTCGAAGGCAACGCGCCCGCCACCATTCAGGCGGTGGTCGACGGGCTGCCGCCGGACTCCCAGTGATCGCCGGCAAAGCGCCCCATCCGCTCGTCCCAGATGCCGAACTTGGCCGCCATCTGTCCGCCGTCCACCAGCAGCGCCGCGCCGGTAATGTAGGAAGCCAGCGGCGAAGCCAGGAACACAATGGCCGCCGCCACCTCCTCGGGCGTCCCGCCCCGGCCCAGCGGAATGTGGCGGAAGTACTCCTTGAGCAGTTCCGGCTGGGCGAAGTGGCCGGCGGTGAGGTCCGTGCGGATCAGCCCCGGGCACACCGCGTTAACGCGGATGCCGAACGGCCCCAGCTCGTTGGCCGCCGTGCGCATCAGGCCCAGCAGGCCGGCTTTGGTGGCGTTGTAAGCCGTGAGATCCGCTTCGCCGTCGAAGGAGTTCGTGCTCGCCGTCAGCACGATGGCGCCGCGCCGCCGCGGCTTCATCCGGAGGGCGGCCAGCCGCACCGTATGGAAGGCGCCCGTCAGGTTGATGTCCACCAGCCGCCGCCACTCCGCGTCGCTGGTTTCTTCCAGCCGCCGGAAGATGGCCGTGCCGGCGTTGGCGATGACGATGTCCAGCTCCCCCGCCTGTTCGAAGGCGCGCTCGAGGGCTACAGTGTCGGCGACGTCCACGGGCGGGTCGCCCTTCAGGTCGGCGATCGCCACCTCGGCGCCGCAGGCCCGTAACGCTGCGGCCGCAGCCGCGCCAATGCCGCGCGCCCCGCCCGTCACCAGCGCCCGCTGCCCGCTCAGATCGATCCGCATGAGCCGCATTCTATCGCCGGCGACGGTGTGCGGCTGTGGCAAACTGAAAGGTTTGTATGGGAGACGTGAAGATTGAACTGGCCAGCCAGCGGAAAATCCGCACCCGCAACAAGCTTTACTACCGCTTCAATCACTGGCCCATCTGGATCTTCGTCTTCTTCCTCATCCCCGGTCCGATGGTCTTCCGCCTCTTCGAAGAGGGCTTCGGCGGCAAAATGACCTGGTGGCTGGCGGCGGTGATGATCGGCACAGGCATCGCCGGGCTGCGCGGCAGGCTCCCCGGCTGCGAACCCGCGCCCTATATCATCCGCTTCACCGAAGACAAGCCGAATCCGCTCTACCGCCGCATCTGTTACACCTTCGCCTGGGGCGCGGCGGTGACTTACGCGCTGCTGAATCTCGTGGGGCTGGTCGTGGCGGTGATCACCGGCCGATGGATGCTCAAGCAGATCTATTACTACGGCTACTTCCCCGTGGTCATCCCCATCTGGATCCTCGGCCTGCTCGGGAAGCTGCCCCGGGTGAAGGCCTCCACCGCAGGCGAAGGCGACGAACGGCGCTATTTCTACGGCACCGTGTGGGCCGTCTGCATCGCCCAGCCCGTGCTCTGGATCCTCTGGAAGACGCTGCCCATCAACCGCACGACCGACGTGCTCAAGCTGCTGGTCTTCACCGGGATTCTCGCCTTCGTCGGCTACCTCAGCTACCGCGGATACCTGCCCCGCACGCGCAAGATCGTGCCGGGCGAAATCGCCGCGCTCGACTGAACGGTCAGCCGAGCGCCCGCGCCACCAGCGCCCGCGCTTCCTCGACGATCTGCCCAAGATGCTCGCTGCTGCGGAAACTCTCTGCGTACAGCTTGTAGATGTTCTCCGTGCCCGACGGCCGGGCCGCGAACCAGCCGCCCGCGGTCACCACTTTCAGCCCCCCAATGGGCGCGCCGTTGCCTGGCGCCGTCGTGAGCTTGGCGAGAATCGCGTCGCCGGCGAGGCTTGAATCGCTCACCAGCCCCGCATCCAGCTTCGCCAGCTTCGCCTTCTGCTCCGGCGTGGCGGGCGTGTCGATCCGTGTGTAGTAGGACCGGCCCAGCTGCTCCTCGATCTCGCCGTAGTGCAGGGCAGGATCCCGCCCCGTCACCGCCGTGATCTCGCACGCCAGCAGCCCCAGCAGGATGCCGTCCTTGTCCGTCGTCCACACCGCGCCGTCCCGCCGCACAAAGCTCGCGCCCGCGCTTTCCTCGCCGCCGAAGCACAGCGAGCCGTCATACAGCCCGGGCGCGAACCACTTGAACCCCACGGGCACCTCGCACACTTCCCGGCCCGCGGCGGCTGCCACGCGGTCGATGATGCCGCTCGAGACCAGCGTCTTGCCGATGCGCGCGCCCGGGCTCCATGCCTTCCGGTGAGCACATAGATAGCGGATGGCCGCGCACAGGTAATGGTTCGGATTCATCAGCCCGCCCGAGCGCGTGACGATGCCGTGGCGGTCGGCGTCCGGGTCGTTGCCAAAGGCGATGTCAAACCGGTCCTTCAGGTTCACGAGCCCCGCCATCGCATACGGGCTCGAGCAGTCCATGCGGATCCTGCCGTCATGGTCCAGCGTCATGAATCCGAACGCGGGGTCGACGCCCGGGTTCACCACCGTGAGATTCAGCCCATATCTCTCCGAGATCCGCGCCCAGTAATCCACTGCCGCGCCGCCCAATGGATCCACGCCGATTCGCAGTCCGGAGGCGCGGATCGCGTCCATGTCAATCGCCTCGCCAAGCTGTGCGATGTAGTCTCCCGCGAAATCCAGCTTCCGGACCTGCCCGGACCGCATCGCTTCCTCGTAAGGGAGGCGCCGCACCTCCCGGTTGCCTGCCGCCAGCAGCTCGTTGGCGCGGCGTTCGATCCATCCAGTCACGTCCGATCCCGCCGGTCCGCCATCCGGCGGGTTGTACTTGAAGCCGCCATCGGAAGGCGGATTGTGGCTCGGCGTGATGACCACGCCGTCGGAAATGGCGTCGCCGCGGCGGTTGGCTGCGAGAATCGCATGCGAGATCACCGGCGTCGGCGTGAACGCGCTGAACGACGGCAGTGCCACCGTGACTCCATTGGCCGCGAAGACTTCAATGGCCGTGCGCTCGGCGGGCGCCGACAATGCGTGCGTGTCCTTGCCCACGAACAACAGGCCTGCGTAGCCGCGCTCGCGCCGGTAATCGCAGATTGCCTGCGCGATGGCCAGGATGTGCGCTTCGGTGAAAGTGGCGTCCAGAGACGAGCCCCGGTGCCCGCTCGTGCCGAAGGCCACCCGCTGATGCGGGTCTGCCGGGTCCGGGCGGTTTTCATAATAGGCGGCCACGAGCTGTTCGGGATCGGCCAGCGACTCGCGCGGCGCCGGCTTGCCGGCAAGCGGATGCAGTGCCATACCTGACAGCATACCCGCGCCCTTGACTCGGCGGTCCCGGTAACATACAAACAGGACTTGGATATCGGATTCCAGGAGCCAGCCATGCCCGCCTCCCGCCGCGAATTCCTCCTCAGCGCAGCCGCCGCGCCCGCTGCTGCGCAGCCTTCCGTGCAGCCCGCCCCGCTGCCGAAGGTCAACTTCGGCGGCCGCCACGAAATCTCGCGCCTCGTGCTCGGCACCAACCCGCTGATGGGCTACTCGCACTTCAACCGCATCCTCGACCAGTGCATGCGCGAGTGGATGACGCCCGAAAGGCGTATCGAAACGGTGCTCGCGGCGGAGCGCGCCGGCATCACCGCGTGGCAGCTCCACTATCAGAAAGAAACCATCGAAACGCTGCGCGGCGTGCGCGAGCGCGGCTCGAAAATCAGCGTTTTCCTCCTGAGCGACTTCGAGCTCCAGAAGGATTTCTCGATGATCCCGGAAATGGCCCGCCTCGGCTTCCTCGGCATGGCGCACCACGGCAACCGCACCGACGAGGCCTTCCGGGAAGGGAAGATGGACCGCGTCCTCGAATTCGTCCAGCGCGTGCGCGACACCGGACTGATGGCGGGCGTTTCCACGCACAACCCGGCGGTCGTCGAATGGATCGAGGAGAAAGGCTGGCCCGTCGATTACTACATGACCTGCTTCTACCACGTGACGCGCACGCCGGAGCAGGTGCGCGCGATGCTCAACGGCGAGCGCCCGCTCGGCGAGCCCTTCCTCGAGAAAGATCCCGAGCGCATGGCGCGAGTCATCCGCCAGACCAGAAAGCCCTGCCTCGCCTTCAAGATCCTCGGCGCGGGGCGCGCCGGCGGCAGCCGCGAACAGATCGAAGCCGCCTTCCGTTTCGCCTTCGCCAATATCAAGCCGGGCGACGCGGTCATCGTCGGAATGTGGCCGAAATTCAAGGACGAAATCGCGGAAAACTGCGACATCGTCCGCCGCCTCCACGCCACCTAGCGCCGCCCGCTGCCCGCTGCCAGAATATCTCCATGACCCTGCTTCGCCACGCCGCCGCCCTCGCCGTGTTCCTGCTCCCGGGCGCGCTGCCCGCCGCCGACTGGCGGACAGCCGCCGAAGCCCGCATCGACCGCATCCGCAAGGGCGAGCTCGCCGTGCATGTGGAGGACCGCGAAGGCAGGCCCGTGCCGGGCGTCCGTGTCGAGGTCCGCATGCTCCGCCATGCCTTCGGCTGGGGCACCGCGGTGGCGGCGCGCATGCTGCTTGCCGAAGGCGGGGATGCTGAACGCTACCGCCGCGCGATCCTCGAGAACTTCAACATGGCGGTGCTCGAAAACGACCTCAAGTGGCCGCAGTGGGAGCGCGACCGCCAGCCGGCGCTCGACGCGCTGCGCTGGCTGCACGCCAACGGCATCACCCGTGTCCGCGGCCACACGCTGGTTTGGCCCGGCTGGCGCTGGCTGCCTGCGGACCTCAGACAGAAGGCGGACGACCCTGAGGCGCTGCGGAGCCGCGTCCTCGACCACATCCGCGACGAGGTCTCGGCCACGCGCGGAATGCTCGAGGACTGGGACGTCGTCAACGAGCCGTACACGAACCACGACCTGCTCGACATCGTCGGCCGCGAGGAGATGGTCCGCTGGTACCACGCGGCGAAGGAGTTCGATCCGAAGCCCGTCCTGTACCTGAACGACTTCAACATCATCGAGGCAGGGGGCCGCGACGAAAAGCACCGCCAGCACTTCTACGAGACCATCCGCTTCCTGCTCGACCGCGGCGCGCCGCTCGGCGGCATCGGCATCCAGGGCCACTTCCACGAGCCGACTCCGCCGGAAAAGATCCTGGAAATTCTCGATCTTTTCTCGGAATTCAACCTGCCCATCCGGATTACCGAGTTTGATTTCGAAACGAAAGACGAGCAGTTGCAGGCGCAATTCACCCGCGACTTCCTCACCATCTGCTTCAGCCACCCCCGCGTGGATGCGTTCCTGATGTGGGGCTTCTGGGAGGGGCGGCACTGGCGGCCGGACGGAGCCATGCTGCGCAGGGACTGGTCGGAGAAGCCCGCCTTCCGCGTCTGGCGCGAGCTGGTTCACGGCCGCTGGCGTACAGAAGCCGAGGGAGCCACCGGCGCCGATGGCAGCTTCCGCCTCCGCGCCTTCCGCGGCGAATACGAGATCCGCGCCGGCGGCAGGACGCTGCGCGCCGTTTGCCCTTCGGCCGTCCGCGTCCGCCTGGATTGAGGCGTGCTGCTTGAAGCAGGCGGCCACGATCCGCTATCCTCAAAGTTCCCGCCGCACAATGGATGTATTCTCATTGACCCGTTCGCTGGTGGACATTGAATCCATCACTGGCAACGAGGAACAGATCGGCGACTACCTTCATGCGCTCCTCGGCGGGCTCGCGGCGCGCTTTGGCGGCACTGTCGAGAAAATGGAGGTGGAGCCGCGGCGGAACAACATCCTGGCCTGCTTCGGCCAGCCTGTCGTGACGCTCTCCACGCATCTGGACACCGTGCCCCCTTTCATCCCCTCGCGCGAGGACGATGAGTTCATCTGGGGGCGCGGCGCCTGCGACGTCAAAGGCATCATTGCGGCGATGATCTGCGCCGCCGGGAGGCTGCTGGAAGGCGGCGTGCGCAACTTCGCCCTTCTGTTCGTGGTCGGAGAAGAGAAGAACAGCGCCGGCGCCTTCCACGCCGCGCGGCATCCGCGCGGCAGCCGCTTCCTGATCAACGGGGAGCCGACCGAAAATCGCCTCGCCGTCGGCAGCAAGGGAGCGCTGCGCTACGAGATCCGCGCCACCGGGCGGATGGCGCATTCGGCCTATCCCGAGCTCGGCGAATCGGCCATCGAGAAGCTCCTGGATGCGCTGGCCCGCATCCGCGCCATCCCGCTGCCGGAAGATCCCGTGCTCGGCCGCTCCACGCTGAACATCGGCCAGATCTCCGGCGGCCGCGCCCCCAACGTCATCCCCGATTTCGCCGAAGCCGCCCTCATGTTCCGCCTGGTCGGCGATCCCGCGCCGCTGCGCGAGGCCGTCGCGCGCGCCGTCGAAGGGTTGGCCGAGGCCCGCGAGATCCTGTGCATCCCCGCGCTGAAACTCGGCGCGATGGATGGCTTTGAGACCACGGTGGTGGCGTTCACCACCGACATTCCGGCTTTCGGCGGCGCCTGGGGCGAGCCATACCTCATCGGTCCAGGCTCGATCCACGTGGCTCACACCAGCGAGGAACGTGTCCCCAAGGCGCATCTGGTCGAGGCGATCTCCATCTACGAGACCATGGTGAAGCGCCTGCTGACCGCATGAGGCCGGGGCAGACTACCTCCGGCGCGGCGGCGGACCCGCAAAGCCCGTACCGGCCCGCCGGAGCCGAAAAGCAGTGAGGCAGTCATGAAAAAGATCGAAGTCGGCGTGCTTGGCGCCACCGGAATGGTGGGCCAGAATTTCATCCGTTTCCTCGAAGGCCATCCCTGGTTCGAACTGGCCTGGGTCGGCGCCAGCGACCGCTCCGCTGGAAAGCCTTACGCCGAGGCCACCGCGTGGCGGCTCGACGGCCCCATGCCGGAGACCGTGGCGAAGCTTGTCGTGCAGGAGTGCCGGCCAGAGACAAAAGCCCCGAAACTTGTTTTTTCGGCGATGGATGCCAGCGTCGCCACCGAAATCGAGCGCGCCTTCGCCGAGGCGGGCCACTACGTCGTCTCCAACTCCCGCAACCACCGCATGGAGCCTGACGTCCCGCTGCTGGTGCCCGAGATCAACCCGGATCACCTCGGCCTCGTCGCGCACCAGCACCGCCGCGGCTGGAAGGGAGCCATTGTCACCAATCCCAACTGCTCCACCGTCGCCCTTACGATGGGCCTCGTTCCGCTGAAGCCGTTCGGCATCGAGAAGGTCGTCGCCACCACCATGCAGGCCGTTTCCGGCGCGGGATACCCCGGAGTCGCCTCCTTCGACATCGTCGGCAACGTCATCCCCTTCATCAGCGGCGAGGAGGGGAAAATGGAGACGGAAACGCTGAAAATTCTCGGCGAATTCGCGGGCGATCACGTCGAATTCCTTCCGGCGAAAGTGAGCGCCCACTGCAACCGCGTCCCCGTTCTCGACGGCCACACCGTCGCCGTCAGCGTGGCCCTGCGGGACAAGCCGCACCTGAAGGACCTGATCCACGCTTACGAGACCTTCACCGCGCTGCCCCAGAAACTGAAGCTGCCCAGCGCGCCGCCGAAGCCCGTGCTCTACCTGCACGAAGAGAACCGCCCGCAGCCGCGTCGCGACGCGGGCCGGGGCAACGGCATGACGGTGACCGTCGGCCGTCTTCGCACCTGCCCGGTGCTCGACTACAAGTTCGTCTGCCTGGCCCACAACACCATCCGCGGCGCTGCCGGCGCGGCCGTGCTCAATGCGGAGCTGATGTACGCCCAGGGTCTGCTGAAATAGCAGGTAGCCATGATCGTCATGAAATTCGGCGGCACCTCGGTGGAGAGCGCTGCCGCCATTGAACGCGTCGCCGGCATTGTTCGCTCGCGCCTCGGCTTGCGCCCGCTGGTCGTCGTCTCCGCGATGGGCAGGACCACCAACCGCCTGCTGGCGGCCGCCGACAAGGCGGCCGCCGGCAACCTCGGCGACGCCCTGCGCGATGCCGAGGATCTGCTTGCCTACCACCGCCGCGAAGCCGGCCGGCTCGTCCCCGCCGAAAGCCGCGCGCGCATGGAGGCGCTGCTCGAGCAGCACTTCACGGAACTCGAAGCCACACTCGAACGCATCGCCGCCGCCGGCCAGGTCACGCCCGCCCTCTGGGACGAAACGGCCAGCTACGGCGAGCGCCTCTCCTCGGCCCTCATCGCGCTCATCTTCCCGGCGTTCGGCATTCCCGCCGTGCATGTCGACGCGCGCGCCGTGCTCGTCACCGACTCGCGCCACACGCAGGCGCTGCCGCTTTACAGCCGCACCTACGCGCGCTTCAAGGAGCAGGTGGCGCCGCTGCTTGCCGAAAAGGTGGCCGTCATGGGCGGATTCATCGGCGCCACGGCCTCCGGCGAGACCACCACGCTCGGCCGCGGCGGCAGCGACTTCTCTGCCGCCATCGCCGGCGCGGGCATCGGCGCCGCGGAGATCCAGATCTGGACCGACGTCGACGGCATGCTCACCTGCGATCCGCGCGTGCTGCCCGGCGGACGGCTCGTGAAGCGCATCTCCTTCGCCGAGGCTGCCGAGCTCGCCTACTTCGGCGCCAAGGTGCTGCACCCGGCCACCGTCCAGCCTGCCATCGAAAAAAACATCCCGGTGCGCATTCTCAATTCGCGCCGCCCCGACGTCTGCGGCACCCTCATCGTGGCCGACACGGTGAGCTGCCGCAACCCCGTCAAGTCAATCGCCTGCAAGCGCGGCATCACCGTCGTCGAGATCCGCAGCCTCCGGATGCTCATGGCGCACGGCTTCCTGCGCCGCATCTTCGAAGTGTTCGACCGCTACCAGACCCCGGTGGACCTGGTCACCACTTCGGAAGTCTGCGTCGCCGTCACCATCGATCAGCCCCGCTACATTGGGGAAATCGAGCGGGAGCTGGCGCGCATCTCCGATGTGAACGTGATCCCCGACCAGTCCATCATCTGCCTCGTCGGCGACGCGCTGCGCGAAACCCCCGGCATCGGCGCGCGCATCTTCACGGCGCTGCGCGAGATCAACGTCCGCATGATCAGCCAGGGGGCGAGCTTCAACAATGTCAGCCTCGTGGTCCGCGACGAAGACCTCGTGCCGGCCGTCTCGGCGCTCCACGAGGAATTCTTCCGCGAGGTGGATCCGGAGGTGTTCGAGTGAAACTCGCCATCGTCGGATACGGCAGGATGGGGCGGCTGATCGAACAGCTTGCTCCTCAATACGGCTTCGAGCCCGCCCTGATTCTCGACGTGCACAACAACGCGGACGGAGCGGGCCTCACGGAGGAGAATTTCCGCGGCATCCGCGCCGCCATCGAGTTCACCGGCCCGGAGTCGGCTGCGGACAATCTGCTCCGGCTCGCGGCGCTTGGCGTGCCCTCGGTCTGTGGAGCCACGGGCTGGTACGCCCGCCTCGGGGAAGTGAAAGAGGCCTTCGAAAAGACCGGAACGGGCTTTATTTACGGGCCGAATTTCTCCATTGGCGTGAATATTTTCGAGCGCATTGTCGCCGAAGCGGCACGGCTTTTCAGCAACCAGCCCGACTACGAGGCCTGGGCCTGGGAGATCCATCACAGCGCCAAGAAGGACGCGCCCTCCGGCACGCTGCTCAAGCTCGTGGACGCCATGCGGCGCTCCGGTTACCAGGCGCGCATCGACACGGCCAGCAACCGCGCCGGCTCGGTTCCCGGCACCCACGAAATCGGCTTCGACTCCGCCGCCGACACGGTCACCCTCCGCCACACGGCCCGCAGCCGCGAGGGCTTCGCCCGCGGCGCGCTGTGGGCGGCGCAGCGGCTGGCCGAGGGCCTCCGGGGATGCCACGAATTCAGCGAAGTGCTGTTCGGCGCTGCCCGCTAGGATGGGGATAGGCAGGAGGTAGGCATGAGCCAGTTCACCGGATGCGGAACCGCGCTGGTCACTCCGTTCCGCAAGGACCTGTCGCTCGATGAAGACGCGCTGCGGCGGCTGGTCCGGCGCCAGATCGAGGCGGGCATCCACTTCCTGGTGCCCTGCGGCACCACCGGAGAAAGCCCGACGCTGACCCGCCAGGAGCATCTGCGCGTCGTCGAGATCACGCTGGAAGAGGCGAAGGGCAGATGCCCCGTGCTGGCCGGATGCGGCGGCTACAACACGGCCGAAGTCATCGGGCTGGCCCGCGAGCTGGAGGCCATGGGCGTCGACGGGCTGCTCTCCGTCACGCCTTACTACAACAAGCCGACGCAGGAAGGGCTGTACCAGCACTACCGGGCCATCGCTTCGGCCACGCGCCTGCCCATCATCCTTTACAGCGTGGCCGGCCGCACCGGCGTGAACATCGAGCCCGCCACGGTCCGGCGGCTCGCCGAAATTGGCAACATCGTCGGCATCAAGGAAGCCAGCGGCAACATCGCGCAGATGGCCCAGATCTGCGCCACCGTGCCGGAGGGCTTCGACGTTCTCAGCGGCGACGACTCCGTCACCCTCGCCCTCGCCGCGCTCGGCGGCCGCGGCGTCATCAGCGTCGCCTCGAACGAAATCCCCGGCCCCATGCGCGACCTCGCGCAGGCGTGCCTCGACGGCGATTTCGCCGCGGCGCGCCGGCTTCAGAAACAGTGGCTCGCGCTGATGGAGGTCAATTTCGTCGAGTCCAACCCGATCCCCGTCAAGGCCGCCATGGCCCGCATGGGGCTGCTGGAGCCCGTGTGGCGGCTGCCCCTCGTGCCGCCCTCGCCGGCCAGCATGGCCCGCATCGAGAAGGTACTTTCCGAGGCAGGTCTCATCTGATGCAGCCGATGCAGGAGCAGATCGAAGCGCTTTTCGACAACCCGCCGGAGCAGTATCAGCCGGATCACTTCGCCCTGTTCGCTTCTTTCCGGGATGCGCTCAACAGGGGGCTCGTCCGCGCAGCGGAGCCCGATGCCGCGGCTCCGTCCGGATGGCGCGTCAATGCGTGGGTCAAGAAGGGCATCCTGCTCGGCTTCCGCATGGGGACGCTCGTCGATATGTCGATCGATGCCTCGCGGCAGCCATGGTTCGACCGCTCCACGTGGCCCGTGCGGCGCCTGTCGCCTGCCGACGGCGTCCGCATCGTGCCCGGCGGCTCCTCCATCCGCGACGGCGTCTATCTCGGCCGCGGCGTCACCTGCATGCCGCCCATGTACATCAACACCGGCGCGTGGGTCGACGAAGGCACCATGGTCGACTCGCACGCCCTCGTGGGCTCCTGCGCGCAGGTGGGCAAACGCTGCCACATCTCTGCGGCGGCGCAGATCGGCGGCGTGCTCGAGCCGGTCGGAGCCCTGCCGGTCATCATCGAAGACGAAGTGCTCGTCGGCGGCAACTGCGGCGTGTATGAAGGCACTGTCGTCAAGCGCCGCGCGGTGCTCGGCGCAGGCGTCATTCTCACCCGCTCCACGCCGGTCTACGACCTCGTGCGCGGCGTGATTCACTCCGCCACGGAGGATCAGCCGCTCGTCATTCCCGAGGAAGCGGTCGTCGTGGCCGGTTCTCGGGCTGTCTCCCGGGGCGTGGGCAAAGACTGGGGCATCTCTCTCTACACGCCCGTCATCGTCAAGTACCGGGACTCGAAGACCGACGCCCGGCTTCAGCTCGAAGACTTCCTGCGGTAGGCGTCTTCGAGCACGGCCAGAGTCTTCTGCGCGGTCCGCTCCCATGTGAACTGCCGCGCCCGCTCCGGGCCGCCTGAAGGCGCCTCTCCGCGCAGCAGCCGCCGCAACGCCCGCAGGATGTCGTCCTCGTCGCGGGGATGGAACAGCAGTGCGCAGCCGCCTGTCAGCTCCTCGAGCGGTTCGATGGCGCTGCATGCCACCGGAACCCCCGCGGCCATCGCTTCCAGCACCGGCATCCCGAACCCCTCGAACAGCGACGGATACACGAAGCCGCGTGCACGGCGGTACAGCTCTAGCAGCTCCTCGCGCGGCGTCCACCCGCGGCACTCGACGGCCTGTTCCAGCCCAAGCCCGCCGATGGCCTGCCGCACGCGCGCGTCCGCGAATCCGCGCACGCCCGTCAGCACCAGCCGCAGGCCGGGCCATTCCTCCCGCAGCTTCGCGAACACGCGCAGCAGCCGCTCGTGATTCTTGTGCGGATGCGTGGTGGAAGGATACAGCAGGAAGTCGCCCGGCTCGCGGCGCTGCGCCAGCGCGAAGAATGCGTCCTCTACGCCGTGCGGCACCACCGCCGCGTCCCTGCCGTAGTAGCGGATCAGATCCCGGCGCGTTGCCTCGCTCACCGCGATCAGCCGCTGTGACCGCATCGCCGAGGCCCGCAGCAGCAGCCGCCAGAACGGCAGGTCGAACCAGCGGAAGAACTCCGGATGCCGCTTGTGTTGCAGATCATGAAAAACCGTCACCTGCGGCGCGTCCGCCAGCAGGGGCGCCGTGAAGCCGGGATTCAGAACCACATCGATGCCGTGCCGCCGCAGAACCGCCGGCAGCGCCATCTGCTCGTACAGGATGCGCCACGGCCGGATGCGCGCCCGCACCGGCTGCACTTCAGCCTGCCGGCCCAGCGCGCCCGTCTCGCGGTTCGTGAAAACGACGATTTCGTGGCCGTGCGGCAGCCGTTCCAGCGCCGCAACAAGACATCGCAGATATGTTTCCGTGCCTCCCACCCCGCCGGGAATCAGATACAGCGCGTTGATGCCGATGCGCATGACTTCAGCGGGCGCGGCCCAGCGCGGCCAGCGCCGCCTGCCGGCCCTTCATGGCGGCCGTATCGTCCGGCCGGATCCGCAGCGCCTGCTCGTAATCGGCCAGCGCCGCGGCGGGGTCTCCCCGCAGCAGGTGCACGTTCCCGCGGTACGCCAGGGCGTCGGCATTGTCCGGAGCCAGGCGCAGCGCCTCGTTCAGCGCCTCCAGCGCCTCTGCAAGGTTGCCCTTCCGCGCCAGGATGCGGCCCAGCGAAACCCAGGCCAGTGGCTGCCGATATTTCTGCGCCGCCTTCAGCTTTTCCACCGCCTCCTCGGCACGGCCGGCGCATTCCAGCGCATTCGCCCAGTTGACCAGAAGCCGGAAGTCCTGCGGTCCGTACTCGCCCGCCTTCTGATACGCGCTCGCCGCCTCCGCGCAGCGGCCGTTCTCGTAATACGCGAAAGCAAGCTGGAACCAGGCGCGGCCGTTGCGCGGATTGGCCCGCACGGAGTCCTCCCACATCGCAACCGCGCTCGTATACAGCCCCGCGCGCCGCGCGGTCAGCCCTGCCAACAGCGCCAGCGCAAGGGCGATCGCTGCGCCAGCCTTCCAGGAAGGCCGGAGCCGGCGGAGAAACTCCGCGGCGATCATCGCCAGGCCGGGAAAGCCCAGGTAGAGCCGGCGCTCCGCCATCGCATCCTGAATGGGCACGATCGACGACGTCGGGGCCAGCAGAACCATCGCAAACACAAATCCGCGCAGCGCAAGCGGCCAGCGGTCCCTCATCCGCCACAGAAGCGCCGCGGTCCCGGCCAGCCCCAGCAGCGACAGCCACGTCAGCACGCCCCCGGGCGCTTTCACCACAGGGTACGCATGGTCGAGATTCTGTCCCCACGGCGCGATCACCAGCCTGACGTAGTGCCAGACGACCTCGAACTGCGTCAGGAGATAATCCGCCGGCCTGTGCGCCGCCGTGGCGCCGGCCGTGCCCTCCCGCGACAGCGTCAGGAACAGCTTCGCGCCCACTGCCGTCGCCGCGGCCAGCATGGGAGCGTATAGCCGCCACCGCTTGTACAGCGGCCGCAGGCTCGGCCGGTCGCCCGAAATCACGTCGAACAGAAGGAAGACGCCCGCCATGGCCACGCCGGGCTCCTTGCTGAGCGCGCTGAGTCCCACGAGCGCCGTGGCCGCCAGCGCGCGGCCCCATCCGGCCGGCTCCTCCGGCGCGCACCGCAGGAACACCAGAAACGCTGCATAGGCGAACAGCGCGCACAACACCTCGGAGCGGCTCGAAATGTAGGCGACCGCCTCGGTTTGCAGCGGGTGGAGAAGGAAAAAACCGGCCCCGGCCAGCGCTGCCATACGGTCTCCGGGGAAGGATCGCCCGTATCGGGCCAGCAGCTCCTCGAGGATCCTCCAGACAAGGAAGCCGTTGAGCAGGTGGATCAGGACGTTGGTCAGGTGGAAGCTCTGCGGGTTCAGCCCCGCCAGCCGGCTTTCCGCAATCAGGCTGGCCGTCGTGACAATGCGCGCCAGCCGGTTCAGCAGAACGCTCCAGTCCGGCTGCGACTGGAGAAAAAAACCCAGATCGAGATCATCAAACAGCAACGGGCCGCCGGCGGCTGGCAGGTACGCGAGAAAACAGGCCGCGCAGGCAGCCGCGAACATCCAGCGCCACGCGGCCGTGCGCGGCTGCACGGACGCCCCTGCCGCGCTTCCGGAAACCTGCGCCGCAGGCCGGCTCTTACGCCTTTTCATCCCTCTCCCTCAGCAGGAATTCCAGAATCGCAACGCGTTGCGTCAGCGTGATATTCATTTCCTTCAGTTCCGAAACGATCCGGGAAAACCGGTAAAAAACGCCCAGAAATACGATGAGAATCAGCGCCAGCAGCACCAGCGCCGGATCCTGCACGCCCAGGGCGGCGGCGGCGCGCTCCAGCACCGCGCCGCTGCGCGAGAGCGCCAGCAGCGCCAGGGCCGCTGCCAGCCAGCTCACTGAATACTCCACGCGGATGTGCTCCCGCCGGATGGCCCGCAGCACCACCAGCAGCAGCAGGACGCTCAGCAGGGCGAGCAGATCAGGAAGTTGCACCATCGGGAGGAACCTCCAGCGCGCGCGCCGCCCGGCGCGCATCGATGCGAAGAATGTTGACGAAGACTCCCAGCAGGACGTGGATGACGTAATACAGCGACCGCAGCGGCGTGATCGTGCTGCGTCCGGCCAGGCGCGGCCTCACCAGGTAGGGCACTTCGACAAACCGGAACCGGCGGCGCTGCAATACCACCAGCGTTTCGATCTCCGGGTATTCCAGCGGGAAGCTCCGGGCGAAAACCTCCAGCGCCCGCCGGTTCACCGCCACGAACCCGGACGTCGGGTCCGAAACCGGACGGCCCAGAATGGGGCGCAGAAGCAGCCGGAAGCACTCGATCCCCAGCCGCCGCAGAACCGTCGTGTTGTAGCCTCCGGGCGCCCCCTTGCGAACGCCGATCGCCATCTCGCAGCCCGACGCGCGTAATGCCTCCAGCAGCGCCGGAATGTAGCGCGGATCATGCTGCCCGTCCCCGTCGATGCGCACCACCTCTTCGTAGCCCAGCTCAAAGGCAAGCCGGTAGCCCGCCTGCACGCACCCGCCCAGTCCAAGATGGCACGGGAGGCTGAGCACGCGCGCCCCCGCAGCCCGCGCCTGCCACACCGTTCCATCGCTCGAGCCGTCGTCCACCACCAGCACGCGGATCCCCGGCAATGTCTGCCGCACCTCGCGCACCACGGCGCCGATGGCCGCTTCTTCATTGAACGCCGGTATCAGCACCAGCGTCCTCTCGGTGCTCACCATGACGCCACCTGCCGCACCGGCATCGAAAACCGCCGCAGGATGGAACGGAACTCGCGGGCTGTGATGCGGCGCTTCCCGGCGATCTCGCGCCGCTGCCGCAACAGGTCAGGCAGCGACGCCAGCAGGCTCGCATGCGCCTTCAGCACCAGCCACGGCAGCAGCCAGGCGCGCCCGTCCCGGCGCCGGAACTCGGCGGCCTTGCCGTGTCCGCTTGCCAGATCCACCAGATGCCAGAAGTAGCGTGCCGCCGCCCACAGGAAGCTCGCCGGAATCATTGATGCAGGAAAGACCCGCATCACCAGCCGCAGGCGGTTTCTCTCCACCAGCCACGCTTTCAGCGCCGACGCCGCTCCCGCGCTGGCCGAATACCGGTGCATCACTCTCGCTTCCGGAACAAACACGCATTTCCAGCCCGCCCACTGCCCGCGCAGCCCCAGGTCCGTGTCTTCGCAATAAAGAAAAAAATCCTCGGCGAAAAGTCCAATCTCCCTGAGCATCGTACCCCGGTACATCGCCGCGCACCCGCTCGGCAGCAGCACCTCGCAGGACTCATGGTGGAAGTGCTCCGGCTCTCCGTGTCCCCGCTGACGGCTGCTCCCGTCCCAGGCGATGTTCATGCCCGCCGAGTCCAGCCGGTCGGTGCCCGCCAGCAGGATCTTCGGCGCCGCCATGCCCGCCCCCGGCTCCCGCTCCAGCGCCTCTGCCAGCCTCCGGATGCAGCCCTCTGCGGCAAAGGCGTCGTCATTGATGGCGAAGTAATAATCGGCGGCGCATTCGCGGATGCCCCGGTTGATGGCCGCGCCAAAGCCGGCGTTGCACGGCATGCAGACCACGCGAAGACGCGGGTGCGGCGCCAGAAGCTCGCGCGCCTTCCCGCTCCCGCTGTTGTCAACCACCACGATGGCGAGATTCTCCCAGTCCTGCTCGAGCAATGACGCGACGCAGTCCTTCAGGTTGGCATCGCAGGCCAGAGACGGAACCACGACGGTGACGCTGGGCTGCAAACCCACATTCTAGCGAACATGGTTTCCGCCGCGTTCCAGTAGAATGGCCGCTATGCCCATCCTGACAACGGTCGTTGGAAGCTACCCGGTTCCCCACTGGCTGCTGGGCGACTCCTCCCGCACAACCCTCCGGGACGCGGTCATGGTCGTGTTGAAGACCCAGGAGCTCGCTGGCATCGACGTCGTCGCTGACGGAGAGTTGAACCGCTTCGATCCATCGCATCCCGAGACCAACGGGATGATCGATTACTTCATCTCCCGCATGGATGGCATCCGCACGCGCTTCTCCCTGGAGGACATCGAAGAGTTCCGCCGCGACTCGGGCCTGGCCTACCGCGCCGATCCCGCAGGCATCGTCATCGGCCCAGTCGGGCCGGGCATCCTCAATCTGCCGCGGGATTTCGAATTCACGCGCCGCCTCACCGGAAAGCCGCTCAAGTTCACCTGCACCGGGCCGCACATGCTCGCCAGGGTTCTCACAGACCGCTTCTACGGCTCGCGCCCGGATCTGGCAATGGCCATCGCCGACGTGCTGGCCCGCCAGCTCTCGCTCGTCCACGCCGACGTCATCCAGCTTGACGAGGCCAACATCAGCGGCCACCCGGAAGATGCCGAGTGGGCCCTGCCCGCGCTGAACCGCGTGCTCGACGCCATCCAGGTCACCCGCGCCCTGCACATCTGCTTTGGCAACTACGGCGGCCAGACCATCCAGAAAGGCTTCTGGAAGGATCTGATCCCGTTCCTCAACGGGCTTCACGTGGATCACCTCGTGCTTGAATTCGCCCGCCGCGGCTACGGCGAACTGGAGGCGTTCCGCGACCTGAACCCGGCCATCGGCCTCGGCATCGGCGTCGTCGACATCAAGGACAACGAAGTCGAGTCCCCCTCGCTCATCGCCCGGCGCATGGAAGAGGCAGCGCGCATCCTCGGCCCGGATCGCATCCATTACGTCCACCCCGACTGCGGATTCTGGATGTTGCAGCGCAGCGTCGCCGACCGCAAGATGCGCGCCCTCGTCGAGGGGCGCAACCTCTTCGAGGGCCGCGTCTGACGCTACACTGAAATCATCCAGCCTGGGGAACCATGCTCCGCAACATTCTTCTGTCTCTCTGGATTTGCCTCGCCGCCGGCGCCCAGCAACGCCCGGAAGGACGCCATCTGGCGAACCTGAAGAAGCTGACCGATGGGGGTCAGAACGCCGAAGCCTACTGGTCGCCCGACGGGCGGCGGCTCATCTTCCAGTCCACGCGCCCTCCCTACCAGTGCGATCAGATCTTCATCATGAATGCGGATGGCTCGGATCAGCGCCTGGTCTCGACAGGGAAGGGAAGAACCACCTGCGGCTACTTCCTGCCGGACAACCGCCACATCGTTTACGCCTCCACGCACGAGGACTCGCCCGCCTGTCCGCCTCCGCCGGACCGCAGCAAGGGCTATGTGTGGGGCGTCTTTCCCGGTTACGACATCTACCTGGCGGATGACGCCGGAAAAATCATCCGCAAATTGACCAATACTCCGGGATATGACGCGGAAGCCACCGTGAATTTCCGCACAAAGACCATCGTCTATACATCGCTCGCCTCTGGCGACCTCGAACTGTGGACGATGAAGACCGATGGCTCCGGCAAGAGACAGATCACCCGGCGGGAAGGCTACGACGGCGGAGCCGTCTTCTCGCGGGACGGGAAGAAGATTGTCTGGCGCGCCACTGCTCCCGACAACGCCCAGGCCATGCAGCGCTACCGAGAACTGCTGAAGGAGAACCTCACCGAGCCGATGCGGATGGAGCTGTTCATCGCCGATGCCGACGGGCGCAATGTGCGCCAGCTCACGCGCACCGGCTGCGCTGCTTTCGCGCCCACCTTCACGCCGGACGGCCGGCGCGTCATCTTTTCTTCCAACCTCCACAACTGCGACGGGCGGAAATTCGAGCTCTACATGATCAACATCGACGGCACGGGCCTGGAGCGCCTGACATTTTTCGACGGTTTTGTTTCCTTCCCCGAGTTCTCGCCCGACGGCCGGAAGCTCGTGTTCTCCTCGGACTGGCAGGCGAAGAGCCGCTACGAATTCAACATCTGGGTGGCGGACTGGGTCGATTGACCGCCGCGCTCTGATAGACTCGGTAGCGCAATCCGCCATGGACAGACGAATCTTTCTTGGCGCCGCGGCGGCCGCATCCGCCGCTGCCCGGCAACAGCAGCAGAAACCCGGCTGGCGCACCGCGCCGCTCGGCTACTCCGACACGCCCGTCCTTCCCGGCCAGCGCTGGAAGGTTCACGACATCGAGCGCCCTCGCCCCCCGGTGGTGACGCCCGGCGCGCGCCCCGGCGATCCGCCCTCGGACGCCATCGTGCTGTTCGACGGGCGGGATCTCTCGAAGTGGTACCACCTGGGACGCGGCGCCGACCGGGGCAGGGAGCTGCCCGCGCGCTGGAAGGTGGAAAACGGCTATGTCGAATGCGTCGGCGGCACGGGCGATCTCATCAGCCGCGAGAAGTTCGGCGATGCGCAGTTCCACATCGAATGGGCATCGCCCACGGAAATCGACGGCGACTCGCAGTGGCGCGGCAACTCGGGCATCGTCATCATGGGCCGCTACGAAATCCAGGTGCTCGACTCGTGGGAGAACCCCACTTACGCCGACGGCCAGGCCGGAGCCATCTACGGCCAGTGGCCTCCCATGGTCAACCCTTGCCGCAGGCCCGGCGAGTGGAACGTCTACGACATCTTCTTCGAAGCCCCGCGCTTCGAAAACGGCAGGCTCGCCAGGCCCGCCTTTGTCACCGTCGTCTTCAACGGCGTGCTCGTCCACCACCACCAGGAGATCATCGGCCAGATGGCCCACCGCACCATCCGGCCCTATGAGCCGCACGGCCCGGAGGAGCCCCTCGTCTTGCAGGACCATGACACCAAGGTGCGTTACCGCAACATCTGGGCGCGCCGCATCCGCGGCTACGACGTGAAATCCTGACGCTGTTCCGCCGCCGGTGTTAGACTCTCCGGATATGTCAGAGAGCCGGAGAGCGTTCCTGGGAGCGATGACCGCAGCCTCCTGGAGCCGCGTGGCCGGCGCCAACGGCCGCGTCGGCCTCGGCTTCATCGGCTGCGGACTCATCGGGCTGAGGCACATCGAAGACTTCCGCCGGCTTGCCGACGCGCGCATCGCCGCCGTCTGCGACGTCTATGCGCCGCGCGTCGAGCAGGCGCGCGCCATGTGCAATGGCGACCCGCGCGGCTACGCCGACTTCCGCAGGCTGCTCGAAGACCGCGAGGTCGACGCCGTCGTCATCTCCACCCCCGACCACTGGCACGCCTTGCAGACCATCATGGCCTGCGCGGCGGGCAAGGACGTCTACGTCGAAAAGCCGATGACGCTGTTCGTCCGCGAAGGCCGCTGGATGACCAATGCCGCGCGCCGCCACCGGCGCATCGTCTGCGTCGGCACGCAGGGCCGCAGCGGATCGCACATCCCCGAGGCGAAAGCGCTGATCCAGTCCGGCGCCGTCGGCCGCATCCACTCCGTCCGCTTCAGCGCCTACCGCAACATCATGCCCGGCTTCGGCCGCCCGGCCGACACCGCGCCGCCGCCGGGCCTGGACTACGACCTTTGGCTCGGCCCCGCGCCCCTGCGGCCCTACAACCCGAACCGCTGCCTCTATCATTTCCGCTGGTTCTGGGACTATTCCGGCGGCCAGATGACCAACCTCGGCGCGCATGACATCGACCTTGCGCATTACCTGCTCGGCCTGCGCGCTCCGCGCAGCGCATTTTCCGCCGGCGGCCGATTCGCCCTTGAAGACAACGGCGAAACACCGGACACGCAGGACGCCATCTGGGAATACGAAGGCCTCATCATGGAAGGCTCTTTTCGCGAAGCCGGCGGCGCCCGGCGCGCCGCCACGGGCACCGCTTCCAGCTTGGCCGGCGTGCAGTTCGTCGGCACGCAGGGCCAGCTCATCGTCTCCCGCGGAGCCTTCGAGTTCGTGCCGGATCTCCGCATTGTTCCCGAAAGCGCCATCCCGCCGTGGTCCAATCCCGCCGGGCATCCGCAGGCGGCGAAGAGCGAGCCGCGGCCTTACGGCGAGCCCCGCTCCGGCAAGGGTCTCTCGCCCGAGCCGATCGACCAGCATGCGCGCCACTTCCTCGACTGCGTGAAGGACCGCCGGCGCCCCGTCTCCGACGTGGAGGACGGACACGAAGTCTCCGTCGCCTGCCACCTTGCCAACATTTCCATGAAGCTCGGCCGCCGGCTCGCATGGGATCCGGAGAAGGAGGAAGTGATCGGAGACCGCGAGGCCAACGCAATGCTGGAACGGCCCTACCGCAAGCCCTGGGACGCCGTGCTGAGGAGCCTGCTCGCATGAACCGCCGCAGTTTCCTCGCCGTTGCCGCGGCTGCCGCGCAGGTGCCGCCCGAACCGCGGACGACGCTCGGTGTGTCGCCGGATTCTTTTGCCGTGCGCCGCCCGGCCCGCACGGCGCTCGAATTCCTCCAGTTCGCGCATACGCGCGGCTTCGGCGGCGTTCAGGCCGCGCTGCCGCCCGACGCCGGCGCCGGCTACCTGAAAGCGGTCCGGGATTACTGCGAACGCAACGGTCTCTATTGGGAGCTGCTTGCGCCGCTCCCCGAAGATGACCCCGGCCCCTTCGACCAGGCCGTGCGCCAGGCCAAAGAGGCCGGCGCTCTCTGCATCCGCTCCGTCTGCCTCGCCGGCCGCCGCTATGAGACGTTCCGGTCGATGGATGAATGGAAGGAGTTTGTCCGCCGCTCCCACCGCCGGCTCGCCCTCGCCGTTCCCGTCGCGGAAAAGCACCGCCTGCCACTCGGAATTGAAAACCATAAAGACTGGACCGCCGCGGAAATGCCAGAGATTTTTCGCAAATATTCCAGTGAATACCTCGGCGCCTGCATCGATTTCGGCAACAATCTGGCGCTGCTCGACGAGCCGATGGAGCTGATCACCGCTCTGGCGCCGTGGGTCATCAACACGCACGTCAAGGACATGGGCGTGGAGGAGTATTCCGACGGGTTCCTGCTCTCCGAGGTGCCGCTCGGCAAAGGCGTGGTCGGCCTGAAGGCTGCCATCGCCCTCCTGCGCGCCAGGCGCCCGGGCGTGCGTTTCACCATGGACACGCTGGTGCGCGACCCGCTGAGGATCCCCTGCCTGACGGACCTGTATTGGGCCACCTTCGAGCAGCCGGACGCGAGGCGGCTGGCGCGCATCCTCCGGTTCGTGCGCGCGAACCCGCCCCGCGAGCCCTTGCCGCGCGTCTCCGGTCTCTCCCGCGAGCAGGCCCTCGCGCTCGAGGACCGCATCCTCGACGAGTGCCGCCGTTACGCCGCTACGGAACTCGGACTCGCCTGACCGGCCCCGCGATCGCCCGCGCAGTCCCGCCGCCCGCGTTTCATGCCAGCTCGAACGAGTCGCCGCGGGACGGAATCACCGCCTCCAGGCCGTAGCGGTCGCGGATGGCCCGCTGCAACGCCTGAGCCTGCGCCGGCTCGCCGTGCACGAGGAAAACGCCCTTCAGCGACCGCGCCAGCGGCTTCATCCACTCCAGCAGTTCGCGCTGATCCGCATGGCCTGAGAGCTCGTTCAGCTTCACCACTTCCGCGCGCAGCCGCACGGGCTCGCCGAAGATAGGCACTTCCGGCCATTTTTCCACGATCTTGCGGCCCAGCGTGTTCTCGGCCATGAAGCCGGTGATGAGCACCATGTTGCGCGGGTCTTCAATGTTGTTGCGAAGATGGTGCAGGATCCGGCCCGCTTCGCACATGCCGGAGGCGGAAATGATCAGCGCCGGCCCGCGCAGCTCGTTCAGCGCCTTCGACTCGCTCACGTCGCGCACGTAGCGCAGCATGCGGAATCCGAACGGATCTTCCGCATTGCGCAGGAAGCGGCTCGTTTCCTCGTCGAAAAGGTAGGTATGGCGGCGGAAGACTTCGGTGACATCCACGGCCAGCGGGCTGTCGACGAAGACGGGGATCTGCGGAATCTGCTTTTCCTGAACCAGCTCGTGCAGCAGCAGGACCAGTTGCTGCGTGCGGCCGACGGCGAAGGCTGGAGCGATGATCTTGCCGCCGCGGCCCGCCGCGCGCCGCACCGCGTCGGCCAGCTTGGCCTTCACCGCGTCGAGGTCCTTGTGCAGGCGGTCGCCGTAGGTGGACTCCATGATGAGGTAGTCGGCTTCCGGCAGCGGCTGCGGGTCGCGGATGATCGGCAGATTCGGCCGTCCGACGTCGCCTGAATAGGCCACGCGCAGCTTCCGCCCGTTGCTGCGCACCTCCAGCAACAGCGAGGTGGAACCGAGCATGTGCCCCGCCTCGAAACCCGTGAAGGTCACGCTATCGGCCACTTCTTTCGGGTCGCCGTCCAGCACGGACACGAACTGCTTCAGCGACCGTTCGGCGTCCTCTGTCGAATACAGCGGCTCGACGATCTCGATCTCGTCCTCGACGCCAAGCAGCTTGCGGCGATGCTTGCGCTTGGCGAGGAAAAGGGCGTCTTTCTCCTGAAGGTGCGCCGAGTCCGGCAGCATCGAGTGGCACAGATCCACGGTGGCCGGCGTGGCGTATACCGGCCCTTCGAACCCGCTCTTGACCAGCGTCGGAATGTTGCCGGAGTGGTCGATGTGGGCGTGCGACAGCAGCACCGCATCGATGCGCGAGGCGGGGAATGGGAAGTTGGCGTTGCGCTCCCGGGCCTCCTTGCGGCGGCCCTGATAAAGGCCGCAGTCCAGCAGCAGCCTCGCGCCCCCGGCGCGCACTTCGTGCATCGAGCCGGTCACCGTCTGTGCGGCGCCGTGGAAAGTCAGCTTCATCATCGTCAGAATCTCACATCCCCCGCCACGCGAGCTTCAGCAGCAGGAATCCGTACACGGCTGCGAAGCCGTAGAGCGCCCGCTGCTCGCGGTTTCGGAGGTAAAGACGCAGGGAGAACGATCCGGGCTGCGCCCGCGCAGGCAGCGTGGGCAGAAAGGCGCGCACGCGCCGCGCGTACTCGTCGAAGCCGGGAAACAATTCCCGCAGATGTTGTTCTTCCTGCTCGACCACGGGGAGATAGACAAGCAGAAAGTACGCTCCGGCCAGCAGCGCCAGCTCGGCCCGGCCGGCGGCGATCACGCACCCCAGCGCCGCGGTCAGGGAACCCAGATAGAGCGGATTGCGGACGAAGGCATAGGGGCCGGTCGTGGTGAGCGTCTCGTCCTTGCGCAGGTGCCCCGCGGCCCACGCGCGCAGGGCCAGCCCGAGTAGACAGAACGGCAGGCCCAGCAGCAGCGTGGGCGGCACCGGGTCGGCCAGCAGGACGAATGCGGCCGCCAGCGCGATGCCGCTCGGAACGCGCCACCGCTGCACCGCATCGGCGTAGCGCTTTGGAAACAGCGGCATCAGAGCACCTCCCGCAGCGCTTCCAGCACCTGCCGGGGCGTCACGGCTCTCATCGATGCGTCCGGCTCGGTGCCGCGCGCGTAGGATGTCCGCGCGTCCGGGCTGCGCAACACGCGGATGCGCTGCGAATACGGGCCATTTCTTGCCGGATCCGTGGGGCCGTAGATGGCGACGCCCGGCCGGTCCAGCGCCGCCGCCAGATGCAGCGGGCCGCTGTCGACTCCCACCACCGCAGCCGCGCGCCGCGTCGCGTCAATCAGCCCGGCGATCGAAGAGACATGCACGCGGGCGCCCTGCTGCGACAGCGTGCCGGCCTGCGCCGGGCTGACGTTGAAGACCAGCGGAAGGCCGGCTTCCCGTTCCAGCAGCGCTGCGAGCTCGAAGTAATGCCCCAGCGGCCACTGCTTTGCGCCCCAGCCCGCGAACGGCGAGGCCAGCACGAACGCGCCCTGCGGCAGCTCGCCCTCGGCGCGGCCCTCGGGCAGCGGGAACTGCACCACCCTTGCGGCAGCGCCGGCAGCGAGGGCCAGGTCCAGATTGCGGTCGACAACGTGGGCGGCCTCCGTCACCACGCGCTCATCATAAAACAGCGCCGCGGCAGGCTCGCGCAGCAGATGGCGCTCGAAGCCCCACACGCGCCGCGCCCCGGAAACGCGGGCAAGAATCGCCGATTGCAGCAGCCCCTGAAAATCGATGGCGGCATCGAATCTCCGCAGCCGCAACGACCGCACCGCAGCGAGCAGCTCGCGCGGGCCCTTGCGGCGGATTTCCAGGATCTCGTCCGCCACGCCGCCGCCTTCCAGCAGTTCGCGGAACTGCGGCTTCACCGCCCATGAAATGAAAACGCCTCCGCCGGCGCGCAGCGAGGCTGCGCCGGGCATCGCGTGGAGAATGTCTCCCATCGCGCCGAGCCGGACCACCAGCAGCCGCCTCATCCTTCACCTGACGCCCGGTCCTGCGCCGGCTCGCAGCGTTCCGCGGCGCTGCGCACGCGTTCAAGAAACGCCGCGCGCCAGGCCAGGTGCGGCGCGCGCACATCCACCGCGTCCGGCGGCAGCAGCGACGGATCGAGGACCACGGCGTCCACGCAGCGCAACCCCGCCACCAGCTCCGCGCGCGCCTCCTGCGGCAGGATCGCATCCTCGCCGCTGTCGATGCAGACCACCAGCGTGGCCGCATCGCCCTTCATCGCCTCCAGTTGCGCCGCGTGCGCTGCCAGCAGAGGGTCGAACAGGCCGATCACCGAAACGGCGCCCGCCGGCGCGCGCCAGCCGGCGGCGTTGCGGACGATCTTTCGGCGCGTGTCCATCATCCTTCTTTTAGCATCCGCGCCTCGCGGATTCCCAGCATTCCACCAGCTCGAGCGCTGCGGCGGCGACGCGGTCCGCCGCGACGCGCCTCATGCAGCGGTGGTCGATGGGGCATTCGCGCAGCAGGCACGGGCTGCATTCGACCGGCTCGCGGACGATGCGCGTCCAGGAGCCCAGCGGCGCCGTCGCCTCCGGATCCGTGGAGCCGAACACGGCCACCGTCGGCACGCCAAGCACGGCGGCGATGTGCATCGCCCCGGAGTCGTTGGTCAGAAACACGCGGCACTGCGCAGCCCGGCGGATGAACTCCGCCAGCGTCGTCTCGCCCGCGCGGTTGCGCGCCGCCACGCCGCGGGCGCGCACGGCTTCAGCCACCTGCTCGCAGAGTCCCCGCTCGGCGCCGCTGCCGAACACTTCGACTTCCGCTTCGAGACGCGCCGCCACCGTGGCGGCAGCTTCCGCAAAGCGCTCCGGCAGCCACCGCTTGGCGGATCCGAACGCAGCGCCCGGGCTGACGCCAACCAGCGGCTGCGGATCGTACCCCACTCCTCGCAGGCGCGCATCGGCACGTGCCGGAAGATGCTCGATCCACCCGATCCGGCGCAGCAGCTCGAGATAGTAAAAACTCTCGTGCCGCGGAATCTCGCCCCTCCCCGGAACCGGCACGGCATCGGTGAGCAGCAGCCGCCGCGCGTCGCGCGCATAGCCGATGCGGCGGGGAATGCCGGCGAGCCAGGCGAGCAGCGCCGCATCGAAGGCGTTCTGCAACAGCAGCGCGCAATCGAAGCCGCGCTGCCGGAGCATCCGCGCCACCCGCAGGCGTTCCTTCAGTCCGCCGATGCCCGGCTTCTTCTCATACAGCAGGATCTCGTCGGCGAAATCGCCGAAACGGTAGATGTCGGCGACCCACGGCCGGGCAAGAATCGCAATCTGTGCCTGCGGCCAGCGCCTGCGGACCGCTTCGACGGCGGGCAGGCTGAGAATGGCGTCGCCTACCCAGTTGGTGGCCCGCACCAGGATGCGGCGGAACTGCTCCACGATTCCACTGTAGCGGGCCTGCGCCTGCCGGCGGAGATGGCCGCTTCCGTTGCGCGGCGCTGGCTGCAAAACCAGAACCCATCCTTTTTGTTCTGGCCCTGCCCCTTCTCCCGGCCCGCAACCGGAGTGGCACGGAGCCTCGCGCCGGAAGCCTCCGGCCCCTGCCGGCGCCCTGCGGTCCGGCACGCGGGTGCAGGACCGCGGCCGGCCGGCTCACTCGGTGAGCCACTGCCCGGGCGAAAACGTCTGCATGAGGTTTGTATCTTGCTTGCAGGTTCGTCTCCCTCTTCTTTTTCTTCTTCTGGCGCCGGGCGCGGCTTACGCGCAGCCGCAGCCTGCTTCCGCGCATGTCAACCTTTACTTCGCGCAGATCGCCGAAGGCCAGTTCGATGGCGGGCGCTGGCAGACGGCGCTCACTCTTGTCAATTCCAACCCGTACGACGTTGCCGCCACCATCCGCCTCTACGGCAGCGATGGCAGCGGCCTCAACGTCGACTTCGGCGCCGGCCTTCAGTCCCGGCACTCCGTCCGCGTTCCCGCCAACGGTTCGGTGACCCTCGCCAGCAAACCCTCTTCGCTGCCAGTGCGCAGCGGCTGGGCGTTCGTCGATGCCAGCGGTCCGCTCATGGGCAGCGCGTCCTTCCGCCTGTGGCTGGGCGGGCGCGCCGCGCAGGAGGTCACGGCGCCGCCCACCCTGCCGGTCGTCGAGTATGTCTCTTATGCCAACCGCGATCTCGGCGTCGCCGTGGCCAACCCCAACAACAGGACGCTTCGCGTGCAGGCCTATCTGTACAGGAGCGGCGGGACCGAGCTGGGGCCCTCGCTCATTACGCTCCCGCCATACGGCCACACGGCGTTCAATGTGAAAGACCGCTTCCCGCAGGCGGATCTTTCCGATTCCATGCTGCTTCTCACGGCGGCCGATCCGCCGGCCGATGAGTTCCTCGCGTGGACGATGAATGCCGATCCGGGCGGCACCTTCTCCAGCCTTCCGCCCGGAGGCGTGACCCCGCCCATCTCTCACTGGGACCGCATCTGGAATGTGTATCTGCGGGTTCTCGGCTCTGCCCGCCACTATGGCTTCCTGACCGGCTCCTCGCCGCGGCTCCTCATCCGCTACGACAGGCAGGTCAACGCCTACGCAAAGGGCGGATCAGAAATCGGCATCTATATGGGGCTGTCCGAGCTCCTCGGGGACAGCGACAGCGAACTCGCCTTCGTCGTCGGCCATGAGCTCGGCCACATCCTCCAGCAGCGCGCGGGCGATCTCCGTGTCTGGCATCCTTCCAACGCCGAGTTCGATGCCGACATCTGGGGAGTGCTGTTCGCCATGACCGCAGGCTACGACGCCTACGCCATCGCCGGCGCGCTTTCCAAGCTGGCGATGGCCACTGGCAGCGCCGGCCTCATGACCCAGATGTTCGAGGACTCGCTGCCGGTGCCCGACGCCCACCGGTCGTTCAATACGCGGATGGATGTGGCCTACGACTTCCTGACGCTTCTTTGCGCAACCGACGTCGGCAGGCCCTTCTGCCAGGAATACAAGCGCATCATGCATCCGCACCTGCCAGACTCGGCGCCCTTGCAGGCAGACGGGCTGGAAAGGCTCGGCTTCCGCAAGCCATCCGAAGCCGCTTCGATGGCTGCGGCGCTCCGGGCCCGCCTTGCCTCTGCGGAGGAAACGGAGCAGGCGCCGCCCGACAAGCAGGCGCAGCAGTGAAACGCGCGGCTCCGGGGCGGGCGCACGCCCGCCCCGGTTCATTGCTTGATGATGGTCCCGTCCCGCCGCCGCACTTCGCCCCAGCCGCCATTCAGCCGCTCCCGCTCGCCCTTCTCGCCATAGCCGTACGGATATTTCTTCGCCGCCGCCTCGTTCACTTCAATGCCCCATCCGGGCGCTTCATTGGCGTAGAAATACCCGTTCTTCAGCACCGGGCAGCCCTGGAAGACTTCGCGCACGGCATCCGGGAAGAAGACGCTCTCCTGAATGCCGAAGTTGTAGCAGGCCAGGTCCAGCGTGATGTTGGCCATGTGCCCGACAGGCGAAACATCGCCCGGCCCATGCCATGCCGTCTTCACGCCCATCAGCTCCGCCATCGCCGCAATCTTGCGGCACGGCGTCAGCCCGCCTGCCTGCGACACATGGATGCGGATGTAGTCGATCAGGCGGTCGCGGATCAGCGGCGTCCACTCATGCGGGCTGTTGAACAGCTCCCCCATCGCGATCGGCGTCGAGCACTGCTGCCGGATGATGCGGAACCATTCGATGTCTTCGGGCGAGAGCGGGTCCTCTAGGAAGAACAGCCGGAACCGTTCGCACTCCTTGCAGAAGCGCACTGCCTGGATCGGCGAGATCCGCTCGTGCACATCGTGCAGCAGTTCCACCTCGTCGCCCAGCTCCCTGCGCGCCGTCTCCAGCAGCTTCAGCGCGCGCCTCAGGTAATCCTCCGGCTCGAAGACCGGCGCATCGTGCAACTTCTCCACCTGCGCCGCGCCGCCGCCCGCTCCGTAGCCCGCCTGCCCCGGCACCCCCACCTGCACGCGGATGTGCCGGAAGCCCTGCGCCATCAGCCTCCGGGCGCTGTCGATCACTTCGGGAATCTCGCGCCCGCTGGCGTGCGCGTAGCAGTCGGCCGCTTCGCGGCACTTGCCGCCCAGAAGCTGGTAGACGGCCATTCCCGCCATGCGGCCCTTGATGTCCCACAGCGCCTGGTCCACGCCGCTGATGGCGTTGTTCAGCACCGGCCCGTTGCGCCAGTAGGACGAGTTGTACATCGCCTGCCAGAGATCGTCGATGCGGTCCACCGGCTTGCCGGTGACGAACGGCCGCAGGTATTTCTCCACCGCAGCGACGACGAGATCGGCGCGCTGCGTGAAGGTGGCGCAGCCGTAGCCGTACAGCCCGTCCTGATCGGTCAGGATCTTCACCACCGTCAGCCGCAGCCCCTGCGGCGCGGTAGCGATCACCTGCACGTCGCGGATCCGCGGAGCCGGCATGCCGCGCATGGCCCGCGCGGCGGCTTCCTGCGCCTTCGCCTCGCGCGCGGCGAACGGAGCCGCTGCCAGCGCCCCCACGAGATGCCTGCGCTGCACGGCGTCACCTCCCTCCGCGGTCTTCGAGTATCCGCTTCAGGCTTTCGATCTCCCGCTGGATCTTCCTCTCCCGGCTGACCAGCGTGAGCACGTACGCCGCCAGAATGGCCCAGACGGCGATCAGCCCGTAGGCCAGAAACTGGAAATTCCTTGCCGCAGCGTCTCCCATGGCTTCCTCCCGCTCAGATCGAATGCGCCTCCCGCCGGAGCGCATCCAGCTCGCGCCGGCGGTTCTCCTGTCCAATCCTGATCGCGATCAGCACCGCCGCCAGCATCAGCAGCGGAACCCAGTTCAGATACAGCATCGCCCGGTAGGCCGCGTCCATCTTCCCCTCGCCGTAGAGCACCGGCTGCGGGTGCTGCGTGCGGAACCACTTGATGGAGAAGAACACGAACGGCACCACCGCGAAGCTGAGAATGGAAAGCACGGCCGACAGCCGCGCCCGCTGCGCCGGCTCCTCCACCGCCCTCCGCAGCACCAGGTAGCCGGCG
Organism: Bryobacteraceae bacterium; assembly: GCA_025056865.1. Lineage (GTDB taxonomy): Bacteria > Acidobacteriota > Terriglobia > Bryobacterales > Bryobacteraceae > JANWVO01. The sequence continues at coordinate 45,537 of JANWVO010000015.1, forward strand.
TAGAGCAGCCAGCAGACCAGCATCGACGTCAGCCGCCAGTCCCACGTCCACCAGATGCCCCAGATGATCCGCGCCCAGATCATCCCGCTGACGAGGTTCGCCGCGCCGAACGCCAGGCCCGCCTCGGTCGCGGAAACCGCCAGCGAATCCCACTGCATTTTCCCGGATTTCAGGTAGGAAATCGAGGCCACCAGCGCGACGAAAAAGCACAGAAAGCAGGTAAACGCGGCCGGAACATGGAAGAAAATGATCCGGAAAATCGCCCCCTGGAAGGCCTCGTCCGGCAGCCCGGTGAGCATTACCCAGATGTTGCGCGCCAGCAGCAGCGCCGCCAGCGCGCCCAAGGCATAAAGGATCTTTTCTCTCATCCGTTCACCCAATGAGCACCGTTTCCACCAGCGCCACCGAAAGCGCAGTGAAGATGATATCGAACCCTACGAGCATCCGCACCCAGGCGAGCTGATCGCCCGATGGCGCCTGCCCGGCCATCAGCGCCGTCGTCAACTGCATCGCCGCCATCAGGCACGGGATCAGCATCGGGTAGACGAGCATCGGCAGCATCAGCTCCCGCAGCCGCAGGTTCACCGTCAGCGCGGAAAACATCGTCCCGATGATGGTGATGCCCCAGGTGGCCAGCAGGATCACGATCGCCAGCCACGCCGGCTGCCGCGTCCAGTCCGCGTTGTAAAAGACGCCGAACACCGGCAGGCACACCGCCTCGATGCCCAGCAGCAGGATGTAATTCGCCAGCGCCTTGCCCAGAAACAGCGCCGCCGCGGGCACCGGCGACACCACCAGCACATCCAGGCAGTCGTTTTCCAGCTCCCGCGCAAAGCTCCGGTTCAGCAGCAGCGCGCCCGCGAAGGCGAACACCAGCCACAGCAGCCCGCCGCTGATTTCCCGCGTCATCTCCGCCGTCGGGTCGAAGGCGAAGCTGAACAGCAGCAGGATCACCAGCGCGAAGGACAGCGACGCGTTCAATGCCTCTTTCGTGCGGAACTCGCTGCGGAGGTCCTTCTGCGCGACGGTCCATGCCTGCCGCAGGAACAGCATCACGCCTCCCCGTAGGTCCGGTACAGCCAGCCCGGATCTTCCAGCATTTCCGCCGTGCGCTCGCCCGCGTGCGCCAGCCTGCCCTTCACGATCAGCGCCACGTGGGTGGCCAGCTCGAGCGCCTCCCGCAACTGATGCGTCGACATCACCACCGTCGCCCCGCCGGCCAGCGATTCCTTCAGCAGCCCCTGCAACAGGGCGATCGCGCGGTCGTCCAGCGCCGTGAACGGCTCGTCCAGCAGGAGCAGGGAAGGGCGGTGCAGGAACGCCCGCGCCACCGCCAGCCGCTGCCGCATGCCGCGGGAAAACTCGCGCACCAGCCCGTCGCGCACCCGCTCCAGCCCCGTCCTTTCCAGCCACTCCATCGCCGCCCGGCGCGGATCCTTGACGCCATAAAGCGCCGCGAACAGGCGCAGGTTCTCGTAGGCGGACAGTTCGTCGTAGATGCCGATGCCATGCCCGATCAGCCCCGTCTGCCGGCGCACCTCCGCATCCAGGCAGTCCCTGCCGAAAACGCGCACGCTGCCCCGCGTGGGCCGCGACAGTCCCGCCAGGATCCTCAGCAGCGTCGTCTTGCCCGCGCCGTTGCGCCCCAGCAGCGCCACGCAGGCGCCCTGCCTCGCCTCGAAGGAAATGCCCCGCAGCGCCGGAAAATCGCCGTAATATTTCCAGACATTTTCGACGGAAAGGGCGGTCATCGGGCGGACTTGTCCCCGGCGGAGGCCGACTTCAGCCACTGCGCCCAGAAGCTCAGCGCAAGAAATGCGGCCGCCAGCGCCAGCGCCGCCTTCCACCAGCGCTCATAACCCGGCGGCAGGATCCTCTCGATGCGCGGCCCGTCCTCCTCCTGCTCGGTGGCCGGAGCCGACTGGAGCGCGCCCGTGCCGGCAAGCCGCAGCTCGTATTCCGGCGTCGTGACGTCGTAAATCATCGCGCGCGTTCCCGGCTCCCGCCCCAGCTCCTTCAGCGAGGCGCTTTCCACCCGGATGCCCTCCGGCACCACCAGCCGTACCGGCCCGGGCGGATGCAGAATGCGCCCCCGGATCACCATCGGGTCCTTCGCCGGCAGCTTGTAGCTGATGTCGAACCGCGTCTCGCCTCCGGGCTTCACCGGAAAGTCCAGCGCGTATTCGCCCGCGCGCACGCGCCGCGGCTCCCGCTCCACTGGCACGCTCGCCGGCGACGTCGCCCGCACGCGCACGTTCCCGCCCGCCTCTGGCGGTGCCGTGAACCGCAGCGTGCCGCGCTCGGGGTCGCTCCACGTCAGCGTGGAAGAGTTCTCGAACAGGATGGTTTCGTTCACCACCCATTCCTTGCCGTCTCCTTCCACGAGCATCATGTGCTGTGTGACGCGCACCTCGGGCACCTTGGCCGAAGACTCGAAAACGTCCACTTCCAGCGGCCCGGTGCCCTGCACGGCGCGCGAGTACAGCACGCCCTTGTAGATCGCCTGCACCAGCATTGGCCCGGAGCTGCCGCCCCGGATGGTGAAGCGGCCTTCGGCGTCCGTGCGCGCGCTGCCGGCCGGGGCCATGCCTCCCTGGCCCATCGACGTCAGCGACACCACGACGCCCGCCTGCGGCTTGCCCGTCGTCCGGTTCACCACCACGCCGCTGACGTCCGCCCACGCGGGCAGCAGCGCAAACCATGCCAGAACCCACCAGCGGCTCATGATGCGCCTCCCGCCATCGGCCTGCCGCATTCGCCGCAGAACTTCAGCGGCCGGTCGAACTTCGCCCCGCAGTGCGGGCACGCTGTCCCGGCCCCGGCCTCCGATGCGGGCTTCTGCGCCGGCACGGCGCGGACCGCCTTGCCGCTCGCGCCCGCCTGCGCCAGCACGCGCTCCAGCTCGGCCTGCACCCGCTCCAGCTCGGCCTGCAACGTGGCCTTCGCCTTTGCGTAGTCCTCGTCGGAGAGCTTGCCCGTACTGTATTCGAAGTTCAGGTCCCGAAGATTGTCGTAGAGGATGGCCTTGCGCTCTTCCAGATGCGCGCCCGGCGGCGGAGGCTCTTCCGGCGGCAGGTCCTGCGGCCTGACGAGGAAAACGAACGCAAGAACTCCTGCCGTCAGCGCCACTGCGATCGCAAATATCATGATGGCTCAAACCGTCTTTCCAGCCGGCGTGCGCAGCACGGCCCCTGCCCGCGCCGCCGCCGCACGGCGAATCAAGCCGCTTCTCCCGCGCCATTATGGCACGGGCTCGGGCTCGCGTTCATACACGCCCACCACCTGCGTCTTCGCGTAGGCGTACTTCACCTTGCTCGGGATCAGGCACACGATCGTGCCGAACAGCAGCACGTAGAAGCCGATCCAGATCCAGCTCACCAGCGGAAACACGTAGGCCTGGATCACCGCCGCCTGCGGGTCGCTCTGGCTCATGCTGGCGAAGTTGAGATACAGGTCCTCGTTCAGCCGCCGGCGGATCGCCACTTCGGAGGTGGGCTGCTGAGAGGCCATGTAGACGCGCCGTTCCGGGCGAAGGTCGCCCAGGTACTGCCCGTTGCGGTAGACGCCGATCACCGCCCGCTGCCACGCGTAATTCGGATTCGACCCGTCGGTCACTTCCTTCACGTGCAGCTCGTAGGCGCCGATGCGGAAGTGCGTGCCGATCTTCACCTCCTCGGTCGTGTCCTTGTTGAACGCCGACCCGGTGTAGCCGATGAACATCAGCACGATCCCCATGTGCACCAGATAGCCGCCGTAGCGGCGCGTGTTGCGGTGCGTCAGCTCCACCGTGGCGCGGAGGAAATTCATCCGGTTCTTGGCCGCAATCGCCCGCGCGCCCTTGTAGAACTCCATCACCACCGTCACCGCCACGAAGGCGCACAGCCCGAAGCTCATCAGCGCATAGAAATGCCGCACGCCGAACGCCAGCAGCACGGCCATCGTCAGCGCCATGCCGAGCACCGGCCAGCGGAAGGCGCGCTTGAGGCTCTCCCACGAGCTCCGCCGCCACGCGATCAGCGGCCCCACGCCCGTCAGGAACAGCAGCGCCAGCCCGATGGGGATGTTCACCTTGTTGAAGAAGGGCGGCCCGACCGTGATCTTCTCCCCCATCAGCCACTCCGTCAGCACCGGGAACAGCGTGCCCCACAGCACCGCGAAGCAGCTCGCCAGCAGCAGCAGGTTGTTGAACAGGAAGCTCGACTCGCGGCTCAGCACGCTTTCCAGCGGAGCCTCGCTCTTCAGGTAGTCCAGCCGCCGCAGGATCAGGAACGTCGTGATCGAAATCCCGATCGCCAGGAAGCCTACGAACCATGCCCCCAGCGACGACTGCGCGAATGCGTGCACGCTCGACACCACGCCGCTGCGGGTCAGGAACGTGCCGAAGATGCACAGGAAGAAGGTGGCGGAAACCAGCACCATGTTCCAGACCTTCATCATCCCCTTCTTCTCCTGCATCATCACCGAGTGCAGGAAAGCCGTCGCCGTGATCCACGGCAGCAGCGAGGCGTTCTCCACCGGGTCCCACGCCCAGTAGCCGCCCCAGCCGAGCACTGCGTAGGCCCAGCCCTGGCCGAGCATGATGCCAATCGAGAGGAATCCCCACGTGATCAGCGACCACCGCCTCGTCGTCGCGATCCATGCCTCGCCAGGCTGCTTCGTCAGCAGCGAGGCGAACGCGAACGCAAAGGGAACCACGAATCCGACAAAGCCCAGATACAGCGCCGGCGGATGCAGCGCCATCAGCCAGTACTGAAGAAGCGGATTCAGCCCGTTGCCATCCGCGACGCTCGTGACGCCCCGCCCGACCGCCAGCATCTGGAACGGCGGCTCCACGAAGACGTTCAGGATGCAGAAGAACGTCTGCGTGAACATCAGCACCGCCATTACCCACGGCATCAGCGTGCGGTGCTTCGTCCGGTTCGTCCACACGACGATCGCCGAATACAGCGACAGCATCCAGCTCCACAAAAGCAGCGAGCCTTCCTGCCCGCCCCACCATGCGGCGAACTTGTACAGCGCGGGCATGGCCCGGTTGGACCGCTCCGCCACGTAGGCGTAACGGAAATCGCTGGCCAGCAGCGCCGAAACAAGGATCGCCGACGCGGCTGTCAGCAGGAGGAACACCCCATAGACGGCGCGCCGCGCGCTCTCCACAAGAAACGGTTTCTTCTTCCATCCGCCGATGACGGACGCAAGGAAGGCATAGGCTGCCAGCGACAGGGCCAGCAGCAGGCTGAATGCGCCAAGGGTTTCCATGGTTTCGCTCCGCAGTTGGAGTCTGGACTGCTTACAGCGAAGAACGCGACGGCGCGGGGTTCAACGGCTGCGGAGCGGCCTTGCCCGGCGCAGCTTCATACTTGGACGGGCATTTGGCGGCGATCGAGCTCGCATGGAACGTGCCGTCCGGCCCCATCTTGCCGTCTGCCATCGCCTGCGCCTCGTCGCGGAAGGTGTCCGGCAGCGGATCCTTGCCCGTGTACACCACGTTCAGTGTCACGCCCCGGTCCTTCTCGCAGATCTGGAAGCGGACCGCGCCGCCCTCGCGGCGAATCGAGCCCGGCACCACATCGCCCGTCACCCGCACGCGCTTGCCCGCTTCCGAGGGCGGCATCGATTTCAGCTCTGAGATCGTCCTGTAGTAGGTCTTCGACTCCCGGATGCCGCTCGCCGCCAGCCATGCCAGCGTCCCAAGGATCGCTGTCACGAGTAATCCGAAACGGATGTAGGTCTTCATGTCGGGCCCTCGCCTCCAGTATATCCCCTCGGGCCGATCATGGACGCTCAGGTGTGATTTCCGGCTCCAGCCAGAACGCCGATCCCCCTTTCACGTTCTGCACTGATACCCGCCACAGCCCCGGCTCCGGCCGCGGCACGGCCAGCTCCCGGCCTTCCGCCCGGAACCACTCGCCCCGCGGAGACACCAGATACAGGTCGAATTCCGAGCCGCGGTCCTCCCAGCCCAGCCGCACTGCCAGGCGCCGCGTGCCTTTCGGCACCTTCAGCAGCCGGGACCACCATTGCGAAAAGCCCGCCTCACCTTCCCACCGCAACGGCTCCGCTGGCCCTCCGCCTGCCGCCGACAGCTCCACGGCGCGCGCCGGCTCCGCCGCGTCAAAAGCAAACGGCACGCTCGGCGCGCTGATCGACGGGTCGCGCGTCACATGCACATGCACGTGCCGCCCGAAGGAATACCCGCTGTTGCCCGCCTCGGCCAGCACCTGCCCGGCTTCCACCCGCTGCCCCGTGCGTACCCGGAATGTGCCCGACTTCAGATGCGCGTAATGCGAATAGGTGCCGTCCTCGTGGCGGATCGTGATGTAGTTGCCGAACAGCCGACGGTCCAGGGTCTGCCCCAGCCCCAGGTCGCGCGCCACCACCGTCCCGCCGCGCATCGCCGCGACGTACTTCCCCTCCACGGGCGCGAAATCCCAGGCATGCGCGGCGCGGCCATAGTGGGAAAACGAGCCATACGGGCCCTGCGTCATCCGCCACGTCTCGCCTTCGGGAAACGGTTTCCGGTACCCCTGCCGGCTCCGGATGACGAACCGCGCCGGCAGGCTCTCGCTGCCATCGGGGTTGCGCAGGATCACCAGATACTCCCCCGGCTCCAGCCGCCCCGGCTGCGCCCACATCCGCCCGCCCTCCCGCCGCGAAGGCAGCATCACGGCCACATACTCCCAGCCCCCGCGCTCGCGGTAGCGCGCGATGTTCACCGTCACGTCCGCTTCCGCCCCCCACGTGTCCAGAACCAGCCCTGCTTCGTCCGCCTCCGCCACCCGCACTGCCACCCGCGCCGGTCGGCCGCGGATCTCGAATTCGCGCTCGCCGAGCAGCCGCCCTCCGCTCAGCACGCGGACCCGCCAGCGGCCAGGCTGCGTCCCCGGAGCGAACCCGCCCACCTGCAACGCGTTCAGCACGCACACGGTTCTGCCAGCAGGCAAATCAGCATATTCTGCCGATTCTGCCACCTCCCCGCCAGGGTTCAACCACTCCACCCGGACGCCTTCGCCCGGTGCCAGCCCCCTCAGCACAAAATGCACATACACCTGCGCCGCGGCTGCCTCAATCACGGAAGCGCGCCGCGCCAGCGCGCACCGCGCGTCCGCCAACGCCGTGCCCGTCTCCAGGCGGCTGATCTCGGCTCCTGCCGCCAACGCCGCCCACAGCGGCAGGCACACTGCGACCCGCACGCCTTTCCCATCGGCGGATCCACGCCCCTTCTGTAGAAGCCTCCCCTCATGCCGGCCGGCCCACCCGCCGATATCCTCTCTGGAGACCCAACGGATGAGCGGTTCCATCTCCGCAGGAAAATTCCAGGATCATTACGCCGTTCTCGGCGTCGGCCGCAAGGCCACTACCGACGAGATTCACCGCGCCTATTCGGCGCTTGCGCAGAAGTTCAACCCGCGCAACGGCTCCGATCCGGACCGGGAAAAATACGATGCCATCACCCTCGCCTACGAAACCCTCTCCAACCCCGCCACCCGGCAGGCGTTCGACGCCCTCCTTCCCAAAGAGGACGAGGGGCCGCCCACCTTTGCGACCGGCCCGTTTTTTGAAGCACTCGCCGGAGAGGCGGACCGCCGCATGGCCATCCTCTGCATCCTCTACGACCGCCGCCGGCAGAACCCCGGCTCCCCCGGCATGCCCGTGCGCCTGATTGAAGCGATGGTGAATTTCCCCGCCGAACCGATGTTCTTCGCCCTCTGGTACCTGAAACAGCGCGGTTGGGTCGCCCTCGACGACAAAAGCTGCCCGATGATTACCGCCGATGGCATGGACGTCGTCGAGCGCAACTTGCCCGCACCAGAGCGGGTACGGGCCCTGATCAAGCCGGAGTGCCTGGCGGACTGAAGCCGGGCGGCCGGCCTCGACGATGCCTGCGGCCGCGCGCCTGCGTGCCGCCCTCTACCGGCTCAAGGCAGCCGGAGGCGCGGAACCCCCCTGCGCCCTTGCGCCACTCCCGCCGCCCGTGTCGGCATGGGCCTGATTCGGAACCCGGCCCTGCCGGGGACCCCTACCCCTGAAACAGCACGAACTCGAAGTCGCGCGGATCCAGACCCCGCTTCTCCAGTTGCTCGATGCAGGAGGGCACGTCCGGACCCACCGCCTCGATCCTCTTCAGCGGCTGCGTCTGTGGCGTGTAAACCTCGAACGCCAGCCAGTGGCCCGTCAGCCGGCTGCGTTCCTCGAGCGTCAGCCGCTCCGGCGCGCGTCCGATCACTTTCGCGAAATCCATCGCTCCTGATCTTAGCGCATCGGACGAATCTGCTGGATCACCGCCTCCAGCCCCCTGCGGCGGTACAGCTCGGCCAGCCGCAGCATCTCGCCCGACGCCGGCAGTGCCTCCCGCAGCCCCGGCTGCCGCCATGCGCTCGCTGGCGGCACCCAGACCTCGCCGTTCTCATACTCCACCAGCGCGGGATACACCGTCAGCGACTCTACCGGACGCGCGAACCGCACCCGCCCGTCCTGCCGCACCGTGGAGCGCTGCCCCGGCGGCAGGTGGATCTCCGCCGGCAGCGTCCCGGCGGGCAGCAGCCGCCCTCCCGGCTCCGCCACCAGCCAGCCGATCTCCACAAACCGCACCGGAATCCGCCCGCGGTTGGCTACCTCGATCCGCGCCGTCCGCGCCTCCTGCCCGGCCAGCACCGCCTCCCCCCCCATCAACTCCACCGGCGACTCGGGCAGCCGCAGCGCCGCCAGTTGCACCATCCGCCCCGGCTCCACGTTCGTCGCCGGCAGCGCCCCCCGCACCACCTGCACCGGCATCATCCCCCCTGCCGGGTTCCGCGCCAGCACCTCCAGCAGCCGGGCGCGCAACGCCTCCTCCCCCTGCGACTCCAGCAGCGCGGCCAGCATCTGCCGGTCCCGCCGCGCTTCCAGCTCCCAGGCCAGCATCGTCCGGCGCGCGTTCATGCGGTTCGGACCGTAAAAGGTCAGGTCGTCGAACAGCACCCCGTCCAGCGCCACCTCCACCAGCGTGCCCGCCTGCGGCGCCAGCGGGCGCATCAGCCGCAGATCCAGCCGCACCGCAAACGCCTCCCCGGGTGCCACATCCAGCCCGGGACGCGTCACCGATCCTCTGCCGCCGGGAGCCACCTCCTGCGCCACCACGCGCAGCGACACCGCCCGGATCCGCCTCGGAGACACGTTCCGCAATTGCAGGTTCGCATGCAGCTCCACCAGCAGCGCCCCGCCCCTTGGTGTCGCCGTGGAATCCCCCCAGTCGGCCTGCACCAGCGCCACCGGCCCTCCCGCCGGCAGATCCACGCGGAACGGCCCCGTCTGCGCCGCCGCCGGAACGCCCGCCAGCAGCGCAAGCAGCCACCCTCCCATGCTATTGCGCCGCCACATTGTAAATCGTCACCTGTCCGGTCTCGTCATCCAGAAACGGAGCCCGCGCGCTCCCGTCCCAGTTCACCGCCGCCGCCACCGGAGTCCGGCCTGCTCCGAACACCGCCGCTTCATTCGAACTCCACTCCACCGCCAGCCCTTCCGGCGTCGACCGCAGCACCACTTCGCCGCCAGGCCCCGCCGCCGGAGCCGGCATCCGGCTCCGCTCCAGCATCCAGCCCGCCGCCATCACCACCGCCAGCGTCGCCGTCACCACGAAAGCCGGCTTCCACGGCGGCTCCCAGCTCCGCGCCCGTCTTGGCCTGCCGCCCACAATCGCCCCCGCCGCCACCCCCAGCCGGATGTTGGCCCTCATCTCCGCTTCCAGCGCCCCCCAGTCCAGCCCCGGAGGCAACGCCGCCGCCTCCTCCCGGAAAGCCTGCCTCGCCCGCAAAAAACGCCCGGCCTCCTCCCGGCAATGCGCGCAGAACCGCAGGTGCAGGGCGAGGGCGACGCGCTCCGCCAGCGGCAGGTCCCCTCCCGCATATAGCGCCAGCTTCTCCGCCTTCGGATGCCGCCTCATTTCAGCCGCCTTTCCCAGTACCTGCGGAACTTGATCCGCGCATTGGCGATGTGCGACCGCACGGTCGCCTTGCTGCACCGCAGCCGCAACGCGACTTCCTCGGCCGGAAGATCCTCCAGGTCGCGCAGCACCAGCGCCGCCCGCTCCCGCGCCGTCAGCCGGCTCAGGCCCGCCTCCAGCAGCCGCTCCCGCTCCGCACGCAGCAGCCTGTCCTCCGGACTCTCTTCGTCGGGAGCCGCCGGCGGAGCCGCCAGCGCTTCCAGCTCCGTCTCCACGCTCCGGCCCCGCCTGCGCAGAAAATCCAGCGCCGTGTTCGTCGCAATCCGCGACAGCCAGTGCGCCGCCTTCTCCGCGTCCCGAAGCTGATCCTGCCGCTGCAAGGCCTTGATGAAAGCTTCCTGCGTCAGGTCCTGCGCGTCGGCCACGTTGCCCACCAACCGGTAGATCAGCAGGAAGATCCTTCTCAGGTGCGCCTGAACGAACTCCTCCTGCTGCGCCTGCCAGGCTTGCTCGGCCTGCCACGCCGATGGCCCGCCGGGTTCATTCACGGCCACGGCCTCCCGCACGGTCAGCCCTGCCGCATCCCCGCGCGGCGATTCCCGACAACGCTTCATCCCTGCTATCCATGACGCGCCCCACCCCCGGAACGTGCACTTCCGTCCGTTGGCGTTATGCTCAAATTGTAGGAGAGGCGTCCGCCGGAGCCAAGCCGTCAGGCGCCTGTGGGCTGCCACGATGCGCCCCGCCACTTTCCGCGACGAAAGGAAACAACCATGCAGTTGAACCCAGCCATGCGCCGCATCGGCACGGAAACCGCCTTCGAGGTCCTTGTCCGCGCCCGCCAGCTCGAAGCCCAGGGCAAGAGCGTCATCCACCTCGAAATCGGCGAACCCGACTTCGACACCCCCCGCCACATCATCGACGCCGCCAAGCAGGCTCTCGACCAGGGCTGGACCCACTACGGCCCCACACAGGGGCTGCCCGAGCTGCGCGAAGCCATTGCCGCCTCCGTCAGCCGCTCCCACGGCGTCAATGTCGGCGCGGACCGCGTCTGCGTCGTGCCCGGCGGCAAGCCCATCATTTTCTTCTCCATGCTCGCCCTGCTCGAGCCCGGCGACGAGGTCATCTATCCCAACCCCTCCTTTCCCATCTACGAATCCATGATCCGCTACTGCGGCGCCACTCCCGTCCCCATCCCCCTCGTCGAGTCCCGCGGCTTCGCCTTCGACCTCGACCTCTTCCGCGACCGGCTCTCCCCAAAGACCAAAATGGTCGTCCTCAATTCGCCCGCCAACCCCACCGGCGGGGTCCTCAGCCGCGAAGATTTGACGAATATCGCAGAGATGGTCCGCGACCGCGATCTCGTCGTCCTCTCCGACGAAATCTACAGCCGCATCTGGTACGACCAGCCGCCCTTCTCCATCGCCTCGCTGCCGGGCATGCTCGACAAAACCATCATCCTCGACGGCTTCTCCAAGACCTACGCGATGACCGGTTGGCGCATCGGATACGGCGTCATGCCCCCGGGTCTTGTCGATGCGGTCAACAAGCTCATGGTCAACTCCAACTCCTGCACCGCTTCTTTCACCCAGCGCGCCGCTCTCGCCGCCATCACCGGCGATCAGGCTCCCGTCAATCAGATGGTCGCCGAATTCCGTCGCCGCCGGGATGCTTTCGTGGAAAAGCTCAACGAAATTCCAGGTTTCCGCTGCTCGATGCCTTCCGGCGCATTCTATGCCTTTCCCAACATCGAGCAGACGGGTTGGAAATCGAAGCCGCTGGCGGACGCCTTGCTGGAAGAAGCCGGGGTTGCATGCCTCAGTGGCACCGCCTTCGGCAGCTTTGGCGAGGGTTACCTCCGCTTCAGCTACGCGAATTCCTTCGACAATCTCATGGAAGCCGTCCGCCGCATCCGCTCGTTCTTGATCCAGATGGGCGAAAGAAAGCGCATTTACGCGAACTTTTAACGGGTTAAATCCGAACTTGCCGCAGCTCCCTGCTAGCATCGGAGCATGGAACTTGCTGCGGCAATCCTGCTTCGGGACGGACTCGATCCCGTTGCCGCGAGTCCTGTCGGTCAGGTTCTGCTCAACTCGGAGGATTGGAGCCCCTTGGCGGCAGCCGCGCGGCTCAGCATCTCACGGAATCTTTGCCCGGGCATCCTTTCCGTTCCAAGATCAGGCACTCCCGCCTCTTGGCTCGTCTGGCTGATCCCGATGCTCGATGCGGCCTCGGGATCCAACGGCGCTCATCTTCTCCTTGTTTTCGACCCAGAACAGCACCCCGGATTGCCGATACCCGCCCTCCGGGCGGCTTTTCATCTGACCAACGCGGAAGCTCGCCTCGTCGAGCAGTTGCTGATGGGGAAAACCCCTGCCGAGGCTGCGGTGTCGCTCGGCGTCAGCATCCACACCGTCCGTACCTATCTCAAGAGGCTTTACCTGAAACTGGGTGTGAAGTCCCAGGCGCTGCTCATGCGGAAGCTCCTTCAGGTGGCCACCTTTTCGATCCGGCCCGCCGCCTGAGTTTCCCTGGCGGATCCTGAAAGTTGCCAAATCGGAGGATGTGGCGGGGGCGGGACCATTCAGGTCCCGCCCCCGTCGGCAGTTTCCCGCGCCAGGCCCCGGGTCGGAGGCAGCGGCCAGCACGATGTGGGCCGGCAAACGGTGCCCAGGCAGGATCGCCGCTTCCCGGGCGTTTCCGGCACCATCGGCACCGGCGATGCCTCCCAGCCCGCGCAACACGTGCCGCGTCTTCACCCTGCTGAAGACCCCCCGGCGCGCCGCCGCCCGTGTCTTCGCCTGCGTTTCTCCGTGACAGACCTCACGCCGCCCGGCTCCCCCGTGCAGTCGGCTTCTGTTTCCTGCGCATCCGCGCGTGGCGCGGCGCGTCCTGCCGCCGTGTGCCGCCTGCCATGACCGCGGTGCCGCCGCCCGCCGGGCGCTCACTCCTGCATCGGCCCGGCCACGTCCGGCAGCCGGCAGATCGGATCCGGCCTCCAGGATCGGCCCGCTCCATGCCCCGGCAAAGCCCGGGGCTTGCCGTTCCGCCCGGGCGTCGTCTTCGGCAGCCATTCCACCCTCTCCCCGCCCGCCGAACCGTGCCGCAGATCCGGAGCCGTCGATCCCCGCAGCTCGCCCAACGGGCTTCCCGCCCCATCCCCGGCCCCCGCCAGCTCCAGTCCGCCGTCGCGGCCCCCCGCCGCGGCCGCGCCAGTCCGGTCGGCCACGGGGCGGGGCAGCGCCCGCGCCGTCTCCGCCAGCGGCTCGCCCGCGCCGCAGCCTGTCAACTCCCGCCAGACGCCCGGCGGCAGGCCGACACAATCCTCGGCTGCCGCTTCGCCGCACTCCCACGGCTCGGCCCCCTCCCGCAGACCCGCCAGTCCCCCAACCCCCGCAGCCGCCGCAAACGCAAAGGCCTGCGGCTGCGGGCGAAGACTCTCCAGCGACGGATAGTAGTGTTCCGTCTTCAGCCACCGCAACGGCTCCCCCGTCCACTTCGACCGCAGGTACTGCCACGCCGCGCCCAGCGAAGCCGCTGCGTTGATTGCATTGCCCCACACCATCCGCACCGGCACGCCCAGCGCGAACATCCACCCGTAGATCCGCGCCGAACACCACATCCTCGCTGCCATGCGCTCCGCAAACAGCGCCAGATTGCAGGCCAGCAGCGCCGCCAGCCAGGGCTCTGCGCCCAGCACCGCGCCAGCCCGCCATTCCGTGCCCGTCAGCCGCGCCACCGCCCACTCCGCGGCACAGGCCAGAAACAGCAGGTTGCTCGCCAGCCCGATCCAGCTCCCCCACAGCCCTTTCCGGTCCCTCCAGAAAAACCACGCCTGTACGGCCCGCCGCGGCAGCCCGCGCCCCCACCCATGCCGCTCCCAGGCCTGAAGGCCGTTGCCCGTCATCCACCGCGTGCGCTGCCGCACGGCGGCGCGCCACCGCCGTGGAAAATACTCCCGCGTCGCCGTCGCCTCCATCCCCGCGCCCTCCACCGGCAGCACCATCTGTCGGCAGCCCAGCCGATAGAGCCGCAGCCCGTTGTCGTAGTCCTCGGTCAGGCACAGCGGGTCGAAGATGCGGTTCGACTCGCTCTCCGCCAGCCGGTCCAGCTCCTCGCGCCGGAATGCCGTCCCCACCCCGCAGCCCGGCAGAAACCCGCCCAGCCATACGCGCGCCGGCAGGTCCTTCGTCTGGCTCTCGGCGAAATCGTCGCAGTAGACGCCGTGCGTCAGCTCCCCCGGCGGCGTCGGCAGCGCCAGCACCGGCTCCTGCACCATGCCCGCCGCCTCCGTCCAGCGGTTGTAGCGGGCCAACGAGTCCGGATGAATCACGTCCTCGGCGTCATGGACGGCGATGATCTCGGCGCGCTGCCCCGTTTGCAGCTCGTGCTCGATCACCCTCTGGTACACCCAGTTCAGGCAGTCGGCCTTCGACGTCGGCCCTTCGTGCGGCACCTCCGCCACATGCACCCGCCCGTCGCGCTCCGCCACCCGCCGCACCGCCTCCACCGTATCCTCGTCGTTCGGATACACCCCCACGAAGAACTCGTAATTGCGGTAGCGGATCGACTCCAGGTTGTACTCCAGCATCCGCTCGATCACGGCCGCTTCCCGCCACAGCGGCACGAGCACCGCAATCCGCTTCTCCCGCGCCGGCTCCGGCGGCGCCTGCTTCTGCCTCCTCCGCAGCACCAGCCACGCCGCGTCCAGCGCGAGGTCGTCCAGCCCGCTGATCAGTATGTACACTGCCAGCGCCCCAGCCACCGCAACCCCGTACGCCGCCAGCCACTCCTGCCACAGCCTCAACACGTCCACGAAAATTGGTAGCCGCCGCGCGCCGAATCTCTCACCCCCCTCTGCGTTTTGCCTTTTCCCTCTGCGCCGTGCTATCATCACGGTTTCATGGCAACGGCCGCGAACGGCTTCCCTGTCGCCCGCCACCACCATCACCACCCGATGGGCGGGCGCAGCCTGTTCTGAGCCGTGAGCCGGAACCGGTTCTACTGACGCCCGCCGGCAGCGCCGGCGGGCTGTTGCTTTTTCTGACGGTGCATTCTCGGGAGGCAGGTCACAGCATGGATCTCGATTTCGGCAAGTCCGGCGGGCTGCTGCCCGCCATCGTCCAGGATTGGCGCGATGGCCGCGTCCTCATGGTCGGCTTCATGAATGACGAGGCCTTCCGCAGGACCGTCGACACCGGCTTCGTCACCTTCTTCAGCCGCAGCCGCAACCGCCTCTGGACCAAAGGCGAGTCCAGCGGCCACCGCCTTGTCGTCAAGGCCATCCAGACCGACTGCGACCAGGACGCCATCCTCCTTCAGGTCGAGGCCCTTGGCCCCGGCGTCTGCCACAACGGCTACCGGTCCTGCTTCTACCGCACCCTCGACAACGGCGCCTGGCGCGTCACCGAACCGCAGACCTACGACCCCGGAGAAGTGTACTGATCCCCATGAAGCTCAAGCTCGGCATCCCCAAAGGCTCGCTCGAAAACGCCACCATCGATCTGTTCCGCCGCGCCGGCTTCCAGATCACCGCCTCGTCCCGTTCCTACTTTCCCTCCATCGACGATCCCGAAATCGAGTGCATGATGATCCGCGCCCAGGAGATGGCCCGCTACGTCGAGGACGGCTTCCTCGACGCCGGCCTCACCGGCCGCGATTGGGTCCTCGAGAACGAAGCCGACGTCGTCACCGTCGCCGACCTCATCTACGCCCGCCAGAGCTTCGGCAAGGTCCGCTGGGTGCTTGCCGTCCCCGAGTCCTCCCCCGTCCAGAGCGTGAAGGATCTGGAAGGCAGGATCATCGCTACCGAGCTGGTCGGCGCCACCCGCCGCTACCTGGCGCAGCACGGCGTCACCGCCAAGGTCGAATTCAGTTGGGGCGCCACCGAGGTCAAGCCGCCCCACCTCGCCGACGCCATCGTCGAGGTCACCGAAACAGGCTCCTCCCTGCGCGCCAACAAGCTCCGCATCGTCGACGTCGTCATGGAGTCCAACACGCAGCTCATCGCCAACCGCCAGGCGTGGGCCGATCCGTGGAAGCGCCGCAAGCTCGAAGACATCCGCCTGCTGCTCGAAGGAGCCATCAACGCCCTCGGCAAGGTCGGCCTCATGCTCAACGTCCACCGCGACAACCTCCCCGCCGTCCTCGCCGTCCTGCCGGCGCTGAAAAACCCCACCGTCAGCCCCCTGAGCGACGGTGAATGGCTCGCCGTCAACACCATCCTCGACGAGTCCACCGTCCGCCAGATCATCCCGCGCCTCAAGGAAGCCGGCGCCCAGGGCATCGTCGAATATCCCCTCAACAAGATCGTGATGTGACCATGATCCGCATCCTCTCCGCCAAAGACGCCCCGCGCCTGCTCCGCCGCCGCGCCGCCCGTCTCGAAGAGGCCGAAGCCGTCGTCCGCCCCATCCTCGACGATGTCCGCCGCCGCGGCGACGCTGCCCTGCTCGAATACGCCCGCCGCTTCGACGGCTTCAACGGCCGCTCCGTCCTCGTGTCCCCCGCGGCGCTCGACAGCGCCGCCCGCCAGCTCAGCCCCGCCTTCCGCGCTGCCCTGCGCGTGAGCGGGAAAAACGTCGCTGCCTTCGCCCGCCTTCAGTTGCCCCGTCCCGGCCGCATCCAGCCCATGCCCGGCCTGCGCCTCGCCACCATCGTCCGCCCTCTGGATGCCGCCGCCGCCTACATCCCTTCCGGCCGCTATCCGCTGCCCTCCACCGTGGTGATGACCGTCGTGCCCGCGCGCGTCGCCGGCGTCGCCACCATCATGGTGTGCTCGCCCCGTCCCGTGCCGGAGATCTTCGGCGCGGCCCGGCTGCTTGGAGCCACCCACGTCTTCCAGATGGGCGGAGCCCATGCCATCGCCGCCTTCGCTTACGGAACCAGAACCGTGCCGCGCGCCGACCGCATCGTCGGCCCCGGCAACATTTACGTCGCCGCCGCCAAGAAAATCCTCGCCGGCGAGACCGGCATCGACTTCATCGCCGGTCCCAGCGAAATCCTCCTCATCGCCGCCGACGGCGACCCGCGCCTGCTCGCCGCCGACATGCTCGCCCAGGCCGAGCATGACGACGACGCCAGCGCCATCCTCCTCACCCCCAGCCGCCCGCTTGCCGAGGCCGTCGCCGCCGAAATCCGCCGCCAGCTTGCCACGCTGCCCACCGCCGCCACCGCCCGCGTCTCGTTGCGCCGCAACTCGGCCATCCTGCTCGTCTCCAGCCTTGACGAAGCCGTCGAGCTCTCCAACCGCTTCGCCCCGGAGCATCTCTCCCTGCCGGACGACTCGCTTCTTGGGCGCGTCCGCCACGCCGGCAGCGTCTTCATCGGCCCGTGGAGCCCGGAAGCCGCCGGCGACTACGCCTCCGGCACCAACCACGTCCTGCCCACCGCCGGGGCCGCGCGGCTCCGCGGCGGCCTCTCCGCGGCGGACTTCGTCAAGGTCATCAGCGTGCAGCACCTCAGCCGCGCCGCCCTGCGCCGCCTCGCTCCGGCCATCGCCACCCTCGCCCGCGCCGAAGGCCTCGAGGCCCACGCCCGCAGCGTCGAGGCGCGTTTCGGAAAGGAGCGCTGAAGGCCCATGCTCCGCCCCCGCCGCGCCATCCTCGAAATGGCCCCTTATTCGCCGCCCAGCTCGGGCAGGGAAGGGAAAATCCGCCTCGATTTCAACGAAAATACCCTCGGCTGTTCTCCCCGTGTTCTCGCCTTTCTCAGGGAAAAACTCAGCGAAGAACGGCTGTCCATTTACCCCGAATACGAAGAGACCCGCCGCGCTTTAGGCCGGTATTTCTCCCTCCCCGAATCGCACTTCACCATCTGCAACGGCACCGACGAGGCCATCCAGGTCCTCGTCCACACCTATGTCGGCGAAGGCGACCGCGTCCTCGTCCTCCATCCCTCCTATGCGATGTACCGCTTCTACGCCCAGGTGGCCGGCGCCCGCGTCGCGGAGATCCCCTACCGCCCCGGCGACCTCGCCTTTCCGCTCGAAGAGCTTCTCGCCGCCATCGGCCCCGATGTCCGCGCCATCCTCGTCTCCAACCCCAACAACCCCACCGGCTCCGCCATCGGGCTCGCCGAGATCGTCCGCATCCTCGAGGCCGCTCCCGCCGCCGCGGTGCTCATCGACGAGGCCTATTACGACTTCTATGGCGTCACCGCCCTCGGCCTCATCGAAAAATTCCCCAACCTTTTCGTCAGCCGCACCTTCT
The DNA here is from genome assembly GCA_025056865.1 of Bryobacteraceae bacterium. Lineage (GTDB taxonomy): Bacteria > Acidobacteriota > Terriglobia > Bryobacterales > Bryobacteraceae > JANWVO01. The sequence goes on from JANWVO010000015.1 coordinate 63,666, forward strand.
CCAAGGCCCATGGCCTTGCCGCGCTCCGCGTCGGCGTGCTCTTTTCCCGGGAGGAAAATGTCGCGTTTCTGCGCAAAGGGCAGTCGCCCTATTCGGTAAATGCGCTCGCCGCTCTCGCCGTCCGCGCTGCCGTCGAGGACCGCGAATATCTTGAAAATTACGTCCGCCAGGCGCTCGCCGCCCGCGGGCTGCTCTACGAAGGGTTCCGCCGCCGCGGCATCCGCTATTGGCCCTCGCAGGGCAACTTCGTGCTGTTCGAGGCCGGAGCCCGCGCCATCGAAATCCGCGACGCCCTGCGCGCCCGCGGCGTTCTCGTCCGCGACCGCTCCTACGAGCTGCCGGGCACGGTCCGCGTCACCGCCGGTACGCCTGCCCAGGTCGCCCGCTTCTTCGATGCCCTCGACGAGGTATGGCCATGAGCCTTCCCGTGATCGTTTTCGACGTCGACGGCGTGCTCGTCGACGTCAACGCCAGCTACCGCGAAGCCATCGCCGAAACCATCCGCCACTTCACCGGCGTCCGCCCCGATGCCGCTTCCATCCAGCAGTGGAAGCTCCGCGGCGGCTACAACAACGATTGGGTCCTCTGCCACCACTACTGCCGCGAACTCGGCGTCGACGTGCCCTATGAGCACGTCGTCGGGTACTTCAACCGCATCTTCTTCGGCGAGGACGGCGACGGCCTCATCTCCCGCGAAGTGTGGGTGCCGGAAAACGGCCTGCTCCGGCGGCTCGCGCGCCGCTACCGCCTCGCCCTCTTCACCGGCCGCAACCGCGCAGAGCTCGCCCCCACCCTCCAGCGCTTCGCCGCCGGCATCGCCTTCGATCCTGTCATCACCGCCGACGACGTCACCCACGGCAAGCCCGCTCCCGAGGGCCTCTTCCAGATTGCCCGCCGCGCCGACGCGCCCATCGCCGCTTTCCTTGGCGACACCATCGACGACGCGGCCAGCGCCCGCGCCGCCGGCGTGCCCTTCATCGGCGTCGCCTCCGCCGGCGCCCCGCACCGCAGCACGCTCGTCGAGGCCCTGCGCCAGGCCGGAGCCGTCGCCATCATCGAAAATGTGAACGAAATCGAAGAGGTCCTCCCCCAATGAGATCCGCCGCCGTCGAGCGCAACACCCGCGAAACGCAGATCCGCGGCTCGCTGAAAATCGAAGGCCGCGGCCGCTACGGCATCTCCACCGGCGTCCGCTTCCTCGACCACATGCTCGAGCTGTTCGCGAAGCACGGCGCCTTCGACCTCTCGCTCGAGGCCCGCGGCGACCTCGACGTCGACCAGCACCACACCGTCGAAGACGTCGGCATCGTTCTCGGGCAACTCTTCGCCAAAGCCCTCGGCGACCGCAAAGGCATCAACCGCGCCGGCTACTTCGTCCTCCCCATGGACGAAACCCTCGCCGTCGTCGCCGTCGACCTCGGCGGACGCCCCTACCTCGTCTACGAAGACAGGGTCCGCACCCGCCTCGTCGGCGACCTCCAGGCGGAGCTGCTCGAAGACTTCTTCCACGGCTTCACCACCCACGCCGGAGCCAACCTCCATGCGAAGGTCCTCTACGGGCGCTCCAGCCATCACAAGGTGGAAGCCATCTTCAAGTGCTTCGCCCGCGCCATGCGCTATGCCTGCTCGAAGGACCCGCGCCTGAAGGACCAGCTCCCCAGCACCAAGGGCCTGCTATGATCACCGTCGTCAACTACGGCGCCGGCAACCTCCGCTCCGTCGCCAACACGCTCGAACAGCTCGGCGCTTCGTTCGAAATCACGCAGGATCCGGCCGCCGTCGATGCCGCCCGCGCCCTCATCCTGCCCGGCGTCGGCCACTTCGGCCAGATGATGGACGCGCTCGCCCGCCTCGGCCTTCGGGATCCGCTCCTCCGCAAGGCCCGCTCCGGCGCGCCCTTCCTCGGCATCTGCCTCGGCCTCCAGGCCCTGTTCGAGGCCAGCGAGGAAGCGCCGGAACAGAAAGGCCTCGGCCTGTTTCCGGGCCTCGTGCGCCGCTTCCCCGCCGGCGTGCGCTGCCCCCACATGGGCTGGAACACCATCCAGCCGCTCCGGCCCTCGCCGCTGCTCGAAGGCCCCGGCGCCTCCGCGCATTACTACTTCGCCCACAGCTACTACTGCCCCGATGGCCCGCACGCCGCCGCCCTGTGCTCCTACGGCGGCGTCAGCTTCTGCGCCCTGCTCGCGCACGGAAACGTCTTCGGCGTCCAGTTCCATCCGGAAAAGTCCGGGCCCGCCGGCCTCGCCCTCCTGCGCCGCTTCCTCTCCCTGGCCGGCGAGGCGGTGCGAGGATAGCAGCAGATGCTCGCCAAACGCATCATCCCCTGCCTCGACGTCACCGGCGGACGCGTCGTCAAGGGCGTCAACTTCGTCGGCCTGCGCGACGCCGGCGACCCCGTCGAACTCGCCGCCCGCTACAACGAGCAGGGCGCCGACGAGCTCGTCTTCCTCGACATCACCGCCTCCAGCGACGACCGCGGCATCATGGCCGACGTCGTCGCCCGCACCGCCCGCCGCGTCTTCATCCCGCTCACCGTCGGCGGCGGCATCCGCTCGGTCGAGGATGCCCGCCGCATCCTCCACTGCGGAGCCGACAAGGTCAGCGTCAACACCGCCGCCGTCCGCCGCCCGGAGCTGATCACCGAAATCAGCCGCGAATTCGGAGCCCAGGCCTGCGTGCTCGCCATCGACGCCCGCCGCAACGGCCGCGGCGGCTGGAATGTCTACACCCGCGGCGGCCGCGTCGACGAGGGCATCGACGCCGTCGAATGGGCCGCCCGCGGCGAACAGCTCGGAGCCGGCGAGATCCTGCTCACCTCCATGGACGCCGACGGCGTCCAGCAGGGCTTCGACATCGAACTCACCCGCGCCGTCAGCCGCGCCACCCGCATCCCCATCATCGCCAGCGGCGGCGGCGGCCGCCCCGAGCACTTCATCGAGGTGCTCACCGCCGGCGAGGCCGACGCCGCCCTCGCCGCCAGCATCTTCCACTACGGAACGTGGACGGTCGGCCGCCTCAAGGAAGAGCTCGCCCGCGCCGGCATCCCCGTCAGGACCCTCGCATGATCATCCCGTGCATCGACCTCATGGACGGCAAGGTCGTCCAGCTCATCCAGGGCAGGGAAAAGGCCCTCGAGGGCGCGCCCCCGCTTGAAATGCTCGAACGCTTCCGCCGCTTCCCGGAAATCCAGGTCATCGACCTCGACGCCGCCCTCGGCCGCGGCGACAACACCCCCATCGTCGAAATGCTCGCCGCCCGCGCCCGCATCCGCGCCGGCGGCGGCGTGCGCACCCCCGAACGCGCGCGCCGCCTCGTCGGGGCCGGCGCGGCGAAGGTCATCGTCGGCACCGCCGCCTTCCACCGCCCTTCGCTCGAGGCCATCGCCGCCGCCGTCGGCCGCGAACGCATCCTCGTCGCCATCGACTCCCGCGGCGGCCGCATCACCGTCAAAGGCTGGACCGAACAGCTCGACAAATCCGCCGAAGATGTTTTGAACGAACTCGAGCCTTTCTGTTCCGGCTTCCTCGCCACCTACGTCGACCGCGAGGGCATGATGCAGGGCACGGATCTCGCCTGGTTCGCCCGCCTCCGCCGCGCCACCTCCCTGCCCATCACCGCCGCCGGCGGCATTACCACCATCGAAGAGATCCGCGCCCTGGACGCGCTCGGCATCGACTGCGCCCTCGGCATGGCCATCTACACCGGGCGGCTCGATCTCGACGAGCTCGCCGCCATGAACCAGCCATGAAGCTCCGCGCCTCCATCGTCGACGTCGAAACCACCGGCCTCAACCCCGCCACGGACGAAGTCGTCGAGCTCGCCCTCGTGCTCTTCAGCTTCGATCCGCGCACCGGCGGCGGCATCGAAGTCCTCGAAGAGTACTCCGGCCTGCGCGACCCCGGCCGCCCCATCCCGCCCGGAGCCACCCGCGCCCACGGCATCACCGATGACGACGTCCGCGGCCGCCAGCTCGACGAAGCACGCATCCGCTCCATCCTCGCCCGCAGCCACTGCCTCATCGCCCACAACGCCGCCTTCGACCGCCCCTTCGTCGAGCGCCTCTTTCCGGAAGCGAAGCGCCTGCCCTGGCTCTGCTCGATGGACGGCATCGATTGGCGCGCCCGCGGACACGCCTCCAAAGGCCTCCAGCAGCTCCTCGCCGCCCACGGCATCGCGCCCGGCAGCGCCCACCGCGCCCTCGATGACGCCCGCGCCACGCTTCGTCTGCTCGCCACCGCCCAGCCCGAAGGACAAACCTACCTCGCCGGCCTCATGGCCCGCCTCCACCAGAAATAGGCGCACGTCCCCCGCGCCTGTACACTGGTGACGATGGCCGGCGATCCGCTCTCCTCCAGGCTGCGCGTCACCCTCTGCGGAATCCCGCTCGCCAACCCCGTCATCGCCGCCTCCGGCACCTTCGCCTACGGCGTCGAAATGGCCTCCATCGTCGACCTCCGCCGCCTCGGCGGGCTCGTCGTCAAGGGCCTCTCGCGCGAGCCGATGCACGGCAACCCGCCGCCCCGCCTGTATGAAACCGCCGCCGGCATGATCAACTCCGTCGGCCTCCAGAACATCGGCGTCCGCGCCTTCATCCGCGAAAAGCTCCCCCTTCTGCGCGGCTGCGGCACGCGCATCTTCGCCAACGTCTTCGGCTATGCCGTCGAGGACTACGTCGAGGTCGTCCGCGTCCTCGAGGACGCCGAAGGCCTCGATGCCTACGAGCTGAACGTCTCCTGCCCCAATACAAAACACGGAGGAATTGTTTTCGGCGCCGACCCCCGCCTCCTTGCCGAAGTCGTCGATGCCTGCGCGAAGGCCGCCCGCCGCCCGGTCATCGTCAAGCTCACCCCCAACGTCGCCGCCATCGCCCCGCTCGCCCGCGCCGCCCAGGACTCCGGAGCCGCCGCCCTCTCCCTCGTCAACACCTTCCTCGGCCTCGCCATCGACGCCCGCACCCGCCGCCCGCGCCTCGGAGCCGGCTTCGGCGGCGTCTCCGGTCCCGCCATCAAGCCGCTTGCCCTGCGCCTCGTCTACGAAGCCGCCCGCGCCGTCCGCATCCCCGTCATCGGTCTCGGCGGCATCCTCACCGGCGAGGACGCCGCCGAATTCCTCATCGCCGGAGCTTCCGCCGTCCAGGTCGGCACCGCCACCTTCGCCGATCCCCGCGCCCCCGTCCGCATTGCCGCTGAGTTGGATGAGTTCTGCCGCCAGCAGGGCATCGCCCACGTGGCCTCCCTCACCGGCTCCCTCCAGATGCCCGCCTGACCCGCCTCCCCCGGCTTCCGCCGCGGGCTTCCGCCCCCGCCACCGAACCCCCGGCTTCCCCCCCTCCAGGCCCGGCTCGGCGGATCCCGCCGGTCTCGCACCGCCACCGACGGCGCAGACGCACGCTCTGGAGCCTGCGGCATCGCTCTTGGCCCGGCCTTCCCATGCGGCAGCCCCGGGCCCACTGCTCCTCAGCGGCCAGAAACTCGGAAGCGCGCCCCGCCAGAGACCTCAGCGCGGCGTCTCGCCGAAACGGCTGTGCAGATACCGTAACAGCCAGTCCACCCACGCCGTCGGCAGGCACGCGATCAGCACCAGCACCACGCCCAGCCCCATCACGGCCAGCATCAGCGGCCACGGCAGCAGCTCGTAAGCTTCTTGCACGGCAAACCCCTCTCGCCTCTTGGATGCGCCCGCCCCTCCCGCGGTGACTCTTCCGCCTCCGGAAAGCCCGACGGAAGGCCCCGCGCCCTGCTCTGCTAACCTGAAAAGAGAGCCGGCGTAGCTCAGTCGGTAGAGCGCCTGACTTGTAATCAGGGGGTCGCGAGTTCGAATCTCGCCGCCGGCTCCATTTCAAATCAATCACTTACAGCCAGCCAGCCGCGAGTTACCAAAGAATTTTGTAGACGATTTTGGTAACTCTTCCCACCAAGAATCACAGCCGCAGGCTCACCCTGTGAGCCACTGATCCGCGCCGGCGCGCAAAAAAATCCCCGGCCAGCCGGCGCCGGCCGGGGCGAGAGAAGCAATTCATGCCGCCCGCGAATCGAGGCTCTCGAGCTGTGCGCGGAAGCGCTCTTTGTAGACTTTCGTCGCCCAGGCCATGAACTCTGGGATGGTCAGGTCATCATTCAGCCCCATCTGGTCGAGCACCTCGAGGAGGAAGGCGTAGAGACATGCGCCCTGAGGGGTTGCAAAGTTTGAGCGCACTGTCGAGCAGAAATAGCTCTCAAGTTGCTCGTAAGCGATGTCCAGTGCGAGGAAATCTGCTTCCGTGAATTGCATGTTGGTCGGTGACCTCCAAAATGGCGTCACCGCGGCAGGGCAGGAACAGGATGGTAGGATGGAACCAGCCTGCGCCGTGTCGCACCACGGTGCCGGTGAGTGGCCGTTGGGCGCCGCAACGCCTGGCGGCCACGCTCATCGAATATCACGAGCCGCCGGCGAAAGCAAGCCCTCCAGTATGCGTTATCGCGATCCAACCACGCCCCGCAGTGCCCAGCACCGGCCTCCATCCAGCGGCTGAAGGAAGGCCTCACCGAAATTCGAGTGTCGGCCGGACGCCTCAAGCCAGGCAAGCAATGGCGCGTCATCGGCGCGGAGATAGGCGCGCACCACCGCGCGCGCCCGCCGGGTTCGAACCAGGCGCAGGTGCGCAGCATGGGCTTCACACCACTCCGACGCCACCCAAGCCAGCAGGTGGCCGCCGGTATCGTACAAGGGAATGTGCCCATTCATTGCGCCGTCAACTCT
>JANWVO010000030.1 GCA_025056865.1 Bryobacteraceae bacterium
GGGTGCTCAGGCAGTAACCCGATCGGGAGCCGATCCGCCAGCGGTGTGGATGACAAACCGGCGGTCGGCCGGATCGGGGCTGGCGCAGGGAACCAGAGTGAAGGCGGAGGCGATCTTCTGCTCGAGGGGCTCGCGCGTGAGCACGAGCAGCCCCCGGTCCTCCTGGCTCTCGCGGACATACGCAGTGACTGCGTCCAAATGCGCCAGCCGGGACGCCAGCAGATCGCTGCGCAGCGAGGCGGCGGAGACCAGCGGGACGAAGAACGGATGCACCTGGATGATCTCTTCCTCGATCCAGCGGCGATACATCGGCGCCTGCTGCTCCAGGAACGCCTCCGGATCTCCCGGAACCAGGAACTCCATGTACGATCCCCGTCCTCCCATCGCTGTCCAGACCGCTTGCCGGTCCAGACGCTGCGCCCGCAGGCGGACGACGCTGAAGATCGGCGGACGCATCAGATCGCCCGGACCGAGCATCTCGAATTCCTCCGGAGTCCACAGGGTGGGCGGCGGCTGATCCAGCCAGACGCCCACGCCGAAGTCTGGCTGCCAGGCTGCTCCGTTTCTGGCGAGAACCGCCGCGCCGTCGTTGTGATGGATGTGCCACATCTGCAAACCCGTGACCGGATTGGCCGCCGCGGGGAACACCAGCGGACGCAGGACGTTGTATAGCTCCAGCCACCGCCGCAGGAAAAGCGGCCTGACGGGAAACTCTCCCTGCTCGAACACGTAGACGTGATATCCGTGCCGCGGCTCGAGCACGTGGAAAACCAGCGCGTCCAATGGCGGGCGCTCGAATCCGGCGGGAACGCTCATCGTCTGGCCTCCAGGGGAAAGGGAATGTTCTGCTGTTCGAGGGCGGCCACGAGGGCGGCAATCGTCTCATCGAGCGAATCCTGCGCCGCCAGCAGAACGCCGCGGTCTTCCGGGCTTTCGGCGAAGTACAGCGGGGACGCTTCGAAAAGGCCTTCCAGGGCGTCCTGCTCGATGTTGAAGAAATCCGTGCTGCGGAGCCGCGGAAGCACAAACAGCAGCCCGCGGTATTCCACCCGGTCCTCCCAGCCGCGGCCGAAGACTTTCTTCAGCGTGCCAAGGAACCTGTGCCGGAGCATGAGGGCCTTGTTGAGTTCCGCTTCCGGATCTCCCATGGCGAAAATTTCCCGGAAATGCGGACTGTTGCGCACGCCCGGGGAGATCTTCAGCGGCGGAGCCGCCGTGTTCGGATCCGGGCCGGGGAACAGGATGGTGACGCCCCCGAAGCCAAGGAACTCCTCCAGAAACGGCTTCGGATCTGGCAGTGGGATCCAGTAGGTCTGCCCGTGGGTGTAGTTCGACAGGACGAACTGCTTCTCCTGATTGCGGATCGCGTCCAGTTCTTCCTGCGGAGGCGTGCCAGGCATCGGAGCCCAGGGGCTGCGGGAGAAGCTGAAGACCGGGCGCAGATCAAGCGAGCGCTGAACGAACGCGTCCTGGCAGTACATGTTGATCTCCCGCAATTCCATGAAGCACTGTGGCCTGAGCGCGCGGGGTTTCAGGTGATCGAACAACAGGTAGAGAAAAGCGCGGAGCCAGGCTCTCTCCTGCGTTCTGCTCGGAAAGGAAGACACAGGGAGCCAGTAGAGATGGCAGCGGGTGAGCGATTCCGCCTTGACCCAGGGGCGAGCATCCGGCACGGGCATTCTCAGGTCTCCGGGCGGGCATTACATCGTGAAAGAGTTGACGGCGAACTTCAGGTTGGAGAGCTTCACCCCGGTATGCGTTTCCAGAGCCGCCAGTTCCGACTTGATGGCGCCAATCCTGGCTTCCAGCGGATTCGTCCTCTGGATGAGGGGAACCGTCCGGCTCTCGTAGACCTCGACGCCCAGGCAGGTTCCGGCCAGCTTGAGTTCAAGGCCGACGATGCCGTTGGCGATTGCCTTGTGGTCGTTATTCAGGCCGCTGAGCGCGAACTTGTTGGCATAGGCTTCCGATGAATTCAGGCCGATGTTCTTCTCGTCGATGAACGTCTTCAGGAACGAGACGATATTGTTCATGTTGCTGGTCGGCTCGTTCATCATCCTCGGGGCGCTGTGATTCTCGGTCAGCGGCGAAACGAACGTATTCAGCGTCGGTCCGACGCGGTTGACGAGGCTCGGCCCGGTGACATCGCGCTTGTGGAGCCCGTTGGTCGCGTGCATGAAGATGGTGTCCTGGAGCTTCCGCATCGCCCCCACCGTGCACTGGAAGTTGACGTTGGTCTGGAAGGTGCGGTTCACGGTCACCGTGCTGATCAGGTTCACATCGATCTGTTCCTTTTTCGTGCCGTGAATCAGCGCCTCATCCGTCTGCGAGCCTTTGCCGAGCGCGCCCATCTTCGGCTTCCATGCGTCCTTGCCGATCTCAACGCGGGTCTTGGTCTTCGTCTTGCCGTCGAACGAGCCCATGGATGTCCTCCTCTCAGAAAACGGATTCTCAGCCCACTTCCCGCAGGAACTGCTTGCAGCGGATGTGAACCGTGCCGCCGGCGTGGATGTTGATGTCGCCGTCGGAATGGATCAGCAGCGTCTTTTCCCCCTCGAACATCGAAATGCGGATGTGCTCCGGCGTGGCGACGACGATCGTCTCGCTGCCTTCCATGTCGTCCATGACGATGCGGTTGCCGCTCTTGGTGACGATCCGCTTGATGTCGTTGTTGCCCTGCTCGTCGCCGTGCAGCCCATCGTTGGGAGGCTTGTCATTGCCGTTCCATAGCGAGCCAAGGACGATCGGGCGGTTCGGGTCCCCCTGCTCAAAGGCAACGAGAACCTCGTCTCCGATCTCCGGCACGAAGTACATGCCCCGCCCGTTTCCGGCATGGGGTGTCACCACCGGCGCCCATCCGCCCTCGTTGCTTTCGCTTTCCCACGGGAACTGCACCTTGACGCGGGCGGCGTCGATGGGATCCACGTTGTCGAGCACGCGGGCGACATAGACGCCGAAGTTGCGCCCCGAAATCGGCGGCGGCGCGGGTTCCGGCGGCACGGCAGCCGGCGGCTGCGTAGGCAGGACGGGCTGCACCGCCAGCGGCGCTTCCCGGATCACCGAAGGCGCGGGCCGCTTCTCGTCGGCATACACCCGGAAAGGCATGCACCAGAACCGGTTCGAGTAGCCTTTCCCCAGCTCCCACAGATGCTCCAGCCTGTATACGCCGTATCTGCCGCCGACCTCGATGCTGCCATCGATCTCCACCTTGCCGCCGATCAGGATGGACGCCTCGCGCGATTCTCCGTACGCCGTGCAGGCGTGGATGCGCCGGCGGCGGGCTTCCAGCCGGAGCTCATCTTCAAACTTGCCGTGGTCGCCCGACAGGAACTTGTCATACAGGGTGTCGGCCAGCTTGTGTTCCGAAGAACCGGCGTCCGAGCCTCCGCGCAGCGCGCCCAGCGAGTCCTCCGCCGGCGGGCTGTCCGTCACGTTTTCGAACTCCCGGCTCATCGCCTCGGCCCGGTCGTAGTTGACGCCGTGGATGGCGCATTCATACAGGCGCCCCTTCGTCCGGAACACGTGCAGGCTGCCCTCCTTGCGCCAGCTCAGCGGACAGATTTCATTGGTGAATTCCTTCAGCACATCCACTTTGCGGCCGGGCGCCCGCAGGAAGCAGCCGTGCCGGTCGGCGAGCCGGTGCAGGAAGCTCCAGTCGGTCTCGCCGTATTGCAGCAGCGTCAGCGGCGCGCCGCCAATTTTCAGGTCCCCGGCCCTGTCATCGAGCAGCTTGCCGGCGATCTCGCGGGGCGTCATCTTCAGGAAAGTCCGCGAGCGCTTCTTCACGTCCAGAAGGTAGGACCACCCGATGCCCGAATACAGCAGCGTGCAGCCGCCTGCCATCCTGTACTCGGATTCCACGCCGAGGACCAGGCCGTCGAACAGGATCATCTCGAGCCCGTCCTGCGAGACGGCAGTCACCAGCAGCGGCTTGCCAATGTCGCTCTCGAACGGATGGCGGCTCTCCGGAGGCTGCCAGAAGCGCAGCAGGCAGGCGGAATGCCGGTTCAGTTGATGGACGATGCCCACCTCCTGAAGGCTGATCTGCTCCGGTTCTTTCTCGTCGACGTAGATTCGCAGGAATGCAGGCCGCATATTCCGGTTCCCTCCGGGGCTGCTCCGTGCCGGCGCGCGCCTCGATGCCGCGCGGCAGCCGGCAGGGCGGCGCGCCCGCCGCTATTTCTTCTTCTTCCGCCTCTCAAACCCGACTTTCACCGTGCATGTGCCGGCGAAGGTGACGCGCGAACCGCCCTTCAGCGGCACCGGTTTTCCGGGCTCGATCCGTTTCTTGTCGACAAACGTGCCGTTGTAGCTGTTCGTGTCCATGATGTAGAGCTTGCCGTTCCTGAAGTGGAACTGCGCATGGAAGCGCGAGATCATCCGCTCGGCGTCGCGCAGCACGATGTCGTTCTTTGCGCCGCCGTCCTCGGGGATGGCGCCCACCAGCACCACTTCCTTGTCGATGTTGAAGCGCTTGCCCTTGTCGAGCCCCGCCACGACCTCGACGTAGGGATCGCGGCGGCGCCGCATGGCGAAGATCCAGGCCAGCAGCGCGACGCAACCCGTGCCGGCGCCCGCCGCGCCGATGGCGAGAATCGACGACCGCCGCTGGTTGGCGTAGTTGAGCCGCGACCGCAGCGCCTGCACCTGCGGATTGTCCGGCGCGATCCGCTCGGCGGCATTCAGCGCCTTCTCCGCCGCAAGCAGGTTGCCCGCCAGGAAGGCGGCTTCCGCCGCCTGGATGCTCTGCGCCAGCGTCATCTGCTTCTCCTGCTGGGCCCGCTCCTGCTCCGTGCTGGCTGCGGCCTTCTCCGCCTCCCGCCGCTGTTGCTCCTCGAGCTTCGCCATCGCCTCCTTGCGTCCGTTGAATGCCACCTGGTTGTTCGGGTTGAGCGCGAGGATCTGGTCGAAAATTGCGATCTGCCGGGCCGGGTCGGACTCCTTCAGCGCCTGCTGGAGCAGCATGGCTTCCTGCTGCGTCCGCTGCTCCTGCTTCATCTGGGCCATCTGCTGCTGCTGGAGCTGCTGCTGGAGCGCGGCGGCGCCGGCATCGGGCGCGCCCGGAGCCGCGGCCGGCAGCGAAGGCATGGAGGGAACGGCCGGAGCCTGGGGCAGCGAGGTGATCTCGGTCTTCTTCGGTCCGAGGCCGAACGTCTTCGGCAACTGCACGGCGCGCACGTTGCGGATGTCAATGTCGGCATCGTCTTCCGGCGTGTAGAACGCAATGACGCCCGGCGTGCTGCGCGCGTCCTTCTTTGGATTCGTGCCCTCGGGGCGCGCGTCGTTGAAATCCGTGACGGCGACGCCGTCGGCCCACACCTGGATGTGGCGGCCATGCGCGGCGATGGTTACGGTGACGAACTGGTTCGCCGCGCCGATGTTCTTCCGCGCCGTCGTCAGCCCCATCAGCGCGCCGGTCGCGCCCGGCTGCACGTTCACCTCATAGCCGGAGCCGAGCTGGCCCGGATCGCCGCGGAACAGGATGCCGTAGCGGCGGCGCTCGCCGGCCCGCTTGGAGTTGATGCGGATGTCGGCCTGGAAAAGGAAGTCCCCGAACTGGAGCAGGGACTCCAGTTGGCCGGGGCCGTCCGAGCCGTGGATCATTCCGCGCGCCACCGTCCACTTGGCCTCCTTCGGCTTGCCGCCGCCGAACAGGCGGCCCAGGCCGCTTTTCTGTTTGGCCGGCTCGCCCGTCGACTTCCACCCGGACAGGTCGTTGCCGTTGAACAGCAGGTCCGGCTTGAGCAGCCGCAGCCGCATGTTCCGGATCTCGACGCGGCCGCCGCCGCGCGCCTCCAGAATGAAGAAACCCGCGGGCGCCACCGGCGCCGTGGAGTGGTCGATCATGCGGCCGGAAACGCGCACGCCCACGCCGCCGCCGGATGCCTCCACGTCTACCGGCACCCACGAGCTCGACGCGAGCGAGGAGAATTCGATGCCGTAGCCCGTCTCCTTCGGGTTTCCGTCACGGGCGGCGCGCACGTAGAGCGCGCCAGCAGCGCCCTTCTCGGCCCGGATCTCGAAATGAAGCAGAAAGTCCGCGAAAGGAGTATTCGAGCGGAGCTGCCCCTGGCCGCCTTCGGCCACCAGCACCCCGCGCGCGGCCGACCACGCGGAGCCGGACAGCGTCCAGCCGAAATGCGATTCGCCGTCGTGCAGCACGATCCAGCCCTCTTCGGGCGGCGGAGCCTGCGCGCCCAGCCACCCAAGCAGGAGGACCGCAACCGGAATGGCGATGACCCGTTTCATCGGCGTCTCCCCTGTCTGCCTGCGCGTCGGCTCCCGTCTTCAATAACGGAATCCGGACTGCGGCTGTGTTGCCGGCGCTGGCAGCAACATGATTCCTAATCCGGCGTGACCACGCTGAACGTCAATCCTTCGCCTTCGCGGACGGTGACCGGTTCGGCCCCTTCCGCGCCTTCGATCACCTTCTCGACTCCCGGGTCGTAGTCGATGCAGATCGACTGCCCTGCCGCGGCCTCGCCCGACAGCAGGATGCCGGCCAGCGGCGACAGCACCATCTGCTGCATCGTGCGCTGCACCGGCCGCGCGCCGTAGGCGGGGTCGTAGGATTCCTTCGCCAGATAACTGAGCGCAGCCGGCGTGATCTCAAGCCCGATCTCGCGGTCTTCGGCCAGCTTCTTTTTCAATTGCCTGACGTTCTTCATCACGATCGCTTCCAGCTCCCGCTCGGTGAGCGGATTGAACGTGATCACCTGGCCGATGCGGTTGTACAGCTCCGGCCGCAGGTTGCGCTTCACCACTTCCACGATGACCTGCTTCTGCACCTCGGGATCATCGCTGGCTTCGATGGCCTCGCGCACGCCGAGGTTCGACGTGAACAGCACCATCGTGTTGGAGAAGTCGCAGAAGCGGCCCTTGGCGTCGGTGAGGCGGCCTTCGTCGAGCACGCCAAGCAGCAGGTCGAGAATCTCCGGCGCGCCCTTTTCGACCTCGTCGAACAGCACGATCGAATACGGATTGCGGCGGACCTGCTCGGTGAGGAAGCCGCCCTCCTCGCTTCCGACGAGGCCCGGCCGGCTGCCGATCAGGCCGGAAACGGAGCTCTTGTCCTTGTACTCGCCCATGTCGATGCGGATGAGCGCGTTCTCGTCGTCGAACAGCGCCTCGGCTAGCGCCTTGGCCAGCTCCGTCTTGCCGACGCCCGTGGGCCCCACGAAGAGGAAGCTGTTCGGCTTGCGGCCCGGCTGAAGGTCGGCGCGCATGCGGCGCGCGGCGTCGGCCACCGCGCAGACGGCCTCGTCCTGTCCGAAGACGCGCTCCTTCAGGCGCTCCTCGAGCTTCATCAGCCGCTCCTTCTCGCTCTCCATCATGCGGCTGGACGGGATGCCGGTCATGTCGGCGATGACTTCGGCCACATGCTCCGGCAGCACCGTGTCCGGCACCAGCGAGACGCCGGCGGTCTGCTTCTCCAGATCCGCCAACTGCTGCTCGAGGTACTTCAGCGACCCGTAGCGGATCTCGGCCGCCTTGGTGACGTCGCCTTTCTTCTCGGCCGCCTCGAGCGCCGCGGTCTGCTCCTGGATGGCCTGCTTGGTCTTCTGGAGCATGTCCAGCGCGTTCTTCTGGCTGTTCCAGTCTTCGACAAGCCTGGTCACCTGCGGCTCGAGCGCGGCAATCTCGGCGCGCAGCGCCTCGACGGCGCGCAGCGCAGCGGGCGTCGACGCGGAAGACTCCAGCGCCTCCAGCTCCGCCTTCTTGCGCAGCAGCAGGCGCTCCTTCTGGTCGATGTGCGTCGGCTTGGACTCCTTCTGCATGCGGATGCGCGCGCAGGCCTGGTCGATGACGTCGATGGCCTTGTCCGGCATCCAGCGGCCGCGGATGTAGCGGCGGCTGAGCTTGATCGCCGCCTGAAGCGCATCGTCGGTGAGCTTCACGCCGTGGAAGGCCTCGAAGCGCGGCCGCAATCCGCGCAGCATGACCATCATCATCTCGTCGTTGGGCTCTTTGATCTGGACGACGTCGAAGCGGCGGGCCAGCGCGCCGTCCTTCTCGATCTTCTCGCGGTATTCGTCGAACGTCGTCGCGCCCAGGCAGCGCAGCTCGCCGCGCGCGAGCGCTGGCTTCAGGATGTTGGCCGCGTCCATGCCGCCTTCGGTGCCGCCGGCGCCCACCAGCGTGTGCAGCTCGTCCAGGAACAGGATGATCTCGCCCTTGCGCGCGCGCACCTCGTCGACGACGCCCTTGATGCGCTCCTCGAACTCGCCGCGGTACTTCGCGCCGGCCACCATCGCCGTGAGATCCAGCGCAATCACCTTGCACTTCTTGAGCGACTCCGGCACGTCGCCCGCGGCGATGCGCTGCGCCAGCCCTTCCGCGATGGCCGTCTTGCCGGTGCCCGGCTCGCCGACCACCACCGGGTTGTTCTTGCTCTTGCGCAGCAGCGTCTGGATCACCTGCCGGATCTCGTCATCGCGGCCGATGACGGGCATCAGCTCGCCCCGCGCCGCGGCGGCGGTGAGATCGCGGCCGTATTTCTCCAGCAGCTTTCCGCCGGTGAGCGGCTTCGGCGCGGCGCCGGGCATGGACCGGCCGGCCTGCTTCTCGCCCAGCGTCTCGCCAATCTCGGCGCGTGTCTCCACCGTCTTCTCGATGACCTGCTTCGTCAGCCCGTTCTGGCGGAGATCGCCGCGCAGGGCCTCCTCGCCGTACTCGACGGCGGCCATGATGAAGTCGATCGGCTCGGCGCGCTCGGCCCCGCGGCGCTCCATCATTTCGAAGGATTTTTCGATGAGATTGCGAAGCGCGCTGCTGGCTGTGGGGCGCCGCCCGGGTTCGAGCGGCGCATTGCGCTCGGTGTTGAGACGCGTGGCGAAGGTCTCCAGCAGCGCATCGACGGCGATGCCTGCCTTGTCCAGCACGGCGGCGAGCGGCGATTCCGCGTCCAGCAGCACGTAAAGCATGTGGAGCGGCGTGATCTGCGCCTGCTTGCGCTGCTCGGCCAGCAGGCGCGAGCGTTCGAGGGCGTCCTCGAGCTCGTTGGAGATCTTGTCGAGGTTGATGGCCACGGGCTTCCTCCTGGGAGTTGGCGAAACGATGCTGGGATGTCAAACACCGGCGCGGGCCGCTCTGGCGGAGCAGCCCGGAAAACTCACTCCAGCCTGCGCCGGCGCGGAGGCGGCGGCGCAGGCGGTTCTTCGCCCTGGTCGAAGCGGGGCCGCGGCGGCCCCGGCTGCCGCGGCGGAGCCTGCGGCGGCGTGACGGGCGGCTCGGGCGGAGGCGGCGCGCCGGTGGCGCGCCGGAAGAATTCCCACGGCGCCCCGCCGCGTTTCGGCTCCTCGGGCGGAGGCGGCGGCTGCTGCTGGAACGGCGGAGCCGCCGGCGGCGCGCCGTGCGGAGGGGCGTAGGGCGGCGGCTGCTGCGGCGGCGCTCCGTAGGGCGCGGCCGGGGGCGCGTAGGGAGAAGCCGCCTGCGGTGGCGCCGCTGGCGGCGGCGGAGCTGCCTGCGGCGGCGGAGCATACGGCGGAGGCGCGGGTTCCGGAGCGCGCTCGATCGGCTGCACCGGCCGCGCCGCCGCCTCCTGCGCGCGTCCGGCATAGAAGCGGTGCCGCGCAAACAGCAGCGCCGTCCGGATGGGAAGGTGCGCCGGCACGGCCACGCGCACGTCGGTGATGGTGGGCACGTCCGGCGCTTCGAAATCGAACTCGAAGTTGGTCTGGCCGGGGATCACCGCCTCGCTCACCAGGTTCAGCGGCGCGCGCTGGAAGCCGCTGCCCTCGTTGATGCGGATCTCGGCCGGGATGCGCGTGCCCTTCTCGAACGTCGCGTTGTGCTCGCCGACGAGGATCAGCCGGTACTTGTCGCGCCCTTCCAGCCGGAGCTGGCTGAAGAAGGTGACCATGTCGTCGCCGACGCCCTGCACCCGGCTCGGCTTCGCGGCCAGCTTGTAAAGAACGTTGCCGCCGCGGTCGAAGACGAAGTTCATCGCTTCGAGCTGCGGGCTGACGCGGAAGTCGACGTACTTGCCCTCGAGCGCCCGCTCCAGCCGCTGCAACGCCGCCAGCGATGCCAGCGCCGAGCGCACCTCGATGCCAAGGTCGTCCTGCACGCGCCAGGTGCGCGTCATCCGCAGGATCCGCTTCTGCTGGTTGATGAGCTGGATGAACTCTGTCTCGCCTACTTCCTTCAGCGTGTCGTAGTAGGTCTGCAAACCGGGCGTGAGGTCGAAGTACACCGCGGCCGAATGCAGGAATTTCCGCAGCTCGCCAAAGAAGCGCTGCGGCGGCTGCGTCCAGTCGAGCAGCTCGTATACCAGGTCCTGCAATGCCGCCACCATGCGGTCGACGAACTGCACCGTCTGCGTGTCGACCTCCGTCTCGATGCCGCGTTCGGTGAAAAGGATGAGGTACTCGCGCATCGCGCGGTGCAGCTCGGCGTAGCGCTCGGCGAGGAACGTGGCTTCCTCGACGATCTTCCGCCAGCCCGCGGCCAGTTCGCTGTGCGAGGCCATGGTGGTGCAGGCGGGAATGAAGTCCGGGTTCTTTTCGAAGCCCGCGCCATACCGCTGGCGGCGGATCTGCGCCGCCACCAGGGAGTAGGGAATCGACTCCGCCGACGGCTGGAGGCTGAGCCGGTAGTTCCACTGCCGCTCGGTCTGCATCTGCGGGTTGAACTCGTCGGCCTCGCCCTCGGCAGGGTTCTTGTCGTGCGGCGCTGCCAGGATGTAGACGGGCGCCTCCTGAATGCCTTCAAGGTCCGCCCGCGGGAAGCGCCGTGACACGGGGCTCGAAGGATCGATGTCGATGATGCAGCCGGCGGGCGTGATGCCGCGGCACTGCGAGACGGTGATGGTGAGCTGTTCCTCGTCCTCGTGGAGGCTGACCACCGGATCATGGCGCGCGGCGCCGATCTCGTTCTCCGGCACCCGCGGCCCCGCGCCGACGAGTCCGCGCGCATTGGTCATGTAGCGGAGAATCCACAGGAAGAGCGAATCGAAATAGCGCTCCTGCCGGAGAAAATGGTCCGGCGCGAGGAGCATGCCATGCTCCCAGTTGACGCTACGAAGCTTGAGATCGGAGGAGTTCATGGGGGGATTCCTGTCTGGGCGGCTCGCCGGCCGGCGCGGCCGGGCCGAGCCACGTGTTGAGTCCAAGGCGGGAGTTCAGCGCCTCCACGCCGAGCCGCGGCGCGCGGCCGCGGTCGGCCACGCTCCATTCCACCGTCCACTTCTGGTGGCAGGTCGTCACCAGATAGAGCGTGGCGTTGAGAAGATACCGCTGGTCCTCCTGCTGGAACCAGTAGTAGGTCTCCAGCGGCACCGGACCAAGAACGAGCACGAGCTGCGCCAGATCCTCGATGTGGTCGCCGAGCGCGAAGTCGACGCCGAGCCGGCTGTGCGCCCCGCCCAGCAGGCTGAGATCGTCTTCAGACAGGTACCGCAAACGCGGCTTGCGCCGGATGGTTTCCAGCGGCAGGTCGAGCAGCAGTTGAAGCGCAAAACGGATGCCGTGTTCCTTCCCGGCCAGCGATTGCAGGCTCGGCAGCAGCAGCGACAGGCGGAACCACAGCTCCTGCGGCCAGATCTCCGGATCGACGCCGAACAGCGAGATCCAGCGCGCGCAGGCGTCCAGGTTCCGCTCGCTGATGTCGAACAGCCGCGCGCCCTCGCGCAGCCAGTGCGCCGCCTTCTGGAAAGGATCGTCGATCACGGAGACGATCTCGCGCGTCCCGATCTCGGCCTCGCCGCCCGAGTCCCAGCAGGCCACCGGCAGGTGATGGAAATAGCCCATTCCGGCGATCCGGAGCTGGATCGTGTCGCCGGGCGCCAGCGGCGCGCCCGCTGGCGGCGATTGCGCCACCACCCAGCGCGACGGATAGCCGGGTCCGTCCATGGCAAGCGTGATGCGGTGCGGAGAGATGCCCAGGTTCGACAGCACCTCCAGCGCCGAGTCCACCGTGTGATGGAAGCCGTGGTAGCTGGAGGAAAGATCGGGCATCACGACGCTCATGGCTCCACCCATTCGGTGCGGACGCTCAGGCCGATGTCGTGCAGGAAACGCTTCTCGAGCAGCTCCTGCAATTCGTCTCGCAGATAGGCGGCCTCGAGGTCCGGGTCGGTGAAGTCCTCGCGCGCCAGGCTCACCGTGACGCGTTCCACGCGGCGCAGCGCGCCGCCGACGCGCTCGACGATCGAGGAGATGCGGGCGTCGCGGATGCGCCGGTCGAATGCGCGCACCACCGCGAACAGATCGGCGCGCGTCACGACGCGGTCGCGCGACAGCAGCGCCGCGGCGAAGCGCTCCTGCGCCGAGGCGTAGGATTCGCTGCTCGTGCCGCCGGCGGCCGACGTCGGGTTCAGCACCCGCAGCGCGCCGCCGCCGCGCAGCTCAAGCGAAGTGATCATGCCGGGCCCCACCTGGTTGGCCGCCTCGCCCGCGGAGACCCAGACGCGGATGTTGACCAGCGACTGCGGGCGCCCGTCCGGCCAGCGCGCGGGCGTGATTTCGATGCGCCCGTTGCGGATCGCGTACCGGCCGGCCAGCGGGTTGGTGGAAGGAACCGTCTCCTCCAGATACGGAGTGTCGTTCTCGCCGATCAGTGACAGCGGCGACACCAGTTGCCAGTCCGTGCCGCCCTCCCGGCTGATCGGAATGGCCGTTCCGTGCTTGTCGAAGACGATGGTCTGGTTGAAGCACTCGACATTGGACGCCGTGATCGCATGCAGATACACGCCGCCGATCGCCGTGTGCAGCGGCGGAATGTCGCGCGGAAACACGATGCGGAACCACGCGCGGGGCTGCGCGAACAGCGTCTGAGCCTCGCGGCCGAAAATGCGGCCGAGCGGCGCCTCAAGCCCCCGCGGAACCGCGCACACGAACTGCCGCTCTGGAGCGATGGCGGGCAGCAGGAAGACGCGGCCCGCGTAAAAGCCCGGCGGCAACATCGGCGTCTTGTCCTGGACTTCCTCCTCGCCGTTGGCCGCGCCGGCGGTCCGCAGCAGCCACTCCAGCCGCCGCAGCCCCGCATTGGCCGGCCGGGGCCGCAGGATGCCGGGGCCCGAAAACTCGCCCTGCGGCCCGGCCAGGCACCAGGTCTCGGTTGCCAGCGCCTCCTGCACAGGCCGTGCGTCCGGCGTCAGGTCGAAGTAGAAGCTGTGTCCGCTCAGGTGCTCCTTCCCCGCAGGCTGCACGGCGAGGAACAGCGCCGGGTTCGGCCCCAGATTCACTTTCACCGGATCCAGCGCGGGCCGGGCGGCCAGAAATGGCTCCGGCATCTCCACCCCGGGCAGCAGCCGCAGCAGGCCCTTCTCGTATGCCGCTGCCATCACGATCTGCGCGCCGGAGACCGTCACAGGCGCGTCCGTGCTGAAGTTGAAGCGCTCGCCTGTGGGCGTCTGGCTGCGCAGCACCGCCCCGGCGTCGACGTGAACCGGCGAGGATGCCCCCAGGATGCGCACCACGGCCTGCGCCGGGCGCGCCTTGCGCGGCTCGATGCCCAGGCCTGCGATCAGCTCGTCCAGCAGCGCCAGCCGGATGCGCCCGGTGTCGCTGTACAGGTTCTCCATCTGCTGGGCGAAGGTGCGGAACAGCACGGCGAGCACGGGATCGGTGGCTTCCGCGCTGACGCCATATTCCTTGAGGCGCTTGCGGAAATCCTCCCGCATCTTGCTGTCGATTTCGATCGCCGTGGCTCGTTGGTATGGCATGGATCCCAGCAACTCCCAGGCATGAATGCCGGCCGCGTCTCAGCGGCCGTCCAGCCGCGCCGACCACGTCATCGACGGGTCGGCCGTTGAAACCAGCGTCACCGTGTAGACGTCGGTGTCGGGGTTCGGGCCCGGCTCCTTCTGGATCGACTTCACCCGGTAGTGGGTGATGCCGAGGTCGGCCAGCGCGTCGTTGATGGACTTCTCGGCCTGGCGCAGCCCTTCGGGCTTCGTCCGCATGGCCTCGAACAGGTGGCGCACGCCGAACGACGGGCATCCGGCCCAGCTCCCGCCGGGCGTGCGCGCCATCAGCTCGATCAGGCGCAGCACGGCCTCCGCTTCCCCGGTGCGCCGGAGAAAGCCGTTTTCCAGCCGGAGCGGGAACGCGATGAACGTGATGG
The DNA here is from genome assembly GCA_025056865.1 of Bryobacteraceae bacterium. Taxonomy (GTDB): domain Bacteria; phylum Acidobacteriota; class Terriglobia; order Bryobacterales; family Bryobacteraceae; genus JANWVO01. Next base: position 14,068 of record JANWVO010000030.1, read on the forward strand.
CGCGCCTCCTTTCCGCGCGGCGCGGGGCGGCTTGCGCCGCCTCGCGCCCGCCGGCGTCAGCTCGTGAGCTGGATGTCGGGGTAGTTCTGCTGGTTCATCACCGGCTCGAGGTCCATCACGAGCATGTGGTTGAGCGCCTCGCCGCTGCCGGCCATCTGCAAGGGCGGGTTGGAGACTTCGTAGTTCGAAATCCAGCCCTTGAACTTGTAGCAGCAGAGCGCGTCCTCGTGGGTGTCGTCCTTCCAGAACTCGATCTTCATGTCCTTGATCTTGTCGCGCGTGGCGACATTGGCCAGGTCGAAGAACTTCTGGAGGCTCGAGTACGGCAGGTTCTTGTCGTCGTGGAAATCGGCCCAGACCCGGATGCGCGAACGCAGGCTCCCCATTTCGGGCATCCCCGCGTGATCCTTGTCGGTGGTGAACACCACCTGCGCGCTGACGGCTTCGAATTTCGTTCCGTCGATCGTGACGGTGCAGCGGTACGGACTCGCCATTTCTGTTTCCTCCTCTTCCGTTGTTCCCCTTCTGACGCCTACTTGCTGATCTGGATGTCCTTGAACTTCTCCTTGCTGAGCGTCGGCACCAGATCGAGCACAAGGACGTGGTTGAGCTGCGGATAGGCGGCCGCCGGATTGTTGGCGAAGTCCTCATCCGTGCGGAGGCCGGCCAGTCCCAGCGGGTGCGGGTTCGCCGTTTCAAAGCGGCTGATCCAGCCCTGGAAGGAGAAGCTGACCAGCGCGTCCTCGTGCGTGTCGTCTTTCCAGTACTCGATCTTCATCTCCTTGATCTTGCTGCGGTCGACGACGTTGGCCAGGTCGAAGAACTTCTTCAGCGCCGAAAATGGCAGGTTCTTGTCATCGTGGAAATCCGCGATGACCCGGATCCGGGTGTCGAGGCTGCCCATCATCGGCATGCCCGTGCGGTCCTTCTCCGTGTGGAAGCGGATGGACGTCGAAACCGCGTCGAACTTGGTGCCGTCGATGGTCACCGTGCACCGGTATGGCTGTGCGGCCATGAATCTCTTCCTCCTTATTTCTTTCCGAACAGAGCAAACAGCTTGCCAAGCCAGCGCTTCGCAAACGGCGGGGAAGCGGGCGGCGGAGCCTCGGCTCCGGGCGCCGCTCCGCTGCCTGCGGCGCGGGCCTCCTCTGCGCTGCCGGCCGCCCCGGCAGGCACCGGGTCGCCTTCCGGCGTCAGCCTGCCCTGGGCGATCAGCTGCGCTTTCAAAGCGGGCGGGAGATAATCGGAGGCCTTCCTCTGCGAAAGGTCCGCGGGCGGAGCGGCCGGAGCCGCCAGCCTGGCCCCGACGACGCGCGGCAGGTTGAGCTGCATCGAGCTGCGGTATTCGCTCCGCGGCGCCGTGCGGATGCCGTGCGCCTCGTTGATGAGGTCGCCCTCGGCCTCCGCCTTGCGGGCGGCATCGCCCCCGGCGGGCAGGGGCATCTTGCCCGCCGGAACGTTGCCGCCCGCCTTCTCGTGCTGCCGGGCGGCTGACCCGGCCATGTGCTCTCGTCCGTCGCTCACCGATTCACTCCAACCTGATTACGGAATCGCGCCCTACTTCTGCTCCTGCTTGGAGAATTCCGGCGTGTCGATCTTCAGCACGAAGGTCTCCGCCGGACCCGTCGGCATCACGTTCAGGCTGATGTCGCAGATGCCCTGCATCCGCTTGTTCGAGTCCTTGTCGACGAACAGGTCGTAGCCAAGGATCGTGCCCTGCTCCACCTGCTCGTCCAGCAGGCGCTTGAGCGGCTTCTCGATGCTCTCCTCCATGAAGTCGCGCGTCAGCACCTGCCCCGCCACCTGGAGCAGATAGTGGCGGCAGCAGCGCTCCAGGTAGCGCAGGATGCGGTAGCTCGTGAAGAACTTCAGCACGCCGTTGGGATCTTCGGCCTGCGTGCGGCAGCCGAAGAAGCACAGGTGGTTGTCGGCGTCGCGGATGATCGGAATGAGCTGGCGCTCCATCGAAAGGTGCTCCATCTCGCCGATCAGCGGCTCGAAGCGCACCTTCTCGACCCCCACGATCTGGCCGAAGCGGGAGCCGATGGGCCCCTGCGCCATGCCCTGCCCGTCGTCGGCGCGCGCCACCGCGCCGGCGAAGACCAGCGAAGGCGGCACGTACAGGTCGTCGCCTCCATCCACCGTCTTCTCGAACCAGTGCTTCGGCCGCGCCATCAGGTAGCCGGCGCAGACGACATCGGCGGCGGCGCGGTCCTCGGGCCGCTTCATGAACTCGTACTTGCCGCCCGGCAGGAAGTTCCGTTCGAGATTCTTGAACGACTTCTCGTCGTCGACGTCCGTGATCAGCAGCATGCCCCACTGGTTGGCGATGTCCTCGAACTTCTCCCGCACCGGCTGCGGCACGAAGCCAGGCACCACCAGGTTGCAGATGTCGTCGCGGAAGTTGAAATTGTCATTGCGCTTGCGGACAAAGTTCTCCACCGCGGCGATGTTCATCGAAAAGACGTCCTTCATCGCCTTGGTGTCGGCGTTGAACACGTACAGCTCCACCGGCTTGCGCACCTTGCCGTCCATCACCTTCGAGTTCTCGAAGAAGAGCTGGATCTGGCGGTAGCTGCGCTCGATCGGGCGGATCTGCGCGAAGAGCTTCTCGAGAATCTCGTCGCGGATCGCCTCGGCCTTGTCGATCTGCTCCTGGATCTTCTTCACCGTCTGCTCGTAGGTGTCCTCCACCGAGAGCAGGTTCTCGAGATCCATCAACTGCTTGAGGAAGTCGGCAGCCGACTGCGGCGTGAAGATCGAGGCGATCGTCCGGGTCTCGTCCATGAAGCCCGGGTGGAGGTCGGAAAAGATCTCCTGCAGGAGGTCTTTGGCGGCGCTTTCCCCGAGGATCTCAGCCGTCGTGCGGGTTTCAACGAGCTCGGCCATTTACTGTGCCCCTCCTTTCGCGGCCACCTTCTGCAACTCCTCGCGCAGGCGGCCCAGTGCGCGGATGATCTCGGCCCGCTGCTCCTCGCTGTTCCAGGCGCGGCGCACGGCAGGCAGCTTCCAGCGGTCCTTCAGGCGGTACAGCAGATCGATGTTCGCCTTCAGGTCCGCAATGTCGTTGCGGGCATACGTGATGTTGCCCTCCTCGTCGCGGAACTCCTGCTTCTTTTGCAGGTTTTCCGGGTCGAAGTCCTTCATGGACCGGAACTTGAATTCGGCGCGGAATTCCGTCTCCTCCGGCCCGGCGGTCGCCTTGAAATTCAGCTCGGGCTTGAACTTGGCGAACGCGTCGTTGAGGTCTTCCACCTTGACGGGTTCTTCGTTTTCCGACGCCACCTCCTTGCCGACCCGGTTCAGGGTCATCGGCAGGAGCACGGCGGCGGTCGATGTGGGCACCTTTCGCACCGAGGGCGTCACCCCCTTGCGAATCACCTTGACAAGCGGCATTGGGTTGGTCTCCTCTCTCGCTTACCAGTCAGCAGTCGTCATGCACTTCACACAGGCTGCGGCCGGAGCGCCGCCGCCTAGAACGGCTCCCGCGGGCCCGGCCCCTGGCGGTTGCCGAGCCGCGTCTGGGAAAAATCGCGGTGGGCCTGCGGATTGACTACGGTCGCGTCGGCGGCGCTGCGCGGCGGCATCGCCACGCCGCCAGGCCCTTTCTGGAAGCCCGGCGGCGCAGGCCGGCCGGCGATGACGCCATTCACGATCCGCGTCTGCGATCCCCACTTCGTCTGGCCTGTGCCGGGCATCACGCCGATGTACTGCTCTGGCCACACCAGCCGCGGCACCCAGTGCCACAGCACCAGCAGCAGCAGCGCCAGCCCGCAGAAAACTCCGATCGGGCGGATGATCGACGTCCATCCCGCGCTCACCGGCAGCGCCGCCAGCACCGCCTTCATCTCTTCCGGCGTGCACTTGCCCGCATACACCGGCACGCCCATCTGCGGCGCAGACCACTGCACCTCGGGCGACTTCAGCACCTGCCCGTTCGGCAGCGCAAGCTCCACCGTGACCGGCAGGTTCTGCCCGGCCAGCGAGGCGCGGTCCGGGTAGGGCGAGGAGAACGTCGCGGCCAGCCGGTTGTTCAGAAACGTGCGCGTGAACGTGAAAATGCGGCGCAGCCCGTCGAAATCGCTGGCAAGGTAATACTTCGTGCTGATCTGCCGCAGCGCGTTCTCATCCAGCGCCCCGGGTTCGCCAAAGCCGATGGCGATCACCGGGAACGGCGCCTGCTTCACGCGCCGCGCCGCTTCCTCCATGCCCGCCGGACCGGCCAGCAGCCCCAGATCGTCGCCTTTCAGCACCTCGTTGTTGCCGTCGGTGAGCACGATCACCATCGCCTCCGGCGACTCGCCCATTTCCTTCTCGATGCCCGGCAGCGCGCGCTGTAGCGTCTCGATGCCGAACACCACCGCCGAAAACAGCGCCGTGTTGTTGCGCAACTCCGGCTCAGGAAGCTGGTCGACCTGCGCCAGGGCGGCGGCCCGTGTCCGCGCGAACGCGGCCGAGCGGATCCGCTCCTCTACCAGATGGCTCTCGAACGGCACGATCGCGATGCGGTCTGCGCCCTCTTCGAACTGATCCAGAAAGCCTCGCACCGCGGCCTTGGCGGCGTCAAACCGCGTCTGGCCGGTGGGCAGCACCTTCTTCATGCTGCCGGAGATGTCGACGATGATCAGCGCCGCGCGCCCGCGCACCTTTGCCACGGACTCGCCCGCTGCCGAGGCGTAGAACGGCTTCAGCGGCTGCCCGCCCATCGTCACCGTGATGGCCGAAGCCAGCCGCTCCGGCGGCGGCAGTTGCGCGTTGTAAGGCTGGCCCCGCCCGTCGACCAGATTGAGCTTCATCCGGAAGCACGGCACCGTCGACGCGGGCTCGCAGGAGACCAGCTTCAGCGGCTCGGCGAATTCAAGTCCCGGGTTCTGGGCGCCGGCGGGCGCCATGGCCGCGGCGGCCAGCGCTGCCGCCAGCCCGAGCCTGAAGGCATGCATCGTATCTCCTCCTCATGGCTGCTTCAGCCTTCCTTCTTCGTCATGAACCGGATCGCGGTGCGCCCGACGAGGATGTCGTCGCCCGCCTTCAGCTCCTGCGAAGTGGTCACCGTGCGTCCCCTGACCCGCAGGACGTAGCGCGCCAGGCCCTGCGGGTTGTTGATGTCAGGGTGCCGGGCGATGTAGAACCGCCCCTCCTTGCCGAACAGGATCGCGTGGCGCGGCGCGATGGCCGCGTCGGGAATGAACACCTGCACGCCTACGGCGAACGCCGTCTTGTTCAGGTCCAGCGGCTGCGAGCCGATCAGCAGCGTGTCGCCCTGCCGGATCTCCCACTCCTTGCCGCTGCGCCCGAACTTCGCCTGCGCGCGCGCATCGCCGCTCGAGACGAACTTCAGCAGCCCGTCCCGCAGCAGGATTGGCGCCAGCGTCACCCCGAAGCAGATGCCCACGCCCACCAGCACGAAGCCGAGCGCCTGCGTCAGATCGGGAATCCGGCTGCCGAGAATGTGGAACAGCGAGCCGCCAATGGCCCCGCCCACCAGCCCGCCCAGGCAGGCATGCACCACCCGCATCTTGTTCGCCATCACCCACCGCAGCCCCAGCCCCAGTCCAATGAGGCTGCCCGTCAGCATCCAGCTCAGCAGCCGCGCCAGGAATGGGAGCTGCGCGCCCAGATTCTCGCTGATGGGAATCATCGCCAGGCCGCCCAGCAGCCCGGCCACAAGGCCGATCGCGCCCCCCGCAATCACGTACCGGGCCACGACGCGGTTGCCGGACCACCGGTCGGAGAACGCCACCGTCAGGAGGCCGATGATCAGCCCGAGCAGCGCTGCGGCGGTCAGGTCCGCCAGCGCCGGCTTGTTGGCGAGGACGGTTGCTGACAGCAGCGCCGTCAGCGCCCACGACAACAGCCCGGCGAAGCCTCCCGCCAGCGACATGAAGTACAGCGTCTGGTAGAGGCTCATCCTTGCGGCTCCTCCTCGGGCATATGCAACGATTGTACGCCAGGCGCATTCTTATTGCACCAGTCCCTTCCTCAAAGTCAAGGGGCGGCTCCCCCGGCGCTGAGCTGCGTCACCACCTGCCGGATCCGCGCCAGATAGGCGCGGCTGCGTTCGGCTTCGCCCGTGTCCGGATTGATCTCGATCACCTTCTCGAAATGCGCGCGCGCGGCCGACAGGTAGCCGGCCGAGGAAGACTCGTTGAATTTTTCGGTGAAAATCAGGCCCAGCGCGTAATGCGCGTACAGGTCGGCGGGGTCCAGCCGCAGCGCCCGCTGGCACCAGCCCGCGGCGGCGTCGAAGCGGCGGCTGATGCGCTCGCAGTCGCAGAGCCCGAAGTTGGCCATGAACTGGAGCTCGCGCCAGATGTCGGTCTGCGCCGCGCGCTTCTTGCGGCCGATGCCAGCCAGGTAGCCAAGCACGTAGTAGTTCAGCTTGCCGGCCAGCTTCGAGTCGAAGTCGCTCAGCTTCAGATACTGCTGGTATTCGGGAATGGCGTCGGCGCAGCGCCTGCTGAAGCGCAGCGCCTCCGCCAGCCAGAAATGGGCCTCGGCGTGGCCGGGGTTCAGCCGGATCGCCTCGCGGGCGTGCTTCGCGCCCTCTTCGTAGGCGCCCTTGCGCGTGAAGGCCTGCGCCAGCAGCGCCGGCGTCAGCGAGTTGGCCGGATCGCGCTGCCAGGCCGCCGTCAGATGGCGGATGGCCGCGTCCAGGTCGCCGACGTCCAGCAGCATCCCGCCGTAGGAGGCCTGCGCCTCGGCGTAGTCCGGATCGATGGCGATCGCCTGCTCGAAGGCCTTCCGCGCCCGGTCGTAGTCGTACAGCGCATGATAGGCGCGGCCCAGATACAGCGCCGCCTGGCTGTATTTCGGATCTTCATTCAGCGCTTTCCGGAAAAATTCCGCCGCTTTCAGGTAGTTTTTCTCGAAGCCTTTCTGGTAATATTCCATGCCTTCGTTGAAGGCGTCCACCGCGGAGCGCTTGCGCGTGCGCGGAATCACGATGCGCAGCGTCACCGTCGTCTCCTGGCCCGGATAGACGGTCTCCTCGCGCGGCCCGTCCGGCTCGTAGCCCATCCGCACGCCCTGGATCACGTGCACGCCCGGCGTGATGCCCGGCAGCCGCAGCGGCTTGCCCCGGTTCACGATCCCCTGCGACTTGCCGTCGACGAACACTTCCACGCCGTCCATGTTGCTCTCGATCACCAGCGAGCCGAACTTCGGCGGCTGCAATGGCGCCGCCGGCGCGCGCGCCGGATTGTAGGCGAGGATCATGTTCGGGTCGTAGCTGCCGCGCTCCGCCGTCGGGTTCTGCCGCGCCTGCGTGTCGCGCCGCACGTTGACGCGGACGTATTCGCCCAGCTCGTCAGCGGTCACCACGCCGTCGCGGTTCTCGTCCGCTTCCCCTTCGATTCCCTTGATCAGGTAATACGTGAACACGCCGTGGCCCCCGCCCCAGATCTCGCTCTCGAACGACTGCTCGCGGTCGCGGCTGGCCGTGAGAGAAAACAGCGAACGGTCCAGTTGCAGAAGGCTCGCGTTGATCTGCCGCGTGTCGGCCTCCGGCGTGATCGCGCCCGAGTGGCACGCGTCGGTGAGCAGCACCTTCCACTTCGCGCGGATGTCCGTCCCGATCACCCTCCCGAGCCGCTCCATCGGATAGGACGTGCCGGGGATGTTGGCCGGGTCGATGTCGTACGGGGCCAGATACGCCTTGCCGCCGCTGACGAAGCCGTGCCCGGCGAAGTAGATCACCACGCGGTCGTCTTCCTTCGACACCGACGGCAGCCACTTCTCGAGCGCCTCGCGCAGGTTGGCCAGCGTCGCGTCCCGGCCGATCAGCCGCCTCACGTTTTCCGGCGGGAACTGGCCCCCCTCGGGACTGATCAGCGCGGCGTAGATGGCGGCCGCGTCGCGGGCCGGAAAGCGGAGCTGCCCCTGCGGCGGCAGCTTGGGATACTCGCTGATGCCCACCACCAGCGCGTAGCTGCGCGGGATGGTCACGCTCTCGCCGGGCTTCACCACCGGCGCGGCGGGCTCGCGCGTGAACTTCAGATCGCGCTGCTGCCCGCCGCCGGGCGGGGCGGGGGCCTGCGCCTGCGCGCTCATCGCGAGCGCCAGCAGGAGTACGGGGGCTGTCATCGCGTCCTTCTCCCTAGCGGTGCGCCAGCCGCAGCGTGTAAATGAACGGCTCTTCGCTGTCATCGCTCACGCTCACGGCCGCCGTCCGGTTCGACTTCACGAAGGTCAGCTCGCGCGACGCCGCGCCGGAAAACGGGGCCAGGTTCTCGGGCAGCGCCGCGTCCTTTTCCACCGGCTTCAGCCCGGCGGCATGATCAATGCATTCGCCGCGGGCGCGGAAGATCGTGTCGTCGCAGCGCGGCGTGATGGAGGGGTTCAGCGCGGGCGCGGCCGCAGGCAGCTTCGGCACCGGCAGCGCGCTGCGGCCGTCGCTCAGCCGCACCGGGCTCACCAGCCAGTAGACCACCTCGTAACCCGGCGGGCCTTCCAGGCGGAACCAGCCGTTCTCGGTCATCGGCACCAGATACTCGCGGCCCGCCTCGATGCGGTTCATCGTGCCGGTCTCTTCCTTCGGGAACAGCAGCGTGAAGCTGCCGGTGGTGCCGTGGTTCATCACATACAGGTAGCCGTTGAACGTGGCGCGGAAGCGGAACCGCACCAGGTCTCCGGTGGCGAACACCTGGTTCGGATCCACGCGCCGGGCCGCGCCCCGCTCGTTGCGCTCGACGATGATCTCGATGCGCTTGGCCGCCGCCGCCGGCCGCGCGTCCAGCCCGCCGCGCACAGGGGCCGGCTCAGTGGGCAGTGTTCCTGGCCGCACCGCGCCGCCCGGCGGCGGGGCCGCCCAGCCGGCCAGCAGCAGCAGCCATCCGGCGGCCGTCAAGCCTGGCAATCCCATCTCTCCTCCTCCCTCCCCGGCTCCTCCGGCTCACCGGTGCCGGAGCGTCAGCTCGGCCACCACGCGGCCCTCTCCGGCGGCGCTGCCTGCCGTCGACGCATTCACCACATAGACAGCCGCCTCGGGGCCTCCTCCCACCGGAGACGGAGCCGAGGCCGCGTCCTTGTCCACCTTCGTGAACACCAGATCGCGCGACTGGATCCGGTTGCGGAGCTGCTCCACCCACGCGTCGTCATACCGGCCGGCCGAAAGCGTCGGCGGCGCGGCCGCCTTCGCAGGCCGGTCCGGCAGCACCGGCTTCTTCCCGGAAAGGCCGCCGATCAGCTCCTCCAGATCCTCCACAGGCTTCAGCGAGAAAACCAGGAACAGACGCTCGTCGCCGGGCTGCTCATCGAAAGTGAAATACTCGCCTTCGCCGCCGGGAATCTGGTACAGCCGCCCCGGAACGATTTCATTGCCGGGCTGCGACGACTCGGGGTGCGGGAACAGCGGCGACCACACTCCGCTCGACCCGCGCGCAATCACGTACAGGTAGCCGCGCCGGTTGCCCATCACGCTCAGCCGGATGCTGTCGCCGGCGCGGAACTCCGTCTCGGTGCTCACTTCCACCAGCCCCTGCGGCGTGCGCTTCAGCAGGCTGTAGCGCAGCCCCAGCGGCGGCTGGTTCTGCGGCGTCAACGACACCTTCTGGAAATACGCCTCCGCCTGCGACAGCGGCGGCGCGGCGGCCAGCTCGGGCTTCGGCCCGCCCGTCTTGCCTGGCTCGCGCGCCGGCTCCGGCCGGCGCGCCGGAGCCGTCTTGGCGGCCTTCTTCGCCGCCGTCTTCTTCTGCACCGCCACCATGTCGGCGGCGGAAAAGAACGCGTCCCTTGCGTTGATCAGCGGCTCCTGCGCCCCGGCCAGATACCCGGCGAGGGCGGCCAGCAGAAGTCCGGACAGGCTCGTTCGTGTGTTATTGGGCATCTTTCACGCACCGGAAACCGATCGCTGCATGCGGGAGGCCGGCGGGCCAGCCCCTCCGCATATACAAACGGAAAAACCTGTCGTCCTTCAGGAGGAAGCTGCCCCCCTTGATGCAGTACCACTCGCGGCTCACCTCGCCGCCGCCCAGCGCGCGCCGCAGATCCTCGATTTCGCGCTCGGTGGCCGGGAAAGGCGTGTCCACCCACTCGAACACGTTGCCGGCCAGCCCGAGAATCCGGTACGGGCTTTGCCGCTCCGGGTAGTCGTCCACCGGGACCAGCGTGCCGGGGTTCGGCATCGGCTGGTTGCCCCACGGATAGATGCGGCCGTCGGTGCCCCGGCCCGCCTTCTCCCATTCCTGTTCCGTTGGCAGCCGCTTGCCCGCCCACGCGCAGTAGGCGCGCGCGTCGGCCAGGGTCACGTGCGTCACCGGCAGGGAGGGCGAGGAGCGGAAGTCCTCCGAGGATGGCTCCGCGTGTCCCGTGGCCTGCACAAAGCGGGCATACTGCGCATTGCTCACCTCGGTAGCGTCCATGTAGAAGGCCGGAAGCCGCAGCTCCTGCCTCCGGTTCGGCGATTCGGGACTGTCGTCGCCGAACACAAAGGTTCCTTCCGGAACCAGGAACATGGTCACCCCCTCCCTCTGGATCACCTGCGGCAGTTCGCGCGAAGCCGATTCCGCCTTCTGCGCCGCCTTCCCAGATTTCGGCCCATTATCGCGCGATTTCGAAACAAAGTAAATGCCCGCTGAAACGGCTGCCACCACGGCGAGCGCCGCCCCCGCCAGCAGCGGAACGCGGCTCTTCTTCGCCGGGGCCGCCTGCCGCCGCTCCGGCGCTCCCGGCTGCCAGGCGGGAGGGGCCTCGGCCGCCGGCGCAGGCTCCGCCGCCGCGCCGCTGCGTGCTGCCTCCAGCAGGTCGGGGCGGTCCACCACGGGCTGAAGCCGCACCTCGGTCTCCAGCCGGTACGAACGCCGCAGGTCGTCCAGCAGCTCGCGCGCGGATGAATACCGCTTTTCGCGGTCCTTCTCCAGCAGGCGGTTGACGATCCGCTCCAGCTCCGGGTCGATGTCCGGCACCAGAGTGCTCAGCGCCGGCGGAGCCTTCTGGCAGTGGCCGATCTCAATGGCGCGGAAGCTGTCGCCGGTGAACGGCTTCATGCCGGTGAGCAGCTCGAAGAAGATGACGCCCAGCGAGTACAGGTCGCTGCGGTGGTCGCACGGCTCGGCGCGGATCTGCTCCGGCGACATGTAATACGGCGTGCCCAGCGTCTCGCCGGCGCGCGTGCGGGCGCTCGGCGCGTCGCCCGCCTTGGCGATGCCGAAATCCAGCACGATCACGCGCCCGCTCAGGTCGATGCGGATGTTGGCGGGTTTCAGGTCGCGGTGGACGAAGCGCCGTTCCCCGGCCCAGGCCAGCGCCTCGGCCACCTGCCGGATGATCGACACCGCTTCCGGCGGCGAAAGGCGCCCGTGGCGCTCCAGGTAGCTCTTCAGATCCTCGCCCTCGATGTAGGGCATGATCAGCCAGTGCAGCGAGCCCCATTCGCCCACGTCGTACACGGGCGCGATGTTGGGATGCCCGCCCAACGTGGCCGCCGTGCGCGCCTCGTCCATGAAGCGCGCCACGATTTCCGGCTCGTCCGCCAGCGCCTCGGCCAGCACCTTGACGGCAAACAGCCCGCCGTGCGCGCGGTGGCGGGCCAGAAAGACTTCGGCCATGCCCCCGCCGCCAATCCATTCCAGAATTTCGTACTTCTCACCAAGCACCTGGTTCAGGGCGGTGCGGATCGCATGACGGGAAGCGTTCGACATGGCGGGTTTCCATCAGCTTAAACGTTTTCTCCGCGGCTCCGGCAGAAAAGCGGCGCTGCGCTCCAGCTCATAGCCCGGCGGCGGCAGCACCGGATCATAGGGAAGCGGGGGGCGCACGCCCGCCTCCGGCTGCATCAGGTGGTCCGCCGACAGATTGAACAGCTCCCAGGAAACCACCCGCTGGAGCTGACGGACCGCCTCCACCAGCGACGTTCCTTCCTGCCGCATGTCCCACAGGCAGACGAAGCCGTTTTCCGGATGCACATTCGGATGAAGCACGGGAAATGCAAGCCAGGCTTCCAGCGGAACGGACGGGTAATATTCGGGAAATTCAAACCGCACGGCCACGCCCCGCGCCGCCGTGCCGTCCATGCGGTAGTGGGGCGTCTCCGGCAGCCGCACCAGCCCGCCGGGCTCCGCCGGCAGCACGAGCCGTCCGGGGTTGGCGGCCTCGGCCCGCCGGAGCCACTCCCATTCGTTGCGGATGCGCCGCTCGCGGATCCGCTCGAAGGCTGCCCGCGCCATCAGCCGTTGGTGGCGACGGTGGAGACGCGCAGCACGTCGTTCGGCCGCACGCCCTGCTCCGGCAGCGGCCGGCGGAAATCCAGCGCCACCCCGTTCCAGACCACCTGCGGCTCCCCCTCGCCCTGAAGCACGTCGCCGCGCTCGCGCAGGTCGTACAGGATTTCGTGCAGCACGTCGTCGAGAATTTCGTGCTCGTCGATGTCGACGTTGTATTTCGTTTCCCCGTTGATGGTGTCGAAATACATCTGATATTTCGGCATGATTTCCTCCCCCTACTGAACGTCCACCAGGAATTTCCTGAGCGCGTCCGGCAGCGCCTGCACCCGCCAGCCGCAGCGGGCGCACAGGCCGTTGGCATCGTCCCAGCACTCGATGCACTGCGGCCGGCCGCACCGCGGGCAGGCGCGCAGCTCGGCCTCCTCCGGGCCCGTCTGGCACACCTGGCATCGGCCTGCCGTCACGCCCGGCCCCACATGGCGGTCCCACCACTGCCGGCTCGGCGGAAACAGCGGCACCGCGTTCTGCACGCAAAGCCGGCAGCGGATTTTTTCAAAATCCCAGCACCGCGTCTCGCAAACCTCCAGGTTGCACCGCGGGCACACAAACGAAATTCTCCCCGCCAGCCGGCAATTGCACAGCCCGCACCGGCGCGCGTCGCGGTTCTGCCACCAGACCACCAATGCGGAAACAGCCGGCGCCAGCATCGGCGCCAGCCAGTACAGCCGGTCGAGCCGCGGCTGCGCCAGGCTCCACACCGCCACGCCGAGCGCGCCCGCCGCCAGCGGCGGAACCACCGCCAGCCAGGGATTCGGCAGCTCGGCTTCGAACGCACGCAGCAGGAACACCGACAGCCCGCCCACGGCCAGCGCCGACGCCAGCGCGATGCCCGCTCCGCCCATGCATGCGAAAAACTGCACGAGCCACAGCAGGAACGTGGTCGCGGCGAATACCGTCATCGAGCGGGCGTTCATGCGGGCTCCTCCCGTTTCCGTCCTTTCCGAATACTATACAGGTGATCCGGGGGCAAGCCCAGCTCGGGCGGCTGAAACCCCGCCAGCGGCTCCTCGTATGCCACGGCGCACCGCGTGTCCAGCTCGAGCAGGCGGCGGCTGCCGCACGCCGGGCAGGCGCCCTCGCGCCGCAGCTTCGCCGCCCTCTGCCGCGGGCTCCACTCGCCGCCGCACTCCAGGCACCGCGCCCGCAGGCAGACCGCCCACTCCCAGCACGCTTCCTCGCCCTCGCGCAGCACTGCCCGGAAGGGCCCTTCCACCGGCACGAGCCGCCACTGCCCGCCCTCATGGAACGGGCAGGCTTCGTTCAGCGGCAGCCGGAGCTCTTCCAGCCGCAGCGGCGCATCGAGCCGGAATTCCACGCTGCGCGCCTCGCGTTCCCCGCGCCGGATCCACTCCGCGGCAAAATGCACCTGCAACGCCGCCGTCATCGCTGCCAGAGTCGGCGTCGCCGTCCAGCCGCCCGGCTCCTCCGGCACGCGGCACGGATGCGCCGCGCTCGACCATGTCCGCAGCCACTCGCGCCGCCGCGCCGCCGTCAGGCGGCATCCGTGGCAGGCGCCTTCGCGGCCCGGATACCAGCTCACGCGTCCCCCCGCCCCGGCCGTGTCCATGCCGCCGTCGCACAAGGGCACGTCCAGCCGCGTGGCGATCCTCGCCATCTCCAGCCGTGCCGACTCGCGGTCCACCCCGGCGAACAACGCGTGCCTTCCGGCCAGCTTCTGCCACCCCACATCGGCGACCTCGGCCGCCACAGCCAGCCATCGCGTGCGCGGAAACCACTCCTGCCCCACCTCTGCCAGCACCTCCGCCTTCGGACGCCCGCACGCTCCGCGCCTGCGGAACAGGGCGCACTTGGCGAGATTCGCTTCCTCCACGACGTCCGGATCCACCAGCAGCGCCTCGCCCACGCCCAGCAGCCCCAGCTCCCGTACCAGCTCATTGCCCAGCGCGCCCAGGCCAACCACGGCAACGCGCCAGCTCTCTGGCCGTTCGGCTCTCATGGGCGCTGTCCTGTTCTACCGGGCAGGCGCCGGTTCTGCATCACCGACACCGAATCTTGGAATTTCATTTAAGTCCCTTCACCCTTGCGTCCTCCTCGTGTATCATACGGGAGATTCGTGAAAATGGGCTTCCGCGTTCCTCGGGCGGCAGCTCGCGGAGGACGTCATGTCTGGGTTCTGTTCAGGGTTGAGGGTGCAGGTTGTGGCCTGTGGAATGGCGCTGCTGCTCGTTTGTCCGGCTGCGCCGGCGCGCGCGGTGCAGCAGCCGGAAGGCGGCCTGCGGATCACAATCGTCGAGGGCGACGAAGCCATCTTCAATGTGCGCCAGCGCGTGGCCCGCGAAGCGATCATTCAGGTGGAAGATGAGAACCGGCGCCCGGTGGCCGGAGCGCTCGTCACGCTCACCGCGCCCCGCGACGGCGCCAGCGCCATCTTCAGCAACGGCCTGAACAACATCACTCTCACCACGGACGACGCCGGCCGGGTCGTGGTCCGCGGCATCCGGCCCAACAGCGTGCAGGGCAGGTTCTCCATCCGTGTCACCGCGGTCAAGGAAGGGTTGCGGGGCATGACCCAGATCAACGTCACCAACGCCGCTGTCGCCGCCGCTGCGGCGGGAGCCACCGCGAAGATCATCACCTTCCTGGCGATCGTCGGTGCCGGAGCCGCCGCCGGAGCCGTCGCCGCCACCCGCAACGGAGGCGGGACCGGCCCGGCGGCGGCAGCGCCTCCCGCCACCACCATCACCCCAGGCACGCCCACCGTGGGGCCGCCCCGCTGACAGCCCGCCTCAGGAGGAGACGTCATGAAAATCCCCGTCCTGTTCATCTGCTGCGCGGCGCACGTCCTCGCGCAGACGGCAGCCGTGCCCCGTCTCGGCTGGGCGCTTGGCCCGCAGCCGGGCCGCGTCCATGAAGTGATCGGAGTCGCCGGAGCGGCCCAGCTCGGCCCGCCGCTCGAGCTGGGCGATGTCCGCCTGCTGGCCCTCCGCCCCGGTTCCGGCCTCGCTCTTCTCGTGCGCTCTGACGGCGCGTCCGGCCTGCTGCGTCTTGTGCCCGGAGAGCAGGTAGCGGCCTGGGAGCCGCTCGAAAACGCCCTTCCGCAAGCCGGAATCGCCGTCTGGAGTCCGCTGGGCCGCGCACTCGTTCTGGCCTCGGCCGAATCGGGCCGTCTCCAGGTCTGGCAGTTCACGCCCGACAATGCCCGCCTGCTCTGCGAGCTCCCTCTGGCCGTCTCGCGCGCCGCGGTCAGCGATGCAGGCGACGTCCTCGCGGAAATGGATGGAATCCTTTACCACGTCAGCCCGGATGGCTCGATGGCCGTCGTCAGCCAGCGGCCTGCCGTTGCATTCACCTTCCTGGCTGGAAGCGGACGCTACGCCTGGCTCGAAGACGGCCTGCTCCGCCTGGAAGGAGGCGGCGAGCCGCCGGCGGCGCTGGAACTGGAAAGCGGCGGCGATCGCCCGGTGTTGCTCTTCAGCGCCCGCGGCCTGCCGCTGGCCAGCGTCCAGCCCCATTCCGGGGCTTCGCGCATCGTCGCATGGGATGAGAAGGCCCGCCCGCTCGGCCAGTGGGATCTCCCGGCTGTCGTTTCGCAGGTGGCCCCCGCCGGGGCCGATGGCGCCGTGCAGCTCATCTCCGGCGGCGGCCCCGTCTGGATGGCCTCGCTGGCGGCCTCTTCCACGCGCGTCTTCTTCGTGCCCGGACTTCCGCAGGAGGAGCAGCAATGAAACGCTTCGCCTTCGCCGCCGCGCTGCTGCTGATGGCCATCGCGGGCCGGCTTCCCGCGCAGGCTCAGCCGCAGATCATTCCGAACGCCTCCTTCTTTCAGGCTTTCACCGGCCAGCCTTTCAGCGTGTCTTTCTCCGTGCAGAACCCGCCCACCGGCGGAACCCCCACTCCGTGGTCCATCGTCTCGGGCACGCTTCCTGCCGGTCTCTCCTTCAGTCCTTCCGGAGTCCTTTCGGGCACGCCTTCCACGCCGCAGGTAACCACCTTCACGGTCTCGATCACCTACAACTTCTTCTCCGCAACGGCCGCGCTGCCTCCATTGGTGCTCACCCGCACTTACCAGTTCAACGTCGACAACGAGCTTCGCATCTTGACCCCCACGCCGCTGCCTGCCGCCACGGCAGGCACGCCCGTCGCCTTCGTCATCACCTCCTCTCTGCCAGCCACGTGGGGCTTCGAGACGAGCGATCTGCCGCCCAGCATCCAGGTCAACCTGACCAACAACTCGACCACGATGTCCATCACCGGCGTGTTCCCCTCCGTGTTCTTTCCCACCACCTACTCCATTGACCTCTACGCGTTCGGCGGCACCTTCATCCCCCAGTCTGCGAACAGGCTTTTCACCGTCACCGTGAATCCGGCGCCCACGCTGTCCCCGCCGGCCTCCCTCGCCGCCGCCGGAGCGTTTTACTCCAGCACGATGGTTGTTTCCGGAGGGACCCCGCCCTTCACGTTCAGCATCCTTTCCGGTTCGCTCCCGCCGGGACTCTCGCTCAACTCCTCCACGGGCAACATTTCCGGAACGCCCTCCGCAGCCGGCCAGTATGGCTTCACCGCCAGGGTCACGGACGCCAACGGAGCCACCGCCTCCGGGCAGTTCTCCATCAACGTCGCGCCCCCGCCCCTTTCCATCACAACTACCTCGCTGCCGAATGGAATGGTCGGCAGGCCCTACAGCGTCACGCTGGCCGCTTCGGGTGGCTCTCCTCCCTACAGTTGGAGCGTCACTTCCGGGTCCCTGCCTCCGGGGCTTTCGCTCGGCTCAGGCGGAACACTCTCCGGCCAGCCTTCCACGCCGGGCCTTTTCACATTCACTCTCACCGTCGCCGACTCGGCCCAGGGCAGCGTCTCCCGCTCCTTCACCGTGCGCGTCCACGACACGCTCCGGATCCTCACGTCCCTTCTGCCGGACGCAACCGTGGGCCTCCCCTTCTCCGCGCCCATCGATGCCACGGGCGGAGTTCCGTCTTACTCCTTCTCGCTGGCCGGCGGCGCGTTGCCTGCCGGTGTCTCGCTGTCCTCGGGCGGCCTGCTCTCCGGTTCTCCCACCGCCGAAGGCGACTTCCTGTTCCGCGTTCGCGTCACCGATGGGGATGGCTTCTCCGCAGACCGGGATCTTGCGCTCAAAGTCCACCCCAGGCCCGCCATCCTCACGCAGGCGCTGCCGGAGGGCAGGCTCGGCGACGCCTACAGCGCCACCCTGATCGGACGCGGCCGCGCGCCGCTGTCCTGGACCATCACCTCCGGCTCGCTCCCTGCGGGGCTCACTCTGGATGCGCAGACCGGCGTCCTCTCCGGCGTCCCCTCCCAGCCAGGCGACTTCACCTTCCAGGTCACGCTGGCTGATGCCAACCAGCCGCCCCTGTCCGACCTCCGGAGCTTCACCCTCCGCATCGCGCTCCCGCCTCTGCCCAGCCTGCTGCTGACGCTGCCGGGCGATACCGTCCCGCCCGCCACCCAGCCCTCGTTCGGAATTCAGCTCGAACGCCCCTTCCCCGTCGACCTGAACGGCACGGTCACGCTCTCCTTCACCCCGGACGGCGATCTTCCACCGGACCCGGCCATCCGATTCGCCAACGGCGGCTCGTCGGTCAACTTCACCCTCCCCGCCGGACAGACCGGGGCCATCCCTGCTGCCGGCAGCCTGTTCGCCTTCCAGACGGGCACCACTGCCGGAACCATCACGCTCCGCGTCACGCTCCGGCTCGGCTCCACCGTGCTCGACCCGGATCCGGCGCTGGTCCGCACCATCCGCATTCCGCCCTCGGGGCCCGTCATCACCAGCGTCGTCATTGTGAGAACGCCGGCTGGCTTTGAAGCCCGCGTGACCGGCTACTCCAACATCCGCCAGATCACCGGCGCCACGTTCCGCTTCAATCCCTCGCCAGGCAGCTCGCTGACCACCTCGGAATTTAGCGTGCCAGTGGCCTCCGTCTTCCAGGCATGGTTCGGCAGCGCCGAGTCCCGCCAGTACGGGGGACAGTTCCTCCTCGTGGTGCCATTCACCGTCCAGGGCAGCTTCGGCAGCCTGCTCTCGCTTCAGGTGACGCTGTCCAACAGCGCCGGTTCGGGGTCGGGCGTCGCCTTCTTCTGAGGCGCTGCCGCGCGGGCGGCTCCCGTCCCGGGCTGTCGCAGGCTGCCGCCAAAAAAAAGCCCCCGATTCCGTTAACAGGGCAGGAAGCGCCGCCGGCGCGCTGGCGCGTGCGCCGCTCTGCCCGTCGCTTCCCCATGGAACTTCGCCCGGGAGGTCTGATCTGCCCATGCGGGAATTGTCGTCTGCGAAAAGCTGCCTGTCCCTGTTCGTCTCCGTCTGGCTCGTCCTCCAGCCTGCCGCGGCCCGTCCTGCGGCCCTCGAGGAGCAGGAGCGGCTGCGGATAGTCATCGTCGAAGGGGACCAGGCCCTCTTCAACGTGCGCCAGCGCGTCGCGCGGGAAGCCATCATCCAGGTGGAGGACGAAAACCGCAGGCCCGTCGCCGGAGCGCTCCTCACGCTGACCGCCCCGCGCGAGGGCGCCAGCGTCGTCTTCGCCAACGGGCTCAACAACGTCACGCTCGCCACTGACGAAATGGGCCGGGCTGTGGTCCGTGGCATCCGGCCCAACCAGGTGCAGGGCAGCTTCCGCATCCGCATCACCGCCGTCAAGGATGGCATGAAGGGGTCGGCCGAGATGCAGGTCTCCAATGCCGCTGTCGCCGCCGGCAGCAACGCCGTCTCCGCGAAATTCCTCACGATTCTCGCCGCCGCCGGGGCTGCGGCGGCGGGCATCGCCTTGGCGGCGCGCACCGGGGATGGCCCGCAGTCATCGCCCGCCATCCCGACAACGCCCGGCTCCGGCCGCCGCTGAGGTCCGCAGCCGGCTGCGCCCGCCCGGCCAGACCTCGCCCCCGTCCGCCGCAGCGTGCGCGCTTTTCCTGCTACGCCCGGGCGCCCCTTCCGGCGGCACTGCCCCGGTTGTCCGCATAATGGTTCTGAAAGGCAGTGCGGACCCGCGCCAGACCCGCGCCTCCGGGCCGGACGGCCGCGAGTCGGTGAAACGGATCCGCCGGGAGGCACATCTGGCTTAGGGAGGGGATTCATGGCCGTGCGGCTGATACGCTCGAACCGGAAGTGTTGCTGCTGGTTGTTCTGCTTCCTGCTCGGCCTCGTGGCAGCCCGCGCACAGCCCTTCCAGGGAGCTTCCACCGGCGAGGGCAGGGACGATCCCACGGATCCCGAAAGGACGGATGACACGGCGGGCGTCGTACGAACCGTCAGGCCCGCCGCGCGCTCGGAGGTGTGGACACGCCCCGAACGCGGCTCCGGGATCGATTGGGATGGACTCGGCCGCCAGTCCAGCATGTTCCTCGGCGTCCAGCACGCCTTCCGCCTCGCCACCGAACCCGGAACCCGGCAGGGCATGCGCGGCCCCTTCTTCCGCGGCTGGATGGAATCGGTCGGCAACCTCCACGGCTGGTCGGATGGCGACCCCTTCTACGTCAACTACATCGGCCATCCCATGCAGGGCGCCGTCAGCGGCTACATCTGGACTCACAACGACCGCGATTACATCGGAGCCGAAATCGGCAGGAATTCCTTCTACTGGAAAAGCCGCCTGCGCGCCACCGCCTACTCCTGGGCCTACAGCACGCTGTTTGAGATCGGCCCGCTCAGCGAGGCGTCCATCGGCAAGATCCAGAGCCGCTACCCGCAGCAGGGCTTCGTCGATCACGTCGTCACCCCGGTCATCGGCCTGGGCTGGATGATCGGCGAGGACGCTCTCGACAAATACGTCATCCAGAGGTTCGAAGAGAAATTCGAGAACGCCTATCTGCGCCTCCTCGTCCGCGGCGTGCTCAACCCTTCGCGCTCCTTCGCCAACATGATGCGTTTCCGCGTGCCGTGGGCCCGCGACGACCGGCCCGGCGTCTTCTCCCCCGTGCTCTCCTCGTATCTCGCGGACAAGCGCTCCGGGGCCATCCCTGCCAGGACCAGCCCGCAGCCCGAGCTCGACGGCCCGTTTGGCATCTCCGCCTTCGAGTTGGCGGCGACAGCGCGGCCCATGTTCTACAGGGGCGGTACCGGCGCCTGCGTCGCTGGCGGCGGCGAGGGCGCCTTCCGGCTCGCGCCCTCCTGGCAGTTGGTGGCCGACGTCTCCGGCTGCATGCTCAACGGCCTCGGGCCCAACCGCAGCGGCGACACTCTCAGCTACCTCTTCGGCGCCCGGTGGTCGGCGCGCCCCGCTGGCCGTGTCAACCCCTATGCGCACATCCTGGTCGGCGGGCTGAAAGTCACCCACGAACAGGTCGACCCTGTCCTCCGGGACCAGCTCCTGCGCACCGCCCGCATCGAGAAACGCAACGCCTACGAGGATCACCAGCTCTACGCCCGGCGCTGGTCCGCCAACGGCTTCAGCATGGCCGCGGGCACCGGCATGGACCTCCGGCTGAACCCCGTGGTCGCGCTCCGCCTGGCCAACCTGGAATACCGCAAGGCGTGGCTGCCGCCGGTCAATGGCCGCAGCTACAACGACGGCGTCGCCCTCACCATGGCCGTCGTGCTCCGCACCGGCACCTGGTAAAACAGCCCGGAAGCCTCGCTCACGCCCCGAGGTTCAGCAGCGCCACTCCGGCAAGGATCAGCAGAATGCCACCCGCCTTGCGCCTGGTCAGCGGCTCGCCGAAAAACAGCCTCGACCAGAACATCGTCCAGATGTAGCCCAGGGCCACCATCGGGTACAGCACGCTCAGCTCGCCCTCGCGCACCCCCAGGAAGTAAAACACGAACGACAGCAGATACAGCGCCACGCCCGCTGCCAGCCGCCAGTTCAGCAGCAGCGTCGCGATCTGCCGGTGCAGCCGTCCCGCGCCCAGCTTCAGAAACACCGCGCCGAAGCTGCCGATGAAGCTCGCCATCAGCACCAGCAGGATGGACTTGGCCGGCGTGCTCACTGGCTTCTCCCCTTGCCGAGCAGCGCCACCCCGCAGCAGATCGTCGCGATCCCCGCCACCTTGGGGCCCGTCAGCTTCTCGTGGAACACCAGCACCGACAGCACCGTCACCCACACATACGTCAGCGAAATCACCGGATACAGCAGCGACAGCTCCCCGTCCCGCAGCGCAAGGATCAGCAGCCCCGTGCTCACCCCGTACAGGCTCAGGCCCGCCCACAGATGCCAGTTGGTCAGCAGCGACGCCAGCGTGATCTGCGCCATCTGCATGCCGCTCGACTTGATGAAATACTGCGCCGCCACGCCGAACAGCGTGCACAGGAAGACAAGCCCCACAGACTGGCGGTGCGAAAACCGGAACGATTCCCGAGGCACTGGATTTCCATTCTAACGGAAAGGCCGCCTCCCTCCGCGCCGCCAGCCGCACTGCCCGCTGCCGCTGCCGTCATGCTACATTGCCACAGTGCTGCGTCTCGCCCCGCCAGCTTGGCAGGCCATTGCCGCCCACGCCCGGCAGGCGGCGCCCGAAGAAGCATGCGGCATCCTCGTCGGGCGGCACGAAGCCGGGGAGTGGCTCGCGCTCCGGGCCGAACCCTGCCTCAACGTCCATCCCGGAGATAGGCGGCGCCATTTCCTCATCGACCCGGAAAGGCATCTGGCCCTTCAGCGCGAAGCGCGCCAGCAGGGGCTGGAAATCGTCGCCTTCTACCACTCCCATCCGGAAGGCCCGTGCAGCCCTTCGGAGGAAGACGGCAGAATGGCCCACCCCTGGGCTCCCATGCTCATCGTCGCCCTGCGCGCCGGTGACGTGGCAGAGGCCCGGGCGTGGCTCTGGCAGCAGGGCGCCGCCCGCGCAATCCCGCTCGCCGTCGCGCCCTGATGTCACCCGCGGCCGCGTTGCCGCATCCCTGCATTCAGATGCTGCAATCCCTCTTCTACAGGCCAACCGAAGTGTCGCCGGCCGAGGCCCGGCGCCTGATGCAGGAAGACCGCTCCGTGCAGTTCGTCGACGTCCGCGAACACCACGAGCGCATGGCGCGCCATATCCCCGGCACTCTCCACATCCCCCTCGGCGAGCTCCCGCGGCGCCTGCACCAGCTCGATCCCGCCCGGCCTGTCATCGTCCACTGCAAGAGCGGCGCCCGCTCGGCCGCCGCCTGCCATCTGCTCGAAAAGATGGGCTTCCGCCAGGTCTACAACCTCCGCGGCGGCATCGACGCCTGGGGCTGATACTGTAAAGGGCAGGGCCCCGTGGCGGCCCCTGCCCGGCCATGATCCTGCTCCTGCTTCTGTCCCTGCTCGCCGAGCCTTACTCGGAGGAGCGCGCCCGCGCCGTCCTCGAATCCCTGCGGAAAGACGCCCGCCGCTACATGAGCGTCGATCCCGAGGACGGCCAGTTCTTTTACCGCCTGACCCTCGAACTCAGGGCGAAGCGCGTCCTCGAAATCGGCACCTCGGCCGGCTACAGCGGCGGTTGGTTCGCCATGGCCCTCAGGAAGACCGGCGGCCGCCTCATCACGCTCGAAATCGATCCCGAACGCCATGCCGCCGCGCTCAGGAACTTTGAAGCGATGGGCCTCGCCGATGTCGTCGACGCCCGCCTCGCCAACGCCCTTGTCGAAGTGGCCCGCCTCGAAGGCCCGTTCGACATCGTCTTCATCGACGCCTGGAAGCCGGACTACCTCCGCTACTACGAGCTCGTGCTGCCGAAGGTGCGCCGCGGCGGGGCCATCCTCGCCCACAACACGCGCAACGCCGCTTTCACGCTGAAGCCGTTCCTCGAGCGCATCCGGAACGACCCGGCCGTGCGCACCGAATTCCTCCCCGGGTCCCCGCAGGGCCTCTCCATCTCCTGGAAGAAATAGGCGCGCGCGCAGGGCCTCCGCCCGGCTCCCGCCCCGCGCGCTCCGGCCCGGGGTTCCGTTTCCGCGGCGTTCCGGTACAATTCGGCTGTGGATCACTCGGCGCATGGAGGCGCGGCGTCGTCCGCCATGCGGCTCTCTCTTGCCTTCGGCGTCCTGATGCTCATCGGGAAGGCCGCCGCATGGCATCTCACCAACTCCTCGTCGATCTTTTCTGATGCCATCGAGAGCGTCGTGCATGTCGCCGCGGTCGGCTTCGCCGCCTTCGCCCTGCGCCTGAGCCGGCGCCCCGCCGGCGGCCGCTACCACTACGGCCTCGAGCGCGTGGCCTTCTTCTCCGCCGGATTCGAAGGCGCGCTCATCGCCGCCGCTGCCGTCTCCATCCTCGTCACCTCCATCTACCAGTGGCGGCAGGGCCTGCCCTTGCAGCGGCTCACCCTCGGCGCCGGCATCACGCTCGCCCTCGGCCTCGCCAACGGAGCCCTCGGCTGGCACCTCATCCGCACCGGGCGCCGCCACCACTCGCTCATCCTCGAGGCCAACGGCAGGCACGTGCTCACGGACTGCATCACCAGCGTGGCCGCCTTCGCCGGCGTCGGCCTCGTCATCCTCACCGGGTGGAAGCCGTTCGATCCCATCGTGGCCATCCTCGTCGCCCTTCAGATCCTTTACTCCGGCGCCCAGCTCGTCTGGCGCAGCGCGCAGGGGCTGCTCGACTACGCCGACCCCGAAGTCGAGCGCGCCCTCCGCGACGCGCTCGACGGCCTCGCCCGCCAGCATGGCATCGAATATCACGGCCTCCGCCTCCGCGCCACCGGCGGCCGCTTCCTCGCCGAGGCCCATCTCATCTTCCCCTACGCCACCAGCCTCGGAGCCGCGCACCACACCGCCACGCTCATCGAAGAGGCCCTCGCCCGCAGCTTCGCCCATCCGCTCGAAGTCACCACCCATCTCGAGGCCGCCGAGGACCACGACGAACGCCACGCGGCCGGTCACGGGCGCTAGCTGCCGGTGGTATCCTGCTCAGGGTGCCGGCAATGCATTCCGCAGGCAGTCTGGGCAGCAACAGCACCGGGCATGAGGAAGCGGAACTCGTCCGCCATCTCGCGCACGAGCTGCGGCAGCCGCTTTCGGGCATCGAAGCCTCGGCCTACTACATCGACATGCTCGCCAGCGAGGCGCGGCCCGAGCTCATTCCCTACTGCCGCCGCCTGCGCCGCATGGTCCAGCAGGCCAGTTGGCTCCTCGACGACGCCTCTCTCAGCGCCTGCTTCCGCCCTGAGCCGCGCCGGACCTTCCCGCTCGCGGAAATCTGCGCGCAGGCCGCGGCCAGGCTGCTCGCCGAAGAGGAGGCTGTGCTCGACCTGCACCTGTCCGGGCCGCTGCCGCCCGTGGTCGCGCCCGAGCCGCTGCCCCGGCTCGTCGATCACATCCTCTCGTTCTTCCGGGATGCCGCCGGCTGCCCCGGTCCCATCCATCTCCGGCTCGAGGCCGATGCCCGGCTGCTCACCGCCACGTGGTGGTGCGACGCCTGCGAGGATCCCGAAGAGGCCGCGCGGATGGCGGCGCCCGGCGGCGGCTGCGGCTACCTCCAGCGTTTTGCGCGCGCCGCGGGCGGGACCCTGCGCGCCGAAGCCTCTTCAGGAAGGCTGCTGGTGGCTCTCTCGCTGCCCGTGGCTGCCGAGCAGGGCCGCGAGTTCGGCGTCTGACGGCGGCTCGCCCGCGCCCGCCACCAGCACCGCATCGCACGGAATTTTCTTCGACGCCCGCGTCGACTCCACGATCCAGTGGCCCGCCGCCGCCAGCAGCCGCTCCAGCTCCGGCAGCGCCGCCTCGAAGTCGCCCCGCACCCAATAAGCCCGCGCGGCGCCCGCGGCCAGATACCGCCGCGTGTCCCCCGCCTCCCCGGGCGCCGTCTCTTCCACAATCTCGTACGCGGCGCCCGACTCCGGCGCGTGATGCGAGATCTTGACCGCCGTCCAGCCCAGCTCCGGCCGCAGCCGCAGAATGCGGCACACCAGCGCCGTCTTGCCCGACTTGCGCCCCGTACCCGCCACGATCACCCGCATGGGCCGCGCTGCTTCTCCAGCTCGCTCACCCGGCGCCGCAGCTCTTCCACCTCGCGCCGCAACTGCGGCAGCCGCCCCACGTTGGCCAGCGTCTCCAGATACTCCTTCAGCGGCCGCGCCGGCGTGCCCCACCACACTTCGCCGCCGCCCCGCACCACCTTCGAGCTGAGAATGCCCGCGCCGGAGCCCACCACCGCGCCGCTCTTCACCGTCACGTTGTCGCCCATCCCCACCTGCCCGCCGATCACCGCGTAGTCCTCGATCACCGTCCCGCCCGCCAGGCCCGTCTGCGCCGCGATCACCACGTGCCGCCCAATGCGGCAGTTGTGCGCGACGTGCACCAGGTTGTCCAGCTTAGTCCCGTCGCCGATGCTCGTCACGCCCAGCGCCGCGCGGTCGATCGTGCAGTTGGCCCCGATCTCCACGTCGTTGCCGATCACCACGCGCCCCACCTGCGGAAACTTCTCATACCGGCCGTTCTCGAAGACGAAGCCGAATCCGTCGGCTCCAATCACCGTCCCCGAGTGGATGATGCAGCGTTGGCCGATCTCCACGCCCGGATACACGTGCACGCCCGGGTGCAGCACCGTGCCTGCGCCAATCCGCACGCCGTCGCCGATCACGCACAGCGGCCCGATCGAAACGTCCTCGGCGAGGTTGCAGTCCTCGCCGATCAGCGCCGCCGGATGGATGCCCCGCGGCGGCTGCGGAATCGGGTGCAGCCACGGGATCACCTTCGCGCAGGCGGCGCGGGGGTCCGGGCAACGGATCACCGTGCGGCCTCCGGGGTTCTCAAAGTCCAGCGGCACCAGCAGGCACCCGGCTGACGAGGATTGCGCCTCGCGCACCGCCCGCCGGCTGTTGGCAAAGGCCAGCTCGCCCGAGCCGGCGCTGTCCAGCGGAGCCACGCGCAGCACCTCGCGCTCCCCGTCGCCTTCCCACGTCAGCCCAAGCCTCTCGGCGATCTCGCGGACTTTCATGCCGCCCTCCCCTGCCCGGCTCGCGCCGGTATCATACCCAGTGTATGCCTGTCGACCCCTCGGCCTACGTCGCGCCCACGGCGAAGGTGGATCCGGACGCCGTCATCGGCCCCCAGACCCGCATCGGCGAGTTCTGCGTCATCGAGCGCGACGTCGTCATCGGCGCCCGCTGCCTGCTCGAGCCTTACGTCTTCATCAAACGCTGGACCACCCTCGGCGATGACAACGAAATCAGCGCCGGCGCCGCCCTCGGCACAGACCCCTTCGACAGGAACTTCACCGGCGAGCGCAGCTACCTCGTCATCGGCTCGCGCAACCGCATCCGCGAGCACTTCACCATCAGCCGCGGCACCGCTCCGGAAAGCGTCACCCGCGTCGGCGACGACAACTTCATCATGAGCAGCGGCCACATCGCCCACAACGCCTCCATCGGCAGCCGCACCGTCATTGCCAGTTGCGCCCTCATCGCCGGCCACGTCACCGTCGAGGACCAGGCCTTCATCAGCGGCTGCGTCGTCGTCCATCAGTTCTGCCGCATCGGAAGGCTCGCCATGATCGGCGGCGGCGTCCGCGTCAACCAGGACCTGCCCCCGTTCTTCCTCTACAGCGGCGTCTACGCCAGCCCCGTGGGACTGAACCTCGTCGGGCTGAGGCGCGCCGGCTTCTCGACGGAGGAAATCACCGCCATCAA
>JANWVO010000049.1 GCA_025056865.1 Bryobacteraceae bacterium
CGGTCATCGTGCGCCGGGCAGCGCGCCACCCAGCCTTTGCCGCTGCAGCGGCCGCCCAGCGCCGCGGCGAGTTCAGCGGCGCTCGACATCGCCGGCCTCAACCTGTCCGAGCAGTTGCGGAGTTGCGAGATATCGGACGGCGCGCCCAAATCGGCGCCAGATCAGCCCGCCGCGGCCCGGGTTGTCCGGGGCGCCCCTGCCTTCGCGGGCATCGTGCATCCGCCAGTTGCGAATGGTTCCCGGGTTCAAGCGGAGAATTCGCGCGACTTCATCGTCCTTCAGCCAGAGGCTCTTTCCATTTCCGTTCGTCATGCCTTCCTTATGCGGCATGACGAATGAAAGAACAACGCTAAAAAATGAGGCTATTTCTTAGCACCTTTTCTTGGGCGTCCACCCGCCGGCGGCAAAGACAGACCCAGCCAGCCACCCGCCGCCTGGCGCAGTGCCTGCGTCCGCCGGTCAGCCCGTTCATCTGCCTCCACCCGCCGCCCGGTAGTCCGCCTCACCCATTCCGCAACCCACATTTTCACCGCCAACCGCTCGACGTCCTCGCTGGGCGCCGGCTGGCTGCCGCGCTCGGCCAGCTCCGCAATCCTATTTTCAAGCCACCGCGCAAATGCTGCGAGAATTCTTTTCTTTTCGGCCGCCAGGCCGCGCGCCGGCTCGACAATAAACTCATATGTCATGCGCATAGCAGCCGGGAAAATGCGTCTAATCTGGTCGTGAGTCACAACACCAGACGCGCCAAGTCCGAAAAGCCTCTCGCCTGGATCGTCACCATACATACGCAGCATTTTCGCGCGAGTCTCGAGCGCGAGCGCAAGATTATCGCGCAGCCACGCAGGCGGTGCGCCATCCGGCCCCAACAACCGCACGCCGCGAAGCCAGCCATCCGCGGAATTGTGCGCCGCCACGGCCTCGAAGCCCGGCTCGCAATCGCGCACGGGCGGCCAGCACCTCGCCCAGAAATCGCTCACAAGTTCGGGTGCAATGTCCTGCAATACGGAAAAAAATGCTTCGTACTGTTCATTCCGCAATCCGGCCGGATTCAGAAACCGCAGGGATTTTTGCCGCGGCATTTTAGCTATTCCAGCCGAGGATTTCGGCGTATTTCTCGGCCACGTCATTGATGAACGGCCGCACGGCTTCGACAAGAAGGGAAGTCGTTATGTATCGCTCGCTGACATTCTGGCCCAAGGAATGCCCTAGCGCCACTCGCGCCAGGTCCGGCGGCGCGCCGGCCTCGGCCAGGCGCGTGCGCATCGAATGGCGGAGACGGTGCGGCGGCGCCACGCCGCGAGTCTTGATCCTCGCGTGTAGCGGTTCACCCCCGCGCAGCGGAGAAGGGAAGATCCAGCCCTCGCGGTTCTCCATCCACTCTCGCGCGCGATAATCGGCCAGAACGGCAGCGAGCCGGTCGGCCATAGGAATGACATACGGCCGGTCGCCCTTCACCACGCGGAAACGCACCAGCCGGCGCTCCAGGTCGATGTCTTCCCAGCGGAGCGCAGTGACTGAACCAGCCCGCGCGCCCGTAAACAGCGCGGTCAGGTACCAGACTCGCTTCACCGCCGGCAGCGTGCGCACGCGCTTCCACCAGGCGCGAAGCTCATCATCGCTCATCGCCCAGTCGCGGGCCTTCACCCGCGGCGTCTCGCAGGCCGTCGTCGGCGATTCCGGCAGGTCCGGCAGCACCTTCCTGTGCCAGTTGTGAATCGCCCGATAGGTCCGGATCAGCAGCGCCGCCGTGGCGCGGCCGTGCCGGCGCTCGACCTCCAGCATCCGCCTCCGAAAGCCCGCCCGGTCAGCGGCCAGCGCATCGAGCGGGCGTGCGAACCAGTCCGCAAGGTAGCGGCGGATCGTTGCGGCGTAGTCTTCGCGCGTGCGGGCCGCCAGGTTCTTGCTCGAAATGTAGGCTTCGAGCGCTTCGGCCAGCGTTGGAATGGGTTCGGCGCCGGGCGGCGGCGGAACCAGCGACTTCCAGACGCGGATGGCCTCGCGCTTCGCCTCGGCGAGCGATTCGGCCGCCAGCGTGCGCTTCACCAGCCGGCCGTGGACGCGCCGCACCAGCCGGAAGGCGCGCTTGCGGGCACCGCACCAGACAACCAGGCCGAGCACGCCCTTCACTTTCCACTCGCCGCTGCCGGCCGGCAGCCCGTCGATGGCGGCCTGGGTGGCCCCGACCACCTTCTTCTGTTTCTCCTCCTCCGCCGGCGTGCCCGGCTTGCGAAGCGGAATGACCTTCGCCTGACTTGCCTGATCCTGTCGCATCGCGCCTCCTGATTTTCGCCTGACCGGCAATTTTGTATACTCTTTGTATACTCTACAGCCGTCGAAAGGCGATTACAAGCGTTGACAACGAAAAACGACAAGTCTTGCTCTTTCAATATCAAGCAGATACAGTGGATGCCACCTGATTACGACGCATCAGTTAACTTGTAATCAGGGGGTCGCAGGTTCGATTCCTGTCGCCGGCTCCAGCCCCGCCGCCCCGTCCCGCCCCAGCGTCACCCCGCGCCTCGCAGCGCTGCATCCAGTTGCGCCAGCAGTCCCATTCCGAACTGCCCGATCACGCGGTAGCCGCCCCGCTGCAACCGCTCCCCGTCGCGGTTGGCCTGCGACACGCCCCCGAGCAGCCCGCCCGCCACCAGGTGCCGCCGCAGCAGCTCCGCGTGTGCTGCCCGCGCCGCCCGCAGCGCCTTCTCCGGCTCGCACAGCCACCGCGCCCCGCACGCCAGCGCCGCCGCGATCCCCGCCGAGCCCGACGTCTCCACCCCTGTCGCCGGGTCGTCCAGGAAACAGTGCCACAGCCCCTGCGGACTCTGCCACCGCAACGCCAGCCCGGCGCACCAGACGAAGGCTTCGCGCGCTTTCGCGGGGATCTCCTCCGCCGGCAGCTCCTCCAGCGTCCGCACGATCCCCAGCGCGAACCACGCCACGCCCCGCGCCCAGTTGCGGAACGTCCTCGTCCCATCCTCCGATGCCCGCAGGTACAGCGCGCCCCCATGCGGCAGCAGCTCGATCCGGTCCAGCAGTTGCCTCACCGCCAGCTCCCGCAGCCGCCGCTCCCCCCGCGCCCGGCCCAGCGCCGCCAGCGGATAGGCCAGCGTGTAACAGCCCTCGGCCGTCGTCATCGCCCCGTCGCGGAGGATGCCGCCCCGTTCGGCGGCTGCGCGTTCGCAGAAAGCCAGCATCCCCGCAAAAGAAGGATGCGCCGCATCGTGTTTCGCCAGCACTGCGAACGGCAGCAGCCCCTCGGTTCCGTGGCGCGCCGGCGTCTCAAGATGCGGAGCCACGCGCGGCGTCTGGCCGCTATCGAAATACATGCCGAGATGCGCCGCCAGCGCGCCGCCGCTCCCCTCCAGCCCCAGCCGCGCGCGCCGCTGCTCCAGCCCGTCCATCACGCATCCCTCCATCCACCCGAACGGCTGCGCCGAACCCGCCGATTCCAGCGCGCGTTCAAAATCGGCCAGCCCCGCCCCAGCCTCCCGCCGCAACTGCGGAGCCACCCACTCCCGCGCCTCTGCTGGCGCGTCCGCAAACACCCACAGCGGACCCTCGCCCCTGCTCATCACCAGCTCCACCCCTTCGGCCGACGCCAGCTCCGCCTGCCGCGCGCTCAGCGCCAGGTCGAAGGGCTGGAATGGATACGCGAACCGGATGTCGAAAAATCCCAGCTCGGCGCGCGTCTTCCGCGTGCGCGCGATGACGCGGAGGTTCTCCCGCGCGTCGAATGCCACCGTCAGACGCAGCCGCGACGGCCCCGCCGCGCCCTCTCTCCAGTGCAGGGCCGCGCCGCGCCGTTCTCCCGGCCCCAGCGGAAACACGCTCCAGCCCGCGCGCAGCGCCTCCGGCGGCGCGGCCCGCAGGCGGGGCTCCGCCTCCGCCAGCGCATGCTCCCTGCCGGACCGCGCCGCGCACGGGCCCGCGCCGGCCAGCCATGCCAGCGCCTGCCTTCTCGTCATCTGCATCGGCCCGCGGCTTCAGAACTGGATGCGCCCCTGGATTTGCAGGAACCGGTTGATCGCGCCCGTCTGCGCAGTGACGCGTCCGAAGTCCGTAGAATACGGGTTCGTGTTCGGCGAGTCGAACTGCGAGCGGTTGAACACGTTCAGCGCGTCCAGCCGCAGTTGCAGCGCGGCGCGCTCCCACAGGCGGAATTCTTTCTGGATGTTCGCATTCCACTGGTTCGTCGAGTCGCGCCGCAGCCCGTCAATCCGCGTCGGGAACACCCGCTTGTGATACGACGCCGGCCCCCGCGCCGCCACGCGCTCGAAGTTGTCCGTGTTGAACCACCGGTCCAGCGTCCGCGGCCCCTTCTTGATGTCCTCCAGGCTCGTGCCGTAGTAGAACAGGTTGCCGAAATCGATCAGCGGCCCCGGCTGGTACTCGTAGATCACTGACAGTTGCCACCCGCCCGCCACATGGTGCGCCCAGCCCGAGTTCAGCCAGCGCTTCCCGCGCCCGAACGGGAATTCGATCACCGTCATCGCCGTGAAGCGGTGCGGACGGCCGTCGTTGCTCTTGCGCCACGACGGAGCCGCGTCAAACTCGTTCAGGTAGATGTCCGCCTCGCGGATGTCCATCGCCGTGTAGGCCACCTGCGCGTTGAAGCCCCTGGCGAACCGCCGCGTGAAGCTCACCTCCAGCGCGTCGCTGCGCACTTCGCCCACGCTCGCGTCCTGGTTGTTCAGCGAGCCCAGGTGCGGGAAGGGCCGCACAAGCTGCGAAACCCGGATCGTCGGGCTCGTGAAAAATCCCTGACTGCTCAAATATTGATACAACACGGGATTCTGCCGCAGGCTCTCGAAATTCGCCAGCGCGAACGGATTCGTCACGTTGGCGTTCAGGCGCGACGCCACGGCGTCGTTGCGCACCAGCCCGTCGGCCCAGTACGCCTCCGGCACCGGATTCAGCGGCCTGCTGACGTACACGCGGTCCGAGTACGACCCCGCGTAGGCCACCTCCACCACATGATTCACGCCAATCTGCTGCTGAATGCCGAAACGCCACCGCTGCTGCCGCGCGCGCCGGTTGTCGTACGCGGTGAAGTTCAGCCCCTGCCCGGCGATGGCCATGGCGCCCAGCGCGCTGCCGAAGGGCTCGTCGAAGCGCGTGCCGTCGAAGCGCACCGGGAACGGATCCGTCGTCGGCGCGATCCCCGCGCGCGGATCGCCAATCAGCCAGTTCACGCCGAAATCGTTCGTCAGCACCGGGAACGTGCTGCGGCTGTAGCCGTACTGGTTCGGCGTGTAGTTCAGCGCGTTCAGCGTGTCGTAGAACAGCCCGTAGCCGCCGCGCAGCACCGTATTGCGGCTCAGCCGGTAGGCGGCGCTCAGCCGCGGCATCCACATCCACTCCGGCTTCAGGTGCTCGCGCGGCGCGCCCTCCGCGCCCAGATACACCGCGCCGCCCTGCACCCGCAGGGACGGGACCTCCGGAACGGGTCTCGCCGCATAGGCCCTCTCCGCAATCTCGGAGATCGGCAGCCGGACGTTCGGATCGAGGAAACCCAGCACCCGGTTGTAGCGCTCCACAATGCCGAGTTCTCGCTCGAGCCGCAGCCCCAGATTCAGCGTCAGCCGGTCCGTGAAGCGCCAGTTGTCCTGCACGAACGCCGACCATGCCTTGTTGCGCGTCGCATACGTCGCGTTCTTCGCCACCGACCAGCTTCCCAGGCCCATCATGAATGCCGCCCAGCTATGGCCCAGGTTCCCCGCCGGTTGCAGCGTGTCATCGTACTTGCGCGTGTAAGTGTTGCCGAAGTTGAACACGCCGGACGTGTTGCCTCCGCCTCCGCCCGTGCGCAGGTGGTCGCGCACGCCGCCGCCCGCCTGGAGGGAGTGCCGCCCCACGACGTGCGACAGCCGCGTCTGCGCCGAAGCCTGCGTCGTGCGCACCGGAGCCGGATAGAGCTGGCTCATCGACGCATACCCCGCCGCGCTCACCATCGGCAGAATATGCTGGTCGCCCGCCCGCTCGTCCATGTATTTCGGCAGGCCCACATCGGAAGGCTTGAACTTCAGCGGCGTCGAGATGCGGTCGCCTTCGACGAAGGTGTTGATGGCGAATGCCGTGTCCAGCGTCGTCGCGGCGGTCGGCACCCACACCCAGTCGAAGCTGCCGCCGAGGTTGCGCCGGCTCAGCCCGCTGGTTTGCAGCCCGCGCATCGTCGAATAGGTCCAGTCCTGCCGGTCCTGCTGGAACGTGCTGCGCAGCCAGCGCAGGAAGAACCGGTGCCGGTCGCCAGGCTGATAATCGAACCGCAGGTTCTGCGCGTAGTAGTCAAACAGGTTCGGTGTGCCCACCGCCAGGTAGTTGTTCAGCGGCTCGCGCTTGGGATCCAGCGGGTCGTTGTTCGGAACGGGCAGCACCTTCTCGGCATAAAACCGGTACATCGGATTCACGATCCGCGACGGCGGCAGGATGTTGCCCGGCAGCGGGTCGCGCACGAAGTTGTTCGGCCGCGCCGGGTCCCGCCGCACCGTCAGCGGGTCGTAGATCTGATACAGCCCCGCGTTCACGTTCAGCAGGGAAGAGAAGTCCCCCCGCCGCGCGTCCATCGTCGGAATCGTGTACGTGATCGCGCTCGTCGTCTCGCTGCGCCGGTCCAGCGATGCGTTGAAGCCCGCGAAGAAGAACAGCCGGTTCCTGCCGTTGTAGATCTTCGGCAGCACCACCGGCCCGCTCAGCGTTACCGCCGAGTTGTTCGAACGGCCCGAAGGCTGAATGTCCTGCGAGCGCAGCTCCGCCGCCCTCGCCAGGTCGCCCGCCGCCTCCGCCTGCGCGATCGCCCGGTAGTACTGCTGCTTGACGAAGAATCCGGAGCCGTTCCACCGCTGCTGCCAGTGCGTGTGCGTCGCCGTGCCGTGCAGCTCGTTGGTGCCCGTCTTCGACAGCATCGCGATCGTGATCCCCGTCGTGTGCCCCACGCTCGCGTCGAAATTCGACGTCTCCACCCGCATCTCCTGCACGGTGTCGGCGAACGGAAGCTGCGCCGGACGACGGCTCGAAGTGTTGTTCGGCACGCCGTCGATCACGTAATCATTGCCGCCCACGCCCCCCGCCACCGTCACGTCGGTCGCCCCGATGATCGATTGCAGCCCCAGCCGGCTGTTCACCCCGCTCGTCTGCGTGCCCGGCGCGTACCGCGCCAGCAGCGCCACGTTGTTGATCATCACCGGCAGCGACATGATCGTCCGGTTGTCCAGCGTCGTGCCGGACGACACCGAACTCAGGTCCAGCAGCGGAGCCTCGGCTGTCACCTGCACGCTCTCCACCTGCGGCCCGATCTCCAGCCCCAGATCCACCGTCACCCGCGTCCCGGCGGCCAGCACGATGCCCCGCCGCGTCAGCCGCTTGAAGCCCGCCGCTTCCACCTCCACCACATACTCGCCCGGCAGCAGCAGGTTCGCCTCGTAGTAGCCCGTCGAGTTCGTCTCCAGCCGCACCGCCGTGTTCGTGTTCACGTTGGTAATCGTCACGCTCGCCCCCGGCACCGCCGCGCCCGTCGGGTCCGTCACCGTCCCTGCCAGTTGCGAGCGCGTCTCCTGCCCGGCAGCCGCCGCTGCCAGCACCCCAAGCAGAACCGCCACGGTCAGAATTCGCCGTTGCATGCAACCTCCTGTCGTCCAACGCCATGTTGGGCGATTCCTGCCCCCCTCGGGCAGGCTTCGTACCGTAGCGGTGCCCGCAACCCTCCTCAGCCCAGTCCGTTGCGGCCCATTTCACCCGTACGTAACATGCCCCCCGTTACCTGTTACACTGGCCTCGGAGACCGCATCGTGGAGCCGCTCGAGGGAAAATGGCGGCCTCTGCCGCCTGACGGCGCGCTCACCGAAGAAGAGGCGCGGAAGATCCGCGCTCACCTCGGGACCCTGCTTCGCTCCTCTGCCTTCCGCAACAGCCCCCGCTGCCAGGAATTCCTCTCCCACACCGTCGAGCTCGCCCTCTCCGGCAGGCGCGACCAGCTCAAGGAACGCCTCATCGGCGTGCAGTTGTTCGGCCGGCAAACCGCGTATGACACAGCCGAAGACCCCATCGTCCGGGTCAAGGCCAACGAAGTCCGCAAGCGCCTCGCCCAGGCCTACGAGGAGTTGGGCGCCACCGAGGGCGTCCGCATCGTTCTTCCTCCGGGAACCTACGTCCCGCAGTTCCATCTCGCCGAACCCGCGGAACCTGCCACGCTGCCGCAGACGGTCGCCGCCCCGGCGCGCCGCATCGCCGCATGGAGCCGCGCCCACCGGCTCGCCGCTCTCGGCTGCGGCCTTTTGGCCGCCGCCCTTGCGCTCCTTTCCTTCTGGCCCAGGCCTGGCGCCCTTCAGCAGTTCTGGCAGCCCCTGCTCGCCGCCGAATCGCCGCTCCTCGTCAGCCTCGGAGCCAGCGAGCTGCTGCGCGTCAGCCCGGCGGCGGCAAAGATCGTCGCCGCCACGCCGCCGGGCAGGGAAGTCACCCTGCCGGCATCCGACATCTCCCTCGTCCGCAACGAATTCATCTCGCTCGCCCACTTCCGCGGCCTCGTCGAAATCTCCCAGTTCTGCCAGCGACACCAGAAACGCATCGATTTCCGCCCCGGCCTCGAACTCTCCGCCGACGAGCTGCGCCTCGCCCCCATCCTCTTCGTGGGAGCCTTCTCCAATGAGTGGACCATCCGCGAACACGCCGAGCTGCGTTTCCGCTTCGAGCGCCTGCGGCCCGGCCTTGCCATCGTCGACACCCAG
This sequence comes from Bryobacteraceae bacterium, assembly GCA_025056865.1. Classification (GTDB taxonomy): domain Bacteria; phylum Acidobacteriota; class Terriglobia; order Bryobacterales; family Bryobacteraceae; genus JANWVO01. Next base: position 8,721 of record JANWVO010000049.1, read on the forward strand.
ACCCCCGGCCGCTTGTGGTCCGTCCCGGAAGAGAACCCCAAAACGCCCCGCCTCGACTACGCCCTCATCACCCGCCTCCAGCCCACCAGCCGGCAGGGTCCGCGCCTGTTCGCCGCCGGACTCACCCGGTTCGGCACCCAGGCTGCGCTCGACTTCCTCTCGCAGCCCGGCTACTGGAACGACGTCGCCCGCCAGCTCCCCCGCGGCTGGCCGCAGCGCAACGTGCAGATCGTGCTCCGCGTCAACATCGTCGCCGGTTCCCACCAGCCCGCTTCCGTGCTCGCCTCGCACGTCTGGTAGCCAGTCCCCGGCGCGCCCTCCCGCCCGGCGCTACTCCCGCTCGGCCGCCCCTCTCCGCCAGAAATGCACCGCCAGCACGCGCGGCGGCTTGGGCGTGCGGTTCACCACGTTCGTCTGCAACACCACCTGGAGATTCATCCGCTGCCAGCCCCGCGGCGCGGACTTCGCCAGCTCCTCCCAGTACACGCCATGCGTGATGAACTCCGCCGCCGCCCGCGTGCCCCGCTGCGTGATCCCCGCCGCCGAAACGATCGGCTTCCCGCTGGCCGGATCGAAAACCCGCGTCACAATCGCATAATCGACGTCCGGCGAATCGTAGCCGAAGCGCGGCTGCTGGCGCACCCGCCACCGCCGCTGCGGGTTCTGCCGGTCCTGCACGGCGAAAATCGTCTCGTTATTTTCGTCCTGCCGCTCGAAAATAAAGCGGATTTCCCGGTTTAATTCCAGCGTCCACGGGTTGTTGAAGGCGCCAATCAGCACCAGCGGCCGCTCCCGCAGCTCCTCGGTCGCCAGTTGCGAGCTGAACCGGATCTCCGGCGTCGGCCCATGCCGCTGAATGAACAGCGCCACCCCCAGCACGGCGTGCGCCGTCGTGCTGTTCATCGCCTGCTCCGGAAGGATCTCGATCTCCCCCGGTTGGGCCACCACCGGCTGGCTGAACGGCGGCCGCTGCCGCAACAGCTCGTCCTGCAACCGGTAGGAAAGCAGGTTCGCGTTCCCGATCGGCACGCACACCAGCGGCGGCCGGCTCTCCCGGAACACCGGAGCCCAGAATTCCTCCATCGGGTCCCGCGGCTTCCACGCCCACACCGCCGCCAATGCGCCCGCCGCCGCCAGCCCGGCCAACGCCAGCACCCGCGGCCGCTTCCATGCCGCCCGCCTCTCCGCGGTCTCCGTCTTCGCCGCGGCTGCCTCCGCCGCCGCCGGCGCGGGGGCCGCGCCCGCCGGAGGACCCACATGGAATTCCGGCACATACGACCCGGGCGGCAGCTCGATCCATACCCCCTCCCGCCCCGCATCCAGATAATACTTCGCCAGCCGCTTCCGGACCTCGTTGGCGTTCACCCGCACGATCGCGTCTTCCGACGGCTCGTACTCCGCCGGGCGCGAAAACACCTCCACCCCGATCGTCCGTTCTTTCAGCCGGTCCGTGCGCCCCAGCGCCGCGTTCTCCACCACATACCGCAGCAGGTCCTGGCACCGCCGGCTCGTCCGGAAGACAGGACTCGCCAGCACCTGCTCCAGATGCGCCAGGATCTGCTCCACCGTTGGCGCCGGCGGCGTCCGCGCCGACTCCGGCTTCGCTTCGCTGCCCGTCCTTGCGGACGTTCCCATGGGCACCCCTCGTACCTGATTCTAGCCGACCTGCCGCAGTTTTAACAGTTCTATCGGCGTCTTTTAACCTGCTGCAAGCCCCCTTTTTGCAAAAAGTTAGCCCGGTAATAACCGTTTCTCGCTTGGATCGGCCCGTCCGCTCAATCCATACTCCCCCGTGGTGGCGCAGAAGCTCCAGCCCCGGACTCCGCCCAGCCCGCCTGCCGGCGGCGAGACTCTCCTTACAGGGGGCCGTGCCGCGCGGCAGAACGGGGCCGTCATCCAGCGGGCCGCCCCCGTCCGGCTGCCCTGCGGCCTCGTCCTCGGCGCCGGAGCCGCCTATCCCGAGTTCCTTCTGCCCTACGACCCGTCCTCGCCCGCCGCGGACGCCCGCTGCCTCGAGGCCGCGCGCCATCTGCTCGAATCCGCCGCCGGGCGCATCGATGGCATCGTCCTCACCCTCGACCTCACCGCCCATCCCGCGCCCGCCCTCCGGCCCGGCCTCCTCGAGGGCCTGCTCGAGCTCCGCCACCGCTTTTCCCGCCACGCCGGCCTTCCCGCCGCCGTCAGCATCGCGCTGCCGGCCAGCGAAATGGATCTCCGCGCCGCCGCCCGCGCCGGGGCCGACATCCTGACCCTCGAAGCCCCAGCCGGCCTCGCCCTCTTCCGGCGCGCCCTCCCCGCCGCCGACCTCCGCGGCATCCTCGCCTCCCTCGCCATGCTCGCTGCCCCGCAGGCCGCCGCCCTCTCGGCAGAAGCCGTCCGGTGGCTCCAGCCGGAGCCCGCCGCTCTCGGCGGCTGCTGCGCCGCGCCCTTCATCCGCGAGATCGCCGCCGCCCGCGCCCGCCGCGCCGCGCCCGAACCGCTTTGCGCCGTCGCCCTGGCCGTCTGCGCCGTTCCGACGCTCGCTTCCTTCGAATCCGGCGCCGCCGGCCCCACCCCGCCGGCTGCATGGGAATCCCTCTTCGTCAAGGCGATCCGCGGCTGCCCTGTCTCGCTCGCCGCCACGTGGCCCTGCCAACCCGGCCTCTTCGCCGCCGCCGATCTCTGGCGCGCCTGCGGCACCCCCGCCGATGCCATCGCGGACTGCCTCGCGCTCCGCCGCGGCGAGCTCCCGCGCGCCCCCGCCCCGCCGCCGTCCGGACCGCTGTCCCGCATCCTCTGCGCCGACGCCATCCTCGGCATCGCCGAAGCCATCCAGACCTGCCTCCAGCCCTACCAGCGCGCCGTCGCCGCGGCCTACGCCGCCGCCACCATCCTTGCGGAATCCGGCCCCGATGCCGGCCCGGGCCTCGCCGAAGCCGACCGCGAACTCGCGCTGCACATCGCCGAAGATCTGATTTCGCTTCCCGAATCCGGCCAGGAACTCCTGGAACAGGCGGGAAGCACATACGGGAGTTCAATCCTTTCAGGGGAGATCGCTCAATGAGAAGGTTAACGCTTGCTGTTCTGGCAGCCGCCCTGCTGCTGCTGCCCCGGATCCACGCCCAGCTCCGCTCCGGCACCATCGTCGGCACCGTCCTCGATTCCACCGGGGCCGCCGTGCCCGCCGCTGATGTCACGGTGCGCGAGCAGAATACCAACATCTCTTACGACTTCCGCACCAACGAGGCCGGCCAGTACACCGTGCCCTACCTGCCTGCCGGCATCTATTCGGTCACGGTGAAAAAGCCCGGCTTCAAGACCGTCACCCGCTCCAACGTCCCGCTTGAGACCGCTTCCACCGTCCGCGTCGACATCACCCTCGAAGTCGGCCAGGTGGAAACCACCGTCACCGTCGAAGCCTCCGCGGCCACCCTCCAGACCGACACCGCCGTCGTCCAGAGCGCCGTCAGCGAGGCCGTCATCAAGTCCATCCCCAACATCCAGAACAACCCGCTGTTCTACATCCAGCTCCAGCCGCAGGTGCAGACCCACTCCCGCTTCAACGACTCCACCAGCACCTACGGCTTCGGCATCGGCGCCGAAGGCCGCCGCAGCTTCTCCGCCTTCTCCGTCAACGGCGGCGACACCTTCTCCAACGACATCCAGGTCGACGGCATCAGCGTCCTCGGCCACGGCTGGAACGAAGCCACCGTCCTGCCCAACACTGAAGGCATCCAGGAGGTCCGCCTCCAGGCCAACAACTACTCCGCCGAATACGGCCGCGGCCAGAGCGTCGTCCAGGTCATCACCAAGAGCGGCACCAACGAGCTCCACATGTCCGGCTTCTACCGCGTCCGCAACGACGCCCTCAACGCCAACACCTTCTACCGCAACATGCTCGGCGCCGAAAACCCGCTCTCCCGCCGCCCCGCCTTCAAGTCCCATCTCTACGGCGGCACCGCCGGCGGCCCGCTCGTGATCCCGAAGCTCTACAACGGCAAGGACCGCACCTTCATCTTCGGCAGCTTCGAGCGTCTCCAGTTCAACCGCGCCGTCGACTACATCCGCACCGTCCCCACCGCCGCCGAGCGCCGCGGCGACTTCAGCCAGAGCGTCGCCAACGTCGGCGGCACGCCCGCTCCGCTCCTCCTCTACGATCCCCTCTCCGTCCGCTTCGAGGGCGGCCGCTACGTCCGCACCCCCTTCGCCAACTCCGTCATCCCCCAGGACCGCCTCGACCCCGCCGGGCGCTTCCTCGTCAACAGCTACCCCCTGCCCAACATCAGCCCCCTCGAGCCGCGCTTCCTGCTCAACAACTACCAGGCCCGCTTCCCCCAGCAGTTCCGCCGCAACAACTTCAACAGCCGCCTCGACCACCGCGCCGGCGCCCACAACATCTATGTCACCGGCGGCTTCAGCTTCGGCGACATCAGCACCGAATCCGGCTGGGGGCCTGACAACCCCTTCTATAGCCAGCCCGAATTCGTCGGCCGCGTCAACCGCGACCGCAATCCCTACGTCTCCATCGGCGACACCTGGGTGCTGTCGCCCTCCTTCGTCGTCGACGCCCGCCTCGGCTTCAACCGCGTCGACACGCGCAACCTCGCCGGCTCCGTGAACCCCTCCCTCTACAACGAAATGCGCGTCCCCGCCGAGATCCAGGCCCTCGCCGTCCCCTTCGGCGGCGTCCCCCACGTCTCCGACGGCATCAACTACTGGAGCGCCCTCTCCAATACCTCCTACCTCTTCAAGATCGAAAAGCAGTCCAACTGGATTACCAACGTCAATTTCACCAAAATGGCCGGCAAATGGACCTTCAAATTCGGCGGAGAATACCGCAATTCGCTGGCCAATTTCACCGATAACGCCTTCCCGTTCGCCATCCGCACCAGCCCCAATTACACCCGCGCCACCGTCAACGCCAGCGGCGACCCCAGCGACGCCCTCACCGCCGACCGCACCGGCCACGGCGGCGCCTCCCTCCTGCTCGGCTTCGGCGACATCTTCATCCAGCCCGGCTTCGCCCTCCAGCCCGCCCTCTCCGCCAAATACTGGGCCCTCTACTCCCAGAACGATTGGCGCGTCACCAACCGCCTCACCCTCAACCTCGGCCTCCGCTTCGACCAGCAGCCCGGCCCCACCGAGCGCTTCAACCGCCTCATGCCCGTCGATCTCGACGAAACCAACCGTTGGGGCTCGCTCGGCAGGTGGCTCTTCCCCGGCGCCCAGGGCCTCAGCCGCAACTACTGGACCAACAACTCGCTCGAATTCCAGCCGCGGCTCGGCCTCGCCTACCGCATCCGCCAGGACCTCGTCTTCCGCGCCGGCTACGGCCTGTCCACCATCCCCTCCAACACCGGCTTCAACGGCGGTCCCGGCCACTACAACATGTCCGCCTTCACCCCCTACACCATCAACACCCCCTACGGACCCTCGCCCAGCGGCGTCCCCGTCGGCAGGTTCTATGACCAGGCCGTCAACCGCATCGTCACCCCCATCGGCGCCAACCCCGACGACCCGCGCCTCTACGGCGCCGGCTACATGACCTTCGTCCGCGACGACTACAAGACCGGACGCCTCCAGCAGTGGAACGCCGCCATCGAAACCCGCCTCTTCAACCGCTACCAGGTGTCGGCCACCTACAACGGGCTGCGCGGCTACCGCCTCCCTTACTCCCGGCTGCCGTTCAACAGCCGCCAGTTCTACCCCGACGCCGCCATCCAGATGTTCCGCCAGGAGTGGATCGCCAACAACGGCACCAGCGACCCGCGCAACATCCAGGTGCCCAACCCCTTCCAGCCCGCCACCGGCGAGCTCAACGCCTTCCAGTCGCCCTGGAACGGCCGCACCGTCAACCGCGAACTCGTCTACAACCTCTGGCCGCTGCTCGGCAACTACGCGCAGGTCGCCCCCATCGGCTGGAACAACTACCACGGCCTCACCCTCGCCCTCAACCGCCAGTTCTCCAACGGCTTCCTCATCAACACCCACTACACCTGGAGCAAGGCCCTCGACTGGGTGCAGGGCGAAATGCAGCTCAACGGCGGCTCGGAGGCTGTCGGCAACATCCCCAGCGATCTCGACCGCCGCAACCTCCGCAACAACCAGCGCTTCAGCGACCATGACATCCGCCACCGCTTCGTCGCCACCTGGGTCTACGAGCTGCCCTTCGGCCACGGCAAACGGTGGGCGCCCGGCTCCGGCTTGCTCAACGCCGTCATCGGCGGCTGGAAAGTCAGCGGCTTCTACCTCGCCCAGACCGGCACGCCCAACAACATCGGCGGCGGCAATACCAACTCCATCAACGGCCGCCCCTTCCGCATCGAGGGCGCGCCCGCCGAGGTGCCGAAGGAGCTCCAGCGCTGGTACGACGGCCGCACCACCGTCACCCTCCCCAACGGCCAGCGCATCACTCCCTGCGCCTTCTGCTTCCTCAAATACAACCTCGGCGCCTTCCGCGGCGCCACCACTACCGCCGCCAACGGCAACACCATCCTCGACATGATGTGGTGGGGCACGGCGGCCACCAACTACGCCGACATCACCGGACCCGGCCGCGAAAACCTCAACCTCAGCATCGAAAAGAACTTCAAGGTCAGGGAGCGCGTCGAGTTCCTGCTGTCGGCCGAAGCCACCAACGCCCTCAACAACGTCCAGTTCCGCCCCCGCATGCGGAGCGTCAGCCTCGGCGCCCTCCAGCCCACCCGCGACCCCTCCCGCGGCCTCGAGGTCGGCATGGGTACCAACTCCAACTTCGGCACCATCGACGCCTCCCAAACGTTCGACCCCCGTCAGGTGGAGCTGCGGCTCCGCATCCGTTTCTGACGGATCGCTCACGGGCGGGCTCCCCCGCGGAGCCCGCCCGCTGTTTTCTCTTACCCGCCCCCACCGCCGCTCTGCGTTCCTCCCCCGCGCCTTCCGCCCGGGGCAACCGCGGACTCCCCACAAATCCCCCACGTCTTTTTGCGCGTGTCTTCCGCCCGAGGCAACCGCGGACTCCCCACGCATCCCCCGCGTTCTTTTGCCCGCGCCTTCCGCCCGGCGGCCGCGTGTCCTCCGGATT
>JANWVO010000005.1 GCA_025056865.1 Bryobacteraceae bacterium
CTCGTTGGCGCGCAGCACCGCCGCCGACGCAGCCAGCGCAAGCGAAAAGGAACGGCGGGAAAGACCCTGAGGAGCGATCAGTGGCATCGCACTCCCGATTGTATCCGGCGCAGATGAAAGCGGGGTGAAAAGAAGGCGCGCTCCAGCGCGTTCTCCCACATGGGCCGCCCGGGCGCATCCGCGTCAGCAGGCCCGGCCCTCGCCGGCCCGCGCACGGCAGCCGTTCGCACCATCTACCCCCAGGGCCGCACGGCAATCCCCGCCCGCCCGCGCAGCGGCGCCGCCGGCCAGCAGACCGCGGGGCGGATCCCCTCGCTCCGCCCCTCAGAGCGCCAGGCAGGACTTACTTCTTGGGAGCGCCTTCCAGCGTGCCCTTCTGCTTGTAGTATTTGCCGATCTCGTTCAGCAGCGGGTTCTCCTTGGTCGGCTTGCCCTTCTCGTGGCAGGTCGTGCAGGGCTTCTTTTCCTTCTTGCTCATCTCCACCGTCGCCAGCGCATTGGCGGCGAGGAACGTCACCGCAGCGGCAAGGGCCGGCAGCAAAAGACGCATGCGTTTCATAAGGGGCTTTGGTCTCCTTGAAAAGATCTCGGCCGCAGAGGCGGCCATCCGCCAGCATAACACTGAAACCGGGACGCTCAGCCCCGCCTACAGCCGCGGCGGCGTCGTCACCACCACCGCCTTCGCCCTGCCCGGTCCGGCGGAGCGGTATGCGTGAGGATGCGACGCGTCGAAATAGACGCTGTCGCCCTCCTTCAGCACCGTCTCCTCATCGTCGTAGCGGATGGCGAGCTCGCCCTCCAGCACCAGGAGGAACTCCGCCCCGTCGTGCACATGATCCGACACCTGCGCCGGCTGCCGCGGCTCGAACTCCGCCAGATACGCCTGCATCGACTTCTCCTGCGCGGAAAAAGCCAGCACCTCGAACCAGTATGCCGGCGACGGCGAATCCGGACGGTCCGGAAAGCGCATCCGTTCTCCGGCGCGGACCACCGAAAACAGTCCCCGCTTGCGCCGCTCGCTGAAAAAGTAGTCCAGCCCCACGTCAAACACCATCGCGATCCGCGCCAGCGTCGGCAGCGTGGGCACCAGCCTCCCGTTCTCGATCTGCGACAGCAGCGAGGCGGAAAGCCCCGTGTGCCGCCCCAGATCCACCAGCCCCAGCTTCTTGCGCAGCCGCAGGCGCCGCAGCTTGGCCCCGATCTCATACGCCGACAGGACCCGCTGAATGGTCTCGGGACCGGTCTCGGAGGGTTCCGCAGCAGGTTGTTTTAGCTCCATTAAAACTCCTGTCAGTAGTTTTATCAATAATGAACCGCGTTTTCAAGATAGCTTGAATGATTTTCAGTATCCACCTAAACTGGAAGCGTCAGTAGAGGGGAGAACCCGTATGCCCAAGCCCGACACCCGATACAGCCGCATGGAAGATCCCGATCTTGTCGTGCTGGCTCAGCAGGGCGACAACGAGGCGTTTGCCGAGCTGATCGACAGGCATTCCGCCACCTGCCGCAGGCTCGCCGTCAGCATCCTCAAGAATGCCGACGACGCCGAAGACGAGGTGCAGAACGCGCTCTGGAAGGCCTTTGAACACATCGGCCAGTTCCAGCAGGACGCAAAATTCTCCACCTGGCTCTCACGCATCGTCGTGAACCAGTGCCTGATGCGGCTCCGCAAGGAGCGCCGGGCCCGCCATGTCTCCATCGACGAGCCCGTCTCGGCGGAAGACAACATCCGGCTCGACCTGCCGGACGCGCAGGCTTCGCCCGAGCAGGCCTTGGGGCGCGAGGAGCTCGGCAAAGTGCTGCACACCGAAATCCGCCGCATCCCGCCGCTGTTAAGGCAGGTCTTCATCCTGCGCGACGTGGAGGAGCGCCCCATGGAGGAGATCAGCCAGATGCTTGGCATCTCGGTCGCCGCGGCGAAAAGCCGGCTGCTGCGGGCGCGCCTCGAGCTCCGCAGCCGCATGCAGAAGCACATGGGCGTGATGGGGCTGGCCACGCTCACCAGTTGATCCTCAGGGGCTCTCCCCCGGCGCCTCCGTGCTATATTGAAGTTGGAATGACGGCCCAGGCCCTTGCTGGCGGCGTCGCTTTCAACCCATGAAAGTACGCCTGCCTTTGATCCGCGGCCTTGAGACCTTTTTCGGCACCAAAGACGAGAATCTCCGTCTGCTGGAATCGAGCTTCGGGGTCGCCACCCGCCTCACCGCTGACGCTTTCGAAATAGAAGGAGAGCCGGAAGCCGTCTCGCGCTCCGAGCGCATTGTCCGGGACTACATCTGGCTCACCGAAGCGGGCCACAAGATTTCCGCCGGCGACGTCAACAGCTACCTGCGCGTGCTCACGGCGGACGATTCCGTCACTCTCCGCTCGCTGTTCGAAAGCGGCAGGGCGCGCAACTTCGGCAAGAAATCGCTGGTGCCCAAGACGCCGAACCAGCGCGCTTATCTCGATGCCATCGAGCGTTACGACCTCGTCTTTGGCATCGGCCCCGCGGGCACCGGCAAGACCTATCTCGCCGTCGCCATGGCTGTCTCGGCCCTGCTCAACAAGCAGGTGACGCGCATCATCCTTACTCGCCCCGCCGTCGAAGCCGGCGAGCGGCTCGGCTTCCTGCCCGGCACCATTCAGGAAAAGGTGGATCCTTACCTGCGCCCGCTCTACGACGCGCTGTTCGACATGCTCGACACCGAGCGCGTCGAAAAATACCTCGAGCGCAACGTCATCGAAGTGGCGCCGCTCGCCTTCATGCGCGGCCGCACGCTCAACGACAGCTTCATCATCCTCGACGAAGCCCAGAACTCCACCGCCGAGCAGATGAAGATGTTCCTCACCCGCCAGGGCTTCAACTCCAAGACCGTCGTCACCGGCGACCTGACCCAGATCGACCTGCCCCCGGGCAAGCGCTGCGGCCTCAGCGAAGCCATCGAAGTGCTGAAAGGCGTCGAAGGCATCCAGGTCGTTTACTTCGATCAGCGGGACGTCGTGCGCAATCCGCTCGTGCAGCGCATCGTCCGCGCCTACGAGCAATACAATGAGCTGATGGGGCCGGGCCGGCAGATGTCGCTGCGGCTGGACCAGCCGCCCATGGGCGCCGAGGAGGACTCGGCCGCCCCGCAGGCATGAAAGAAGACCCGCTGCTGATCTTTGCTGTCGCAACGCCTGGCGTGGACCGGGCCGCCCTGCGGGACTTCGCGCACTGCCTCCGGCAGGAGGTCGCCGCCGGACGCCCCTTCTGCTGCCGCATCACGACGGACCGCGAAGTGCGGGAGCTCAACCGGCGTTTCCTCGGCGAGGACCGCCCCACCGATGTGCTCAGCTTCCCCTCCGGCCAGGGACTTGGCTCGCTCGGCGACATTGCCATCGCCTTCCCTTACGCCCGCCGCCAGGCCGCCGCCTTCGGCCACCCGGTGGAGACCGAGCTCCGCGTGCTGCTGCTGCACGGCCTCCTCCACCTGCTCGGCTACGACCACGAGACCGACGGCGGGCGCATGCGTCGCGCCGAGCAGAAGTGGCGGCGGCGGCTCGGGCTGCCGCACGGACTCATCAGCAGGGCGGGGCGCGGAGCGCGGCGATGATGTTCCTGCTCGCCCTCCTGTTCGGGGCGCTGCTTGCCGCCGTCGGCTCGCTCCAGCTCCTCTATCTCGAGTCGCTGCGCCTGCGCACCCGCGAAACCCGCGCCCTCGCGCACTTCAAGGAGGAGCTTCAGCCGCGGCTCGGCTTTGAAACAGAACAGGGCGCTTTTGTTTTTTCTTTCATCAAGCACACGCTCCTCGTGCTGTGCGGCGCCGCCTTCGTCATGGCTTCGGGCGGCGCCTCGTGGACCGCCCGCTTCGAGGCTGCCGTCTCGGCCTGGCTGGTCATGGTCGCCGCCTCCTACGTGATTCCGCAGACGCTCTGCCGGCGCAGCTCCGGACGCTGGATGTCGCCTCTCGTCCCGCTCTACCGGCTGCTCGCGCTCCTGTTCCGCCCCGTCACGGCCAGCCTCGCCTTCCTCGAAAAGCTCTTCGAGCTCGGGCAGCCGGAAGAGGAAGAGGCGCCTTCCTCCGGCGCCGAGGAAATCGAAGCGCTCATCTCCGCCGGCGAAGAGGAGGGCATCCTCGAGCGCGAGGATTCGCGCCTCATCCAGAACGTCGTCGCCTTCGGCGACAAGCGCGTCCGCGAAGTCATGACCCCGCGCCGCGAGATCGTCGCCATCGAGGTCAGCTCCTCGCTCGACGACCTGCGGCGCCTCGCCCGCGAGCAGCAGTTCTCCCGCATCCCCGTCTACGAAGGCTCCATCGACCGCATCATCGGCTTCGTTCACGTGCGCGACCTCTACGAGCTCGACGAGGAGCAGCGCCGCACGAAGACCATCCGCGACCTCATGCGGCCCATCGAGGCCGTGCCCGAGACCAAGCCCGTCGCCGCGCTGCTCCGCGAGATGCAGGAGCGCGGCATCCACATCGTCTACGTCGTCGACGAATACGGCCGCCTCGCCGGCCTCGCCACCATGGAGGATCTCGTCGAGGAGGTCTTCGGCGAAATCCGCGACGAGCACGAGCCCCAGCACGACGTCGAGCGCGGCGAGGACGGCTCCATCACCGTCTCCGGCGCCTTCGACCTCGACCATCTCCACGAATACTTCGGCTTCCGCCCCGGCGACGACGTCGAGGCCACCACCGTCGGCGGCCTCGTCAGCGAGTGGCACGGCTCGGTGCCGAAGCCCGGCGAGGTGATCGAGCAGCAGGGGCTGCGCATCGAGGTGCTTTCCTCGGACGACTACCGCGTCGACCGCGTCCGCATCCGCGCCTCGGAGTCCCCGGAGGAGAAGCAGGATCGTGAAGCGCAAGGCTCATAAAACGGAATCGAAAAAATTTGTTTCGGGCTTCGTGTCCATCCTCGGCCGCCCGAACGCCGGCAAGTCGACCCTTCTCAACGCCCTCGTCGGCGCCAAGCTCGCCATCGTCAGTGACCGGCCCCAGACCACGCGCACCCTCGTGCAGGGCGTCTGGACCACAACTTCGGCCCAGGTCGTCTTCCTCGACACGCCCGGCATCCACGACGCCGACACCCTTTACAACCGCTGGATGATGGAGTCCGTCGCCGAAGCCCTCAGGGATCGCGACCTGCTCCTGCTCGTCATCGACAGCACCCGCAAAGTCTCGCCCGCCGACGAGCGCACCGTGGAGCTCATCCGCAAGAGCGGCGCCCCTGCCCTCGCCGTCTTCAACAAGGTGGACGCCGTGCGGCCGAAATCGCTGCTGCTGCCGCTCATCGACCAGTACCGCCAGTGGCACAGCTTCGAGGAATACCTCCCCATCTCCGCCCTCACCGGCGACGGCCTCGGCGAGCTGCGCGAGGCCATCCTGAAGCGGATGCCCGAAGGTCCCGCCTGGTATCCGGCCGATCATCTCACCGATCAGCCCGAACGGTTCCTCGCCGCCGAGATCATCCGCGAAAAGATCCTCCACCTGACGCGTGAAGAAGTGCCCCATTCCGTCGCCGTCACCATCGATGCCTGGGAGGATTCTCCAAAGCTGCTCCGCATCCTCGCCACCGTCCACGTCGAGCGTCCCGGGCAGAAGGCGATCGTGCTCGGCGCGCAGGGAGCGCGGCTCAAGGAGGCGGGCACGGCGGCGCGGCTCGAGCTCGAAGCCGTGCTCGGCAGGAAGGTCTACCTCGAGCTCTTCGTCAAGGTCAGCGAGAAGTGGCGCGAAAATCCGCGCTTCCTGAAAGAGCTCGATTGGCGCTCGATGCGCGGCGCCGACAGCGGGGAATGACACTCCGCCCCCGGCGGCAATTGCCCTGCATCGGCCCGCGCCCGGGCGGGTTCCGTCATTCCGCCGGCGCCCGGTCTGCGCACTCCCGCGGTTGCCGCCGTCATTCTGCCCGATGCCTGCGCCGGACCAGCCGCGGCCTGAGCGTCGCTCGCGGGATCGGAAAATTTCCGCGGCGGCTCATCCTGTGAGCCTGCCGCTCCCGCACGCTGAGGCCATAGGAGGTCTTTCTGCAAGTGATTTCCATGACCCGCAGAACCATCTTCCCGCTGCTGTTGGCGGCGCCCGCTGCGCTTGCCGGAGTCGGCAGCAGGGAAGTCCGCTACCTCGGCGGCATGTGGACGGACGTCCCGGAAGGCACGGAAGGCCGCGTCGAGCTGACCGGCGACGCCGCCGTGTTCCATTTCGCCGGCAGGTCCTACCGCCTGCCGTATGCGAGCATCACCAGCATCGAGTACGGCCAGAAAGTGGGCCGCCGCATCGGGGCCACCATCGGATGGGGCGCCACCACGCTCGGCCTCGCCGCCCTCCCCATGCTGCTGTCGAAAAAGCGGCGGCATTTCGCCACCATCGGGTACGCGGACGAGCAGGGCAGGGCCCAGGGCCTCGTGGTGGAATTTGGCAAGGAAATCAACCGGAGCGTGCTGAAAATGCTTTCGATCAAATCCGGAAAAGAGATTGAATTCGAAAGCGACAAGGCGCGCGAAGAGTTCCACCACTAGGGACGGCGCTGCCGCCGGCGGGGCCGCCGCGGGGCGCCCCCGCCGGCCCGCCGCCCGCCTCCCTTTCCGCCGCCGCGCCCGGCCGCCGGCACGGCGCGGCCCCTCACCCCGTCATGTCCACCCACTCGATGCCCGCCTTCGACAGCGCGTAGCCCACTTCCTTCCGCCAGTCCCCGTAGCAGGTCATCCAGTGGAACCCCCGCATCGCCGAGGCCAGCGCGTAGGCGTCGCAGCGGAAGCCCACGTCGATCTGCGACCGGCAGATCGGCAGGAACGGATTCGCCGCCACCTCGCCCGCGAATCCCACCCACCTCCGGAAGCTGAAATCGGGAATGATGTTCGTCACTTTCTGCCCGATCCGCATCTCCACCTTCGGCGCCGCGCCGTAATCGCTCTCGAAATGCGTCAGCAGCCGCACCGGCTCCTCCGTCTTTCCGTCCAGCTTCCGCGGCGCCGTGCAGTGCGCCAGCGTCACCACGCCGTGGTGCGGCGTCGTCGGGTCGTTCAGAAACACCGGCAGGTTCGAAACCGCCTGCAAAAGAATTCCCGAGGGAATCACCACGAAATCCGACTCGCAAAACGCCTGATATCCCTCGTCATTCAGCAGGCTCAGCGGCAGGCACGCCGTCGTCTCCCCGATCGGCATGATCGTCGACATGCAATGATTGATCGTCAGCGCCGTCGCCCCGGCCTCGCGCAGCATCTCCCGCAGCACGCCCGTCAGCAGGAACGCGTTGTCCACATACTCCCGCTTCGTCTCCAGCTTCACGCCCTTCCGGCCCAGATACTGCCCGGCCTCGAGCGCCGCCTGCCGCACCCGCCGCTCGTCCCGGCGCGCCGCCGCCAGCCTCCGCCCCAGCTCGTCGTAAGAGACCTCCGCCAGGTCCAGCCCGAACCGCTCCCGCGCCAGCCGCGGAGCCCGCTGCCCGCCGGCCGCCCACCCGGACGCCCCGCCCACGCACAGCACCCGCCGCCCCTGCGTGTGTTTCAGCCCGCCCAGCGCCCGCAGCCGCCATGCCACGTCGCCCGGCTCGTCCACCACCACGTCCATCGGCCCCACGCCCGGCTGCGCCCACTCATCGTCGGTCTTGCGCAGGAAGCGCGGATGCACGATCTCGTACCACTCATACACCGGCCCCGACCGGTGCCTGACGAAAATCACCGTCGGCGTCTCCGGCTTCGCCACGCTCTCCAGCAGCCGCACGCTGCCGGAAGCCGGATACATCAGCAGCACGTCGTGCCCGCCCGCCGCCACCGCCTTGCCTTCCTCCACGCTCCGCACGTCGCGCAGCGGCAGAAACTCCACCGGATAGGCGGCCAGCTTCGCCACCGCCTCCAGCTCGCGCCGGATGCGCGCCCGCTCCTCGGCCGCCTCCTTCTCCGTGAACAGCCCGCCCCACGGCCGCCAGCTCGTCTGCGGCCGCGGCTGAAAAATCTGGTAGATCAGCACCGGTTGCACGAGCAGCGTGCGCCGCGCCCCGGGTTCCAGCGGATGCCCGCCCGCGGGCGGCTCCGCCAGCGGCAGCGCCGCGCCCGCCTTCAGCAGCGTGCGCCGGCTCACCTGGGACATGCAGCAGGGCATGGAACCTCCTCGTATCCGTTCTGCCCTGCCGTTATTTCAGATTCCTGCCTCCGATTCAAGCCCCGCGCGCTCACCCGCCCAGCGCGCGCTCCAGCTCGGCCCACGCCAGCCGCAGCCCCGTGCGCGCCTCTTCGGCCTGCGCCTCGGCCTCGGCCAGCGCCGCGCGGGCCCGCTCCCGCTCCGCCGGAGCCGCCACGCCCGCCTCCACCGCGTCCGTTGTGATCCGCAGCGCCTCGCGCCGCGCCGCCAGCGCCTGCTCGGCCACGCGCACCAGGTCTTCCATCCGCTCCACCTTGCGCCGCGCCTTCTCCACTTCGATCCGCACCCGGCTCCGCACCCGCTGCAGGTTCTCTTCCGCCTGCCCGAGCTGCGCCGCGCGCTCGCCCACCGCCGCGCGCTTCCTGCCCCAGTCGAAAATCTCCCAGCTCAGCCGCGCTCCCACGGCCGCGTTCGACGACGGCAGGAACGGCACGCCCCGCTGCTGCGCGTGCGTCGCAAAGACGCTGATCTCCGGAATGTAGTCCGCCTGCGCCGCGCGCACTCCGCGCCGCGCCTTCTCCACGGCTGCCTCGGCCGCCTTCACCTCCGGATGCCGCGCCAGCGCCTGCGCCGTCAGCTCTTCCGCTGCCGGCAGCGGCGGAGCGCTCCACGGCGCCGGCTCCAGCTCCAGCGCCTCGTCCGGCTCCAGTCCCATCAGGTCCGCCAGCTCCGCCTTCACGTCGGCAAGCTGCATCTCCAGGCCCAGCGCCCGGTTCTTCGCCTCCAGCAGCCGCGCGTCGGCTTCCATCCGCTTCACCTCCAGCGCCGCGCCCGTCTCCACCGCGTGCGCCGCGTCGGCGCGCGCCGCCTCCGCCGCCGCCGCCTGCGCCCGCGCCGCCTCCAGCCGCCGCTCCAGCACCAGCGCCGTCAGGTACGCCTCCCGCACCTTCAGCACGACCTCGTTCTCCGCCCGCCGCCGCTCCTCTTCGGCGATCCGCACGTCCTGCGCCGCCGCCGCCGCGCCCTCGTGGATCTTCACCAGTTGCGTCACCGGCTGGCCCAGCGTCGTCATCGCCAGGCCGAACGTGTTCGCCCCCTGCAACAGCCGCAGGTCTTCCGGCGGCAGCGGCCCCAGGGGCGGCAGCACGCCCAGAAAGCCCCGCGGAATCGCCACGTTCTGCAATTGGCTGTTGTAAATCAGGCTCGATTCATTCGAAAGCCGCGGAAAGAAATGCGTCCGCGCCGCCTCCCGCTTTTTCTCCGATTCGCGGATTTTCAGCGCCTGGATTTTCAGAATCGCGTTCTGCTTCCGCGCCAGCTCCACCGCCTCGTCCAGCGGGATCCGCCGCGGAGCCCCCTGCGCCATGCCAGGCAGCAGCACCGCCAGCGCCAGCGCCAGCGTCGCCCCGGGCGAGGGCCGCCACCGCCCCGTCCGCCCCTTCAGCGTCACGAACAGCACCGGCGCCACCACCAGCGTGAAGAACATCGAGCAG
The DNA here is from genome assembly GCA_025056865.1 of Bryobacteraceae bacterium. GTDB lineage: Bacteria > Acidobacteriota > Terriglobia > Bryobacterales > Bryobacteraceae > JANWVO01. The sequence goes on from JANWVO010000005.1 coordinate 9,533, forward strand.
ATCAGCCCCACCGCAATCGCGCTCGCCAGCGGCGACCACAGGCTCGACCCGCTCAGGATCATCGGCAGCACGCCCACCGCCGCCGCCGCCGTCGTCAGGAAGATCGGCCGCAGCCTCCGCTCGCCCGCCTCCGTCGCCGCCGTCTCCAGGTCCGCCCCCGCCGCCCGGCGCTCGTGAATGAAGTCCACCAGGATGATCGCGTTCCGCACCACCACCCCCGACAGGCTGATGATCCCCAGGAACGCCGTGAAGCTGAACGGATTGCCCGTCGCCATCAGCCCGAACACCGCCCCGGGCAGCGCCAGCGGAATCGACATCATCACCACCAGCGCGTCCACCGGCGAGCGGAACTGGAACAGCAGGATCAGAAAAATGAACAGGATGCTCAGCGCCAGCACTACGTGCATTTCCGAAAAAGTCTCATTCTGCCCCTCGATTTCTCCGCCGAATTCCAGCCGGTATCCCTCCGGAAAAGGAAGTTTTTCCAGCTCTTTTCTCGCCGCTTTCAGGATCTCCGACGGCAGATGCGCCGCGTCCGGAATCGCCATCACCGTCAGCGTCCGCAGCCCGTTGCGCCGCACGATCCGGCTCGGCCGCCACTCCGGCTCCACCTCGGCCACGCTCCGCAGCGGCACCCGCGCCCCCGTCAGCGCGCTCACCACGTAGGCGTCCTCCACGTCCTCGTACCGGCTCCGGTACTCCTCATCCAGCCGCAGCACCACCGGCACGTCGCGGTCGCCTTCCCAGAAAGTCGTCACCGGCAGCCCGCTGAAGCCCCCGGCCATCTGGAGCGCCAGCAGCGCATTGCTGAAGCCCAGCCGGTTGGCCACCTCCTCGTTCACCCGCAGCGACAGCTCCGGCGCGTCCTCGTGGAAATCGTCGTACACATACTCGGCGCCCGGCGTCCGCCGCAGCACCGCCCCGGCCTGCTCGCCCAGCGCCCGCAGCCGCTTCAGGTCCTCGGGACCGTCCCGCGTCGAAACGATCCGCGCCTCCACCGGAGCCTTCATCACCGTCCCCTGCTCCAGCTCCCGCACGATCACCAGCGCCTCCGGAGCCACCCGCCCCAGCTCCCGCCGCAGCCGGAACACCAGCGGCGGCGTGTCCTCCGCGCTCCGCGTGTTCACCACCATCTGCGCGTAATTCCGCGCCGGAAATTCCGGATCCACGTTGTAGTAAAACCGCGGCGCCGAATCCCCCACGAACGACGCAAAGCTCGTCACCAGCGGCTCCTTTCGCAGATGCTCCTCCACGCGCCGCACCACCGCGTCGGTCTTTTCCAGCCGCGAACCCTCCGGCAGCCACAGATGAATCACGAACTGATTCCGCTCCGCCGTCGGAAAGAACCGCTGCGGCACCGCAAACGCCAGCAGCCCCAGCCCCAGCGCGAACACCGCCGCCCCGCCCGCCAGCGTCGCCGCCTTGTTCCGCATCGCCGCCCGGATCACCCGGTAGTAGCCCGCCTGCATGAAATCAATCGCGCTGAACCGCCGCTTCCGCCCCGCCTCCTCCGGCGGATGCAGCCCCCGCCGGATGAAATACCGGCACAGCCACGGCGTCACCAGCATCGCCACCGCGTAGGAGCACGCCAGCGCCACCGCCACCGCCACCGGCAAGGCCCGGATGAACTCGCCCACCGCCCCGCTGATGATCAGCATCGGCAGAAACGCCGCGATGATCGTCAGCGTCGCCGTCAGCACCGGCAGCCACAGCTCCGTCGCGCACCGCCACGCCGCCTCCATCCGCGGCGTCCCCCGGTCCAGATGCTCCACGTAGTTGTCCGCGATCACGATCGCATCGTCCACCACCATCCCCAGCACCACGATCAGCGCCGAAATCGACACCTGATGCAGCTCCACCCCGATCGCGTGCAGCAGCGCGAACGTCGCCGCAATCGTCACCGGAATCGCCAGGCTCGATATCAGCGCCACCCGGAACGGCAGCAGCACGATCGTCACCAGGATCACCGCGCTGATCGCGATGCCGAACTCCCGGATGAAATGCGTGATCCGCCGCTCCACCACCGCCGGCTGGTCCGCCAGAATGTCGATCTCCAGATCCGGCGGCAGCGCCGCCCGCACGCCCGCCAGCTTCCGCCGCAGCTCCCGCCCGAAATCGACAATGTTGTACCCCTCCTGCATCTCCACGCTCACCAGCACCGCCGGCTCCCCGTTGTACCGCACCAGCGAGCGCGGCTCCCCTTCCACCCGCTCCACCCGCGCCAGGTCCCCCAGATACACCGGCTGCCCCGTCGGCGAGATGTCGATCATCACCCGCCGGATCTCCTCCACGTCCTGAAACAGCCCCGTCGCGCGCATCGGCTGCGCCCCCTGTCCCGTCTTCAGCTCGCCGCCCCACGCCACCACGTTCCGCCCCTGCAACGCCTGGATCACCTTCATCGGCGACAGCGCATACTGCGCCACCCGCTCCATCGACGACGTGATCCGGATCTCCTCCTTCTGCTCCCCGATCCGCTTCAGCTTCGCCACCGCCCGCACCGTCCGGAACTCGTCCTCCAGCCGCTCGGCGTATTCCTTCAGCTCCGTGTAGCTGTAGCGCCGCCCGTGCACCGCCACCAGCAGCGCCACCGTGTCGCCGAAATCGTCCCGCACGAACGGCCCCCGCACCCCCTCCGGCAGCTCGCTCAGCTTCAGCTCGATCAGCGCATGCCGCAGCTTCGACCAGAACACGTCCGGCTGCTGCACGTGATCCTCCAGCTCCACATGGATCACGCACAAATCGCTCCGGCTCGTCGACCACGTCTTCGCCTTCCGCACCTCCTCGAACCGGAACAGCCGCTGCTCGATCTTCCGCGTCACCTGGCTCTCCACCTGCTCCGCCGTCGCCCCCGGATACATCGCAATCACCAGCCCCGTCCGGATCGTGATCTTCGGATCCTCGCGCCGCGGCATCGTCACCAGCGACGTCACCCCCGTCGCCAGCACCGCCGCCGTCAGCAGCAGCGTCACCTGCGGATACCGCAGCGCCGACTTCACCGGGTTCATCGCAGCACCTCCGCCTCCACCCGCATCCCGTCCTTCACCTTGTGCTGTCCGCCCACCACCACCAGATCCTCCGCCCCCAGCCCTTCGGCGATTTCCACCTCGCTCCCCGCGCCCCGCCCTGTCCGCACCCGCCGCGCATGCACCCGCCGCTTCTCCGGCGAGTACACATACACGTGCGTCACCCCCTGCGCGTCCCGCCACACCGCATCCGCCGGCACCGTCCGCGCCGTCACCCTTGCATCGGCTTCGATCTCCGCCTCCGCGATCATCCCCGCGCGCAGCTCCAGCCTCGGGTTCGCCGCCAGCAGCCGCACCGGAAACGTCCGCGACTGCGGCTCCGCCGCATACCCCGTCAGCTCCACCTTCGCCGCAAACTCCCGCCCGCCCAGCGACGGAATCCGCACCCGCGCCGCCTGCCCCGTCCGCACCTTGCCGATCTCCGCCTCCGGCACCCCCACCCGCACCCGCGCCGGATTCAGCTTCATCAGCACCACTACCGGCATCCCCGCCGCCACCATCTCTCCCGTGTCCGCCAGCCGCCGCGCCACCACCCCCGCAAACGGAGCCCGCAGCTCGGTGTCCGCCAGCCGCTTCCGGTTCAGTTGCACGTTGGCCTCCGCCTGCCGCGCCTTCGCCTCGGCTGCCTCCCGGTCCTCCCGCCGCGCCCCCTCCAGCGCCTCCTCATAGCGCTGCTTCGCCACCCGCCAGTGCGCCTCGATCTTCTTGAAGTCGTTCGGCGCCAGGCTCCGGCGCTCGTAGAGGGTTTTCATCCGGAGATACTCATCCTCGGCCTGTTCGTACGCGGCGCGCGCCTGTTCCAGCTCCTGCTTCCGCGCCCCGGCGCGCGCCTTCTCCGCCATCGCCCGCGCCGCCTCCGCTTCGCGCTCCGCCATCTCCGCCCCCAGCCGGTAATCCGTCGCGTCCAGCTCCGCCAGCAACTGCCCCGCCGCCACCGCCTGCCCCTCCTCCACCAGCACCCGCCGGATCCGCCCCGCCACCTGGAAGCCCACCTCCGATGTCTCGTACGCCTCCACCGTCCCCCCCACCCGCACCAGATCGGCGCGCTCCACCACCGCCGGCTTGCGCACCTGCACGCTCGCCACCGGCTCCGCCGGGGCCCCGCTGCGCCGCCCGCACCCGCTCAGCCCGCTCCACAACACCGCCGCCGCAATCAGCAGCAACCGCAACCGCATGGAATTCGCCCTCCTCGTCCACCATTGTTCCACACTTGCACCGCTTTGTCACCACTCGGTGACATCACGCCGAATCAATCCCTTACCGAACCTTCTCTCTCGGAAACCCTCAGGGCAGCAGCTCGACCGCCTGCGCGATGTCGTCCGGCGAAAGATAAAAATGAGGGCTCAGCCGCAGCCAGCCCTGCCGCGGAGCCGCCACAACCCCGGCGTCCCGCAGCCGCGACCACAGATAACGCGCATCATACCCTTCTTTCCGGATGGACACAATCCCCGAGCCATGCTCCGGCGTCGGCTCCAGCAGCAGCTCGTACCGCTTCTCCCTCGCCCACTCCGCCAGCAGCCGCGCCAGTTGCGCCACGTGGGCGGCAATCCGCTCCACCCCCGCCTCCAGGATCAGCTCCAGCGACGCCCGCAGCCCGAAGCATCCCACCACGTTCAGCGTCCCCGGCTCATACCGCCCCGCATCGCGCCGCAGCGTCATGTCCCGGCTCGCGTAGTCCTGCCACCCTGCCACGTTCGTCCAGCCAAACTCCACCGGCTCGATCCGGTCCTGCCACTCGCGCTGCACGTACAGGATGCCGCACCCCTCCGGTCCCAGCAGCCACTTGTGCCCGTCGGCAGCCAGCGCGTGGATCTTCGCCTTCCGCACGTCCAGCGGAAACGCCCCCAGCCCCTGAATCGCGTCCACGAAGAAAAACACCCCGTGCCGCTCGCAGATCTCCCCGATCCCCTCCAGGTCCGCGCGGTAGCCGCTCAGGTACTGCACGAAGCTGATCGACAGCAGCCGCGCCCCCCGCGCCGCCCGCTCGATCTCCTCGAGCGGAGCCAGGCAGCTCAGCCACTCCACCCGCACGCCCTTCCACTCTTCCAGCTTCTTCCAGATGTAATAGTTCGCCGGAAACTCCTCGCGGAAGGCGACAATCCGGTCCCCCGGCCGCCAGTCCAGCCCCAGCGCCACCGTCGCGATTCCTTCGCTCGTGTTCTTCACCGTCGCAATCTCGCCCGGCTCGGCATTCAGAAGCTGCGCTGCCGCCCGCTTCACGCCCTCCACGGCGTCCATCCATTCCGCATAGTGCAGCGCGCCATGCTCCATCGCGTCCTGCGCCATCCGCTGCATCGCCTCCGCCGCGCGCCGCGGCAGCGGAGCCACCGCCGCGTGGTTCATGTACACCAGCTTCTTCGTCACCGGAAACTCGTCCCGGTACTGCCGCCAGATTTCCTGCCACTCTGAATTGCCGTAACCCATCCATTCCAATGTACGTTACTCTGGGTGAGGGGGCCGGTCTATGAACGCGAGGATTCTGGCCGCAGCTTTCGCGCTGGCAGTCGCCGCTTCCGCGCTGCCCGTGCGCGCGCAGGAAACCGCAGAGCCGTCCAAAGACCAGAAGCAGCAGCAGAAGCAGAAGGTCATCAAGGACAAGAAGAAGGATCCCGACGCCATCGGCGAGCGCGACGTCGGCAAGGGCCTCAACTGGTACTCCATCGAAAAGGAAATCGCCATGGGCAAGTCCTACGCGATGGAGATCGAGCGCATCGCCAAGATCGTCGACGACCCCATCATCGCCGAATACGTCAACCGCGTCGGCCAGAACCTCGTCCGCAACTCCGACTGCAAGGTGCCCGTCACCATCAAGGTGATTGACACCGAAGAGCCCAACGCCATGGCCCTGCCCGGCGGCTTCTTCTACGTCAACACCGGCCTCATCACCCTCGCGGAAAACGAAAGCGAACTCGCCGGCGTCATGGGCCACGAAATCGCCCACATCGCCGCGCGCCATGGCACGCGGCAGGCCACCCGCGCCGGTCTCACCAACCTCGCCACCATTCCCCTCATCTTCATGGGCGGGTGGACCGGCTTCGGCATCCGTCAGGCCGCCAGCGTCGCCATCCCCCTCGGCTTCCTCTCCTTCTCGCGCGCCTTCGAGCGCGAGGCCGACCTGCTCGGCCTCCAGTACATGTACAAGGCCGGCTATGACCCCAACGGCTTCGTCGACTTCTTCGAGCGCCTCGAGTCGCTCGAAAAGCGCAGGCCCGGCACCATCGCGAAGGCCTTCCGCTCCCACCCGCCCACGGCCGACCGTATCGAGGAGGCCCAGAAGAACATCAGCGAGCTGCTGCGCGAGCGGCCCGAATACGTCATCACCACGTCCGAGTTCGACGAGGTCAAGGAGCGCATCATCGCCCTCGGCAACCGCCGCAAGCTCGGTCCCAATGACGATCCCAACCGCCCGCGCCTGAAGAAGGCTCCGGGCGCCAGCACCGAACCCGCCGAAAAGGACGGCAGGAAGACAGAGGATCCGGACGAGCGGCCCACCCTCAAGCGCCGCAACTGAACCCCGTCCTCCTCCCCACGGACCGGCCCCCTGCGCCCGCGCAGGGGGTTCCGCGGGCGCGGCCCGCCCGCCACCCCATCCGGATTTCCCCCGGCTTCCCTGTGGGTTGCGTCTCCTGCGGATCTCGCGCCCCCTGAAAAATCGCGACAGGGGCCTTCTTTCCCTCCGCCTCCCAGCCCCGTCTGCGCTTGGCCCGAAGTCCCCCCATGAAATCCCCCGGTCTCTCCCACCTCCGCGGGTAGCTGCCGATCCAGCGGCTCCCGCCTCGTCCGGATGCCGCCCGGATGTCCCCCGAGGCTCCAGTCCCGGCTGCCGCTTCCATTCGACCTCCCCGCCTGCCGCGAGGTCTCCCGCGGACCCATCGCGCCGCGCGCAACACAGGTTCCCCCTGCGCTTCCGCAGGGGCTGCGTTTTCTGCCGATCCCGCGCCCCCTGAAAAAGGGGGCCTCTTATCTATCTCCTGGCTGCGCTTGGCCCGAAGTCCTCCCCATGCGATCCTCCTGTCTCTCCCACCCCCGCCGGTGGCTGCGCATCCAGCGGCTCCCGCCCCGTCCCGATGCCACTCGGATGTCCCCCCAGGCTCCAGTCCCGTCTGGCGCTAGTTGTTTCCCGATTTCTCTGCAAATCGGTCAGAGGGCCATGATGGTCCGTGGTTGACGGTTGACTAAGCTGCGAAGGGCGCAGCCCGTGGCAGCTTCGCAGAACTCAGGCCGCCTCCGCCAGCCGGTGCCGGCTCTTCTCTTGCTCGCGCAACAGGTCCATGTCCAGATAGCGTGTGGCCTCGATCCAGTCCTCGTGGATCTCCACCGCCAGCGCCCGCAGCAGCCTCAGGCCACTGGCCGCATCGGGAAAGGTCCGCACCAGCAGCGTCCGGCGCTTGATCTCCTCGTTGAGCCGCTCCCGCATGTTGGTCGACTTCCGATGCCTGTGATGGGCCAGCGGCAGCGCGGAGAAGCTCCGCGTCTCTTCGAGGTTTTCCTCCACCCACTGGCACAGCCTGCCGTAGCGGCCCTGCCAGCGCCCCAGCCACGCCTTCAGATCCTGCCGCGCCTCGGCCGCCGTCCGCCGTTCGTAGATCCAGCGCCGCTCGGCCAGACAGGCATCGCCGCCCCGCCGCGGCAGATCGTCCAGCGCATGGCGCACGAAGCGCACGTAGCAGCTCTGCCACAGCGCCTCTCCCAGCCTCTCCCAGCCCCTCCCAGCCCCTCCCGCACCGCCCGCTTCAGCCCCGCCTGCTCGCCGCTCCCCACCGGCCGCACCCCCCGCAGCCCCTCCCCCGTCCACCCCTCCAGCACCTCCCTCCAGCTCGCCGCACTCTCCCGCTGCGCCAGCCCTACTGCCAGCACGCCACGCCGCCCCTCCCAGTCGATCCCGACCGCCACCAGCACCGCCTCCGCCCTCACCACCCCGTCTTCGCTCACCCGCCCATAGCGCGCCTCCAGCACCGGGTACGGATGCTGCTCCTCCAGCCGCCGCCGCGCGAACTTCTCCAGCTCCCCATCGAGCCGCGCATGGATCTGCCGGATCGCCGAGGCCGAAAACTCGTGCCCGCACAGCAGCTCGGGGAGCTCCTTCACCCGCCGCGCCGACACCCCCTGCACATCCATCTCCGCCAGCGCCCCCACCAGCGCCTTCCCGCTCCGCGGCTACCGTTCGAACATCTCCGTCTGGAACCGCTCCTCCCGGTCCAGCGGCACTCGCAGCTCGATCTTGCCCACCCGCGTCACAAGCGTCCGCCGATCATATCCCGACCGGTACCCCGTCCGGCT
>JANWVO010000013.1 GCA_025056865.1 Bryobacteraceae bacterium
GAAGGCCGCGCCGTTGCGCAAGGTCATGCGCCCGGAAGCGGCAGAGATCGGTTTCCAGCCAAAGATCGGAGTTTCGCGCAGCGGCAGGCTGGAGGAATTCGTCGCACAGATTCCCCGTTTGGCAGCCCCCGCCGGGCGCCCCGTAGAGAGCATCTTGGATTTCGGGTTTCTCGACGAGGACGCGAGACGGACGCGCGTCGGGATCGCAGAAGAATGCGGCATGACGCAGATCAGCCACTCCAGCGGCATCGGGCCCCGTGGATCGCGGGCGACACCGAAGGATGTCCGATGGCTCCGGCGGCACCTCAAGGGCAAAGCGGGCATCCACGCGTCGGGAGAGATCCGCACCTCCGCAGAGGCGGAGCGCTGCTCGCCGCCAGAGCCGCCCTGCCCGGAACCCACGCAGCGGTGGAAATCGTTGCCGGATCCGCCGCCGAATCCACTGACTCCCGGTGAGCCGAGTCATGCTGATCCGCAGGGAGTTCCTCCGCGCGGCTCTGGCAAGCCTGCCCGCCCTCGCCATGAAGCTAGCGCCGCTGAAACAGCCGGCGCCCGCTCAAATCCGTCTTTGACGCCGACCTGAATCCCGCTCCCGGCAACCCGCGCGAGTGGCCCGCCTTCCGCCAGGGACTCACCGAATGGTGCAACCGGAAGCGCGCCGAGCTCAGCCACGACGACAGCCTCTACCGCAGGCCGGACCTCGCCTGGGCCGCGCGCTGCTTCGCCTGCTGCTTCGTCATGCTGTGCGACGGGCAGTTCTACGGCCTCGGGCAGGCGCCCTATCGGACCCCTGCCTGGCTCGACGAGGGCGAACGCGAATTCGGCGGATGCGATTCGCTGGTGCTCCCGCACGCCTATCCGCGCATCGGCGTGGACGAGCGGAATGAGTTCGCCATGTACCGCGACATGCCCGGCGGACTCTGGAGCTCGGCGCTCTAATCCAGCAACGCCACCCGTGCGGCGTGAAAGCCAACATGGACTACAGTCCCCGGGACGCGGATACGCGGCGCGAGGGCAAGAACGACATCGATGCCCGCGCCGGGCTTGTGGCGGCGATCGACGCCGACGGCCTCTTCCTCGATACCATGCGCAGCGGCGCCACGGAGTTCCGCGAGGAAGCGTTGCCTGGACTGGGTGCAGGCCAACCTTTCCATTGCAAGCCACTTCCTGAACCGCGATGAAGAAGGCCGCGGCCACGGCTGGGACACGCCGAAGCTCTGGCCCCTGGATGCGGCGGAATACACAGAAATGGAGCGCATCCTGAACGAGCTTGGCCGGCGCCGCATCGTCGCGTAGGGCTTTGCCGACTTCTTCGGGCAGAAGTCCAACTACCCGCGCGATCCCCGGGATCAGGAACTCTGCATACGGTACACGCTCGCCCGTCTCGCGCCCATGTGGCACCTGCTGTGGAACGTCGCCGGGCCAGAGCCCAATCTGGGCGAGGGCCTGCGATGGATGAGCGATGAAGAGATAACGCGGCTCGGCAGGCTCATCGCTTCGCTCGACCCCTGGAAGCACCCGGTCCGCGTCCACAACCGCACTGGCGACGATCCCTTCCGCGACAGCGACTGGACCACCTACGGCGTGCCACAGGGCCCGAAGACCCCGGATCTCGCTGCGCTGAGCCGCGGGCTTCTCGAAAGCCACCATCCTGCCAAGCCGCTGCTGGCGCAGGAGACCCTCTGGTCCCGCAACACGTACCCCCTGCGCAGCCTCGGGCGCGACTACACAGACAAGGAGATCCGCCAGAACGCCTGGGTGATCCAGATGAGCGCCGCGGGACTCGTGTTCGCTGACAATGACGGCAACTCTTCGACGGGATTCACAGGGACTCTCAACCCCGCCGACGCGCATCCCACCCGCCACGCCATCCTGCGCAGGATCTGGGACTTCATGGAAAGCATTCCGTTCGCCGGGATGCGCCCCGCGCAGGACTCCGTCAGCACAGGCTATGCGCTCGCAAGCGCAGCGGCTCTGCTGGCCTACCTGCCGGAAGGCGGCTCGATCCAGTTGCGCGGCGCGTGAGCGCGCAAGGCACCGCGCTTCGGAAGCTGTCTGGGTCAATGCCCGCGATCCCCGGGAGAAACGGCCCGCACGCCCCGATGCGGGCGGCGCCTTCACGGCGCCCGACCGCGAGGACTGGCTGCTGTGGCTGAAGCCGTGAGAGGCGGAAACAGGATCGGCGCCCGCCTGTTTCCGCGGCAGGCTTCACGCAGCAGCGGCACGGGCTTCCGGCTTCAGCGCCGTTCGCTGGAAGGCGGAACGATGCCCTTCATGCGCAGGTAGGTGACGATGTTGCCGTAGTGCTCGTTGTTGTGCGCGGTGTTGAAGGAAAGCACGGTGCCTTTGGCCTGCTCGCGGCCGAAGAACTTTACGGTCTCGGCGAGCTTTGCATCCGTCATCTCCGCAAAGGCGGCATCGCAGTAGGCAAATGCTTCTTTCAGCGCCGCGATCAGATCGGCTTTCGACGTCTTTGTCTTCTCGATTCCCGGCGCCGGGTTCGGCTTGCCGAGCACGGCCGAACAGAACAGATACTGCGCATCGGCAATGTGCCCCAGGAGCTGCCCGAAGCTGCGCACCTCCGGCGTGGGACGGAAGGAATAGTTCTCCTCGGGCATCTTCTCCGCCGAGCGGAGAATGTTGTTCTTCACCATCTCATGGAGGAACCGTTGCCCCTCCGTCATCGGGTTCTGGGCGCTCGCTGCGGCGCAGCCGCCCAGCAGGAAAAGGGATGCAGCCAGTACGTTTTTCATCGGTTTTTTCTCCTTGATCAGAACAATTCTTCCACGGTCATCCACGGCTCAGGAAAAGCCCCGCGCCAATCCGCGCCGCCTCGGAACCCTCGGCCGGGTGCAGATAGTTGCGCCTCGTCTGGTCCTTCTCCACCGGGACGGGCTCCGCGGTGATCTGCGTCGGCTCCAGCTTCAGCCAGGACGGGTCCAGATCCGCATACCGCTGCCGCGCGCCCACGCCACTGCCGAACAGCCTCCGGTTGCCAGCGAAATGGCAGTTCGAGACGCGGTAGGAGATCATCTCCTCCGTGCGGATCGTATCCGGCACGGGCTGCCCCTGCTGCACGGCCCGCGCCCACGAGGCAGGCTGCCATGTCCACACGTAGTTGCAGCCGCTGACGACGTTGTAGCGGAAATCGAAATCGTTGCGGATGCCGCAGGTCCACACGGCGCTGCCGTAAATCGCGTCGCAGCAGTTGTGCGTGAACGAGTGCCCGTGGCTGCCACCGGTCCAGTAGACGACGGTGATCTTTGATCCGCGGAAAACACAATGATGCACGCGCGCTCCGTCACCCTTGACGATCGCAGCCACGTGCATGGGATTGGTGTGGTCGTCGCCAAGGAATATGCACTGCGAGATCTCGAGATCCTCGAGGCCCTCCGCGAGGCGGCTGACCGCATAGAGCCTCCGGATCTGGCCCAGCTTCGGCGTCTCCACCAACGGATATCCGAGGAACTTCAGTCCGCGGATGGTCACGTGGTTCGTCTCCACCAGCATTCCGTTGGCCGCTCCGCCAGCGGGATCGCGCCGCCCGTGCCACTCCTCCGGCAGCGGCATTGTGTGAATGAGCGTTGGCATCCGGCCCGTGTCCCATTCGGGGTCGTCCGGCAGAATCTCGGCACGGATCGTCAGCCGCGCGTCCTTTGAAAGCCTGCGCCGCTCCGGCCTGAGCAGCGTCGTTTCCCCAATGGAGTAGATCCCCTCGGACAGATACACGGTCACTGGCCCCGGGCCATCGCTCTGGTTCACCCGGCGCGCGGCCTCGGCCAGCGTCTTCAGCGGTGCAGCCTTCGTGCCGGCCGCCCGGTCGTCGCCTCGTGCCGGATGCACCCACAGCTCCATGCCACGGGCCTCCTGCGCCGCGAGGCTCCCGGCCGCACTTCCCAGCAGCACTGCCTGCATCAGCTCCCTCCGGTTCATCGCCTGGATTCCGCCTTCCTCCCGTTTGGACGATCCGGCCGTGAGCAGTGTGAAACTCAGGCCCGGTCCCCCTGCCGGAAGTGAACGTCGAGAGCCGCCATCAGGCGGCGCGCGAAATCGACGGAGGGCCGCGGATGGCTGCTGCGATGCACAGCCATCGCGCTGCGGGCCTGCTCGACGCGGCGCACCTGCGTCCGCAACTCGGCAAATGAAATCTCCCGCGAGGCCAGGCGGGGCTGCTCCGCCTGAGGCAGCAGCGGAACCATGCGATGGCAGCGGCACGGGGCCTCATCCGAAACCAGTCCGCAGTGCCGCTTCAGGAAACCGGTCATGGCAGCCCGCGCCATCTGGAGGCGCTTCCGGAACAACGCCGGCGTGATTTCCAGGATGGCTGCCGCTTCCGCCCCGGGAAGTTCCATGATCTCGCCCAGGATGAAAGCGGCGCGCTGGCCCTGGTCGAGACACTGCAACATGCCGAGCGTACAGGCAATCTTGACTTCTTCCACAAGCAGCGACCGTTCCGCCTCGGAGGGCCCGCCGCCGCTGATGCGCGCCTCGATTTCCTCGCCCAGCTCCTCAAAGCGGCGGCGCTGCCGCTGCGCCGCGCTCTTGCGCAGATCCAGCACGTGATTCACAGCGATGCGGTAGGCCCACGTCTTCAGGCGGCTCCGGAAATCAAACTGCGACAGCCGGGTGACGATGCGCACCAGAATCTCCTGCGCGGCGTCTTCGGCGTCCTCCCGGTTGCCGAGCATGCGAAGCGCGATCCCGAACACGTCGTCCTGGAGGCGCTCTACCAGTTTGCCGAGCGCGTCGCGGTCTCCCCGCAAAGCGAACTGCGCGAGTTCTTCGGCGGAAGCAGCGGCCAGATCCCGGGGCGTCTGAGCCGTGGGCAGACCGGGTGGTTCACCCGGCCCCGACGGAGGCCCCTGCGGAGTCCCCGCCGGACGGCCAGTGCATTTTCTGTGGCGATCCACGCTCATCCTGCCCCTTGAGACGGCGCGCGCGGCCCCGTTGTGAATCCGCCTGGCTTCAGGAAGCGGCAGCCGCCTGGAAGATGCCGAATGTATTGCCCGAAGGATCGACGAAATAGGCCTGCCATCCGCGGCCTGGGATTTCGAACCTGGGCATCGCCTCGATGCCGCCGGCGGCAAGAATCCTCGCAGAAGCCTCGCCGATGTCTGCCACTTCCACGGTGCAGACGAAAGCGTTGGTCCCGCACTGCGCCGGAGGCGGCGCAGCAGGCCTTCTCAGCAGCCCGCCGTGCTGGAGTCCGCCTGTGTCGATGCGCCAGTAAGGGATCGGCAGCCCCTCCACCCGCGTGAACCGCCAGCCGAACGCCGTTTCATAGAAGCGCGCGAGCGCCTCCGGGTCATCCGCCTGGATTTCGAAGTAGCAGATCTGATGCATCGTCCCTCCCGTCAGCCCTGCTGATACGGGCCCGTGATCATCCACTGCACGCCAAACCGGTCGCGCACCATGCCGAAGTAGGGGGAGTAGAAAGTCGGCGCCAGCGGCATATCCACATGTCCGCCCTCGGCAAGCGCATCAAACGCGGCGCGCGCTTTCTCTTCCGGCTCGATGACGACTGACAGGGCGAAGCCCCGGAACTGCGGCGGCTCGGCGCCCCTGCCGTCAGAGGCCATGATGCGCGAACCGCCGATGAGGAGGCTCGCATGCATCACCTTGTCCTCCCAGCCCGGGGGCAGGCTTCCTTCCGGCATGGGCGCGGGACTCTCGCGGAAGCGGTGCATGGTCTCGATCTGCGCGCCGAAGGCGCGCTGGTACAGCGCGAGGGCTTCTTCACAGAGGCCGTTGAAGAACAGGTATGGTTCGATGGGCATAAGGCGTCGGAATCACCTCGGCCAGTATCGCAGCTCCATCCCGGCCGGGCAACCGGCGGCCGGTCAGGCCCGCGGCGCCCTGCGCCGCGCCACCACGTAATACAGCGCCGGCAGGCCGACGAACGTCAGCGCCAGCGTCGAGGCCAGTCCGCCGACCACCACCGTGGCCAGCGGGCGCTGCACGTCGCTGCCGATGCCGGTAGCGCGCGCTGCCGGAATCATGCCGAGCATCGCCACCACGATCATCATCAGCACCGGCCGCATCTGCGCCAGGCACGCATCGATCAGCGTCTGGCGCAGCTCCGCCCCAGGCTGGCGGCGGCGGCGGTTCACTTCGCTCAGGATCAGCACGCCGCTCATCACCGCCACGCCGAAAAGGCTGACGAAGCCAACCGCCGCCGAGACGCTCAGGTTGATGCCCCGCAGCCAGAGCAGCCCGATGCCGCCCACGAACGAAAAAGGCACGGTAAGCATCACGATCAGCGAGTCGCGCGTGTTGCGGAAGGCGAAGAACAGCAGCACGAAAATGATGAAGACGGTCACTGGCAGGGCGATGCTCAGGCGTGCCTTCGCCCGCGCCATGTTTTCGAACTGTCCGCCCCATTCCACCGCGTAGCCCTCCGGGAGCTGCACTTCGCGCTCGATGCGGCGCCGGACCTCGGCCGCAAAGCCGCCCTGGTCGCGGCCGCGGATGTTGGTGCGCACGCTCACCATGCGGCGGTTCTCGCTGCGCGCGATGATGGACTGGCCTTCGGCCACGCGCACCGTGGCGAGCTGGCCCAGCGGGACGCGCGCTCCGCTGCGCGTGGCCACCAGCATGCTGGCGATGGCGCCGGCGTCGGCGCGCGCTTCGGGCACGTAGCGCACGGTGATGTCGAAACGGCGGTCGCCGTCGTAGAGCGTGCTGACGCTGCGCCCGCCGATGGCCAGCTCGATGAGTTCCTGGAGATCGCGCACGCGCACGCCGTAGCGGGCCATGGCGGCGCGGTTCACCTCGATCATCAGTTGCGGCTGGCGGTCCTCCTGCTCGATGGAACTGTCGGCGGCGCCGCGCACCTGCTTCACGATCGCGAGCGCCTGCGCGGCCAGCCGCCGCAGAGTGGCGAGATCCGGGCCGGTGAAGAGAATGGCAAGGTCGGCGCTCGATCCGGTGACGGCTTCAGTCACCGTGTCGATGATCGGCTGCGTGATGTTGTAGCTGGCTCCGGGCGCCTGCTCGGAAAACAGCCGCGCCAGCTCTTCCACCAGCATCGCCTTGGTGCGGCCCCGGGGCCACTGCTCGTAAGGCTTCAGCGTGACGAGAAACTCGATGCGGTTGGGGCCGAAGGGATCCGTGCCTGCATCGTTGCGGCCCGCCTGCGAGGCGACATCGCGCACTCCGGCGAGCTTGCGCACCTCGGCGCGCACGGTTTCCGCCACGCGCGCCGACTTCTCCAGCGACGTGCCCGGTGGCAGGTTCAGACGGACCCAGATCGTGCCCTCGTCGAGCTGCGGCAGAAACTCGGTGCCGAGGCGCAGCGCCACCAGCACGGATGCCGCCACCACCAGGCCCGTGGCCGCAACCACAAGCCGCGGGCGGCGCAGCACAAGCTCCAGCGTGCGCCTGTAAGCGGCAGCCAGCCGGGTGATGAGCGGATTGTCCCACGCGTCGCCGCCGCGCTGGAAGAGGAAGGTGGACAGCGTCGGCACCAGCGTCATCGAGATCAGCAGCGCGCCCACCAGCGCCGCGCACACCGTGAACGCCATGGGCGTGAACAGCCGGCGTTCGACGCGTTCCAGCGTGAACAGCGGCAGATAGGCCGACACGATGATCAGCATCGAGAAGAAGATCGGCGACTCCATCTCGAAGGCGGCGTCGCGGATCGTCAGCAGCGGCTCGCCGGCAGCGCGCCGCTCCCTGAGCCGGTGCAGGATGTGCTCGACCATCACGAGCGAGCCGTCGACGATGATGCCGAAATCGATGGCGCCGAGCGAGAGCAGGTTGGCGGGCACGCCCGCAAGGTTCATGCAGAGGAACGCAAAGAGAAGCGAGAGAGGGATGGTGATGGCGGTCAGCAGCGCCGCCCGCGCGCTGCCGAGGAAAAACAGCAGCACGAGCGTGACCACCACGAGGCCTTCGGCCAGCGTGCGCGAGACGGTCTTCAGCGTGTTGTCGACAAGCTCGGTGCGGTCGTAGATGGTACGGATGCGCACGCCGGCGGGCAGGCGCGTGCGCTCGAGCTCATCGATGGCCTGATGCACCAGCCGGAGCACTTCGCTGGGATTCTCGCCGCGCCGCATCAGCACGATCCCCTCGACGCCGCCGGTGCGCTCGTTGAGGCCGAAGATGCCGGTGCGCGGCGCCGGACCGATGGTGACGCGGCCCAGATCCTTCACGTAAATCGGCACGCCCCGCGCCTCGCTGACCACGCTGTTGGCGATGTCCTCCACGGAGCGGAGCAGGCCGACGCCGCGCACCGCCAGCGACTGCTGCTGATTGTCCAGCAGCGCGCCGCCCGCGTTCTGGTTGCTGGCCGCCACCGCTTCCGCGATGTCGGCCAGCGTCAGCCGGTATTTCTCGAGCAGCAGCGGATCCACCTGGATCTGGTACTGCTTCACCAGTCCGCCGAAAGGAACCACGTCGGCGACGCCCGCCACCTGCAACAGCCGCGGAGTGATGACCCAGTCCTGCAACTCGCGCAACTGCATGTCGTCGAGATGCGGCGCTTCAATCGTGTAGCGGAACATCTCGCCGATCGGCGTGGCCATCGGCCCGAGCACCGGCTGGAGGCCCTCCGGCAGCTCCACCTCGCGCAGCCGCTCCAGCACGAGCTGCCGCGCCCGGTAGTTGTCCATCGTGTGCTCGAAGGTGAGCTGGACCAGCGAAAGGCCGAAGATCGTGCGCGAGCGGCGGTTCAGCACGCCCGGCGTGTTGTTCAGCGCGCGTTCCACCGGGATGGTCACCTGCTGCTCCACCTCTTCGGCGGCCAGCCCGGGCGCCAGCGTGATGACGTCCACACCGGGATCGGAGATGTCCGGATAGGCTTCGATCTTGAGCTGCTGGAAAGACCAGATGCCGGCGCCGATCAGGACGATGGCACCCACCAGCGTGAAGAAGCGCTGCTCCAGCGCAAACCGCAGCAGGCCCCTCATGCTTCGGGCTTCCCTCCAGCCCAGTGGAGCACCTCGCCCGAAACGAGGAACACCATGCCCTGGGTGATCATCGGTTGCAGCCGGGGCAGCACGCTGCGCAGCTTCTCCTCGCGGTCAATGCAGACGACCGCCACCGGGCGGTCCGCCGTCGCGCCGCTGAAGACGTCCTGCGTGAGCTTGTGCGCTGCGCCGTAGCCGAGCAGGCCACGGATCACCGTCGCTCCGGCGATGCCTTCCTCCATCAGCACGCGCACCACTGCCTCATAGAGCGGGATCCTCGGGTCGCCCCAGGTGTCGCTCTCGTCGAAGAAGACGAGCATCATCCGCGCAGATTCCATCGGCTAGCTCCCCCGCAGCAGCATGGCTCCATCCACGACGACCCGGGCCCCCGGCTGGAGGCCTTCGACCACCGGGGTCTTCGGGCCGGCGCGCTTGCCCGTGCGCACCTGCGTCACGCGGAAGCGGCCGGGCGCCTCTTCGACGAACACCGCTTCGCGGCCCTCCATCTGCACGACAGCGCCTGCCGGCACTACCGGGACATCGCGCTCCGCCTCCACATGGCGCACCGTGCCGAACATCTCCGGACGGAACCGGCCCGAACGGTTGTCGAGCTCCGCCCACACCTTCAGCGTGCGGTTGGCCGGATCGACGCTGTCGGCGATGCGCGCCACGCGGCTGAAGAACACCTCGCCGGGAAACGCATTCAGCCGTACCTCGAAGCGCTCGTCGAGCTGAACGAGGCGGATGGACGTTTCGGGCACGTCGGCCGCCACCCACACCGTGCTCAGGTCGGCAATGGTCATCACCGGCTGGCTTGTGTCGTTGCGGTACTCGCCGGCGACGACGTTGAACTCGGTGACCTTGCCCGAAAGCGGCGCGCGCACGGTGATGCGCGGCCTCGCCTCGCCGGGCTTCAGCCCCAGCAGCTCGAGCCGCGCCAGCGCATGCTGGCGCGACGTCTCCGCCTGCGCCACTGCCGCTTTGGCCTGGCTCAGCGCGGTTTCGGCGGCGAGCACCTCTTTTTTTGCAATGGCGTCTCCGCGGAACAGGTCGAGCACACGCTCGTAGTCCTGCTGCGCTTTGGCCAGCTCGGCCCGCGCGGCAGTGAGCGTCAGTTCGGCACGGAGATATTCGGCGGCCGCCTGGTCCGCTTCCGGGCTCTCCAGAGTCAGCAGCGGCGCGCCTTTCTCCACGGCATCGCCGAAGGCCACGAAGACCTGCGCCACGCGCCCGGGAGCGGGCAGCACGACCCGCGAGATGCGATTCGGGTTGAACTCGATCTTTGCCGGAGCCGTGAATTCGTCCGCCGGCAGGCGCTCGACGCGCACCTCTTCCACACGGATCTGCCGCATCTTGGGCGAATCCGGCGGGATTTCGACGACGCCGTCAAGCCGCGCCTGCGGCGCAGGCGCCTGCGGCGGCGGAGCCTGCCGGCAGCCAGCCAGCCCAAGCAGCGACACAACCAGCGCCAGCGTTCTCACGGCTTCTCCCTCGCGATGATCGCATCCAGCAGATAGAGCGTGCGGGCATACTCGACCCGCGCTTCGTTGTACCCCTGCATCGTCTCGGCAAACGTCCTCTGTGCGTCGAGCAGGTCGATGAAGGACGCCTCGCCGCGCCGGTAGGAAAACTCGATGGTGTCCCGCACGCGGCGCGCCTGCCCGATCATCTCCTGCTCGATGGATTCCAGCAGCCGCCGCGCGGTCTGGAACTGCTCCCAGGCCGACACCACTTCGGCGCGGATCTGCTGCTCCAGCGCGCGGATGCGCACCTGCGCCTGCTCGCGCTCCTGCCGCGCCCGCTCAATCTCGCCCTGGTTGCGGTTCAGCAGCGGCAGCGGCACCTCGACGCGCACGCCGAGCGACTGGCCGGGCAGCGAGCCGACGAACTGCTTGTGATGCGTCAGGCCGATATCGACGTTCGGCCGCGCCAGCGCCTGTTGCAGGCGCACTTCAGCTTCCGCCCGCCGCAGCTCCCGGCGGAGCGCCTCCAGATCCGGGCGCGCTGCCAGCGCTGCCGAAACCAGCGCCTCCAGAGTCTCCGGCGGCGCGTCGCGCCGGATCTCCTCTTCCACATCGAAGTCCGGGTCCGGCGCCGCGCGCCCCATCAGGCGCTGAAGCCGCACGGACTCCTGCCGCACCTGCAACTCCGCCTGGCGGAGCTGGTTGCGGAACGAAAGCGCGGCCACTTCGCTGCGCATCAGCTCGACGCGCGAAATGTCGCCAGCCTCGAAGCGCGTCTGGTTGACCTTGACGAGCGCCTCGAAGGTGGACAGGATCTCGCGCAGCGTGCGGGCATTCTCCTTCGCCAGCACGAGGCTCAGATACGAATTCTGCACATCGAACACCAGCGAACGCCGCGCATCCAGGAAGCCGAGCCGTGCCGCGGCGCTCGCCTCGCTGGCTGCCTGCGTGCGCAGACGGCGCTTTCCCGCCGTTTCCAGCTCCCAACTGATGCTGGTGGACGTCTCCGTGGGACCGGCCGGACTTTCCTGCGGATCGAAGCCGGCGCCGAGAAGGTCCAGATAGATGTTGTCGACGCCGAGCCGCGGGTTCGGCCGCAACCTGGCCTGCAAGACGCGCGCTTCGGCGATGCTGACGTCA
The DNA here is from genome assembly GCA_025056865.1 of Bryobacteraceae bacterium. GTDB lineage: Bacteria > Acidobacteriota > Terriglobia > Bryobacterales > Bryobacteraceae > JANWVO01. Next base: position 11,513 of record JANWVO010000013.1, read on the forward strand.
TAGCGGCGCGCCAGCAGCTCGAGATTGCGCTCCAGGGCCTCGTCGATGACCTGCCGCAGCGTCAGCTTCGTCTGCGCAGGCAGAGCGGTAAAGCAGAGCAGACCCAGAATCGCCTTGCCCAGCCGCACCCTAACAGAATAGCCCGAGCGCCCGAGCCCGATGCCGGGCGTCAGAAGCTGTAGCGCAGGACGATCATGAGATTGGAGTTGCGGCGGTACTGGCCCAGAAAGTCGCGGGCGGCTCCGCGCAGCACGTTCGCAGCAGCCGTCACGCGCCAGTGCGCTCCCACCGCCTGCGTGTACTCGAACTTGCCGTAGAAGCCGTCGCCGTTCTGGCGCACGGCGCCTTCGAACGCGATGGAGCGGTTCGGATCGATGTTGTACGATGCGCGGCCCAGAAAGGTCTTCGCCAGGCCGCGGTCGGGCGCAAAATCGAGCTGCACGCGCCGCTCGGTGACCGACTCTCCTGCGTAGCCCCCCACAAAGAGCCACTCGCCGCGCTGGCGCTCTGCCTGGATCACGTAGAGGACATAGTTGTCCGCCAACGGCGTGCTGCTGGTGAAATACGCCGCCTCTCCTTTCAGCGTCAGCCATCGTGTCGGCACCGCCGCGTCCGCTCCGTACATGCGCATCTGCGGATGGATCCGCTCGATGAGCACGGACGGCGCGGGCAGCGGCTCCAGCCGCGCTGCATACACCGGCAGGTGATTGAAGCCGTCGTAGAAGCTGAGCGCGAACTCGTAGCCGCTGCCAACGTGGTTCCACCGCGCCCCCGCCGCCGCGCGCCCCGGATACCGGCGAGGAAGCTCCCGGATCGTGAATTGGGCCGCCTCTTCGGGCAAGGCCGCCCACCGCTGATTCGGCAGCGGCGTGCGGCTGGGCGTGAACACGGGCTGCACGACAAGGTCCACCGTGTCTCCGCCGCGTTCATAGGTGGCGCGCACGGCCGTCACGCCAAGGAATTCCGTGGTCAGGACATTGAGAAAATCCTTCGGTGCGAAGCGGTCTGTCGGATTCAGGATGTCCGCCTTGCCCCAGCGGATGAACTGCCGCCCCGCTTCCACGGTGAGGCCTCCGCGGTGCGCGAGCACGCTCAGGCGGCGCGCCGAGACGGGCGGCCGCGGCGGCCGCCGGTCGGCCCAATCCAGGCGCCAGGCCCGCTCGAACTGCCGGTGCGAATCGAAGCGGGCATCGGCGCCCAGATTCAGTTGCAGCCACGGCCGCATCTTCCACGCGGCTTCCCAGCGGAGAAGCTGCTCGCTCACGAGGCGGCCACTGTCGCCGGGCGCCGTCTGCGGGTAGGCGAAATTGCGAATCTCGAAGTAGCCGCGCTGGGTGAAGGGCTGTCCCGAGGCTGCGGCGCAGAGGAAGGCCGCAAGCCATGCCGCGCGGCTAGCGCTCGCGGCGCAGCGCCTGCAACGTGAACAGATCCGCCGGAAGCGTGACATCATACTCGAGCTTCTCGAGCCGCAGGATGGTGCGCGAATCGCGCGTCAGGTCATGGACCTCGATGCGGCGCGCCGTCCAGATATTCTGCACCTTCTCGACGTCGGAATAGCGGATGCGGCGTATCACGCGGTCGCGCTGAAAGCAGTCGATCTGCGCCGCCACGTAGTCCGGCTTGCGGATCCACAAATAGAGCCTCGTGTACTGGCTTCGCGCCTCGGGCTTCGGCGTCGACTCGATCTTCCAGCAGGGCACGCCCTCGATCGCTTCCTCGCCGAGCATGCGGTAGGTGGAGCGGTCGACGTCGCGCTCCTCGAGGTCTTCAAACGTGAAGTCGGTGCCGAAGAAGCGCGTCTTGCGGTCCTGGTAGGCGATGCGGCGTTCGCGCTGCACCGCCGGAGTCCACATCCACTGGTCGGAGGCGCGGTCCGGGTGGTTGTGAATCAGCAGCGCCACGCCCTTGACCTCTGCCGGCGCGGTGAAGCGCAGCACGGCCTTCGAATTGCCCGCCGAGCCAAGCCGCTCGTAGATCCAGCGCTTGGTCGTCACCTTGCGCTTCGCGTCGATTACTTCCAGCGTGCCTTCATAACGCTGGCTGCCGGAGCGCGCGCGGCGCTGGCTTTCCTCCACGATCGAGCGCGCGTCCTGCGCGCGGACAACGGCCGCCGCCACGAGCAGCACCGCCCAGGCCTTACTCATATTCGAGCGCCTCCACCAGCGACATCCGCACCGCGCCCTCGGCGGGGCCGAACGCCGAGAACAGCGCCGAACCAAGAAGCACCGGCAGGAGCACGGCGGCGATGCCATACGGATACAGGTATTCCAGCCGCAGCCCGGCGACATCGCGTTTGGCCACGTCCAGGATGTAGTAAAGGTGCACCGCACCAAGGGCGAAACCAATCACCAGCCCCAGCAGGGCGATGGCGGCCGCCTCCATCCAGATGGTGTGCCGCACCTGGTTGCGCAGCGCGCCGACGGCCTGCAACACGCCCAGCTCGCGCTTGCGGTCCGTTATGGAGACGGTGAGCGTGTTGACGATGCCCAGAATGGCCACCAGCACCGCCACCACGATCTGGACGTAGGTGAGGCCGAACCACTGGTCCGTGAGCTTCATGATGTAGGCGCGCAGCTCCTCGTTGGTCATGACGAAGAGGCGCGTGCGGCTGCCGAACGTCTCCAGCAGCTTCTGGCGCAGCGCCGCGCGGTCCACGCCGGGCTTCGCGTAGACGCGCATGGCGTTCACGGTATCGTCGCCCCAGTATCTCTTGAAGAGGTCCCGGCTCATCAGGATCGTCCCCTGCTGGTCGCTGTAGTCGACGACAATGCCTAGCACTGGCAGCCGCAGCAGGCCGTTGGGCGCTGCCAGCTCGATCACGTCGCCGCGCTTCACCCGCCGCAGCAGCGAGAAGTTGTCGCTGATGATGACGCCTTCGCCGCGCGCGGTGCGCGCATACATGGACTCGCGGTCGCCGTCGACGATGCGCGCCCGCACCCGCCGCGCGATCTTCTCTACATCGGCCGCCACCAGCATCACCGGAGTGCCCTTGTAGAGGATCCGCGTCGAGCGCACCGGCTGGACTTCCTCGATGCCCTCCACGCGCGCCACATCGTCAGCGAAGCTTTCCGGGAAGCGGAAGCTGCGCTGCGTGATCGTCTCCGAGCCGGTGATGAAGAAGTCCGGGTTCAGCGAGGTCTTTACCCATGCGCCGATCGTCGAGTAGCTGGCCCGCGAAATGCCGCCCAGCCCGATGACCAGGGCCACCGAGAGCGCCAGCGCCGCCACGGTGCCCGACGTGCGCCGCGGCGCCTGCAACAGGCTGTCGGCGGCCAGCGCGCCTTCCACCGGCCGCAGCCACTTCAGCGCAGGGCGCAGCCAGCGCGTCAACAGCGTGCACAACGTCGGCGTCAGCAGCAGCACCGCCAGCACGCTGAGCATGTAGCCGAGGTAGAAAAAGAACGGGTGGCTGCTGAGAAACACGCAGCCCACGGCGCCGGCCAGCATCGCCACCGCCACCAGCCGCCGCAGGCGGTTCTCGCCCTCGCTGATCACCTGCACGCGGCCCTTCTGGAGCGCCTTCACCGGATCGACGCGCGCCGCGTTGCGGGCCGGCAGCCAGCCGGCGAACACGCTCGTCGCCACGCCGATCAGCAGCGCCAGCCCGAGCAGGCGCGGGTCGGCAGCCACTTCTTCCGCCTTCTCGCCCACGCCGTACACCTCGCCAAAATACTCGCCGATGTAGCCCGCCACGCCCCGCGCCATAGCCACGCCGAGTACGATGCCAAGCAGCGAGCCGAACAGCCCGGCCAGCGCGCTTTCGGCCAGGAACAGGTTCCGGATCAGCGACCGCGGCGCGCCCAGCGCGCGCAGGATGCCGATTTCTGCGCGGCGCTGCGTCACCGCGATCGAGAAGGTGTTGTAAATGAGGAACAGCCCGATGAACAGCGCGAACACGCTGGTGATGTTCGCCGTCATCGAGTACACGCGCGCCATCGCCTCGAACTGCGCGCCGCGCGAAGTGGGCGGCTCCACCTGAAGGCCCGGCCCCAGCGCCGCCTGGATGCGCTGTCGCGCCTCCTCGACGCGCACGCCTTCGCGCACCGCCAGGTCGATGCGGTCGAAGCGGCGTCCGCGGCCGAAGACCATCTGCGCCGCGTAGATGTCCATGATGGCGAGGCTGCCCCCGAACGCCGAGGCCAGCCCGCCGGCCGACATCACGCCGCGGATGGTGAACTGCCTCGGCCCGGCCATCGTCTGCATGGTGAGACGGTCGTTCAGCTTCAGGCCCGTCTTGTCGCAGAACTGGCGGCTGACGATGATCGAGTCCGGCTGCGCGATGAAGACCAGCGGATCGTCGACGATCGTCTCGTCGGCGGTCTCCAGCTCGTAATCTCGCAACGAGCGGTCGCCCGTCATGTCCACGCCGACCACCAGCAGATTGCCCATGCCGGGGATGCCGGTCTGCACCGTGGCTTCGATCACCGGCACCGCCACCTCGACATCCGGCAGCGACTGCACCTTCTCGAGAACTTCCTCGGGGAAGCCCGCCTCGCCGGCCGAAACCTGCAACTGCGTGCGGCCCGCAATGCGGTCCACCGTGCGGTTGAAGGCATAGAGCACGCTCTGGTTGGCCGTGTGCATCGCGACGAAGACGGCCACGCCCAGCACGATGCCCGCCGTCGTCAGCGTGCACCGCAGCAGGTGCTTGCGCACGTAGGGCCAGGTGATCAGCTTCAGCAGCATCATCGCCGCGCCGCCCGCACTTCGTCGCCCGCCAGCCGCCCGTCGCGCAGCGTGATGGTGCGCTCGCAACTGGCGGCGACTCCGGCGTCGTGCGTCACCATCAGCACGGTCGCGCCCAGCCGCTCGTGCAGGTCGCGGATCAGATCCAGGATCTCGGCGCCCGTCTTCGAGTCCAGGTTCCCCGTGGGCTCGTCGGCGAGAAGGATGGGCGGATACACGCTGAGTGCCCGGGCAATGGCCACGCGCTGCCGCTCGCCGCCCGACAATTCATCCGGCAAGTGTTCCAGCCGGTGCTTCAGCCCCACCAGCTCCAGCAGCTCCTCGGCGCGGGCCCGCGCCTGGGCCTTCTTCCATCCCCGAAGGTGCAGCGGCAGGGCGACGTTCTCCACGCAAGTGAGCGAAGGCAGCAGATTGAAAAACTGGAAGATGAAGCCGATCTTGTCCCGGCGGATGCGCGTCAGCTCGTCGTCGGTCAGCCCTGATAGATTCTGCCCGTCCAGCCAGATTTCGCCGGAGGTAGGCCTGTCGAGCGTCCCGATGAGATTCAGCAGCGTGGACTTGCCCGAACCCGAGGGGCCCACCAGCGCCACCATCTCGCCGCGGTCGATCGACAGGTTAATCCCATCCAGCGCACGCACCTTGCGCTTGCAATCGAATTCCTTCACAACGTCGATCAGGCGAATCACAGACGCGGCACCCCGCCAATTCCAAGATGCCACAGCCGCCGTCGCGGCAAGAGAAACAGGCGAGGAATCGGGATCCAGGCGCGCGGCAGGACTCCGTCCGCTGAAGGTCGTGTACGTCCGCAGGGCGGCAGCCCGTGTTCCTGGGCCTGCCTCCCGGCAGTCCACGGGGTGGCGGGAAGAGGAAGGGAATCCGCGCGCACGGTGTCTCATGCTTCCCGCTCCCTTCCAGTGGCTCAATCCGTGCGGCCGCCGCCTGCTGGCAGACACGCCGCATGCGCACTGCCAGATGTGCAAACCCTTGACTTTCACGGGTCTGGCAAACACCCGGAAGCGGTGACACCAGCCGGAAAATCAGATCTATACATCTGAATCAGGGGCATTCCGGAAACTGCTGCAAACCTTGCATTAAAGGCGCTAAATACAACGCCATCATTATCTTGGAGGGTAGCAGAGGGTTGACATCAGTGTAAATTCAGGTTAACCTTGGACGACACCCTGATGTAGGTCGACGTACTACTCCGACTGAGTGGCAGCGAGGTCCCGGAATGACCTTTCAAATCGGCGAGAAGGTGGTCTACCCGAACCACGGGGTAGGCACGATCGAGAACATCAGTTCCCGAACCTTCGGCAATCAGACCGAGAAATTCTACCTCCTCCGGCTCTCCGCGACGAACATGACCGTCATGGTGCCCTTCTCCCACGTAGAGCAGGTGGGATTGCGGAAGGTCACCCGCAATGGAGACATAAGCAAGGTCCTGAATTACCTGGCCAACGCCCCAAGCAAGACGTGCCAGGATTGGAAAGACCGATTCAAGGAGAACTCGGCGAAGATGCAAAGCGGCAGCCTCATGGAGGTTGCCGAGGTGCTGAAATGCCTGGTCGAAATCCAGGCTCAGAAGCCGCTCTCCTTCCGCGAGAAGAAAATGCTCGAGCGGGCGCGCCTGATGCTGGTGAGCGAACTCGCCACTTCCAAGGGGGTTTCGGAAAAGGACGCCGCGGAACTGCTCGCCCGCGCTCTTGCCAAGGCGAATCTGAAATTCCCAGAACCGCTTTGAGCGGTGAGGGCGGATTTCAGCCCGTTGCGGTCCGGCCGGCCTGCCGCGCTGACGCGCGTCTGCGGAGGCAGGCCCTTGCGGCAGGATCTCCACCGGACGGGGGAGGAGGCCGTCCGGGCTTCAGCCGTTTCCCTTAGTACCCGCCCAGCGCACCTATCAGAAATTCAGCCGATTCCCGCATGGTTTTCCCACCCACTGTGGCCGATGATAACTGTGGAAGGAATCGGCTCGCGGCATGCAGTGTCTCCATTGCGGGAAGAAACTGTCGCTGTTGCGCAGGCTCTCCGATGGGAGATTCTGCTCGGAAGCGCACCGCGAGGAGTACGAGCGTTCGCAGGGCGATCTTGCGCTGGCGCGGCTCATCGGAGCGCGCGCGGCGCGCGGCGCTTCCAGGGAGGGGGCGGGGCGCAGCGCTGGCGCGCCGGTCAGTGCGTTGCCCATGGCGCCCCTTCTGCCGGAATCGCTGCGCATCAGCAACTGGCGAAGGGTAGCCAGCCCGCCTCTTGACCTGATCGGCTTCCAGTTTCCGCTGGCGGTTCCCGAGCTGTCGCTGCACCCGCTGGTGCGGGGCTTGCCGGCGGCGCATCCCGCCGCGCTCGCGGCACCTGCCGGGATGCTCCTCTGCACGCCGGCTTTGACGAAGCCGTCGCCGTCTTTCGGAACGACAGACGTGGCAAGCCCCGTTCTGAAGGCGCAAAGGGCCGCGCTGCGAGGCCGGGGCCAGGAGATTCCTCCGCCAATGGCTGGCATCGCCCGGCTGCCGCTGTCCCCCGCGGCTCCCTTCCGGGTGCCGGCCGCATGCCCGCAGGCAGCGTGGCTGCCGCGCCGGAAGCTGGTCGTGATCGTGCCACGACAGCCGCACCGCCTGCGGCCCCCGGCGATCGCGGCGGCAGGCCCGCTGCGCCTCAAAGCCACTGGGGCGGCTGGAATGCCCTCCGCCGCCACAGGGTGCCCCTCCTGGCTGCTTGCCGCCAGCCGTGACCTGTCTCCTGCGCTGCCCTCGCTTCGTGCGTGCCGCGGGGGACAGCGGCCGGCACAGGGCGCCATGGCAGCGGCACCGTCCCGCAGGAAAGCGAAGGAGCCGCCGCTGTATGTGCGGTGGGAGCCTCTGGCTGCCGACCATCCGCTCGACGTGCCGCCCCGCGCGGAAGCGGGCAGAAGGGAGTGGCTACACGGTAGCCGCCTCCCGCTGCTACCCGCCCGCCCGCCGCGCGGCAACGTGCCCGTACTGGTCCAGCCGGGTTGCCGTTCCCTGACGACGCGCCCGACTGCGGTCATTCCGGGAAACGTTGCCGGGCTGCCAGACCCCATCTGGAGCGGAAAAGCGTGTTTTTCGCGCCTGTCCGCCCGCCCCGCGGAAATCGTCTTGCGCAACCGGACCTGGCCGGCGCAGCCCGGCCTGGCTGCCCTGGAGGCGCATCCCGCTGCCGGAACCCGGATGGTTGCGCCGGCACCCGCGGGGCCGCTTCGGGAGGGCGCGGCTTCGGTGGTTATGCCAGAGCTGCGGGTGGGCCCGGGCCGCAGATCCCTACGGATTTCATGGCGTCTGTTGGATGTCGAAACGAGGGCGCTCCTGAGACCGGTTCCGTCCCCCTGGGACGCGCGGCCATGGCCAGCGTGGGATGTTCCGCTGTCAGCGATCCCTGCCGCCCCGCTGGAACTGATGCCCCCCGAACCGCCCCCGGCGCCCGAACCCGCATGGGAGGAGCCCACGGCCGGAGTGCCGCGCTCGCTGGCCGCGCTGGATGCCGCCGTCCAGAGCCGCGGCATGGCGGAAAACTGTACCAGGCAGCCGCCCGCAGCTGCGCCGGCGGGCCTGCCGCCGGAAGCCGGATGCATGCCGCCGAAGGCGCCGGCAACGGAAAACGCGCCCGCCTTTGCGCCGCCCCCGCACGCGCGGCGCCTGCCAGAGATGCCGGTCCGTCCGGTGGATGCGGACCGGGCAAAGCCGCAAGCTGCCCTGCCGGGCACGGCTGCGCCGTGGTGGGGGTCGCTCAACGAGTTGCGGCCGGCGATTCCACGCCTGAGGCTGGAACTGGACCACGCCGATGGCTCCGGGCCGCGCAAAGGAAGCAGGCACCCCCGGGCGGCCAGGCGCGTTGCCAAGCCTGCCGGCGCGTTTCCCGGACGCCGCTTCTGGTCCCATGCGCCCTCTGACCTGAAATGGATCGCTGTGGTTCTTCCGCTGCTGCTGCTGGTCGTGGTCTACAGTTTCCGCGCGAAAGCGCCGAATCATCCTCCAGAGGGACGCGAGATGGCCGCGACGGCAACTGCGCCAGCACCTCCGGGCCAGCAGCCAGGCAGGCTCAACGCACTGCAGCGGATCATCCTGCAGCGGGCGGCAATCCGCCTGTACGATGACTTCCGCGGCGGCCTCGGCTCCTGGGAGGGCAGGGACGGCTGGGCGAAGACCTGGCGGTACGGAGACGCGACCTTCATCGAGCCGGGCGACCTGGCGCTGCTGACTCCGAGCCTTTCGATGGCCGACTATACGCTCACATTCCTCGGCCAGATCGAACGCAGGAGCCTGAACTGGGTATTCCGGGCAAAGGATCTCGACAACTACTACTCCATGCGGATCGTCATCACCCGGGGCGGGCCTCTGCCCGAGGCGGCGGTGGTCCGTTCCGTGGTCCTCAACGGAAAGGAGCAGGACGTCCGCACGCTGCCGATTCCGTTCCCGGTGCGCGCCGACACCCTTTATCTGGTCCGCATGGAGGTCCGGGGACAGGATTTCACCACGTATATCCAGAACCAGATTGTGGATCACTTCACCGACAGCCGCCTGAAGCAGGGAGGCATCGGATTTTACAGTCCACGGGGGGACAGGGCGCTGCTGCGCTGGGTGGAGGTTTCCCACCAGTACGACTACCTGGGCAGGCTCTGCGCGCTGCTGTCGCCCTACGGCATGCAGAACTTCGCCAACAACTGACCGGGATGGAAGAGGGAGGCTATGAGAGAAGAAAACCGGCTGCTCGAGGAGCTGAGTCCTGAGAAAGGAAGCGCTCTGGCCCGGGCGGTGGCGCTTCATCTGGACGGCAAAGGACGGGAGGCGCTGCGGGAGCTCGATCGCGCCCTGGAATCGGGCGATTCGCCCAGAGAGGTCTATGCCGCCCGGGGCCATATCCAGTTCGAGCTGGAACTGTACGACGAGGCAGTCAAGAGCTACGAGGCGCTGACCTCGATCGACCCGAACGCAACGTCGGCGTTTTTCAACATGGCTGTGTGCCAGGAGAAGCTCGGCCGCTGGGCAGAGGCGGCGGCCAACTTCCAGCGCGTGCTGCAAAGCGACCCGGACCGGCACGATGCGCGCCTCGGACTCGGCATCTCCCTGCTTCACCTGAAGAAGGCCGAGCACGCCCTGGAGTGCTTCGAACAGTGCCTGAAAGCCGAGCCTTCCAACGAGACCGCGCTGTTCGGCAAGGCCGTGGCGCTGGAGCTGTTGGGGAAGCTGGATGAGGCTCTCGCGCTGTATCGCCAGCTCCTCGCATCCAACCCCAACGCCGAGGAGCCGATGTCCAACATGGTGCACATCGGCATGAAGCGTGGCGACGAGGCGCTGGTGGCGGAGATCAGCGAACGCCTGCTGGCCGTGCGGCCGTTTTCGCAGACGGCGCTGGAGGGCCTGGCCTGGTGCGCCTTCCAGCGCGGAGACTTCGAAGCCGCCGCACGCTATTGCGCCAAGCTCGTCGAGCTGACGCCGGAGCACTTCGAGCGCCGCTATAACCACGGCGTGGCGTTGCACCGGCTCGACCGGCTCGAACAGGCGCAGAAGGCCTACGAAGAGGCCGCAGCGCTCAAGCCGGACCATGTACAGACGTGGGCCAACCTCGGGGTCGTGCGCCAGACGCTCGGCGATCTGAAAGGGGCGCGCGAAGCTTACGAAACGGCCCTCCGCCTCAACCCGGATCTGCCGGAAGCGATCTCCAACCTGGCCGGCCTTCTGGAAGTCCAGGGCCATCCGGAGGAGGCCGAACCTCTCTACGAGCAGCTGGTCTCGAAACACCCGGAATTCATCGACGCCTTCTTCCGCCTCGGCTATCTGCGGCTTTGCCGGGGAGACGCCCTCGGCGCGATCGAAACGTTCGAACGGTGCTTGCAGGAGCGGCCCGAGTGGGTCGAAGCACATGTCAACCTCGGACTGGCCTACAAGCAGACCGGTGAGTCGGAAAAAGCCAGCAGCCATTTCCGCCGCGCCGTGGAGCTGAAGCCGGATTCCATCGAGGCGCTGCGGGGGCTGGCCGCGTTGGCTGTCGAACAGGGCGACGAAGCCCGGGCCCTCGAGCTCCAGGGAAAGCTGATCGATCTCGGCGAACGCACACCGGAACTCTTTTACAACACCGGACTGCTGTTGCAGCGCCGGGGCCAGATCGACGATGCCATCCAGCTTTACCGCGAAGCTCTGGGGATGCGTCCCCAGTTCCCTGAGGCCCTGCTGAATCTCGGCCATGCCCTCAAGGCCCAGGGCAGGACGGAAGAGGCCAGGAGCTACTGGCGGCAGGCCCTGGAAATGAAACCCGAACTCGCGGAAGGCTACTTCGGCGATTAACGGCCCTCTCCGCGATTCCCCTGTCAGGAACGGGGAGCCTGCAAGGCCTGTGGGGCGGGACGCACCAGCGGGCGTGACATCAGGACCTTCCTCGGAGAGCTTCTCCAGACCCGGCTTCCTGCTGTCTTGCACACAAGGCGCGCACTGAGGAGCAGCGCTCGCGGACGGACGTTCCGGCACCGCCGGGCAGTGGCCGCCTTCCGGCTGCGGCGCCTCATCACCTTGCCGGGCCGGCCTGCCGCGGCTGATGACCATCGGGGCGGCAGCGTGCCGGGAACCGGTGCTGCGGGCACGCGAGGCATTCCCGCCGGCAACCTTGCGCCCCTCAGATAGTGCCGGCTGCCGTCGGCTCTGGCGCCGTGTGCGCGGGCAGGGGCCTACGTCTGCGCCGGCCGGCGCAGCATCAGGCCCAGTTCCCGCAGTTGACGGTCGCTCACCGGCGACGGGGCGTCGCACATCAGGTCAGTGCCTTTCGCGGTCTTCGGGAACGGGATCACGTCGCGGATCGAGTTCTCGCCCGCAAGGATCATCACCAGCCGGTCGAGCCCAAGGGCGATGCCGCCATGCGGTGGCGCGCCGTAGGTGAGAGCGTCCAGCAGGAAGCCGAACTTGGTCCGCGCTTCCTCTTCGCTCAGCCCGAGCGCCGTAAAGACGCGCTTCTGAATGTCCTGCCGGTGGATACGGATGGAACCGGAGCCGAGCTCCACGCCGTTCAGCACGAAGTCATAGCTGCGGGCGCGGCAGCGCGCCGGGTCGGTTTCCATCAGATCCAGATCCTCATCCCGCGGCGACGTGAACGGGTGGTGGGCAGCCACCCAGCGCTGGTCTTCCTCGTCCCACTCGAACATGGGGAAGTCGAGCACCCACAGGAAGCGGAAGTCGCGCGGATCCAGCAGGCCGTGGCGGTCATTGTACTTCTGTCCCGCGTAAAGGCGGAGCTGTCCGCAGGCCTGCAACACGGTGTCCACCGGACGGGGACCTTTCGGCTCTCCTCGCCAGCCGGCCAGCAGCAGCAGGTCGTCGTCGGCCGCTCCGGTTCGTGCGCGGACCTTCTGCATGGGCTCGGGGAAGTCCCGGTCCAGCCGCCTGACATCGTCGTAAACGGCCAGGCCACGCTCGCCGCCAAACAGTTTCAGTTCGTCGCGCTCCTTGCGGCTCAACGATCCCGTCTTCGGGATGCGGATGGCCACCAGAGGCAGCCCTTCCCGGGTCAGCCCGGCTTCCGGCGGGAACAGATCCTGGACCGGCCAGAAGCGGGGCAGGCGCAGGTCGGGCTTGTCAGTGCCGTAGCCCTGCATGGCCTCTTCGTAGGTCATCCGCGGGAACGGGCCCTTCACCTGGAAACCCGCGGTTTCGCACACGCGCTCGATGAGCGGCTCGATCGTCTCGAAGATCTGCTCCTCCTGCGGGAACGACATTTCGAGGTCGATCTGCGTGAACTCGTACTGCCGGTCGGCGCGCAGGTCCTCGTCGCGGAAGCAGCGGACAATCTGGAAATAGCGGTCGTAGCCGCTCACCATGAGAAGCTGCTTGAAGATCTGCGGCGACTGCGGCAGCGCGTAGAAATAGCCGTGCTGAATGCGCGATGGAACAAGAAAATCCCGCGCTCCTTCCGGCGTCGATTTGGTCAAAAAGGGCGTCTCTATTTCCAGAAATCCCTGCCGGTAAAGCTCCTCGCGCACGGCCAGCGAGATGCGGCTCCGCAGGATGATGTTCCTCTGCATATGCGGCCGGCGCAGATCGACGTAGCGGTAGCGCAGCCGCATGTCCTCGCTCACGTCGATGTGCTCTTCCATCGGGAAGGGAGGCGTCTCGCTGGTGTTCAGGATCCAGATTTTTTCGGCGACGACCTCGATTTCCCCGGTTTCAATCGCCGGATTGACCGTATCTGGCGACCGCTTTTCCACCACGCCTTCCACGGCAAGGACGTATTCGGAGCGCAGCAGCTCCGCTTTCGCGTGCAGCGCGGCGTCGCATTCGGCGCGGAACACGATCTGCGTGACCCCCTCGCGGTCGCGCAGGTGGATGAAGATCACGCCGCCAAGGTCCCGGCGGCGGTGCACCCAGCCCATCAGGACGACGCGGCGGCCCGCGTCGGCCGCGCGAAGCGCGCCGCAGGAGTGCGTGCGGCGCAAGGAGCCGAGAAAGTCAAGCGGAATCTGTTGAGCCATGCTGGAAGACTGCGTGAGTCGGGACGGTAAGGGTCTATTGTAGCGCGCCTGCCGGGGCGGGCGCGGAGCAGGACGGCCTCAGCGCACCAGCGTCAGGCAATCGATCACCACTCTCCAATGGCCGTCCGGCTGGCGCCGGAACACCGACGTGAAACAGCCTTCCTTCGTGCACAGGATCCCTGGCTGCGTCTCTCTTGTCAGCGAGAACCGGCCGGAGGCGCACGCCAGGCTGTGCTCGGCCTCGAAGTGGTTCGCCTCGCGCTTCAGCTCGATGAGCCCGTTTTCAAACTCCCGCCGCAGCCATGCGAGAATCGCCTCGCGCCCGCTGACCAGGGGATGCCCCGGGGCCTGAAGCTCGGCATCCGGAGCATAGAAGGTTTCCACAAGCCGCTCCGGATCCCGCCGCCGGATGCAGCGGACGAATTCCTCTTCGAGAAGCTGAAGGTCCCGGGTGGTGCTGTCCAGAGCCACAAAAGGCATCGCCTCAACCTTCCCCCACAGCAGTTTGGCAACTTCTCCGCGCATGTCAAGGGGACGGGGCCGGGGATCCCGGAAGCCGCCGGCGGTGTCTGAGCTGTTGTGGCGCTGCGTGCGGCAAGGTGGATGCTCGCATTGGCCGCGCTTTGGGCTGCCATCAGCCTGGTGCGCACGTTCCTGGCGCGCAACGCGCCTCACGCGCCGCCAAGGAAAGCGCCGCCCCCGGCAGGCGTGCCTCCCGAACTGGCCACGCGCGAGCTCAGGATCCTCAACTTCTACGCTCCGCGCATCCCGGAGCGCGGCAAGCCCGCCACCATCTGTTACGGGGTGATCAACGCCGCGCGCGTTGAGCTCGATCCGCCGCTGGCGGAAATCTCACCATCAATCAGCCGCTGTGTGGAAGTCACGCCGGGCCGGGCAGCGCGGCTCACTCTGCGCGCCTATGGCGCCGACGGGCGCGTGGCCGCCGCATCCTTCGACCTGCCGGTCGCGGAGCCCCAACCGGAAATCCTCTTCGTCGACATCAGTTCGCGCGAGATCCGCCGCGGGGAGCGTTTCACCGTCTGCTATGGCGTCCGCTTTGCCACGCGGGTCCGCGTCGAACCCGGCGCTTTCTCCCTGCCCGCTTCGGAGAAGAAATGCGCCACATGGTTCCCCGTGCTGGCGCCCGCGAAGCTGATCGCCGAAGGACCGGGCGGCACGGCGGAGGTTGTCCTCGGCGTCCGTATCGTCTCCTCCCGGACTGCCCGCTGAGGCGGAAGCAGGTCAGTGCGCGGCAGGCTGCTGGATCGATTCCAGATACCGCACCAGACGGTCGATCAGCGCTGCCGAGTGCCCGTCGGCCGGCGAGACAGGAATGAAAACGGGCCCCCAGACGGGCATCCTCTTGCCGCCGTGCGCCGGGAATCCCTCCAGTCCGCCCAACAGCCTTTCGACGCGCGCTTTCGGAAACGTTCCGCCGCGCGACCTTGCCAGCGCCGTCAGATCCGTGGGCCGCATCCGCATGGCCTCGGCCGCCGGCCCGTCGCCGCGGCCTTCCATGCCATGACAACTGGCGCAATAGGCCACATACAGCTCCCGTCCGCTGAGCGACGAGGCGCGCTGTTCTGCCGTGCGCGGCTTCATCTCTCTCGGCGGCGCTTCGGACGCAGGCAAGCAGGCGCACAATGCCGCAGCCCCGAGAACAGCTTTCCGCAACGGGCTTCCCATACGGCCTCCTGCCCCTCAGCGTAGAGCGCGTCCGCACTGGCATCAAGCCCGGCGCCGAGCTTGCCGCCCCCTGCCTGTTGTGGTATCAATGGAGGCAGATTGATCCCACCGCCCAACCGGGTGAATCGGGTACCTTTGTTTCAAACAGGAGCACCACTGTGGAATCCTCCAATCGCCGCCTGATCCGGCCCGCGCTTGCTGAAGTGAAGGAACGCGCCGCGGCGCGCTCCAACAGCCCGCAGGCGAAGAAGCAGGCGCCGCCCGACGTCACCAACGCCGAGAATTTTTACTACGTGAAGCAGATGCAGTCGAAGACGCCTCTGGTGGTTGTGATGCACGACGGCGAGGAGCTGCACGGAACCCTGGAGTGGTACGACAAGGGCTGCATCAAGCTCACGCGCGAGGAAGGGCCGAACCTGCTCATCTACAAGTCGGCGATCAAGTACATCTACAAGGCGTGAACTCCGTCTTCCCTGCTGGGCAGGAAAGCCGCGCGCAGCGCCGGAGCGCAGACCGCAACCGCCTGCGGCGGGCCTGCTCCTTCACGCTACGGACCCGCCGCCGGATTCCGTTTCCAGCCGCTCCTTCTCCAGCGCGCGTGCCCGGCGCTCCAGCCGCATCCGCCGCCTCTCGCCGGCTTCGTGCCAGCGCCGTTTCTCCGTTTCCGTCTCCGGAATGACCGGAGGAATCTCTCGCGGCTTTCCATCCGGCGAAAGCGCCACAAAGGTCAGATAAGACGAGTTGGTATGGCGGACCACTCCCGTCTCCAGATCCTCGACGAATACCTTCACGCCCACTTCCATTGAGGTGCGGAACACGCGGTTCACCGACGCCTTCAGGATCACAAGCTGCCCGATGTGGATCGGATGGAGGAACGTCATGTGGTCCACTGATGCCGTCACCACCGGGCAGCGCGCGTGGCGCATGGCGGCGGTGGCGGCGGCCAGATCCACCAGATGCATGATGCGCCCGCCAAGCAGGTTGCCCAGCGTGTTGGCGTAAATGGGCAGTGCGAACTCGCTCAGCTCGCTCGCCGATTCGCGCACCGGACGGCCTTCCATGACAAGAAGGTACCATGATGGACATGGGGCGCCTCGAACAGTTGCAGCAGCTCGTGGAGCAGGATCCGGCCAACAGCCGCTTCCGCTACATGCTGGGCATGGAACTTCTCGGCATGGGCCGCGCAGCCGAGGCCGCAGAAACGCTGCGCGCGCTGCTTGAGCGGGATCCGGACTACGTGCCCGCCTGGTACCAGGCGGGCCGGGCGTTCGAACAGGCCGGCGACCCCGAGTCGGCCCGCGCCTGCTACCGCCTCGGCATCGAGGCCGCCCGCCGCGCCGGGGACATGCACGCCGCCAGCGAGCTACAGGCGGCGCTCGACCTGCTCGGCTGAAGCCGCGCGCAGCCGCTCCCATTCCTCCCGGAGCAGTCCGTAGATCCGCAGATCTACCGGCTTGCCGTGAAGCCGTTGGGCGGCGCGCAGCGTGCCCTCGTAGGTGAATCCAAGCCGCTTCGGGATCGCCTGCGAGCGCAGGTTGCCGGCTGCGCAGCGGATCTCGATGCGCCCAAGCCCCAGCTCGCGGAAGGCGAGCTCCACCAGCGCCTGCACGGCGCGGGTCATGAGTCCGCGCCCCTGCCAGCGCTCCGCCAGCCAGTAGCCGATCTGCGCGGACGCGTTGGATGCATCGATATCGTGAAGCCCGATCAGGCCCGCCAGCTCCCCGCCCTGCCAGATGCCATACGCAGCGGTCCGGCCCCTCGCCCGGTTCTCCTCCACCTGCTCCAGAAACGCGCGCGTGTCAGCCGCTTCCCGCGTGCCCTCCACCCACGGCAACCACGGATCCAGATGCTCGCGATTGGCGGCGACCACGGCAAAAATGGCATCCGCATCGGCCGGTTCCAGACGCCTCAGTTCAATGCCTTCCCCCATCGCGATCCGTGCCGGCGGCTCTGCGTTGGCGCTGCTCATGAACTCCAGCTTACAGGCCTTCGCCCGTTTCTCCCGCCTGCCGCTGGCCCTATCCCTGCCATAGGTCACACTCGCCGGGCCGCCGCATCTTCCCTCGCGGAGGTCATTCATCCGCCATGAGCGATACTGCAACCGTCAACCGCCTTCCCCTGATCGGCGAAACAGCGCCCGAGTTCCACGCCGACACCACGCAGGGGCCCATCCACTTCCCGCATGACTACAGGGGGAAATGGGTCATCTTCTTCAGCCACCCTGCCGATTTCACTCCTGTCTGCACGACGGAGTTCATGACCTTCGCCACGATGCAGGAAGAGTTCCGCGCCCTGAACTGCGAGCTGCTTGGACTCTCCATCGACAGCACGTACAGCCACATCGCCTGGCTGCGGACCATCAGGGAGAAGATCGAATTCCGCGGCATGAGGAACGTCGAAGTCACCTTCCCGGTGATCTCCGACCTGACGATGGAAGTATCCAGGCTCTACGGGATGTTGCAGCCTTCGGCCAGCAACACGCAGGCCGTGCGCGCGGTGTTTTTCATCGACCCTGAGTCGAAGATCCGCGCCATTCTGTACTACCCTCTCAGCGCCGGGCGCAACTTCCAGGAGCTGAAGCGGCTGCTGATCGCACTTCAGACGGCGGACCAGCACGGCGTGGCGACGCCCGCCGACTGGCAGCCGGGCGAGGAGGTGATCGTGCCTCCGCCGGGCTCCTGCGGCGCGGCCAAAGAGCGCGTCGAGTCGAAAGATCCGAGCATCCGCTGCGTGGACTGGTTCCTCTGCTTCAGGAAGCTGTCCTGACTTCGCAGCAATGGCGTGCGCGGGGCGCACTAAAGACGCCCCGCCGACTCTTCTACCGGGGCCTTGCGCGCGTCCGGGAGCAGGCAGACCGCGCCCCCCGGCGAAACGGCCCCAGGCGCTGCATGGCGGAGCCGCGCGCCGCCCGTTTCCCTCTGCCGCACCACCGCACGCTGAATCGGACGCCCGCGGCCGCGCAGCCTGAAACGCGTCCCGCCGCGCTTCAGCCCGCTGGCTCTGCGGGTTCCCCGACGCAGAGGAAGCGGCCCCAGCCGTGGGCGTATTCCGAGCCGTCCTGCCCGGCGATGCTCGCCTCGGCTTCCACCAGCCGCTTCGACCGCTGGACCACCCATCCCTTGACCGTCAGCTCACGCCCTGGCGCGGCCGGCTCGCGGAAGCGCACCCGCAACTCAGCGGTCAGCGCCCTCAGGCCGGAGGCGAGCACCGCATGCGCCATCGCCTCGTCCAGCACCGTGCTGAGCAGCCCGCCATGAACCACGCCCGGCCATCCTTCATGCTGCTCGCCGGGCGTCCAATGCGCCAGCGCTTCGCCGTCGGGCCGGTGCGAGAATTCCAGCTTCAGACCGATGGCGTTCTCCTTCCCGCAGGCAAAGCAGCGGTTCGGCCGCGCATAGGACTGGGCCGGAGCCGGCTCCCCAGAAATTCCGTTGTCCATTTCCGTGGCGATGAGTCTATCTCAGCCGCGCACCGCAGCGGCGCCGCATTCCTGCGGCAGCGTCCTGTAGGTCCGGTACCCCCCGGACAGCAGCTTCGCCTGGAAGCCGTGCTGGCGAAGGATGCGGCAGGCGTAGTAGGCGCGCTGGCCCACCGCGCAGGTCACCTGGATCTCCCGGTCCCGCGGCAGCTCCCCAAGCCGCTGGCGGAGCTGGCCGAGCGGAATGTTCACCGCTCCGGGAATCGTGCCCGCCTGATGCTCTGCCGGCTCGCGCACGTCGAGAACCATTGCGCCACCCGCCCCCAGTGCGCCCCACGGAGCGATTTCGATGTCGCCGCGCATCACGTTGGCGGCGATCATGCCGGCCATGTTCACGGGATCCTTGGCAGAGCCGTACTGCGGCGCATAACAGAGCTCGGCTTCTTCGAGGTCGAACACCGTCGCCCCCTTCTGGATGGCCATCGAGATCACATCGATGCGGCGGGCGACATCCTCCTCTCCCACGGCCTGCGCTCCCAGCACCAGCCCGTCGGCGCGGCGGAACAGCAGCTTCATGTGGATCGGTTTTGCGCCCGGGTAATAGCCGGCGTGGTTTCCGGGGTGGAGGTAGACGGCTTCGTAGTCCGTGATTCCTGCACTCCGCAGCGACTTCTCGCTCTCGCCGGTGACCGCCGCCGTCAGGCCGAACACGCCGACCACAGCCGTGCTCTCGACGCCGCGGAATTGCGCCGGACGGCCGCAGATGGAGGCCGCCGCGACGCGCGCCTGCCGCTGCGCCGGGCCGGCCAAAGGGCACAGGCGCCATTCGCCGGTAATGGCGCTTTTCACTTCCACCGCGTCGCCCACGGCCCAGATGTGCGGGTCGGAGGTGCGCATCTGTTCATCCACGCGGATGCCGCCGCGCGCGCCGGTTTCCAGGCCCGCCTCGCGTGCCAGCTTCGTTTCCGGCCTCACGCCGATCGACAGGATGACCAGGTCCGCGCCGAAACGGAGACCGCTCTGCGTCCTGACAAGCAACGCGCCGCCGGAGCCGGTTTCGAAGCCCGCCACCGGATCGCCAAGGCGTACATTGGCGATGTGCGCGGCCACGCGCTGCCGGACGTACTCGGCCATTTCCGGATCGAGCGGCGGCAACAGTTGGTCCATCGCCTCGATCAGCGTCACCTCCAGGCCGCGGTGGGCGAGGTTCTCCACCATCTCCAGCCCGATGAAGCCGCCGCCGATCACCACCGCCCGCTTCGCCGCGCGCTGTTCGATCCAGGCGCGGATCTGCCCGCTGTCCGGCACCGTCCGCACGGTGAAGATGCCTGGCAGCCGGATCCCTTCGAGCGGCGGCACGACGGGAGCCGCGCCGGGCGAGAGCACCAGCGCATCATAACGCTCGCTGTATTCAGCGCCGGTCACAAGGTCGCGGATCCTTACCGTGCGCTGTTCGCGGTCGATCGCAAGGGCCTCGTGCTGCGTGCGCACATCGATGCGGAAGCGCTGCCGGAACAGCTCCGGCGTGGCCTGAAGCAGCTTCGATTCCTCGCGGATCAAGCCGCCGATGTAGTACGGCAGTCCGCAGTTGGCGAATGAGACGTACGGCCCGCGCTCCAGCACGACGATTTCGGCCTGCTCGTCCAGCCGCCGCAGCCGCGCGGCGCAGGTGGCGCCGCCGGCGACGCCGCCGATGATGATGACTTTTCTCGCCATTTCCTCTCTCAGGGTACAGGGCTTCCGCCAGGATGGGCGGGGACGGAGCGTCCGCTGCCGCGGACGCGAAGAGGCGCTCCTGCCAGAACAGATGCCGGCGGAGCCAGGCGGTGACGGCCGGCGACGGCTGCGGCGGCTACTTGTGCGCAGCGGCCTCGAGCCGCGCCTGCGCGCGCCGCAGCGCGTTCAGCGCCCGGGCGACGTCGACGTCCGGCGCCGGGTTCATGATGCGCTCGTTGGCCCGCTTCAGCGCCGCCTGAGCGCGCGCGACGTCGATTTCATCCGCGTTTTCGGCCCGGTTGGCCAGCACGCGGATCCGGTCCGGGCCGGCTTCCACGTAGCCGCCAATGATCGACATCCACTTCTTCTGGCCGTTTTCCAGCTCGTAGATCAGCACCCCGACGCCGAGTTCCGCCAGCAGCGGCGCGTGGTCGGGCAGGATGCCCAGATAGCCGTTCGCCGCCGGCACCTGCGCCTGGCGCACGTTCTCGCGCAGCAGCAGCCGCTCCGGCGTCGCCACTTCAAGGCGCAGCGTTGCAGCCATGGCTCAGCTCGCTTTCTTCAACTGCTCGGCGCGCTCGAGCACGTCCTCGATGGTGCCCTGCATGTAGAAGGCCTGCTCGGGGATGTCGTCGTGCTTGCCGTCGCAGATCTCCTTGAAGCCGCGGATCGTGTCGGCGAGCTTCACGTACTTGCCCTTGAAGCCGGTGAACTGCTCGGCCACATGGAAGGGCTGGGAGAGGAAGCGCTGGATCTTGCGCGCGCGGGAGACGATCAGCTTGTCCTCTTCGCTCAGCTCGTCCATGCCGAGGATGGCGATGATGTCCTGGAGGTCTTTGTAGCGTTGCAGGATCTGCTTGACGCGCTGGGCGGTGTTGTAGTGCTCCTCGCCGACGATGAGCGGGTCGAGGATGCGCGACGTGGAGGCCAGCGGGTCGACGGCCGGGTAGATGCCGATGGCGGCGATCTCACGCGACAACTGCGTCGTGGCGTCGAGGTGCGCGAACGTGGTGGCCGGCGCCGGGTCGGTGTAGTCGTCGGCCGGCACGTAGATGGCCTGCACCGAGGTGATGGAGCCGCGCTTGGTGGAGGTGATGCGCTCCTGAAGCTCGCCCATTTCGGTGGCGAGGTTGGGCTGATAGCCCACCGCCGAAGGCATGCGTCCGAGCAGCGCCGACACCTCGCTGCCCGCCTGCGTGAAGCGGAAGATGTTGTCGATGAAGAGCAGCACGTCCTGCCCTTCGTCGTCGCGGAAGTACTCGGCCACGGTCAGCGCCGACAGCGCCACGCGGAGGCGCGCTCCGGGCGGCTCGGTCATCTGGCCGTAGATCAGCGCCACCTTGGACTTGGTCCAGTCCGTCGGGTCCAGCACGCCGGACTCCTGCATTTCCAGCCACAGGTCGTTGCCCTCGCGCGTGCGTTCGCCAACGCCGCCGAACACGCTCACACCGCCGTGCTGCATGGCGATGTTGTTGATGAGCTCCATGATGATGACGGTCTTGCCGACTCCGGCGCCGCCGAACAGGCCGATCTTGCCGCCGCGCAGATAGGGCTCGAGCAGGTCGATGACCTTGATGCCCGTCTCGAACATCTCGGTCGTCGTGGACTGGTCTTCGAACGGCGGCGCGGGGCGGTGGATCGGGTAGCGCTTCTCGGTGACCAGCGGCCCCATCTCGTCCACCGGCTGGCCGAGCACGTTCAGCACGCGGCCGAGCGTCTGCTTGCCGACAGGCATCGTGATGGGCTCGCCCAGCGAGACGGCCTTCATGCCGCGCACCAGGCCCTCGGTGGGCTGCAAGGCGACGCAGCGCACGCGGCCTTCGCCGAGGTGCTGCATCACCTCCACGGTGACGTCGATCGGGACGGGCGTGTCGAAGCCCTCGCCGGTGATGCGCACCGCGGTGTAGATGACGGGCACCTTGCCCTCGGGGAACTGGATGTCGACCGCGGGGCCGGCCACCTGAACCACTTTGCCGATGACTTTCTCGTTCGTCGTTTCGCTCATCTTCGTTGAAACCTCATTCCAGCGCGCTGGCGCCGCTGACCACTTCGATGATCTCCCGCGTGATGCTCGCCTGGCGGACGCGGTTCATGTACAGGGTCAGCTTCTCGATCATCTCGCCGGCGTTCGTCGTCGCCGAGTCCATCGCCGTCATGCGGGCCGCCTGTTCGGCGGCAGCCGATTCGAGGAATGCCTCCAGCACCTGAAGCGCGATGAACTCCGGCAGGAGCTTCTCGAGCATCTGCATCGGCGGCTGCTCGAAGATGTACTCGCGCCCGGTGGCGCCGCCCGGCATGGCGATGGGCAGGATCTTCTTCAGCGTGACCTTCTGCGAAAGCACGCTCTTGAACTCGTTGTAGATCAGGTAGACCGAGTCGACTTCGCCGGCCGTGAACCGCCCGATCAGCTTCCTGGCCAGCCGCTCGGCGTCCGCCTGCGAAGGCGACTGGCTGATGCCGGTCGTCTCGCCGCTGATCCGCACCGGGCGCTTGACGAAGAAGTCTCGCCCCTTGCGGCCCACGAGCTCGAGCTCCACTTCCTGGTCCGTGTGCTCGGCCAGAAACTGCTGCGCCGCCTTGATCAGGTTCGTGTTGAACGCGCCCGCCAGGCCGCGGTCGGCGGTGATCAGCACAAGCTGGATGCGGCGCTCTTCGCGCACGTCCAGCAGCGGCAACTGCTCCACCAGCTCCGGGCCGGCCGCCGCCACGACGTCGGCCAGCAGCTCGCTGGCCATGCGCGCGTAAGGCCGCGCGTTGATGACGCGGTCCTGCGCCCGGCGCAGGCGCGCCGAGGCGACCATCTTCATCGCGCGCGTGATCTGTTGCGTGTTCTTGACCGAGCGGATGCGGCGCCGGATGTCGATCAGGCTGGGCATGGGGCCTCCGCGCTGCCTACTTCAGCTTGTGCTCGGCCTTGAAGCGCTGCTTGAACTCGGCAAGCATCGCCTCCATGCGCGCCTTGAGGTCTTCGCTGATCGCCTTCTTCTCGCGGATCTCGGCGAGGATCTCCGGATGCGAGGCGTCGGCAAAGCGGTACAGCTCGGCCTCGAACGGCTGGCAGGCCTCCACTGGCAGGTCGTCGAGGTAGCCGTTGACGCCGGCAAACAGGATCAGCACCTGCTTCTCCACCGGCAGCGGACGGTACTGCGGCTGCTTGAGGATCTCGGTGAGGCGGCGTCCGCGGTTGAGCTGCGCCTGGCTGGCCTTGTCCAGATCGGAGCCGAACTGCGCGAAGGCGGCCAGCGCGCGGTACTGCGCCAGTTCGAGGCGCAGCGAGCCGGCCACCTGCTTCATCGCCTTGATCTGCGCGTTGCCGCCGACGCGGCTGACCGAAATGCCGACGTCCACCGCCGGGCGGATGTTCGAGTTGAACAGGTCCGTCTGAAGGAAGATCTGGCCGTCGGTGATCGAAATGACGTTGGTGGGGATGTAGGCGCTGACGTCGCCCGCCTGCGTCTCGATGAAGGGCAGCGCGGTCAGCGAGCCGCCGCCGAGCTTGTCATTCAGCTTCGCGGCGCGCTCGAGCAGGCGCGAGTGCAGGTAGAAGACGTCGCCCGGGTAGGCCTCGCGCCCCGGCGGGCGGCGCAGCAGCAGCGAAATTTCGCGGTAGGCGGCCGCCTGCTTGCTCAGGTCGTCGTAGATGCAGAGGGCGTGCCCGCCGCGGTCGCGGAAGTATTCGCCCATCGCGCAGCCGGCGTAGGGCGCGATGTATTGCAGCGCGGCGGACTCGCTCGCCGTGGCTGCCACGACGATGGTGTAGTCCATGGCGCCGTAGTCGGTGAGCGTCTTCACCACCTGCGCCACCGTGGAGCGCTTCTGGCCGATGGCGACGTAGATGCAGATGACGTCCTGGCCCTTCTGGTTGATGATCGTGTCGATGGCGATGGCGGTCTTGCCGGTCTGGCGGTCGCCGATGATCAGCTCGCGCTGGCCGCGCCCGATCGGGATCAGGGCGTCGATGGCCTTGATGCCCGTCTGCAACGGCTCGCGCACCGGCTTGCGGTCGACGACGCCCGGCGCCAGGCGCTCCACCGGGCCGTAGTGTTCGGTCTTGATCGGGCCCTTGTCGTCGATCGGCTCGCCCAGCGCGTTCACAACGCGCCCGATGAGCGCCTCGCCCACGGGCACCGACATGATGCGCCGCGTGCGGCGGACTTCGTCGCCCTCCTTGATCAGGTGGGACTCGCCGAGCAGCACGACGCCCACCTCATCCTCTTCGAGGTTCATCGCCAGCCCGACCACTCCGTGGGGCAGCTCGACCAGCTCGCCCGCCATCACCTTGTCCAGCCCATGAACGCGGGCGATGCCATCGCCCACCGTCACCACATAGCCGGTCTCGGCGACTTCGACCGCCTTGTCGTAACTCTCGATCTCCTCCCGCAGCACGCGGGCGATTTCATCGGCACGAATCTGAGCCATATCCCTGTTCCTGTCTACTCAGCCTGCATCAACTTCCGCTCACAAGCCGCCGCCGCAGGGCCTCGAGATGGCCGCGCACCGAGCCATCGAAGACCGACGACCCGATCCGGACCATGAGGCCGCCCACCAGCGAATCATCGACCAGGTAGCCGCAGCGCACCTGCCCTCCCGTCACCTCGGCCAGCTTCGACTCGAGCGCCTGCCTCTGCGCCTCGGTGGCGGGCAGCGCGGTCCGCACCTCGGCCCGGACGATGTTTTCCGCCTCGTCCAGCAGCGCCTGGTAGCGGTCCCGGATGTGGCCGAGCAGCGCCAGCCGGCGCTTCTTCGTCACGACATTCAGGAAATTCCGCACCGGGCGGCTGGCGCCGATCGACTCGCACAGCCGTTCAATGACCCGGACTTTCTGCGGATGCTCCACCACGGGCGAAAGCAGGATGGTGCGGAGGTCGCGGCTCGAGAGGAAAACTTCCGTAAAGCGTGTCAGCTCGTCGAGCGCGGCTTCGGCGGCCGCCGTTCCGCCTGCTGCCTGCGCCACTTCGAGCAGCGCCTTCGCATACTGGTTCGCCAGAGCGAGTTCCGCCATGCCGCCCTCCTAGTTCCTCCCGCCCCGCCCGTCGCCGAGCGAACGGATGAACCTCTCGACGAGACGCTCCTGCGCGCCCTGCCGCACCTCCGCAGCCAGCCGCTGCGCCGCCATCTCGACGGCCAGATCCGCGGCCATGGCGCGCAGCTCCTTCTTCGCGTGATCCACGGCCGAGGCGATCTCGAGCTGCGCCTGCTGCTCGACTTTCTCCAGCAGCCGCTTCGTTTCTTCTTCCATCTGGCGGGCTTCGACGGCCATCTCCTCGGCAGCGCGGCGGCGCAGCGCCTCGATTTCCTTCTCAAGCCCGGCCACCTTCTCTTCCACCTGCTTCGAACGGCGCTCGGTCTCGGCGGCCTTCTTCTGCGCCTCGTCCAGCTTCCTCAGAATCGACTGCTGCTGGCCGCGCAGCGCCGGCCCGCCGAACTTCGCCACCAGATAGCCCAGGCCCGCGGCCAGGATGGCGAAGTTAAACCACTTGTAGCCGAGGTAGGGATCTCCGCCGTGCGCCTCCCCGTGGCCGCCCGCTTCCGGGGCAGCGAAGGCCAGCGCCGCGGCAATCGCCAGAAAGCAGAGCGCGCGGGTCATTGCGTCCTCCCGGCGAGCACCATCCGTGCGATGGAATCGGCCAGCGCTGCGGCCTGCGCGCGCAACGCTTCCCTGGCCTGCACGGTCTCGGCGGCAATTTCGGCCCGGGCCGCTTCCACGCGCTCCCGCGCCCGCTGCCGGGCCTCGGCCAGCAAGGCCGCCTGCCGGGCAGCCATCTGCTTGCGTTCCGCTTCCTGCTGGTCGAAAATCTCGGCCTGCGCCTGCCGCAGCGCGTTCTCATACTCGCGCAGCCTCGCCTGCGCCCGCTCCATCGCCGCTTCGCAGCTCTCCAGGACGCCGTCGGTCCGCCGGCGGCGCTCCTCCATCACGCGGTCGAGCGGCTCGAACAGGACCTTCTTCAGAAACCAGTGGAGAACGATGACAAGGAAAAAGGTGGGCAAGGCTCGAACAAGGATGCCTTGCAGGGCATGAAATATCTGTTCCATCGCGTCGCGTTTCGACTATGAAGCGGCTAGGTTCGGAAGCGGAACCGAGGACCTGAAGGGGCGGCGGACAACGCGCCAGCCCGACAAGAAAAGGCTATCACGGTCTGAATCGGGGGGTCAATTCAGCGGGGGAGCGGCGGGTGGCGCCGCAGCGCCTCCCGCCGCCGGGCAGATTCCGCTTCCTCAGGCGCGCACGGGCTTGTCGGTGACCCGGAAGTTCTTCTCGTCGAAGTAGAGCACCTTGCCCTGCCGGTAGCTCATCACCGCCATGGTGATGACCACCTGCGCGCGGGCAGCCGTCTCCACATCGAGCGTCGGCTTCTGCCGCGTCCGCATGCAGTCGAGGAAGTTGCCGATGTGGGCCATCATCGTGTCCTTGTTCTCGACCGCAATCTGGATGGGCTCTTCGCCGAACTTCGCCTTGTACTCGGCGCTGATGACCCGCTTTTCGGGCTTCACCGTGATATAGGGCGCGTAGCCTTCGAAACGGCCGTGCTCCACCATCACCAGCGTGCCTTCGTGGCCGCGCACCGTGCCGGGGATGTGCTCGGAGTTGGCCATCGTGCTCGAAAGCACCACCGAGAAGCCCTTCGGATATTCCGCGATCATGTGGAAGGTGTCCGGCACTTCGCGTTCGTCCTTGAACACATAGATGCCGCCGCTGGCGGCGACACGGAGCGGATATTGCGGCTCGCCCCAACAGATGTTGAACGGCGCCATCACATGGAAGAACAGATCCGTGGCGATGCCGCCGGAGTAGTCCCAATACTTGCGGAAGCGGAAGAAGCGGTCCGCGTCCCACGGGCGCTTCGGCGCCTTGCCGAGCCACATTTTCCAGTCGACATAGTTATCGCCCTTGGCATCGGGACCGGCTTCAGGATCGATCTTCCAGTTCCACTCGCCCTCCACCGAGTTGCGGTGGTAGGAGCCCTGGCTCATGATCATCTTGCCGATCATGCCGTCGGCGATCGCCTTGCGCGCCTTCCACCACTGGTCGCCCGAGGTCGTCTGCGAGCCCACCTGCACCACGCGGCCCGTCTCGCGGACCGTGTTGATGAGCGCCTTGACCTCCTCGATGGTGTGGCACATCGGCTTCTCCAGGTAGACGTCCTTGCCCTTGTCCATCGCCTCGAGCGCGATCTGGGCGTGCCAGTGGTCGGGCGTGGCGACGATGACGGCGTCGACCTCGCGGTCTTCGAGGATCTCGCGGTAGTCGAGCGTGCCCTTGCACTGGAAGCGTTCCTTCGCCAGCGTGACGCGCTTCTGGTAGACATCGCAGACGCCGACGATCTGGCAGGCGTTCGGCTTGACCTGCTCGGCATAGCGCTGGAAGCGCTCGGCGACATAGAAGCCGCGCCCGCCGGTGCCGATGACGGCGACGTTGATGCGGTCGTTGGCGCCGATGACGCGGGCCGGGTTCAGTTTGCTGGACGTGCGGGCCATCGCCGTGGAGGCGAATGCCGCGGCTGCGCCGGCCATGAAGGCGCGGCGGTCGGATGCTGTCTGAGTCATGGAAGATGCCACCTTGCGGGGGATAAGTCCTGCTTCATTCTATACGCAGCCGCGTGTGATATGCTTGCGCCGGTACAGGGGAGGATCCTGCATGGAGGAGTTCTCCGTGGCCTGGTGGGCATGGATCGTGCTCGGCCTGGTCCTGCTCGCAGGCGAGGTTCTGACACCGGGCGGGTTCTACATTTTCTTTTTCGGGGCCAGCGCCGTGTGCGTGGGCCTGCTGAAGCTGATGGGGTTCACCCAGGGCCTCGTGTCGGAAGGGCTGCTGTTTGTCGGACTCAGCATCGCCGGCGTGGCGTTCCTGCGCAGGCCGCTGCTCGAGAAATTCCGCCCTCCCGCGACAGACCTGCCCGATGCCGACAGGCTGGCCGGCGAGACCGCCATCGCCGTGCACGCCATCCCGCCCGGCGGCTTCGGCAAGGTCGAGCTGCGCGGTTCAATGTGGAACGCCATGAACGAGGGCGACACCGCCATCGGCGAATCCGAACGGTGCCGCGTGGTGCGTGTGGAGGGGCTGACGCTGCGCGTGCGGCGGCCCTGAGGCGGCAAAGGAGGTTGCGGCCATGGAGCTTGGCGCGCTCATTGTGGTTTTCGTTCTCATTTTCCTCGCGCTGATCATCATCGCGAAGACCGCCGTCGTGGTGCCGCAGCAGTCGGCCTACATCGTGGAACGGCTTGGGAAGTACGCGGGGACGCTCTATGCGGGCTTCCACATCCTGGTTCCGTTCATCGACGTGATCCGCTACCGGCACTCGTTGAAGGAGCAGGCCATCGACATCCCGGAACAGATCTGCATCACGCGGGACAACGTGCGGGTGAACATCGACGGCGTGCTGTATCTGAAGGTGCTCAATCCCGAGCGCGCCTCCTACGGCATCGCCGACTACATCTTCGCCATCACGCAGCTCGCGCAGACCACCCTGCGCAGCGAGATCGGCAAGATCGACCTCGATCGCACTTTCGAAGAGCGCACCAACATCAACGCCGCCGTGGTGAGCGAGCTCGACAAGGCGAGCGAGCCGTGGGGCGTGAAGGTGCTGCGTTACGAGATCAAGACCATCAACCCGCCGGCCGACATTCTCGGGGCGATGGAAAAGCAGATGCGCGCCGAGCGCGAGAAGCGCGCCACCATCCTCAGCTCGGAGGCAGCGCGCGAAGCGGCCATCAACACCGCCGAGGGCGAAAAGCAGAAGGTCATCAAGGCCAGCGAGGCGCGCCGCCAGCAGCAGATCAACGAGGCCGAAGGACAGGCGCAGGCGATTCTCGCCATCGCCCAGGCCACCGCCGAAGGCATCCGCCGCGTGGCGCAGGCCATTCAGGAGCCGGGCGGCTTCGAGGCGGTGCAACTGCGCGTCGCCGAGCAGTACATCGCCGAGTTCGGCCGCATCGCGAAGGCGTCGTCCACCGTCGTCGTGCCGTCCAACCTGAGCGACGTGGCGTCGATCCTGACGGTGGCGATGAACGTGATCCGCCACGGCCAGCCGGGCGAAGCAGCTCCGCCGCCTCCGCCGCCGGGACGCCGCCCGCCGCAGCCGCCGCCTCAGCCGGCCCTGTAGCGCCCGGACCCCGGGGGAAGCGGCGCACCCGCAGGCGCGCGCCCCGCCGATGCGTCTCCCTCGCGGCCCGGCGCAAGCCGCCGCCAGGGATACTGGGAGAAGCCGTGCCCGGAACAAACGGACCTCTGGAAGTCGAGATCAAGCTCGCGATCGCCTCCGCCGCCGAGGGGCTCGGGCGCCTGGAGCGGGCGGGCTTTGCGCAGCTCCACGAACGCGCCTTCGAAGCAAACTCCGTCTTCGACACCGAGTCGCTCGAACTGATCCATTCAGGCCGCCTGCTGCGGCTGCGCGAATTCCGCGGCGAGGCGCTGCTCACCTACAAAGGCCCTGCCGAACCCGGCCCCCACAAGACGCGCCGCGAGATCGAAACCCGCGTCGAAGACGCGGGCGCAACGCAGGCGCTGCTGGAAGCGCTCGGCTACCGCGTGGTGTTCCGCTACGAGAAGTACCGCACGGAATTCGCGCGCCCCGGCGATGCGGGACACGCCTGCCTCGATGAAACGCCCATCGGATGCTTTCTCGAGCTCGAGGGCGCGCCGGAATGGATTGACGCCACTGCCGCAGAGCTCGGCTTCCGCCGCGAAGACTACATCACCCTCAGCTACGGCGCCCTCTACCGCGAGCATTGCCGCCGTGCCGGCATCGAGCCTGCGCACATGGTCTTTGCTCAGGGCGGCAACGCGGCCTGACCTACAATAAAGGCGTGCACACTGCCGCGTCCCTGCCCGAAGCGGTCGCCCGCCTGGACGAAGTCCGTTCGGAAATCGGAAAAGTGATCGTCGGCCAGCAGCAGGTGGTCGATGGCGTGCTGATCTGCCTGCTGGCGGGCGGCCATGTCCTGCTTGAAGGCGTCCCCGGGCTGGGCAAGACCACGCTGCTGCGGACGCTGGCGCGCGTGCTGCATCTGAAATACTCGCGCATCCAGTTCACGCCGGACCTGATGCCTGCCGACATCGTCGGCAGCATGGTGATGGAAACGCTCGAGGGCGGGGCCAAGGCGCTGAAGTTCCAGCCCGGACCCATCTTCGCCAACCTTGTTCTCGCCGACGAGATCAACCGCGCCACGCCGAAGACGCAGTCGGCGCTGCTCGAGGCGATGCAGGAACGGACGGTGACGTCCGGCTCCACCACGCACGAGCTCGAATCGCCCTTCCTCGTCATGGCGACGCAGAACCCCATCGAGATGGAGGGCACCTACCCGCTGCCCGAGGCGCAGCTCGACCGCTTCCTAATGAAGATCCTCGTCGACTACCCCTCGCGCGAGGAGATGAACGTGATTCTCGAGCGCACCATCCAGCGCGAAGAGCCCAACCTGCGGCAGGTGATGGACCGCGAAGAGATCCTCGCCATCCGCCGCGCCTGCCGCGAGGTGGCGGTAGCGCCGCACGTGCGCGACTACGCCGTTTCCCTCGTGCTGGCCACGCAGCCCGGCACCCGCGAGGCGCACCCGCTGGCTGACCGCTACATCCGCTACGGCAGCTCGCCGCGCGGCGCGCAGGCGCTGGTCGAGTGCGGCCGCGTCCATGCTTTCATGCGCGGCAACGCGCATCTTTCCGCTGACGACATCCGCGCCGTGGCGCCCGCCGTGCTGCGCCACCGCATCATCCTCAATTTCGACGCCCACGCCGACGGCCACACGCCGGAAACGCTGCTGGCCGAAATCATCGCCGCCACGGCGCCGCCCCGCTAGACATGGCCGAACCGCTCCTCGACCGCCGCCTGCTGGAACGCCTGGAGCGCCTGACGCTGCGCTGGCACAAGTCGTTCCGGGGGCTGGTGGGCGGGCGCAACATCTCCCGCTACTCCGGGCCGGGGCTCGAGTTCCTCGATCACCGCCGCTTCCATCAGGGCGACGACCTGCGCGCCGTGAACTGGCGCGCCTACCTGCGGCTTGAAAAGCTCTTCCTCAAGATGTTCCAGACCGAGCCGCGCACGCCCATCCGGATGCTGGTGGACACGTCGCTCTCGATGTCCGCCTCGCCCGATCCGGCCGATCCCGGCAAGTTCGATTACGCGCGCCGGCTGGCCGCTGCGCTCACCTACGTCGCGCTGGTGCGCCACGACACCGTGGTCCTGCTGCCGTTTCATGAGCGTCTGGCCGACCCTCATACGGCCAGCGGCGGCCGCCACCGGTTCGGC
Source organism: Bryobacteraceae bacterium (assembly GCA_025056865.1). Taxonomy (GTDB): domain Bacteria; phylum Acidobacteriota; class Terriglobia; order Bryobacterales; family Bryobacteraceae; genus JANWVO01. Next base: position 42,720 of record JANWVO010000013.1, read on the forward strand.
CCGGTCAACGACTTCCTCGCCGCCTTGCAGCCCGAAGGGCGGTCGAATTTTCTCGAAATTGCGCGCCAATTCATCTCGAAATACCAGAAGCCGGGGCTGCTCGTGATCCTTTCGGACTTCCTCGACGACGGCGACGTGCTGAAACCGCTCGAATACCTGGCCGATTTCGGCCACGAACTGCTCTGCGTGCACGTTTACACGGATTCGGAGCGGCAGCCGCAGCTCTCCGGCGAGACCACGCTGCGCGACGCCGAGTCGGGCACCGAGCTTCAGCTCGCGCTCGACGCGGAGTCCTGCCGGGCCTACACGGAGGCATTCGACCGCTACGCCTCCGCCATCGAACACCTGGTGCTGCGCACCGGCGGCCGGTACGCGGGGTTTTCCACGTCGATCCCGCTCGACGAAGCCATCTTCGAAGCGCTGGACCTGACCGGGGCGGAGCTCCAGCGCGCGTCGCGGGGGGCCTAGACCGTGTTCTTCGCCAACCTCAGCCTGGCCGAATTCCTCGCGCTGCTGGGCGCGGCTTCGGCGGCGACGGTGGCGCTGTATCTGCTGATCCGCGCGCGGCGGCAGGCCGTGGTGCCGACGCTGCGCTTCTGGCAGCAGGCGCAGCGGGAGCTTCAGCAGAAGCGGCGCCGGCGCATCGACCAGCCGCTCTCGCTGCTGTTGCAGCTTGCCGCGCTCGCGCTGCTCGTGCTGGCCATTGCGCAGCCGCGCATCGGTCCGCGTCCCGAAGAAGGGGCCGCCCATGTGCTGCTTCTGGACGGCTCCTCCTGGATGCAGGCGCCAGCCGTGGAGCAGGAGACGAAAAAGCTGGCGCTGGCGTGGCTGCGGACGCTGCCCCCGCAGGACCGCGTTCTGGTGGTCCGCGCCGATGCGATGCCCGCGCCGCTCACGGCGTTCACGGCGGACCGCGCCGCCGCGGCGCGCGCCATCCGCGAATCCGGCGCCTCCTCCACCGCGCTGGATCTGCGGCCCGCCTTCGAGCTGGCCGCCCAGTCGATGCGGCTGCATGCCGCGCGGCCCGGGGAGATCGTCTATGCGGGCCCGCTGATGACCGACGGAGCCGAAGACTTGGCGCCGCCGCCGAACCTGCGGCTGCTGGTGGCGCAGGCGCGTCCGGACAACGTCGGCCTGACGCGCATCGTGCTGCGCCGCCCGCCCGAGGACCCTGTGCGCGTGGAAGCGCTGGTGCGCATGCGGAACTACGGCGCCGCGCCGCGCTCGGTCCCCATGCTGGCAGGCTTCGCCGGCTCCGTGGTGGCCAGCCAGGTGGTGGCGCTGCGCCCCGGCGAAGAGGCGTCGGCCGCCTTCCGCTTCCGCGCGCCCGTGGCAGGCTGGCTCGAGGTGCGCCTGGAAGGCCGCGACGCCCTTCCCGCCGACGACCGGGCCACGCTCGAGCTGCCCCCGCCGCCGCTGGTGCGCGTGGCCGTCTTCAGCGACAACCCGGCCCCTCTGCGGCCTCTGCTCGAATCGGACCCTCGCATCGAGGCCTCGTTCCTGTCGGCCTCGCGCTACCAGCCGGGCCACGAAGCCGACGTGCTGGTGCTGGATTCCTTCCATCCGGCGCAGCTTCCGGCGCGGCCCGCGCTGCTCATCCGGCCCGGCGCCACGGAAACGCAGATCAGCCAGTGGAACGCCACGCACCCGGCCACTTCGAACCTCCGCTCGGCCGACGTCCGGTTGCAGGATGCGCGCATCCTCAACCCGGAGGACGGCGACACGGTGATCATCTCCACGCCGGCCGGGCCGGCCGGACTCGCCCGCGACGGCGAGCCGCGGCGCGTCGTGCTGGGCTTCCACCCCGGCTCGCCCTCCCTCCGCTACCATGTGGCCGCGCCGCTGCTGTTTGCGGCAGTTCTGGAGTGGCTCGCCCCGGCGCCGCTCCAGCGGCAGGAGATTCTGGCGGCCTCGCCGGGCGTGCTGAGCGTTGAGCTGCCAGAGACGGCGCCGGCGGAGCGGATCCGCGTGACCGACGCCGAGGGCGCGCCGCTGCCATTCACCGTGGAAGGCCGCACGCTGCGCTGTTTCGCCCCCCGGCCTTCGGTGCTCCGCATCGCGGCGCCTTCAGCCAGCCTCACCTACTCGCTCTCGCTGCCCGCGCTGGCCCCGGCACGCTGGGAGGCCCCGGCGGAAGTGCCGCGCGGCATCGGCCCGGCCGCGGCCGGGCCGCGCGCGCCGCGGGACCTCTGGCAGATCCTTGTGCTGCTCGGCTGCGCCATCCTCGCCGCCGAATGGCTCCTGTTCCGCCAGAAGCCGGTGGCCCCGCTTTCGGCGGCTCTCAAGGCCGCATCCATCGCCGCGGCCCTGGCGGCGCTGTTCCAGCCGGGCCTGCCGGTTCGTGAAACAAAACTGGCCGTTTCTGTTCTGGCTGACACCAGCGCCAGCATCCCGCCGCAGGGGCTTGCCCGCGCCTCGCAGATCCTGGATTCGCTCGAGCGGGCGCGCGGCCGGCATCTGCTGCGCGTCCTTCCCTTCGCCCGCTCGGTGCGCCTGCCGGCTCCCGAGGAAGCCGGGCGCGGCTGGCGGCTGCGGCCCGCGGGCGGAGAAGCCGGCCGGGCCACGCACATCGAGTCCGCCATCCTGGAAGCCATCTCGTCCTCTCCGCCCGGGCTGCTGCCGCGCCTCGTGCTGCTCTCTGACGGCCGCGAGAACCTCGGGCTGGCGGCGCGCGCGGCCTGGCAGGCCCGGGAGCTGGGAATCCCCATCGATACGTTCCTGCTGCCCGGCCGCCCCGAGCCGCAACTGCGGCTCGTCTCCGCGCGGCTGCCCTCGGTCGCTTTTACCGGAGAGCGGTTTCCGGTGGCGCTGGACGTCCATGCTCCCGCAGCCGCGGACGCCACTCTGGAAATCTCCGCCGAAGGCAGGCCGCTCGGATCGACCCGCGTGCGCCTGGAGCCGGGCCTGAACCGGCTGGCCGTGCGCGCCTCGGTCTCCACGCCGGGCGCCATCGACCTCGAGCTGCGCCTGCGCGCCGGCGGGCTGGGCCAGCTCGAGCTGGAAGAGGCTGTCTCTGTCCGGCGCCCGCGCGTGCTCTATGTGACGCAGGATCCGCCAGGCATGGAGGCCAATCTTCTGCGGACGCTGGCGGCGGCGCAGTTTGACGTCACCCGCGCCGCCTCGCTGCCAGCGGGTCCCCTGGACGAGTACCAGATTGCCGTGCTCGACAACGTCGACATGGAATCGCTGCCCAATGCCCTGAAGCAGCGCCTCGAGCGCTTTGTGCGGGACGGCGGCGGGCTGCTGGTCATCGGCGGCGAGCGCAATGTGTACGTCGAACGCAGAGACCCGGAATCCGACCCGCTCCGCCGGGCGCTGCCCGCCACCATCGCCCCGCCGCGGAGCCCTGAAGGCTCGGCGGTGATCCTGATCGTGGACAAGTCGTCCTCGATGGAAGGCCGCAAGATGGAGCTGGCCCGCCTGGCCGCCATCGGCGTGGTGGAGAACCTCAAGCCGGTGGATCAGATCGGTATCCTCATCTTCGACAACACGCACCACTGGGCGGTGCCTCTGCGCCGCGCAGAAGACAAGACCATGATCAAGCGCCTCATCGCCGGCATCGTCGCCGACGGCGGCACGCAGATCGCGCCGGCTCTGGCGGAGGCCTACAAGCGGATGCTGCCGGCGCAGGGCGTCTACAAGCACATCGTCCTGCTGACCGACGGCATCAGCGAAGAGGGCGATTCGATGACCATCGCGCGCGAGGCTGCGGCCAACCGCATCACGATCTCCACGGTGGGGCTGGGCCAGGATGTGAACCGGGGGTTCCTCGAGCGCGTGGCGGCGGCGGCGCTGGGCAAGTCCTACTTCCTCACCGATCCAGCCGGGCTCGAGCAGATCCTCATCAAGGACGTGAAGGAGCACACGGGCTCCACCACCGTGGAGCGCACTTTCCGCCCACGTCTTCTGCGGAAAGCCGAAGTGCTGGCCGGCATGGAAGAAGGGCAGGCGCCCGAGCTGCTCGGCTACGTCCGCTTCACCGCCAAACCGACGGCCGAGGTTCTGATGGACATTCCTTCGCAGACGCCCGCGCAGGCCGCCCCGGACCCTCTGCTCGTGCGCTGGCAATACGGGCTGGGCCGCGCCGCGGTCTTTGCCTCCGATGCCAAGCCCCGCTGGGCCGCGCCGTGGATCCAGTGGGCCGGGTTCGACCGCTTCTGGGCGAACGTGATGCGGGATCTGCTGCCGCAGGCGCAACCCGGCCAGGCGGTGCTGAGCTACGACCCGGCGCGCGGAGCGCTGATCGCCGAATACCGCCACTCTGCCTCCGCTCCGGCCCCGGAAACCCCGCCGACCCTGTACGTCCTGGGTCCCGACGGCTTCCGGCGCGCCGTGCGCCCGGAGAAGCTGGCCCCGGGACTGTTCCGCGCCACGGCGGGGATCGGCACGCGGCGCGGCCTGTTCCGCGTGCGCCCGCTGGAGGAATCGCGGGCCTTCCCGGAGATCGGCCTCTATCTGCCGGAACCCGAACTCACCGTGTATGGAGAGAATCCGGAGCTGCTGCGGCAGCTCGCGGCCTACACCGGAGGCCGTTTCCAGCCGGACCCCCGGAGCGTCTTCGATCCCGGCGGCCGCTGGGTGCCCACCACCCTGCGGCTCTGGCCCGCCCTGCTGGCGCTGGCGCTGGTGCTGAACTTCGTGGAAGTGCTGCTGCGGCGCATGCGGCAGGGCGCGGGATTGGCCGGTAAGCGTGCCCTCAGCGCGGCTGCCTGATCCTGGCCAGCCTCAGACGCGGAGAGTTTCAAACTCCAGCTCTTCCCATCCCCAGAAGACCTGCCCGCCGGGAGCAGACCCTGACGCTACGCCCCTGGCCGTGACAGGAGTCCGCAGCAGGGGATACTCCGGCCTGCCTGCCTGCGGATCCTCCGCTCCCGCAATCCACGAACCGGACGCCGGCGGGGACGGAGCCAGCGGTCCATCCGGGGCCAGCAGACCCTCTTCGGGGGAGAGCAGAAACCCTCTCCCGGGAGCGCCGGGGTGCGGACCGCCGGGCAAGCCCAGGATCCGGTTTGCTGGCGATGCCGAAAGGCCCCCGGCCGCTGTGGACGGGCTGGACGCTCCGGCCGGCGAGAGCCCCGGCGGAGTCCCTGCCCCCGGCGAGCCGCCCTTGCCGTGTGGGACAGATCGCAAGGCCGCAGCCAGCCTGCCTGCTGCATGGCTCCAGGCCCCGCCAGTTGCACCAGGCCCTGGCGCGGGGGCTTCCCGAAGCACGGAAATGCCGGAGTCGGGCAGCTCCGGCACGGGGGCGGATTGCGGTTCGGGCAGCCAGCCTCTCAGGTCTTCCAGCGCCCTGACGTCGGCGGCAATGCGCTCCCCATACAGCTCAGGGGCAGCCGCCCAGATGTCGCAGGCGCGGCGATAGCAGTCCGCCGCGTCCTCATAACGCCCGGTGCGGACGTAAATGGCTCCCAGCTTCTCAAGAGCGTCGCCCAGGTTGGCGTCCTTGGCTGGTCCCAGCTTGCCCACGGCCTGCTGCAACAGCTCCAGCGCCGGAGCCAGCCGTCCCAGCAGCGCGTAGAGATCCGCCAGCGCCACCAGCAGCAGCCCGAGCTGCGAGGTATCGCCGCCCACCTGCCGGTCCCGCACGCCCAGGGCCTTTTCCAGGTAGGCCACGGCGGCCTGGTAGTCCTGTTGCTTCTGGCAGATGCTGCCCAGCTTCTCGTAATCTTCGGCCAGCTCGCTGGAAAAATCGCCACAGGCCGCCCGGTGGATGCTGACGGCGCGCTCGCCCGCCTGTCGCGCTTCTGCAAAGCGGCCAGCCCCGGTGAGGCACTGCGCCAGCTCGATCCAGGCGTCCCCCTCTTCCTTTTGGCCTGGCAACCGCTCTCCGGCGACCTTGACTGCTTCTCGGGCCTGCTGCTCGGCATGTTCGGCGCGGTTCATTTCCCGCAGCAGCGAGGCGGCCTCCAGCCGGCGTTCCACTTGCCCGGCAGGCTTCGGGGCCTTCTGCGACTCGTAGGCGGCGATGCCTTCCAGAAGGTACTGGAGCGCCTCTTCCAGGGCTCCAACTCCCCGTGAGGCCTGCCCCAGAATGCGGCAGCAGTCGGCGAAATCAAGGCTGGCCCGGGAGCGGGGGTCAGAAAGCATGGCCCGGGCCTGCAGGGCGGCGTCGCGCGCCTCATCCCACTTCTGCTGGCGGAGCCTCGCCGTCGCCAGCGCCAGCAGGATGCGCGCATGCTGCCGCCTTACGACGGCAGCGTATTGGGGCTCCCGGAGGACGCGCGCGAACATCTCTTCCGCTTCCGCGGCACGGCCTGCCTTCAGCAGCCGTTCCGCGTCCCGGCAGAAGGGGTTCGATGCGTCAAACCAGGTGGTCTCGTCCTCGTTGCCTGCGAGTCCGAAAACCTGAACGATCTCCTTCAGCCGCTCGAACGGGTTCATCTGCGCCTGATCCTCCATCGGCAGAGAGGCCTCCGATCATTATGGCGGCGGCCTGCCCGTCAGTCCTGGCGTGTTCGCCCTACGACCAGGCGCCGTGGCGGCTGGGGCATCAAGGTTTTCCCCGAGTCTGCCGATAGGTGGGGCGGAGGTTGCCGTTATCCGATGAACACGTGCGCCTACTGTGGCCGGCGGCTTCCGCTGTTCCACCGTGTGGTGGGGTCTCTGCGGTTCTGCTCCCGAGAGCACATCAAACTGTATTTCACGGATCCCGCCCATCTGACGCGGGATGACGGAGCATTTGCTGCCGCCGCCGACAGGGCAGGCCTGTGCGGCAGTGCCTCTGAGGCTGCGCCGGACCTGCCGGGCGCCGGATTTCCGGAGTTCGAGCTGCCCTGGATGGCCCCCGCACAGAGACTGGAAGCCGGGGAGGGCACCCACGGAGAGCAGCCAGCCAGTTCCGTGGCTGCCTGGATCGGGGAAGCAGAGGGCGAACCGGGTGATCTTCTGAGACCAGCCCCGGGCGAGGCGGACTCTTCCAGCACGGAGCCCCCCGAGCTGCCCGTCTGGCTGGGACACTGGGACGATCTGGAGGCGGAGCCTCCGGCTGCCGCACAGTTGCTGCCCCTCGAGGATCCCCGCCCGCAGGAAGGGCCCTCGATTCCTCCAAGGTCCTACCCGGCCCGCGCGCCGCGCCGCCGGATCCTTGCACCGAGCCACAGGCCCGCCCCCCGCCCGCGCCAGCCTGGCGGCCCCGGCTGCCTGTCCCTGCACCCCGGGCCCTTGAGGCTTCGCGTAAGGATCGCCTCCTCCGCATCCCCCCTGCCGCCCGTTCTGTCACCAGACACGCTGCCCTTCCTGCGCGCTTCCGCTGACAGCGACTCCTCTTCGTCCGGGTTGTGCCCGCCTCCCGCGGCTCCGCTGCTGCGTGCCCTCGCGGAGCCTGCTCCCGTCGCTCCGTCCGCTTTCCCTGCGGCGGTCCAGGCGCCTCGTCCCGAGCCTTTCCCGGACGAGGCCTGCGCAGCGGTGCTTCCAGCCGCTGCATCCGCGCGTCCGGGCCTGCCGCCTTCTTTCCGCGGGAAGGCGGCTTTCCCGCCGCTTCCGCTCCGAGTCCTGCCCCCCGGCCGGCAGGTTTCATGTTCCGGCCTCATCGACGGCACCCTGCAACCCTTCCGTCTGTTCCGTCCTGTTGCACGGTCCCTGAGGCTTGGATCTCTGGCCACGGCTGCACTGCGGCCTTCCCCTGTGCTGTCGGCCCTGATCCGCCCCGCCCTGTTCGAATCGCTGGCGGTCCCCAGAGTCCTTCTGCTGCCGGCGCGGCCGGGCTACGCTTTCGGACCCCGGCCGGGTGTTTCTCCACCCCATTCCATCGCGCACTCAAGAGGATAGTCCCGCCATGACATCTTTGCCCGCTGATCCCTGGCTCTGGATTCTGGACGACGCGCTCGTCCGCTCGCTGCTGGCAGCGGCGCCCTCACACCAGGGGCTGAACGCGCGCGCCGCAGCTCATCCTTCGCTGGCAGAAGCCATGCGCTGCTGGCTTCGGGGAGAAGGGCCGGCGGCGCTGGCGGCTCTCGAGCCGGCTCTTGCCGCCGAGGATGCCGACGCCCTGATGCTGGGAGCGCAGATCTGCTTTGAAAGCGGCGACCTGGACCGCGCAGCCTCGCTGTACGGGCGCCTGGCCGCCGTCGTGCCGGAACATCCTTATGCCGCGTTCAACGAGGGCCTGTGCCGGGCGCGGCTGGGGCAGTGGCCGGAGGCGGCCGCTGCCCTGCAACGCGCGGTCGTCCTGTTGCCTTCGCATGCCGAAGCGTGGCACGCTCTGGGCGTGTCCCTGCTGCATGTCAGGAGGCCTGCCGAGGCTTCCTCGGCCTTCGGCCACTGCATGACCCTTCGCCCGGGTTACGTCCCGGCAATCTGCGGCCAGGCAGCAGCGCTCCAGATGCTGGGCAGGCCTGCGGAGGCCCTGAGCCTGTACCTGCCTCTGCTTGAGTCCGCACCGAACCGGGAGGAGATTCTTGCCAACGCCCTTCAGGCGGCGCTGGCGGCGCAGAGCTGGGCCGAAGTGCGCCGGCTGGCGGCGCGCATCGCGGCCACTTCCCCAGGGTCGCTGCTCGCCCGCGAAGCTGCGGCCCATGCCGACGCCGCCGAGCACCGCTACGAGGCGGCGCTGGCTGCGTTCCGCGAAGTAGCCGCCGCCGCCCCAGCCTTGCTCGAGCCCTGGTACAACGCCGGCGTCTGCCTGCACCATCTCGGGCGCCACGAAGAGGCGGCGCAGGCCTTCGAGGCGGCCCTTCAGGTCGATCCCCGTCATGCGGAAAGCCGCCTCGGGCTGGCCGAATCTCTCCTTCTGTCCGGCCGCCTGGACCGGGCCCGGGCCGTGCTCGAATCGCTTGCCGAGACGCCGGTGGCCGGCTCCGCCTGGCTGCGGCTTGGCCTGATTCACGCTCTCGAAAACCGGTTGGATGAGGCCCGCGACGCGCTCAGGCGTGCCCTCGAACTCGGCATTCCCGACGAGGATCCGCAGTTGGCGGAGCTGCGCTCCGCCATTGCGCTCCGGCTGCATGAGGCAGGCGATTACGCGGCCGCGGCCGAACTTTATGCTCTCTCGCTGGCCGTTCTTGGCAGCGAACCCAGGCTCCGCCTGAGCTACGGCAACGCTCTTGCTTCGCTGGGCAGGTTGGAGGAGGCGCAGGAGGCCTGGGCGGCGGCGATCTCCGGCGAGCCGGCGCTGGCGGCCGAGCTCGTGGCCGCTCTCGACGCCCGGTCCGCGCGCAATCCTCAGGCGCCGGCGGCCGGCTGACCCTGCTGCTGCAACCGCAGCCGCACCACGCTCTCGATGTGGTAGGTCTGCGGAAACAGGTCGATCATCGCCATCGAATCGATTGCATAGCCCCCCGCGCACAGCGCCGCCACGTCGCGGGCCATCGTGGCCGGGTCGCAGCTCACCAGATGGATGCGCCGCGGCCGCAGCCGCAGCAGGTGCTTCACCACGCGCCTGCCAAGGCCGGCCCGGGGCGGATCGGCCAGAACAAAATCCGGCACTTCTGTCGCGGCCTCCAGATACTGCTCGGCCTGCATCCGCTTCGCCTCCGCCCGCACGCCCGCCTCGGCCAGGTTGAACTCCAGGTCGCGCGCCGCCGAGCCGTCGCTCTCCACGCCCGTCGCGCGGCCCAGCCGCTTCGCCAGCGGAACCGTGAACAGCCCCACCCCGGCGTACAGGTCCAGCCCCTTTTCCCCTTCGGCGCCTTCCAGCGCGGCTTCCACCAGCGGCTCCAGCAGGAAGCGGTTCACCTGGAAAAACGAACGGTGGCTCACGCGGAACCTCTCGCCGCAGGCCTCGTAATACAGCTCGCCGTCCGCCGCGCCCGGGATCCGCTCCGCCAGCCACACGAAGAAGCTCCGGGAAACGCCCCGCGCCGCGTCCGTATCGAGCACGTTCACCATCGTGCGCTCGCCGTTGGTGAACAGCTCCACCTGGCGGAGGAAGTGCGGGAAGCGGCGGTCGCGGCGCGCCGCCCGCAGCGCCTTCAGCGCCGCGTTGATCGCCGGCGCGGAAATCGGACACTCGCTGACGTCGACCACCCGGTCCGAGCCCGCCATCTTGTACCCCAGCCGGTGCCGCCCGAAATGAAACTGGCTGCGGTTCCGGTAGCCCCAGGGTTCTCCGGCGATCACCCGGATCTCCTCCGGCGGCTTCACCTTGCCCACGCGTTCCAGCACTTCCCGCAGAATGGCCAGCTTCCATTCGAGCTGCCTCTCGTAAGGCGCCATCTGGTAATGGCAGCCGCCGCATTGGCCGAAATAGGGGCACTTCGGCCCGGTTCTCGCCGGGTTCTGCTCGAGGATCTCCACCAGGCGGGCCTCCGTCATGCCGGCGCGGCGCCGCACCGGCTCCGCGCGCACGCGCTCGCCGGGCAGGACGAAGGGCACCAGCACGACGCCGTTTTCCGTGCGCGCCAGGCCCGCGCCGCCGTAAACCAGCTTCTCGATTTTTACTTCGTCCATGCCCGTCCTTTACGATGAAAGAAGCCCTTCGTTACTACTTCAGCATGAAACCGAGAGTTCTGTCCGGCATCCAGCCGACCGGAAATCTGCACATCGGCAATTATCTGGGAGCGCTGAAGAACTGGGTGCGGCTCCAGCACGATTACGAGTGCGTTTTCTGCATCGTGGACCTGCACGCCATCACCGTTTATCAGGATCCCGCCGAGCTCCGCGCCAAGATCGACCAGACCGCGGCGCTGTTCCTCGCCGCCGGCATCGATCCGGCCATCTCGTCCATCGTCGTGCAGTCCACCGTGCCCGCGCACGCCGAGCTATGCTGGCTCCTCACCTGCGTGACGCCGCTCGGCTGGCTGGAGCGCATGACGCAGTTCAAGGACAAGGCCGCGAAGCAGGAGTCCGTCGGCGACGGGCTGCTCCAGTATCCGGTGCTGATGGCCGCCGACATCCTGCTGTATCAGGCCAGGGTCGTTCCCGTTGGCGAGGATCAGACGCAGCACCTCGAGCTGACGCGCGACATCGCCCAGCGCTTCAACTCCCTCTACGGCGAGACGTTCGTGATGCCGGAGACGAAGCTGCCCGCGGTCGGGGCGCGCATCATGGGCCTCGACGACCCGACGAAGAAGATGAGCAAATCGGAAACGGGCGCCTATCACGCCGTCGGCCTGCTCGATCCGCCCGACCTCATCCGGCGCAAGATCATGCGCGCCACGACGGATTCGCTGCCCGGCGTCGATTTCGACAACCTCGGGCCGGGCGTCCAGAACCTGCTCACCATCTTCCAGGCCTTCACCGGCTGGACCGACGAACAGGTGCGCTCGCACTTCGCCGGCATGCGTTACGGCGAGCTGAAGAAGACGGTCGCGGAAGCCGTGGTCGCCGGTCTCGAGCCGATCCAGCAGCGCTACCGCGAAATCACCTCCGAGCCGGGCTACCTCAAGCGCGTGCTCCGCGAGTCGGCCGAACGCGTCGCTCCCATCGCCAACTCCACCGTCCGCCTCGTCAAAGAGCGCATGGGCATCTACACGGACTAGCCGCCCATGGAAGCTGCGGGCGCGCCTTCCTTTTCCTTCGCCGCCTATCTGCGCCTGCTGCGCGACTCGCGCGACTTCCGCCTGCTGTGGATCGCCCAGGTGGTCAGCGAGCTCGGCGACTGGCTTTACGCCGTGGCCGTCTACTCGCTGCTGCTCCGGCTCACCGGCAGGGCGGAAAGCGTCGGCATCGCCGTGGTGCTTCAGTTGCTGCCGCAGGTTCTGGTGGCGCCCACGGCGGGCGTGCTCAACGACCGGCTGAACCGCCGCGCCATCATGATCGCCGCCGACATCGCCCGCATCTTCATCGTTCTCGGCATGATGCTGGTGACCACGGCGGAGATGGTGTGGCTCGTCTGGGTGCTGCTGTTTCTGGAAACGGTGATGTGGGCTCTGTTCGAACCCGGACGCACGGCCCTGATCCCCAACATCGTCCGGTCGAAGGACCAGCTCCTGGTGGCGAACGCGCTGTCCAGTTCCACCTGGGCCATTAACCTCGCCCTCGGAAGCGGCATCGGCGGCCTCGTGCTGTGGAAGTTCGGCCAGACGGCGGTCTTCGTCATCAACGCCGTCTCCTTTGCCCTCTCCGCCCTGCTGCTGGCCGCCATGCGCGTCCGCGAAACACACGCCGAAAACCTGCCGCCCTTCCGTCTGCGCGATCTCTTCGACTTCCGGCCGATCTGGGAGGGCATCCAATATGTCCGGAACCACGCCGCCCGGCTGTCCACGCTCCTCGTCAAGGCCGGGATGGGCCTCACGGGAGCGCACTGGGTGCTGCTGCCCGTCTTCGGCGAGCGCGTCTTTCCCATCGAAGGCAGCGGCGCGCTCAGCATGAGCCTGCTGTTCAGCGCCCGCGGCGTCGGCGCCTTCATCGGATCCTTCGCCTCCGGCTACTGGGCGAAGAACGACGAGCGCAAGATGCGCACCGGCATCACCTTCGCCTTTCTGATCACCGCCGCCGCCTACACGGCGCTCGGCTTCGCGCCTTCGCTCTGGCTCGCCTGCGCGTGCGTCGCTCTCGGCCATGCCGGCGGCTCGATGGCGTGGGTCTTCTCCACCACGCTGCTGCACAAGATGACCGATGACGAATTCCGCGGCCGCGTGTTTTCGGCCGACTTCGCCGGCCTGTTCCTCACGATGAGCGCCGTGAGCTTCGCCGCCGGCGAGCTCGTCGACGCAGGCGTGCCCGTGCGCACTCTTGCCGTCTGTTCGGGCCTGCTGGGCATCGTTCCCGCCATCCAGTGGAGCCTCGCCCAGCGGCACGGCGCATCTCACCGCGCCCGCTGATTGCGGTAGTACTCCTTTTCCATTTCCTCGATCGAAGCAGGGTTGTAACAGGCGGGGCAGCTTTGCGGATCTGCTCCCGTCGCCTCGGCAATCCTTCGAACCAGTTGCGCGGGCGGCGTCTCCCGCAGCCTCTCCCACCAGCCTTCCTCGAACAACTGCGGATCCGGATCGCCCGCCCGGAACCAGACGGCCCGCTGCTCTGCCAGAAACTCCCAGCGGCCGCCGGCCCAGCGTTCCTGCTTCAGCCCCAGCGTCAGACAGGCAAAGTCGGGCGCACGCCAGCGCGTGGTTCGGAACTGCCCCGGCGTTTCCTGCACTGCACCGCGCACCGCCACTCCGGCCAGCAACGCAGTGCCGGCCTCGCTCTCCTGCGGCGCAAGGCAGCCCGGCGCGCCGTTGCGCTGCGCTGCCGCCGCACGATCCAGCCGCTCCACGGAGACGGAATGCGTCATGCGGAGGGAGAGCTTCTCGATGGCCAGCAGCACCCGTCCGTCGGCGCGGATGGTTCTTCGCAGCGGGCCGATCGCCGGTTGTGCGGGAAGCACGGTAATCCAGGTCTCCTCCCCCAAACGGTTCACCGCCACCGTGCGCTGTTCGGTGACGTGCTTCCGTCCATCCCGGGACTGCGCCACCGTGATCAGCGTCATCGTGTAAGGCATGCCCTGCACCAGGGCCGCGTGACGGGAGGGCAGGGCGCGCGAGACAATCCAGTGGCGGATCAGGAACCCCGCCCCTCCGGCACCCGCAACCAGGCATGCGGCAAGCGCCAGCTTCCGCCTCCTGGTCATGGGGCGATCATAGCAGGGCGTCCCGCATGCCGGTGCGGCTCAGTCCCGCACCACGCGGATCCGTGTGAAGCCCTCTTCCTCGGAAGGAATCTCCAGCCGAGCCGCCATGCGGTCCATCGCCTCTTCGGGCACGACGCGCTGCCGCTGCCGGTTGCGCCTCCGGCACTCCTCCAGGGGGACGTCCATGTACACCGCTTCAATCTCGCAGTCGAGCAGCTCGGCCAGGCGGATCCACGCACGCCGCTCGCGCCGCGTAATCGAGGTGGCGTCAATCCAGGTCTCGGCCACCCCCGCCGCCGCCCGCATCCGGACGATCTCGCGCAACAGGCGGAAAACCAGCCGGTTGACGTTCTGGTTGGATTCGTCCCCCGTGATCAGCGCGCGCATGCGGTCGCTCGACAGCGCCGTGATGCCCTGCTTTTCGAGCCATGTGGTCTTGCCCGAGCCGGGCAGCCCCACCATCAGCACCAGTCTCATCCAACTCCAGTATCCTCATGCTGGCGCGGCGCGCACACGTGCGGTAGAGTGCCGGCATGGCCCCGATCACGCGCCGCGCCTTCGCCGGCTCGCCTCTGCTCGTCCTCGCCCAGACAGCGCCGGCTCCGCCGCCGCGCAGGCTCCTCGAATCGCGCATCCCCGCGGATCTGCTCCGCCGCGCCGTCCTCGCCCCCGCGGAATGGAAGCCGTGGCCGAAAGCAGAGGAGCGGGAGCCCTGGCAGGCGCTGCCGTCCGAGCTCAGGGCGGCCATTGTCGCCGCCGCCGAACAGCACCTCGGGAGGCCATGGCCCTCGCTCACCGCGAGCCTGTTTCTCGAATACGCGCGCAACGGCAACCGCTCGAAGTACGAAAGCGTGCGACGGGCGCGCCGGGACCGTCTCACGCTGGCAGCGCTCGCCGAATGCGTCGAGGGGCGCGGCCGTTTCCTCGATGAGGTGCTCGACGGAATCTGGCTGACATGCGAAGAGTCCTTCTGGGGCGTGCCCGCCCACATCGGCGCGCAGAAGGCGGGCAATACGCTGCCGGACATGAGCGAACCCATCGTGGACCTGTTCGCGGCGGAGACTTCCGCCACGCTGGCCTGGATCGTCTACCTGCTCGGCGCGCAACTGGAAAAGCTCTCGAAGCTCGTCCGCCCGCGCGTCCATGCCGAAATCCGCCGCCGCATTCTCGATCCCTGCCTGACGCGTGACGATTTCTGGTGGCTCGGCTTCGGCGGCACGCGCGCTGTCAACAACTGGAACCCGTGGATCAACTCCAACTGGCTGAGTTCCGTCCTGCTGGCCGAACCCGGCGCCGAGCAACGCACGGCCGCGCTTGCGAAGATCGTCCGCTCTCTCGACCGGTTCCTGGACGCTTACCACGAAGATGGCGGCTGCGACGAAGGACCCGGCTACTGGAGCCGCGCCGCCGCCTCGCTGTTCGACTGCCTCGACCTGCTGCACTCGGCCTCCGCCGGAGCCATCAACGCATACGGCGTCCCGCTCGTTCGCGAAATGGGCGCATACATCTACCGCGCCCACATCGCCGGCCCGTGGTATCTGAACTTCGCCGACGCTTCGGCCCGGGTGCGTCCTGACGCCGTGCTCGTCTGGCGCTACGGGCAGAGCGTCCAGGATCCGCGCATGGAGGCCTTCGGCGCCTGGCTGGCAGCGCAGGAGACGGACCCGCTCGCGCTCGCCGTGCATGAGTCGATGTGGCGCTCGCTCCAGTCCCTGTTCCACTACCGTGGCATCCGGGCGGCCTCGGCATCGGCCCGCCCGCCGCTGGCCGCCGACGTGATTCTGCCCGGCACGCAGGTCTTCGCCGCGCGCCTCCGCGAAGGCTCCGACCGCGGCTTCTACGTCGCCGCGCAGGGCGGCCACAACGCCGAAAGCCACAACCACAACGACGTCGGCAACTTCATCGTCTTCTGCGACGGCGAGCCGGTGCTCATCGACATCGGCGTGGAGACCTACACGGCGCTCACGTTTTCCCCGCGCCGCTACGAGATCTGGACCATGCAGTCCGCCTGGCATAACTGCCCCACCATCAACGGCGTCATGCAGGCCGCGGGCCAGGAGTACGAGGCCCGCAACTTCCGTGCGGAGCCGGGCCGCGTGTCGATGGAAATCCAGGCGGCCTACCCCGCCGGATCCGGTTGCCGCCGCTGGCGGCGCGGGCTGGAGCTGGACCGGGCAGCCAACCGTGTGCTGCTTCACGACTCGTTCGAGCTGGAGCGGCGCGAATCGGTCGAATGGCACTTCATCACGCACCGCGCGCCGCAGCCGGCCGGTCCGGGAAGGGTCCTGCTCGACAGGCGATGGTTGCTGGCCTTTGATCCTTCCCTCGAGCTGCACGTCGACGAACACAGTTCGGAAGACCCCCGTCTTCGTCCCGTCTGGGGCCCGGTGGTGCGGCGCCTGCGCCTGCGGCTCGCTGCGCCGCCCGCGCGCGGAGAATATACTTTCAGCGTCGGTCTCGCATGATCACTTCGGAATCCGAGCTGGAAAATGTTCTCTCCGCACCTTCGGCCGCGGACATCGACGCCCTGCGCTCTCTGGAGGGACCGCTGCTGATTCTCGGAGCCGCCGGCAAGATGGGGCCCTCGCTCGCGCACCGCGCGCGGCGCGCGCTCGACGCAGCGGGCAACCGCGCCGCGGTCATTGCCGTCAGCCGCTTCTCCAACCTGGCCATCCGCGCGCAGCTCGCCGGGTGGGGCATCGAAACGGTGGAGTGCGATCTGCTCGAGCCGGGCGCGCTCGACAGGCTGCCGGATGCTCCCAACGTGATCTTCATGGCGGCCCGCAAATTCGGCTCCACCGACAACCCGTCGCTCACCTGGGCCATCAACGCCTATCTGCCCGGTCTGGTGGCGCACCGCTGGCGCGAGTCGCGCATCGTCGCCTTCTCCTCGGGCAACGTATATCCGCTCGTGCCGGTCTCCAGCGGCGGCGCTACCGAGCAGACGCCCCCGGATCCGGTGGGCGAGTACGCGCAGTCGGTGCTGGGCCGCGAACGGATCTTCGAATTCGTCTCCCGCCAGCATGGAACGCCAGTGGCGTTGCTGCGGCTCAACTATGCCGTGGAGCTGCGCTACGGCGTGCTCGTCGACATCGCCCTCAAGGTGCGCAA
The DNA here is from genome assembly GCA_025056865.1 of Bryobacteraceae bacterium. GTDB lineage: Bacteria > Acidobacteriota > Terriglobia > Bryobacterales > Bryobacteraceae > JANWVO01. The sequence continues at coordinate 59,320 of JANWVO010000013.1, forward strand.
CCGCCGCCCCGTGGACCTCAACATGGGCCACGTGAACGTCATCTGGCAGGGCGACGCCAACTCGGTGGCACTGCGCTGCCTCCACCGCGCCACCTCGCCGCCCTTCGTGCTGAACCTCACCGGCCCGGAAACGCTCCGCGTCCGCGACATCGCCCGCGAGTTCGGCCGCCGCTTCGGCGTCGACCCGCACTTCGTCGGCGCCGAGCACCCCACCGCCCTGCTCAGCAACGCTTCGCTCTGCCACCGCCTCTTCGGCCACCCCTCGCTTCGCGCGCAGGACCTCGTCGACCTCACCGCCGCGTGGATCCTCCGCGGAGGCGAAGTCTGGGACCGGCCGACGCACTTCGAAATGCGCGAAGGAAGATTCTGAACCCATGTCCTGGCTCGAACGACTGAGGCAGGGCCTCGTGATCCCGGCCCATCCCCTGTGCCTCACTCCGGAACGGCGCTTTGATGAAGCGCGGCAGCGCGCTCTCACGCGCTACTATCTGGACTCCGGCGCCGGCGGTCTCGCCGTCGGCGTCCACACCACGCAGTTTGCGATCCGCGACCCGGAGCACAATCTGCTCGAGCCCGTGCTGCGCGCCGCCGCCGAAGAGGCGCGCGGCAGCGGCGCGGTGCTCGTCGCCGGCATCTGCGGCCAGACGGCGCAGGCGCTGCGCGAGGCCGAGATGGCGCGCTCGCTCGGCTACCACTGCGGGCTCGTCTCCCTCTCCGCAATGAAAGGAGCTTCCATCGACAGGCTGGTGGCCCACATCGCCGAGATCGGCCGCGTGATCCCCGTCTTCGGCTTCTATCTCCAGCCCGCGGTCGGCGGGCGCGTGCTGCCTTTCGCCTTCTGGCGCCGCGTGGCCGAGCTGGGATGCCTTGTGGCCATCAAGATCGCGCCCTTCAACCGCTACCAGACCATCGACGTCGTCCGCGCCGTGGCCGAATCCGGCCGCGCCCGCGAAATCGCCCTCTACACCGGCAACGACGACAACATCGTTGCCGACCTGCTGACGCCCTTCCATTTTCACGGCGTCACCCTTCGCATCTGCGGCGGGCTTCTCGGCCAGTGGGCGGTCGGTACCCGGAGCGCCGTCTCGCTGCTGCGCCGCGTCCACGAGCGGCAGAACCCGGCCCTTCTGCTTTCGCTCGGCGCGCAGCTCACTGATCTCAACGGCGCGCTGTTCGATGCCGCCAACGGCTTCCGCGGCTGCATCGCCGGCATCCACGAAGTCCTTGTCCGCCAGGGGCGCATGGCGACGCGCGCCTGCCTCGACCCGGCGGAAGACCTGTCCCCCGGCCAGCTCGAAGAGATCGACCGCGTGATGGCGGCTTACCCGCACCTGCTCGAATAAACGCGGCGCGCGG
>JANWVO010000017.1 GCA_025056865.1 Bryobacteraceae bacterium
TCCGCCAACCCTCGCGACGGGCTGGAGACGGCTTCTCTGCGCCACTGAGCTCCGTTGCCGCGGTGGTCCGTGGCCCGCAGATTGACCGGCTCACGTTCCGTTGCGTGGCCGCGGCGGCCGGCGCGCCGCAACGGCGGCATCGGGGAGGCCGCGGACCATGCGTCCCTTCCGGGCCGGGTTCTGGCGGCAGGGCGCTCTCGTGGCGGTTCCCAGGGGTCAGAGCCGTGCCGGCACGGCGCGGGACGCCTTCGAAGCACTCTGCGCAGTGACAGCCGCACGGAAACCGGCGCGGCAGGGTCGGCGCCTCCGCCCTATTCCCCGATCACGGTCACAGTCACCTCCCGCTGCCGCGGGCGGTCGTCGAAGTCGCAGAGAATCACCTGCTGCCAGGTGCCGGTGTGCAGCCTGCCATCTTTCACCGGAAATGTTTTTGACGCGCCCATCAGCGCGCTGCGCAGGTGCGCGTAGCCGTTGTGATCGCCCCAGCGGGCGTTGTGCGCGTAGTTGTCATGCACGGGGGCGATGCGGTCAAGCGCCTCGCGGAGGTCCTGCACCGCGCCGGGCTCGTACTCGATGGTCGTCACGCCAAGCGTCGAACCCAGCCCGCTGACGTTGACAATCCCCGCGCGGATGCCGCTTTCGGCGACGGCGCGCTCCACTTCGGCGCTGATATCGATCACGTGCGTGTGACCCCGGGTCGGGATCCGGATCGTCTTCTGAAATACGGCCATCACCCGACAGGCTAGCCCACGCAAGAGGCAGGACGCTGCGCCGCCCGCAGCGCTTCTTCCACGGCGGCGTGCAGAGCCACCAGCGGCGTCGCCGGCTCGGCCGCAGGGCCGAACAGCTCCAGTTGCCCCCACGCCGGCGCGCCGCAGGCGCCTGCTGCGCCGAAGCCGAAGCGTTCCCGGATCCTCTCCACCCGCAACTGAAGCGCCCGCCTCAGGGGCTCCGGCGCGTATGTGGCGCGGGCGAACATCTTCCGGTAGGCGGCGGCCACGTGCGGAAAATCCTGGCGGAGGGCATTGAAGAAAACCTGCCGCGCCGGGTCGCGCAGAAAAACCATTTGCGCGCCGAAATGTTTCGCTCCAGCCTCGCGGGCCGCGCCAGCCAGCGCCTCCAGCGCTCCTTCGCCGTCGTTGATCCCCGGCAGCACCGGGCTGGCAAAGACGCCCGTCTCGATGCCCGCCGCCGCCAGCTTCTCGAGCGCGCGCAGCCGCAGGTCCGGGCGGGGCGCTCCGGGCTCCAGACGCCGGGCCAGCGCGGCGTCCAGCGTGGTGATGGTCATGTTGACCCGCAGCCGGTTGCGGCGCGCCAGCTCGCCGAGCGCGTCCAGATCGCGGGCCACCAGGGCAGACTTCGTCGTCAGCGCCACCTGTAGCCCCGCCTGCCGCGCAAGCACCTCGAGGATGACGCGCGTGACGCGGTAGCGGCGCTCGGCCGGCTGATAGGGGTCGGTCGCCGTCCCGATGGCGATCCACTCGCCCGGCTTCACCGCCCGCAGCTCCCGTTCAAACAGATCCCGGCGGAATTGTTTTACGTAGATCAGCCGCTCGAAGGCATCCGGCGCAAGCTCGAGGAACTCGTGCGTATACCGGGCATAGCAGTAGCCGCACCCGAATTCGCAGCCGCGGTAGGGATTGATGGTCCACTGAAACGGCATCAGGCTGCCAGCGTCGCAGCGGTTCAGCATCCGCTGCGACGGCAGCAGCCGGTACCCGGCGCGCCGCTTTTCCAGCAGCACCGGCGCCTCCTTCGCCTTTGCTGCGATGCCTCCTGCCATGCCCCATTATTCGCCTTTTGTTCGCCATTTGTCAAGCCCCTTTTCGGGTGATAGATTGCGGCCATGCGCGCCAACCGGAGAACCTTCCTCAAGACGGCGGCAGCCCTGCCCGCCGCTGCCTCCGCCCAGCCGACCGAAGCCGCGCCACAGGCTTCCGTTTTGTGGCCGCGCGTCTTCCGCGGACCGGCGCTGGCCACCATCGCCATGCCGCTTGGCGGAGTCGCGGCCGGATCCATCTCGCTGGGCGGGCGGGGCCAGCTCCGCGATTGGGAGATCTTCAACCGCCCGGACAAGGGCAACCAGCCTTCTTACGCCTTCGCGGCGGTCCGCGTCGAACAGGCGGGCCGTCGGCCTGTGGTGCGAGTGGCAGAGTCGCGCATCCAGCCGCCCTTCGAGGGCGCCACCGGCCTGGGAACGGTGAACGCGCCGGGGCTGCCGCGGTTGCAGGCGGCCGCGTTCACGTCGATGTACCCGATGGCCCGGATCGAATTTGAAGACCGCCGCCTGCCCGTCCGTCTGGCGCTGGAGGCGTTCACGCCGATCTTCCCCCTGGACGCCGAGGAGTCCGGCCTGCCGGCGGCGCTGCTGCGCTACGTGGCCTTCAATCCGGGCCCGGCTTCGGCGAGAGTCAGCCTGTGCTTCTCCATCGAGAACCCGTTCCGTACGGCCGCTTCCGGCGGCGGAGCAGCGCGACCGGCCGAGGACGAGCGGCGCAACGAGCCCCGCCGGGACGAGCTGCTGGCTGGCCTGGTCATGACCAACCCGGGCCTGGATCCCAAAGACCCCGCAGCCGGGGAGTTCGTCCTTGCCGCGCTGGATCCCGCCGCCGTGAGCCTGTGGCGGGGCTGGCCCCGCGAGCGCTGGTTCAACAGCCCGATGCTGTTCTGGGACGCCTTCAAAGCCGACGGAACCCTGGGCAATGAGCCGGAGAAGCCCGGCCCGGTGGGCGCGGTTTCCGTAACCCGGGAGATTCCCCCCGGCGCTGAAGCGCGCTTCGAGTTCGTGCTCGCGTGGCGGTGCCCGAACCGCACGCCCGCCCATTGCGGCTGGCGCGCCTCGAAAGGCAATGAGAATGCAATCATCGGCAACCATTACGCCGTCCGGTTCCCGGATGCCTGGAGCGCGGCCCGGCATCTGGCGGCGAACCTCGCCGTGCTCGAGCGGCGCATGCGCGCCTTCCTCGACGCGATGAAGTCGGCCACCATGCCCGGCTGCATCAAGGACGCCGCCATGAGCAATCTCTCGACGCTCGCCACGCAGGTGGTCTTCCGCACTGCCGACGGCGAGTTCCACGGCTTTGAAGGCGCCAATGACCGGAGCGGCTGCTGTTACGGCTCCTGCACGCACGTCTGGAACTACGAGGCGGCCACGAGCTTCCTGTTCCCCACCCTGGCCCGCAGCCTGCGCAATGCATCGTTCGGCCACATGATGGATGAGCGGGGCGCCATCCATTTCCGGGAAATTCTGCCGAAAGGCACCGGGCGTTTCGGCCTGGCTGCCGCCGACGGCCAGATGGGCCAGGTGATGAAAGTCTGGCTGGATTACCGCCTCACCGGGGACCGGAAATGGCTGGCGGAAATCTGGCCGCAGGTGAGAAAAGCCGTCGAATTCTGCTGGATTTCCGGCGGCTGGGACGCGGACCGCGACGGAGTCATGGAGGGCGCGCAGCACAATACCTACGACATCGAGTTCTACGGGCCGAACCCGCAATGCGGCATTTACTACCTGGGCGGGCTGCGCGCCGCCGCGGAGCTGGCCCGCGCGGCGGGCGACGCGGAGTTCGCCGCGCGCTGCGAGGAGCTGTTCCGGCGCGGCTCGGCCTGGATCGACGAGAACCTCTTCAACGGCGAGTATTACATCCAGAAGGTGCGCGGGCTGCCGCGGCAGGCGATCGCCGAGACGCTGGTGTCGACCATGGGCTCCGACGACACGGAAAAGCCGGACTATCAGTTGGGCGAAGGCTGCCTGGCCGATCAGCTCATCGGCCAGTATCAGGCCGACCTGTGCCGCCTCGGCCCGCTGCTGAAGCGCGGCAACATCCTCGCCGCGCTCCGCTCCATCTACCGTTACAACCGCCGCCCGTCGCTGGCGGGGCATGAAAGCGTGCAGCGCATCTACGCGCTCAATGACGAGGCGGCGCTTCTGATCTGCGACTATGCGAAGGCGCCGCGCCCGCGGATTCCCTTTCCCTATTTCGCGGAAGCGTGGACGGGCATCGAGTATCCGGTGGCGGCGCAGATGATCGGCATGGGGATGGTGGAGGAAGGCCTCGCGCTGATCGAGGCCGTGCGGCAGCGCCATGATGGCGTGAAGCGGAACCCGTTCGACGAGCCCGAGTGCGGACACCACTACGCGCGGGCCCTTTCGGCCTGGAGCGCCGTGGTGCTTTACTGCGGGTTCTTCGCGAATGTCGCAGAGCGCTCGGTGGAAATCGAGCCCGCCGCGGCCCAGCGTCCCTTCCGGGGCTTCTGGAGCGCAGCCACCGGGTGGGGCGTCTTCGAGCTTGGCCCCCCGAAGGCACAGGGCGCGCCGCCGCCGGTACGCATCGAAGCCGTCGAGGGCAGGCTGGAAATCGCCGCGCTGAAAGTGGCGGGCCGCGCCGTGCCGCTTCCGGCCCCGGCCCTCGTGGAACCGGGCCGGCCGTTGCGCGTCTGATCAGCGGGGGGTGATCAGGCCGCCAAGCCTGTCCGCCTCGCTTCCGGATTCGCGCGGAAAAAGCAGCGACCAGGCCTCCGGATACTTCAGCCCGGAGCCGGTGTTGAAGATCACGATTTTCTCCTCGCGGCGGAGAAATCCGGTCTCAAAGAGCCGCTCGAGCGCAGCAAAACAGGCCGCCCCCTCGGGACACGGGAAGATTCCCTCCAGCCGGCAGACGCGCGCGCCCGCCTCGAGCGCCTCGCGGTCTTCCACCGCGGCGCACGTGCCGCCGCTGGCGCGGACGATTTTCAGGATGAGAAAGTCCCCCAGCGGCTTGGGCACTCTCAGTCCGGAGGAAATGGTGCGGGCATTCTGCCAGAATTCGGCCCGCTCTTTCCCTTCTTCGAACGCCTTTACGACCGGGGCGCATCCGGCGGCCTGCACCACGATCATCTTCGGCCGTTGCGGGCCGATCCAGCCGAGAGCCTCCATCTCGTCGAAGGCCTTCCACATCCCGATCAGCCCCACGCCGCCGCCCGTGGGATAGAAGATCGCATCGGGCAGCCGCCACTGCATCTGCTCGGCCACTTCGTAGCCCATCGTCTTCTTGCCCTCGATGCGGTAGGGCTCCTTGAGCGTATTGATCTCGAACCATTCGCCGCGGGCCGCGCCCTCGGCCACGATCCGTCCGCAATCGCTGATCAGCCCGTCGACCAGCGTCACCCTGGCGCCGTAGCTCATGCACTCGATGTAGTTCGCCTGCGGAACGTCGCGCGGCATGAAGATGTGCGCCTCGATGCCCGCCGCCGCCGCGTAGGCGGCCGCCGCGCTGGCGGCATTGCCCGCGCTGCCGATGGCCACGCGGCCGACGCCCAGCTCGCGGCACATCGAGATGGCGCAGGCCAGCCCCCGCGCCTTGAACGACGCCGTCGGGTTGAGTCCTTCATCCTTGATGAAGACGTTCTCCGCACCGATCGACTCCCCGTAGCGGCGCGCGCGGATCATCGGCGTCCAGCCTTCGCCCAGCGAAACGATCGACGCCGGCTGGGACACCGGCAGCACCGGAGCGTAGCGCCACATCGACGCCGGCGCCCCCGCCAGCCACTCCCGGCTCCAGCTCGCGCGCGCCGACTCGAGGTCGTAGCGCGCCAGCAGCGGCCCGCCGCACCCGCACAGGTTCCAGGCCCTGCCCGCCTCGTGGCGCCGCCCGCAGAGGCTGCATTCAAGATGCGTCAACGTGGTCATCTCTTCGAGCATACTAGTGACATGTCCGCAACGTTCCGCAGCCTGGCCATCCTGGTCTCCGCCTGCGCTCTCGCCGCCCAGCCGGTCGACGAGGGCTATACGAAGAAGATCCGCGAGGCCACCACCAGCCCGATGTTCCTCACCGAGCTGGTCGACCACCTGCCGGCTTCGCCCACGGTGCCCACGCCTGAAAAATTCCTCGGCTACATCGCCGGAGCCGAGAATCAGCTCACCTACGCAAAGGACGTCCACCGCTACATGCGGGAACTGGCGCGCACTTCGCCGCGCGTGCGCGTGCAGACGATCGGGCAGACCGAAGAGGGCCGCGAGATGATCGTCGTCCTCGTCTCCAGCGAGGAGAACCTGAAGCGGCTCGACCGGCTGAAGCAGATCACTGCCCAGCTTGCCGATCCGCGCCGCACGCCGGACGCCGAGGCCGAGAAGCTCCTGCGCGAGGGCGTCCCATTCTACTGGGCCACCGGCGCGATCCATTCGCCGGAGACCGGCTCGCCGGAGATGCTGATGGAGCTGGCCTACCGCCTCGCGGTCACCGAGACGCCCTTCTACGAGAACATCCGCCGGAATCTCGTCATCATGATCACGCCGGTGGTGGAGGTGGACGGGCGCGAGCGCATGGTGGATCTTTACCGGTGGCGCAAGGCCAACCCCGGCAGGACGCCTCCGCCGCTGCTGTACTGGGGCAGGTATGTCGCCCATGACAACAACCGCGACGGCATCGCGCTGGCGCTGGCGCTCAGCCGGAACATCAACCGGACGTTTCTCGAATTCCACCCGCAGGTCGTGCACGACCTGCACGAGTCCGTGCCGTTCCTGTACACGTCCACCGGCATGGGGCCGTACAACGCATGGCTTGACCCGATCGACATCAACGAGTGGCAGAAGATGGCCTGGCACGAAGTGGAGGAGATGACCAAACGCGGCGTGCCGGGAGTGTGGACGTGGGGCTTTTACGATGGCTGGGGCGCCAACTACATGATGCAGGTGGCGCACGGGCACAACGCCATCGGGCGCTTCTATGAGACGTTCGGCAACGGCGGCGCAGACACGCGCGAGCGCACCGTGCCGCCGGCGCAGACGCAGCGCGCATGGTACCGGCCGAATCCGCCGCTGCCGCGCGTGAAATGGTCCCACCGCAATAACGTCAATCTCCAGCAGAGCGCTCTGCTGATTTCGCTCGATTACACGGCGAAAAACCGCGAAACTTTCCTCCGGAATTTCTGGCTGAAAAGCAGGCGCAGCGTCGCCAAGGCGGTCACGGAAGGCCCGGCGGCGTATGTCATCCACCCGGCGCCGCGGCCCAACGAGGCCGCCAGCCTGGCCGCGCAGCTCATGCTGCACGGCGTGGAGGTCCACCGGCTGGAGCAGGAAGCCGAGGCGGGCGGCGCGAAGTTCCCCGCCGGCGCGTATCTGGTCCGCATGGATCAGCCCTATTCGCGCATGGCCGACATGTTCCTCGACCGCCAGTATTACAGCCCGAACGACACGGCGCCGTATGACGACACCGGCTGGACGCTCGGCGCGTTGCGCAATGTGCCGGTCACGCGGGTGACGGACACCGCCATTCTGAAGGCGAAGGCTTCGCTGCTGACGGCGCCGCCGAAGCCCGATGGCGGCATTCAGGGCGAGGGCAGTGTCTTTGCCGTGGCGCACAATGCCGACCGCGCCCTGGCGACCTTCCGCTTCCGCCTCCGGGACGTGCGCTTCCTCGCTGCCGAGAAGCCATTCGAGGCCAACGGAAAGAAATTCCCCGCCGGCACTTTCCTCATTCCGGCCGAAAACAACCCGCCGAACCTGCGCGCTCTGGTGGAAGCCGCCGCGCGGGAGATCGGCCTTGCCGTGCATGCCATGGCGGAGATGCCCAAAGTGGATATGCACCCCGTGGCCGCGCCGCGCATCGCGCTGGTGCATACATGGACGAATACTCAGAACGAGGGCTGGTTCCGGCTGGGCTTCGAATCCACGGGCGTGCCCTACCACTACATCAGCGTCCACACGCTGCGCGATACGCCGAACCTGCGCGAGAAGTACGACGTCATTGTGCTCGGCCACGTCAATGCGGACTCGCGCCGGCTGCTCCAGGGCATTCCGAAGCGCGGCGAACCCATCCCGTGGAAGGCTTCCGAGCTGACCCCGAACATCGGCACCTCGCCAGACCAGACAGATGACATCCGCGGCGGCATCGAGCTGGAAGGGCTGGCCAACATCCGCCGCTTCGTCGAAGAGGGCGGGCTGTTCGTCACCATCGCGGGCAACTCCTCCCTGCCCATCGACTTCGGCCTGGTCGACGGCGTCACCATGGAACAGACGCGGGAGCTGCGCGCCCGCGGCTCCGTTCTCCAGGCCGAGACGGCCGACCCGGGCAGCCCGGTGCTGTACGGCTATGAAAACAGGCTGCCGGTTTATTTCAACACCGCGCCGGTGTTCAACGTCAGTCTTGCTGGAGGGCTGGGCCGCGGCCCGATGGGGCAGCCCGGCAGCGAACAGCCGCCCTCGCGTCCCTCGGGGCGCGGCGGCCTGGACGATCCTGACGTGGTGCAGGGCCGGCCGCCCGCGCCGCCGGCGCCGCCGATGCGGCCGGGCGAGCTGAGCGAAGAGATGATGGAAACGATGCGCGCCTATCTGCCGCCGCCGCAGGAGCGCCCGCGCGTGCTGCTGCGGTTCGCCAGCGAGAAGGAGCTGCTCGTCTCCGGCATGCTGGCCGGAGGCCGTGAACTGGCCGGCCGGCCCGCGCTCATCGACGTGCCGCGCGGCAAGGGCCACTATCTGCTGTTCGCCATCAACCCCATGTGGCGGCAGCAGACGCAGGGCAGCTTCATGCTGCTGCTGAACGCCGCCATGCACTTCGAGCATCTCCACGCCGGACGCCCGGCGCCGCAGCAGGCCAAACCGCAGCCTTCTTCCGGCGACGACGGTCTGTATGGCGGGGATGAGCACTGACGCCATGGCGGACAGCGGGCAGCAGGCCGCATGGAAACATTTCCTTGCTTTTCTGTTGCTGCCTCTGCCCCTCGCCGCCGCCGACCTGGTCACTTTCTCCACGGGCGCGCAGATGACCGCCCTGCGCGCCGAATGCCCCGCGGGCAGCAGCCGTTGCGTGCTCCATCTGGAAGGCGGGCGCGTCGAGGTGCCCGCCTCCGCCATTGCCGGCGTGGAACGCCTGCCGGAGCCGGAACGGGCCTCCCAGCCGCAGCCCGCCGAACCGCACCCGCCGGCGCGACCGGCGAAAGATCCGCGCCAGCTCGTCACCGAAGCCGCGCTGCGCCACGGGCTGCCCCCTGAGCTGGTCCACGCCGTGGCGTGGGCCGAGTCCGGCTATCGTCCCGACGCCGTCTCGCCGAAGGGCGCGCTCGGCATCATGCAACTGATGCCTTCGACCGCGGCGCTGCTCGGCGCCGACCCGCGCGATCCCGAGCAGAACGCCGATGCAGGAGTCCGTTTCCTGCGCGAGCTTCTTCTCCGCTACCAGGGGAAGCCGAACCCGGTGCGGCGCGCGCTGGCCGCCTACAATGCCGGCCCCCGCGCCGTCGAACGCTACGGCGGGCTGCCGCCCTACCGCGAAACGCTCAACTACGTCGAACGCGTGATCGAGCGCTATTGGCGGCTCGTGCGGGGCGCTCAGAGCACCGCACCAGCACCTTGAGCGCTCCCGGCTGCGCGGCCCGGCGGAAGGCTTCCGCGACCTCGTCGAGCGGCAGCTCGGCATGAATCAGGGGCATCACATCCACCTCCTGCCGCTCGAGCAGCCGCAGCGCCGGCTCAAACCGTCCGCAGCGCGAGCCGATGAGCACCAGCTCGTCGACCACCACTTTCGCGCTGTCCAGCTCCGCCTTGCCGTGAACGGTGCTCTTGAGCACGACCGTGCCGCGCGGCTCCACGATGTCGAGGGCCGCGCCGAGCCCCGCCGCGCTGCCCGTGGCTTCCACGACGAACGGGAACTTTGCCCGGGGCCGGTCGCCGGCGGGCCGGAAGCGGATGCCCCGCCGCAGCAGGAACGGCCGGCGCTCCTCGTGCCTGCCGAAAACCGTGACGTCGGCTCCAGCCTGGCCGAGCACCTGCGCCACCAGCAGGCCGAGCTTGCCGTCGCCCAGGACGGCGGTGCGCGCGCCGCGCGGGATCCTCACCTGATCGAGGATCTCGCAGGCCGCCGCCAGCGGCTCGCAGAAGACGAGTTCTCGCGGGTCCAGATTTTCCGGCGCGGCGTGGAGGTTGTCTTCCGGAAGCGTGATGTATTCGGCCAGCGCGCCGCCGTGGCCGCGGATGCCGAGCACCTTGCGCCTGGGACAGTGCCGCCGCATGCTGCGGCCGCACCAGGAGCACCTGCCGCAGCCGAGGTTGATCTCGCCCACCACGCGCCGCCCCTGCCAGCGCGGGCTGCCTTCCACCACCTCGCCGACGAATTCATGGCCGGGGATGCCGGAGAATCCGTAGTAGCCGCGTTGCAGCTCGAGGTCCGTGTTGCAGATGCCGGCGATCTCCACCCGGATCAGCGCCTCGCCGCGCCTGCGCCGCGGCAGGGGCGCGCGCCGCAGCTCCACGCGCCCGCCTTCGATCCAGGCGGCCTTCATTTCGCGCTGCACCTTTCATCATGCCACGGTCCCGGCGGCCTTGTATGATGCCTCTATGCAACGCGTCTGCTTCATCCTCCAGGTCAAGAAGGACAGGCTCGAAGAGTACAAGGAACGGCACAGGCAGGTCTGGCCCGAGATGCTGGACGCCCTCCGCCGCACCGGCTGGCACAACTACTCGCTCTTCCTCCGCGACGACGGGCTGCTGGTCGGCTATCTGGAGACGCCCGATTTCCAGGCCGCGCTCGACGGCATGGCGCGCGAGGAGGTGAATGCCCGCTGGCAGGCCGAGATGCGCGAGTTCTTCGAAGACCCGGCCGGCCGCAACGCCGACGAGCAGATGCGTCCGCTCGAGGAAGTCTTCCACCTCGACTGACGCGCCGCCGCGGCCGGATTGTCTACACTGGAGGGTTGTCCACGCAAGAACTTCTCTGCATCGGCCCCGAGTGCGGCGCGCGTTTCCCCATCGGCGAGGTCATTTACACGTGCCCGCGCTGCCAGTCCCTGCTGGAAGTGTCCGCGCCGGCGCCGCTCGATGTGGAAGCGGCGCGGCGCGCCTGGCGCGAGCGCCGCTTGTCCGACGCGCCCGAAGACCGCTCCGGCGTCTGGCGCTTCCGCGAGCTGCTGCCGTTCGATGACATGCGGCACATCGTCACCCTCGCCGAAGGCAACACCGCCCTGCTGGAAGCGCCGCGGGCGGCGCGTTATGCAGGGCTGGACGCGCTGCTGTTCAAGCACCAGGGCTTCAATCCCACGGGCTCGTTCAAGGACAACGGCATGACCGTGGGCGCCTCGCAGGCGCTGCGGCTCGGCATGAAGACCGTGGCGTGCGTCTCCACCGGCAACACGTCGGCTTCCATGGCCGCCTATGCATCGGCCGCCGGCCTGCTGCCGGTGATCTTCCTGCCCCACGGCAACATCAGCTACGGCAAGCTGGCCCAGGCGCTCGAATACGGCGCGCTTACCATCCAGGTGGAGGCGAATTTCGACGAAATTCTCCGGCTCGTCCGGGAATTGGCTCCGAAATTGGGAATATACCTGCTGAATTCGGTCAATCCATTCCGCATCGAGGGCCAGAAGACGATCATGGCGGAGCTGCTCGAGCAGCTCGGCTGGCGCGTGCCGGACTGGGTGGTGCTGCCCGGAGGCAACCTCGGCAACATCAGCGCCTTCGGCAAGGCCTTCCGCGAACTGCGCAGCCTCGGCTTCATCCCGCGCCTTCCGCGGTTCGCTGTCATCCAGGCCGAGGGTTCAGCGCCGTTCCATGACTACTTCCGCCGCCGCGGCGAGTTCCACCCGGTGGCGAAGCCGGAAACGCTGGCCACTGCCATCCGCATCGGCGATCCGGTGAGCTGGCCGAAGGCCATTCAGGTGATCGACGAAACCAACGGCGTGGTGGAGACGGCCACCGAGCAGGAGATCGCCGACGCGAAGGCGGTGATCGGGCAGTGCGGGATCGGCTGCGAGCCTGCCTCGGCGGCGACGCTGGCGGGCATCCGAAAACTGGCGGCCGCAGGCGTCATCGGCGCGGGCGAACTCGTCGTCGCCGTGCTCACCGGCCATGTGCTGAAAGATCCCGACTACATCTACCGCTATCACACCGGCCAACTCGAAACGCCCTCGGGCGCGCGCATCGAGCCGCGCTTCGCCAACCAGCCGGTCACGGCGAGGCCGGACGCCGGAGAAATCGCCGCGCTGCTCGAGCGCTACCATCGCCACTAGGCCTGTGCCGGGCGGGGCGCAGAGGAAACAGACCGTGGAGCTGTTCAGGCCTTGTGTTCCCCGCCGGAGAAACGCCGCGGCTCGGGCAGATACTCCACCGTCGGCTGCCTTCTCACGGGCTGCGGGTAGAGGCTCATCAGCTCGAGGATTTCCGGCGGCATCTCGCAGCTCACCGGCAGGCAGTATTCGCGCGCAGCCTCGTAGGTGATCGGGTGATCGTGGGTCCATGTGCCTTCACTGAGCAGGCGCGAAAGCTCCTCGGCCTTGCCATCGGGGCACTTGCCTTTCAGCAGCTCGTGGACGCCCTCGCGGATCTGGTTCATCGCCTTGCGCGCCTGGTCGGCAAGGATCAGCGTCTCGTCCTTGACCTCCGCAATCGGCTTCTGCTCCACCACTTTGAGGATCGACGCCGCCGGGTATTGGCCGAGCTGCGGATCCACGGGCCCGAGCACGGCATACTCGCTCATGACGATCTCATCGGCGGCCAGCGCAATCAGCGTTCCGCCCGACATTGCGTAGTGCGGCACGAATGCCGTGACCTTGCCCTTGTGCTTGTGCAGTGCGCGGGCGATCTGCATCGAAGCCAGCACCAGCCCGCCCGGCGTGTGGAGGATGATGTCGATCGGAACGTCGGGGTCGGTCATGTGGATCGCGCGCAGCACTTCTTCCGAGTCGTTCACGTCGATGTAGCGGAAGACCGGGAAGCCGAGCAGGCTCATCGTCTCCTGCCGGTGGATGAGGAGGATCACCCGGGACTTGCGGTCTCGTTCGATCTTGGCAATCAGACGCTGCCGCGCCGCTTCCAGCAGCCTCTGCCGCAGCACCGGCTGAAGCGCGGAAGCCAGAAAGAAAAACCAGATTACGTCGGTGGGTGTCATCGGCATTTATCGCCTCCAGTAACCGGGGGGAAGATAGGGCATTTCCATAAAATACTCGTCCCCGCGGAGCCTGCGCCAGGAGCCGCGGCGCCGGACAAAGAAGAGATGAAGCACGACACCGGCGGCAAAGCCGCCGACGTGCGCCCACCATGCCACTCCGCCTACGTTCTGCGGGCCGGCCAGCGCGAGCGTTCCGCTGAAAAACTGCGAAAGCGCCCAGAAGCCCAGATACGTGACGGCGGGCACTTCGAAAAAGAGCGGCAGGAAAAAGACCGGAAGCAGGACGATCACGCGCGAGTTCGGGAACATGAAGAAGTACGCGCCCATCACGCCGGCAATGGCGCCGCTCGCGCCCACCGTGGGGATCGTCGACTCCGGATTCACCCACGTGTGCACCAGGCCGGCGAAGATCCCGCAGGCCAGGTAGAAAAGAACAAAACGAACCGGACCCATGCGGTCTTCGACGTTGTCGCCGAAGATCCACAGCGTCCACATGTTGCCGATGATGTGCGTCCAGCCGCCGTGCAGGAACATGCTGGTGAGGAACGGCCAGTAGTCGTCAGCGGGAAGGCCGAAAATCTGCGCCCATGCCGGATGCGTATACCTCGCAGGCACGATGCCGAACCAGTGAAAAAACTCACGGAGAGCCGGCTCTGGCATCATCAGCTCGATCAGAAACACGAACGCGTTGGCGAGGATCAGCATCCAGACGGCGATCGGCGGGTGGCGCGAAGGGATGGTATCGCGGATCGGCAGCATGAGTCAGCCGTTGATTGTATCAGCCCGGCACGGGGTCTATCGCGCAGCCGGGACGAAGTTCAGCCGCGGGATATGCGCCAGGGATTCCTGCCGGACCGCGTTTCAGGGCGCCCGGAGCGCGGCCTGACGGTGCGCACGGCAATGGCGCAACAGCCCCGTCGGTGCTGCCTCGGATCGCGGCAGAGTCGGAGTGACGGGCGTCTGAAAGCGTCCGGAAGGGCCGGACACGGGCAGGAGAAACAGGAGGCCCCGCGGACTGTAAGCCGGTTTCTGGTCCCGGCCCCTGCGGGCCGGGCGGCAGTCATTCCTCTAGGCCCGCCATTGCTGGCGGGCTCAAGCGACCGACCCGGGAGTCAGGCGGAGCGGGCCACTCCATCCTCCCCTATTTGGTCTTGCTCCGCGTGGGGTTTGCCCTGCCATTCCGGTTACCCGGAACGCGGTGCGCTCTTACCGCACCTTTTCACCCTTGCCGGCCGCGTTGCCGCGGCAGGCGGTATGTTTTCTGTGGCACTTTCCGTGAAGCGCGCTTTGAGCGCGCCCCCCCGGCCGTTAGCCGGCACGCTGCCCTGTGGAGACCGGACTTTGCCTCGGACGCCGGCCGTATCCCCCTCGGGGGACGCGCCGGGCCCGCGACTGCCCGTCCGCGGGGCCTCCTGCTTCCATTGTCCCATACGCGCCATCCCGTCCCCGCGTTACGCGCCGTCACGCCGAAAATCAGGTCTGCATCCCCTGATTGAGATGCAAATCCCTTGCAGGACTTGCGCCCGGCTTGGGCTACCATCAAGAGAGAAATGACAGAGCAGGGCCCAACCTCGGCTGCCGCCACCCGCTCCCTGGCGGGCGCGCGCGTCTGCTGTCCCGCTCTGACCGGCGTCACGCCGACTACCTGGTCCGCCCTGCCTGTCGAGGCCCTCGAACGCGCCCCCTCCCGGCTTGCGTGGACGGCTTCCATCTGCGCCTTCCTCACGGTAGCGCTGTTCACGCTCCAGGCGCACCTGCAACCGGAGATTGCCGTGGTGCAGCGCCAGCCTGCGGTGATCGCCGCCGAAGCGACGCTCATCGCGGTGTCCCTGCTGATCGTCATCGCCTACCGGCTCGGCTGGATGAAGCCGTGGTTCAGCGTCTATGCCGGCCTGGGCTTCCAGCTCATGGTGGCTTTCTCCATCGGGCTCTTTGAAACGATCGCGCCGTGGCCGCCGGACCAGCCCGTGCGCGGGATGTCCAGCCTGGTGGCGTGGATCCTCGCCTCTTCGCTCTTTCTGCCCGCCTCGCCGATGCAGGCGCTGGCCGGAGCCTTCGGCTCAGCGGCGATGGGGCCGCTTGCTTACGCGATCGTCCGCAACTGGATTCAGGATCCTGGCCTTTCGCCCAGCCGCATCGGAGTGCTTTACGTGCCTCCCTTCCTCGTGGCCGGCTGCGCCTGGTGGATGAGCCGGCTGATCTTCCGCATGGAATGCTCGATGCACCACGCCCGCGAGCTCGGCAGCTACGAGCTGGAAGAAGTGCTCGGCATCGGCGGCATGGGCGAGGTCTGGCGCGCCAGGCACCGCATGCTGAAGCGGGAAGCGGCAGTGAAGCTGATCCGCGCGGAAGCGCTGCTGGCGCACACCCAGCGGCAGGCCGACGTGCTGCGCCGCCGCTTCGAGCTGGAAGCCCGCGCCATCGCCTCGCTGACGTCGCCCCACACGGTCTCGCTGTACGATTTCGGCGTCGACCAGAACGGCAACTTCTATTACGCGATGGAGCTGCTGCGCGGGCTCGACCTCGAACAGCTTGTCAAGCGCTTTGGCCCGCAGCCTGGCGCGCGCGTCGTGCATATTCTGCGGCAGGCCTGCGAATCCCTCGAAGAAGCGCACTGCGCCGGCATCGTCCACCGCGACATCAAGCCCACCAACCTGTTCCTTTGCCGCCTCGGGCTGGAATTTGATTTTGTCAAGCTGCTGGATTTCGGCCTCGCCCGCTGGCGCCTGATGAGCGGCGGCGTGCGCATGACGATGGAGAACATCACCACCGGCACGCCCGCCTTCATGGCGCCGGAGCTGGCGCTGGGAGCCAGCGAAGTGGACGGGCGCACGGATCTCTACGGGCTGGGCTGCGTCGCCTACTGGCTGCTGACCGGCGCGCTTGTCTTTGAAGAGCCGACGCCGACGGCGATGGCGCTGGCGCATGTCCAGAAAGACCCGCCGCCGCCCTCGCAGCGCACCGAGGTCCGCTTCTCGCCCGAGCTGGAGAGGATCGTGCTCCAGTGCCTCAGCAAGAAGCCCGAAGACCGCCCGGCCAGCGCGCGCCTGTTGCGGCGGATGCTGGAACAGTGCCCCGAATGCGGCGTCTGGTCGCCGGAGGACGCCGAAGCCTGGTGGCGCACGAACCTGCCGGAGCTGTATGCCGCCCGGTGCCCCGAGCCGGGCGTGGCGGGGCTTGCGACGCTTCCCGCCCGGAGCCCGTAAGTGCCAGCATCAGGACAACGCAGCTTCCCTGTCTGGGCGGCCATGGCCGCCGCCACGCTGATGATGGCGCACCAGGTGGGCGGCAAGTCCATCCGCGACGCCCTGTTCCTCCAGAGTTTCGGCCCTGAGGCGCTGCCGGCGATGGTGATGTCGGCGGCGGTGCTTTCGGTCCTTCTGGGCGTTTTCGGCGCGCGGCTGTTCAGCCGCTTCAGCCCGGCGCGCGCCGTGCCGTGGAGCTTCATCGCCAGCGGCCTGTTGCAGTGGATGGAATGGCATCTCGTGGAAGCCAGCCCCAGGCTGGGCGCGGTGGCCGTGTATCTGCACATGGTGGCCTTCGCGGCCGTGCTGCTCTCCAGCTTCTGGCTGCTGCTGAGCGAGGAGATGGACCCGGTGCAGGCGAAGCGGCGCTTCGGCCGCATCGCCGGCGCGGGCACCACCGGCAGCGTGCTCGGCGGGCTGCTGGCGGCGCGCTGGCCGGATCTCGCCGGCACAGGCAACGAGGCCACGCTGGTGGCAGCGCTTGGCACGATTCACCTGCTTTGCGGACTCCTGCTGATGCAGGCGCCGCGGCGCCTGAAGACAGGGCCGCCGCAGCCGGAGCCGTGGGTTTCGCCGCGGAAAGTGCTGCGGGCCGCGCCGCATCTGCGGCATCTGGCCGCGCTGGTCGCCCTGGGCACGGCCACCGCGGCCATCGTGGACTTCCTGTACAAGCGCGCCGCCACGCAGGCCCTCGGCCGCGGCGACGCGCTGCTGGAGTTCTTCGCCTACTTCAACACCGGCGTGGCGCTGATCAGCTTCGCGCTCCAGACGCTGGCCAGCCGCCGGGCGCTCGAGAAATTCGGCGTCGGCACAACCGTCGGCTCGCTGCCCGGCATGGTGGCCGCCGGCAGCCTGGCCGCGCTGGCCGCTCCGCTGTTTCCGGTCATCGCCGGGCTGCGCGCTGTCGAGGCCGCTCTGCGCGGCTCGTTCTTCCGCGCCGGCTACGAGCTGATGTACACGCCCATCCCGCCGTCGGAGAAGCGGTCCGTCAAGACGGTGATCGACGTGGGGTTCGACCGCTTCGGCGACGCGCTCGGCGGAGCCGTCTGCCAGGCGGCGCTCTGGATGCCCGGCGTGCCCATGCCTGGCGTGCTGCTGCTGACCACCGCCCTGCTGGCGTTAGTCAACACCTGGGTGGCGCGGCAACTGGACCGGATCTACGTCCAGGTGGTGGAGCGCGGGCTGGTTCACCGCGCCGCCGAAGTGCTGATCTCCGGCGCCGGAGACTGGACGCTGGACCGCGAGCTGCTGGAGTCGCGCTATGCCGATGCGGCCGCGGTGCAGCCGGCGGCTCCGGCGCCGCGTCCCGCGCGGCCAGCGGTAACGCCAGCACCTGCCGTAATCGATGACGCCGCTTACTGCCTGGCCGAGCTGCGCTCCGGGCAGGCGGAACGCGTGCTCCGCGTGCTGGAAGCGCAACGTCCCCTCGACCCCGTGCTGGTGCCCGCCGTCATCGACCTGCTGGCCTGGAACGCCGTCTATCCGGCCGCGCGCGAATCGCTCCTCAGCGTCCGCACTCCGATCGCCGGCCAGTTGGGCGACCGGCTCGCCGACCCCCGCTGCGACTTCGCCATCCGCCGCCGCATCCCCGCGCTTCTTCTGGCGCTCGGGGACCGGCGCGCGGTGGAAGCGCTGCTGGCCGGGCTCTCCGATGAGCGCTTCGAA
This sequence comes from Bryobacteraceae bacterium, assembly GCA_025056865.1. Taxonomy (GTDB): domain Bacteria; phylum Acidobacteriota; class Terriglobia; order Bryobacterales; family Bryobacteraceae; genus JANWVO01. The sequence continues at coordinate 17,762 of JANWVO010000017.1, forward strand.
GTGCGCTTCCGCTCCGCGCGCGCCCTCGACGAGCTCGTCTGCCGCAAGCCGGAGCTCGCCCCGCCGTCCGGCGTTATCTACGACGCCATCGAACGCGAGCTTTCCGTCGACCGCAACATCTGGCGCAGCCGCCGCCTGCTGGACGGGCAGGCCCCGCTCGAACAGATCCCGCATCTCGATGAGATCCTGCGCGAGCGCGCTGACCGCAGCCTCGAACACCTGTTCAGCCTGCTTTCGCTCGTGCTCCCGCGTGAGCCGCTGAAGGCCGCCTTCCGCTCGCTGCACGCCGACGACGAAGCCCTGCGCGCGTTGGCGCTCGAATATCTGGACGGCGTCCTGCCGCGCGGCCTCGGCACCCGGCTCCGCGCGCTTCTTCAACAGCCGCCCGGAGCAGAGTCCCACAATGCGGAACAGGTCGTGGACCAGTTGCTCCGCTCCCACGCAAGCATCGAAATGTCGCTCAGGCGGAAGCTGGAGGCGGAGCAGGCGCCGCAGAGCTCCGCCGCCGGTACTCCCTCGCCAGATACGCCACCAGCAGGAGCCACACCACGGTCAGCGCCAGATTCAGAAACGCAAAGCCGGTGATTCCCAGCGCAAATACGTTCGTCCCCGCCCAGACGATGCCGGCCTGCGCCACGTCGCCCGCGCGTTGGAAGAACGTGTCGATCGCCGCCTTGGCCTTGTACTTCACCTCGCGTGGCGTCGGCAGGAACAGCGCCTGGCGGGCGGTGTTCTGGATCGAGTAGTCGGCGCTGTTTTCCACGATCTTCAGCAGCCGGATCACGCCCAGCACCGGCGCTGCCACCAGCAGCGAATAGCCCGTGAATGCAATCAGCGGCAGGATGAACAGCGTGCCGCCCACGCCGATGTAGCGGAAGAGCCGCGAAACCACGAACGCCTGGAGGAGAAAGCTCAGCGTGTTCACCCAGAAGAAATACTCGCCGAAAAATCCGCCAATGAAGCGCTGCCTCGCCTCCGCAGCCTCGGGACCGGCGCCGGCCAGCCGGCCCGCCTGCTCGGTGACGAGGCTCGACAGCAGGAACTCGCCCGAGGTGTTCACCACGTTCAGCAGCAGCACCAGCAACGCGATCATCACCAGGTAGCGGTCCTGAAAGACCAGCAGGAAGCCGTCGCCGGGCCGGAGAGGCTGCTGGCGCGCCAGCAGTTGCGCCGCGCCGGCGCGCTCGCTGATCTTGCGGTCTGCCAGCACGCTGATCAGCGCGCAGACGGCCAGCAGCGCGCCGCCGGCTGCCAGCAGCGGCAACGCGCCAAGCTGCTTCACCGCATCGGCCGCCGCGCGGGCGCCCGCCACAGCGCCAATCGAGGCGCCGACGCCGATCAGCGGGAACAGCCGCCTGCCCTGCGGCTCCGTATACAGGTCATTGGCGAAGGCCCAGAACTGCGAAATGGCGAAGACGTTGAAGATGCCCACCCAAAGGTAGAACGGAATGCCGATGCGGTGGCCAGCCGCCGCCAGAGCATGAAACACGGCCAGGTTGGCCGCAAAGAACAGCGACACGCCGCTGAGCAGCCACACCCGCCTGACCTTGGAGGCCACCCAGCTATACACCGGGATCACCAGGAGCAGCAGCAGCGCCTGTCCGGCCGAAAGATACGTCTTCACCACCGCGCCCTGTTCGGTCAGGATCAGCGGCTCGCGCGCCGTCTTCAGCAGGTAGTAAGCCGACAGCAGCAGGAAGATGTTGGCGAACAGCAGCAGCGCGCCAGCGCCTTCGCCGCCGCGCACGTCGGCAAAGATGCTGAGGAAACGGTCCAGACGGCTCGCAGGCCTCGGATCGACCGCCCGGAAGACCGGGAAAGAGGCATAGGACGGGTGCTCGGGGACGTTCACCATGTGCGCTCGATTCCCACCACCTGAAGCCCGCGCAGCCACACAGAAACCCTCTGCGAGGGCCGCGCCGCCGCCCGGATCTCCGCCATCCGGTACGGACCGCCGCGCTCCGGCACCTTCGGCCCGCGCCCGATCTCCGCTCCAGCCTGCACCCTCTGATTATCGAACTCGCGCCACACGATGTCATAAGGCGCCGGCGACTCCATCCCGTGCCTGGCCGCAAGGTCCTCGAAGACCAGCTCGCCGTTCCGCACCTCGAAGCGGTCGATCGGCAGCACCTTGCGGAAGTAAGCGCGGCCGATCTTGTCGCGGCGCTCGATCAGGCAACGCACCAGGTAATCTTCGGCCCGCGGATCCGACAACCGGCCCGTGCGCACCACCGCGCGGATCTCCTCGTCAGTAAAGTGCATCACCTGCTTCGCGCCCCAGAATTCATCGTCTGGCAGGCGGTTGAGCAGCGCCGGATTGGGGTATTCCGGCAGCCATTTTTCCGGATCAAACACCTTCGATTCGAACAGGCCGATCGAGGGATATCTGGGATAATGCGCCCGGGCCCAATACGGAACTGCAAGCCCCAGTGTCGCCATCTGAATGGCCGACTCCCGCCAGTCGAACAGGTAAGCGCCGGAGCGGGGGCTGTTCGGCTTGTCGCTCCCGCTGCCCAAAGTCGAACCGAAGTCGAGCAGATGGTGGCGGATGAAGCTCTTTCCGTCGCGCGTGATGAGCGTGTCCAGCGTGTTGATGGCGCGGGAATCGTCGTGGTTCAGCCACGCGAAGAAAACATGGCAGGCGCGCAGCTCGCGGCGGTGCTCGTGCGGCACTGTGTCGTTGGGATCGTCGGCGCGCGTCCCGAACCAGCGGAACGGGCCGAGCGGCTGCCCTTCCAGCGCCAGGCTCGCCACGGCCCGGTAGCGGCCGTCCCCGCCCCGGGGCGCCTTCAGCAGCAGCTCGGTCAGGTGGCGCGGCGTGAAAGGCCGCTTCTGGCCGTGGCGGTTGATGAACGTCAGCCGGTCCTCGATGATCAGGTCCCGGGGGTGGAATTCCACGATGTATTCATCGGCGACATGGAAGCCGAGAGCGTGGAAAAACCGCGCCGAAATCACTTCCGCCGCGGTCATCATTTCCGGGTTGGATTTCGGGTCGAGCTTGATGAAAAATCGCCTCTTCGTGGCGTCAATCACGGTGAAGCCCGGCGTGATTCCTTCGCCCTTGGCCGCCACCACCGTCCACGGGAACACTGGCGGAGCGGTGCCGTCCGGCCCCCGGGCGAGCTCTTCCAGCGTCATGCGCCGCCAGTAGTGGCGGCGCACGTACCAGGCGCCGTCCATCGGGTCGCCCAGCGTGTTGACGTTTTTCGCGCGGACGGGCTCGCCCGCTCGCGGCTGCTTTTCGCCGGGCGTGGCCAGCACGTGCCAGAAAAGGTCGTACCAGTCGCTCAGTTTCCGGCGCGCGGGCTTGCCGGCGTCGAGCGGCGGCGGCTCGGCCACCAGCGGATCGTCCGGATAGAACTTCTGCGCCGGAGCCAGCAGCGGCAGGGCCACGAGCAGCGCGAGCGTCTTCATGCGGGTCACTGATAGGGCTGCGTCGACGACGTGCCGAGCGGGCGCGCCGGAAACACGTCGTTGAACTTGAACCACGCCTGGAACCCTTCCCGGCTGAACCCGAAGTCCATCCGCAGAAAGGTCTGGTTCCGGGCGTTGAACCGGAAGCCGAAGCCATAGCTCTTTTCGAGCCGGCTGAAATTGAGCTGCCCGCGCCGGGGGAACACTTTCCCGGCATCGGCGAAAATCGCCATGTCGAGGCCGGCGAATACTTCCCAGCGGTACTCGGCGTTCAGCAGCATGGAATTGCGGTCGCGGAAGCGGAAGGGGCGGAAACCCCGCAGGTCGTCCGGGCCGCCCAGCCAAGGTTGCAGGTAGAACGGCACGGTCTCGCCGGCGTGCGGGTCCGTCAGCAGCGTGCGTCCCCGCAACGCGATCACGCGCCGCTGGTTGAAAAACGGAATGTACTGGCGGAATTCCGTCTCCAGCAGGTTGAAGCCATAACCAAGGCCGCGCCGGTCGTCGTAGCGGTTGTACTGGAACAGATAGAAACCGCCCGCGCGGGGCCCGGCCGGATTGTCGAGATAATTCACGCGCAAAAAGGACCCGTAACGGTGGAAATTCGTCTGCCGGTCGATGCCCGGCATCTCCTGCGGCGTGTAAAGCTGGTCGGCGCTGGCGAACCGCCGGTCGCGCCCCGCCCCGGCGTTGATCCACAGCAGGCCGGTGCTGCCGCCCAGCAGCAGCCCGCGCACCGGCGACACGCCGAGACTCCAGTCAGCGGAATTGTCATCCAGCAGGAAATTGCTGCGCCCGGTCTTCCGCGAATCCGGGCCGGGACCGTAAAACTGGATCTTCGGGTAGTAGTGCGACATCGAGAGCATCTCCGCCTCGATGCGCCCGCCGAGCCAGTCCTTCGAGCGCAGCCGCAGGATCCCGCGCTGGTAGCCGCGCGTGGAGATCTGCCAGGCGGCCTGCGTCTCCAGCTTGCCGTTCAGCAGATCGTCGCGGAAATACTCCGGCCCCAGGCCGAAGCCGCCCTGCGTGATCATGCCGCCGAGCTTGACGCGCAGCCCGTTGTACCCATAGCTGATCCGCTCCGGGATCTTCTTCTCTTTGAGCAGCCGGATGCGCTCCTCCCACCGGCTGACGCGCTCCGGCCTGAGCTGCGCGGCGCGCTCGCGGCGCTCCTTCTGGATCAGCTCCTCCCGCGTCGCTTCCTGCGCCGGGACAGACAACAGGCCCATTGCGAGCAGGCAGGCGATGGAGGGAATGCGGCAAGCCCTCAAGCCTCTGATCATAACAGCGTGCATTTCGGCCTGAGCGGTTCTGCCGATGTGCCTGCATTCGTGGGATGCCGGCAGCACTTTCCCGCCGGCTCTGCCAGCCCGTGCCGGCTCAGGCAGAACGGCTGGCTGCGATCGTGCCAGCAGCCTCGCCGGCCCCGACGAGTGTCCTCGCGAACGTAGCTCCGGGAATCCGTGTGAGCCGTGCGGACCGGCCCGTGGCGGGCTCGAGCGGAACTCCCCCCGGGAAGCCAAAGAATGAAGCCGCCGCACGCGCGGCGGGATGCAGCCCCGTTGCCGTAGCACTACGGGGCCAGTGTCAGGCCAGTTCCGAGCCGCGGAAGAACCAGGCCACTTCGAAGGCCGCCGTTTCCGGCGCGTCGGAGCCGTGGCTCGCGTTGCGGCCGATGTCGGTTCCATACAGCGCGCGTACGGTGCCCGGCGCCGCCTTCTTCGGATCCGTGGCGCCCATCACCTCGCGCCACCTGGCAATGGCGTCTTCGCGCTCCAGCGCCATCAGAATCACCGGCCCTTCCGTCATGAAGGCGACCAGTTCCTCAAAGAACGGCTTGCCGCGGTGGACGGCGTAAAAGCCTTCGGCCTCCGCGCGCGTCAGCTTCTGCATCCGCATCGCCAGAATGCGGAAGCCCGCCTCTTCAATCATGGAGATGATCTTGCCCGCATGGCCGGCGGCCACGGCGTCAGGCTTGATGATGGCAAGAGTTCGTTCGACAGGCATGAAGTTTTCCTTCCGGTAATCAGAAATCGAGCTTGCTTCTGCCGCGCCCGCAGACGGGCGGGCGTCACAGACTCACTCCCTGCGGCGCCGGACTTCCGGCCAGCCAGGCCGCTCGAGCGCTGCCGGCGCGCTACAGCTTCAGCGCCTCCTTCGCGCGCGCGCCAATCTCGGCGGGCGTCTTGCAGACGATGATGCCCGCAGCTTCCATCGCTGCCATCTTGTCGCTCGCCTTGCCGGAGCCGCCGCTGATGATGGCGCCTGCGTGGCCCATGCGGCGCCCTGGCGGCGCGGTCTGCCCCGCAACGAAGCCGATCACCGGCTTCCTCACGTGCTCCTTCACATACGCCGCCGCTTCTTCCTCGGCCGTGCCGCCAATCTCGCCGATCATGATGATCGCCTCGGTCTGCGGGTCTTCATTGAAAAGCCGCAGCGCGTCCACGTGCGTGGTACCGATGATCGGATCGCCGCCGATGCCGATGCACGTGCTCTGCCCGATGCCGAGCGCCGTCAGTTGGCCCACGGCTTCATAAGTCAGGGTGCCGGAGCGCGAGACCACGCCCACCGGGCCGGGCTTGTGAATGTGGCCCGGCATGATGCCGATCTTGCATTCGCCCGGCGTGATGATGCCCGGGCAGTTCGGCCCGATCAGCCGCGTGCCGGGACGGTCCTTGAGAAACCGCCACGCCCGCACCATGTCCAGCGCCGGGATGCCCTCGGTGATGCACACCACCAGCCGGATGCCGGCATCGGCCGCCTCCATGATGGCGTCCGCCGCGAAAGCGGGCGGCACGAAGATGACGCTCGCGTCCGCGCCCGTGGCGCGGACGGCTTCGGCCACGGTATCGAAAACCGGGCGGTCGAGATGCGTCGTGCCGCCTTTGCCCGGCGTCACCCCGCCGACGATATTCGTTCCGTAGGCGATGCACTGCTGCGCGTGGAAAGTGGCCTCCCTGCCAGTGAAGCCCTGCACGAGCACGCGCGTGTTCCTGTTGACCAGAATGCTCATGGTTCGCTCTTCCCTTATGCCTGGCTGGCGAGCGCGACGACTTTCTCCGCCGCGTCCTTCATTCCATCGGCGACGACGAAGTTCAGGCCGGACTCGCGCAGGATGCGCCGGCCCTCCTCGACGTTGGTTCCTTCCATGCGGATGACCAGCGGCAGGCGGAAGTCCAGCTCGCGCGCGGCGGCGACGACGCCCGCGGCGAGCGTGTCGCAGCGCAGGATGCCGCCGAAGATGTTGATCAGCACCGCCTTCACATGCGGGTCCGACATCAGGATGCGGAAAGCGTTGGTGATCTGCTCCTGGTTGGCGCCGCCGCCCACATCAAGGAAATTGGCCGGATTGCCGCCAGCGTACTTGATGATGTCCATCGTCGCCATGGCAAGGCCGGCGCCGTTCACCATGCAGCCCACGTTGCCATCCAGCTTGATGTAGTTCAGGCCGTATCGGGAAGCCTCGACCTCCAGCGGATCCTCTTCATGAATGTCCCGCAGCGCGGCAATGTCGGGGTGGCGGTAGAGCGCGTTGTCGTCAAAGTTGAATTTTGCATCCAGCGCCACTACGCGCTGATCCTCGGTCACCACCAGCGGGTTGATTTCCGCCAGCGACGCGTCCGTCTCCACCCACGCGCGCGCGAGGGCCTGGAAAAGCTTCGCCGCCGCGCCCGCCGCAGCGCCCTTCAGCCCGATGCCGTACGCAAGCCGCCTTGCCTGGAAAGGCAGCAGCCCGTCGCCGGGATCGAAGGCCTGCTTCAGGATCAGCTCGGGCGACTTCGCCGCCACCTCTTCGATCTCCATGCCGCCAGCGGCGGAGGCCATCAGCACCGGCTTGCCCTGCGAGCGGTCCAGCACGATGCCCGCATACAGCTCCTGCGTAATCGGCAGCGTCTCCTCGACCAGCACGCGGCGCACGAGCCTGCCTTCGGTGCCCGTCTGATGCGTCACCAGCGTCATGCCGAGAATCTGCGAAGCAACCGCTTCAGCCTCCTCCGGCGTGGCGGCCAGCTTCACGCCGCCGCCTTTTCCGCGGCCTCCCGCGTGGATCTGCGCCTTCACCACCACGCGCGAGCCGATTTCTTCGGCGATGGCGCGGGCCTCGGCCGGCGTCTCCGCCACGCGGCCCCGCGGGATGGGCACGCCGTAGCGGGCAAGGATCTGCTTGGCCTGATACTCGTGAATTTTCATAGGATTGGGCTTGTGGTAGGCTCGGAGAAAAGCCCCGCATTTCACTATAGCATGGCGTTCCTCACCTACCTGCACAAGGTGCTCGACCGCGAAAGCCTGTCTGCGGCGGAAGCGATGGAGGCAATGTCGGAAATTCTGGAGGGCCGCGCCACCACGCCGCAGATCGCCGCCTTTCTCGCCGCCCTCCGCGTGAAAGGCGAAACGGCCGACGAGCTGCTTGGACTCGCGCAGGCGATGCGCGACCACTCCGTGCGCGTCGAGCATGGCATCACCGGCCGGCCGGTTCTGGACACCTGCGGTACCGGCGGCGACCACCGCGGCACGTTCAACATCAGCACCGCGGTCGCCTTCGTCGCTGCCGCCTGCGGCGTCGCCGTGGCCAAGCACGGCAACCGCTCCATGTCCTCCCGCTGCGGCAGCGCCGACGTGCTGGAAGCGCTCGGCGCGAGAATCCTCGCCGACCCCGTCCAGATCGCCCGCTGCATCCGCGAAACGGGCATCGGCTTCCTGTTCGCTCCCGCCTTGCATCCGGCGATGAAGCATGCGCAGCCGGCGCGCGCCGAACTGAAGACGCGGACCGTGATGAACCTGCTGGGCCCGCTCACCAACCCCGCGCGCGCCACGGCGCAACTGGTGGGCGCGCCTTCGCTACGGGCAGCCGAACTGATGGCGGTGACGCTGGCCTCGCTGGGCCTGGAACGCGGCTGCGTGGCATACGGCGAGGACGGCCTCGACGAAGTTTCCACAACCGCGCAGACGCACCTGCTCTGCATCCTGCACGGCGCCATCGAGCACACGACGGTCCGCCCCGAAGATTTCGCAGTGCCCCGCGCCCGGCCTGAGGATTTGCAGGGCGGCGATGCCTCGGAAAACGCGCGCATTCTCCAGTCGGTCTTTGCAGGAGAGAAAGGACCGCGCCGGGACGTCGTGCTCGTCAACGCCGCCGTGGCCCTGCGCGCTGCCGGAGCCGCTTCCGATTACGGCGAAGGCATGGCGCGGGCCGCCGAGGCCATCGATTCCGGCGCCGCTGCCGCCTGCCTGCGGCGCTTCGTTGAGTTCACCCGCTCCGCCGCAGCCTGAGGCGTGGCTACAGCGTGCTGCTGTGCCGCTTCAGGATTTGCGGCAGGTTCATCGAAAACGCGCTGCGCGCCAGCACCATGCTGGCGCCCGCCGCCTGCGCGCGCGTCTTCAGGTCTGCCTCGATGTGCGAGACAAAGGCGATGATGCTGACGCGCTTCAGGCTCTCCTCGGCGCGCAGCTTCGCAATCAGTTCGACCGGCTTCACGCTGCGCGCGTTCAGGTCGACGATGATCAGCGCGGGCGTCTCCTGCCGCGCACGGTCGATGACCTCCTGCGCGGACTTCAGGAATTCCACCTCGAATCCCGATCGTTTTGCGGCGTCGTTGATTTTCACTACGAAGAAGAGATCGTCAACGACCGCCAGGATTTTCCTTGGCTTTTGTGGCATGTGCCGTTCAGTTGTGAGTATCGTCCAGAAAGGAAAGCCGCAGAGGGAAAAGCAGCTTTCAGGTAGGCCACTATCATTATAGCTCAGCCGCCGGCCCCTTCGGGCGCCCGCCATCCGTCCGGCAGAGGCTGGCTTCTCCCGCATCCCGCCGGACGCCACAGCCACTCCAACCGCGATAGTCTTGCCAGAAGGAAGCCGCATGACAGGGAACTCCGCACTCTCCCTTGCCGCCGCCCTGCTGCTCGCCGCCGCGTCCGGCGCTCAGGCCGCGCCCCCCATCCGCATCCATCCGGCGAATCCGCATTACCTCGAGTGGCAGGGGCGCCTGTTCCTCGTGGTCACTTCCGGCGAGCACTACGGCGCGGTTCTCAATGCCGACTTCGATTGGCGCAGGTATCTCGCCACGCTGCACCGCGAGGGCATGAACCTCACCCGCATCTTCACCGGCACATACCGCGAAGCGCCAGGCGACTTCGGCATCGAACGCAACACCCTCGCGCCGGTCCGTTTCCTCGCGCCGTGGCCGCAAGTCGGCGGAAAGTTCGATCTTCGCGCCTGGAACGAGGAGTACTTCGACAGACTCAAAGCGTTCGTGGCCGAGGCGGAGAAGCTCGGCATCGCCGTCGAGGTGACGCTCTTCTGCTCCACCTATGGAGAGCGGCAGTGGTCTCTCAGCCCATTCAACCCGGCCAATAACGGTCAGCTCGCCGCGCTGCCGGATTTCCGGCGGCTCCACACGCTCGACAACGGCGGCGCGCTCGAATTCCAGGAGCGCCTCACCCGCAGGATCGTCCGCGAGCTGAACCCGTTCTCCAACGTGATCTTCGAAATCCAGAACGAGCCGTGGGCCGACCGCACGGTCACCGGCGAACCCGTGAATCCGTACATGCCCCGCCGCTGGCCGAATACGGCAGACTGCGCCGACCCGGAATCGCTTGCCTGGCAGGAGCGCGTCGCCGCGTGGATCCGCTCGGAAGAATCGGCGCTCCCCAACCGCCATCTCATCGCCTGGAATGCCTGCAATTTCCGTGCTCCTTTGGCCTCCATTCTCAAGGGAGCCGACATCGTGAATTTCCACTACGCCTATCCGGAGGCCGTGTGGTGGAACTACGGATGGAACATGCCCATTTCGTACGATGAAACCGGCTTCCTCGGCACGTCGGACTCGGTGTACCGCAAGCAGGCGTGGCGGTTCCTGCTGGCAGGCGGCGGGCTGTTCAATCATCTCGATTACTCTTTCAGCGTCGGCAGGGAAGACGGGACCGATTTTCAGGAGAAGAGCCCGGGAGGCGGCAGCCCGGCCCTCCGGCGTCAGTTCCGATTCCTCCGCGAATTCCTCGAGGCGATGCCGCTGCTGGAGATGAAGCCGGACCGGGAAACCGTGCTGCATGCCCCTGGCGCGGAGGCTGTGGCTCTCTCCGCCCGCGGCCGGGCGTGGGCTGTTTACCTGACTGGCGCCGGCGGCTCGTTCCTGCTTCTCGATGTGCCTCCGGGCCGCTACCGCGCCGAGTGGTTCCGCCCGGCAGACGGATCGCGCATCCAGGAAAGCGTCTTCGCCCACGCCAAAGGGCGCCTGCGCCTTGAGACGCCAGGCTTTGGGGAGGACGCCGCCCTCAGGCTGACGCGGTTGCGATGACGTCGGCCTTTTTCAGATAATCCGGGTCGATTTTAACGCCCAGCCCCGGGCCTTCGGGAAGCCGGATTCTGCCCTCATGGATCCGGAAATGCGGCTCGTGCCATGCTTCGTCCGAATATTTCCCGCGGAATGGAAATTCCATATAAGGGCCAATATTCGGAATTGCCGAAGCGAATTGCAGGATATTGCAGGCAGCCGCCCCGGTCTGCGTATTGTGCGGCGTGATCGGAATGCCGGCCTTCGCCGCCATTCTTGCCACGCGGGCGGTGCGGATGAAGCCGCCGTTGTAGTTCAGGTCGGGCTGAACGATGTCCAGCGCCCGGGTGCGGATCATGTGGTCGAACTTCCAGAGGCTGCAATCGCACTCCCCGAAAGCGATGGGAATGTCCAGCGCGTCGGCCACTCGCTTCGTCTCGGAGATCTCCTCCCACGGGCAGGGCTCTTCCAGAAAGCCCACGCCGATTTCCTTCAGCAACGGTCCCATGGAGATCGCCTTGGCCGCGTTCCATCCCCCATTGACGTCGACATAAAGGATGGTGCCGGCTGGCAGCCGCTTCCTTGCCAGCCGCAGCATCGTTTCCGTACGGCCCGGGTACTGGTCTGCGTTTCGCCCCATCCGCCCGCCGATCTTGAACTTCACCGCGCGGGCTCCGCTGATCTCCAGTGCCGTGCAGTAGGTCTCCACTTCTTCTTCCGCAGACGTCTCGCGGACGGATCCGGAAAGGTAGACAGGGATCTCCTTCCGCCGCACCCCACCCAGCAGCTCCGCCACGGGCTTTCCCACGGTCTTGCCGAAGAGATCGAGAAGCGCCTGCTCCACATAGGCCGCAGGAGCCCACAGCGCCTGCCCGGCCAGTTTGTAATTGCGGATGTAGAACTCGTCCACCAGTCTTTCCAGCTCGCGCGCGTCCCTGCCCGCGAAGAATGGCATGGCGAGCCGCGTGAGCATCGGCAGATAGTCTTCGATCTGCTTGACCAGCGCGACCCCTTCCACCCCATCCCGCGATGTGGCGCGGACGAAATACGTGCGCCCCGCCTTCAGCAGCTCGATCCGAACGGCCACAACCGGCACTTTCGAAAACCGCTCGAGATGGAACAGCGGCGCCTCCCAATCCGGGGCCGCGCCCGGCTCGGTGGAAGCGGAGTACCGGTCGTAAGACAGCGGCGGCAAAGCGGCCGCAGCAGGCAGCGTCAGGAAGCATCTGCGGTTCATGGCGTCTCTCCGGAGCAGGCTATTTTCCGTGCATCACGCCGGCCAGCAGAAAGACAAGCGGCGCATTCCAGTTGATCGCCACTTCATTGGTGGCATACGACTCCTGCTCATCCAGAAACATCTTCGCGGGGGGCGTTCCCTCCGGGAGCTTCTTCATCGCCGGGTCCTGCCGCCGTGCGTTCGGCCCGCCTGCCAGCAGCCCGGGCCACGGCTCTTCGTTGCGGTCTGCTCCCGAAGGCCGGTGGTGCGGGCGGCGCACCGGATTGGCTCCCACGCGCGTCACATACGAAATGGACAGGGGATTGCGGCCAAGCAGATAGTGAAGATTGCCGAGAGCTGCTTCCAGATATCGCGCATCCGGCCGCAGGCGGTGCGCCACCAGCAACTGCATCCCGTAGTTGGCGGCGACCGAATTGGAGCCCCAGATGTAGTCCTTTCCCAGCAGGCTCATCCGGTGCCCGCTCTTCTCCGTGCGCGACGCCAGCTCGTCGGCCGCGGCGACGATCAGCCTGCGGATCTCTTCCGAACCCGGGCCGCCTGAGAGCGTCCAGCCCCACAGTGCCAGCGGCGAAACCTGCGGCCACGCAGGCGGGCGGTCATGGGCGATGGCGCTCCGGAATTTCTGCCAGTGCTCCAGAAAATACTGCTCGTATTTCCGGTTCCGGGTCGTCCGCCACAACTCGGACGCCGCCCAAAGCATTTCGTCCGAGCAGTCCCTGTCTCCGTAAGCGCCAGTGGAAACGCCTTTCGGATTGGAAAACAGCACGGCAGGATTCCGGACAGCCCATTCCCATGCCGAGGCGGCTGCTTCCCGGGCGCGGCGTGCGAAGTCCCCGTCAAACGGCGGATACACCCGCGCCGCAATCGCCATCACCGCCGCAAAGTCGGCCGTGGCGCACGTGCTCTTGTATGGGCCGGAGCCCGTGCCGATGATGTAGCTTGGCATCGCGTCTTCGTGGGGCAGGACGAAGCCCGGGAATTTCTCGCCCGTCTGCTTGTGCCATACCCCGCCGTCAGTGTCCTGCATCGTCAGCATCCATTCCAGATTCCAGCGGATTTCGTCCAGAATATCTGGTGTCTTATCGCCAGATTCCGGGATATTCAACTGCAGTTTCTCCAACTGGGGCTGGTACAATTCATAGGCCCACAGCAGCGTGCCGGTAGTGATGCCGGAGTTGACGACGTAACGGCCGTAGTCGCCCGCGTCGTGCCAGCCTTTCTGCGAGGGCGCGGGGCCGGTCCTGCCGGAGGATTCATGCCAGGCGCCCGTGCGGTGGCAGGCCTCATACCGGTAGCCTGGGAATTCCGGGCCGAGGTCCACGGCCGTGCCGCATCTTTGTCCGTAATAGGACCGCGTTGCCAGATAGAGCACCCGGTCATACACGCGCGGCCCGATTTCGAAGTCCCAGCTCCTGCCTGCTCCGGGGATTTCCACGTAGTATCTGCCGGGCGTGCGCAGCGCGCTGAAATCCGCCACCTGGACGCGCTCGCCGGAGTCGGCATCTTCCATGGGCTCCCCGAGCCGGCCGCGGAACACGGTTTTCGCGTCGGCCGTACGGCGCACCGCAAACTCGCGCGCCGGTTGCGCGGCGGCGACGATGGCCGCCTTGGATGCCCCGGGCAGGTATCCCGCCTGGTTCACGCGGATGGCAGCGCTCGGGCTTTGCGCCGCCGCAAAGGCCGGAAGGAATGCGGAGAGGAAAAGGACCCTCATGTCGCATTCATCATATGCCGCAGTTGCCGTGCCGTGGCGCCGGCTCGCCGATAATGGAAGTCAGAGCATGCCCTTTGCGAGAATCCCCGACGCGATCGAAGCGTTCCGCCGCGGCCAGATGATCGTGGTAGTGGACGACGAAGACCGCGAGAACGAAGGCGATCTGACATTGGCCGCGGAGTTCGCCACGCCGGAAGCCATCAACTTCATGGCGAAGTACGGCCGCGGCCTCATCTGTCTGGCGCTCGCGCCGGAGATCTGCGACCGGCTGAACCTGCCGCTGATGTCTCCGCGCAACACCTCGCAGTTCGGCACTGCCTTCTGCGAAGCCATCGACGCCGCCACTGGCGTGACCACCGGCATCAGCGCCGCCGACCGCGCCCGCACCATCCAGGTGGCCATCGATCCGAACTCGAAGCCCTCGGATCTGGCGCGCCCCGGCCACGTCTTCCCTCTGCGGGCGCGGGAGGGCGGGGTGCTCGTGCGATCGGGGCAGACCGAGGCCGCTGTCGATCTCGCCCGGCTGGCCGGCCTCCGGCCCGGGGGCGTGATCTGCGAGATCATGAACGACGACGGGAGCATGGCGCGCGTGCCCGAACTCGAGCGCTTCTGCGCCGAGCACGGGCTGCTGATGATCTCCGTCGCCGATCTGATCCGCTACCGGCTCGAGCATGAGCGCATCGTCCGCCGGGCCGCGGAGGGCCTTCTGCGCACCGACATCGGCGAGTTCCGCACCATCTCCTACGCGTCTTCCATCGATCCGGAAACGCATCTGGCCCTGGTCTTCGGCGAACCCTGGAAGCGCGACGTGGCGCTGGTCCGCATGCACAGCCGCTGCACCTACGGCGACGTCTTTCATTCCATCGAATGCGACTGCCATCGCATCCTCCGCTCGGCGCTCGAAAAGATCGTCAGCGAGGGGGCGGGTGTCCTTGTCTACCTGCACCAGACGGGTCCGGGCATCCGCCAGATCGATCCCGACTCCGCCGGGGGCCTGCCGCGCCTCGTGTCGCACACCCGAGCCTACATGCACTACGCTTCCCCGGAGGGCCAGCGCCTGCTGCAACACGAAACTGGCATCGGCGCGCAGATTCTTGCCGATCTCGGCCTGCGCAAGATCCGGCTGCTGACGAACCATCCGCGGAAAGTAGTAGCGCTGGAGGGGTTCAACATCGAGATCGTCGATCAGATCCCTGTATGAACACGGACCGCTTCCCTCCAGCCCAGTCAGCCTCAGGCCGCCGCCGCACGCCGGCCATTGCGCGGCCTCCCTGCTGAACGGAGGCTCGGTCCCTTGGCAGCCCGTGTGGTAAGATCAGAGTGACCACGCACGTCGCGGAGAGGTGGCTGAGTGGTCGAAAGCAGCGGTTTGCTAAACCGTCGTAGGGGCCTTAAACCTCTACCGAGGGTTCGAATCCCTCCCTCTCCGCCATCGGTCCTGTAACTTGTTGCATTGAAACGCCCTGAGTTTCATGCTACAGCTTGGGTGTCGGTGAAAACGCGATTTTCGACACCCGGCTCTGGCCATGAAACTCCGCCCCCACATCCGCATTTTCAAGAAAGTCCGCCTCGCCCCCGGCCAGTGGCAGTTCGTCTCGCTGCCGCGCAAGGGGCAACACCTGGATCTGGGATCCGCGCCCCGGCACGTACTCCATCGAATGGTGGGAAGGACCGCAGCGGCGTC
>JANWVO010000018.1 GCA_025056865.1 Bryobacteraceae bacterium
TGTCTTCGACGGAAAAACCAGGACAAGAACCCGGCGAGGCCTCGCCCGAGATGGCTGGAAGCCCCCGATGGGGCGGCTGGAAAAAAGTTCCCCATGCGCTGAACAGGCCTTGGTTCATGGGGACGCGGAACTGAAAATCGAGGGAAATCACACCTGTACGACGCTGAAAAACACAAAGCTTCTGACTTTGCAGCACTACCATTGCACGGTTCTCGGGGACAGAAAACTGGTGGAGAACGGCAATTTGACCCATACGACGATCGGCAAAGCGACGCACACCGTCATCGGCCCGGCAGCCGTCAATCATGTCGGGCCTGTCACGGCCTCCTATATCGCGCCGCTGACCGAGACGCACTGCTCGCCCCGCAATATCAATCAGCCTACGAGTTTCCTGGAAAGCGTGCAGTCAGCCCTGAAAAATTTCGGTGTGGAGACGGAAATCAGCTCGGCCTCCGTGCAACTGACACTCTCGGATCTTTACCTGAAAGCGAGCGCTTTCGGATTCACGGGCATCGGTTATGAGAATACGCTGCTGAACCTCAAGAAGGAAGATGCCAAGATTGTCATCAACTCGCTTTGCTATACGCAGATCGTGTCCACGAGGGTGAATATCAGCGCTTTGTTCCTCTCGAGCGGGATGACTGCGTCGTCCCTGAAGATGGCGTCCAATTCTTACGCGATGTAGCCAGAGGGGTTCATGTCCCATTTCCACGTTGACATGCCTGCGGAATCACGGCTGAGCCCCTGGGTCAGGGCGGACGCTCTCGCCTGGCCTGAACTGTTCTGGGCGCCTGTTTCCGCTTTTCCCAGCCGCATGGCAGAAAGGCATTGGGAGGCTGGTTTTCTGACGGCCTTGTCTGCCCAGCTCACGCGGGCGGGACTCGTCCCGTGCTGCTTCCTCGAAACGGCAGTCATCCAGGGACCGGTCGAGGACTCTTTCCTCAAGGACGCTCCGGCAATGACACCCTTGCCGGGGTATTGCCGCGTCCTTTGGGAAGATCCGCCCGGGCCGCCCCCGCCTTCAGTGACAGAGACCATCCGGAGCGGAGAACAGCCCTTTTCTTACAGCCTGTTCTGCCGGGGCCTGGCATTCTGGGTGGATCCTCCCGATCTTGAGTCCTTCTGGCGCCGCTATTGCGGCCATGGGGGCCTGGTCGTTCTCTTTGCTTCTGCGGCGGCGCAGCCCGATCCCCTCGCTGCCATCCCGGCGGGCATCTTCGAGAATCCGCTCTTCTCGCTGGTGGCTCCAGGCAGGGACATTCGCCGGGAATTCCAGCAGGCGAGACGGTTGCAGGATCCCCGCATGTCCCTGCTGAAGAAGGCCTACTCGAAAGGATGGGAGGATTTTCCTCACAGTGAAAAGGCCATTTTTGTCATTCCCAGGCTGAAGAGCATGGACTTCTTCACCTACGGCCGCAAGGATTTTGAAACTCTCTTCGAGGTGGCTCCGGTCTGTTTCTTCGAAAGCCCGGCGGACACGGGTTTGCTGCTGGCTGCCAATGAAAAGTTCTCTTCCGTCCTGGCTGAAGCGATGGCAGAAGTCCGTGCCTGTCACTGGGGCGGGAACACGGAGAGGATGTCATGACCGCCATCGGCCCGATGTCTGTTGTCGTTCCTCCTCCGGTATCCGGATGGCATCGTGCCGTCCTGCGCCCTGCCATCTGGCCGGTCCGGCCGGCCTTGCTGGAAGCCTGGCGGCTGTTCTGCGCCAGCTTGCAGGCAGCCCTGTTCCGGGAGCCGGGGCGGGTGATTGCGGGGCTTCAGGTGTGGCGCCTCCACGCGGGAGGCGCCGCGGACCTTCTCGCAAGAAGAGCTGCGGAGTGGATGCCGGAGTTTGGAGCCGGAGTCTGGCTGGACGAGCCTCCGCCGAGCCTGTGGAAGGAGGAAGAGTTCCTGCGGCATGCGCCCGGCGCTCCGATGCGTCCCCCCATTTACCAATTCATCCGCTTGCGGAACGTGGCGGAGAATTTTCCCGGAGTCTGGCGGGAGATCGGCGGATCCGGATGCTGGCTTGCATTCGCCGTGAATTGTGATCCTGAGGGTTTCCTGGAAACCGAAGCCCCCATTTACAGGAGCTGGATTACCGACCCCACCATTCAGGCGTCTGATTTTTTTGTCCCATTGCTGAAGCTGAATACGGCGGAAAGTTCCCTGTTCAGCTCCCGGATCCGCCATCTGGCGGCAGTCTCCTGCTACGTTCGCGAAAGCGAGGAAGACCGCGGACTGGTCATCTATTGCGAATCACCGATCGAGCCTTTCTTCGACGGACTCGCCCGGCTCGAGCCATCGGCCGGGCCTCCCGCAGCCCGGGCCTATTCCGTCATCCCTGATCCGCGCTTTGCCGAGTGAACGCGGGGCCTCCCGCGGAGCGTTATGATGATTCGAGAAGCGGGCCTGCCTCAGGCATGGCCTGGCAGGGAGGAGGGCTTCGCGAGCCGTGGCTGAAGAGAGTGTCACCCAGTTGCTGGAGCGTGTGCGACAGGGAGACGGCAACGCCGTCAATGCTCTCATGCCGCTCGTATACACGGAGCTGCGCCGGCTGGCTCATTCCTACCTGGGCGGCTCCAGCCAGGACCGCACGTTGCAGGCGACGGCGCTGGTCAACGAAGCCTACATCAAGCTGGTGGAAAGCGGTGCGCGCAGCATCCAGAACCGCACGCATTTCTTCGCCCTCGCCGCTCGCGTCATGCGGCAGATCCTGATCGACTACGCGCGCTCGAAGGCCGCGCAGAAGCGCGGGGGCGGAGCCGAAAAGCTCCCCCTGCGCGAAGACGCCGTCTCGCTGGCTGACGACGCCGAGCAGGTGCTTGCCATCCACGAAGCGCTTGAGCGCCTGGCCCGGCAGGATGAAATGAAGGCGCGGCTCGTCGAAATGCGCTTCTTCGGCGGCATGACCGCGGAAGAGGCGGCGGAGGCCACTGGACTGACGCCCGCGCAGGTTTACCGCGAGTTACGGCTTGCGCAGGCGTGGCTGCACAAGGAGCTGTCGGCTTGAGCCCTGAGCTTGAGCGGCTCTTTCACGAAATCGCCGATCTCGACCCCGAAGCCCGGCGCCGCTGGCTGGAGAAGCATTGCCCCGATCCGGCGTTGCGCGCAGAGGCCGAGGCCCTCGCCGCCTTCGATGCCGGCGCGGAGGAGTTCCTTCAGAAGCCTCTGCTGAACCTGGCCGCCGAGATTCAGCCGCCGCCCTCGGCACCGCGCGAGCAGGTGGGGTCCTGGCGGCTGGTGCGGCCGATCGGCCGCGGCGGCATGGGCACGGTTTACGAGGCCGAACGGCTGGATGGAGAGGTCCTGCAACGCGCCGCCATCAAGTTCGTCCCGCTGGCGCTCCGCTCGCCGGCGGTGCTCGAAAGCTTCCGCCAGGAGCGCCAGATCCTGGCCGACCTGAACCATCCGAACATCTGCCGGCTGATCGATGCCGGCACCACCGCCGACGGCTCTCCCTATCTGGTGATGGAGCTGATCGAGGGCGTGCCCATCGACACATGGTGCCGCGAGCGCGCCCTGAGCGTCCGCCAGACCGTCGAGCTATTCCTCAAGGTCTGCGCCGCGGTCTCGCACGCGCACCGGCATCTGGTCATCCACCGGGATCTCAAGCCTTCGAACATCCTTGTCACGCCGGACGGGGAGCCGAAGCTGCTTGATTTCGGCATCGCCAAGCTCCTCAGCGCCGCGGCGCGCAGCGGAGCCACCACGCTGCGGGCGATGACGCCCGACTACGCCAGCCCCGAGCAGATCGAAGGGCGGCCGATGAATACGGCCAGCGACATTTTCAGCCTCGGATGCGTGCTGTATGCGCTGCTGACTGGCGAGCCGCCCCGGCGCGACCTGTCCCAGGCGCGTTCGATCACGCTGCCGCGCGCTTCAAGCCGCCGGCCGGAACTGCGCGGCGATCTCGACAATATCCTCAACAAATGTTTGCAGCCGGAGCCGGAACGGCGCTACGCCTCCGTGGAGAAATTCGAGGAGGACCTGCGCAACTGGCTCGCTGACCGCCCGGTCTCCGCCACCGGAGACTCGTGGTCGTACGTCGCGTGGAGATTCCTGCGGCGGCACCGCTGGGCAGCCGCCGCGGTGGCGGCGCTGCTGGTTTCGATCCTGGCCGGCTCGGCCGCATCGCTCTATCAGGCGCGGCGGGCCGAGCGCCGCTTCCAGCAGCTTCGCCAGCTCGCCGGCAACTTCGTTTTCCAGTTCGAACAGCAGATCCGCGACATTGCGGGCGCGACGCAGGCGCGGCAGTTCGTGGTCCGCACCGCAATCGACTATCTCGAGCGCCTCGCTGCGGAAGCCAAGGGCGATGCCGAGCTGCTGTTCGACCTTGCCAGCGCCTACCGGCGCATCAGCGAGATCCAGTACGACCCGCAGGCCAGCAGCCTCGGCGACATCGCCGGAGCTGCCGCCAGCCTCCGCCGGGCGCAGGAGCTGCTGGATTCGATCCCCGGCGACGAGGCGCGGCTGCGCGAAGAACGCGTGCGGCTGCTGGTCCGCCATAGCGACGTGCTCGAGGCCAACGGGCGGCTGGAAGATTCGCTGGACCGCGCCATGCAGGCGCAGCGGCTTGCCGACGAACTGCTGCGGGAAGACGCGCAGTCGGCGGCGCGGCGGCGCCTGGGCTCCCTCGCCAGTGCGCGCGCGGCGCGGGCGTGGCGCAGGCGCGGCAATCTCGACGAGGCCCAGCGCGCGGTGGAGCGGGCCATCTCCCTGGACCGGCTTTCGCAGGCGGAAGACTCCTCGCTGGATGCGGCGCTGCGGCTTTCGGCCAACCTCCGGCTGCTGGCGCGCATCCATGAAGGCCGCGGCGATTACGAGTCCGCCATCGCCGTGCAGCGCGAGGCCAATGACGTGCTGGAGAGGCTGCGGCAGCAGTGGCCGGCGAGCGCGGCCCTCGAAAGAAACGTGATGGTCGGGCAGTCGCTGCTCGGCTCGCTGCTGCTCTACGGCCCCGGGGCGCAGGAGCGCGAAGCGCGGCGGCTGCTGGAAAGCGCCTGGCTCACCGCCGGAAGGCGCGCAGCTTCGGATACGGCGGACCTGCGCGCGCAACTGGATCTTCAGGCGACGGCCATTCGATATGCTGCCGCGCTGGTGGGCACGCCGGACTGGCGTCTCGGCGAGGCGGTGCTCGAGTCGGCCCTGGCGTCGGCCCGCCGGATTCTGGAGAACGACGCCGGCCACCGGCAGGCACGGCTGAACTCGGCGATGGTGGAGGTGTGGCTGGCGCAGTCGGCCGCCGCGCGGGGCCGCCGCGACGACGCGTTGAGGCACCGGCGGCGGGCGGCGGAGGAGTACGGCAGGCTGCTGCACGAGTCGCCGAACGATCCGGATGTGCTCACGCCGTATCTGACGAACGCCGCGGCGCTGGCGTCCCTGTTGGAGGCGAAAGAGCGCGGGGCCTGGTGCCGGCAGGCGCTGGAGAACCGGGCGGATCAGGCCGGCGGCGCGCTGCTGGATCCTGAGGTGTTCCGGGCGATGGAGTCGTTACGCGAAGCCTGCGCGCAGTAAGCGCGGCTGCGCTCCGCATCCGGCAGGTCCCGGCGCGGGGCCGCCCCCGGCGCTCCGCCCGGCGGCTCACGCGAGGCCGAGGCCGGCCTCGATCTCCTCCATGCGCTCGCGGATATATAGGGCGAGGTCATCGGGTTCGTCCGGGGAAGCTGAAGCAGATTCCTCCGGATTTGTTTCCGTCACGCCAAAGCCGCAGCTTGAGGCCAGATGGCAGCACGAAGCGACGAGCGCGGCGGCGGGGTTCTCCCTTCCGAGGGCTTCCAGGTCCGCGGCATGATGCAGGGCGCAGGCATCCGACAGCCGGCGCGGCATGCGGTATCGCTCGATGGCGTGCGCTCCGGCCTCGGCGTGCGTCATGCCGAAGCAGGCCAGCTCCAGCTCGAGGCACGCATCCGGCGCCCCGGCCTGCTCGACGAGCTTCGGGTAGGCCTCCGGCGCGCACGCGAGGAAGACGAGCCGCCCGAGGTCGTGCAGGAGGCCAGCCGTGTAATCCTCCATGGCGTCCGAGCCGGCGTCCATGCCGAAATCCGCGGCAAGGATGGAAGCGGCCAGGCTATGGCGCCAGATGCGGCGGGCCAGCGGAAGCCGCGCCACGGGACGGAACAGTTGGCGCACGCCGTAGGTCAGCACCAGCGCGCGCAGCCGGTCCGTGCCGATCAGGTTCAGCGCCACAAGCAGGCTGGAGACTTCCCCGCGCCTCCCGTAAAGCGCCGAATTGGCCAGCCGCAGGACCTGGGCCGCCAGCGCGGGATCCTCGCTGACGCGCAGGCTGAGCCGGCGGAAGCTCTGCACTTCTCCGCTCAGTTCCTCCAGAAGCCGGGCCACGACCGGGCTGAATGGAGGCAGCGCGTCCAGCCGAACCTGGAATCGTTGCACTGGCATGAAGTGTTCTCCGCCCTGTCCCTGCTGCTCTTATCGGACGCGCGGCCGGGGTCGTGAGCCGGACGGGCGCATCCGGGCGCTGCCGGCGTGGGACGCATCATAAACTGGAGTTGAAAGCCTTGCCTGCGCCGTTCACCGTCCGACAGTTCTTCTCCCGCACGGGACCGCTTGCGCGTGCCCATCCCAACTATGAGTTCCGCCGCGGCCAGCTCGAGATGGCGCTCGCCGTCGAAGCGGCGCTCGAGGAGAAGCGCCATCAGATCGTCGAGGCGGGCACGGGCACGGGCAAGACGCTCGCCTATCTTGTCCCTGCCATCCTTTCCGGCAAACGCGTGGTGATTTCCACCGGGACCAAGAACCTCCAGGAGCAGATTTTCTTCAAGGACATCCCTTTTCTCGCCCGGTTCTTCCCCGGCGGCATCAAGGCCTGCTACATGAAGGGCCGCAGCAACTACGCCTGCCGGCAGAAGATCTACGACGCCGAGCGCGAGCCGATCCTTTCCGGGCTGGAAGAGGTCAGCGACTTCGCCATCATCCGCGAGTGGGAGAAGACGACCGACACCGGAGACCGTTCTTCGATCCCCAACCTGCCGGACTCCTCGACAGCATGGGCCAAACTGGACGCCCGGGCCGAGCTCTGCACGGGGCAGCGGTGCCCTTCCTTCGACCGCTGTTTCATCACGCTGATGCACCAGCGGGCTCAGGAATCCGACATCATCATCGTCAATCATCACCTGTTTTTCGCCGACCTGGCCGTAAAAGACAGCGAATTTGGCGCCATTCTCCCCGACTATTCCGCAGTGATTTTTGACGAAGCGCACGAGCTCGAAGATACCGCCGGACAGTATTTCGGCATCAGCATCTCCTGGAACCAGGTGGAGGACCTGCGGCGCGACATTACGGCCGTCGCCCGCCGCAAGAATCTTTTCACGCGCGATCTCGAACAGATCACGAAGCTGCTGGCCGAGCACGCCGAGCGCTTCTTCCTGCTGTTCCCCCAGGAGGAAGGCCGCACGGGATTCGGCTCCCACCGCGAATTCCTCCAGAAGCACGGGGAGCCCTACCGGCGGCTGCTTTCCACATTCGAGCTGCTCGAGGCGCATCTGTCGCTGGTCAAGGACGCCCCCGACGAGCTGGTTCCGCTGGTGCGGCGGCTGCGGACGCAGCGCGAGACGCTGAAGGCCTATATCGAAGAGGCCAATCCGGACTACGTCTACTGGGTGGAGCGCCGCGGCCGCAACGCGACGTTGCAGGCGACGCCCGTCAATGTCAGCTCGCTGCTGCGCGAGAAAGTGTTCAGCGTGATCCCCACCGTCATCCTGACCAGCGCGACCCTTGCCGTAGGCGGGACGTTCGATTACGTGAAGGACCGGCTGGGGCTGGACGGCGCGCGCGAGCTGATCGTGCCAAGCCATTACGATTACGCCAGCCAGGCTCTGCTCTACGTGCCGCCGCACCTGCCGGACGTCCGCAACGAGGCCTTCGTCCGCGCCGCCGCTGACGAGGTGCGCCGCATCCTTCAGCACAGCCGCGGGCGCGCCTTCGTGCTCTTCACGAGCTACCAGCAGATGCGGCAGATCTTCGAACGCGTGGCGCCGTCGCTCGACTACCCGGTGCTGTTGCAGGGCACGGCGCCGCAGCGCGCCCTGCTCGACCAGTTCCGCGCGACGCCCCATTCGGTGCTGTTCGCCACGTCCTCGTTCTGGCAGGGCGTGGACGTGCAGGGCGAGCAGCTTTCCTGCGTCATCATCGACCGCCTGCCCTTCGCGGTGCCAAACGATCCGATCGTGGAGGCGCGGGTGCGCGCCATCCAGCAGGCGGGCGGCAACCCGTTCTACGAGTATCAGGTGCCGCAGGCGGCCATCGCGCTGAAGCAGGGGTTCGGGAGGCTGATCCGCTCGTCCACTGACCGCGGCGTGCTCGTGCTTCTGGACAACCGCATTCTCCGCAACGCGTACGGGAAAGTGTTCCTGAGCTCGCTGCCGCCTTACCGGCTGACGACGCGGATCGAGGATGTGGAAAAGTTCTTCGACGAGCCGCCACCGGCATCCGCCAGCAGGGACGAGGGCACGGACGGAGCGCCCAGCCTGATTCCAGTGGATTGATTCGCTGGAAGATCCTCGGCCGTCCGGTTCGTTTCGCAGTTTGCCCCGGCGCGGCGCGATGCGGTGGGAGCACAGGACCGTCCGCTCATGGGCGCAAGCAACACCAGAGTCCCGCGCGCCGGTCCATGTGGCATCTGGCGGACAGGAAACGGCTCGGTCCAGGCAGGGAGCGCACCCTGCGTACTGCCCGAGAATCGGCGGGAAGGACCTGCTTGCCCCTGGGCGGCATCTGCTGCGCGCGACGCCAGCAGCGGCAGGCTGCGCCTTTCTGCACGGATGCGCGGAAGGGCGGTGAAACGGCGCTACTTCTGGTTGGCGAGCTGATGCTGCCGGCAGTAACGCGAGCCGGGCACCGCGGCGCGGCTGCAACGCTTGCCGGAGTTGGTGATGGCCGCGCAGCGGACCACCGGGGGTTTGCGGTCCGGCACGTCGGGCGCGGTCTGAAGCGTCTGCTGTTTCAGGACGTCGAAAGCAGGGCGGTTCTGCAAAGCGCCGCGCTGTTCGCTCAGCGAGCGGAGCAGCGTCTCCAGACGTTCTTCGACAGCCGCTACCTGCGCCTTGAGCTGGGTCAGTTCCTCGATGAGCGCGTTGATCCGCTCCGCCTCGCCCGGAACCGGGGCCGCAGAGGTGGGCGGCTCGGTGGCGCGGGCGGCGGCGATCAGCAGCAGGAATCCGCAGGCCAGACGCAGCAACACTGCATGAATTAGTGCCTGCGGCCAGGGAATCCTCTCAAAGTTCGAAACGGATGCCCTGGGCCAGCGGCAGGTCCTTCGACCAGTTGATGGTGACCGTCTGGCGGCGCATATACGCTTTCCATGCGTCCGAACCCGCCTCGCGGCCTCCGCCGGTCTCCTTCTCGCCGCCGAAGGCGCCGCCGATTTCCGCGCCGGAAGTGCCGATGTTGACGTTGGCGATGCCGCAGTCCGAGCCGCGCGCCGAGAGGAACGTTTCGGCGGCGATCAGGTTGCGGGTGAAGATGGCCGACGAAAGCCCCTGCGGCACGCCGTTGTGCCATGCGATGGCCTGCTCGAGGTCGTCGTATTCGATGAGGTAGAGGATCGGCGCGAAGATTTCCTCCTGAAGGATGGGCATGTCGGCGCGGGCGCGGACCAGCGCGGGTTCGACGAAGAAGCCGTCGCGCTCCAGGCGCCGGCCGCCGAAGATCACTTCTCCGCCCTGCTGGCGGACGCGCGCGAGTCCGTCCATCATCTCGTCGACAGCCGCCTGGTTGACGAGCGGTCCCATGAGGATGTGCGGATCGAGCGGATCGCCGATGCGGATCTGCGAATAGGCATTGACAAGGCGCGCCGTGAATTCTTCGGCGATCTGGCGGTGGAGGAAGAGGCGGCGGATCGTGGTGCAGCGCTGGCCGGCGGTGCCCACGGCGCCGAACAACACCGCGCGGAGGGCGAGGTCGAGGTCGGCGTCCGGCTCGATGAGTACGCCATTGTTGCCGCCGAGTTCGAGGATCGTGCGGCCGAGCCGCCTGCCGACGACCTCTGCGACGCGGTACCCCATCTGGCAGCTTCCGGTGGCGCTGACGAGCGGCACGCGGCGGTCGGCCAGCAGGCGCTCGCCCACGGTGGAGCCGCGGCCGATGACAAGCGTGAAGACGCCGGGCCAGCCGTTGTCTTCGAGCACCTTCTGGCAGATGCGCTGCACGGCGATGGCGCACAGCGGGGTTTCCGAGCTGGGCTTCCAGATGACCGTGTCGCCGCACACGGCGGCGATGAAGGCGTTCCAGCTCCAGACGGCCACAGGGAAATTGAAGGCGGAGATCACGCCGACGGGGCCCAGCGGGTGCCACTGCTCGTACATCCGGTGCTGCGGGCGCTCGCTCTGCATGGTGAGTCCGTAGAGCTGGCGCGAGAGGCCGGTGGCGAAGTCCGCCATGTCGATCATCTCCTGGACCTCGCCAAGGCCCTCGGCGAGGATCTTGCCCATCTCGAGCGAGACGAGCGCGCCGAGGTCCTGTTTGTGCTCCCGCAGCGCGAGGCCGATCTGGCGGATGATCTCGCCGCGTTTGGGCGCGGGATGCATGCGCCAGCGGAGGAACGTATCCCAGGCGTCGGAGGCGACGCGCTCGTAATCATCGGCAGAAGCCATGGCGACACGCGCCAGCGGCCGCCCGGTGGAAGGATTGATGCTGGCCAGCTCGCCACCGCCTGGTTCCTCGATCCACGAGACGCCGCAAGCGCCGGAATGGATCTCGCCGATGCCCAGCCGGGCGAGAATCTCCTGAGAATTCATGGCAACCTCCGGCTCCCCATTCTAAGCCTGCCCGCGCACCGGGCGGCGCAAAAGGAGCAGCCATCCGTTCTACAATGTCACAGGTATCCTCGTGCGGAGGCCGTTCCAGGCTTCCGGCGTTCCAGGAAACAGGATGAGCAACGAATCTGTGCTTGCGATGGAGATCGCGCCTGACCAGGCCCTGCAACTGCTGGCCGAGGGCAGGGCGGCGTTGATTGACGTGCGCGAACCGCACGAATACGCGCTGGCCCGGATTGAAGGGGCGCAGCTGATCCCGATGCATACGGTGCCGCAGCGGCTCCAGGAGCTGGAAGCGGCTGCCGACGAGAAGCTGCTGATCATTTATTGCCACCACGGAGTGCGCAGCCTCAGCGTGGTGGAGTGGCTGCGGCGGCAGGGCGTCGAGCAGTGCGTGTCGCTGATCGGCGGCATTGATCTCTGGAGCCGGCAGATTGACCCGGCTGTTCCGCGGTACTGAGGGGCAGAGGCGGGTCTACATGGATGAGCCCGCTGCACCCGGGATGTTACACTGGGAAGGAACCGCACGCGGTGCGCCTGCCTTACCTTTGAATCCGGAGAGGTGGCCGAGTGGTTGAAGGCGCACGCTTGGAAAGCGTGTATACGGGAAACCGTATCGCGGGTTCGAATCCCGCCCTCTCCGCCATTGGTCCTGTAACTTGTTGCATTGAAACGCCCTGAGTTTCATGCTACAGCTTGGGTGTCGGTGAAAACGCGATTTTCGACACCCGGCTCTGGCCATGAAACTCCGCCCCCGCATCCGCATTTTCAAGAAAGTCCGCCTCGCCCCCGGCCAGTGGCAGTTCGTCTCGCTGCCGCGCAAGGGGCAACACCTGGATCTGGGATCCGCGCCCCGGCACGTACTCCATCGAATGGTGGGAAGGACCGCAGCGGCGTC
>JANWVO010000045.1 GCA_025056865.1 Bryobacteraceae bacterium
ATGGCGCCGGCGCAGGCGACGATGATGAAGAAGGCGATCGTCGTCATGGCAATGCAGCCGACGATCACCTCCAGGCGGCTTTCGGTGTACTCCCGGGCCGTGACGCCTTTCTCGACGACGGCCGCCTGAAGGTAGAACTGCATCCACGGCGCCACCGAAGTGCCTACCATGCCGACCAGCATCGTCAGGTAGCCAGGCTCGAGCATCAGCACCGGGCGCACGCTGTAGACTGCCGCCTGCGTCCAGTCCGGCTTGACCAGCACGCCTGAGATCACATAACAGATGTAGACCGAAGAGGCCGCCAGAAAGACCTTCTCGACACGCTCGTAAGTGCCCTTCACGACGAGCAGCCACACTCCGGCCGCCGCCGCGGGCACGGTGAGGTACCGCGAGATGCCGAACAGCTCGAGCGAGCTGGCCACGCCGGCGAAGTTCGCCATGACGTTGGTCATGTTGGTGAGCACGAGCAGCATCATCACGAAGAACGTCGTGCGCAGGCCGAACTCCTCGCGGATCAGGTCCGAGAGCCCCTTGCCGGTCACCGCGCCCATGCGCGCGCACATCTCCTGCGTCACCACCAGCAGCAGCGTGATCGGCGCCAGCGTCCACAAGGGCAGGTAGCCGTACTTCGCGCCCGCCTGGGAATAGGTGAAGATGCCGCCGGCGTCGTTGTCCACCATCGCGGTGATGAAGCCGGGGCCGATGACGGCAAAGAAGACCGCGATATGCCGCCGCAGCCGCTTCAGCATTTATCGGCCCCTCAGCACGGAGATGATGTCGTCGGCGGTGATGACGCCCGCCAGCCGTTCCTCGTCGTCGACGACGGGCAGCGTGAGCAGGTTGTACTTGTCGAAGAGTTCAAGCACGCGCGAGGCGGGAGCATCCGTCCTCGTGCTGATCACCTCGTCGTCTTCCCGCACCAGCTCGGTCACCCTGGCCGAAGGCTTTGCCAGAAAGAGCCGCCCGACAGGCAGGGCGGCGCGGAGCCGGTCGTCGGAATCGATGACAAAGACCGTGTTGATAGTATCGACGAGGTCCTGCCGCTGCCGCAGCGCGTCCACGGCGTCGGCCACGGTGGCATCCTCATGCACGGCGATGAACTCGGTGTTCATCAGGCCTCCGGCGGTGTTCTCGTCGTATTCGAGCAGCTCCTCCACTTCCGCTTTCGGAGCGCTTTCCATTTCCTCGAGGATCTCCTCGCTGGTTTCCTCCTCGAGCTCGCCCAGCACGTCGGCCGCCTGATCCGGCGCCATTTCCTCGAGGATGTCGGCGGCCTTGCCCGCATCGAGCGACTCGATGATCTGCGCCTGCGTTTCGGGATCCATCTCGGAGAGCGCTTCGGCAGCGACTTCCGTGTCGATCGCTTCGAAGATGGCCTCGCGGTCCTCGGGGCTCAGCTCCTCGACGATATCAGCCAGGTCCGCCGGGTGCATCTGCTCGAGCGGCTCCATCGAGATATTCAGCCGCAGGCGCCGCTGCGGGTCCGGCTCGACGATGTTGCACAGCTCCCAGCGGATGGAGTTCGGCGGCACGCGCCGTTGCAGCTTCCGGATCCAGCGGCGCGGCACCCAGCCCTGCAACAGCCGGCGCAGCACGGCACGCATGCCGATGTCCACCTCGAGCACGTGCAACACGTCGTGGCCGTCCTCCTGGCGGATTTCGAAGGTAATGTCAGTGACGCGCACCACCTTGCGCCCGCGCGCGTCGATGATCTGCTGGTCCAGCACGTCCCGCACCAGCCGCAGAGCATATTCGTCTGCGTGATAGGGAACCAGCAGCTCGTCGCGGAGCCAGATACCGTCCAGCGTAATCTCGGCCACCTGGTCGTGGCGCACGTACAGCCAGACGTAGCCGCCGCCGCCGGCGACCAGGTAGCGGTCGACGCGCACCGGGTGGATCCTGGGAACCAGGACGGCGTCGCGGACGCGGCCGAGCGGGCGGCGCCTCAGGTCATACACTTTCAGCCCGAGCAGCTCGGTGAGATAGAGAATCTCTTCGGCCATGGTTCATCGCTGCCTCAGGGCGTCACTCACAGGATGTCTCACCCGGCAAGGCACTGGCAAGCAATCGCGCGCGCCCTCTGGACAACGGATCCGGAATTCCGCAATTTGGAAGCAGGAGGCTGGCCATGGATCCCACCCGCCGCGAGTTCGCTGCTGGAATGGGCGCGGTCCTTGCCGCGCCGCCGCCGGCGTTCGAGCCTGCCTACCTGCGGCTCGCCCGCACCGGCGAGCTCGATCAACGGGTGCAGGCCCTGCGCGAGATCTACCGCTCCTGCCGCCTCTGTCCGCGGCAGTGCGGCGTCAACCGCCTGAAGGGGGAGCTCGGCGTCTGCGGCCTGCCGGCGCGAGCCAAAGTCTATTCGGCCCACCCGCATTTCGGCGAGGAAGCGCCGCTGGTGGGGCGCAACGGATCCGGCACCGTGTTCTTCTCCCGCTGCAACCTGCTCTGCCTGTTCTGCCAGAACTGGGAGATCAACCACCGTGGCGATGGCTCCTTCTACTCCGACGAGGAGCTGGCGCGGCTGTTCCTCTCGGTGCAGAACATGGGGTGCCACAACCTGAATCTGGTCACGCCTACGCACCTTGTGCCGAACATTGTCGCTGCCTTGCGCCTGGCCGCCGCCCGCGGATTCCGCCTGCCCATCGTATACAACTGCGGCGGCTACGAGGCGCTCGAAGCGGTCCGGCTGCTCGATGGAATCGTCGACATCTACCTGCCGGACTTCAAGTACATGGATGGAGAGGTGGCGGCGCGGCTGAGCTCCGGGGCGACGGACTACCCGGAACGGGCGGCGGAAGCGATCGCCGAAATGCACCGGCAGGTGGGCGTGCTTCAGGTGGACGAGCGCGGCATCGCCCGCCGCGGACTGCTGATCCGACACCTGGTGCTGCCCGAGAACCTCGCCGGCACGGACCGTTTCGTGAAATGGGTGGCGGAGAAGCTCTCGCCCGACACGTGGGTCAATATCATGGCCCAGTACCGGCCGGAATACAAAGCGCGGCAGCACCCGCCGCTCGACCGGCGGATCACGTTCGCCGAGCACCGCCGCGCGCTTGCCTGGGCGCGCGAGGCGGGCCTGCGCCACGTGCTTTCCTGATCACTTGGCCGCCTTTGCGCGGTCCATGTACTTCATCGTGTTCAGGTCCAGCCGGATCCGGTCGCCGGTCTTGATGAACTGCGGGACCATGATCTCGACGCCGTTCTCGAGGCGCGCCGGCTTCCAGGTGCTGTCGTTCTGAGCGTGCACGGGCGGCGCGGTGTCGGTGACGGTCACCTCGATGAAGTCCGGCATCTCGACGCCCACGGCACGGTCGCCGAGGAACTCCACCGCGACGCGCATCTCCGGGATCAGAAAACGGGCCGCCTCGCCGATGACCTTGTCCGGTACTTCCGCCTGTTCGCAGGTGTCAGGATCCATGAAGGTGCACACCCCGGAGTCGCTGTAGAGGAAATCCATCGCCTTTTTCTCCAGCGGAAGGTCCTCCACTTTCAGGTCGCCGCGCAGGCTGGTCTCCCAGATGGTGCCCGTGTCCAGGTTCTTCAGGCGCACGTGCGCGACGCCGCCCATCTTGCCCTGCCCCGGGTGGTAGTCGGCGATGAGCACTTTGTAGGTGGAGCCCTCGTAGCGGATGGCCATGCCGCTGCGCAGTTGGGAAGCCGGAATCATCGCCTCGCAGTTCCTCCCTGCCAGGAGATTTATCACATTGCAGACGCGGGAGCCATCGTCATTAAGATGGAAGCATGCCTGCTGCGACGCCTTTGGCTCCGCATCCCGTTCCGCGCGTCGAGACGCGCTTCCGCCGCATTGTGACGGAGTTCCCCGTGCCGGAGTCGCTGCCGGTGCTCGAACAGCTTCAGCGCTGCGAAATCCGCGCCATGCAGGGCCAGCCGCCGGTGGTGTGGGACCGCGCCGAAGGCTTCCAGGTCTACGACCGCTGGGGCAACATGTGGCTGGACTGGTCGAGCGGCGTGCTCATCACCAACGCGGGCCATGGGCGGCGCGAAATCATCGATGCCATCACGCGGCAGGCGCAGCACGGGCTGCTCACCAACTACTGCTTTCCGTCCGAGATCCGCGCCGAGCTTGCCGCGCGGCTCGTTTCGCTGCTGCCGCCTCCGCTGAGCAAAGTCTTCATCCTCACCACTGGCAGCGAAACGGTGGAGTTCGCCATCAAGATCGCGCGCATGCACGGCCTGAGAACAGGCGGGCGCGGGAAGAACGTGATCGTCTCGTTCGAAAAGGCCTTCCACGGACGCACGCTCGGGGCGCAGCAGGCGGGCGGAATTCCGGCCCTGAAAGAGTGGATCATCCATCTCGATCCCGGCTTCGTGCAGGTCCCGTTTCCGGATGGCTATTGGACGCCGGATACGAGCTTTGAACTGTTCGAGAAGACGCTGGCGGAGCAGGGCGTCGCGCCGCGGCAGGTTTGCGCGGTGATGCTGGAGACCTACCAGGGCGGCACGGCCGCATTTGCGCCCGTCGAATACATCCGCAGGCTGCGAGAGTGGTGCACCGGACACGAGGCGCTGCTGATCTTCGATGAAGTGCAGGCGGGCTTCGGCCGCACAGGGAAACTGTGGGGCTTCGAGCACTATGGCGTCGTTCCGGACCTGACCACCTGGGGCAAGGGCATATCGAGCTCGCTGCCCATCGCTGCCGTCGCAGGACGGGCTGAGCTGATGGATCTGCCGGATCCCGGCTCGGCCTCCTCCACCCACACTGGCAATCCCGTCTGCTGCGCTGCCGCGCTCGCCAACATCGACATCATCCTCCGGGAGGACCTGGCCGGCAACGCCGCGCGGCTCGAGCCGGTGCTTCAGGAGGGCTTGCGGGCGATTCAGCGCGAGTTCCCCCAGGCGGGCTTTCTGGCGGGCAAGGGGCTGGTGGCGGGCCTGGCCTGCGTGGATCCGCAGCATCGCACGCCGGACGGGAAGCTCGCGCACGACGTCGTCTGGCGCGCCGTGGAGAAGGGCCTGCTGATGTTCAACCCAGTGGGCCCGCAGGGCTGCACCATCAAGATCTGCCCGCCGCTTGTCATCACCGAAGACGCCGTGCGCGAGGGTTGCGAGGTGCTGCGCGAGTCGTTCGCGGAAGTGCTGGCGGAGAGGCGGGGGTGATGGCGATGCGCGTGGCAATGATCGGCGGCGGCATGATCGCGCACGATCAGCTCCTGCCGTCGCTGTACCAGTTGCAGCGGCTGGGCCGGATTGGAGAAATCGAAGTCTGCGCCCGCCGGCGCGAGACGCTGGAAGCGCTGGCGGAAGCCCCCCTGCTGCGGCGCGCGTTTCCCGGACAGAGCTTCCGCATGCGGCTGGAGCCGTACGAGGAAGTGATTGCCTCGCTGCCCGCCCATTCGCTGGTGGTGATGGCGCTGCCGGACCAGCTCCACTACGATGCCGTGATGTGCGCGCTGCGCCATGATCAGCATGTGCTGG
Source organism: Bryobacteraceae bacterium (assembly GCA_025056865.1). Classification (GTDB taxonomy): domain Bacteria; phylum Acidobacteriota; class Terriglobia; order Bryobacterales; family Bryobacteraceae; genus JANWVO01. The sequence goes on from JANWVO010000045.1 coordinate 5,440, forward strand.
CGGTGAAGCCGCTGGTGCTGAAGCTCGAGCACGCGCGCCACATTGAAGAGGAGGCGCGCGCCCGCGGACTGCTGGTGGGCGTCGAGTATCACAAGCGCTTCGACGACCGTTCGCTGCTGGCGCGGCGGCGCTATCGGGAAGGACTGTTCGGCGAGTTCCGGCTCGGCACGGCGTGCCTTCTGGAGAAGTGGTACTACCGCCATTCGAACTTCCAGAACTGGTTCACGTGCGACGCCACGGACGCCTTCACTTACATCGGCTGCCACTATGTGGACCTGGTGGCGTTCATCACCGGGCTTCGCCCCGTGGAAGTCTCCCTGTACGGCATCCGCGACCGCTTCCCCAACGGCGTGGAAGGCTGGCTGTGGACCGATGCGCGGGTCATCTGGTCCAACGGCGCCTGCCTGAACGTGCAGAACGCGATCGGCTTCCCCGACGCCGCGCCCGGCACAAACACGCAGGGCCTGACGATGTATTGCGCCACAGCCGAGCGCGGCGCCTGGATCCGCCACGACGACCAGTACCGTGGCATTCAGTACTGCTACACGCGCAACCCCGGCGGTCCGGGGGCGACCCTCTACGCGGAACCCTCCACGGACTACTTCCAGTACGTGGACGCAGGCGGCCCGGGCCTTGTCCCGGTAGGCTACGGATACCGTTCCGTGGCTTACATCGTGGAGCGGGCGCTGGAGCTTCAGGGACTCGCGCCCGAAGAGCGCCGGGAGAAGCTGGCCGCGTGGGACCGCGCGGGCGTGATGGCGACGCCCGCCAACTCATCCTACAACGAAGCCGTGATCGAGGCCGCGCGCCAGTCGTTGGCGGAGGGCGGGCGTCCGGTCCCCGTCGCCGCCGCCTGATTCCCGCAACCGGCGCGGAGGGCCCGGCATCCAATGGGCAAAGCCTGGCTGGCCCTCATGAGATACCTGTCCTGTCTTTTCGTTGTCTTCGCCGCATCCGCACAGCCGCTGCCCATGGCTGGCATCATCGTGGACCATGTGAGCCGAACCATCCGGCCGGTGGTGGCGGACGGGGAGGGTGCCAGCACGGGACGTGCGCGCGTTCGCGAGTTTGATGCCGCCTGGCCGGCGCCCGACGGCCGCACCGTGCTTGTAGCGCGCTCACGGGCGCTGCACCTGGTCCGTCGTCTGGACGGAGCCATCCCGGTGTGGCGCGAGTTCCGGGAGGACGGACCCGCGGTGGCCCGCGCCGCGTGGAGCGAGGATTCCACGACGATCGCGCTCTACCTGCCCGACGAGCGCAAGATCGAGTTCTGGAAGAACTGCCTCGTCGAGCCGCGCCGCGCTTATGTGGCCGACATCTCTCCGGTGACCGAGCGGGTCGTCTCTCTTGCCTTGGCCCCCGAAGCGCGCGTGGCATTCCTCGCCACGCAGGGGCGGGAATCCGGCACGCTCTGGATCCTGGAAGAAGGATTCCAGCCACGGATGCTGATGCCGCTGGGCAAGGCAGGAGAGATCCGTTACATCGGGGGTGCCCTCTACATTGCCGACCGCGGCCGCAACGAGGTGCTGCGCTATACAGGCTGGCAGGCCATGCCCCGCGTGGAGACGCTGGTGGCAGCCGGCCACGGGCTGGCCGACCCGGTAGGCTTCGCCCTTCTTGCCGATCAGAAGAAGCTTCTTGTTGCCAGCGCGGGCACCAGCCAGTTGCTGGTGCTGGATTTGCGCACGGGCCGCCTGGAAGAGCCGGTGACGCTGGAAGAGCCGCCCGCCCGGCTGGAGCGGATCGGCGCAGCGCCGCTTTTCGCCTTGGACGGGAGCCCGCGTACCGCGCCCGCGCTTCTCTATGACGCGGCAGCACAGCGTCTGCTGGCGCTGGCGGCCCCGGCCGCTGCGGGCGAATAGACGGACGGCCTGCCCGGCTCCGGCCGGGGCCTGACGATGGTCCGCCGCCGCGTCAGCGGCGCCTCCACCCGGGTCCAGTCCGCGCGGCAAAACATTTTGACAAGCTTCTGTTTCGGGCGCGACAATCGGGACATGGCCCTCTTCCGCATCCACAAGATGAAGGAGCACGTGCGGCAGAACTTCCGCTGGGCGCCGCACTCGAGCGGGCTGGCGCTGCTGAAGCCGCGCGATTTCGAACCCGGCGGCGAAGTGGAAGCGTCCGGCTTCTACGACGCCTGGATGCGCCTGCGGGGCACGTCCTCGCCCCTGGAGATTGGCGACGTTCTGGAAGCGCCCTCCGGCGAGCTGCGCATCTGCAAGTACGTGGGCTTTGAAGAAGCCCGCTGGCGGGAGCCTGAGCCCGAGCAGCAGCCCCTCGCAGAAGCGGCCCCTGCCGCCGCCGGCTGATCCGCCTCCTCCCGCCCCCTTCAGGGTATGATCGGGACGGGAGAGAGCGATCATGCGATCCGTTTTTCTGCTGTTGACTTTCGCGGCCGCCGCGCTGGCCCAGCCGCCGGGTTACAAGCTGGTCTGGTCGGACGAGTTCGACAAGCCCGGCCTGCCCGATCCGGTGCGCTGGAACTACGAATACGGCATGATTCGCAACAACGAGGCGCAGTTCTACACGTTCGCGCGCCCGGAGAACGCACGGGTCGAGAACGGCGTGCTGATCATTGAAGCACGCCGTGAGAACTGGAGCGAAGCCGGGAGGACGGCCCGGTACACGTCGGCCAGCGTGACCACCGAAGGCCGCCAGTACTGGCGTTACGGACGCATCGAGGTCCGCGCCAAGCTGCCCACCGGACGGGGCACCTGGCCTGCCATCTGGATGCTGGGGCAGAACATCGGCCTGAAGGTCGGCCGGGTGGACTGGCCGAGGTGCGGCGAGATCGACATCATGGAAAATGTCGGTTTCGACCCCGACACGATTCACGCCAACATTCACACCGAAGCCTACAACCACGTGAAAGGCACCAACAAGGGAAACAGGATCACGGTGAAGGATCCCTGGAAGGATTTCCACGTCTACGCGCTCGACTGGACCCCCGAACAGATCGTGATCTCCGTGGACGGGAAGCCCTACTTCACGTATCAGAACGAAGGCACGGGCGAGGCGGTCTGGCCCTTCGACCAGCCTTTCTACCTGATCCTCAACCTCGCCATCGGGGGAAGTTGGGGCGGCCAGCAGGGCATCGACGATTCGATCTTCCCGCAGCGCTTTGAAATTGATTACGTCCGGGTTTACCAGCGCGATCCTGCTCCGGCCCCCGCCGGCCGTCCCGGGCGCCCCATGTGATCCGCGCCGCCGGGTCCGCAGCGCGTCGGTCGAATCCGCATCGGCCCCGCCGGCATCTTACGAAGGGGCTACAAGAGTCCGGCTTCCGTCGGACAGGAGTCCCGCAGGTTACAATTGACAGCAATGGAGCCTTCAACCGGCGGCCACCAAAGCGGCCGGTCGCTGACCGGCTTTTACGCGGTGGTGGCCTACATTGCCGAACCGCTGGGAAGCTTTCTGAACCAGCTCCGCGCGGAACTTGTTCCCGGGTGCACGCTTCGGTCGCATCTGACGATTCTGCCGCCACGCCGGCTCACGGCACCGCAGGAGGTGCTTTCGGCGGAGCTGGACAGGCTGGCTGCAAGGAAGACGGCGTTTGAAGTCACACTCGGCGACATCGAAACCTTCGATTCGACCGGCGTCATCTACGTCTCGCTGGCTGCGGGCAGGGAGCAGGTCGAACAGCTCCACGCCGATCTGAATCATGGCGTGTTGTTCGCAGAAGACCAGTTCCCCTTCCATCCCCACGTCACGGTGGCCCAGAACCTCGGCGTTCTGCCATTCGACGAGGTGCTGGCCCGGGCGCGCCGCCGCTGGCAGGAATGCGGGCTGCCCAGGCAGTTTACCGTGAGCGAGCTGACGCTGGTACGCAATGCGGACCCGGGCTGCTGGGAGGACCTCAGCCGGCATTCGCTGGCGCCGCTCAGTCTTCTCCGAACAGCCTGATCTGCTTCGTTCCTTCGGGCTTCCTTTGCGCGCGCCGCCGCGCCGCGCCCACCACGCCAAGCACGGCCGCGCCCGCCAGGCTTTCGCGCGGCGCAAAGACGCGCTGCGTGTTGCCGGCCGGATCCGGTGGCGTGAGCGTGACGCCCTGGCCTTCCATCAGGAGCAGGTCGTTGGGCGCGACTCCTTCCATGCGGCTGCCATCGCGAAAGCGAAGCTCGATCCAAAGGCCCGGCGTCTTCGGCCGTGCAAGAAACTCGCGGCGCTCCGTCCAGATGGAGGGGCCGTTCAGATCACGCACGAAGGAAACTGTCTTCACTTGCGCCACAGGCACTCGCAGCACCGCGCCCTCCGTGCTGAGCAGTTCCACGGCATCCCCCTGCACCAGGCTCTGCGCCTGCACAAAGCCCTTCACCTGTGTCCGGTCATACCGGTCCACGAGCACTTTTTTTGCGGTCGATCCGCTCAAGGTGAAGCGCTCTCCCCGCCGCGCGCGGCGTCAAGGCTTTGCGTTGGCCTTTACTTTCAAAGAATTACGCTGGTATTGTATCATTACACAAATGGCTGCCGAGGAAGCCCTGGTGGCTGCAATCGACGCATTCCTCGCCTGCGCGAGGGTGGAGAAGGGACTCGCAGCGCACACTTTGTCCTCTTACTCTTTTGATCTGAAGGACTTCCTCGGTTTCTGCCGCAGCCGCAGGCTGGGCTGGCCTCCAGCGCCAGCCGACCTGCGCGCCTATCTCGACTCCCTTCATGCGGCCGGGCTGTCCCCGCGCACCGTGGCAAGAAGGCTGTCAGCGCTGCGGCAGTTTTTCCGTTTTCTTCTACTCGAGGGCAGGATCAGCGAAGACCCGACGGCCCTGCTGACCTCGCCCCGTCTCTGGCGGAATCTGCCCAAGTACCTCACTTCCGCTCAGGTGGAGGCGTTGCTGGCAGCCCCGGAAGCGGACACGCCGCGCGGTCTGCGGGACCGGGCGATGCTGGAAACGCTATATGCCACCGGGCTGCGCGTGTCCGAGCTGGTTACCCTGCGGCTGTCGGATGTGAACCTGGATCTGGGATTTGTACGCGTCACCGGCAAGGGAGGCAAGCAACGGCTGGTGCCTGTTGGCTCGAAGGCGCAGGAGGCGCTGCGGGACTACCTCGCTGCTGCCCGGGCGGCGTTGCTGAAAGGCCGTGCCAGCCCGCACCTTTTTGTCACTTCCCGCGGAGGCGCCATGACGCGGCAGGCCTTCTGGATCCTACTGCGCAACTACGGGCGCAAGGCGGGCATCTTCCAGAAGCTTTCCCCGCATGTGCTCCGGCACAGCTTCGCCACGCATCTGCTGGAAGGCGGCGCCGGGCTGCGCAGCGTCCAGGCCATGCTGGGCCATGCGGACATATCAACGACCGAGATATACACCCATGTCATGCGCACGCGTCTCAGGAGCGTGGTCGACCAGCATCACCCGCGAAGTTGACCCCGGCGTGCGCCCGTAGAAAGGCCGGCACAATGAGCGATTACATGTTCATCCTTGAGAACCACCTCAGCGTCGAGCAGCGCGCGGTGCTCGAGCTGGTACAGCAGGCAGCCGCCGAAGCCAACGTCAGCCTCTTTCTGACCGGCGGCGCGTTGCGCGACATGCTGGGCGGCTTTCCCATCCGCGATCTGGATTTCACCGTCGAGGGGCCGGCGGTGAAGTTCGCCCGCGATCTGGCGAAGAAGCACAAGGCAGAGGTGATCTCGGTGGACGAGCTGCGCAAGTCCGCCGAACTCCGCTTCCCCTCCGGCGCACGCTGCGCCATCACCATGGCGCACACGGAGAGGTTTCCGAAGCCCGGCGCGAAGCCCCAGGTCGCACCGGCGACGATCCATGAAGATCTCCGCTGCCGCGACTTCACCATCAACGCCATCGCGCTTTCGCTGAATCGCGCTTCCCGCGGGCTGCTGATCGATCCCACCAACGGCGCCGGCGACATCGAACAGAAGGAGCTCCGCGCGGTGAGCCCCTACTCCCTGTACGACGATCCGATCCGCCTGCTGCGTCTCATCCGCTTCCGCACGCGGTTCGGCTACACAGTGGAGGAGAAGACCTGGCAGCAGTTCCTGAACGCCCGCGAGGCGGGCGTGCACAGGCTGATCCCGCCGCGGCAGCTCTTCGAAGAGCTATACCAGATCACACAGGAACCCAACCCTGGCGACGTCTTCGTCGCCCTGGATCAGGAGGGCCTGCTGACGCTGTTCTCTCCGGCGCTCACCGGCGCGAAGATCAACCTTGCCGCCTTCCAGAAGCTGGCAAAGCTGAAGGCGATGATCCCGTTCGGCGCGCCTCTGGCCATCGACTGGTACGCCCTGGTGATGTACTGCCTGACGGAGAAGCTCTCGCCGAAAGAGCGCAGCGCGCTGATCTCGGCGACGGCGATGACCAAAGAGGAAGCCGCGCCGTGGCAGAAGCTTCCTCTGTCCGCGAAGAAGCTCGAGGCTGCGCTCAAGTCGCCGAAGCTCAACCGCGCCTCGCAGACCTGGGCCATTCTCTCGAAAGCCCCCGGCGAGCAGATCCTTTACCTGGGGCTGGCCAGCGAACATCGCCTCGTGCAGGACCGCGTCAAGAACTTCCTCAGCCGCTGCCTGGCCGTCGCCATGGAGGTGACCGACGCGGAGGTGAAGGAAGTATCCGGGCTGGAGCCGGATCATCCGAAATTCCAGAAAGCGAAAGAGGAGCGGATCGCCGCCCACCTAGACGGGCGCGTCCGCAAGCCTGCTCCGCCCCCCGAGCCCGAGCCGCCACCGGCGCAGCCGCTGCGCTCGCCCATCGTCCGCGGCGCGCGGTTCCGTTGAGGCGGCGGACGGATGAGGTTCTTCCATCATGTTTAAAGCAGCCGTGCTCGTCGATGGCGGCTATCTGCGTGCCGTCGCCACCAAAGCGCAATATCTTTACACGCCGGATTTCATCGAGAGGCTGGCGTTTTCCTGCTTCGATCCCCGCGAAGAGATCCTCTACCGGATCTTTTATTACGACTGCCCGCCGTTCCACGGCGACCTGATGCAGCCGGTTTCGCAGCAGCGGATTTCGCTGCGGGGCAGCGCCCAATGGCTCGTGGATCTTTCCCGGCGCGAATACTTCGCCGTGCGCCTGGGCATCGTGAAATTCCGCGGCTTCGCGCTGAAGCGCCTGCCGCCGCCCTCGGACCGCCCGCTCGAAGACAGCGACTTCCGGCCCGTGTTCGAGCAGAAGGGCGTTGACATGCGGATGGGCATCGATATCGCCTCGCTGTGCGAGAAGCGCCTGGTCGACCGCCTCATCCTGCTGAGCGGAGATACTGACATCGTCCCGGCGATGAAGCACGCCCGCAAGTCCGGCCTCCAGGTGGTGCTGGCGCTGCTGCCGGACGAGCGGCTTACGGGCGACCTGTTCACTCATACGGATCTGCGGCGCCACATCGCCTGGCCTGAGGGCGCGCAGCGGCTGGCCGGATATGTGCCCGAGGACATTCCGATGGATGAGCCTTCGGAAGCATGAGAAACACGCCGTTTTTCCTCCTGTGTTCCAGAAATCGATGGCGTATTTCCGGCCGTTTCGCCGGCATTTCCGTCCTTGCCGCATCCTTCTGCACCGGCGCTGCCGCGCAGACGGCATCTCCGGCGGGGGATTTTCTGAGGGATTTCGCTGCGGATCAGAAGACAATCTGGAGCGCCCCCTTCCGCATGACGGCGCGCCAGGCCTGGACTCTTGCTGTTCCGCTCGCTGCGGGAACGGTGATGCTGAAGTCCGTGGACCGCTCCCTCGTCGATGAACTTCCCGGCACAGCGGGCCAGCGTTACTGGAGCCGCCGCGTCTCCCTGCTCGGCTCGATGGCGGGCCTCGCTGCCGCCACCGCCGGAACGACGGCCTACGGACACTACGCTGGCAAGCCGTCCTGGTCGCATCTCGGCCGTGACGCGGCTCTGGCCCTCTGCTCCAGCCTCGCCGTGACCTACGCCATCAAAGGGGTCTCATGGCGCGAGCGGCCGGACACCCCGGGCTCGCGCGGGTCCTTCTACTCCGGCGGAGATTCCTTCCCCTCGGGCCATGCGATGACGTCTTTCGCCGTGGCCACTGCGGTGTCCGCGCACCCGGGCGCGCCCCGGTGGCTGAAGTTTGCGCTTCTCGGCACGGCCGCCGCCATCAGCGTTTCGCGGGTCACAGGATACCGCCACTGGCCTTCGGATGTGTACTTCGGGGCGTTTTCGGGCATCCTCATCGGACGTTCCATCGCTCGCGCGCCCCACGCACGCTGAGCCGGCAAGCCTTGTCACGGCGTCACTGCGCGGTGTATTCTGCATCTGCCTGAATTCATACAGGAGTGGCCCGCCATGTTTGATGAATTGAGACCCGAAGTCCTGGTGGTCGGCGCAGGTCCCGTGGGGTTGTTCACGGCGCTGTCGCTGGCGCGCCGGAATGTGAACGTGCGGATTATCGACACCGGCGTCTGGGCATGCACGCACAGCTACGCCCTGGCGGTCCATCCGCAGGCATTGGACCTGTTCGCCGCGCTGGGCCTGCGCGAGAGGATTCTCGAGTCCAGCTACCCCGTGCACCGGATCGCGTTCTGCGACCGCGAAGGAACGCGGGTGGCCGTGGACGCGGGCGACAGCGCGCATCCCCTCGCCGTCGTCCGGCAGGATGCGCTCGAAAACCTGCTCGAGGACGAGCTGGAGAAGCTGGGCGTCAAAGTGGGGTGGCGCCAGGAGGCGGCCGCCATCACGCCGCTGGACGATGGCGCGCGCGTGCTTGTCCAGAAATTCGAAAAAGAATCGCGCGGCTATATTGTTGCGCATACCGAGTGGGTGGTCTCGAAAACCTGGGAACTCGAACCCAGATTCGTGGTCGGCGCCGACGGATACAACTCGCGCGTGCGGCGGACGCTGGACAGCGAATTTCCGGAAATCGCCCCGGCGCAGTATTTCGCGGTTTTCGAATTCCGGACGGACGCGGACCTGAAGCACACCGTACGCGTCGCATTCGACAACGGCACCACCAACGTCTTGTGGCCGCTGCCGGGCGGAGCCGCACGATGGAGCTTCGAGCTGCCAGGCTACACGCCGCAGGCGCCCGACCCGGTGGAGGCGCTGCGGAGGGCGGGCTTTGGCGATTTCCCGTCCGAGCGCCAGAAAGACCGCGTGCCGCTTTCGCCCGGCCTGGATTTGCCGGTGCTCGACGAGGTGCACCTGCGCGAATACCTCCGCGAGCGGGCCCCCTGGTTCACCGGATCCATTGAGAAGCTGACCTGGCGCATCGTCGTGCGGTTCGAGCGGCGCCTGGCGAAGCGCTTCGGCGCCGGCAGGCTGTGGCTGGCCGGAGACGCCGCGCACCTGACGGGCCCGGCGGGCGTCCACTCGATGAATCTCGGCTTCTGGGAGGGATCGGATCTGGCCCAGCGGATCGAAGCCGTGCTGCGCGGCGGCGCCGATCCGCGGACGCTGGACGAATACAACGCCCGCTGGCTCGGCGTGTGGCGCCAGTTGCACGGCCTCGAACGCGCGCCCGCGCCGGGTGCGCAGACGGATCCGTGGGTGGCCAGCCACGCCGCGCAGATCCTGGGCAGCCTTCCGGCCTGGGGCGCTGCCTACGAGGACATGGCCGCCCGGCTTGGACTGGCGGTCCAGGGATAGCGGGGCGCCGGCAGTTCACTTCGACTGCGGACGCGGCGCGCGGCTCCGCCAGAAGCTGATCAGCGCAATCGCGGCGACGGCCGCATTGGCCCCGATCACCGGAGCCGCGCCCTTCAGCACGCCGTAGCCGATCCAGAGCACCGCAGCCGCCGCCTGCACCAGCCGGAGCTGGCGGGGATCCCGCGCCAGATACGACGCGGCAAACACCGCCGTCGCCGTCCATCCGATCCATTCGGACAATGCCATGGCTCCGCTCACTGCTGCACCGGGGGAGCGGCAGGCTGACTGGCCGCAAAGCTCAGACGGTCGGTGCGCACCTTGCTCCACTCCCGGAGCGTCACCCCGTGGGATTCGAAAAACGCGCGCACGCGCGCCGACTCCCACCCGAGGATCTCCTCCATGATGGGCACGGCCACGCTGAGCGCATCCTCGCTCAGCACGGTGCGCCGCGCGATCTGGGTGATGAACCGGTTCTCGCTGACGGCGATCGTCAGGCCGTCGTTGCGGTTCAGATGGAGCATCACGTGGATGTCCGAGCTCCCGTCGCCCACATAGACCACGCGGTTGTAGCTGATCCCCATCGCCTGGCGGATCTCCTCGAGCACCGCCACCTTGCCGTAGCCGGCGCTGACGCGAAGAATCGACTGGATTTCTCCTGTTTCCGGATGGTAGTGAAACCGCGTTCCGTGGATGTTTTCCGGCGGAACAATTCCCTCCAGCGCGGCATGAATGACTTCCTCCGGAGCCGCGGAAATCACATGGAAGGAAAATTCGATTCCTTCCAGATTCTGGAGCATTTCCAGCAGCAGCGGAATATTCTTTTTCAGCCGGATCCGCTTTCCCGCTTCCTGAAGATGCTCGCGCCGCACGCAGCGGTATTCGGGATCGTGCAGCAGCAGATAGGAGAGCTCCCCGCCCTGCTGCACCAGGTGCAGCCGTTCCAGCCCGCGGACCTTCTCCTCGAATCCCTGCGTGCCGAGCAGTTCGCTCAGAACGATGCCTGAGTCATTGAAGCTGAGCGTGTGATCGAAATCACTCGCCAGCAGGAACGTTTTCCTCCCCTTGAGAGCGGTCATCTTTAGAAATTCCTCCTCGTCTTTCAGATCCATTTCAGGTTCGCAGCCTCGCGTGACAGCCGCATTGCGGCGCGGTGACGTTCGCCTGACGTGGCGGACGCACAGCCGAGGCGAAGCGGATTTCGACGGGGATTTTCAGTGCGGGAAAGGCCACGCGGCCTTTTCTCCAATGTACCACGAATTGCGGCGGAAACCTGCCTCCGCGCATCCGGCCCGCGGGCGGAGCTGCGGCGCCGGCGCGGGCCTTGCGGCTGCCTGCTAGCCTGATAACGATGTGGAGCCGATGGCTGGTGCTGTCAGCCGCGCTGCTGTTCTCCACCGGCGGCGCGGCCATCAAATCCACGTCTCTCGGCGCGTGGCAGACGGCGGGCTTCCGCAGCGCCGTGGCCGCCCTGGCGCTTTCCGCCCTGCTGCCGGAGGCGCGGCGGCTGCGGGACTGGCGCGCCTGGCTGACGGGCGTGGCCTACGCGCTGACTCTCGTTTTCTTCGTGCAGGCCAACAAGCTCACCACTGCGGCCAACGCGATTTTTCTTCAGTCCACCGCCCCCGCCTACCTGCTGGTTCTCGGCCCGCTGCTGCTGCATGAGAAGCCGCGGCGGCGGGACCTGCTGGTGGCCGCCGCGCTCGCCTGCGGCATGGCCCTGTTTCTGACGGGCGTCCAGCAGAGCGCCGCCACCGCGCCGGATCCGCGCGCGGGCAACCTCTGGGCGGCGGCCTCGGGCCTCACCTACGCCTTCGCACTGGCCGGGCTGCGCTGGCAGGCGCACTATTCGGGCCGCCCGGCAGCAGCGCTTTCCACCATCACCGCAGGAAACATCCTGGCCGCGCTGCTGTGCCTGCCCTTCGCTCTTCCAGCCGGCCCCGCGGGCACGCTGGACTGGGCCGTGATCCTGTACCTGGGGATCTTCCAGATCGGGCTTGCCTACTGGTGCCTGACGCGCGGAATGCGCGACGTGCCCGCCTTCGAGGCATCCATTCTGCTGCTTGCCGAACCGGTGCTGAATCCGTTGTGGACGTGGCTTCTGCTGGGCGAGCGTCCCGGAGCGCAGGCCATGGCAGGAGGCGCAGTGATCCTTGCGGCGACGCTCGCCAAAGCGCTCAGCGAGAGGCCTGCCGCACCGCCTGCCCGTTCATGAGCCCATCTATCTCCCGATCCGCTTCCGCACGGCAGCGCCGAGGACCGCTCCCGGCGGCAGAGACAAGGCAACCGGGCCGTGTCGGCCTGGCGGCGCGCCGGCGCCCTTTGCGGCCCGGTGTGACTCCATCCGGCAGGCGCGGCTGGCGCGGGAGAGCCCCGCCATCTGTCCGGTCTGTCCTGACGCGTCCGCCAGCGAGCCGCCGGATCCGTTCCGCCTGGAGAGGCGGTTCACTGCGCCGCACACTGCGGAATCCGCGTCTGCGAAACGGCAAGCTGGAAGACCGAATGGAAATCCTCCGCCCTGCAAACCGTCATGCCTGCCAGCCGGGAAAGGCTCTCGCACACCGGTGCGGATGCATCGGCGAGCACGAGGAAGCTCCTGCCCGGGCCGAGCCCGAGGGTCCGGGCCATCTGCGAATACTTGCGGATGTGCTGCTGGTAGGCGCCGGTCTTCGACTCGATCCAGAAGATTTCTCCGTGGAACGCAACCAGAAGGTCCAGCTCGAAATCATCGTGATTCGGCAGCACGATCTGGGCATTGGCCAGGATCGACAGGCCCGCTTGCGCCACCCCGGAGGCGGCCATCTCCACCTGCTGGCGGATGAAGCGCTCCAGCCATTGGCCGGAGAAGAAGTTCTGCGCCTCGGGCGCCGCCGACGTCCGCGCTTCCATCAGGCAGCGGGGCGCGCGATGGTAGCGGTACTCGGTGAGAAAGGCCAGTTCGTGGAGCTGGTGGCAGAACTGGCAGCAGGCTCCGATTTCTTCCTGCGGTTTTCCGGCCAGCTTCAGATGCCAGGAGCCGCCGGTCTGCATGGTGCGCTTGATCCAGCCCAGCGCCTCCTTCAGCATCGAGTAGCGCGTGCCAAGGAATAGCGCCAGCCGGTCGAGAACCGGATCCGCCGGGCTGGGCGGCGGCACGCGGCGAATGCGGATCCCGCGGCCCGCCAGGAAAGTGCCCAGCGCTTCCGGCACCAGCGTCACCGGCTCGGAGGTCTCCGCCTGGGCGCCGGACTCCGCTTCAAAGGCAGTGCCGGCGGCCTCCGGCGCCGCAGCCGGTTCCATCTTTCGGGGGGCCGCCACGGGAGCAAGCCGCTCGAGGGCGGCTGCGATTCGGTCCAGGCGATGAAGCAGTTGGTCGAACTGGGCTTCTGTCATTCTGTTCATTTCGGCTCTCGCGCCGCACTTTTCTTTCATTTGACAGCGGGCACAGGCTCACGCGATGAGCCTGCCGGCACCATGGCCCCGGGCGGCCTCCGGCAGGAGCCCATGAGCGGAACGGCGGAGCGTCTTCGGCGCTATTCAAGCCCCATCTGCGACAGCCGGTAGCGCAGCGCGTTGCGCGTCAGGCCAAGCAGGCGCGCCGCCTGGCTCTTGTTGCCGCCGGCACGGCGCAGCGCCTCGCGGATGAGGTGCTGCTCGTACTGCTCGAGCGTCATGCCTTCCGGCAGGAATCCGTTGGCGGCCGCCTGGCCGTTGACGGCGCGGCGCGGGGCGTAATCCAGATGAATGTGTTCAGGCAGCAGCACCTTACCGTCGGCGTAGAGCAGGCTGCGCTCAATCACATTCTCGAGTTCGCGCACGTTGCCGGGCCAATGGTACTCTACGAGCTTGCGCATTGCCTCCGGCGAGATCGACTCGACGCGCGACCCCGTTTCGGCGGCGAATTTCCGCAGGAAGCGCTCGGCCAGCAGCGGAATATCCTCGCGCCGCTCGCGCAACGGAGGGATCGTGATCGGGAAGACATTCAGCCGGTAATAGAGGTCCTCGCGGAAATTGCCTTCCTCGAGGGCGCGGCGGAGATCGGCGTTGGTGGCGGCGATGACGCGCACGTCGATCTGCCGCGTGCGGTTGCTGCCGAGCCGTTCGAATTCACGGTCCTGGAGCACGCGCAGCAGCTTCACCTGCACGGCCGGGGGCACGTCGCCGATCTCGTCCAGGAACACGGTGCCCCTGTCGGCCTGCTCGAACTTGCCCGGCCGGGACGCCGTCGCCCCCGTGAACGCGCCCTTCTCGTAGCCGAACAGCTCGCTTTCCATCAGATTCTCGGGGATCGTCGTGCAGTTGATCTTGACGAACGGCTGCGTGGCGCGGGGCGACAGGTGGTGGATGACGCGCGCAATCAGATCCTTTCCCACGCCGCTTTCACCGCACAGCAGCACCGTCGTGCGCGTCGGGGCCACGCGCATCACCGCCGCCAGCACTTCCTGCATCTTCGGCCCGGTGCCGATGACGTTTTCGATGCGGTAGCGCCGGCCCAGCTCCTCCCTCAACTGCGCGTTCTCCTCGCGCAGATGCTTCACCTCCAGGGCCTTCTGCACCACCGTGGCGAGATGGTCCAGGGAGAAAGGCTTGGGAAGGAAATCCACCGCGCCTTTCTTCATCGCCTCGACGGCGGTCTCCACCGACGAGTAAGCCGTCATCACGATGACCGGCAGGCGCGCGTTCTGGCGCTGCAAAGCTTCCAGCAGCTCGAGGCCGCTCATGCCGGGCAGGCGCAGGTCGGTCAGCACGAGATCCGCCTGCCCCGCCATCCGCAGCGCCTCCTCGGCGCTGGCGGCGCCGCTGACCTCGCAGCCGAGCCCCTCCAGGTGCAGGGAAAGCACGCGCCGCAGCTTCTCTTCGTCCTCGACGATGAGGATGCGCGTTTTCATGCCCGCCTTACCAGTATTGCCGTCGCCGCGCGCCATTGCACCGGGCCTGCCATCCCGTGGGACGCGGGCGGCACGAGGGCGGGTTTCAGGCCGAGCCGGCGTTTTCCGGCAGCCAGCAATAGCCCATGCGGACGATCGTTTTCAGGGCCTCGGCGTGCGGGCCCAGCTTGCGGCGCAGCCGCTGCACATGGACGTCCACGGTGCGCGTGCGCGCGTCGTCGGCATAGTTCCAGACTGTCCTCAGCAGCGCCTGCCGGCTGATGCAGCGGCCCGGATTATCCATCAGCATTTCCAGCAGGGCGCGCTCTTTGCGGGTCAGCCGGATCTCCTCCAGGAATCGTCCCGCGCCTTCCAGTCCTTGGCGCGAATCAGACACAGCAGGTTCCATCGCTCGGGCTGGACTCATCCCAATCCATGACCTCCGCTCGGGACAATGACGATGGCCGGCTTCCGCCGGACGCTGCAATCACCCTCGCGTCCGCGTTGCGGCTGGCCTCTGACAGTTAGAGACGCGCGAAGGCCCGGATTGTTCGCAGAATTCCACCGCCGGGGCCGCCGCAAGCGCGTCCATCCCGCTCTTGTTACACAGATGAAGGCAGAGGCCGTTACCGGACTCCCGCCGGAAGCGTCACCACGAAGGCCGCGCCCTGCCCCGGCTCGCTGTCCACCGTGATGGCTCCGCCGTGATCGCCCACGATCTTGGCGGAAACGGCCAGCCCCAGCCCCACGCCGCCCGGCTTGGTGGTGAAGAACGGGTTGAAGATCTGTTCGCGGTCCTGCGGCGCGATGCCCGGCCCGCGGTCGATCACGGCGATTTCGACACCTGCCGGCGCGCGCCGCGTTTTCACAGTCACCACCGCCTCGGGCGGCGAGGCCTCGATGGCATTCCGCAGCAGATTGAAAAAGACGCGCTCCAGCAGTTCGGCGTCCGCCTCGATTTCCGGCACCGCAGGGTCGAAGTTGCGGTGGATGCGGGCCGCGGATCCCGGGGTCTGCCGCTCCAGATTCTGAATGGCGCTGTCGATCACCGCATGCACGTCGACGGGCGCGCGGCGGAGCTGTGCCGGCCGGGCGAACTCGAGAAACCGCGTAATCAGCGAGTTCGTCCGGTCGACTTCGCTGGAGATGTATTCAGCCAGCTCGCGCACCACCGGGCTGCCGCCGCCAGTCCGCTCCAGCAGCATCTCGGCCGACGCTTTCATCGTTCCCAGCGGGTTGCGGAGCTCGTGGGCCAGCCCGGCCGTAAGCTGCCCCAGCGCGGCCAGGCGCTCGCTGCGGCGGGCGCTCGCTTCCGCTTCCAGCAGCCGGCGGTTGGCTTCCGCCAGCTCCTGCGCCGCGGCCTCGGCACGGCGGGCGGCGCGGCGGTTCTCCTCGGCCAGCGTGTAGGTCAGATAGGCCACCACTGGCAGGAAGAGCACACGCAGGGTCAGGTCGCGCAGATAGAGCCCTTCCAGGATGTAGCCGAGGTTATAGGCGACGGGAATGAAGACCAGATAGGCGAGGCAGGCCAGTACGGTGAAGACGGCCGTGCCGGCCGCGCCCAGCGTCGTGGCCGCGGAAAGCACCGGCAGCAGCAGGATCAGATAGTAGCTGGAAGCGATGCCGCCGGTGACGCCGATGAGAAGAAAGCCGAGCAGCAGCTTCAGCGAGATCAGCGCCACGTTGCCGCGCGGCGACGAGAAGGCGCGGATGCGCGGCGCGGCGTATTGCAGCACGGCGAGCGCGCTCAGCACTTCGATTTCGGCGGCGCTGCGCGTCGGGCTCACCCAGGCAAGCGCGGAAAACAGCAGCAGCCACACCACGTCCTGCATGCCGGGCAGCAGGCGCTTCCATGCCGCGTTGTGGACGGGCTGCAAGCCGCCATCTTAACGCAGGCAGCAAGGGGCGCTGCCGCCGCCGGGGCGGGATGTGTCAGAATATGAGAGGTCTCGCGAGTTTGTCCATGAATCCCGCCGACACCCCCAATCTGACGGAAGTCTCGCCTGTGGAAGAGTCCGCATCCGCACCGGAGCCGCAGGACGCCTCCTTCGGCGATATGCTCGCCGCATTTGAAGCCGCACAGAGCAATGGCGACGAAGGCGCGGCTCTTGAAGGCACAGTGGTCTCCATCAGCGAAGACGCGATTGTCGTCGACGTGGGCCGCAAGATGGAGGGCATCCTCCGCCGCGACACGCCCGGGCTGCCAGCCGATCTGGCCCCCGGCTCCACGCTGATGGTGAACATCACCGGCAGGACCGAGGACGGCTACTATCTGCTTTCGACGATCCGCGTTGAACAGCCGCGCGACTTCACGGGGCTTCAGTCCGCCTATGAGGGCGGCCACGTCATTCTCGGCGTCGTCACCGAGCAGGTGAAAGGCGGCCTGCGGGTGCAGGTGGCGGATGGCGTGCACGCTTTCCTGCCGGCGTCCCGAAGCGGCATCCGCACGATGGCTGAGCTGGAAACCCTCGTCGGCCAGCAGATTGAATGCCGCATCACGAAGCTGGACATCGAGAATCCGGACCGTCCCGACATCGTCGTCGATCGCCGCGCCGTGCTGGAAGAGCAGGCGGCCGCGGCGAAGCAGGCGGCCTTCGAACGGCTTCAGGAAGGCATGGTGGTGCAGGGCCGCGTGCGCACGCTGACCGACTTCGGCGCCTTCGTCGAAATCGCCCCCGGCATTGACGGCCTGTTGCACGTCACCGATATGAGCTGGCACCGCGTGGACAAGCCTTCCAGCGTGGTCAGCCCGGGGCAGACGATCGAGGCGAAAATCCTCAAGATCAACCGCAGCACGCGCAAGATCTCGCTGGGACTGAAGCAGCTCCAGCCGGATCCATGGACTCAGGCTGCGGCCACGCTGAAGCCCGGCGACCGCGTGCGCGGCAAAGTGGTGCGGCTGGCCGAGTTCGGCGCGTTCGTGGAGATTGCTCCCGGCGTTGACGGGCTGATCCACCTCTCGGAGATGTCCTGGACGAAGCGGGTGCGCAAGCCCGAGGACGTGGTCCAGGTGGGCGACGTCGTCGAGACGGTGGTGCTCGACGTCAAGCCCGCCGAGCGCAGGATCTCGCTCGGCCTGAAGCAGGCGCTCGGCAATCCGTGGGACACGGCGGCCACGCGCTTCGCCCCCGGCACGATAGTGGAAGGACCCGTGACGAGCCTGGCGCAGTTCGGCGCCTTCGTCGATCTCGGCGACGGCATCGAGGGCATGATCCACGTGGGCGACATCACGCGGGAAAAGCGCGTGCAGCACCCGAAGGAAGTGCTCTCTCCGGGCCAGGTGGTGAAGGCCCAGGTGCTGGAAGTGGACGTCGAGAAGCGCCGCATCCGCCTTTCGATGAAGGCGCTGGAGCCCACCTCGGCCGACATCTTCATCAGCGAGCATCAGGTGGGCGATCTCGTCACCGGGCGCGTCGTCGAGACCCACGCAAGCCACGCCAAGATCGAGATCAGCGAAGGCGTCCATGCCCGCTGCCGCCTGAAGGACGAGGCGAAAGCGGACGGCAAGGCGCGCGCCGCTGCTGCCGACGTCGACGATCTGGCGGCCCTGCTGGCTGCCCGCTGGAAAGGCGGCGCCTCCGTCGACAACGACCGCAAGACGCTCCGCACCGGCCAGTTGCGGCGCTTCCGCATCACCGCGCTCGACCCGGCGCACCGGCGGATCGAAGTAGAGCCGGCCGACTGAATCCGGCCGGTGGCATCTTCCGGCGAGACGGTTTGCTTCTCTGTCCGTCTGTAAGCCGTGAGGGCGCATTCCGCCTTCGCGAACGGCCATGACGAAACAGGGAGCGACTCTGGCGATCGAAGGCGGCGCCAGCCTCGGCGCCAGGATCGATGCTTCGATGGACGAAGCCGCCATCATCCGCGCCGCACAGTCCGGCGACGCCGAAGCCTTCGAGCGCCTGGTGCGCTCCTACGACCAGCAGGTTCTGCGCCTCGCCATGAACCTGCTCCGCAATCCCGACGACGCGCGCGACGTCTACCAGGAGACCTTCCTGCGCGTCTACCGCAACCTTTCCAGCTTCCGCTTCGATTGCAGCTTCTCCACCTGGCTTTACCGCATTGCGGCCAACCTCTGCCTGGATCAGTTGCGCAAACGCCGCGTGCGGCGCACGGAATCTTCGGTGGTGGAGACGGAGGAAGGATCCGTGGACCGGCTGGAGACGGTGCCGGAGGCGCGGCCTCAGGGAGACCCCCAGCGGGCGGCGCTCAACCGCGAGCTCCGCACGAGCATCGAAGCCGCGCTGAATTCGCTCACGCCACGCGAACGGCTCGTCTTCGAGCTGCGCCATTTCCAGGGCATGCGCCTCCGGGAGATCGGCGAGGCGCTCGGCTCCAGCGAGGAAGCCGCCAAAAACTGCCTGTTCCGGGCGACGCAGAAGATGCGTCAGGCGCTGGGAGAATTCCTATGAACTGCGAGAAGGTCCGCGAGCTGATTCCGCTCTATCTTTATGGCGAGCTGGCATTTGACGAAGAGGAGCGGCTGGAGGAGCATCTGTCCGCCTGCCCCGCCTGCGCCTCCGAGCGGGCGCGGTGCGAGAAGCTCACGGCGCTGCTCGCGCAGGGCGAGGCGGTCCTCTCGGCCGAGCTGCTCTCCCGCTGCCGCCGAGACCTGGCCACGGCCCTCGAAAAGGAGCGGCGAGGCCGCGGCCTTGCGGCCAGGTGGCGCGCGCTCTGGTCGAAGTGGCTGTCCGCTCCGCCGGCGTGGTTCCGTCCTGTGGGCGCCGTGGCGCTGGTCGCGCTCGGCTTCTTCGGCGCGCGGCTGCTGCCGGAGGATCTGGCCTGGCCTGGCCGTTCCGCGCAGGCGCAGCCCGTGGTGGGCCGCGTGCGGCTGATCGACACGGCGCCGGGCGGCATCGTGCGCGTGCAGTACGAGGAGGTCCGCCCGCGCGAGCTGCGCGGCTCGTTCGAAGACGAACGCATCCGCCGCCTTCTGCTGGCCGCCGCCATGGATCCCACGGACCCGGGGCTGCGCGTGGAGTCAATCGACCTGCTGAAAGACCGGACGGCGGACGCGGAGGTGCGGCGGGCGCTCATCGACGCTTTGCGCAGCGACGACAACCCCGCGGTGCGCCTGAAGGCGATTGAGGCATTGCGGCCCTATGCGCACGAGCCGGAGACGCGCAAAGCGCTCGCGCAGGTGCTTCTGGCCGATACGCACGCTGGCGTGCGCATCGCCGCCGTCGAGCTGCTGGCCAACGTGAAGGAGCCGGACGTGGCTGGCGCATTCCAGCAGTTGCTGCATCGCGAGGAGGATCAGTACATCCGCCAGCGCACGCTGAAGGCGCTGGACGAAATGAAGGCATCCTACGGCACGTTCTGATCCGGCGGCCCTGCTTCCGCGGGGCCCGGCCCTTGCCCGGGCGGGCGCCGCGCCGCTTCGCCGCCGAAGCCGCGCGAAACCTGGAGGAGCAATGCGCCCCACGTGCCGCCGCCGGGCATCTTCCTGGCTGCCCGAGCCAGATATGCCAGCGTCCCTCCGGCGGCTGCTCCCATCGGGCCGAGCACAACGGTCTGGCCGGGCTTGCCGATCAGAACAACGGGAGCCGCTGCGGCCACGGCGCCCCACAGGGCCGCGCGGAGGATGCCGGGTCCCGGACCCGACGCAAAGCCCGCCCCGACAGCCCAGACAATTCCGGATGCCATGCCCAGCAGTGAGAAAATCCGCGCGAAGGCCGCCGGCTCGCCGGGATCCAGGCTGTACGGATCCAAGACTGCGATCATCGTGAAGAAAGACAGCCAGAAGCCGGCCCAGAGCACAAGCCATGCGAGCAGGAGCCGCGCCGCGCGCGCCATGCCGGACTGCCATCCTTGCATGGACTTCAGCCTAGCATGGCGCTCCGCGCGCCTCAGCGCCTGCGGCGGGCGAGACCTTCGCGGGGCTGCCGCGTCTGAATCGACGGAAAGCCTGAAAGCGGACAGCAGGCAGGACGGCGGGCACGCTCCGGCCTGCGCAGCCGCCAACCAGCC
The DNA here is from genome assembly GCA_025056865.1 of Bryobacteraceae bacterium. Classification (GTDB taxonomy): domain Bacteria; phylum Acidobacteriota; class Terriglobia; order Bryobacterales; family Bryobacteraceae; genus JANWVO01. Next base: position 25,786 of record JANWVO010000045.1, read on the forward strand.
CGGAAAGGAAGTCTCCATGATGTCATTCGTTCTCCGCAACGCCCTGGCAGCCGCGGTTCTGCTGGCGCCGGCATTCGCCCTGGCGCAGCCTGCTCCTGAACCCGCGCAACCAGCCGAAGAATTCGCCTTTCAGCCGCCGGCCCCGCCCGCCCCGCCTTCCGACGTCATGATGTTTTTCCAGGCCGGCGGATCGTGGCTCGGAGTGGGCGTGAAGGAGATCAACTCGGAACGCGCCCGCGCACTGAACCTGAAAGACGAGCATGGCGTCGAGATCACCACGGTGGAACCGGACAGCCCGGCGGACAAGGCCGGACTCAAGCCCGGCGACGTGGTTCTCGAATACAACGGCCAGCGCGTGGAAGGCACGGCGCAGTTCGTCCGCTTCGTGCGGGAGACGCCGCCCGGCCGCACCGTGCGCCTGACGGTGTTCCGCAACGGCTCCACGCAGACCGTGACGGCCACCATCGCCGAACGCAAAGGCCGCGGCTTCAGCCTGCGCTCGCCGGGCATCGAGGAGGAGTTCAACATCCGCATTCCGCGCATTGAAGGGATCCCGGACATGCCTCGCGTCACCATGAGCTGGCGCACCGGGATGCTCGGCATCGAGGGCGAGCCGCTGCGGGACTCTCAGCTTGCGGACTTCTTTGGCGTGAAGGACGGCGTGCTCGTGCGGTCGGTGATGAAGGGGACGCCCGCAGAGAAGGCGGGCCTGAAGGCGGGAGACGTGATCGTGAAGGTCGACGACCGCAAGGTGAGCGAGCCGCGGGATATCACCAACGCGCTGCGCTCCGCGCGGGACGCTTCGAAGAAGACGCTGCCCGTCGTCGTTGTCCGCGAGAAGAAGGAGACGACGCTCCAGGTGACGCTGGAGGATGAGCCCTCGCGCCGCCCGGCAGCTCCACGGGCCCGCCGCGTCCTTCTTCCGCAGGACCGGCTCTGATTCCGTCGTCCAGCTCCTGTGCAGTCTGCGGCCCGCGCGCCTCCCTCGCGGGCCACTTCTTTTCGCGAGGGTTCAGCGCAGCCTGAACCTGGCCAGCCGCAGGCTGTTGGTGACGACGGAGACGGAGCTCAGGCTCATCGCGGCGGCCGCCAGCACCGGATTCAGCTTGCCGGCGGCGGCCACAGGGATCATCACGACGTTGTAGATGAAGGCCCAGAACAGATTCTGGCGCATGACCCGCAGCGCGGCGGGCGCCAGGCGCAGGGCCCGCGGCACCAGCATCAGCTCCGGACGGACGAGCGCCACGTCCGCCGCCGCCGCCGCCGCGTCCGTGCCCGAGGCCATCGCGATGCCCGCATCGGCGGCGGCCAGCGCGGGCGCATCGTTGATGCCATCGCCGGCCATCGCCACGCGCGCGCCTTCGCGGCGGAGCCGCTCGATGAAGCGCAGTTTGCCCTCCGGCAGCACCCCGGCCTCGACATTCTCGATCCCTGCTTCGCGGGCGATGGCGCGCGCAGCGGCTTCCGAGTCGCCGGTGAGCATCCACACCTTCATTCCCATCGCGCGCAGCGCATCCACCGCCTGACGGGCGTCGGGCCGCAGCCGGTCCCGGAGAACAAATACACCGGCGAAGGCTCCATCCACGGCGAGCCAGACCTCGGTCTCCCCCGCCAAACGCTCCGGCGGCGGAGGAAGCGCCACGCCGCGCTCTTCCAGCAGCTCGCGCTTCCCGGCCAACACGCGCCGCCCTTCCACCTCGCCTTCCGCGCCCCTGCCGGGCCACGCGCGGAACCCCGCCGGCTGCGGCAGATCCATGCCGGCATGGCGCACAAGAGCGCGCGCCAGCGGGTGTTCGCTGGCCTGTTCCAGGGCGGCCGCCAGCCGCACGGCCTCCGCCGCGTCCACGCCCGGCGCAGGAGTGAACGCGCGCACTTCGGGCCTTCCTTCCGTCAGCGTTCCGGTCTTGTCAAACACGACCGTGTCGGCCCGTGCCAGCCGCTCCAGCGCTTCCCCATGACGGAAAAGGATGCCGAGCTGCGCGGCCCTGCCAGTGGCTGCCATCACGGCGGCGGGGACCGCCAGGCCCATGGCGCACGGGCAGGCCACGATCAGCACCGCAATGGCCGCCGGAAAGGAGCCGCTCAGCAGCCACGTCAGCGCCGCGATGAGCACGACAGCCGGCACAAACACGGCCGCAACGCGGTCCGCCAGCCTCTGGATGGGCGCCTTGGATGCCTGCGCATCGCGAAGCAGGCGCAGGATCCGTTCCAGCTCCGTCTCGCCGCCCACGGCCGTGGCCCGCACCACCAGCCGGCCATCCACGTTCAGCGTCCCGCCGGTGACGCGCGCCCCGGGCCGTTTCTCCACCGGCAGCGGCTCGCCTGTCAGCATCGACTCATCGACGCTCGACACACCTTCCACCACCACGCCGTCGGCGCTGATCCGCTCGCCCGGCCGTACCACGACCAGTTCGCCGGCGTGCAGCTCCGCCACCGGCACTTCCCGCTCCTGCCCGCCCCGCAGCACGCGAGCCGTCGCCGGCTCCAGCCGCGCCAGCGCCGACAGCGCCTCCGACGTCCTCCTGCGCGCCCGCGCCTCCAGCGCGTTGCCCGCCAGCACGAAGGCGATGATGAAGATGACGCTTTCGAAGTACGGCTGGTGCGGATGCGCCAGCGAATAGAAGAACGCCGCACCTGTGCCGAGCGCCACCAGCGTATTCATGTCCGCCGTGCCGTGCCGCAGCGCCGCCCAGGCTTTGGCATAGAAGCGCCGCCCGGCCCAGGCCATCACCAGCAGGCTCAGCCCGGCGAGCGGCCAGTAGGCGGCCGGCGTGTGGTGCCACGGCATGGCCGCCATCGCGGCTGCGCCGCAGGCGAGTGCAGCCGCGGCGCGGAAGCGCAGGCGCCGGTATTCCGCCTCTTCTTCCTCGTCGTGCCGCCGCAGCTCTTCAGCGATCGAGCGTGCCGGGGGCGGCAGCTCCGCTTCGTACCCGCTGTCGTTGACCGCCTCTACCAGCTCCGCCGGAGATACGGCGCAGGCGTCGTAGACCACCGTGGCGTTGTGCAGCATAAGATTGACGCTCGCCTGCTCGACGCCGGGCACTTTCTCGAGCGCCCTCTGCACATGCGCCTGGCAGGCGGCGCACGTCATGCCCCGCACCGGAAAGGTGATCTTCGCCCTGGCCTCCGCGTCCGCCTTCACTCCGAAGTCCCGACCACGACGAATCCAGCCTTCTCCACCGCGGCGGCGATGTCTTCCTTCGACACGCGGCCCTCGTCATAGGCCACTTCGGCCGCGCCCACCTCGGCGTGGCGGACCTCCACTCCATCGAGCTTCTTCAGCGTGTTCGTCAGCCGGGTGACACAGCCGCCGCAATGCATGCCCTCGATGCTGAGCTTTACCGTGCTGTTCATGGCAGGAAAACCGCGCCTCTGCTTCCAACATACTGGATGCGGCCCGGCCTTCCCGGTGACCGGCGCCGGCCGCCGGATTTCTTCGTTCCTGCTGCACCGTCCGGAGCGGCGGCAGGATCTATACTGGTAGTGGCGGGCCGGTACCTTCCTTTCATCCGGAAAGTGGCTGACCTGCCCGGCCGCCCCCCGATGCGCGGGTGCTTGCGATGCCCGCAAAGCCTGCCCGTCGAGAGGCGCTGATCGGAAACAGTCCCTGCGGTCCGGGCTGGCTGCGCCCCGCGCCGCCGCCTGTGCGGAGCGTTCGTTCTCGATAGCCCCGGCATGGCGGCCGCGCCGTGCGCACGGAAAGCCGGACCGGAGAACCGCGGGGCGGAATCGCCCGCGCTGCGCGAGCGGCGCGGCAGGCGGCGCGCCGGCAACGGCGGGCGCCGCATGAGGAGGAACGGGTTCGGGGGATGCTCCGCTGGAACACGCCCGCGCCGGATCCCGCAGGGCGCTGCCCGGACGGCAACACGGCCATTGCGGCCTGTCTGCCGGCAGCCCCCGGCCGGAACATTTTGTTAGGATTTTGTACAACCCCATGCAGGACAAACTGAACATCGCCGTTTTCATCGACTACGACAACACCGAAATCGGCGTGAAAAGCACGCTCCGGCGCGACTTCGATGTCGCGCTGGTGCTCAATGCGCTCAAGGAGCGCGGCGACATCGTCGCCAAATTCGCCTACGCCAACTGGGGCCGCCACGAGGCGGCCACGCGGCAGATGGCCGAGAACGCGGTGCAGATGGTGCAGCGCATCCCGTCGCCGCGCGGCGACAAGAACGGCGCCGACATCAACCTCGCGCTGGACGCGCTCGAAATGGCCTTCACCCACGACCATGTGAACGCCTTCGCCATCGTCAGCGGCGACTCGGACTTCATCCCGCTGGTCAACAAGCTGAAGGAGTACGGCAAGACGGTCTTCGTCGTCGGCGGCCGCGCCTTTACGTCCACCATCCTTCAGCAGAACTGCCACGAGTTCATCAGCTTCGAATCGCTGCTGAATGTCGCCCCCGAGGAGGTGCAGCAGGCGCCGGCGGAGCAGCAGCCGCGCGAGAGCTGGCGCGAGCGGCGCGAAAAGCGCATGAAGGAGCGCGAGGAGCGCCGCAAGGAGCGCGAGGCGCAGCGGCAGCAGGAGCAGCAGAACCGCCCGCAGCCGCTGGATCTGGCGCTCGCCATGCCGCTTGTCGAACGCGCCCTCCAGGTGCTCGAGCGCCGCAACGTGCAGCCGCAGCTCGGCCTGCTGAAGTCGACCATGCTCCAGCTCGACTCCACCTTCAGCGAGAGCGCCTACGGCGCGCGCAGCTTCTCGGAATTCGTGGAGAAGCTGAAGCGCGCGGATCTCGTCAAGGTGAAGGGCTCCGGCGGACGCTACTTCATCGAGCGCAAGCACAGGGGGCCTGACAAGGCGCTGCCGCGGCCCGAGGAGGCGCTCACGCTGCTGCGCGACGTGCTCGAAATCCATCGCCTCGAATTCGAAGAGAGCAGCCAGCGGGCCGAGGATCTGCTTCAGTGGATGAAGGAGGAGTATCCGGACTTCGACCCGGCCACGTACGGCTTCCAGAGCTTCTCCGAGTTTCTGAACTTCGCGCAGGACAAGACGGTGGTGCGGCTCGAACCCCGCGAAGAAGGCGGCCTGATGGTCAACCTCGGCGCCGAGTTCTATCCGCCTGCGCCGCCGGAGCCGGAGACGAAGGAAGAGGAAGAAGAGCTGAGCGAGCTCGATTTCCAGCAGCCGATCGTGCCCGGCCAGCCCACGGCCACCGGCGAGATTCCCCTGCCCGAAGAGCCGCCCAAGCCGAAGAAGCGCGCCACGCGGAAGAAGGCCGCCGAATCCTCCACCGGCGAGAAAACGAGGCGCACAAGGAGAAAGAAAACCTCGTAGGATGTCTGCATGGCATCCATCGAGCGCATTTTTCCGCCCGATACGCCGGCGCCCCGCGGGCCCTACTCGCCCGCGGTGGTCGCCGGCGATTTCATTTTCGTCTCAGGCCAGGGCCCCATCGATCCTTCCACCAATCAGATGTCCTACGGCGACATCGGCCACGAAACGCGTGTGACGCTCGAAAACGTGCGGCGCATACTCGCCGCCGCCGGCGCATCGATGTCCGATGTCGTCAAGTGCAACGTCTATCTGCGCGATGGCAATGATTTCGCCGCCATGAACGAGGTCTACCGCGAGTTCTTCGGCGACCAGCGCCCGGCGCGCACCACCGTGGCCGTCGCGTTCGCCGATCCGCTCATGAAGGTCGAGATCGACTGCATCGCTTACAGGCCGCGGTAGTCTGGCTGGTTGCCAGCGCATTCGAGGCAAGTCCAGGGCGCTGGCCGGCGGACCCGGCGTCGTCACGGATTTCGGGAGTTTTCGCACCGGGGCCGTTCAGGCCGGAGTCCTTCTGTCGGCATGGGCTGCCTTTATTTCCCCGATATTCTCGTTACGGCTTCTGTGCCTTTTCAGCGGTTTTTCACTGCGCGAGGCCAATAGATCCACTGCATTTCGATGGTCTCTCACTGAGGCTCGCCCGCCAACTGCGGGAAAAAATCCCGGCAGGAGGGTCCCCTGCGCCATGCGAGCGGGGTGTTTCCATTCTGCCCGCCCGCAGCATCGCTGGCCCGGAGATGCCGCCTCATCGGATTCCGGAATCGCCCGGCACGGTCACGGAATCCCGAATGATCGTAGGGAACGGCCTTGCGTCCATGGACGCCTGCGGCGGCTCCGCGGACGCCAGCCGGCAGCAAAGGCGCCGAAAGGCCATCGCCGGGAAGCCCGCCTGCATGGGCCTAAGGCTTCACTGGGCGGGCGCGCACCGGGCATCGCATTGGTTCATTTCTTCACCCATCCCGTGGCAGCGCCCGCGCGGTCGACCGCGGCGAGCCAGACCTCGGCATCGCCGGGCATGGGGCGCTTGAAGAGAATATCGAGCTGAAGATTCATCCTCTCGCCCGAGCCCCAGATCCGGAGCTGCGAGGGGGCAAAGGAGCAGACGCCGTTTTCGAGATTTCCGGATTGCGCGTGGACGGGCTTCTCCCAGCCGCTGCCGTCATCGGTCGAAATCTGGAAGGTGTGGGAAACGCGGTCGTAGAGGAATCCGCAGGCATTCCCTCCGCTGACGATGCGAACTGCCATCGAGGCGAGATGGCCGTAGCCGTCGGGATCGGAGAACGAGGCAGTGACTCTTTCCCTCTCGCCCGCCGCCGTCCGTTCCAGACTGACAACCTGCGGCGGGTTGTTCGGCTCGGGCTCCGGCACAATCCACACGCCCGCTTCGCGGCGTGTGATGACAACTCCGGCAAGCGTTCGGACCTCGACAGAAATGACGTTTCTACCTGTCAACCCGGCGCGAAACAGCAGCGGCATGCGGATCGTCAACGTGTTCCCCTCCGCAAGGATCCGTGCTTCCCGGCGCGAAAAGCCGCATTGTGCGTTCTCCACGACTCCTGGCTGGCTCAGCGTGGTCACCCAGTAGGCATAGGGGTGGTCGGAGAAGAAATTGAGACGATCCAGTCCTGGCTCGATGAAGAACCGGCAGCTATTGTGCATGGTTCCGTCTCGGGAAATGTTGAAGGTCACGGAATCGATGTCCTGCGTTCCATCCTCGTCAGACAACTGAAGCTCGAAGACCTGCTCCCGTCCCTGGCCGGAGTCGGGAGTGAGCTGACGAATGAACGTGGGTTGGTCTGGCAGGCGGACGCGCCATTCGCCGGCCTGATGCCAGCCGGATTCGGCACCGGACATGTCGATCGTCCTCTGCCAGAGACTCAGTGGCCCCGCCATGGACTCCTGGAATCCGACCCACGCGCGGAAGCGGACACCCGAGGCGTCGGTGCTGGATTCTACGCGAAGAAGGCGGCAGCGTTCGGTCTCGCGCCTTGTGCCGTCGTTTGGGAATGTCAGCATTTCTGGCGCGTCGTCGCTGCCGAGAAGAAACACGCCGCTCAGTCGGTCGTACTCCAGAACACACCAGCGTTGTGCTTCGGAAGCGGAAAGCAGGAGATAGGTTACATGGCGGATGTCTGTTCCGCCGTCGGGATCGGTGGAATCCAGACTGAGCAGGATTGCGTGGCCTTCGCCCGATACTGGTACCGGAGCGACGATTGCTGGCGGGCGGTTTCCGGAGAGGGGCGCCACGGTGAACGTCCCCAGCCTCTGCCAGCCCGTGTCGGCGCCGGCAGCATCAGTGGCTTTCGCCCAGACCGTTCTCGCGCCCTGCCAGCCTCCCTGGAAAGCGGCACCCAGGGTGATTCTCGCCGCACCCGAGACGTAATGGAAGAAAGCGTCGGCAGGCGCCGAGCAGCGGCCATGGGAAACGCTGGTATCTCTTGGCCCGGCTCTCAACCAGAAGGCTCCATCCTCCGAGCGCAGCTCGACGCGCCCTGCCCGGCGCGAGAAACGCATCCAGCACGAATCGGGATCATCGGGGGAGTTTCCGATCAGGAGCTCCACTGCGGCCACATCGCGAGCCGTGTCGGGATCCTCAATGGTTAGCGGAAGAGAAAGGAAATGCCCCCGCGCCGGCAGGGTGCCCGCCGCGCTGATCCGCGGAGCCCGGTTGGCGGGATTGGCGGCAACGTTCCAGGGGCCACCTTCCCTCCATTCCGACCATGTCCCACCCATGTCCCTTGCCCGGACAAAGATCTTCTGATCTCCTGCCATCACCGGCTTCAGCAAGACCGCCAGGAGGATGCGTACGGAATTGCTCGTGGTGACGAAAGAGGATCGTTGGAGGTCGAGACTGCATTGCGAATTCGTGAAAGTGGCCCGCGCGCCGGCAACCCAGCTGCCTGTGTGTCCTTCTCCTCTGTCTTGCCGGATTGAGAGCCACAGCCATGTGAAGCGGTCCGAGGGAACCGCATCCACGGCGCACGCATCCCGCCACTGCCGCTGTGTATGCAGAATGACCTCGACCCGTTCCAGGTCCTCCGGGCCATTCAAGTCCTCGATCTCCAGTTCCAGCGTGCCCCATCCGCCTTCCTGGACCGAGTGGGAGACTATGAGCACCTGCGGCGGACGATTGGGGGCCCGGACTTCGAGTCGTCCGATCGCCTCCCAGGGAGTCTCACGGCCAGAGGAGTCGAGGATCTGCCCCCAGACCCAGTGATCCCCATTCAGCTCCTGCTCGAATGCTAGAGTGAAGGCGAGCATCGGACCTTCCCCTCCAGAGCTGGCCCGGAACTCGGGCCTGCGCAACCGGCAACCGCGGCCAGAGATCTGCGCTTCCGGGGAAAGGGTCGACGGCGGACTCCAGACGTCGTCCCCCGAGAGGCGCACGCGGATCCTGTCGGGGTCCGTCTCGAACGAAATCGCGCAGACCAGGGCCGCACCCGGAGCCGGACCAATCACGAACCGTGCAGCCTGGAAATCGGAACCTTCGGCAGCAACATCGAACCGGAACTCGAAACGGGCGGCCGATCCGGACAACCGGAACGGGTTCAGTTCGCGCAACCTGGGTGCAGTCGAAACGCGCCACCGTCCAAGCCGGCGCCATTCTCCCGTGGCTCCTGCCGCGTCAGTAGCCCGGCCCCAGATGGTCTTCTCGCCGGCGAAATCTCTGAAAGCGGCCACGGCGAGGTTCAGCCAGGCCTGAGTGTCGCCAGAGATGGAAAAAACCGCCCGTGCCACCTGACAGTTCGCGTTCGACAGGGTGACGTTGTCCCCTCCCTGCACGGGCGGGGTATAAACGCCGTCTTCCGCAGCCAGCCGGACTTGTGTCTGTGCGGCGTTGTACTCGATCAGACAGGCCCTCGACCCGGCCGTGTCCCCAATCCGGATTTCGACCCGTTGGACATCCCGGGGACCATTTGGATCCTGGAGCAGGATATGAAGGCTGAGCCGCGGTCCCCAGGAATCAGCCGGGTACACTGCCGCCGCCTCCGGCGGGCGGTTGCCCACTGGCATCCCGCTGGCCGCCTGCTCGATCCGGAACGCAGCCAGTCCGGCGGCAATGGAGCCCTGCCGCGGATTGCCGTAGGGGTTCGGTTCCACGCGGTAGCGGACCGTTCCGGATCCCGAGCCGTTCGGGTCGCTGAGAATGTGCAACCATTGGGCGGAGCTGACGGCCGTCCACTGACAGGATGGCGGAGCCGAAATCCGGATTTCGCCCGTCTCGCTTCCGGAGCCGTGCGTGCGCCGTTCTCCCTCGAAAGTGGCGCATGCGGTGTCGCGGGAGACGGAGACGGTGAGGCGCTCGCCCGCTTCCAGCACACGGAGCTTCCAGCCGGTGTGGAGATCCACCCATTCCCTTCCCGGGGGGAAAGTCGCGTCATGGAGGTCATCCTTGCGAGACCCGGGGGTAAGGTCGAGAAGGTGCGGTGCGCCGCCGATGGTCGAGGATTGGTCGCGGTTGTGCTCGTCGAGCACATACAGCAACGCGCCCCGGGACGCGACAGAGGGCCAGCGGGCGTAATAGAACCCGCGGGGCAGATGGTACTCGAGCCAGAGGAAATCCTCACGCCCGCTGCTTCGCCGAATTCTGAGAGCCTTGGGCCCCCGCCCCCGCGCGCCTACCGGATCGAGCGTGAAGACTCCCCCTGCTTCCGCGGTGAGCACCTGGCTTTCCGTGATCCATCCCGCGTGAAGGAGCTGCCGGGCCGTGAACGGGCCTCCCGCGCCACCCATGATCGTGAATGGATCGCCGTATTCGCTGGAAGTCCCTCTCTCCCCGGGTGCCCCCAAGGTGAGGTGAGGGAAGATTCGCGAGTTGGAATGAGAAAAGCCGAAATTGTGGCCCGCCTCATGAAGGACCACACCCATCACCCAGTTCCAGTCGGACTGGTTCAACCGGGCAGGCACGCGCATCCAGGACACCGAAAGCCAGTGACCCGGAAGCGGCTCGCGCGGGTGGCAGTTCATAGTGCCCAGGCCGCCCCAACTGCATGCGCCCGCCTGCATGGGCAGGAAGATCAGCAGCCGGCGGTAGCGGCGAAGATCTTCGCGGCCGGCGAGAGCCCGCAGAACGGCATCGGCCAGTGGGCCTGCCTCGTCGCAACCGTAGACACGATCCGTTTGCAATGGGACTGTCTTGCCTACGACCCAAATCTGGTTCTGCGTAAACTCCCGCAGGAATTCGTCGAGGGATGGGCCGCGAGGGGAAAACACCATGTTGTCGACTTCGGCGACGGTCATCCCGAGCGGCATGCCCGGGAACGAAACAGCCACGGCGAGCGTCTGCTGCTCGCCCATGTTCGAGCAATCGCCGGCGCCGACAGCCCGCTCGAGCTTCGTCACGAAACCTGCGGCCACCTGGCCGAGCTCGACGCCTTCGAACACGGCGTTCCAGCCACACTCCTCCGGCAAGGGCTGGCCCGCGGCGTGCACTTCCAGCCGTAGCGCGCCGCTGTGGAGAAACCGGACGATGCGGGATTCCTTCCGCTCGAAATCGTCGTAAACGATCGCCTCGATCCCCCCTTCCCAGCGGCCATGACGCTCCAAAAGGCTGTCGAGCGCGGCATCCTGGCTGACCAGTGCCTGACGCTCTTCCTGCGATAGCGCCAGCATGACGGCCTCCGCCGGGGCGGCGCGCATCAGTCCGATCATCGCCCGCCGCCGTGCTTCAGCGGCCTCGCG